>CAVRTC010000001.1:0-113196 GCA_963723985.1 uncultured Actinomycetes bacterium
CACCACCCTTGACCTGCGGCAACGTAAGTCGTATCCTGCGAAGATCATGAGCTCGCAAGAGCCGTGACTATGCAGTTGCCGAGCCAGCGTAGCGACCGCTATGCTGGCCGTTTGGCGTCTTTGGGTTCCTTTCCCCTCTTCCCCGCGGCTGGGGCGCCCCGCGCGGCTTGTAAGGAGTGAGGCTTTGGCCCGTCTCGCGGCTCGGAAGCGTTTCTCGTTCGCAAAGCTCCGTGAAGTCATGCCGCTGCCGGATTTGGTGGCCGTGCAGCGCGATTCGTTCAACTGGTTCCTCGATGAGGGGATCGCTGAGACCCTCACCGACATCTCCCCGATCGAGGACTTCACCGGCTCCCTGAAGCTGGAGCTGGCCGACCCCGAATTCGAGCCCCCGAAGTACTCCGAAGAGGAGTGCAAGGAGAAGGACATGACCTTCTCGCGGCCCCTCTTCGTCACCGCCCGCTTCATGAACGCCCAGACGGGCGAGATCAAGGAGCAGACGGTCTTCATGGGGGACTTCCCGATGATGACCGAGAAGGGCACGTTCATCATCAACGGCACCGAGCGGATCGTGGTGTCGCAGCTCGTCCGCTCGCCCGGCGTCTATTTCGGTGTCACCCCCGACAAGACATCGCCCGACGTCGAGATCATCGACGCCAAGGTCATCCCCGGCCGTGGCGCCTGGCTGGAGTTCGAGGTCGACAAGCGGAACACCGTCTACGTCCGGATCGACCGCAAGCGCAAGCAGCCGGTCACGATCCTGCTCAAGGCCCTCGGCATGGGCGACGACCCGGAGGCCCTGCGCACGCTGCTGCTCGATTCCCGGGGCCAGCCCTTCGAGTCGATCGAGAACACGCTGGGCCGTGACCACACCGAGACGGTCGACGACGCCTTCCTCGACATCTACCGCAAGCTCCGCCCGGGCGAGCCGCCCACGGTGGAGTCGGCCCGCGGCCTGCTCGAGAACCTGTTCTTCAACCCCAAGCGCTACGACCTGGCCAAGGTCGGCCGGCACAAGGTCAACAAGAAGCTCAAGGAGGAGTTCGACGCCCTCGAGCCCGTCCTCGAGCGCATCGGTCTCGAGCGCCCGACCGAAGCCGACCTCACGCTGACCCGGGCCGACATCCTGGCCACGGTCTCCTACCTGGTGAAGCTCCACGCCCGCGAGCCCGACCACTGGGACGACGACATCGACCACTTCGGCAACCGTCGGATCCGGTCGGTGGGCGAGCTCATCCAGAACCAGGTCCGCATCGGTCTCTCCCGGATGGAGCGGGTCGTCCGTGAGCGGATGACCACGCAGGACGTCGAGGCCATCACGCCCCAGACGCTCATCAACATCCGGCCGGTGGTGGCGGCCATCAAGGAGTTCTTCGGGTCATCGCAGCTGTCGCAGTTCATGGACCAGACGAACCCGCTGTCCGGCCTCACCCACAAGCGCCGCCTCTCGGCCCTCGGCCCCGGCGGTCTGTCCCGGGAACGGGCCGGCTTCGAGGTCCGTGACGTGCACCCGTCCCACTACGGCCGGATGTGCCCCATCGAGACGCCGGAAGGCCCGAACATCGGCCTGATCGGCTCGCTGGCCTCCTACGCCCGGGTCAACCGGTTCGGCTTCACCGAGACCCCGTACCGCAAGGTCGTGGCCGGGCAGGTCACCGACGAGACCGAGTACCTCGCCGCCGACGACGAGGACCGATTCGTCATCGCCCAGGCCAACGCCGCCGTCGACGAGCACGGCCGCTTCATGGACGACCGCGTGCTCGTCCGGTCCCGTAAGGGTGAGGTGGAGTTCGTCAGCCCCGACCGGGTCGACTACATGGACGTGTCGCCGAAGCAGATCGTGTCGGTGGGCACCGCCCTCATTCCGTTCCTGGAGCACGACGACGCCAACCGGGCGCTCATGGGCGCCAACATGCAGAAGCAGGCCGTGCCCCTCGTCCGACCCGAGGCCCCCTTCATCGGGACAGGCGTGGAAGCGCCGGGCGGCCCGCGACGCCGGCGACCTGATCTTGGCCGAGGGCGACGGCCGGGTGGCCGAGGTCACCGGCGACACGATCACTGTCGAGTACAGCGGCGGCATCGGCCGCAGGACGTACCGGCTGGCCAAGTTCCGCCGCTCCAACCAGACGACGTGCATCAACCAGCGGCCGCTGGTGAACGAGGGGGAAGACATCAAGCTCGGTGACGTGCTGGCCGACGGTCCCTCGACCGACCACGGCGAGCTGGCTCTCGGGCAAGAACCTCCTCGTGGCCTTCATGTCCTGGGAGGGCTACAACTTCGAGGACGCCATCATCCTCTCCGAGCGCCTCGTCCGCGACGACGTGCTGACGTCGATCCACATCGAGGAGCACGAGATCGACGCCCGCGACACCAAGCTCGGCGCCGAGGAGATCACCCGTGACATCCCCAATCTGTCCGAGGAGATCCTGAAGGACCTCGACGAGCGGGGCATCATCCGGATCGGCGCCGAAGTCGGCGCCGGCGACGTCCTCGTCGGCAAGGTCACCCCCAAGGGAGAGACCGAACTCACCCCCGAAGAGCGGCTCCTGCGGGCCATCTTCGGTGAGAAGGCCCGGGAGGTCCGCGACACCTCGCTCAAGGTGCCCCACGGCGAGACCGGCAAGGTCATCGACGTCCGGGTCTTCTCCCGCGACGACGGCCACGAGCTCCCGCCCGGCGTGAACCAGCTGGTCCGGGTCTATGTCGCCCAGAAGCGGAAGATCTCCGAGGGCGACAAGCTGGCCGGCCGCCACGGCAACAAGGGCGTCATCTCGAAGATCCTCCCCCTGGAGGACATGCCCTACCTGGCCGACGGCACGCCGGTCGACATCATCCTCAACCCCCTCGGCGTCCCGTCCCGGATGAACGTGGGGCAGGTGCTCGAGGCCCACCTGGGCTACGCCGCCCGCCACGGCTGGGGCGCCGAGCGCCTCGCGCCGGTGTCGCTCCCGCAAGACCCGCCCGGTCACCGAGCCGGCTGTCTGGGTCGAGAGCCCCGTCTTCGACGGCGCCCACTGGGACGAGGTCGACGAGACCGGCCGCACCCCGATCATCAAGGAGATTCTCGGCAACCTCCACGCCGACGGGTTCGACGGCCAGACGCTGATCGCCCCCGACGGCAAGGCGATGCTCTTCGACGGCCGCTCCGGCCAGCCCTACGACCGGCCGACCACCGTCGGTTACGTCTACATCCTGAAGCTGGCGCATCTGGTCGACGACAAGATCCACGCCCGGTCGACCGGGCCGTACTCGATGATCACCCAGCAGCCCCTCGGCGGGAAGGCGCAGTTCGGCGGGCAGCGGCTCGGCGAGATGGAGGTGTGGGCCCTGGAGGCCTACGGCGCCGCCTACGCCCTCCAGGAGCTGCTGACAATCAAGTCCGACGACGTCCTCGGTCGGGTCAAGGTCTACGAGGCCATCGTCAAGGGAGAGAACATTCCGGAACCGGGGATCCCCGAATCCTTCAAGGTTCTGATCAAAGAGATGCAGTCGCTCTGCCTCAACGTCGAGGTCATCTCCACGACGGGCGAGGAGATCGAGATGCGGGAGCTCGACGAGGACGTCTTCCGGACGGCCGAGGAGCTCGGTATCGATCTGTCCCGCCCGGAGAAGGGGTCCGACGAAGAGGACGAGCGGCGGCGCGAGCCGTCTTTCTAGGGGAGGCGACGCACCCTTGCTCGATGTCAACAACTTCGATCAGCTCCGGATCGGCCTGGCCACCGCCGAGCAGATCCGGGGATGGTCCAACGGCGAGGTCAAGAAGCCGGAGACGATCAACTACCGGACGCTCAAGCCGGAAAAGGACGGGCTCTTCTGCGAGAAGATCTTCGGCCCCACCCGGGACTGGGAGTGCTACTGCGGCAAGTACAAGCGCGTCCGCTTCAAGGGCATCATCTGTGAGCGGTGCGGCGTCGAGGTCACCCGCTCCAAGGTTCGCCGCGAGCGGATGGGCCACATCGAACTGGCCGCCCCCGTCACCCACATCTGGTACTTCAAGGGCGTCCCGTCGCGGCTGGGCTACCTCCTCGACCTCGCCCCGAAGAACCTCGAGAAGATCATCTACTTCGCCGCCCACCTCATCACGTGGGTCGACGAGGAGCGCCGTCACCGCGATCTGAGCTCGCTGGAGGCCAAGCACCGGGCCGAGATCGAGCAGATCGAGCGCGACCGCGATCTGTGGATCGACAACCGCTTCAAGGAGCTCGAGCGCGACCTCGAGGAGCTCGAAGGCTCCGGCGCCAAGGACTCCGAGCTCAACAAGCTCCGCAAGGCGGCCGAGAAGGAGATCGCCGACTACCGCGACCGGCGCGACAACGAGATCGAGCACCTGAAGACGGTGTTCGACACGTTCGTCGGCCTGGCCCCCAAGCAGCTCATCGACGACGAGCGGGTGTGGCGCGACCTCCAGGACCGCTACGCCGAGTGCTTCGCCGGCGGCATGGGGGCCCAGGCGGTGGAGGAGCTGATCTCTCGCCTCGACCTGAACGCTGAGGAGGAGTTCCTCCGGGAGACGATCGCCACCGGCAAGGGCCAGAAGAAGGCCAAGGCCATCAAACGGCTCAAGGTCGTGTCGGCCTTCAACCGCCGCAACGAAGAGGACCGGCTGGTCAACTCGCCGACCGGCATGGTGCTGCACGCCGTACCGGTCATCCCGCCCGACCTGCGGCCCATGGTCCAGCTCGACGGTGGCCGCTTCGCCACCTCCGACCTCAACGACCTCTACCGCCGGGTCATCAACCGGAACAACCGGCTCAAGCGCCTGCTCGATCTCGGCGCCCCCGAGATCATCGTCAACAACGAGAAGCGGATGCTCCAGGAGGCGGTCGACGCCCTGTTCGACAACGGACGCCGCGGCCGGCCGGTGACCGGCCCGGGCAACCGGCCACTCAAGAGCCTGTCCGACATGCTGAAGGGCAAGCAGGGTCGGTTCCGGCAGAACCTGCTCGGCAAGCGGGTCGACTACTCGGGCCGGTCCGTCATCGTGGTCGGCCCCCAGCTGCGGCTGCACCAGTGCGGCCTGCCCAAGGCGATGGCCCTGGAACTGTTCAAGCCGTTCGTCATGAAGCGGCTCGTCGACTTGGAGTTCGCCCAGAACATCAAGTCGGCCAAGCGGATGGTCGAGCGGTCCCGCCCCCAGGTGTGGGACGTGCTGGAGGAGGTCATCAAGGAGCACCCGGTGCTGCTGAACCGGGCCCCGACGCTCCACCGCCTCGGCATCCAGGCCTTCGAGCCGGTGCTGGTCGAGGGCAAGGCCATCCAGATCCACCCGCTGGTCTCCGCGGCCTTCAACGCCGACTTCGACGGCGACCAGATGGCCGTGCACCTGCCGCTGTCAGCCGAGGCCCAGGCCGAGGCCCGGATCCTGATGCTGTCGGCCAACAACATTCTCTCCCCGGCCCACGGCCGCCCGATCGCCATCCCCACCCAGGACATGGTCATCGGCGCCTACTACCTGACCGAGCAAGTGGCGGGCGCCCTCGGCGAGGGCCGCTACTTCGGGTCCCTGTCCGAGGCCGAGATGGCCTTCGACCGGTCGTCGTACGACCCCGAGGCGGCGCCGCTGTCGATCCACGCCAAGGTCCGGGTCCGCATGCCGGCGTCGAAGTTCCCGGAGGACCGGTTCGCCCTGCAGTCCGACGCCGCGCCTGAGGCCGTCGTCGTCAAGCGGCTGGAACCCAACAACGGAGGCGTGGCGAAGGCGGTCGTCGAGACGACCCTGGGCCGCCTGCTGTTCAACGAAGCCTTCCCCGCCGACTTCCCGTTCGTGAACACGGTGGTGAAGAAGCGGGACATGACGACGATCGTCGACGACCTCGTGCGCCTCTACCCGAAGGCGGACGTGGCCACGAGCCTCGACAACCTGAAGGACCTCGGCTTCCACTTCTCGACCCGCTCCGGTCTCACCATCTCCATCGACGACGTTCGCACCCCGCCCGACAAGGCGTCGATCCTCGACGGCTTCGAGAAGGAGGCGGAGAAGGTCGAGACGCAGTTCCGGAAGGGCGTCATCACCGACGACGAGCGGCGCCAGAAGGAGATCGAGATCTGGACGGAGGCCACCGACAAGGTCCGGGAGGCCATGCAGCGGTCGATGGCGGCCGAGAAGTTCAACCCCATCGACATGATGGTCGGCTCGGGGGCCCGAGGGAACATCATGCAGGTCCGCCAGATCGCCGGTATGCGGGGTCTGGTGGCCAACCCCCGGGGCGAGATCATCCCCCGGCCGATCAAGTCGAACTTCCGTGAGGGCCTCTCCGTCCTCGAGTACTTCATCTCGACGCACGGCGCCCGGAAGGGTCTGGCCGACACCGCCCTGCGAACGGCCGACTCCGGTTACCTCACCCGCCGCCTGGTCGACGTGGCCCAGGAGCTGATCGTCCGGGAGGAGGACTGCGCCAGCACCCGGGGCATCGTCGTCGACGCCACCCTCGAAGAGCGGATCTTGGAGACGAAGATCCTCGGCCGGGTCCCGGCCGAGGACATCACCCTCTCCGACGGCACGGTCATCCCCCGCGACGAGCGGGAGATCGGCGAACTCGAGATGGAGCAGATCGCCGCCGACCCCTCCGTCACCCGGATCCGGGTCCGGTCGGTGCTGACCTGCGACGCCGCCGTCGGGATCTGTTCCAAGTGCTACGGACGGATGATGGCCACCGGCACGATGGTCGACCTCGGCGAGGCCGTGGGGATCATCGCCGCCCAGTCCATCGGCGAGCCCGGCACGCAGCTGACCATGCGGACGTTCCACACCGGTGGTGTGGCCGGGGAGGACATCACCCACGGCCTGCCCCGGGTCGTCGAGTTGTTCGAGGCCCGGAGCCCGAAGGGCAAGGCCACCTTGGCCCGCACCTCGGGCGTGGTCCGGGTGGGGGAGAGCGACCGGGGGGAGCGGACGATCACGATCATCGCCGACGACGGCGCGGAGGACGCGTACCCGACGGTCTCCCGTCGGGTGCTCCTGGCCGTGCGCGACGGCGATGAGGTCACCGCTGGCCAGCGTCTCATCGGCGACGCCAAGACGCCGGTCGACCCCAAGGAGCTGCTCGACATCAAGGGCATCCGGGAGACCCAGGTGTACCTCGTCGACGAGGTCCAGCGGGTCTACCGGGAGCAGGGTGTGTCGATCCACGACAAGCACGTCGAGCTGATCGTCCGCCAGATGCTGCGCCGGGTGGCGGTCTCCGAGCCGGGCGACTCCGAGTTCCTCCCCGGCGAGAAGGTCGACACCCGGGTCTACGCCGAGACCAACCGTCAGCTGGTGGAGGAGGGCAAGCAGCCCGCCGAGGGGCGTCCCGAGCTCATGGGGATCACCAAGGCGTCGCTGGCCACCGATTCCTGGCTGTCAGCGGCGTCGTTCCAGGAAACGACCCGCGTGCTGACCGAGGCGGCCATCGAGGGCCGCTCCGACCAGCTGCTGGGCCTCAAGGAGAACGTCATCATCGGCAAGCTCATCCCGGCGGGGACGGGCATGCTCCGCTACCGCTCCATCGAGACGGTGGCCCCGGAGGCCCAGCCGCTGCCGTTCTACTCCAGCGACACCGACCAGGACCTCGCCGAGTGGCTCCGGTCCCTGGGCGAGACCCCGTCGGTGCTGGGCGACGGCACCACCCGCCCGATCGAGTCGGCCGAGTCCTTCGGTCTCGGCGGGACGGGCACCGAGGAGTAATCAAACGCACTCGCAGGGGATGCCTCCACACCGGGGGCACCCCTGCGTGTAGCGCGCCGCCGCTTCGTCGAGCGAGAGCCCGAGCTGGTCGGCCAGCGATGCCAGCCAGGCCAGCACGTCGCCGAGCTCGTGGAGCTGCTCCTCTCGGGTCCCCTTGCGCACCGCCCGGGCCAGCTCGCCCAGCTCCTCGGCCAGCCAGGCCACTGTCGCCTCCCGGCCCCGGGCGCGGTCTCGGGCCCCGTAGGTCTGAGCCATCAACTCCTGGAACCGGTGGATTTCGATAGCGGCGCCCCTTGTTCGGCCCCGTCAGTCTGACGCGAACCGGCGTTCGTTTACCGGGATACAGCGGAAATCGAACGCCAGAATCCGCGCCCCGTCAGTCTGACGCGAACCGGCGTTCGTTTACCGGGATATAGCGGAAAAGGAACGCCGGTTCGACGGATTGACGAGCTCAGCGGCAGCCGCTGATCCGCAGCTCCTGCGGGGGTGACTGGACCCGGTTGTTCCGGATGTCGACGGCGCTGACCCACCAATCCACGTGACCCGGGGTGTCGAAGGGCCCGAGCGCCCCGCGGTACGACGACGGCGCCTCGGCGCTCATCGCGCTCACCTGCTCCGGCAGCCCGTTGCGCGACCAGTGCAGTTCGACCGCAGCCAGTCCGGACTCCTCGACGATGGCGGCCCGGGCGTAGGCCGGGGTGGACCCGGGGCAGCGGCGCACTGCGACCGTCTGGGGCGTGACCTCGACGCTCGACACCTCCGGTGCCCGCTCGACCGTCGCCCGAACGGGCACCACGGCCGAACCACCGTTCGACTGAACCCGGATCACGCCCTCGGCCGCACCCTCCGGAGCGCGGGAGCGGTCCAGGACGGCTGAGACGACCACGCTGGCTCCCGGGTCGATGGTCCCTTCGCCGCCGACGAACGAGATCCAGGGCACTGCCGCCCGCGTCTCGAACACCAGCGGCTCGCGGCCGGCGTTGCGGATCGTGACCTCGGCCTGGACGGCCGCCGGCCCGAAGTCGACCGCGTTGGCGTCGACGGCGAGTTGTCCCCCCGGCGCGGCGCTGGGCGCGATCTCCCCGCCGCGGTCGGGCCACAGGACGGCCACCGCCGCCACGAGGAGGACGGCGCCGGCGGCGCCCGTCCCGATCAGCCGGCGCCGCCACGGGCGGACTCGTCGGGTGACGCTCGGAAGACCGGACGGCCGGAGCGGGGGACGGAGCGACCGGACGAGGGCGCTGCCACCTCCCAATATGGGGCGGCGGGGGTCGGCGGTCCTCTTGAGCTCGGCGGGGGCGGACTCGGCGGGGACGCTGGCCAGCAGCGTGGTGACGGGGACCAGCGCCCGGCGCCGGTCGCCGCAGGCCGGGCAGCTGTCCTGATGCTCGACGACCGCCGCGGCCAGCTTCTCCGCCGCCACGCCCACCGAGTCGAGGGTGACGTCGGCGAGGCCAGCGCAGTCGTCCCGCCCCACCCGGGCCAGGACGACGGCGCCGATCACGTGCTCGGCCTGGTCCGTGGCCGCCTGGATGGACACGGAGGCCAGGCCGGGGGTCACCCCGAGCGCCTGGCTGAGGGCCTCACCCTCCAGGCCGTGGCGCAGCGCCAGGTCGAGGCAGCCTCGCTGGACCGGGTCGAGGAGGACCGTCGCCGTCCGGGCGAGCCGCTGCAGCTCGTCGGGGGATCCGGGACCCGGCGCGATCATGTCGGCTCCGAGGACCGGGCACGGCGCGGCGTCCCGGACGGCCACGGCGAAGACGCTGCCGAACAATCGGGGCCGGTCCACCCCCGGGCCGTAGGTTTGGAGGGCGGCCGGCACCGCCTCCCGGACCGCCGCCACGGCCTGCTCGGCGTCGCCGGTGACGGACAGAGCGAAGTCGTAGAGGGCGTCGCCGTGCTCCTGGAGGATTCCGCCCACGGCGGACGAGCGTAGGCTGACCACCGAGAGATGAACAATTGTTCGCTCTGCGCTTACCGTCGGGCGCCGGACCGCTTCTGGCGCCACGGGGGGTGGTTTCATCGGCTAGCCTCATCCTCCGCTAACGTTCCCTCCGGCTGTCTGGGCGCGCCCCCGACCCGCCCGGACCGGTTTTGTGCTGCGCCCCGGGGGTCCGGGGGTGTCCCCCGGAAAATTCGTCAAGGAGTGTCGTGCCGACCATCGAGCAACTGGTCCGTAAGGGCCGAGAGTCGAAGCCGGAGAAGACGAAGACGGCCGCGCTCAAGGGAGCGCCGCAGCGTCGGGGCGTCTGCACCCGCGTCTACACGACCACCCCGAAGAAGCCGAACTCCGCCCTCCGCAAGGTGGCCCGGGTCCGGCTGACCTCGGGCGTCGAGGTGACGGCCTACATCCCCGGCATCGGGCACAACCTCCAGGAGCACTCGATCGTGCTCGTCCGCGGTGGCCGGGTGAAGGACCTGCCCGGCGTTCGCTACAAGGTCATCCGGGGGACACTCGACGCCAGCGGTGTCCGCAACCGCAAGCAGGCCCGCAGCCGCTACGGCGCCAAGAAGGAGAGCTGATGCCTCGCAAGGGCCCCGCCCCGCGGCGCGATCTGATGCCCGACCCGATCCACCGGTCGGTGCTCGTCACCCAGCTCGTCAACAAGGTGCTCCTCCGGGGCAAGCGCTCCGTGGCCGAGCAAATCGTCTACGACGCCCTCGAGGAGATGGAGCGCAAGACCGGCAGCGACCCACTGGCCACCCTCAAGCGGGCCCTCGACAACGTGAAGCCGGCCCTCGAGGTGAAGAGCCGCAGGGTCGGTGGAGCGACCTACCAGGTGCCGGTCGAGGTCCGCCCCCGCCGGTCGACCACGCTGGCCATACGCTGGATCATCGGCTACTCCCGCCAGCGGAGGGAGAAGACGATGGCCGAGCGCCTGGCCGCCGAGCTGCTCGACGCCTCCAACGGCATCGGCACCGCGGTCAAGCGCCGCGACGACATGCACAAGATGGCCGAGTCCAACAAGGCGTTCGCCCACTACCGCTGGTAACGACCCCGACCGCGAGAGAAAGCCAGGAAGGCCGCCAAGAATTGACCCGTACAGAAGCCAAGAAGACGGAGGTGGGTAGGTACCGATAACCGGTCCCTCCAGTCCAAGGGCGGATCAGGTCCGCACCCACCGGCCGGGCGAATGCCCGGCCGTCCGCTTGCCCCGGAGAACAGGAAGAGACGAGAACCCTCCCACATGGCCGGACCCCCCCAAATCCGGGAGTTCCCCCTCGCCAGGACCCGCAACATCGGGATCATGGCCCACATCGACGCGGGGAAGACGACCACGACCGAGCGGATCCTCTACTACACCGGCCGCACCTACAAGATCGGGGAGGTCCACGAGGGCGCGGCGGTCATGGACTGGATGGTCCAGGAGCAGGAGCGGGGCATCACGATCACCAGCGCCGCCACCACCTGCAAGTGGAAGGACACCTGGATCAACCTCATTGACACACCCGGCCACGTCGACTTCACCATCGAGGTCGAGCGGTCGCTGCGGGTCCTCGACGGGGCGGTGGCCGTCTTCGACGCCGTGGCCGGCGTCGAACCGCAGACCGAGACGGTCTGGCGTCAGGCCAACAAGTACCGGGTTCCCCGGATTTGCTTCATCAACAAGATGGACCGGATCGGGGCCGACTTCTTCCGGTCGGTGCAGATGATCCGGGACCGACTCGACGCCTCCCCGGCCGTCGTGCAGCTGCCGATCGGCGCCGAGGGCCTGTTCCGGGGCGTCATCGACCTCTTGGAGATGAAGGCGCACGTGTGGGACGAGACGTCCCGGGGTGAGGACTGGCAGACCCTGGAAATCCCGCCGGAGCTCCTGGCCGACGCCGAACAGTGGCGCCACGAGCTCGTCGACGTCGTCTCCCAGCACGACGAGGTCGTCCTCGAGAGGTACGTCGGCGAGCAGGAGATCACCGGCGCCGACCTCCGGCGGGCCCTGCGGAACGGCACGATCGCCAACGACTTCGTGCCCGTCCTGTGCGGCACCGCCTTCAAGAACAAGGGCGTCCAACCCCTCCTCGACGCCGTCATCGACTACCTCCCGAGCCCCCTCGACGTGCCCCCGGTGACCGGCACCGATCTGAAGGGCCTCGAGGAGATCGAGCGCAAGCCCGACGACACCGAACCGTTCGCCGCCCTGGCCTTCAAGATCATGAGCGACCCCTACGTCGGGAAGCTCACCTACTTCCGGGTCTACTCCGGGACGATCTCGGCCGGCAGCGCGGTGCAGAACTCCATCAAGGACAAGAAGGAGCGGGTCGGGCGGATCCTCCAGATGCACGCCAACCACCGGGAGGACAAGCAGGCGGTGTTCGCCGGCGACATCGTGTCCGCCGTCGGGCTCAAGTTCACCACCACTGGCGACACGCTCTGCGACCCGAACCATCCGATCATCCTCGAGCGGATGGAGTTCCCCGAGCCGGTCATCTCGGTGGCCATCGAGCCCAAGACCAAGGTCGATCAGGACAAGCTCGGCAAGGCCCTCTTCTCCCTCCAGGAGGAGGACCCGACGTTCCAGGTCCGCACCGACGAGGACACCGGCCAGACGATCATCTGGGGCATGGGCGAGCTCCACCTCGAGGTGCTCGTCGACCGCATGATGCGGGAGTTCTCGGTGGCGGCCAACGTCGGCAAGCCCCAGGTGGCCTACCGGGAGACGATCACGGAGACCGTCCGCAAGATCGAGCAGCGCTACATCCGCCAGACGGGCGGCCGGGGCCAGTACGGCCACGTCGTCATCGACCTCGAGCCCACCGGGCCCGGGGGCGGCTACGAGTTCGTCGACAAGGTCACCGGCGGCGTCATCCCCCGGGAGTACATCCCGGCCGTCGACGCCGGCATCCAGGAGGCCCTGGAATCGGGGGTTCTGGCCGGCTATCCGATCGTCGACGTGCGGGCCATCCTCACCTACGGCTCCTACCACGACGTCGACTCGTCCGAAATGGCCTTCAAGATCGCCGGCTCCCTGGCCTTCAAGGAAGGGGCCCGCAAGGCCAAGCCGGCGCTGCTCGAGCCCATCATGGCGGTGGAGGTCGTGACCCCCGAGGACTACATGGGCGACGTCATCGGAGACCTGTCGTCCCGGAGGGGGAAAGTCGCCGGTATGGAGCCGCGCGGCAACTCCCAGGTGGTCCGGGCACAAGTCCCGTTGGCAGAGATGTTCGGGTATGCTACCGACCTTCGTTCGCGCACCCAGGGTCGCGCGACGTACACGATGCAGTTCCACTCCTATAACCAGGTTCCCGAATCCATTGCGCGTGAAATCGTGGCTCGGGTACGGGGTGAGTGATCAACAAACGGTCCCTTCCTAAGGAGCCAGGGGTACTTCTATGGCCAAGCAGAAGTTTGAGCGCAACAAGCCCCATCTGAACATCGGAACGATCGGGCACATCGACCACGGGAAGACGACGCTCACTGCGGCGATCACGAAGGTCTTGGCCGACAAGGACCCGACGGTCAACTACACGCCCTTCGACCAGATCGACAAGGCGCCGGAGGAGAAGGCCCGGGGCATCACCATCGCCATCGCCCACGTCGAGTACCAGACCGCGAACCGCCACTACGCCCACGTCGACTGTCCCGGTCACGCCGACTACATCAAGAACATGATCACCGGCGCCGCCCAGATGGACGGGGCCATCCTGGTGGTGGCAGCTACCGACGGCCCGATGCCCCAGACCCGGGAGCACGTGCTCCTCGCCCGCCAGGTCGGCGTGCCCAACATCGTCGTGGCGCTGAACAAGGCCGACATGGTCGACGACGAGGAGATCCTCGAGCTCGTCGAGCTCGAGGTGCGGGAGCTCCTCTCGGAGTACGAGTTCCCCGGCGACGACATCCCCGTGGTACGGGTCTCGGCCCTCAAGGCCCTCGAGGGCGACCCGGCCTGGGTGCCCAAGATCGACGAGCTGATGGCCGCCGTCGACTCCTACTTCCCGGACCCGGAGCGCGACGTCGACAAGCCGTTCCTGATGCCCATCGAGGACGTCTTCACCATCACCGGACGCGGCACCGTGGTCACCGGCCGCGTGGAGCGCGGCATGGTCAAGGTCGGCGAGGAAATCGAGATCGTCGGCATCCGGCCGACGACCAAGACCGTCTGCACCGGCGTCGAGATGTTCCGCAAGCTCCTCGATGAGGGCCGGGCCGGTGACAACATCGGCGCCCTCCTCCGGGGCACCAAGAAGGAAGACGTGGAGCGGGGCCAGGTCCTGGCCAAGCCGGGTTCGATCAACCCCCACACCAACTTCGAGGCCCAGGTCTACGTCCTGACGAAGGAAGAAGGCGGCCGGCACACGCCGTTCTTCAACAACTACCGGCCGCAGTTCTACTTCCGCACGACCGACATCACCGGTGCCTGTGACCTGCCGGGTGGGACCGAGATGGTCATGCCCGGCGACAACACCGAGATGACTGTCGAGCTCATCAACCCGATCGCCATGGAGGAAGGCCTCCGCTTCGCTATCCGCGAAGGCGGGCGCACCGTGGGCGCCGGTCGGGTGATCAAGATCCTCAAATAACGCGCGACCAGGAAGCGAACGGGACCCCCCATGGCGGACGCCAAAGGCCAGAAGATCCGGATCAGGCTCAAGGCCTACGATCACGAGATCATCGACCAGTCGACGAAGAAGATCGTCGAGACCGTCGTGCGGACCCAGGCCCGCGTGAGGGGCCCCGTCCCGCTCCCCACCGAGATCCACCGCTACTGCGTGATCCGGTCGCCCCACATCGACAAGGACTCCCGCGAGCACTTCGAGATGCGGGTGCACAAGCGGCTGCTCGACATCCTCGAGCCTTCTCCGAAGACCGTCGACTCCCTCCAGCGGCTCGACCTGCCGGCGGGCGTGGACATCGAAATCAAGATCCAGCAGGCGTAGGGCGATGGCTGACAAACGAGGCATCCTCGGCCAGAAGATCGGTATGACGCAGGTCTGGGATGAGCAGAACCGGGCCGTTCCCGTCACGGTCATCCAGGCCGGTCCCTGCCGCGTGGTCCAGGTGAAGACCCCCGAGCGCGACGGCTACTCGGCCATCCAACTGGCCTTCGGCGACGTGAAGCCCAAGCGGGTCAACAAGCCGGAGACGGGCCACTTCAAGAAGGCCAACCAGGCCCCGGCCAAGCACCTGGCCGAGATGCGGGTCGACGACAGCTCGGCCTTCTCCATCGGCCAGGTGATCCAGGCCGACGTGTTCGCCTCCGGTGACATCGTGGACGTGACCGGCATCTCCAAGGGCAAGGGCTTCTCCGGGCACATCCAACGGCACAACTTCAAGGGCCAGGGTGCTTCCCACGGCAACCACAAGAAGCACCGGGCGCCCGGATCGATCGGGGCCTGTGCCACTCCTTCCCGAGTGTTCAAGGGCATGAAGATGGCCGGCCAGATGGGCAACGTGCGGACGACGACGCTCAACCTCGAGGTCGTCGAGGGCGACGCCGAGCGGGGCCTGCTGCTCGTCAAGGGTGCCGTCCCCGGTCCCACGGGCGGGCTCGTCTTCATCCGCAACGCGGTGAAGGGGAGGGTTGGCTGATGGCCACCGTGGTGACTGCCGATCTGCCGGAGGCCATCTTCGGCATCCAGCCCAACGTGCCGGTCATGCACCAGGTCGTCACCGCCCAGCTGGCGGCGGCCCGATCCGGCACGCACTCGACCAAGAGTCGGGCCGAGGTGGCGGGCGGGGGCGCCAAGCCCTGGCGCCAGAAGGGCACCGGCCGGGCCCGCCAGGGTTCTTCCCGGGCTCCGCACTGGCGGGGCGGCGGTGTGGCCCACGGCCCCCAGCCCCGGAGCTATCGGCAGCGGACCCCGAAGAAGATGGTCTGGCTGGCGCTTCGCTCCGCCCTCTCCGACCGGGCCGCCTCCGGCATGGTCACGGTCATCGACGACTGGGGGTTCGCCGCCCCGAAGACCAAGGACGCCCTCGCCGCCCTGAAGACCGTCGGCGTGGCCGAAGGGGAGCGGGTGCTCGTGGTTCTGGCCCGCGACGACGAGAACGCCCGGAAGTCGTTCCGCAACCTGAGCGACACCGTCGACTGGGTGTTCGTCGAGGAGCTCAACACCTACGACGTGCTCGTCTCCGACCGGGTGATCTTCACCTCGGCCACGCTGGGTGCGCTCTCGGCCCGGGGAGGTGGGAAGGGTGAGTAAGGACCCCCGCGACATCATCCTGAAGCCGGTGGTGTCGGAGAAGTCGTACGCCCTCCTCGACGACAACACCTACACGTTCCTGGTTGCGCCGAGTGCGAACAAGATCGAGATCCGCGAGGCGGTCGAGGAGATCTTCAACGTCAAGGTGCTCAACGTGACCACCATGAATCGCCAGGGGAAGCGCAAGCGAAACCGGCGGTCGAACACGCTCGGTCAGCGCCCCGCCACGAAGCGTGCCATCGTGAAGGTGGCGGCCGACGACCGTATCGACATCTTCGGGAGCTGACGCCAATGACGCTGCGCAAGCGCAAGCCAACCAGCCCGGGGCGCCGGTTCCAGTCCGTCTCCGACTTCGCCGAGCTCACGACCGACACGCCGGAGAAGTCGCTCCTCCGGGCCAAGCCCAACACCGGGGGCCGCAACGTCCACGGCCGGCTCACGGCCCGCAACGTCGGGGGCGGCCACAAGCAGAAGTACCGGGTCATCGACTTCAAGCGCGGCAAGGACGGCGTCCCGGCCAAGGTCGCCACCATCGAGTACGACCCGAACCGCAACGCCCGGATCGCCCTGCTCCACTACGCCGACGGGGAGAAGCGCTACATCCTGGCCCCGGCCCGGATCGCGGTGGGCGACGTGCTGATGTCGGGCCAGGGCGCCGAGATTCGCCCTGGTAACGCACTCCCAATGCGGTATATCCCCGTCGGTACCGTCATCCACAACGTGGAGCTCAAGCCCGGTGCCGGGGGCAAGATCGCCCGGGGCGCGGGGATGAGCATCCAGCTGGTGGCCAAGGAGGGCGACTTCGCCACCCTGCGGCTGCCCTCGACCGAGATGCGCCGGGTGCCGATCGACTGCCGGGCGACGGTCGGCGCCGTCGGCAACGCCGAGGCCGAGTTGGTCTCGCTGGGCAAGGCGGGTAGGAACCGCTGGAAGGGCCGCCGGCCCCACACCCGGGGCGTGGCCATGAACCCTGTCGACCACCCGCTTGGCGGCGGTGAGGGCAAGAGCTCCGGAGGCCGGCACCCGACGTCGCCGTGGGGCAAGAAAGAGGGCCGCACCAGGGCCAAGCACAAGGCGTCTGACGAGATGATCATCCGCCGGCGGCGGGGCCGTGGGGCCCGGAGGTAGGGCATGCCGAGAAGTCTCAAGAAGGGCCCGTTCATCGACGACCACCTGCGGGTCAAGGTCGAGCGGCTGAACCAGACCGGCGAGAAGCGCGTCGTGAAGACGTGGTCGCGCCGCTCGACGATCATCCCCGACATGGTGGGCCACACCATCGCCGTCCACGACGGCCGCAAGCACGTTCCCGTCTACGTCACCGAGGCCATGGTCGGGCACAAGCTCGGCGAATTCGCCCCGACCCGCACCTTCCGGTACCACGCCGGACAGGAGCGGTCGAGCCGCCGGTAAGAGGATCAGAAGTCATGGCAGACACCGCCACCGCCAAAATGGCCACGCCACAGACCCGGGCCACCCTCAAGTACCTCCGCACGTCGCCGTACAAGGTCCGCGAGGTCCTCGACCTCGTCCGAGGCCTCGACGTCGACGACGCCCGCCATGTGCTGCAGTACAGCGAGCGGGGTCCGGCCCGTGAGGTCCTGAAGGTCCTGAACTCGGCCGTGGCCAACGCCGACCACACCCTCAACATCCCGGCCGACGAGCTGAAGGTGGCGGTGGCGTTCGCCGACGAGGGCCCGACGATCAAGCGGTGGCGGCCCCGGGCTCGGGGCCGGGCGACGCGCATCCGCAAGCGGACGTGCCATGTCACGATCATCGTGGCCCGCCTGTCCGACGACGAGCTGCGGGCCCGGCAACGGCGCGACGGCGCGGCGACGACCTCGCGCCGGCGGGGCGTGATCCCCGGCCGGCGGCGGAAGGCCGGCGCCGAGGAAGGCCCGAAGGCGGGGAAGGGTAAGGCCGCCGCCGCTCCGGAAGAAGCACCGGTGGTCGAGGCCGATGCCATTCCGGAGGACACCCCCGAACCCCCGGGGGTCGAAGAGCCGGTGGCCGAGGCCGAAGAGACGGCTGAGGAGAAAGCGGCCCGCTACACCAGCCTGGGTCGTGAGGAAGCTGCGGCCGCCGAAGAAGAAGCCGCCCCCGAAGCTTCCGACGCTGCCACATCTGAGGATGGGGAAGAGGAAGGGAAGTCGTAATGGGCCAGAAGGTAAACCCCTACGGGTTCCGCCTCGGGATCGTCACCGACTGGAAGTCGCGCTGGTTCGCCGATCGCGAGTACACCGAATACCTCACCGAGGACGTGAAGATCCGGAAGTACCTCGACGCCCAGCTCCGGCGGGCGGCGGTCAGCCGCGTGGAGATCGAGCGCACCCGCGACCGCTTGCGGATCGACGTCCACACCGCCCGTCCCGGGATCGTCATCGGCCGCCGCGGTGTGGAGGCCGACCGCCTCCGCCAGGGGCTGTTCAAGATCTCGGGCAACCCGAAGATCCAGCTCAACATCCAGGAGATCAAGCAGCCCGAGCTCGACGCCAACCTGATCGCCCAGGGCGTGGCCGACCAGCTGACCGGCCGGGTCTCGTTCCGCCGGGCCATGAAGCGGGCCGTCCAGACGGCCATGAAGGCCGGGGCCCAGGGGATCAAGGTTCAGTGTTCGGGCCGCCTCGGCGGCGCCGAGATGGCCCGCCGGGAGTGGTACCGGGAGGGGCGGGTCCCGCTCCACACGCTCCGGGCCGACATCGACTACGGCCTGGCCGAGGCCCGCACGACGTTCGGGCGCATCGGCGTGAAGGTCTGGATCTACAAGGGCGACATCCTGCCCTACCGGGCCGGCAGCGAAGACAAGATCGCCAAGGAAGCGGCCATGGCCGTGGGCGAGACCGCCGGCCAGGCCCGCCCCCGCCGGGTCATCAGCGCCGGTGGCGGCCGCCGCCGGCCCGACACCGAACCGGTGCCGGTCGAGCAGGTCGCCTCCGAAGACGGCCCCGAGACGCCCCCCACGTCGGTGGTCAAGGAAGCCGACCCCGAACTCGAGCGCCTGCTGGCCGAGGAGGAAGAGATCGAGCGGCGGACTCGCCAGCACCACGAAGCGCCCCACTTCCGGGGCGACGAGGATTAGGAAACCGCTGCCATGTTGATGCCCAAGAAGGTCCGGCACCGGAAGGTGCAACGAGGGCGGATGGACGGTGTCGCCAAGGGGGCCACCAAGGTCAACTTCGGCGACTACGGCCTCCAGGCCCTCGAGCCGGGCTGGATCACCAACCGGCAGATCGAGGCCGCCCGTGTCGCCATGACCCGCTACATCAAGCGTGGTGGAAAGGTTTGGATCAACATCTTCCCCGACAAGCCCATCACCGAGAAGCCGGCCGAGACCCGCATGGGCTCCGGCAAGGGCAACCCCGAGCGCTGGGTGGCGGTCGTGCGGCCGGGCCGGATCATGTTCGAGCTTTCCGGTGTCGCCGAGCCGACCGCCCGCGAAGCGATGCGCCTCGCCGCCCACAAGCTGCCGATCAAGGCGCGCTTCGTGCTGCGGGAGGAGGAGGCCTGATGGGCAAGGGTGCCGAGTTGCGGGAACACGACGAGGGCGAGCTCGAGACGCGCCTGGCCGAGGCCAAGCAGGAGCTGTTCAACCTGCGGTTCCAGATCGTGACCGGCCAGCTCGACAACTCGGCTCGGCTGCGGACGGTGCGGCGCGACATCGCCCGCATCCTGACAGTGCTCCGGGAAAAAGAGATCGAGGCGGCTGAAGCCGGTGAGAGGGCATGAGCGAGACAACTCCCAGGTCAACTGAGCGTCCGAACCGGCGGAAGGTCCGGGAGGGCACCGTCGTCTCCAACAAGATGGAGAAGACGGTGGTCGTGACCGTCGTCGACCGGGTCCGCCACCGGCGCTACCAGAAGACGCTTCAGCGCACCACCCGGCTCTACGCCCACGACGAGGTCAACGACCTTAAGGAAGGCGACCGGGTGCGCGTCCAGGAGACCCGTCCGACCTCGAAGCTGAAGCGGTGGCGGGTCATCGAAGTCATCGAGCGGGCCCGGTGAGGCGATGATCCAGCAGGAGAGCCGGCTCAAGGTCGCCGACAACTCGGGCGCCAAGACCGTGCTGTGCATCAAGGTTTTGGGCGGAACCCGGCGTCGCTACGCCACCATCGGCGACGTCTTCGTCGCCACCGTGAAGGACGCCATCCCTGGCGCGGCGGTGAAGAAGGGCGACGTGGTGAAGTGCGTGGTCGTCCGCACCACGAAGGAAAAGCGCCGGCCCGACGGCAGCTACATTCGTTTTGACGAAAACGCCGCGGTGCTGGTCAACGACCAGATGCAACCCCGCGGTACCCGCATCTTCGGCCCGGTCGGCCGGGAGCTGCGGGACCGGAAGTTCATGAGGATCATCTCCCTCGCCCCCGAGGTGCTGTAGCCGTGAAACTCAAGAAAGGCGACCGGGTGAAGGTCATTGCCGGGAAGGACCTCGGCAAGGACAGCGTGATCATGCGCGTCATCCCGGAGAAGAACAAGGTCATCGTCGAAGGCGTCAACATCGCCAAGAAGCACCAACGGCCGACTCGGGCCACGATGCAGGGCGGGATCATCGACAAGGACATGCCGCTCCACGTCTCCAACGTGGCCCTGATCTGCGGCTCGTGCGGGGCCACCCGCATCGGCTACCGCTTCGACGACGCCGGCAAGAAGGTCCGGATCTGCCGCAAGTGCAAGGGTGACGTCTGATGGCTCCTCCCAATGCCGTCTCCACGGTTGAAGCCCCTCCGAAGCCCCGGCTGCGGGCGAAGTACGACGAGGAGATCAAGATCCAGCTGAAGGATCAGCTGGGGCTCTCCAACCCCATGGAGGTCCCCCGGCTGACCAAGATCGTGGTCAACTGCGGTGTGGGGCGGGCCACCCAGCAGGCCTCGTTGCTCGAAGGGGCGGTCGCCGACCTCCGCCAGATCACCGGGCAGAAGCCGCTGGTCACCAAGGCCACGAAGTCGATCGCCGGGTTCAAACTCCGGGAGGGCAACGCCATCGGGGCGAAGGTGACCCTTCGGGGCGACCGGATGTGGGAGTTCTTCGACCGCCTCATCACGCTGGCCATCCCCCGCATCCGTGACTTCCGGGGGCTCGACCCCGACGGGTTCGACGGCAGCGGCAACTACAACTTCGGGGTGACCGAGCAGCTGATCTTTCCCGAGATCGACTACGACAAGGTCGACACTGTGCGGGGCATGAACATCACGATCGTGACCACGGCCCGCACGAACGACGAGGGAAAGGCCCTGTTGGACGCCTTCAACTTCCCGTTCCGGCGGACCGGGGAAAGGGGCTAGGGCTGTGGCCAAGAAGGCGCTCATCGAGAAGCAGCAGCGCAAAGCCAAGTTCAAGGTGCGGGCCTACACCCGGTGCCACCGATGCGGCCGATCCAAGGCCGTCTACCGCCGGTTCGGCCTCTGCCGGATCTGCCTGCGAGAAATGGCCCATGCAGGCGAGGTCCCCGGCGTGACCAAGTCATCCTGGTGATAACAACTATGGCTTCCTGGTAGGTACGACCATGACCATGACCGATCCCATCGCCGACATGCTCACCCGGATCCGCAACGGGAATGTCGCCATGCACGACGAGGTCGTGATGCCGTCCTCGAAGCTGAAGGAGGCGCTGGCGGCGCTCCTCGAGCGCGAGGGCTACATCGCCGGGTTCCGGGTTGAGGGCGACTCCGGCCACCCGGGCCGCAAGCTCATCGTGGTGATGAAGTACACACCCGAGCGGAAGCGCACGATCACCGGCATCAAGCGGGTGTCCAAGCCTGGACTCCGGGTCTACAGCAAGGCCGACAGCGTCGGCCGGGTCCTGGGCGGCATGGGTGTCGCCATCCTTTCCACCAATCAGGGTCTCCTCACCGACCGCGAGGCGCGGCAGCGCCGGGTGGGTGGCGAGGTCCTCTGCCACGTCTGGTAACTGGAGTAGACGCGCTATGTCCCGCATCGGCCGCAAGCCGATCCCCATCCCGTCCGGAGTCGAGATCTCGCTCGACGGCACCCACATGGTCGTGAAAGGCCCCAAGGGGACCTTGGAGCGCGACCTCGTGGCCGACATCACCGTGACCCGGGAGGGCGACGAGATCATCGTCACCCGCCCGTCCGACGAGCGGCAGCACCGTGCCCTCCACGGCCTCACCCGGTCGCTGGTCAACAACATGGTGGTCGGAGTGTCCGACGGGTTCGTCAAGGAGCTCGAGATCGTCGGGGTCGGCTACCGGGCCACCTCCCAGGGGCCGGACAAGATCGAGCTCGCACTCGGCTTCTCCCACCCGGTGCACGTCGACGCCCCCGAGGGGATCACCTTCGAGGTGCCGAGCCCCACTCGCATCACCGTCCGGGGCTCCAACAAGGAGCTCGTCGGGCAGGTGGCGGCCAACATCCGCAAGATCCGCAAGCCCGAGCCCTACAAGGGCAAGGGCGTCCGGTACGCCGGGGAGCGCATCCTGCGCAAGGCCGGTAAGGCCGGGAAGAAGTAGGAGCTGAGCATGGGTGTTCGCAGTGCCGAGGCGAGGACGAAGCGCCACCGTCGGGTCCGCAAGAAGGTCAGCGGTACCGCCGAGCGGCCCCGCCTGGCCGTGTTCCGGTCCAACCGGCACATCTACGCCCAGGTCGTCGACGACACGACCGGGCGCACCCTGGCCGCCGCCTCCACCGCGGAGGCCGAGCTGCGCAGCGGCGCGACGGCCACCGTCGACGCCGCCAAGGCGGTGGGCCAGCTCGTGGGTGAGCGGGCCAAGACCGCCGGCATCTCCCGCGTGGTCTTCGACCGCGGCGGGTTCCGCTACCACGGCCGCGTCGCCGCCCTGTGTGACGGCGCACGAGCAGCCGGACTCGAGGTATAGGCGTTATGGCAGGTCAACGAGGAGGAGGCGGCGGTCAGCGACGGGAGACGTCGCCTGACAGCCAGTACGAAGAGCGGGTCATCGAGATCCGTCGGGTGGCCAAGGTCGTCAAGGGCGGCCGGCGGTTCTCGTTCTCGGCCCTGGTGGTCGTGGGTGACGGGCAGGGGCAGGTCGGGCTCGGGCTCGGCAAGGCCAAGGAGGTGCCCGCCGCCATCCAGAAGGGCATCGAGGAGGCCAAGAAGAACCTCATCCCGGTGCCGCTGGCCGGTTCGACCATCACCCATCAGATCATCGGCGAACACGGCGCCGGCCGGGTCCTGCTCAAGCCCGCCGCCCCCGGTACCGGGGTCATCGCCGGCGGCGCCGGCCGGGCCATCCTGGAAGCGGCCGGCGTCCACGACGTGCTGGCCAAGTCGCTCGGCTCGGCCAACCCCATCAACGTCGCCCGTTCCGTCATCAACGGGCTCCAGAGCCTGAAGCGGCCGGAGGAGATCGCCCGGCTGCGGGGCAAGTCGGCCGAGGAGGTCACCCCGGCCGGGATGCTGCGGGCCTACACCGAGCGCAACCGGCCCCAGAAGGCCATCGTCGAGGTCCAGTGATGGCCGGGCAGCTGAAGGTCACCCTGGTCAAGTCAGCCATCGGCTCGAAGCCGAAGGCCCGGGGCACCATCCGGGCCCTCGGCCTGGGCCGGATCAACTCGTCCAACGTTCTGCCCGACCGCCCGGAGATCCGGGGGATGCTGGCCCGGGTGCCGCATCTGGTGTCGGTAGAGGAGCAGTAGAGCGATGAAGGTCCACGATCTGCAGCCCGCCCCGGGATCCAAGCCCAAGAAGCAGCGGGTGGCCCGGGGGATCGGCGGCCGTCGGGGGAAGACGGCCGGAACCGGCACGAAGGGGCAGGGCACCCGCGGGAAGGGGAAGATCCCTCCCAAGTTCGAGGGTGGCCAGACCCCGCTCTCCCGGCGTACCCCGAAGCTGAAGGGGTTCAAGAACCCCTTCAGGATCGAGTACACGGTCATCAATCTCGATCACCTCGATGGATTCGAGACCGGCGCGGAGGTGACGCCGGAGTCGCTCCGGGCCAGGGGGCTCGTCCACAAGCACGGCCTGGTCAAGGTGCTCGGCCGGGGCGAGATCAACCGGCCGCTGACCGTCCGGGTCCACGCCTTCTCCGCCGCGGCGGCTGAAGCCATCCGGGCTGCCGGCGGCACCGCCGAGACAGTCGAGAGGCCCGGGGGGGATAGGCGACCGCCCGCCCGGGGGAACCAGCACACCAACCGGTAGACTCGGGAGCTGTACCTGCCCCCCGTTTTACCCACGCCGGCGAAGTCCCCCCGAGGAGGTCCTAGAACCGATGCTGTCTCGCCTGCGGAACATGTTCCGGGTGGTGGACCTTCGGAACAAGATCCTCTTCACCCTGGTGGTCATCGCCATCTACCGGCTGGGGTCGCACCTGCCGCTGCCCTACGTCGACTTCTCGGCCATCCAGGCGCTGAACGATCGCCAGGAGGAGGCCGGCGGGGCGCTGGAGTTCCTCGACCTGTTCTCCGGGGGCGCCCTCACCAACGTGGCGGTCTTCGCCCTCGGGATCATGCCCTACATCACCAGCTCCATCATCATGCAGCTGCTGGCGGTGGTGATCCCCAAGCTGGAGGAGTGGCAGCAGCAGGGGCAGGTGGGGCAGAAGAAGATCACGCAGTGGACCCGCTACCTCACGGTGGCCCTGGCCCTCATGCAGTCGACCGGCATCGTCTTCGCCCTCCACCAGGGCGGCGGTAGTTTCCTCGGAAGCGCCGCCCTGGAGGGCATCGACCTGATCCCCAACTTCGGCGCCGCCCGCGTCATGCTGATCGTGATCACCCTCACGGCCGGCACGGCCATGATCATGTGGATGGGTGAGCTCATCACCCAGCGGGGCATCGGCAACGGCATGTCGCTGCTGATCTTCGCCTCGGTGGTGTCCCGCCTCCCGGCCCAGGGCTCGGCCATCTGGGCCACCGGGAACTACTTCCAGTTCGCGGTGGTCGTGCTGATGGGCGTGGGCATGATCGTCGGGATCGTCTTCGTGGAGCAGGGGCAGCGGCGCATCCCGGTCCAGTTCGCCAAGCGGGTGGTGGGCCGGCGGATGTACGGCGGCCAGAGCACCTACATCCCGCTGAAGGTCAACCAGTCGGGTGTCATCCCGATCATCTTCGCCAGCTCGGTGTTGTACTTCCCAGCTCTGATCACCGGCATCCTCCCCTGGGACAACGTCCAGCGCTGGGTGCAGAACAACATGGTCGACCAGCGGGCGGTCTTCCACATCTTCTCCTACGCCGTGCTGATCATCTTCTTCGCCTACTTCTACACGGCCATCGCCTTCAACCCTCAGCAGCAGGCTGACGTCATCCGCAAGCAGGGCGGGTTCATCCCCGGCATCCGGCCCGGGCCGCCGACGGAGCGTTACCTCCAGCAGGTGCTCAACCGCATCACCCTGCCGGGGTCGATGTTCCTCATGGTCATCGCCGTGATCCCACTGGTCGTCTTCGCGGCCTGGGACATCGCCCAGTTCCCGTTCGGGGGCACCGCCATCCTCATCACGGTCGGGGTCGCCCTGGAAACCATGAAACAGATCGACAGCCAGCTGATGATGCGCAACTACGAGGGGTTCCTGCGGTAGTGAGGGCCCACTGATGGGCGCAGGGGTACGGCTGCTCGTCCTCGGCAAGCAGGGGGCGGGCAAGGGCACGCAGGCAGTTCGCATCGCGGAGCACTACGGCGCGCCCCACATCTCCACCGGTGACATGTTCCGGGAGGCGGCCGCCTCGGGTACCCCGTTCGGCGTCCAGGCGAATGGGTTCATGACCCGGGGCGAGCTGGTCCCCGACGAGGTCGTCATCGGGCTGGTGGCCGAGCGCCTGGCCAAGGAGGACGTCGTCGACCACGGCTTCATCTTGGACGGGTTCCCCCGGACGAGGGTGCAGGCCGAGGCCCTCCAGCAGCTCCTCGGGCCGGACGGGCTCGACGCCGCCGTCGACATCGACGTCCCCACCGAGATCGTCGTCGAGCGGATCTCCGGGCGGCGGGTCTGCGCCAGCTGCGGCGCCACCTACCACGTCAACGCCCCACCCAAGACCGACGGGCGCTGCGACAGGGACGGGGGCGACGTCGTCCAGCGGGAGGACGACACGCCGGAAGCGGTGAAGCGCCGGCTGGACCTCTACGAGCGGAACACCCGGCCGCTGCTGGACTTCTACGGGGGCCTCGGGCTCCTGGTCACCATCGACGGTGACGGCGCTCCGGACGACGTCTTCGCCCGCATCCTCGAGGCCGTCGAGCAGGCCCGCCAGCTCCGCCTGTCGGCCCGATGATCACCCGCAAGACGCCGGCCCAGATCGCCCTGATGCGCCAGGCCGGCCGGGTGGTGGCGGAGATGCACGAGAAGTGCACGGAGGCGGCCCGGCCCGGGGTCACGACGCTCGACGTCGACAAGGTCGCCCGCCAGGTGCTCGACCGGCGGGGGGCCCGGTCGAACTTTCTCGGCTACCACGGTTTTCCGGCCGTGATCTGTACATCTCCGAACGACGTCATCGTCCACGGGATCCCCGGTGACTACCGCCTGGAGGAGGGCGACATCCTCTCGATCGACGCCGGGGCGATCATCGAGGGCTGGCACGCCGACGCCGCCATCACCGTCCCCATCGGGACGGTGGACGCCGAGGCCCGCCGGCTCATGGACGTCACCCGCCGGTCCCTGGACGACGCCATCGCCCAGATCCAGGCCGGCAACCACCTGGGCGACGTCGGGGCGGCCGTCGAGGCGGTGGCGGTCCAGGCCGGCTTCACGGTCGTCCGGGAGTACGTCGGTCACGGCATCGGCACGGCCATGCACGAGGAGCCGCCCGTCCCCAATTACGGCCAGCCGGGACGGGGGGTCCGGATCAAGGAGGGGTACGTCCTGGCCATCGAGCCGATGGTCAACCAGGGAAAGCCGGAGACCGAGACCCTGGACGACGGCTGGACGGTGGTCACCCGGGACGGTTCCCTCTCCGCCCACTTCGAGCACACGATCGCCGTGACCGACCACGGCCCCGAGGTCCTCACCCTCCCCTAGAGGGTGCAGACGCCGCCTTTCGCCGACCGTAGCAATCCGGCTTATACTCTGCGGTCTGGCTCGACCGGCCTGCTGGCCGGTCGCGGCACCGAAACCTTTGGAAGTGTAGGTGGGTCCCCCTGGCAAAGCCCAAAGACGACGCCATCCTCGTGGAAGGAACCGTTGTCGAGCCGCTCCCGAATGCCATGTTCCGGGTGGAGCTCGAGAACGGCCACAAGGTGCTGGCGCACATCTCCGGAAAGATGCGGATGAACTACATCCGGATCCTCCCTGGCGACCGGGTGCAGGTGGAGCTCACCCCCTATGACCTCACCCGGGGTCGCATCACGTACCGCTACAAGTAGGGCCGAGGAGCAGCTGGTGAAGGTCAGGCCGAGCGTCAAACCCATCTGTGAGAAGTGCAAGATCATCCGCCGTCACGGCGTCGTGATGGTCATCTGCGAGAACCCCCGGCACAAGCAGCGCCAGGGTTAGGAGAGGAAGGGCATGGCACGTATTGCCGGGGTCGACATCCCTCGCGAAAAGCGGCTCGAGATCTCGCTGACCTACATCTTCGGGGTCGGGGTGTCGAGCGCCAAGATGGTCTGCGCCGCCACGGAGATCTCACCCGACACCCGGGTGCGGGATCTCACGGAGGAAGAGGTCGCCAAGCTCCGGACATGGATCGACGCCAACCTCAAGGTCGAGGGTGACCTGCGCAGGGAGATCGCCCAGGACATCAAGCGGAAGATGGAGATCGGCTGCTACGCCGGGCTCCGCCACCGCCGCGGCCTCCCCGTACGGGGGCAGCGCACCCGGACCAACGCCCGGACCCGGAAGGGCCCGAAGAAGACCGTGGCCGGGAAGAAGAAGGTCCGCAAGTAAGTACCAAGGGACAGGGAGAGCAGTGGCAAAGCCCAAGCCGGGAGGACGGCGGCCCCGACGCAAAGAGCGGAAGAACATCGCCTACGGCGTCGCCCACATCAAGTCGTCGTTCAACAACACGATCGTCACCATCACCGACCAGGAAGGAAACACCATTTCCTGGGCCACGGCCGGCAACGTCGGCTTCAAGGGGTCCCGGAAGTCGACGCCCTTCGCCGCCCAGATGGCGGCCGAGGCGGCGGGCCGGCGCGCCATGGAGCACGGCGTCCGCAAGGTCGACGTGCTGGTGAAGGGCCCCGGCTCGGGGCGGGAGACCGCCATCCGATCCCTTCAGAACACCGGGATCGAGGTGGCCGGAATCAAGGACGTCACACCGATCCCGCACAACGGCTGCCGCGCCTCGAAGCGGCGGAGGGTCTGATGGCTCGCTACACCGGCCCGGTCTGCCGGCTCTGCCGCCGGGAGAAGATGAAGCTCTTCTTGAAGGGGCCCAAGTGCGACTCGATGAAGTGCCCGATCGAGCGCCGCCCCTACCCCCCGGGTGATCACGGCCGCGGCCGCATCCGGGAGAGCGAGTACATGATCCAGCTGCGGGAGAAGCAGAAGGCCCGCCGGATCTACGGAGTGCTCGAGAAGCAGTTCCGCCGCATGTACCAGGAGGCCACCCGCCAGAAGGGGATCACGGGCGAGAACCTCCTCCGGATGCTGGAGACCCGACTCGACAACGTCGCCTTCCGGGCGATGTTCGGGGCCAGCCGCAACCAGGCCCGCCAGCTCGTCCGCCACGGCCACGTGTCGGTCAACGGGAAGCGGGTCACCATCCCCTCCTACCAGGTGCGGAAGGACGACGTCGTGGAGCTGCGCTCCAAGGCGCAGAGCATGATCGTCATCCAGCACAACCTCGACACGCTCGACCGGACCGTTCCGCCCTGGCTCGAAGTCGACGGCAGCAGCCGGACGAAAGTCACGGTGCGGGACCTGCCGATGCGGGAGCACATCGACGTTCCCGTCCGGGAGCAGCTGATCGTCGAGCTCTACTCGAAGTAAGACTGCGGGAGTCGCCTCACATGCTGATGATCCAGCGCCCCACCGTGGAGCCGCTCGGCGAAGCCGAGGGCAACCGGCAGCGCTTCACGATTTCACCGCTCGAACCCGGCTTCGGCCACACCCTCGGCAACAGCCTCCGCCGCACCCTCCTGTCCTCCATCCCGGGGACGGCCGTCACTTCCGTGCGCTTCGACGACGCCCTCCACGAGTTCGACGTCGTGCCGGGTGTGAAAGAAGACGTCACCGACATCATCCTCAACCTGAAGGACCTGGTGCTGCGGTCAGAGTCCCCTGAGCCGGTCATCCTCCGGCTCGACAAGCGGGGCGCGGCCGAGGTCACCGCCTCCGACATCCAGACCACCGCCGACGTCGAGATCCTCAACTCCGACCTCCACCTCGCCACCGTCAACGGCAAGGGCCGTCTGGCGCTCGACATCACCGTCGAACAGGGCCGGGGCTACCTCTCGGTCGACCGGGCCAAGCGCTCCTCGACCATCGGCGTAATCCCCGTCGACTCGATCTTCTCGCCCGTTCGGCGCGTGGCCTTCGCCGTCGAGCCGACCCGGGTCGAGCAGGCAACCAACTACGACCGCCTCACCCTCGACATCGAGACCGACGGGTCGATCTCCCCCAAGGAGGCGCTGGCGTCGGCCGGCGAGACCCTGCGCAACCTGGTCGGCCTCCTGGCCGAGCTTTCGTCGGTCCCCCGGGGTCTCGAGCTCGGCGACACCGCTGTCGGCGGGTCCACCTCGCTCGACCTCGACCTCCCGATCGAGGAGCTCGACCTGTCGGAACGGCCCCGCAACTGCCTCAAGCGGGCCCAGATCGACACCATCGGCCAACTCGTGGAGCGGACCGAGGACGACCTCCTGGCCATCACCAACTTCGGGCAGAAGTCGCTCGAAGAGGTCGTCCAGAAGCTCGACGAGCGCGGCCTGTCCCTCCGGGTCAAGGAATAAGGAGCCTCAGATGCCGGCGCCGAAGAAGGGCCCCCGTCTGGCGGGGAGCCCCCAACACCAGAAGCTGATGATGGCCAACATGGCGGCCCATCTCTTCGCCGCCGAGGGCATCGTCACGACCGTGTCGCGGGCGAAGCTGCTCCGGCCGCTGGCGGAGTCGCTCATCACCAAGGCCAAGAAGGGCGGGCTCCACCAGAAGCGCCAGGTGATGGCGGTGATCACCGATCGCGACGTGACGGCCAAGCTGTTCGCCGAGATCGGGCCCCGCTACGCCGACCGCCCCGGTGGCTACCTCCGGATCCTCAAGCTCGGCCCCCGCCCGGGTGACAACGCCCCCATGGCGAGGATCGAACTGGTCTAGTCCGATCGACGCCTCGGGGTCCGCGTGAGTCTGTTCGACGCCGACCCCGAGGCGTCATCATCTCCAGGGACTGGGCGCTCGAAGCTGAAGCTGGTCGTCGCCTACGACGGGATGGACTTCCACGGCTTCGCCGCCCAGCCCGACGTGCGGACGGTCGCCGGGGTGCTGAGCAAGGGCCTGGCCAAGGTGCTGCGCCACGAGCCGGAGCTGAGCTGCGCCGGTCGGACCGACGCCGGCGTGCACGCCTGGGGCCAGGTCGTGAGCCTGCCCTGCGATCCCGGCGTCGACCCCTGGCGCCTCCAGAGGGCGCTCAACGGCATGCTGGCGCCGGAGGTCGTGGTCCGCTCGTGCGAGATCGTCGCCGGCGACTTCGACGCCCGTCACTCGGCCCGCTGGCGGTCGTACCGCTACACCGTCGTCAACCGCCCCGTCCCCGACCCTTTCCTGGCCCGCCACGCCTGGTGGGTCCCCGGTGAGCTGCGGTGGGAGGCGATGCAGCTCGGCGCCGATCCCTTCGTGGGAGAGCACGACTTCGCCGCCTTCTGCCGGGGCGGCCCGCCGGGGTCGACCACCGTGCGGCGGGTGGAAGAGGCCCGGTGGGTCGACACCGGCGATGGCGTCCTGTGGTTCGAGATCCGGGCCACGGCCTTCTGCTGGCAGATGGTCCGGTCGATCGTGGGGACCCTGGTCGACATCGGGACGGGGGCCCGCCGAGCCGGCGAGGTGATGGGCATGCTCCGGGCGAAGGAGCGAGCGGCTGCCGGCAAGGTGGCCCCACCGCACGGCCTTTGCCTCCGCGAAGTCGGCTACTGAGGCGCTCCTAACCGCCAACGGCGGTCTGGGTCATTACCCGTCCTGGGTACATTTCCAGTGATGGCCATGGACCCGGAACGGCTGGCGCTGTTCGAGGAGATGCGGGAGGACGAGCTCGACTCGGCCGCCCTCTACCGGGCGCTGGCCGACACCACCCAGGGTCGGCGGCGCGACGTCCTCAACCGGCTGGCCGACGCCGAAGAGCGGCACGCCCGGCACTGGGAGCGCCTCCTGCGGGAGGCCGGCGTCACCGACTTCCCGCCGGAGAAGCGGACGGTGCGCACCCGCCTGCTGACGGCGCTGGCCCGCCGGTTCGGAGCCGATGCGGTCCTGCCGATGGTGCTGCGGCTCGAGGCCGCCGACGCCGCCAAGTACCGCGGCGTGGCCGAGGCCGGGGCGGAGATGTCGGCGGAGGAGATGGCCCACGGCCGGGCGGTCGCCGCCCTGGAAGGGGCCGGCAAGGGCGAACAGATCGCCCGTTCCGAGGGGCGCCATCGGGCCGCGGCCGGCGGCGCTCTGCGCGCCGGGGTGTTCGGAGTCAACGACGGCCTGGTCTCCAACGTGCTGCTCATCCTCGGCATGGCCGGTGGTACCTCGAACCGGAACATCATCCTGCTGGCCGGCCTGGCCGGCCTGCTGGCCGGCGCCTTCTCGATGGCGGCCGGCGAGTGGGTGTCGGTGCAGTCGCAGCGGGAGCTCTACGAGCGGGAGATCGCCGTCGAGCGCGAGGAGCTGTCGGCCTTCCCGGAGGAGGAACTCGAAGAGCTGATCCTCATCTACCAGGCCAAGGGCCTCGACGAGGACGAGGCCAAGGCGCTGGCCGGACGGATCATGCGCCGACCCGAGAGCGCCCTCGACACGCTCACCCGGGAGGAGCTCGGCCTGGCGCCCGGCGACCTCGGATCGCCCTGGGTGGCGGCCCTCTCGTCGTTCGGATCGTTCGCCGTCGGCGCCTTCATCCCGGTGATGCCGTTCCTGTTCGGCGCGGGGTCGGCCGCCCTGGGAGTGGCCATCGGGCTGTCGGCCGGGACGCTCTTCCTGGTCGGCTCGGCCATCGCCCTCCTGACCGGCCGGAGCCCCCTCCGGGGCGGCCTGCGCATGGTGGGCATCGCCAGCATCGTCGGCGCCGCCAGCTACCTGATCGGCCGCCTGATCGGCGAAGGTGTCTCCGTCTAGGGAAGGGCCATGAGGCGAAGGCGGTCGAAGACGAGTTCGAGGTGGGCCCGGCCCAGGGTGTCGTAGATCCGGTAGGCGCAGGATTGTTCGGGGAGGGTCAGGACCGCCTCAAACGGTGACGAGTTCGGGTCGTAGCTTCCGGGAGGGGCGTTGCCGACGTCGGGCCGGTACTTCGCCACCGATCCGTCCGCCCACTGTCTCGTGTACCTGGGCGCGTCGGTTGGCGGCTCCGATTGGCTGGTGTTGTCGAACAGGCCGAGCACCTCGACGCTGCCCGCCATGCCGGACAGGAGGATGTCCCAGCCTCGGTCGTTCGGCGTCTTCTGCTCGGTGGCGGTGGCGCCTTCCAGCTCCGGGCCGCCATCGACCGGGAACAGCAGGTGGCAGATCGCCCGGTTCGTGGCCCGGTCCCAGGCGGCAACGTAGGGCGTTGGCACAGCGGAACGGGGCACGGTCGGCGACGCTCGCCACGGCGCCGGCGGGAAGTCGCCGGTGGAGTCGGCGTCTGGCGTGGCGCCGTCGGACGCCAACGTCCCTTGCGGGGAGGTCGAGCCCGCCCCGTCCGGGTCGTCGTCGCCGGCCACGGCAAACACCGCCATGGCGGCGGCGATGATCACCACGGCGATCACGGCCAGGCCGAGGGCCGGGCGGGTGCGGAGGGCTGACGGTTGCCGGATCGCCCGAGGATACCGGCGGTAGGATCGCTGACCTGGTTGCCTCGACGCCTTCCCTCGTCACCCTCGACGACATCGAGGCGGCCCGGCGCCTCCTCGCTCCGGTGGTGCGCCGCACGCCGGTGGAGAGCTCGGAACACCTCTCCGCCCTGGCCGGCCGGCCCGTCCTCCTCAAGGCCGAGCATCTCCAGCGGACGGGCTCGTTCAAGATCCGCGGCGCCTACCACCGCATCGCCCGCCTCGACCCGGCCGAGCGGGCGGCGGGGGTGGTGGCGGCCAGCGCCGGCAACCACGCCCAGGGGGTCGCCCTCGCCGCCTCGCTGCTCGGGGTGAAGTCGACGATCTTCATGCCCGCCACCGCGGCGTTCCCGAAGGTGGCGGCCACCCGCAGCTATGGCGCCGAGGTGGTGTTGGGCGGCGTGGTGTTCGACGACTGCCTGACCGACGCCCGTGCCCATGCCGAGCGAACGGGCGCCCGCTTCGTCTCGCCGTTCGACGACCCGCTGGTCATCGCCGGCCAGGGCACGATCGGCCTCGAGATCACCGAGCAGGCCCCCCAGGCGGGACTGGTGGTGGTGGCGGTCGGGGGCGGCGGGCTCATCAGCGGGACGGCCACCGCGCTCAAGGCGCTCCGGCCCGGCGTTCGGGTCATCGGCGTCGAGGCCGAGGGGGCGGCGTCGATGACGGCGTCGCTGGCCGCCGGGCGGACGGTGACGCTGGACCGGATCGACACGATGGCCGACGGCATCGCCGTGAAGCGGGTGTCGGACCTCACGCTGGCCCACGTGTCGGCGCTGGTCGACGAGATCGTGACGGTCTCCGAGGAGGACCTGTCGCGCGCCTTGCTCGTGCTCCTGGAGCGCACGAAGGCGGTGGTGGAACCGGCCGGGGCGGCCCCGCTGGCGGCGGCCCTGGCCGGCAAGCTGCCCGAGGCCGGCGGGGAGGCGGCCTGCCTGCTGCTCTCCGGTGGCAACATCGACCCGACGCTGCTGATCCGGGTCATCCGGCACGGCCTGACCGCCGCCGGCCGGTACCTGATCCTGCGGGTCGCCCTCCACGACCGGCCCGGCGAACTGCACGGCCTGACGGGACTCCTGGCCGAGCTCGGCCTCAACGTCGTCGACATCGAGCACCACCGCAGCGGCGTCCACCTGGCCGTCGACGAGGTCGAGGTCCACATGACCCTTGAGACCCGCGATCCCGCCCACCGGGCCGAAGTCCTCGACGCCCTCCGGGCCGCTGGGTATCGAGTCGAAGCGCGCTGAGGCTCAGCTGGAAGACGGGTCGAGGTAGACGAAGCCGTGGCCCTCGTCGCGGAAGGCGACGCCGGCGGCGGTCAGGGCGGCGTCCCAGTCGCCCTTCACCTGCGGGTTGGTCTCCTCCATGCCGTGGTCGGCCACCAGCACGAAGGCAGTGTCGTTCAGGGCGCCGGCCCGTTCGACGGCGTCGAGGATCTCGCCGACCCGGCCGTCGGTGTCGGCGATGGCGGCCTCGGCGACGTCGGAGCGGGGCCCGCCGGCGTGCATGCCGCAGTCGGTCAGCTGGAAGCTCACCCAGCAGAACCGGGGGGCCGGATAGTCGACGCCGCGGTAGTGCCCCTCCCACAGACCGACCGCCTGCTCCATGGCCATGTGGTCGATGACGGTGTTGAAGCGGTACTCCCCCAGGGGCCCGGCGAAGCCCATCGTCACGTGGGGCAGGTCCTCGGGCTGGGGGAACGGCGGAAGGTCGCCCCGGCGGAAGAAGTCGAAGGTCGAGAAGGTCGCTCCCCGGTCGGCCGGTTCGTTGATGGCGGCGGTGAAGGCGCCCCGCTCGGCACCCCGGATCGCCTCGAAGAGCGTCTCGATGCCCGGCGCCAGCCGGGTCATGGCCGTCGGCCAGGTGGCGGGGGAGTTGGTGGTGACGACCTCGCCCGAGAGCCGGTCCCACCAGGCGTTGTGGAGGATCCGGTGGTGGCCGGGGAGGGCGCCGGTGATGAGGGACGTGTGGTTGGCCAGGGTCACGGTCGGCATCCCGGCCATGGCGCCGTGGCGGAAGGCCGTTCCCATGGCCATCAGGCGGGCCACGTTGGGCGCCCGGCCCGAGTCGGCCAGCCGGTACAGCGTGTTGGGGTTGCACCCGTCGAGCAGGAAGCCGACCAGGTGGCGGGGCCGCTCGCCTTCGACGAGAAGATCGGAGATCGGGTCGCCGTCCTGGCGGGCCAGGTAGGCGTCGGCCCGGTGGAGGCCGTTGAGGCCCCGGCCCAGCCGGTGGGGGAGACCGAGCAGCTGGGCCAGCGTCGGGGCGACATCGACCAGGCGGCACGAACGGTCGACCAGACCGTCGGCCCGAACCCCCCGGCCGGCCAGCACGAACGGGGCCCGGGCCTGGACGACGCCGAGGGAGCCGTGCTCGCCAAGGTGGCCACCTCGGTCCTCGTAGTTGTGAGCGGCGCTGTGGACCACGCAGAGGTCGGGGGCCATCGGCGCCTCGAAGAACTGCACCACCTGCTCGTAGCCGTGGGGGTAGGCGTTGGCCGACCGGTGGGGCCACCGGGCGGCGGCCTCCACGGCGTGGCCGCAGAACCGGCCGCGGTCCTGGTCCGCGAGGGGGTTGCGGCCGGCCACGTCGAGCACCCAGTAGCGCCAGCCCGTACCGTCGATGCGGCGGGAGAAGCGGACCCACCCGTCGGCCGAGTGGGCCTCGTAGGCCCCGGCCCGAACCGTGAGGACCATCTCCACGACCGGCTCGAGCGACCGGTCGGTGAGGACCTCGAGGGCGGCGGCGGCCGACCGGGCCCGCGCCGCGCCGGGGCCGGCGCTGTCCGGGGGCGGGACGGTGGTCACACTGTGTGATTCCTCGCCGCTGGTTGTCGCTCCTGCGTTGCTCACTGCTAGCCTTATCGACCTGCCCATGGGCTTCCGCGCCCGATGAAAGGAAACCCGGGTGAGGACCTTCTCCCCAAAGCAAACTGATGTGATCCGCGCCTGGCACCTGGTCGACGCCGACGGCATGGTCCTGGGTCGCCTGGCCAGCGAGATCGCCCGCATCCTGCGGGGGAAGCACAAGCCGATTTATGCCCCTCACCTCGACACGGGCGATTTCGTCGTGGTGGTGAATGCTTCCAAGATCGCCGTCGACCCGAAGAAGGGCGCCGACAAGCGCTACTACCGCCATTCGCAGTACCCCGGCGGGTTCCGGTCGGAGACTCTGGCCAGCCTCATGGCCCGCAACCCCGAGCGGGTACTCCGCCTGGCCGTGAAGGGGATGCTGCCCAAAGGTCCGCTCGGTCGGCAGATGATCAAGAAGCTGAAGATCCACCCCGGCCCGACCCACCCGCACTCGGCCCAGAAGCCGGAGCCGCTGGTGCCCATCTACGCCCGCAAGGCCCGCACGGCCTAGCAGAGAGATCCAGAAGGAGCTCACCGAAGTGCCGAAGCCCCTCATCCAGACCACCGGACGGCGCAAGGAAGCGGTGGCGCGGGTGCGGCTCCGCCCCGGGACCGGGGTGATCATGTGCAACAAGCGGCCGTTCGAAAACTTCTTTCCTAACGCCACTCACCGCATGATCGTGACCGAGCCGCTGCGTCTGACTCAGACGGCCGAGGTCTACGACGTGGATTGCACGCTGACGGGCGGAGGGGTCAGCGGGCAGGCGGGGGCCATGCGGCTCGGTATCGCCCGGGCCCTCGTGACCCTCGACCCCGATCTGCGGCCGCAGGTCAAGAAGGCGGGGCTCCTCACCCGGGACGCCCGGGCCACCGAGCGCAAGAAGTACGGGCTGAAGAAGGCCCGTAAGGCGCCTCAGTACTCCAAGCGGTAGACGCCTCCGGCCGCGCCATGTCCCTCCGCTTCGGCACCGACGGGGTCCGGGGCCTGGCCAACGTCGAGCTGACCCCGGAGTTGGCGCTGGCCCTGGGGCGGGCGGCGGCCCGGGTGCTCGGCGTCGTCCGGCCGTTCGTGCTGGCTCGTGACACGCGCCGGTCGGGTCCGATGCTGGAGGCGGCGCTGGCGGCCGGGCTGGCCGCCGAGGGGGCCGAGGTGGTGCTGGCCGGCGTCCTGCCCACTCCTGGCGCGGCGTACCTCAGCCATGTCCGCGACTGCCCGGCGGCGGTGCTTTCGGCCAGCCACAACCCGTTCCCCGACAACGGAATCAAGTTCTTTGCCCGGGGCGGCCGAAAGCTCACCGACGAGATCGAGGAGCGCCTCGAGGCCGAACTCGACCGCATCCTCGGCGGGGCGGCGCCGCCGGGTCGGGTGGAGGGCGACGCCGTCGGGACGGCGCGGCCTGACGAGCGTGCGCTGCAGGAGTACGACTCGTGGATGGTCACCGCCCTGGAGGGCCGGCGACTTGACGGCCTCCGGGTGGTGATCGACTGCGGGAACGGAGCGGCCACGGTGTCCGCCCCCTGGGTGCTCACTCAGGTGGGCGCCAAGGTCGAGAATCTGGCGATCGGGGCCCAGCCCGACGGGACGAACATCAACGCCGGCTGCGGCTCGACCGACACCCGGCCGCTCCAGGCCGAGGTGGTCGCCACCGGAGCGGCGGCCGGCTTGGCCTTCGACGGCGACGCCGACCGGCTGGTGGCCGTCGACGAACGGGGCGGGATCGTCGACGGCGACCACATCCTGGCCATCGCCGCTCTGGACCTGCGGGCCCGGGGCCGCCTCCGCCACGACGTTGTGGTGGCCACGGTCATGGCCAATCTCGGCTTCCACCAGGCCATGGCGGCGGAGGGCATCCGGGTCGAGACCACGCCGGTGGGCGACCGGGCCGTGCTCGAGGCCATGGAGGCGGGCGGGTTCTGCCTCGGCGGCGAGCAGTCGGGTCACATCATCTTCGGCGACCTGGCCACGACCGGGGACGGGCTCCTCTCGGGGCTCGTCCTCCTCGACGTACTCGCCCGGTCGGGCCGGCCGCTGTCGGAGCTGGCCTCGGTGGTGGTGAAGCTGCCCCAGGTGCTCCGCAACGTGCGGGTGGCCGACCGGTCGGGCCTCCCTGATGCCGCCGCCTTCTGGGCCGAGGTCGCCGCCGTCGAAGCCGAGGTGGGCGACGCCGGCCGGGTGCTCGTTCGCCCCTCGGGCACGGAGCCTCTGGTCCGCATCATGGTGGAGGCCCCCACGGAGGAGACGGCGACGGGCTACACCGATCGCCTCGAGGCCTCCCTCACCGCCGCCCTCGGCCAAATTCGTTTGACAGCTTCTGGCCGCCCGTCGAAGCTGCCCCCATGGGCAGCAAGGGAATCAAGCGCCGCAAACGGCCCCCGAGGCAGGCAGGCGGTTCCCCGGGCGGCCCTGACGGGAACTGGGAGCTGCAGAACAGTCCCTACACCTTCGAAGGTTGGATGGAGAGCCTCAGCCGCTTCGGTCGCGGGGTCGGTCACGCGTCGCCGCGGGCCCGAGCGGTGGCCGTCGTCGTGGCGATGGTCTTCATCATCCCGTTCGCCATCGGCATCGTCCTCATGATCCGCTCCTGGTTCGTGGACTGATTCAGCGGCGGGCGGCTCGCAGGCGGGCGAGGAGCGGGATCGCCTCGATCTTCTCCTCGGTGAGTTCGTCCCAGCGGACCTCTGCGGTGGCGCGGCGCGTCCGGCGGGGGACTTCGATGACCCGCTCCGGGGTGACGATCAGGTCCAGGGTCACGTCGTGCTCGGTGGTGGGGATCTCCCCGTCGGAGAGCACCTGGACCTCGTGCACCGTCGTCACCACCACGGTCTGCGGGCCGATGAGGCCGGCCTCGGAGGCCACGGCAAACTCCAGGTCGGAGAACCCGCCGCCCTTCCCGAGCCGGGCGCCGTCGAGGCCGGCGGCGACGGTGCCGGCCACCACCAGGTCGACCGGCTGCAACTGGTCGAGCCCCACCGGCCGGGCGGAGGCCGATGCCCCTTTGATCGACGACGCCGCCCGGGCCGACCCGACCAGGCGCTCGGGGTCGAGCAGGAAGAACGGCTCGGGCTCGGCCAGGCGGGGGACGGCCATGAACAGCAGCTTCCCGTCCTCCAGGGCCCGCTGGCGGACGGGCCACTGCGGCGAGTCCGGGTTGGCCTTGAGCGTGCCGGCCGCCTGCCAGGGCTCAGTGCTCCGCAGAAGCTCCGCCGCAGCCTCGGCCCCGACGAAGTTGGGGATGCGGCCCTCCGGCCCGGGAAAGCGGGTTGCCCTGGCCGCTCGCAGCGCGGCCCAGATCTCCTTCCGGAGCTCCGCCTTGGCCGCCAGCAGCTCAGCGGGGCCGCCCGCATCGCGATCGTGGCCGGGAGCGGAGCGCCGAGGCACGCCGGCCAGTCTGGCCTGCCGGCGGGACGGGCGGGGTGGTCCGGGCGGGATCGCCTCGGCTAGGACGGGGGGGTGATTCCCGGAGGCGAGGTGGTGGGCGTCGGCATCGACGCCGTCGACGTCGAGCGGTTCCGTACCGTGCTCGACCGGCGCCGGCGCTTCGCCGACCGGGTCTTCACCGCCGCCGAACGGGCCGAGGCGGCGAACCGCTCCGATCCGGTTCCCGGGCTCGCGGCCCGTTTCGCCGCCAAGGAGGCGGTGATGAAGTCGTTGTCGGTCGGCCTCGGCGCTTTCGACTTCGCCGACGTGGCAGTCGTCCGGGGTGAGGGCGGCGCCCCCGCCCTCTCGGTCACCGGCCGGGCGGCCGCCCTGGCCCAGGAACGCGCCGTCGGCGGATGGCATGTCTCCCTGACGCATACCGCCACCGTGGCGATGGCAATCGCCGTTGCCTACCGCTGACGGCGGCTCCGGCGGCGACGGGACTGGCCGGGCCAGGGGGCCAGGAGCAGGAGCAGGCCGACGACGGCGGCGCTCGCCGGACCGGAGGCGACCGAGGCGGACGACGACGCCATCGCCGACATGTTGTCGTCCTTGTCGTCGCCCTTCCTCCCCTGGCTCTTCTTGTCCTCGGGCTCCTTCTCGGTCGTGGTCGTGGTGGACGACGAGGTGGTCGTGGTCGTGCTCGAGATCGGGTTCGGGATCGTCGGCTCCGTCGTCGGCACCGGCGAGGTCGTCGTCGTTGTGGTCTCCGGGATCGTGGTGGTGGTCGTCGTTCCGGCCGGCCCGGTCGTGGTGGTGGTCGTCTCCGGCGGGGACGGGCCGGTCCCGTCCTGCAGCGGCGGCGCCACCGGCTTGGCCTGGTCGTTGGCGTCAACCGGCCGCTCGACAAACGACGCTTTGTCGAGCGGGGGAGGGATCAGCTCCACCCACGTGCGACCGGGGAGGAGACGGACGTATCTGCCGTCCTTCCCCCGGAAGACGGTGACGGCGTTGAGGTCCGCCTTTTCCCAGGTCCCCTCGACCAGATAACCGGCCGACAGGATCCAGGCCTCGCCGGTGCCGACCACGCTCGCCTCGGGGACCTTGGCGCCGGAGCTGTCGACGTAGCCGGTGTTGCGGTAGTTGACGAACTGGAAGACGACGTTCGTCGGAGCCACCTTCCGGCCCTCGGAGTCGACGTGCAGCGCTCCGTTCTGGATGCGTGTCCAGCCATTGGCGCCCGCGTCCCAGTCGTAGCTGACGTTCGTCCGTTCCTTGCCGTCGTAGAAGAACTTCGCCGAGGCCCGCGAGATCGGACGGGAGTCCGGTTCCGACGGGCGGGTGCCAGCGTCCCGGTAGGAGAACAACGGCGGGGGGGCTTGGGCGTCCGGCGACGGCCAGGCTATGGAGATGCGAGGTGTTGGAGAAGAGGTTCTGCGGCGCCTTGCGGCCCTTCTGGCGGTAGTACTTCCCGGGGAAGTTGTCCACGCCGACGTCGACCATCGACGACTCCCGGATCAGCTTCTGGAAGTCCCGGTTGGCCCCGGAGTACGAGAACAGCGGGTGGTACAGCGGGGCCAGCAAAGCGACGTCGGTCGAGCGGGCCGAGCGGATCGGGCCGATCGGATCGGCCACGGTGGAGTGGTAGACGGCGGCGAAGCGGGTGAAGCCGCCCTCCACCATCTCCTCGAAGACCACGTCGGCTTCATTGATCCCCTGCTGCGGCCGGGCGGCACCGACGTTGTCGATCTTCACCACCAGGGCCGGGTGCCCGGTGGCGTAGCCACCGACCCCGATCCCGGTCAGCGGGGAGTCACCGGGGAGCGGGACCGACTTGGGCTGGGGTGGCGGCGGCGGGGGCGGGGGCGGAGGAGGAGGCCTCTTGACCCTGGGTGGCGGCGGCAGCTTCACGGGCGGAGGCGGAGGGGGCGGGGCGGGAGCCGTGGTGCTGGTCGTCGTCGACGTGGTGGTCGTGACGAGCTCCGGCATCTTGCCCATGGTGTCGACCCACAGGAAGTCGGCGCCGCAGGCCGGACCCAAAAGGGTCAGCCCGAGAAGTCGCGCCACAACGCGGAGCCGCCCCGGCCTCACCGCTCCCAAGCTGTCACCTCCCCCCGGGATTTTACATTCGGCCTGGTCCCGCTAGGTCGCGATGGTCCACGGAGCGTGGCGTATCGGGCCGTACCATTGGTTTAGATGCACCCAATCCTGACTCCTGCTGAGATGGCCGCCCGGGATTCCGCCGCCATCGCCGGCGGGATCAGCGAAACGACGCTGGTCGAGAGGGCCGGCGGGGCCGTCGCCCGCAGCGCCCGGCGTCTGCTCGGGGGCGTGTACGGCCGCCGGGTGGTGATCGTCTGCGGGAAGGGCAACAACGGCGCCGACGGGCGTGTCGCCGGCGGACGCCTGGCCGACTGGGGGGCCCGCATCGACCGCTTCGATCTGGCCGGGCTCGAGCGACCCCGGTTCGACCGGGCGCTCGGCCGGGCCGACCTGGCCGTCGACGCCATGTTCGGAACCGGGTTCCGGGGGCCCCTCGAAGGCGACGCCGCCTTTGTCGCCGAGGCCATGTCGGCCGCCGCCTGCCCGGTGCTGGCGGTCGACATCCCGTCCGGGGTCGACGGGCTGACGGGCGCCGTTCGGGGCCCGGCCCTGGCCGCGGTGACGACCGTGTGCCTCGCCGCCTTGAAGCCCGGCCTCGTGCTGTTCCCGGGCGCCGCGCTGGCCGGCGACGTCGAAGTGGCCGAGATCGGCATCGACCCCAACTCGCCGCCCCCTTTGCTCGGCCTCACCGAGGAGGCCGACGTGGCCGCCTGGTTCCCCAGGCGCCAGCCCGAGAGTCACAAGTGGTCGGTGGGGGGCGTCTTCGTGGTCGGGGGATCGCAGGGGATGACGGGAGCGGTGATGCTGGCCGGCCGGGCCGCCCTGCGGGCCGGGGCCGGCATCGTGGTCGCCGGTCTCCCCGGCGACGCTGCCGCCCGGGCGTCGGGCGGGGAGGTCATCACCCGTCCCCTACCCGCCACCTCGGCCGGCGCCCTCGATGAGGACGCGGCCAAGGAGGTGCTCGACGGCCTCGACCGGTTCCGGGCCCTGATCGTCGGGCCGGGTCTCGGCCGGGCGCCGGCCACCGTGGCCGCCGTCCGCCGACTGGTCGCCGAGGCGCCGATCCCCCTCGTGCTCGACGCCGACGGCCTCAACGCCCTCGACGGCGACGTCAACCTCCTCGCCGCCCGCCCCGCCGCCACGGTCGTGACCCCCCACGCCGGGGAGTACGCCCGCCTGGCGGGCGAGCCCGTCGGCGACGACCGGGTCGCCGCCGCCCGCCGGCTCGCCGAGCGGACCGGGGCGGTCGTGGTGCTCAAGGGCAGCCGGACGGTCGTGGCCGATCCGACCGGCCGGGCCGCCGTCAATCCCACCGGTGGGCCCTGGCTGGCCACCGCCGGCACCGGCGACGTCCTCTCAGGAGTGGTCGGCGCCCTCGCCGCCCTCGGTCTCCCAGCCTTCCGGGCGGCGGCCGCCGGCGCCTGGCTGCACGGCCGGGCGGCGGACCTTCGGGGGCTTCACCTGCCTCCCGGGAGCCATGCCGGCCTCGTGGCCGGCGACCTCATCGACGCATTGCCCACTGTTCTCACTCAGGTGGCGGCATGATGGAGGGCAACGGCCCGAACCGCCCGGAACGGCCCCGATGAGCCCTACGGCCGCCATCCATCCGTTCCCTAACCCGCCCCGGGCGGTAAGAAGGGGGAGTACCCCCTCGGCAGGAGGCAGAGTGCGGATGTTGATCCCGCAAGAGGCGACCCAACCCCACCCGGCGCTCCGGGGGCTTCCCGAGGCGGAGTCGTTCACGCTGACGAAGCCGTGGCGCCCGGCGTGGGCCGAGGTCGACCTCAACGCCATCCGCCACAACGTCGGGCTGCTGGCCCGGTTGGTGGCCCCGGCCGGCCTGATGGCGGTCGTCAAGGCCGACGGCTACGGCCACGGGTCGGTGGCCGCCGCCTACGCCGCCCTCGAGGCCGGCGCCACCTGGCTCGGCGTCGCGCTCGTCGAAGAAGGTGTCGAATTGCGCGACGCCGGCATCGACATGCCGATCCTGCTGCTCTCGCAGCCGCCCGTCGAAGCGGCCCGGGCCGTGGTCGACGCCGGGCTCACCCCGGTCGTGCACGGCCTGCGGTTCGTCGACGCCCTGGCGAAAGCGGCGGCCGACGCCGGGATCGACTCGCAGCCCGTCCACCTCAAGGTCGACACCGGGATGCACCGCATCGGCTGCTCGCCGAGCGAGGCCCTCGACCTCGCCCCGGCCATCAAGAAGCACCGGGAGCTGCACCTCCAGGGGCTGCTCACCCACCTGGCGGTGGCCGATGAGCCGGACAATCCCTACACCGCCCGCCAAGTGGCCACCTTCGAGGCGGTCCGCAAGGAGCTGGCCCGGTCGGGGATCCGGCCACCGCTCAGCCATGTCGCCAACTCGGCCGGTGTGCTCAACGTGCCCGAGGCCCGGTACGACCTGGTCCGCTGCGGCATCGGCATCTACGGGATCGCCCCCGCCCCGGCGTTGGACGGACGGCTCCCCCTCAAACCGGCCCTGAGCCTCAAGGCCCGGGTGAGCTACGTACGCCGCCTCGCCGCCGGCGAGCGGCTGTCGTACGGGCTGCGCTACGAGCTCGACGTGCCGTCGACGGTGGTCACCGTGCCGGTCGGCTACGCCGACGGCGTGCCCCGGCGACTCGGCCAGGTCGGCGGCGAGGTGCTGATCGGCGGGCGCCGCAAGCCCATCGCCGGCGCCGTGACGATGGACCAGCTGCTGGTCGACCTGGGTTCGGGGCCGGACGCCGACGAGGTCGAGGTCGGCAGCGAGGTCGTGCTGCTCGGGCGCCAGGACGACGATCGCATCTCCGCCCAGGAGTGGGCCGACAAGCTCGAGACGATCCCCTACGAGGTCTGCTGCGGCATCGGGGAGAGGGTGCCCCGCCGGTACTTCGGCTGAGCCCCCCGTCGCTCACCGACATCCCTGCGAACTTGAGCATCACCGCCGTACCCGGTATCCGGGTCGGGCACTGGACCGGGCCCGACACCGGAGTCACGGTCGTCTGGGCGCCGTCGGGCACCGTGGGGTCCGGCGAAGTCAGGGGCGGGGCGCCGGCCACCCGCGAGACCTCCCTCCTGGATCCGACCCGGTTGGTGGATCGGGTCGACGCCGTGGTGCTGGCCGGCGGCTCGGCGTTCGGCCTGGCCGCCGCCGACGGCGTCGTCCGCTTCCTGGCCGAGCGCGGCCAGGGGTTCCCGACCTCCGCCGGTGTCGTCCCCATCGTGGTGGCCGCCGCTCTCTTCGACCTGCCGGTGACCCGGACGCCGGGGGCCGAGGAAGGGTGGGCGGCGGCCGTCGACGCCGCCCGGGGGGAACCGGCCGTCTCCGGGCCGATCGGCGCCGGGCGCGGCGCCACCGTCGGGAAGTGGCGGGGCCGGGAGTACGCCGTGGCCGGCGGCCTGGGCACGGCGGCCGTCCGGGAAGGAGACGCCACCATCGGCGCGCTCGTCGCCTGCAATCCGGCCGGGGACGTCGTCGGGTCCGACGGGTCCGTCCTGGCCGGGTCGACCGCCCCGGCGGACGGTGTGGCCTTCCCGGCGCCGACCCCCTTCGAGCACACCACCCTGGTGGTGGTGGCCACCGATGCGCAGCTGGCCAAGTCCGAGTGTCACCTGCTGGCCCAGTCGGCCCAGGACGGCCTGGCGCTGGCGATCCGCCCCGCCCACACCCGCTACGACGGCGACTTCGCCGCCGTGCTGGCCACCGGCGACGTCGTCGCCCATCCCGACCGGCTGCGGGTGGCCGCCACCGAAGCCGTGGCCCGGGCGGTGCGGGCCGCCGTGAGCCCCTGACGCCACCCAGCGCGCCTGGGGTAAGATTCCCTGTCCCTTTTCCCTTACCGGTCCCCGGCGTCCGACGCGCGGGTTGTGGATGCCATTGAAGGTCGTCACCCGTTCCGTCGAGGAGACCAGGGCCCTGGGCGAGCAACTGGGGCGCGACGTCCTGCGGGCCGGCGACGTGGTGGTGCTGTCCGGCGAGCTCGGCACCGGTAAGACGGCGTTGGCCCAGGGCGTCGGCCGGGGTCTCGACGTCGACGGGCCCGTGGTCAGCCCCACCTTCACCCTGGTGCGGGAGTACCAAGGGCGGATCCGCCTCTGCCACGTCGACGTCTACCGCCTGGAACGGATGCAGGAGCTCCACGAACTCGGGATCGAAGAGCAGCTGGAGGAGAGCGTCACCCTGGTCGAGTGGGGGGAGGCGGCGGCCACCGCCCTCCCGCAAGACCGTCTCGAGGTGCGGATGACCGCCGGCGCCGGGCCCGACGAGCGGATCATCGAACTCGTGCTCCTGGGCGAGTCGTGGCGGCGCCGCAGCCGCCTGTTGGCCGAGATCGTGGAGAGCTTCCCCTCCGACGAAGACCACCGGACGCCGGACTGATGCTCCTGCTGTGCCTTGACACCGCCACACCCCAGGTCGGGGTGGCCATCGGGTCCGACGACCAGGTCATCGGCGTGGTGCAGCTGGCCCGTCCCCAGCACCACGCCGAGCACCTCGCTCCGGCCATCGCCTACCTGCTGGAGCAGCTCGACCTGTCGCTCGACCAGCTGTCGGGCATCGGGGTGGGGATCGGCCCGGGGCTCTTCACCGGGCTGCGGGTGGGGGTGACGACGGCCAAGGTCATGGCCCAGGCGCTGCGCATCCCGCTGATCGCCGTGCCCAGCCTCGACCTGCTGGCCTTCGAGGTGCGCTACAGCGACCGCCTCGTCGTGCCGGCGCTCGATGCCCGCCGGGGCGAGGTCTTCTGGGCCACCTACCGGCAGGTGCCCGGCGGCGTCCAGCGCCTGTCGGAGTACGAGGTCAGCGCCCCGTCGGACGTCTGCGGCGAGCTGATGTCCAGGGGCGAGGAGGTCCTGCTCCTGGGCGACGGGGCGCTCCGCTACCGGGAGGAGTTCTACGAGCTGGAACGGGCCGAGTTCGGTCCGCCCGCCCTCTCCTATCCCAGCGTGGCCGCCCTGGTGGAACTGGCCCGGGCCAAGTTCCAGCGGGAGGACTTCTCCCACCCCCGCGACGTGCACCCGATGTATCTGCGGCTGTCCGACGCCGAGATGAACTGGGTGAAGCAAGCACGGTGATGGCGGCCGAGATCGAGCCCGCCGACCTCGACGTCCGCCTCCTGGCGATGCGGCGCCGGCATCTGCGGTCGGTGCTGCGCATCGAGGCCAAGGTCTACCCGGTGCCGTGGAGCATGTCGCTGTTCCTCTCGGAGCTGGCGCTGCGCTCCACCCGGGCCTACTACGTGGCCTTCGTGGGCCGGCAGCTCGTCGGTTACGCCGGGTTGATGATGACGCTCGACGACGGGCACGTGACGACCATCGCCGTGGACCCCGCCTGGCACCGCCACAAGATCGGCAGCCGCCTGCTCGTGGCCCTGGCCCGGGAGGCCCGCCGGCGGGGGGCGACCAGCCTCACGCTGGAGGTGCGGCTGGCGAACAAGCCGGCCCAGTATCTCTATCGGCGCTTCGGGTTTCGACCCGTCGGCGTGCGGAAGAACTACTACGCCGAGACGAAGGAGGACGCCCTGGTCATGTGGGCCGAGGACGTCGCCGACGACGAGTACGGCAAGCTCCTCGACGCCATCGAGGCCGGAGTTCCGGGAACGACCGAGGTGGAGGACCAGCCTCTGTGAGCGCTCAACCGTGAACATCCTCGGCATCGAGACATCGTGCGACGAGACCGCCGTCGGCGTGGTGGAGGACGGCACCAACCTGAAGTCGTCGGTGGTGGCCAGTCAGGGCGACCTCCACGCCCGCTTCGGCGGCGTCGTGCCCGAGATCGCCAGCCGGGCCCACCTCGAGCTGATCAACCCCGTCATCGCCCAGGCGCTTGTCGAATCGGGGTTGCAACTGTCCGACCTCGACGCCGTCGCCGCCTGCTCCGGCCCCGGTCTGGCCGGGTCGCTGCTCGTGGGCGTCAGCGCGGCCAAGGCGCTGGCACTGTGCCAGGGGATTCCCTACATCGGCGTCAACCACCTGGAGGGGCACCTCTACGCCGCCTTCCTGGAGGAACCCGACCTGACCCCGCCCCTGGTCTTCCTCCTGGTGTCGGGGGGGCACACGATGATCGTCGCCATGGAGGGCCACGGCCGCTACCGGGTCCTCGGCCAGACCATCGACGACGCCGCCGGCGAGGCCTTCGACAAGGTGGCCCGGCACATCGGTCTCGGCTACCCCGGCGGTCCGGAGATCGACCGGCTGGCGGCCCTCGGCGACCCCGAGGCCGTCAGCTTCCCCCGCCCGATGATCGACGAGGGCTTCGACTTCTCGTTCTCCGGCCTCAAGACGGCCGTGGCCACCTACGTCAAGCGGGAACCCGACGCCGAGGTGACCGACGTCGCCGCCGCCTTCCAAGAGGCGGTGGTCGATGTGTGCATCACGAAGCTGCTGCGGGCGGCGGCCGAGGTCGACGCCAAGACGGTGCTCATCGGCGGAGGCGTGGCGGCCAACTCCCGGCTGCGGACCCTCCTCCTCGACGCCGCCGAGGCGGACGGGCGGCGCGCCTTTCTCCCCAGCCCGTCGCTGTGCACCGACAACGGGGCGATGATCGCCGCCGCCGCCTGGTGGCGGCTGCAGTCGGACGGCCCGACAGCCCTCTCGGGCGGGGCGCAACCCGGTCTGCGACTGCCCACGATTGACTGAAGAACCCAGCTTGCAGGCCTGTCGGCGGCTTGCTACGGTGCGCTTCGTTAGCACTCTCAAGGGTAGAGTGCTAAGCGAATCGCACCACCACGGACCAGAATCTCAGGAGGGCTCTGTCGCATGAACCTGCAGCCGCTGGATGACCGGATCGTCGTCCGTCCGAGCGAGGCGGAGGAGAAGACCGCGAGCGGCCTGGTCATCCCCGACACCGCCAAGGAGAAGCCCCAGCAGGGCACCGTCCTGGCTGTCGGGCCCGGCCGGCGCTCGGAGCAGACGGGCGAGATCATCCCCCTCGGCATCGCCGTGGGCGACACGGTCGTCTATTCGAAGTACGGCGGCACCGAGATCGCCGTCGACGGCGAGGACGTGCTGATCCTCACCAGCCGGGACGTGCTGGCCAAAGTCGCGGCCACCTCGGGCAAGAAGAAGTAGCCGCAGTCCCACCCGGGCCAACGCCCGTAGGCGGCGCCCCCGGGGGGCGCCGCCGCCGCGCATGAGGTCACGTCAGACGAGGACGGAGAGATGTCGAAGACGCTGAGTTATAAGGAAGAGGCCCGCCGGGGGCTCGAGGCCGGTGTGAACAAGCTGGCCAAGGCGGTGCGGGTGACCCTCGGGCCCAAGGGCCGCAACGTGGTGATCGACCGCAGGTTCGGGGTGCCGACGATCACCAACGACGGCGTGACCATCGCCAAGGAGATCGACCTGGCCAACCCCTACGAGAACATGGGGGCCCAGCTCGTCAAAGAGGTCGCCACCAAGACCAACGACATCGCCGGCGACGGCACGACCACCGCCACCGTGCTGGCCCAGGCCCTGGTGCGGGAGGGAATGCGAAACGTCGCCGCCGGCGCCAACCCGATGGACCTCAAGAAGGGGATCGAGCAGGGCGTCAAGGTGACCGTGGCCTTCCTCGCCCGCTACTCCAAGGACGTCGAGACCAAGGAGGAGATCGCCCAGGTCGGCGCCATCTCCGCCGGCGACCCCGAGATCGGCGAACTGATCTCCGATGCGATCGAGAAGGTCGGCCGCGACGGCGTCGTGACCATCGAGGAGGGCAACACCTTCGGGCTCGAGCTCGAGTACACCGAGGGGCTCCAGTTCGACAAGGGCTACATCTCGCCCCACTTCGTCACCGACCCCGAGCGGATGGAAGCCGTCCTCGACGACCCCCTCATCCTGATCGTGAACCAGAAGATCGCGTCGGTGCGCGACCTCCTCCCGGTCCTGGAGAAGGTCATGCAGGCCGGCCGGCCGCTCCTTCTGATCGCCGAGGACGTCGAAGGCGAGGCGCTGGCCACCCTGGTCGTGAACCGGGTGCGGGGGACGTTCACCTCGACGGCCGTCAAGGCGCCCGGCTTCGGCGACCGCCGCAAGGCCATGCTGGAGGACATCGCCGTCCTCACCGGCGCGCAGGTCGTCTCCCCGGACCTCGGCATCAAGCTGGAGAACGTCACGCTCGACATGATGGGCCGGGCCCGCAAGGTCACCGTCACCAAGGACGACACCACGGTCATCGAAGGCGCCGGTGACCCCCAGCAGGTCGCCGCCCGGATCGCCCAGCTCAAATTTGAGATCGACGAGACCGACTCCGAATGGGACCGGGAGAAGCTCCAGGAGCGCCTGGCCAAGCTCTCCGGCGGCGTGGCCGTGATCCGGGTCGGGGCGGCCACCGAGGTGGAGTTGAAGGAGAAGAAGCACCGCATCGAGGACGCCCTGTCCGCCACCCGGGCCGCCATCGAGGAGGGCGTCGTCACCGGTGGGGGCACCGCTCTGGTGCGGGCCCGGGAGGCCGTCCTCAAGGCGGCCGACGAGCTTCTGACCGGCGACGTCGCCACCGGGTGCCGGATCGTGGCCGTCGCCCTGTCCGAGCCGCTCCGGTGGATCGCCCAGAACGCCGGGCTGCAGGGCGGCGTGATCGTCCAGGAGGTGGCGTCCGCCACCGGCCCGATGGGCCTCGACGCCACCACCGGCCAGATCGTCGACCTGGTCAAGGTCGGCGTGATCGACCCCGCCATGGTCACCCGCTCCGCCCTGGAGAACGCCGCTTCCGTGGCCGCGCTGCTGCTCACCACTGAAGCCCTGGTGGCCGAGAAGCCCGAGAAGAAGCCGGCCGCTCCGGCCATGCCCCCCGGCGGCATGGGCGGCATGGGTGGCATGGGTGGAATGGGCGGCATGGGTGGAATGGGCGGCATGGGCGCCATGGGCGGCTTCTAGCCGCCAGGAACAACCATGACGCCAGCTACGCTGGCGTCCGTGGAGAAGCCTCCGATCGATCCGGCCAAGCTGCTCGCCTTTTGGATGGAGTGGGAAAAGGGTGAGACCCCGCCGGGTCAGGTCATGGCCAACCTCAAGACGGCCGGGATGAAGGAGTTGCTGGAGCAGCTCACGGAGCAGCTCCAGGCGGCCGAGTAGGGGCTCACCGGATGAGCGGTCCTCGGGGCGGAGCCCAGAAGATCCCCCGCCCTCCGACGATCCGGCTCGGTGGCGCGGCGCCGTGGGCCGGGTTGCCGCCGGAGGCCGTCCGGCTGCCGCTCGACGAGGTACGCCGCCGCTGCCGGGCGTTCCCGGAGCCTCAGCGGCCGCCCGCCGTTCCCGACGTCCAGGCCGCGGCCGTTCTCGTCCCGCTGTTCGAAGCCGACGGGGAGACCCGGGTGGTGCTCACCCGGCGGCCCGACACCATGCCGTCCCACCGGGGCGACGTGGCGTTCCCCGGCGGGAAGGTGCATCCCGAGGTCGACCGGACCCTGGTCGACGCCGCCCTCCGGGAGGCGGAGGAGGAGATCGGTCTCCCCCGGGCCGCGGTGGAGGTGGTGGCCGAGCTCGACACCATCTCCACGGTGACGAGCCGGTTCCTGGTCGCCCCCTTCGTCGGTGTGCTGGGTCCCGCCGCCGCGCGTGTTGAGCTCCGGCCCGATCCCCGGGAGGTGGAACGCGTCTTCGACGTGGCCCTGTCGGACCTCATGGCCGAGGGGGTGCACCGCGAGGAGCACTGGGGCAGCGGCGTGCTGACCCGGGACGTCCACATCTTCGAGCTGGACGACGAGACCGTGTGGGGCTTGACGGCCCGGATCCTGTCCGGTTTCCTCACGCTCCTCACCCGCCCCTAAGGCGTCCCAGGCGGGTTCGGTGAGAAGCCCGGAGCCGTCGTACCCGGCGGCTATCGTGGGTCAACGGGCGTTGGGAACTAGGGGAGTGGGGCTATGGAAGTCGAGATCGGCATCGGCAAGTCCGGGCGGCGGGCCTACGGGTTCGACGACATCGCCATCGTGCCCAGCCGGCGGACGAGAGACCCCGAGGATGTCGACATCTCGTGGGAGCTCGACGCCTTCCGGTTCGAGCTGCCGCTCCTGGCCGCGGCGATGGACGGGGCAGTCTCCCCGCCACGGCCATCGAGATCGGGCGCATCGGCGGCCTCGCCGTCCTCAACCTCGAGGGGTTGTGGACCCGGTACGAGAACCCGGAGCCCCTCCTCGAAGAGATCGCCAAGCTCCCGCCGGAGAAGGCCACCCTGCGGATGCAGCAGATCTATGCCGAGCCGATCAAGGAGGAGCTGATCGGCGCCCGCATCGAGGAGGTCAAGGCGTCGGGCGTGACCACGGCGGCGTCGCTCACGCCGCAGCGCACCGTGCGCTACGCCAAGACCGTGCTCGACGCCGAGCTCGACATCCTGGTGATCCAGGGCACGGTTGTTTCCGCCGAGCACGTGAGCAAGAACGCCGAGCCCCTCAACCTCAAGAAGTTCATCCGGGAGTTCGAGCTGCCGGTCATCGTCGGCGGCTGCGCCTCCTACTCCACCGCCCTCCACCTCATGCGGACGGGGGCGGTCGGTGTCCTCGTCGGCGTCGGCCCCGGCCAGGCCTGCACCAGCCGGGGCGTCCTCGGCATCGGCGTGCCCCAGGCCACCGCCATCGCCGACGCCGCCGGCGCCCGCATGCGCCATCTCGACGAGACCGGCGTCTACGTCCACGTCATCGCCGACGGCGGCATGCGGACGGGCGGCGACATCGCCAAGGCCATCGCCTGCGGCGCCGACGCCGTCATGATCGGCTCGCCGCTGGCGTCGGCCTACGAGTCGCCGGGCAAGGGCTACCACTGGGGCATGGCCACCTTCCATCCCAGCCTGCCCCGGGGCGCCCGCGTCGAGGTCGGCCAGAAGGGTTCGATGGCCGAGATCCTCGTCGGGCCGGCCCACGAGAACGACGGCACACTCAACCTCTTCGGCGCCCTGCGCACCTCGATGGCCACCTGCGGCTACGAGACGGTGAAGGAGTTCCAGAAGGCGGAGGTGATGGTCGCCCCGGCGCTCAAGACGGAGGGCAAGTCCCTCCAGCGCAGCCAGGGCATCGGGATGGGGAAGTAGTTGAGCCTGACGTCGACCGACGTTGACACGATCCTCGTCGTCGACTTCGGAGCGCAGTACGCCCAGCTGATCGCCCGCCGGGTGCGGGAGGCCAACGTCTACTCCGAGATCGTCCCCCGCGACATGCCGATCGGGGAGATGCTGGCCCGGCGGCCCAAGGGGATCATCTTCTCCGGTGGCCCGTCCTCGGTGCACGTGGAGGGCGCCCCGTCGATCGACCCGTCCATCTATGACGCCGGCGTCCCGCTCCTCGGCATCTGCTACGGCTGCCAGCTGATCGCCCAGCAGCTCGGCGGCGAGGTCCGCCGGACGGGTACCGGCGAGTACGGCCGCACGCCCCTCAACGTCGTCGACTCCTCGCTGCTCTTCGCCGACCTGCCGGCGGAGCAGGAGGTGTGGATGAGCCACGGCGACTCCATCGTCCTCGCCCCCGCCGGCTTCAAGACCACGGCGTCGTCGGCGGCGCCCGTGGCCGCTCTGGAGGACGCCGAGCGGGCCATCTACGGCGTGCAGTTCCACCCCGAGGTGATCCACACGCCCGCGGGGCATGGAGATCCTCAAAGCCTTCCTGTACGACGTCTGCGACGCCCGGCCCACCTGGACGCGGGTGTCGATCATCGAGCAGGCGGTGGAAGCAGGTCCAGGCCCAGGTCGGCGACGGGCGCGGTGATCTGCGGCCTGTCGGGCGGGGTCGACTCGGCGGTGGCGGCGGCGCTGGTCCACAAGGCGGTCGGCGATCAGCTGACCTGCGTCTTCGTCGACACCGGCCTGCTGCGGTCCGGTGAGGCGGCGCAGGTCGAGGAGACGTTCCTGCGCCAGTTCCACGTCGACCTCGTCCACGTCAAGGCGGCCGACCGGTTCCTGTCGGTGCTGGCCGGGGTCACCGACCCGGAGCAGAAGCGCAAGGCCATCGGCGAGACGTTCATCCGGGTGTTCGAGGAGGCGGCCAAGGAGCTCGGGCCCAAATCGCAATAGTGGCGTCGCCCGGTTCCTGGTGCAGGGCACGCTCTATCCCGACGTCATCGAGTCGGGCACCCGCGACGCGGCCAAGATCAAGTCCCACCACAACGTCGGCGGCCTGCCCGAGGACATGGACTTCGAGCTCGTCGAGCCGCTGCGCCTCCTGTTCAAGGACGAGGTGCGGGCGGTGGGCGAGGAGCTCGGCCTCCCCGAGGACATCGTCTGGCGCCAGCCGTTCCCCGGGCCCGGCCTGGCCGTGCGCATCATCGGCGAGGTCACCGCCGAGCGGCTCGACGTGCTGCAGCGGGCCGACGCCATCGTGGTCGAGGAGGTCAAGCGGGCCGGGCTCTACCGGGAGCTGTGGCAGAGCTTCGCCGTGCTGCCGGCGGTGCGGTCCGTCGGGGTGATGGGCGACGAGCGCACCTACGCCTACCCGATCGTCATCCGGGCCGTCACGTCCGACGACGCCATGACCGCCGACTGGGCCCGCATCCCCTACGACCTGCTCGAGCGGATCTCGTCCCGGCTCATCAACGAGGTCCCCGGCGTCAACCGGGTCGCCTACGACATCACCTCGAAGCCTCCCGGCACCATCGAGTGGGAGTAGCTCCGGTAGGTGGCGCCGGCGGTGGGCGGCCCGGTGTCCGCTCCACTGATGACCCACGGTTGCGCGGCCACCGGGCCGCCCACCGCCTCGACCTACAACGGCGGCAGCTTGAGGGTGCGCCGTCGACGGATGAGGCTGGCCGCCGCTGCCCCGAGCAGGGCGGCGCCGGTTCCGCCGGCTAGGAGCGGGCGGCCGCCGGTGCCGCCACCGTTCTCGTCGGGAAGCGAGGCGACGGCCTGTTCTCCTTGCTGAGGCGCGGGGGCGGGTGGGGCGGTGGTGGTCGTTGTGGGGGCGGATTCGCCGATGGGGGTGCCGTTGGGGAAGGCGGTGATCGTGCCGGGGACGCCGCTTTCCAGGTCGGCCCAAGGGGTGGTCGGCCCGGTGGCGACCGGGGCGGTGATGACCTTTGGGCCGTTCAGGCCTACGAGGTGGCCGCCGACCAGGGTGGCGTGGGAGGCGGCCCAGCCGGGCCAGGAGCCCATGTCGGTGAGGGCGGTGTCGAACACCTGCACTGGCTGGTCGTTCCACGACGGGGCGAAGACGATCCGGTCGGGTCCGGCCCACAGGGCGGCGTTGTAGCGCCCGTAGGGGCCGAGCTCGGTCTCGGCGACCTTGGGCGGGGAAGCGGCGAGGTCCACAACGACCGCCGTGGTCGGCGGTGGTGTACCGGCCCCGGTCCACGAGCGGTGTGACGTTGCCCCGGCCAGGTGGCGCCCACCGGAGGAGAGGGCGAGCGGCCCCATTCCGGCCGGGAGCTCAGTGAGCGGTTGGACCACGGTGTGGGCCGGGTCGCCGAGGTCGATCTGCACCAGGCTCCGGCCATCCCGGCCGGCGGTGAGCCAGGCAGTGCGCCCGTCGGGCGAGAAGGTGCCTCCGGTGGCCTCTCCTTCCCAGAGAGGGCGAGGCTGGCTGTCCGGGCCGACGACGAGGATGCGACCCGCGTGATGGGTGCCGCGGTCGGAGTACACCTCTTGGACGGTGAGGGCTACGACCTCGCCGGTGCCGTTGTCCGCCCGGCAGGCGACGTCGGCCACGGCGGTGTACCCCTCCCCGTTCGGGGGGAGAGGCCGTTCCCAGGCGACGGCCAGATCAGCTGGTGGACCGGATCGCCACGCCGGGATTGGAGTAGGACGCTTCGCTCGGAGCGTTGTAGGCCTCGGCCAGGAGCGGGGCGTCGCGGCAGAAGGCGAAGTCGGTGGCGGTGCCGGGGCCCGGACCGTAGGCGATGACCCGGCCCGACCCGTCGAGCGAGAGCATCCGTCCCGGCCCATGGGTCGTGCCGACCAGAACGGCGGGTGGGGCCCGGCCGTCCGGCGGCGGAAGCGGTTGCGCCGCCCGGATGAGGACGTCGGGGTCGGCCTGGGAGCAGAGGTTGGAGGTCCAGCGGTCGCCGTCCCGTTCCAGGAGCAGCCCGGCCCGCTCACCGACGGGCGTCTCCAGCCCGCAGCTGGCTCCGTTGGCCGCCGACCAGACGTCGATGGTCTCGGCGGGGATGTCGCCCTTCACGCCCCGCTCGACCCGGAACGTGTACCGGATCTGATCGGCGCTCGAGACCATCCCACCGAGCGGCGGATCATGGCGGGCCACGAGCGCACCTACGAACGCCCCGTCGGCTTCGGGCAGACGCTCGCGCACGTCGTACGTCATGCAGGAGCAGGCAGAGGCATGGGGCATTGACGGCCCGAACAGGGCCGCGGCAAGCAGAACCAGCACGAGAAGGAATCGGCGCACGCTGATATGACGGATGGTACGGAGAAACGGTTCCCGATCCGATGCCGGCCGGTCATTTCGGCGGATCTGCGGCGATCGACCGATTTCGACCGCGACCTACAGTGAGGTGCGGCGACGGCTCAGCCGGCGAGGCCGAAGAAGACGATCACTGCCCGGCCAAGGCGCACCATGTCGTCGTCGCCCAGCCGGCCGATTGGTTGCCGCAGCTTCGAGCGAGGCACGGTCGTGACCTTGTCGACCATGAGGCTGCTGCGGACCTGCAGGTTGTTGATCGCGTCGGGCTCGACGGGCAACCGGATGAACGGCGCTTCGGTCGGGTCGGTCGTGAAGGCGCAGATGGTCACCGAGTCGGTGCCGTCGAAGCGGTCGTCTTGGATGATCACCACTGGGTGGGGCTTCCCGGCGTAGCCGCTTCCGGCCGCAGCCGTCCAGATCTCCCCTCGTCTCACTCCTCACCCAGGCTGATGGCCTCGATGAAGGCTTGGTCAAGAGCGGCGTGCTCGCTGGCGGCGACGGCGGCCGACTGGCGGTGGGCCTCGGCCGAAAACTCCGGGGACCGGACGTCGGGCACCCATATCTGAACCGGTCGGAGCCCCTGGGCGCGGAGGCGTTGGCGGTAGTTCCCGACCCGCTGCGAGATTGTCGACTTCTTCTCTGGCGTCGCCATGTCGTAGATGTTACATGTAACAGCTCGCAGCGGCGCCCGACACGGTCGAGGGGGAGTAGCGTTCCCGGCGGCACACACCCGTCTTCGGAGGGAGGCGCGATGGCACGGACCCCCCAGCAGTGTTTCGAGGATCACGTCCAGGCGCTGGGCAGCGGCGACCTGGACCGGATCGCGGCGGACTACAGCGACGACGCCATCCACATCGTCCACGGCGTGGGTATCGGCGAGCCGACTGTCCGGCGGGGCATCGCCGGCGTGAAGGAGGGTTTCGCCGCCATCCTGGGCGACCTGACGTCGGTCGGCGAGATCAAGGGCCTCGAGGTCCCGGTGCGGGCCTTCGAGGGCGACACCCTCTACATCACGTGGTGGGCTGATCTGGGCGCCCAGCGCTGCGACGGCGTCGACACCTTCGTGTTCCGCGACGACGGCCAGATCCGGGTCCAGACCGTCCAGTACCAGTTCAAGCCCGCCACCTGATCCCGGCCCGAGGCCGTGCGGGCGCTCATCCAGCGGGTGAACCGGGCCTCGGTGACGGTCGGCGGACAGGTGGTCGGGGAGATCGGGCGGGGGCTGTGCGTCTTCGTCGGGGTGACCCACACCGACGACGAGGCGGTGGCGGCCAAGCTGGCCGAGCGTGTCTGGCGCCTGCGGGTATTCGACGACGACGCCGGGTTCATGAACGTGCCGGTCGCCGAGGCCGGCGGCGAGGTGCTCGTCGTCAGCCAGTTCACGCTCTACGGCGACACCCGCAGGGGGCGGCGGCCGTCGTGGGCGGCGGCGGCCCGGCCGGAGCAGGCCGAGCCCCTCATCGGGAACTTCACCGCCGCCCTGGCGGCCCTGGGGGCGAAGGTGGCCACCGGGCGCTTCGCCGCCCACATGCACGTGGAACTGGTCAACGACGGGCCGGTCACGGTCATGATTGAAGCTGGGCCATGAGTCGTGGTGCCCCTTCGGCCACGTTCGATGCCGTGGCCGCAGCAGCCTCGGGCGGAGCGATTCGGCGTACCCCTCCGACTGTCATAGCCCATCTTTACGATGAGCGTCGATGGCCTTCCGCTACCGGCTTTATCCCACTCCATCGCAAATGATCGGATGTCGGCGACACTGTGGCGACGCGCGGTTTGTGTGGAATTTGGCGCTGGAGCAGTTCAACTTCTGGCGGCCCGGCCGCCGAGCCTCCCCTGGGTCGACGGAACGTTTTCGCCAGTTGGCAGAGGCCAGGCGCGGTTCTTGGCTGGGGGAGGGGTCGAGCTCGGTACAGCAGCAGGCGCTGCGCGACTTCGACCGGGCGCTAGCAAGCTGGAAGGCCGGCACGCACCGCCGGCCGACGAGAAGGAAGAAAGGAGTTCGCGAAGGGTTCTGTGTCCGCGACGTGCGGGTTCGGCGCATCTCCCGTAAGTGGGCTCAAGTGCAGGTGCCCAAGGTCGGCTGGGTTCGGTTCCGCTTCACTCGACCACTCGGCGAACATGGCATGGCCCGAGTCACGCTCGACCGGTCGGGCCGCTGGCACGTCGCATTCTCGGCCCCGCAGCCCGGGCTCCGACGGGTGGGCGGCAGCGCCGTCGGCGTCGATCTCGGAGTTGTCCACACTGTCACCACTAGCGACGCGCGTCATTTCGAGATCCCAGCCTTCCATCCGAGTGAGGAGGCACGCCTGCTCCGTCTCGAGCGGAGAAAAGCCCGGCAGCGCATAGGCAGCAACCGGTGGGCGAGAACCAAGCACTCCATTGCCGCCATACACGCCCGGGCAGCCGACCGGCGCAGAGACTGGGTGGAGAAGACCTCAACGGCACTCGTCGTCCGGCACGATCTCGTCGCCTTCGAGGATCTCCCCGTCAAGAGCATGATCCGGTCAGCCCGAGGCAGCAGGGAGCAGAACGGCCGCAACGTCAGGGCTAAAGCGGGCCTCAACCGTCGCATCGCGGTTTCGTGCTGGTCGGCGTTGGTGCGCCGCACGGGGCAGAAGGCGGAGGCGTCGGAAAGGTGCGTCGTCGCGCTCGTCAATCCCCGGCACACGTCACAGCGCTGCTCCGCGTGCGGCCACGTGGACCCGGGTAACCGGCCGACTCAGGCCGTTTTCCGCTGCCTTGCCTGCGGGGATTGCGAGAACGCCGACATCAATGCGGCGAAGAACATCCTGGCGGCAGGGCTTGCCGTTGCTGCGCGTGGAGGGAGGCCTGAAGTTGGGGCGCCCGGCGAAGCGCGAACCACCCGGCCGGAGGCGGCATGAAACCGACTCCCACGGGAATCCCGGGCCTTCGGCTCGGAGGAGGTCAAAAATGGTCACGAAGCGTGGGTTCCGAAAGGTTTGGAGCGAGATCGCAGAGGGCAGGGAGGCATGACACCCGACGGGCCGCTAGCCTTTCACCGAGGGTCATCCCGAGACCCTGGGGCCGGGATGTGCCAAGACTGGAGTGTCGAGATGGAACGCATCGACTCGTGTCACAGCATCTGGCTCTTCGACACGGACCGGATGCGCTTCCGCCGAGTGCCGAAGGAGACGAGCATCGACACCCCGGCACTCGAGAGCGACTGGGAGCCCTACTACGGCCTGGAGATTTCCCCGGAATCCGGGGCGTTCGCCGTGGCGCTCAACCCGGCCCGGACCCGGCTGCTGCGGTCATGGCGTCACACCGACCCCTGCGAGCACTGCGCCCCGGTGACGGTCGACCTCGACTCCACCGGCGAGGTCTCCGTGGTGGAGGCGGCCGAGCCGAAGACCGGCTGACGGGCCGGGGAACGGCGCCGGGGAGGCGGCCGTGACCGGGCGGCCCGACCCGGCCGAGCGGCCGGTGATCGCTCTCGACGGGTTGCCGCTCTCCGTGGCCGACGTGGTGGCGGTGGCCCGCCACGGCGCACCGGTGGCCGTGGCGCAGGCGGTGGGAGCCCGCATGGCTCCGGCCCGGGCGGTGGTGGAGCGCATCGTGGCCCAGGGCCGGTCCGTCTACGGCGTCACGACCGGGTTCGGGGCGCTGGCCTCGGTCAAGGTGTCGCCCGCCGAGGCCCGGCGCCTCCAGCTCTCCCTGGTCCTCAGCCATGCCGCCGGGATGGGCGACCTGGTGGAGCCGGAGGTCGTCCGGGCCATGATGCTGCTCCGGGCCCGGACGCTGGCCGCCGGGCTGTCCGGTGTCCGGCCGGTGCTGGTCGACGGGCTGGTGGCGCTGCTGTCGGCCGGTCTGACCCCGGTCGTCCCCGAACTCGGGAGCCTCGGCGCCTCCGGCGATCTGGCGCCACTGGCCCACATCGGCGCCGTCCTCACCGGGGCCGGGGAGGTCATCGACGCCGCCGGGCGTCGGCTCCCGGGGGCCGATGGGCTGGCTGCCGCCGGGCTCGAGCCGGTCGTGCTCGAGGCCAAGGAGGGCCTCTCGCTGCTCAACGGCACCGAGGGCATGCTGGCCCATCTGTGCCTGGCGGTGGCCGACCTCGACCGGCTGGCCGCCACCGCCGACGTGGCCTGCGCCATGACCGTCGAGGCCCTGCTCGGCACCGACGCCACCTACCGGTCTGAGCTGCACGCCATCCGACCCCATCCCGGCCAGGAGCGCAGCGCCGCCAACCTCCACCGCCTCCTGTCCGGCTCGGAGATCGTGGCCAGCCACGGCGCTTCCGACCACGCCGTGCAGGACGCCTACTCGCTGCGCTGCGCTCCTCAGGTCCACGGCGCCAGCCGCGACGTGATCGCCTTCGCCCGCGGCGTGGCGGAGCGGGAACTGGCGTCGGTGACCGACAACCCGGTCGTCCTGCCCGACGCCCACGGAGGAGAGGTGGCGTCGACCGGCAACTTCCACGGCCAGCCCCTGGCGTTCGCCGCCGACTTCTGCGCCATCGCCCTGGCCGACCTGGCGGCCATCTCGGAGCGGCGCACCGACCGGCTCATGGACCCCGCCCGGTCCGAGGGACTCCCCGCCTTCCTGGCCGTCGAGGCCGGGATCAACTCGGGGTTCATGCTGGCCCACTACACGGCGGCGGCGGCGGTCAACCGGCTCCGGACGCACGCCACGCCGGCGTCGGTCGACTCCATCTCGACCAGCGGAGGCCAGGAGGACCACGTCTCGATGGGCTGGAACGGCTGCCGCAAGCTGCGCACCTCGATCGACGACTGCGGCCGGGTCCTGGCCATCGAGATCCTCTGCGCCGCCCAGGCGCTGGAGCTGCGGCGGGAGGCGTCGGGGGCGCTGCGCCCGTCCCGGGAGACGGAAGCCGTCATCGCCCGGCTGCGGGCCCACGTGCCGGCCCTCCCCAAGGACCGGTTCCTCGCCCCCGACCTGGCCACGGCCGATCGGCTGGTCCGCTCCGGGGCCCTGCTGCCGGATTGGATTGTGACGTAGGCTCGCCGGCGTGCTGGGCGCCGCCGAGCCAACCCCTCGCCTCACGGTCCCGGACCGGCCGGCGCATCCGGGTGGCGCCCTGCGCTGCCGCACCTGGCTGGCGGAAGCGGCGCTGCGGTGTCTGGAGAACAACCTGCATCCCGACGTCGCCGAGGACCCCGACCACCTCGTCGTCTACGGCGGGCGCGGCAAGGCGGCGCGGGACCAGGCCAGCCTGGCGGCGATCAAGGCGACGCTTCGCGACCTGGCCGCCGACGAGACCCTGCTGGTGCAGTCGGGCAAGCCGGTGGCGGTCTTCCCCACCCACCCGTTCGCCCCCCGGGTGCTGATCGCCAACTCACTGCTGGTGCCGGAGTGGGCCACCTGGGAGGAGTTCTGGCGACTCGAGGCGCTCGGCCTCACGATGTACGGGCAGATGACAGCCGGCTCCTGGATCTACATCGGCACCCAGGGGATCGTGCAGGGGACCTACCAGACGTTCCTGGCCCTGGCCGAGCAACGCTTCGGCGGCACGCTGGCCGGCCGGGTGGTGCTGACCGCCGGGCTCGGCGGCATGGGCGGGGCCCAGCCCCTGGCCGTGACGATGAACGGCGGCGTGGCGCTGTGCGTCGAGGTCGACCCCGCCCGCCTCCGGCGCCGCCTCGACACCGGCTGGCTCGACGAGGAGGCCCCCTCGGTGGAGGACGGGCTGCGGCGGGCCCAGGCGGCGGCCGGCGCTCGGAAGGCCGTTTCCATCGGCGTGGTGGCCAACGCCGCCGACGCCTTCCCGGCGCTGCTCGCCGCCGCCGCCGAGGTCGACGCTGTCACCGACCAGACGAGCGCCCACGACCCGCTCCACGGCTACGTGCCGCCCGGCTTGTCCCTCGACGAGGCGGCGGCGTTGCGGGGCACGGATCCCGAGGAGTACGTACGGCGGGCCCGGGCGGGGATGGCCATCCACTGCGAGGCCATGGCCGGCTTCTCCGACGCCGGGGCCGAGGTCTTCGACTACGGCAACTCCCTGCGGGCGGGCGCGGTCGATGGCGGCCTGGCCCGGGAGCGGGCCTTCTCCTATCCCGGGTTCGTGCCCGCCTACCTGCGGCCGATGTTCTGCCAGGGCATGGGCCCGTTCCGGTGGGTGGCCCTCTCCGGCGACCCGGCCGACATTGCCGCCACCGACGCCGCCGTCCGCCGGGCGTTCCCCGACGACGACGGGCTGCAGCGCTGGCTCAGCCTGGCCGCCGAGCGGGTGCCCTTCCAGGGTCTGCCGGCCCGGATCTGCTGGCTGGGCTACGGCCAGCGCGACGTCGCCGGCCTGGCCTTCAACGACCTCGTCCGGCGGGGCGAAGTCGGCGCCCCCATCGTGATCGGCCGGGACCACCTCGACTCCGGTTCCGTCGCCTCCCCGTACCGCGAAACCGAAGCGATGGCCGACGGCTCCGACGCCATCGCCGACTGGCCGATCCTCAACGCCCTGTTGAACGTGGCCAGCGGCGCGGCCTGGGTGGCCGTCCACCACGGCGGCGGGGTGGGCATGGGCCGCTCCATCCACTCCGGCGCCCAGGTCGTGGCCGACGGCACCGACGACGCCGCCCTGCGGTTGTCGCTGGTGCTCCGCAACGACCCCGGCACCGGCGTCGTCCGCCACGCCGACGCCGGCTACGCCGAGGCGGCCGCCGTGGCCCGGGACCGCGGCGTCCGTATGCCCATGCTCGACGGGCCCGGGGGTCCGGGGGTGTCCCCCGGCCAGGAAAGGACCGTGCAGTGAGCCCGACGGGGAAGCTCCTGGTGCGGGGGACGTCGCAGGTCGTGACCTGCGAAGGGAAACGGCCGTTCGACCTGGGGGTGGTCGAGCGGGGCGCCGTGCTCATCGAGGGCGGGAAGGTGGCGTGGGTCGGGCCGGAACGGCGCCTGCCGGGTGGGATGGACGACCTCGAGGAGCTCGACGCCGGCGGAGGGTGCGTGCTGCCGGGGTTCGTCGACGCCCATACCCATCTGGCCTTTGCCGGCGACCGGGCCGCCGAGCACCAGGCCCGCCTGCGGGGTGACCGCTACCAGACCGGCGGGATCATGACCACGGTGGCCGCCACCCGGGCGGCCAGCACCGAGGCGCTGGTCGAAGAGACCGAGGCGCGGGCGTGGTCGGCCCTGGCGTCGGGGACCACGACGCTGGAGGCCAAGTCGGGCTACGGCCTCGACACCGGGACCGAGGTGCGGCTGCTCGAGGTGATCGCCACGGTGGCGGAGCGGACGCCGCTGCGGATCTACCCGACATTCCTCGGCGCCCACCTCCTCCCGGAGGCGGGCTACCTCGACCTGCTGGTGGAAGAGATGCTGCCGGCCTGCGCCCCGCTGGCCGAGGGCTGCGACGCCTTCTGCGACCTGGGCGCCCTGACGGTGGCCGAGGCCCGCAAGGCCCTCGAGGCCGGCAAGGCCCACGGTCTCGTCCCCCGCCTGCACGCCGAAGAGCTGGCCCACACCGGCGGCGCCCTCCTGGCCGCCGAGCTGGGCTGCGCCAGCGCCGACCACCTCGTCCACGCCACCGAGGACGACGCCCGGGCGCTGGCCTTCGCCGGGGTGGTGGCCGTCCTGCTGCCGGCCACGTCGTTCTGCCTGCGGTCGGCCTACGCCCCCGCCCGCCGGTTCCTCGACCGGGGGGCCACCATCGCCCTGGCCACCGACTGCAACCCCGGGCACCAGCTACACCACCTCCATGCCGTTCGTCATCGCCGTGGCCTGCTCCGAGCTGCGCCTGTCGGCCGAGGAGGCGGTGCGGGCGGCGACCGCCGGGGGCGCGGCGGCGTTGCAGCGGCCCGAGCTCGGCCGGCTCACGGTCGGCAGCGCCGGCGACCTGGTGGTCCTGGCCGGCGAGACCTACGCCGACCTCGCCTACCACCCGGGCATGGACCGGGTGGCCGCCGTGGTGGTCGGGGGCGAGGTGGTCACCCGGCCGGCCGAGCCGTGACGCCGTGCGACTGGGAGAGCCCGCGACCCGCAGTGGCCCACGGCGGCCGACTGGCTGACGGACGGCACGGCCAAGGCGCCGGCGGAGCCGGAACTGGCGGTGCTCGGCATCCCCTTGTCGGTCACCTCGATCACGCAGCCGAACGGGGCCCACCGGACGCCGGAGGCCGTCCGCCGCCGGCTGGCCGTCCTGTCGACCTACCACTCGGAGCGCGACGTCGACGTCGGCGACCTGATCGGCGTCGACTTCGGCGACCTCGATCCGCAACCGTCGAACAAGGAGATCGCCTCCGCCGCCCGCGAAGTGGTCCGGAGCGCGCCCATGGCCATCCTCCTCGGCGGCGACAACGCCCTCACCTATCCCGCCATGCTGGGCATGGCCGGCGAGGGCATCGACGGCTGGGGACTGGTCACGCTCGACGCCCACCACGACGTCCGCACCTTCGCGGGCCGCCCCGGGAACGGGTCGCCCGTCCGGGCGCTGGTCGAGGCCGGCCTGCCCGGCAACCAGGTCGTCCAGGTCGGCATCGCCGGGTTCTCCAACTCGGCCACCTACCGCCGCTGGTGCGACGACGTCGGGATCGACGTGGTCACAGCGGCCGAAGTCCGGTTCGGCACGATCGAGGACGTGCTGGTCGAGGCGTTCGACCGCCTGGCCCTGTCGGTCGACCACCTCTACGTCGATCTCGACGTCGACGTGCTCGACTCCGCCTACGCCCCCGCCTGCCCCGGTGCCCGGCCCGGCGGCCTCTCCCCGGGAGAGCTGCAGGCGGCCGCCTTCCTGGCCGGGCGGAACCCCCGGGTTCGGGCCGTCGACATCGTCGAGGTCGACGTCACCCGAGACGTCGCCGACCGCACCGTCGACGTCGCCGCCCTCTGCCTCCTCAACGCCGCGGCCGGCCTCCACGAGCGCCTCCGCTGATCGGTCCCTCGCCCGTCCCACTCAGCCAATACGATGGCAGCGAGATGACAGCCGTTCCCTTGTCGTTCGATTCCGGGAAACCATCGTCGTTGTTGGACGGGCTGAATCCTGTTCAGCGCGAGGCGGTCGTCCACCCCGGCGGGCCGATCCTGGTCGTGGCCGGCGCCGGTTCGGGGAAGACCCGGGTGCTGACCCACCGGGTGGCGCACCTGATCAAAGACCGGAAGGTCTCGCCCTTCGCCATCCTGGCCATCACCTTCACCAACAAGGCGGCCGACGAGATGAAGGAGCGGGTCGGCCACCTCGTCGGGCCGGTGGCGCAGAAGATGTGGGTGTCCACCTTCCACTCCGCCTGCGCCCGGATCCTGCGCCGGGAGGCCGCCCATCTCGGGCTGCGGTCGTCGTTCTCGATCTACGACCAGTCCGACGCCCTCCGCCTCACCGGCTACATCCTGCGCGACCTGAACATCGACCCGAAGGCGCTTCCGCCCCGACAGGTCCACGCCGCCATCTCAGCGGCCAAGAACGACCTGATCGGGCCGGTCGAGCTGCTCGAACACGCCCTCACCCCCTACGACAAGAAGCTGGCCGAGGTCTACGCCGAGTACCAGAAGCGCCTCACCGATGCCTCCGCCCTCGACTTCGACGACCTGCTCACCTCGGCCGTCACCCTCTTCCGCCGGCACCCCGACGTCGCCGCCTCCTGGCGCTCCCGGTTCGCCCACGTCCTCGTCGACGAGTTCCAGGACACCAACCTGGCGCAGTGGGAGCTCGTCCGCACCTTGGCCGAAGAGCACCGCAACATCATGGTGGTGGGCGACGCCGACCAGGCCATCTACCGCTTCCGGGGGGCCGACTACCGCAACCTGACGCGGTTCGAGGAGGCCTTCCCCGAGGCCACCGTCGTCGTGCTGGAGCAGAACTACCGGTCCACGCAGACGATCCTCGACGCCGCCAACGCCGTCATCGCCAACAACGCCGGCCGGCTGCCCAAGCACCTGTGGACCGACTCCGCCGGCGGCGAGCTGATCTGCCACTTCCTCGGGGAGGACGAGCGCGACGAGGCGCTGTACGTCTCCCGGGAGATCCAGCGGATGGTCGAGGAGTGCCCCTACCGCTACGGCGACCTGGCCGTCTTCTATCGGACCAACGCCCAGAGCCGGGTGCTGGAGGAGGTCTTCGTCCGCAGCGGGATCCCCTACCGGGTCGTCGGCGGCGTGAAGTTCTACGACCGCAAGGAGGTGAAGGACGTCCTCGCCTACCTCCGGGCGCTGGTCAACCCCGACGACGAGGTGAGCCTCAAGCGGATCGTCAACGTCCCCAAGCGGGGGGTGGGCGACACGTCGGTGGCCCGGGTCGAGGCCTACTCCACCGAGCGGAACCTGACGTTCGGGGCCGCGCTGGCCCGAGCGGTCGATGCTGGCGTCAGCGGGAAGGCCCTGGGCGGCATCGGGGTGCTGCTCGCCATGCTCGAGGAGCTGGCCGACGTCTCCGAGCACGGCGTGGGCGCCGCCGTCGAGGCGGTGCTGGAGCGCACCGGCTATCTGGCCGAGCTGGAGGCGGAGCGCTCGATCGAGGCCGCCGGGCGGATCGAGAACCTCCGGGAGCTCGTGGGCGTGGCCCGGGAGTTCGACGAGGCGCTGGAGCGGGGTGACATCGTCGGGGCGGCGGCCAACTCGGTGGCGGCCGCCGTCGGGCTCGATGACGCCAGGATCGACAATGCCGGGATCGACGAGGACAGGGCCGACGACGCCGCCGAGGACGCGCCGCCGGCCGTCGATCCCGGTCGGGGTCCCCCGCATCCAGGCCTTCCTCGAGGCGCTGTCACTGGTCACCGACATGGACGAGTACGACCCGGATCAGAGCGCGGTCACGCTGATGACGCTGCACTCCGCCAAGGGCCTGGAGTTTCCCGTGGTGTTCATGACCGGGCTGGAGGAGAACGTCTTTCCCCATTTGCGGTCACTGGGCGACCCGGAGCAGCTCGACGAGGAGCGGCGCCTCTGTTACGTCGGCATCACCCGGGCCCGGGAACGGCTCTACCTCTGCCACGCCTGGTGCCGCAACCTGTTCGGGTCGACCCAGTACAACCCGGCCAGCCGGTTCCTGGCCGAGATCCCCGAGCCGCTGATGGTCCTCACCGGCCGCATGTCGACGCCGGCCCGGGGGGCGGCCCGGGAACGCCAGCTCCAGCGCCGGAGTGGTCGGCAGCTCGGCGACTGGACGGGGCGGCGGGCCGGTGACCGGCGCTGCTGGCGCCGAAAAGCTGGGTCTGAAGGTGGGCGACGACGTCGGCCACGAAAAGTTCGGCGAAGGTGTGATCATCGGCATCGAGGGCGTGGGCGACAAGGCCGAGGCGCTCGTCCGCTTCCGCGACGTCGGCGAGAAGCGACTGCTCCTGGCCTGGGCTCCCCTGAAACGTCTCGACGACGATTAGCTCGACCGAGGAGGCACTCAGCCCGGCGTCCCGGCCAGCCTCAGCGCCTCGGCGCGTTCGTCGTCACTCAGGGCGCCGATCCACCGCTTCAGCTCCTGGCCGCCGGCGGAGACGAGGACCGAGGCCGGCTGGCCCTGAATGCGAAAGCGGTTCCACGACTCGAAGCCCCGGTCCCACAGCATCCGGAACGTGATGCGGTGCCGGGCGACGAACGACTGGGCTTCGCTGAAGCTGTCCTGCGTCCCGAGGCCGACGACGTTGACCTCTCCCGCATGATCCCGAGCGAACTGCTCGAGGCCCGGGGCTTCCCGGGCGCAGTACGGTCAATGGGGGGCCCAGAACCAGTACAGGGTCGGCCGGTCGGCCAGCCCCAGCGCCCGGATCTTCACATCGGCCCCTGTGGCCACGTCCCGGACCACGGTGTCGGGGACAGCGCTGGCGGGAGAGGTGGTGGCGGTGGCGGCCGGCGCGCCGGTCGTCGGCGGCGAGGCGACCGTCGTCGGCGACAAGGACCCGGGCGGAGCCGGGTCGCCGCTCCCGCACGCCGTGGCGAGCAGCAGCACCAGGGCCAGAACTGGAACGCCGGCCACGCACCATCCGGCCACGGTACCGCCGGTTCGCGACAATCGGCGGTCATGACCGAGCCCGAGTGTCACAAGGTCGAGTGGACCCGCCTGGAGATCGGCGACCGATCGTGGCGGGTCAAGCTCGAATACGGCTGAGACGAGCAGTGGTCGGCTCTCGCCATCGGTGACAGCTACATCGAGGCGGTGGGCCGCGGCGCCTCCCGTGCGGAGGTCCTCGACACGATCGCCTGGCGGCTCCGGGACGGGCAGGCTGGTAGTTAACCGGCCGGGGCGGCCGGGGCGGCCGGCGCCGTCGGGGGCGCCGGCGTGCGGACGTCGACAAAGACGCTGATCTTGTCGTTGATCGCCCGGGTGAGAACGGGGAAGCGGGCCAGCGCCGAGGGGTCGACCGGGGCGCCCGAGCACCCGTCCTCGTAGCGCTTCTCGGACCGGTCCCACTGGACGAGGCAGTCGACCGACCCGCCGGGCGGAACGACGTGGTAGGCGACGAACCGCCGGCGGCGTCGAGGTCGACGCAGAACGACCGATCGCCCTTCCGGGGGTCCTGATAGCACTCGGGGCCCCCGGAGGTGATCCGCTTGGTGACCCGGTCGGACGTGCCGACGAAGAACGGCTGGTACGGCTCGGCCTCGGTCCCCCCGCCGGCCTTTTCCTCACCCCCGCCGCTGAGGAGAAGCGACGACGGCCACGACGCCGACCACCAGTCCCATCGCCACCCCGGCGGTGGCCATGATGACCCGGGTTCCCTTGTCCAGCTTGCGCCTCGGCATCAGGCGCCAAATCCTACGAGCGCCGCTCAGGACTCCCGGGAAACGAACGATTCCCGATGCACGAAGAAGCCCTGGGCGATGAACGTGGCCCTGGTCACCGGCTTGATCAGGCAGTCGCCCTCGTACGGCGGAAGGAGCTGGAGACTCCCCCGGAGGGTGGGGGTGGCGAACTCGCCCGCCCCGGCGAGGACGAACCGTTTGGCCTCCCGCACCCGGAACACCATCGCCCCGCTGCGGATCACGTAGTCGACCGTGCCCATACCGATGTGGTGGAGGCAGGAGCCGCTCCCGACGGGGAGGCCGGTGTAGGTCCCGGTCCCGGTGAAGGGCCCGGTGCCGAAGATCCGGTACCCGTTGGTGACGCCGTTGCACTCGATCTGCCCCGGGCCGATGTGCCAGACCCCGGAACCGGCGGTGGCTGATGGCGCCTCGAACTCGATCGTGCCGGTGATCACGCAGGCCGCCCCGCCCAGCGCCTGGGCAGCCGGAGCAACACCGACCACCGAGGGCACGAGTGCAGCGAGGAGCAGGATCAGGCGGCGTCCCAAGGTCCAGACTTTACCAATCATCCGGGCAGAGACGAGAGTCGCTCCCGCCGGCCCGGTTCTAGGGAACGTCGCGGACCAGCATCGCCTGGGCGACGAACGTGGCCCTCGTCACCGGTTTCGTCAGGCAGTCGCCTTCGTATGGCGGCGTCACGGCGAAGCTGCCCCGAAGCGAGGGCGTCATGAAGGTGCCCGCTCCGGCCAGGATGAACTTGTGGGACTCCCGCACCCGGAGGGACGGGTTCGGGCCGGAGGTCGGGACCGTGTACTCGACCGTTCCCTCGCCGACCTGGTGCAGGCAGGCACCGGACCCCGAGGACAGCACGGTGTAGGACCCGGCGCCGGAAAACGGCCCCTGACCCAGGAAGTACTCGGGGCCCTTGTGCAACCCGTAACAGCGGATGGCGCCCGGGGCGATCCTCCAGGTGCCACGGGTGGCGGTGGCCACCGGGGGGGAGAAGCCGATTGTCCCGCTGATCGTGCAGGTTGCCGCGTCGGCGTGGGCGGCCGGGACGAACCCGAGCAGCGGCACCATGACAGCACCTGCCAGCAACACGACCAGACGCTTCACGCACTCCCCCTGACGCCGGGTTATCGCCCGGTATACCCAGCGGATCCCTCACTCTAGCCGGGGGGGTTCTAGATTTGACCCGAGCGCCGAATCCGAACCCGGCCGATGGGTTCTGTGGGCGTGGCCGGAGAGGATGAGGTGCGAGCAGTGGAGAGGCCCTATCGCGTCGTCGTCGCCAAGCCTGGGCTCGACGGGCACGACCGCGGGGCCAAGGTGATCGCCCGGGCCTTGCGGGACGCCGGCTTCGAGGTCATCTACACCGGGCTGCACCAGACGCCGGAGCAGGTGGCCGAGACGGTCATCCAGGAGGACGCCGATGCCGTCGGGTTGTCGCTGCTCTCCGGCGCCCACAACACGCTCTTCCCCAAGGTCATCGCCGAGCTGGCCGAAAAGGGCGCCGGGGATGTCCTCGTCTTCGGGGGTGGCATCATCCCCGAGGCCGACATCCCCCCGCTGAAGGAGCTGGGGGTGGCCGCCCTCTTCACCCCCGGCACGCCGATGCAGGCGATCGTCGACTGGCTGGCCGGCGCCCTCGACGAGCGCGAGGGCCAGCTGGCGAGCTGATTTCGAAAGGCCCAGCTCCGAAAGGCGACAGTCACGTGGATCTCTTCGAGTACCAGGGCAAGCAGCTGTTGGCGCGCTTCGGCGTGCCGGTCTCGGCCGGCGAGGCCGTCGACACCGTCGACGACGCCGTCACCGCCGCCGACCGTCTCGGCTACCCGGTTGTCGTCAAGGCCCAGGTCCAGGTCGGCGGGCGGGGCAAGGCGGGCGGCATCAAGCTGGCCAACAGCAGCGACGAGGCCCGCCTCCACTCCTCCAACATCCTGGGCATGGACATCAAGGGTCACGTCGTGCGGCGGGTCTGGATCGAGAAGGCCAGCGACATCAGCGAGGAGTACTACGCCTCGTTCACCCTCGACCGGGCGGCCAAGAAGCACCTGGGGATGGTGAGTGCCAAGGGTGGTGTCGACATCGAGGCCGTGGCGGAGGAGGATCCGGCGGCCATCGCCCGGGTCCACATCGACCCCCTGGTCGGCATCGAGGACTACCACGCCCGCCAGCTGGTCTTCGGGGCCGGGCTCAACCCCTCCGCCCGCAGCGGCGCCATCTCGATCCTGAAGCAGCTGTACAAGGCGTTCGTCGAGCTCGACGCCGACCTCATCGAGGTCAACCCGCTGATCCTCACCCCGGACGGGAGGGTCCACGCCCTCGACGCCAAGGTCTCCCTCGACGACAACGCCGCCTACCGCCATCCCGAGTTCGAGGACTTCCGCAACACGGCGTCGGACGACCCCCGGGAGCAGATGGCCCGGGAACGGGGCCTCAACTACATCGGTCTCGACGGCGAGGTCGGCATCATCGGCAACGGCGCCGGCCTCGTGATGAGCACCCTCGACGTCGTCAACCAGGCCGGCGGCAAGGCGGCCAACTTCCTCGACGTCGGCGGCGGCGCCGGGGCGAAGACGATCGCCAACGCCCTGGAGGTCATCACCAGCGACCCCAACGTGCGCTCCGTCCTCATCAACATCTTCGGCGGCATCACCCGCTGCGACCTGGTGGCCGAGGGGATCCTCGAAGGCTTTTCCAACATCGACGTCCAGGTGCCGGTGGTGGTGCGCCTCGACGGGACCAGCGCCGAGGAAGGCCGGGCCATCCTGGCCGCCAACCCGAAGGAGGGGCTGGTGCCGGCGGCCACCATGCTGGAGGCGGCGGGCCGGGCCGTCGAGCTGGCCAAGCCCGGGATGTCCCCCGGAATGAACGGGCAGGAGGCCTGACCAGATGGCGATCATCATCGACGAGAACACCCGGGTCGTCGTCCAGGGTCTGACTGGCCGGGAGGGCCGTTTCCATGCCCTGCGCAACCGGGACTACGGCACGAAGGTCGTGGCCGGCGTCACGCCGGGCAAGGGCGGCACCGACGTCGAGGGCATCCCCGTCTTCGACACCATGAGCGAAGCCGTGGCCGAGACCGGGGCCAACGCCTCCATCATCTTCGTCCCCGCTCGCTTCACCGCCGACGCGGTGTACGAGGCGGCCGACTCCGGCGTCGGGGTCATCGTCTGCATCACCGAGGGTGTCCCGGCCCACGACGAGGCGCGCTTCGTCAACTACGTGCATGCGGCCTACCCCGGCACCGTGCTGATCGGGCCGAACTGCCCGGGGCTCATCTCGCCCGGCAAGTCGAACCTGGGGATCATGCCCGGCGAGATCACGCTCCCCGGCGGTCCGGTGGGCCTGGTGTCCCGGTCGGGGACGCTGACCTACCAGGCCGTCCACGAGCTGACCCAGCGGGGCATCGGCCAGACAACCTGCGTCGGGATCGGCGGCGACCCGGTGCCGGGGACGGGCTTCATCGACTGCCTGTCCCGCTTCGAGGCCGACCCCGACACCAAGGCCTGCGTGATGATCGGCGAGATCGGCGGCTCCGACGAGGAGACGGCGGCGGCCTTCATCGCCTCCGAGATGACCAAGCCGGTGGTGGGCTACGTGGCCGGTGTGACCGCCCCGGCGGGCAAGAAGATGGGCCATGCCGGCGCCATCGTCTCGGGCTCCAAGGGTACGGCGGCGGCCAAGATCGAGGCCCTGGAAAAAGCCGGCTGCCGCGTGGGACGCAATCCGTCCGAAATCGGCGAACTGATGGCCGAGGTGCTCAAGGGCGCCTAGGGCGCCCGACTCGCCGTCCTATGGTGGGCGGTGGTGAACCTGCGCGTCCTGTTGCTCATCCTGGCGTTGGCGGCAACGGCCTGTTCCCGGGGTTCCGGCGACTCCGACGCCAAGCCGGCCGACCCGTCGTCGACATCGACATCGGTGGAGTCGGTGCCCGGCTCCACCGATTCCGCTGCTCCGGGCGGGGATCCGTCGACGACCGCCTCGTCGGGCCCGACGACCACCGCGCCGGGCGCCGCCTCGTCGACCACGACGGCCAACCCGGTGACGACCTCCGAGCCGGCTCCGAACCAGCGGGTCGCCACCTCCGGCGCCTTCATCGTCGGGGAGAGGGGCGCGGCGGTGGCGTCGCAGCCCGGCGGGAAGGTCACCAGCCGCCTCCGGGCCGGCGTGGCCGTGGCCGTCGACGCCGTCGAAGGGGCGTGGGCTCATGTCCTCACCCCCTGCGAGAACCACCTCTGGATCAAGACGGCCGACGGGCACATCGAGCAGACCGCCGACATCGTGCTCGACCCCGGCCACGGCGGCGGAGAGCCGGGCGCCGTCGGCGCCGCCGGGCTGGAGGAGAAGGAGCTCAACTTCGCCGTGGCCGCCATGGCCGCCGAAACCCTCCGGGCCGAGGGCGTGACCGTCCTGCTGGCCCGCACCGGCGACTACCGCCAGACGCTGGCCTCCCGGGTGGCGGTGGCCGCGGCGCTGCACCCGAAGGCGTTCGTGTCGATCCACCACAACGCCGCGCCCGACGAGTCGTGGCCGAAGCCCGGCACGGAGACGTACTACCAGCTCGGGAAGGGCGTCCCGCCGGACAAGCAGGCGGCGTCCAAGCGCCTGGCCGGGCTGATCTACGAGGAGGTCGTAAAGGCCCTGTCGGCCTACTCCGCCGCCTGGGTGGCCGACCGCGACGCCGGCGCCAAGTACCGGCTCGGCGACTCGGGTGACGACTACTACGGGATCCTGCGGCGGTCGGCGGCCCACGGCGTCGTGGCCAGCCTGGCCGAGCTGGCCTTCGTCTCCAACCCGTCCGAGGAGGCCCTGCTGATGACGGACGAGGTGCGTCGGGCCGAGGCCAATGCCGTCGCCCGGGGCATCGTGCGCTTCCTGCGCAGCGAGGATCCCGGCAGCGGCTTCACCGTCCCCTACCCCAGGGAGGAGCCGGCCGGCGGGGGCGGCGGCCCCCAGGGCTGCGTCGACCCGACCTAGCCCAACCGGCGTTCGTTTACCGGCAATAGGGCGGAAAAGGAACGCCGGTTCGCGGGCGTCGGGCCGGGCGCCGAAACCGGCGTTCGTTTACCGCCGATAGAGCGGAAAAGGAACGCCGGTTCGGGGGGTCAGGTGCGGCGGCGCAGCGACCACATCTGGGCGGCCCGTTCGGCGTCGAGCGCCAGAGCCCAAGGTGCGGCGGGGGGACCCAGTTCCGAGCGGAACGACTTGGCCGTCCGGCGGGCCAGCTCAGGGTCGGCGCCGGCCCGGGCGGCCAGCTCCCGGGCCCGGCCCTCGACATCGCCGTCGGGTAGCGCCTCCCAGGCGATCCCGAGCTCGGCCGCCCGCCGGCCGCTGATCTCGTCGCCGAAGAGCCCGAGGGCGGCGGTCGTCTCGCGCCCGGCCGTCCGCCCCGAGAGCACGAAGAACCCGCCGCCGGGGTGCAGGCCGATCCGGAGGAAGCCGGCCAGCAGTCGGGCGTCGTCGGCCATGACCCGCAGGTCGGTGGCGAAGGCCAGGTTGATTCCGGCGCCCACCGCTCCGCCCCGGATGGCCGCCACGGTCGGCGCCTCCAGTTCTCCGACGCGGGCGAAGGAGCGGTAGACGACGGTCAGGTTGGAGTGGGCCGGCTCGCCGAGCGGGTCGGCGCCGGCGCCGGCCAGGGTGTCGCGGTGGGCGCCGGCGCAGAAGTAGGGGCCGCCCGTCACCACCACGGCGCCGACGTCGGCGTTGCGGTCGACCTCCTCGCAGGCGTCGACCAGGTCGGCGGCCATGGCCGGCGTGAGGGCGTTGCGGCGGTCGGCGGCGGCCAGCGTGATGACGGCGACGTGGCCGTCGACGGAAACCTCGATCTCACTCACGGAACCGGAAGCTAGCGTGACGTCCGAGGTGGATCGGAGCGGAGGATCTTTGATGGGGTTGGCTGCATCGGCAGTTCCAGTTGGTTCTGATGGGTTGGGATGTGACCTGGCTGGTTGGCGGGTGCTTGAAGGTTCCGAAGTGATGTTCGTTGTCATACCTGGTCGCCATGATGGTGGCCTGATGCTGGTCAACCAGGGGTATCGCTTCGAACTGGATCCGAATAACGCCGTCCGTTCGGCGTTGTTGTCCCATGCCGGCGCTGCCCGCTTCGCCTACAACTGGGGCCTGGCGTTGGTCATCGAACGACTGGCGGGCCGGCGGGCGCTGGTCGCCTTGGCGGTGCGGGGCGGGGCGAGCGTGGCCGAGGCGGAGGTGTGGGCTCGGGAGCGTGTCCCGCTGCCGTGGAACTTGTATGCGCTGCGGCGTGAGTGGAACGCGGCCAAGGGCGACGTGGCCCCCTGGTGGGCGGAGAATTCCAAAGAGGCGTATACGTCCGGGCTCGACCGGCTGGCCCGGGCGCTGGCGGCGTTCTCCGATTCGCGGTCCGGGAAACGCAAGGGTCCCCGGGTCGGGTTTCCCCGGTTCCACCGACAGGGCGGGCGCAGATCGTTCCGCTACTCCACCGGGGCGTTCGGGGTGCGTGACGGTCGCCATGTGCGGCTGCCCCGGATCGGTGTGGTCCGAACCAAGGAGCCGACCACCGCCCTCGAGGGGCCGCTGGCCTCGGGCTCGGCCCGGGTGGTCTCGGCCACCGTCTCGGAGCGGGCGGGCCGGTGGTTCGTGAGTTTCGGGGTGGAGATCAACCGGGCGGAGCGAACCCCGGCGCGGCCCGAGGGGGTGGCCGGGGTGGATGTCGGAGTCAAGGCCTTGGCCGTGCTCTCCACCGGGGAGGTGATCCCCAACCCCAAGCCGCTTTCGGAAGCTACCAGCGGCGCATGGCCCGCCTTGAGCGCCAGCTGGCCCGCCGGCGGGGCCCGGGCCACTGGACGGCGCCCGTCGCGGCGCTGGAAGGCCACCAAAGGGCGCCTAGCCCGGGGCCATGGCAAAGTGGCCGCCGCCCGAGCGGATGGGCTGCACAAGCTGACCACCCGGCTGGCCACCGACTTACGGAACCATTGTGATCGAGGATCTCGCGGTGCGAGGGATGACGGCGTCGGGGTGCGGGAAGGGGCGGTGGGGCAAAGCCGGACTGAACCGGTGCGGTGCTCGACGCCGCCCCGGCCGAGCTTCGCCGTCAACTGGCCTACAAGACCGGCTGGTACGGCTCAACCCTGGTCGTCGCCGACCGGTGGTACCCGTCGTCCAAGACCTGCTCGGCGTGCAAGACGGCGAAAGCCAAGCTGCCACTCGTCGAGCGGATCTTCCGCTGCGGCCACTGCGGCCTGGTCATCGACCGGGACGTCAACGCCGCCATCAACCTGGCCTCGCTCGTGGAGGCCGTCGGTACCGGGAGTGGCGCGGGAACCGGCCAGGAACCAACTTCCGGCCAACGCGCAGGGAGAGGAGAGGTTCATGGCCACCGGCCAGGTGCTCCTCGACGAACTGCGAAGACGGCATCGGCCCCAGGGCTGGACAAGACCGCCACCGCCGCCGAGCAATCGACGGCTGCCTGAAAGCGTGCAACTCATGCACACTCACTCGCAACGGACGGGCGTGAAGCTGGGAGTGCTGGCCTCGGGGAGCGGCACGAACCTGCAGGCCATCATCGACGCCGGGCTGCCGGTGGCGGTGGTCGTCACCGACCGACCGGGTGTGGCCGCGCTCGACCGGGCGGCGGCGGCCGGTATCCCCACGGTGGTGGTCGACCGGGCCGGGTACCTGCCCGACCGGGCGGCCTTCACCACCGCCATCGTCGAAGCCCTCACCGCCCACGACGTCGACGTCGTGGCCATGGCCGGGTTCATGACCGTCCTGGCCGAGCCGATCTTCGCCGCCTTCCCCGGCAAGGTGATCAACACCCACCCCAGCCTGCTGCCGTCGTTCCGGGGCGCCCACGCCGTGGCCGACGCCCTGGCCGCCGGAGTGAAGGTGACCGGCTGCACCATCCACATCGCCACCATCGAGGTCGACGACGGGCCGATCCTGGCTCAGGAATCCGTCCCGGTCCTAGAGAACGACGACGAGGACGCCCTCCACGAGCGCATCAAGGCCGTGGAGCACCAGCTCTACCCCCGCGTGCTGGCCGAGCTCATCGCCGGCGCCCCGCCGGAACTGGCCGATGCTCGGGAGCTTCACCTGCCTCCCCCGAGGCACACCGAACCCGTCGAGCTCACCGCCGACGGTCCGATCCCCATCAAGCGGGCCCTCGTCTCCGTCTACGACAAGACCGGCCTCATCGCCTTCGCCCGGGGCTTGGCCGACCTCGGCGTCACCCTGCTGGCCTCCGGCGGCACGGCCACCGCCCTGGCTGACGCCGGCATCCCGGTGACGGCGGTGGAGGATGTGACCGGCGCGCCCGAGATGCTGGGCGGGCGGGTGAAGACCCTGCACCCTCGCATCCACGGCGGGATCCTGGCCGACCGGGGGCAGGCCTCCCACGGCGCCGACCTCGCCGAGCAGGGCATCGAGCCGATCGACCTCGTGGTGGTGAACCTCTACCCCTTCCTGGCTCGGCCCTCCATCGAGACGATCGACATCGGCGGGCCGACCATGGTGCGGGCGGCGGCCAAGAACTACGCCTGGGTCGGGGTGGTCACCGACCCCGCCCGCTACGACGCCATCCTGGCCGAGCTCCGGGCCGACGGCGGTCGGCTGTCGGCGGCCACCCGGGCCGACCTGGCCCTCGAGGCCTTCGCCCACACCGCCGGCTACGACGCCGCCATCGTCCGCTGGTTCGACGCCGAGGTGCTGGGGGGCGGGCCGCTGCCCCGCCACCTGATCGTGCCGCTGGAGAAGGTCGCCTCCCTGCGCTACGGGGAGAACCCCCACCAGGCGGGCGCCCGTTACCGCGACCGGCTCGGGGGCGGGTGGCTCGACGGGATGACCCAGCACGGCGGCAAGGAGCTGTCGTTCATCAACCTCCTCGACTCCGAGGCCGCCTGGCGGCTGGTCCACAGCTTCGGCGGCCCGGCCTGCGTCATCGTCAAGCACGCCAACCCCTGCGGCGTGGCCCTGGGCGGCGGCCCGGCCGACGCCTACCGGAAGGCTTTCGAGTGCGACTCGCTCTCGGCCTTCGGCGGGGTGGTGGCCCTCAACCGGCCCCTCGACGAGGAGACCGCCGCCGCCATCGGCGACGTCTTCACCGAGGTGGTGCTGGCCCCGGGCTTCGCCTCCGCCGCGCTGGAGACGCTGGCCAAGAAGAAGAACCTCCGCCTCCTGGAATGCGCAGCGCCGGTCTCCGGGGGGCTCGACCTGCGCCGGGCCGGGGGCGGCTTCCTCGTCCAGGAGACCGACCCGCCCGACGAGGACCGCTCGACCTGGAAGGTCGTCACCCAGACCACTCCGACCGCGGAGCAGATGGACGACCTGGCCTTCGCCATGAAGGTCTGCGCCGCCACCGGCAGCAACGCCATCGTCCTGGCCAAGGGCGGCGTCGCCTACGGGATCGGAGCCGGGCAGCAGAGCCGCGTCCACTCCGCCGAGATGGCGGCCAAGAAGGCCGACGGGCGGGCCCGGGGCGGGGTCTGTGCCAGCGACGCCTTCTTCCCGTTCCGCGACGCCGTCGACGCCGCCGTGGCCGCCGGGGCGGCGGCCATCGTCCAGCCGGGCGGCTCGATCGGGGACGACAAGGTGATCGCCGCCGCCGACGAGGCCGGCGTCGCCATGGTCTTCACCGGCCGCCGACACTTCCGGCACTAGCGACATGCTTCTGTGGTCACGAGACGGCGATATATGCCGTTTCGTGACCACAGAACGGAGAGGGGTCCGATGACGGCTGTGATCCTCGACGGGAAGGTCGCCTCGGCGGCCGTCAAGGCCGACCTCACCGAGCGGTGCGCCCGGCTGGCGGAGCGGGGTGTCGTACCCGGCCTGGCCACGGTCCTGGTGGGCGACGATCCCGGCAGCCACTCCTACGTGGGTGGCAAGCACAAGGCCAGCGCCGCCGTCGGCGTCAGCTCGTTCCGTCACGACCTGCCGGCTGACACCTCTCGGGAGAAGGTGCTCGACCTCGTGGCCGAGCTCAACGGCGACCCGGCCGTCGACGGCTTCATCGTCCAGCTGCCGCTGCCCGGCCACCTCGACTCGGGCGAGATCCTCATGGCCGTCAGCCCCGACAAGGACGCCGACGGCCTCCACCCGGTGAACCTGGGCCGCCTGGCCCTCGGCCTGCCCGGCCCCCGGCCCTGCACACCGCTCGGGATCCAGGAGCTCCTCGTGCGGGGCGAGGTCCCCATCGCCGGGGCCCACGTCGTCGTGGTCGGTCGGGGCACCACCGTCGGCCGGCCGCTAGCCATGCTCCTCAGCCTGAAGGAACCCAACGCCAACGCCACCGTGACCCAGTGCCATACGGGCAGCCGCGACATCCCCTCGCTCACTCGGCAGGCCGACATCCTGGTGGTGGCGGTCGGCCGGGCGGGATTCGTCACCCCCGAGATGGTGAAGCCCGGCGCCGCCGTCCTCGATGTCGGCATCACCCGCACCGACGCCGGCCTGGTCGGCGACGTGGCCCCCGAGGTCCGGGAGGTGGCCGGGTGGCTGGCGCCGATGCCGGGCGGGGTGGGGCCGATGACCGTGGCACTGCTGCTGCGCAACGCCGTCGAGGCGGCCGAACGCCGGGCCGGTTAACGGACATTCCGGGAGGAAGCCGAGCGACCTGGGTCGAACCTTCCAATGCCACGCAGAGTGGTCAAAGCTCTCTGCGCATAGTGGCATCGGGTTTGGGGAGGGGAAACCAGAATGGGTCCGTACCGCTTGTCCCGCGCGCCTTGGCGCGTCGCTCTACTCGGTGTCGCCGTCGTGGCGGTGGGCATCCCGACCGCCAACGCGGCCGACGCCGAAGCCGGCCAAACGGCCCTACGTCGTCGTCCTCGAGAATGCCGTCAGGCGACGCCGACGCCGTGGCCAAGGACCACAGCCGCCGGTTCGGCGTCAGCGTCAACAGGGTCTTCGGCCGGCTGCGGGGCTACGCCGGGTCGATGACCGACGCAGGAGCGCCAGACGCCTGGCGAAGCAGCCGGGGGTCGTCGTCGCGCCGGACACCGTGGTGACCGCCTTCGAGGCCGCAGCAGTCCCTGCGGGCGCTCACGGGCCTCACCATGGCTCCCGACCACTGGGGCTGGGGGCTCGACCGGATCGACCAGCAGTCACCGACCGGACTCGCGACAACTGACTACCACTATGCCGAAGACCGGTGACGGCGTCACGGCCTACGTGATCGACACCGGCGTGGACACGAACCACGCAGGAGTTCAAGAAGGAGAACGGCTTCGAGTCGAGCGAGCGTACGGCTTCGACGCACCTGGGCGCGGAACGGCCAGGACTGCAACGGCCACGGCACCCACGTCGCCGGCATCCTCGGCGGGAAGACGTTCGGCGTGGCCAAGGACGTGAACATCGTCTCCGTCCGGGTCCTGGACTGCAACGGCAGCGGCACGATCAGCGGCGTCGTCGCCGGCATCGACTGGGTGACGGGCCAGAAGCAGAACGCCCCAAGACCAACCCGGCCGTGGCCAACATGAGCCTCGGCGGATCGGCCAACGCCGCCCTCGACACGGCGGTGCGGAACTCGATCAGGGAGGGCGTCACCTACTCCATCGCGGCCGGGAACGGCAACGTCTTCGGCAACGGGCACGAACGCCTGCAGCAACGTCTCACCGGCCCGGGTCACAGAGGCCCTCACCGTGGGCGCCACCGACGCCACCGACCGGCGGACGACCTGGTCCAACTACGGCAGCTGCGTCGACGTCTACGCCCCGGGCGTAACAGCATCACGTCGTCCTACGGCACCGGGAGCGGACACCGCCTGGCGGCGCTGTCCGGCACGTCGATGGCCGCCCCCGCTGCCGGCCGGGGTCGCCGCTCTCCTGCTCGAGCATGGCCCCGCGGTACCTCCCCGGGAAGGGCGTGATCACCGCCCTCCGCACTCTGGCCACCGCGGAGCCGTGACGGGATCCAACACCAGCGGCGCCCTGCTGCTCTACGGCCCTGGTACCGACTGTGACATGGTCGAGGCGGCCGACGCCCTCAGGACGTCGTCGCTCCGCCGTGCGCGACCCCGCCGCCGCCGCGGACGCCGCCGCCCCCGCCGCCGCCGCCTCCGCCGCCGCCGACGCCGAGGCCGTGCTTCATCTTGTGCTGGCGCTGTCGGTGGGGTCGGCCCCGGGTCGGACCCGGGGCCACGGGTCAGCGGCGTAGCCTCGGGGGCGTCCAGGTTGCCCTGGGGGAGGCCGGTTCCCCACGACCCCGGAGCCGAGCGTTGAAGATCATCTACACCCAGACCGACGAGGCGCCGGCGCTGGCGACCTACTCCTTCCTGCCGATCATCCAGGCCTTCGGGCAGGCGGCCGGAGTGACCGTCGAGAGCCGGGACATCTCCCTGGCCGGCCGCATCCTGGCCCGGTTCCCGGAGCACCTCACCGAGGAACAGCGCATCGGCGACGCCCTGGCCGAACTGGGCGAGCTGGTGCAGCGGGCCGAGGCCAACATCATCAAGCTGCCCAACATCAGCGCCTCCATCCCGCAGCTCAAGGCGGCCATCGCCGAGTTGCAGGGCAAGGGGTACGCCCTCCCCGACTACCCCGACGAGCCGGCCACCCCGGAGGAGAAGGAGATCCAGGCCCGCTACAAGAAGGTGACCGGTAGCGCGGTCAACCCCGTCCTCCGCCAGGGGAACTCCGACCGCCGGGCGCCCGCCTCCGTCAAGAACTACGCCAAGAAGCACCCGCACCGGCTGGGGCCCTGGTCGCCCGACTCCAGGACGCACGTGGCCACCATGGATGCCGGCGACTTCCGCTCCAACGAGCGGTCGGTGACGGTGGAGGCGCCCACCGAGGTCACCCTCCGCCACGTGGCCGACGACGGTTCGGTGACCGAGCTGCGGCCGCCCGTCGCGCTCGAGGCGGGCGAGATCCTCGATGCCACGGTGATGAGCCGCAAGCAGCTGTGCGACTTCCTGGCCGCCCAGCTCGACGACGCCCAGGACAGGGGCGTCCTCTTCTCGCTGCACCTCAAGGCGACGATGATGAAGGTCTCCGACCCGATCATCTTCGGCCACGCCGTGCGGACCTTCTTCGCCGACGTCTTCGCCGAGCACGGCGCCACCCTGGAGCGGATCGGTGCCAATCCCAACAACGGTCTGGCCAGCGTGCTGTCGGCCCTCCAGAAGCTGCCCGAGGGGGAACGGGCCCCCATCGAGGCCGCCATCCAGGCCGCCTATCGAGTCGCGCCCGCCGCTGGCCATGGTCGACTCCGACCGGGGCATCACCAACCTGCACGTGCCCTCCGACATCATCATCGACGCCTCCATGCCGCCGATGATCCGCGACTCCGGGAAGATGTGGAACGCGGCGGGCGAGCTGGCCGACACCAAGGCCGTCATCCCCGACCACAGCTACGCCGGCCTCTACCAGGCGGTCATCGACCACTGCCGCCAGCACGGGCCCTTCGATCCCGCCACCATGGGCACGGTCCCCAACGTCGGGCTGATGGCCCAGGCCGCCGAGGAGTACGGGTCCCACGACAAGACGTTCGAGATCACCGCTCCCGGCCGGGTCCAGGTGGTCGACGGATCCGGCACCGTGCTCCTCGAGCACCAGGTGGACGCCGGCGACATCTGGCGGGCCTGCCAGACCAAGGACGCCCCCGTGCGGGACTGGATCAAGCTGGCCGTCAGCCGGGCCCGGGCCACCGGCGCCCCGGCCGTGTTCTGGCTCGACCGGACCCGGGCCCACGACGCCGAGCTGCTCAAGAAGCTCGATCGCGACCTCCCCGAGCACGACACCAGCGGACTGCAGATCGAGGTGCTCCCCCCGATGGAGGCGGCCCGCCTGTCGGTGGAGCGCATCGCCAGGGGCGACGACACCATCTCCGTGACCGGCAACGTGCTGCGGGACTACCTCACCGACCTGTTCCCCATCCTCGAGCTAGGGACGAGCGCCAAGATGCTCTCGATCGTCCCGCTGCTCGCCGGGGGCGGCCTGTTCGAGACCGGGGCCGGCGGTTCGGCGCCCAAGCACGTGCAGCAGTTCGTCAAGGAGAACCACCTGCGGTGGGACTCGCTGGGCGAGTTCCTGGCGCTGGCCGCGTCGTTCGAGCTGCTGGCCGCCTCGGCCGGCAACCCCGCGGCCCAGATCCTGGCCGACACCCTCGACCGGGCCACCGGCGAGCTGCTCGACACCGGCAAGTCGCCGTCCCGCAAGTGCGGCGAGCTCGACAACCGGGGCAGCCAGTTCTATCTGACGCTCTACTGGGCACAGGCGCTCGCCGCCCAGACCGACGACCCGGCCCTGGCCGCCCGGTTCGCGCCGCTGGCCGAGCGGCTGGCCGCCGATGAGGCCACAATCGTCGGCCGAACTCAACGCCGTGCAGGGGCAGCCGGTCGACCTCGGCGGCTACTACGTCCCCGATCCGGCGAGGGCGTTCGCGGCTATGCGGCCGAGCCCGGCGTTCTACGCCGCGATGGAGTCTCTTGTCTAGGTTTGTCCGGTCCGGGAGGATTCGACCTTCTCCCGTCGAATTTCACGCTGGGGCACTGGTATCCGATTTCGGCTGTGACGGGCATTCGCGCCCATTTCCGAGTTTTCCCGGCGTGGCGCCGGTGGTTGAGAAAGGGAGAACCTTGTCCAAAACTACGCAACGGCGTGCCGTGGTCGCTGCCCTGAGCTTCGCGCTCGGCGCAGCCGGCACCCTTCCCGCCCTGGCGGCGGGTGAAGGTGGCATGCCTGAATCCGATGTCCCGGGCGCGATGGAGAGCCTCGGCGACACGCTTTACGACCTGCCCTTCGTCAGCTATTTGCCTGGCGACGAGCTGATCGAAGAGGAAGAGACCGACGAGTTCCTCGCCGACACCGACGAGTTCGTCGAGGACACCGGCGAGTTCATCGAAGAGGGCGGCGGCCTTGTCGGCGGCGGCGGCGGGATCGTCGGCACCGTCGGCAACCTCGTCAGTGGCCTGCCGCTGCTCGGCGGCGGTGGTGGCGCAGGTGGCCTGGCCCGCGGTCTGCCCATCGTGGGCCCGCTGGTCTCGCAGCTTCCCATCGTCGGAGGGATGGTTGGCGGTGGCGCCAGCACCATGCCGGTCGGGCAGGGCCTGGCCGGCGGCCTGCCGCTCGTGGGCCCGCTGGTCTCGTCGCTGCCGCTTCTCGGTGGCGGCGGTGCCTCTGGCCTGGCCAACGGCCTGCCTCTCGTGGGCCCGCTGGTCGCGTCGCTGCCGCTCGTCGGTGGCGGCGGTGCCGGGGGTGTCGGCGGCCTGGCCGGTGGCCTGCCCGTCGTGGGCCCGCTGCTCAGCGGCGGCGGCCTCCTCAGTGGCCTGCTCGGCGGCGGCGGCGCTGGCCTTCTCGGCGGCGCTTTCCTGTAGAGGGAACGACCAAGATCACCGGCCTGCTGGGCGGCCGGTAAGGCACGACAAACCACGTAGCGGACATCCCGCTGGCCGGTACGGTGCCCAGCCTGTGCAGTGCAGTGCAGTGCAGTGCAACGCAAGTGCAGTGACTCAAGAACCGCAGGCCATCCCGCTGGTGGCCTGCGGTTCTGACGTATAGGGGCGATTCTTTCCTGATTCGCGCGGAGAGAGGTGTTAGCCCACTTTTAGTCGAATTGTCATGTGGGCTCACCTTTGACTTTCCGCCATCTGCCCCGTGGCGGAGGCCCGGCAAGGGCAAGCCCGAGTTCAAGGAGCGACCAGCAGGGTAAGCGGCGGTGGGGAGCCGGCGTGGCGCCGGCGAAGGCAGGGGGAACTGCATTGGCATCAAGGGTACGAAAGGCAGGTGCAGCCGGGGTGGTGCTCGGTCTGTGCCTCGGAGCGGTGAAGCACGATTCCGGCGTCCGCCAATACGGGGGGCCTCGGTCTCCCGTTGCTCGGCGGGCTTCTGAACACGGTTGACGGAGGGCTGCTCGACGGTCTGGTCAGCGGGCTGCTCCACGGCGAAGGCGGGATCTTCGGCAACGAGGGTGGCGTCCTGGCCGGTGACGACCAGCTCGGTGACGTCGTCGGGGGCTTCGGCTCCGGAGGCGACGAGCTGGTTGGCGGCGGGCTGGACGTCGCTGACGCGGTGACCGACGTCGCCGGCGCACCGAACATCGGCGGCGAGGGCAGCTTCGGCGGCCGCAGTCGGCACCGGCGTTCTGGGCGGCGTCCTCGGCGGCTGCTCGGCGGCGGCGCCGGCCTCCTCGGAGGCGTCTTCTAAAGCGGGGGCTTCACCAGCCTTCCTGAGCACGATCTGAAAGTTGAACCGTTGCCGGCCGCCTTCGGGTGGCCGGCACCGTCGCGTCCCGGGTTCGGTTCGGCATGGCGCCGAGGCGATGAAAATCTTCCTGTCGATTTCGCGCAGAAAGAGGGACTTGACCACTTTGGGTGGAATTGTCTTCGGGTTCATCGAGAAGGTGCCGCGGGGGCGGTACCGGCGGAATCAAGGGAGAACTGAGTTGAGAAGCATGCGACGCGCCGCTGTCGTCGGCCTCGCCCTCGGCCTCGGCCTCGGGGTCGTCGGCGGGCCGGCCATGGCCAACGACAAGCACGGCGACGGGGCTGGAACCACGACTCGGCGACAACGCCTGGGGCCTTCATGTGGCCGGCGACGACGGCCCGGCCTGGGGCCTCGACGTGACCGACCACGGCCCCGCCTGGGGCGTCCACGTCGACGACGACGACGAATTCAGCCTCGCCGATCGTCCTCGACGACGACGTCCTCGGCGAGGACGGGTCCGGTTGGGACATGGGTCTGTCGGCCTTCGGGATCGACGACGCCTCGTTGACCGGCGACAACCCGGTGGCCGACGCCTACCTCGGCCAGTCCGGCCAGGGCTCCGAGTCAGCACCATCGGTTGGGACAACGACCGCCAGGGTTGGCTCGGCGGCCTGCTCGGTGACGACAACTGGGTCGTCGGGGGCACTGTTCTAGAACACCGGACCAGCTGCACTCCGCTGCCTTCGCTGCCGGCCGCCTTCGGGCGGCCGGCAGCACCATTTCTCAGCTCCGAAGGAGGCAAGCTAGGGAGCATGCTGCTGGCCGAGCTCACCGTCCGCCACACCCGGCGGCACATGCCGACCCGGCGGGTGGCGCTCGGCGACCGGCTGCTCCCCACCGCCCACCCCGGCTACGGGCCGCTCCTGCTGGCCTGCGTGGCGGCCACCGACGATCGCCGGGCTCGACGAGGAGCAGGCCGAGGCGCTCGGGCCGCTTCCTGCGGGAGGCCCGCCAGGGCCTGTCGGTGCCCCGGCGGGCGCTGCGCTTCCGGCTCCAGGTCGACACCGAGGGGCTGGCCTACTCCCGCCATCGCCTCCTCGGTGAGGGACAGGGCCTCGTGGTCGAGCTCGACGTCCACGGCCACCATCCCGTGCCCTCAGCTCCTCGGGGCGGTGATGGCCGCGGCGGCCATGGCCTCCTATCCCCGCCAGCTCTGCCTCCGGGCCATCGAGACGGCCATCGAGCGGCCCGGCGTGCTTCCCGGAGGGCATCACCCCCCGGTGGGTCGACGCACGTGCAGCAGCGGCCGTTCGACTTCGGCCCCGGCCCGGCGGCGGCCGCCTCCGGGAAGGGCCGGGCCGCCGACATCTGGTGGGGCGTGCCGGCCGACACGCCGCTGGGCCATGGAGGTGCTCGGGTTCGCGCCCGGATGCCGCCTGGAGCGGGAGGAGGTCCTCCGCCGGTTCCGCCGGCTGGTCCGCCTCGCCCACCCCGACCACGGCGCGGCCCACGGCGGGGCGGCGGAGCGGATCGTGGAGCTCGGCGAGGCTCGGAGAGTTCTGCTGCACGAGCGGTAGAGTCCGGCCGGCCCGCGCACATCCAGCCTCGGCAGTGAGGAGAGGTCAGCCGCCATGAAGGTCACGATCGTCGGATCCGGTTTCTACGGCTCCACCACCGCCCTGCGCGTCGCCGAAGCCGACATCGTCGACGAGGTGGTGATGGTCGACATCATCGAGGACAAGCCCCAGGGCCTGGCCCTCGACATGATGCAGAGCCGGCCCATCGAGCGCTTCGAGACGCGCATCGTCGGCAGCAACTCCTACGACGAGACGGCCGGATCCGACGTGTGCGTGATCACGGCCGGCCTGCCCCGCAAGCCGGGGATGAGCCGGATGGACCTCCTCGAGGTCAACGCCAAGATCGTCGGCGACGTCACCCGCCAGCTGGTGGCCGGCTCGCCCGACTCGATCCTCATCGTCGTGTCGAACCCGCTCGACGAGATGACCGCCCTGGCCGCCCAGGTGAGCGGGTTCCCCCACGAGCGGGTGATGGGCCAGGCCGGCATGCTCGACACCGCCCGCTTCCAGCACTTCGTGGCCGAGCGCTTCGGCATCTCCCCGCTCGAGGTGGAGGCGATCACCCTCGGCAGCCACGGCGACACGATGGTGCCGGTGCCGAGCCAGGTGAAGGTGGCCGGCAAGCCGCTGGCCGAGGTGGCCGACGCCGAGACGATCGAGGAGCTCGTGCCGCAAGACCCGTGACGGCGGCGCCGAGATCGTCGGCCTGCTCAAGACCGGCTCGGCGTACTACGCCCCGTCGTCGGCCGCCGCCGCCATGGTCAAGGCGGTGGTGGGCGACACCAAGGCGATCATGCCGGTGTGCGCCTGGATGACCGGCCAGTACGGGATCTCCGACGTCTACCTCGGCGTGCCGGCCAAGCTCGGCCGGGGCGGCATCGAGGAGATCGTCGAGCTGCCCCTGACCGACGAGGAGGTCGCCGCCCTGCGGACGGCCGCCGACGCCGTGCGGGCCAAGCAGGCCGACGTCGGCCAGTTCATCGAGCGCTAGCGGTCCGCCTACGGGGTCGGCAGGGCGGCCGGGATGTCGACCTGGTCGATGACCGTCCGTCGGTGGCGACGGCGGTGAGGGCCATCCGGTCGGAGTAGACCTCGACGCCGGTGAAGTGGTGCTTCACCACACCGGCCCGCATCTCGGGCGGGTTGCAGCCGGGGATCAGCGGATAGAGGTCGCGGCCGCCGCCGCCGGTGACGATGAACGTCGTGCCCTCGGCGGTGAGGAACCGCTGGTACTCGTGGTCGTGACCGGTGAGGACCAGTGAGACCTCGCCCCGAGTTGAGCATCGGGTACCAGTGCTCGATCACCGTCGGCGGTGCGGCCGTGGAGGCCGCAGGAGAAGACCGGCTGGTGGAAGACCGCCACCGTGAACAGCGGCGGGGCCGGCGCCGCCAGCTGCTCGGCGAGCCACTGCTTCTGGGCGTCGTCGCCGGGACGGTTGGCGTCGAGGAACAGGAACCGCACGCCGGGCAGCGTCTTCGCGTAGGGCAGGGCGGCAGGCCGAGGAAGGCCAGCTGCTCGGCGCCGTGGCCGCGCGGCGACGTCGTGGTTGCCGAGGGTGGCCCACATCGGCCGGCCGTTGGCCTGCAGCGCCCGGTAGGGCGCTTTGAGGTGGGCCTCGAAGAACTTCGGCTCGCCGAAGTCGTAGACGTTGTCGCCGGTGGTGACGAGGGCGTCGACGCGGTGGCCGTCGCGGACCCACCGCAGCATGCCGGCGGCCACCGCCCCCTGGGCCGGCCCGCCGCCGAAGTCGCCGAAGGCCGCGAAGCCCGCCATCGGGTTGACGGGGTCGAACGGCGGCTCCGACGTCGACGGGCGGCGGTCGTCGTGGTCGGCGGCGCGGTCGTGGTGGTGGAGGACGCCTGCGCGGCACCCGTGCTCCCGCCGCCTGCGGAGCGCAGGCGGTGAGGAGCCCGGCGGCGAGGAGGCCCGAGCATCTGCCGGCGGGAGAGCGGCGCGGGGGCCATGAATCCACGGTACCGGCGCCCGGATCGGGCACGGCCGCGGCAATCGGGCAAGTCTGATCCGGACTGGCACTGGTCGACCGGCCTGCACGCGGGAATGCCGCGGCCGAGCGACGAGCACCGCGAGCCCCCGGGCCGGAGCCCTGGTGGGCCGACGCCTGGGAGATCGACTTCGCCGCCGACGGCGGCGACGGTGCGGTCGGCGGCTTCGTCCGCCTGGCCCTGCTGCCGAACCAGGGCGTGGCCTGGTGGTGGACGGGCCTGCTGACCCCCCGGCTGGTGGCGGTGCGGGACCACGAGGTGCCGCTGCCCCGGGCCGGGCCTCGAGGTGCGGGCCGACGGGCTGTGGGGCGAGCTCGTGTGCGAGACGCCGCTGGAGCACTGGAGCATCGGCCTGGAGGCCTTCGGCATCGCCTACGACGACCCGGCCGACGCCTGGGGCGACGAGTGGGGCGAGCGGCTCCCGGTCGGGCTCGACCTGGAGTGGGAGGCGACGGCCGAGCCGCGGCGACCTGTCCCGCCGGCCGGCCCGATACCCCGGGGCCGGGCGGGGTCGGCTATCGCCCAGCCCGGCCGGGTCCACGGCGAGATCCTCGTCGGGCCCGGACCGCATCCCGATCTCGGCACCGGGTTCCGCTCCCGGGCCTCCGGCGTCCTCGACTGGTGGTCCGGCGGACCGACGCCTCGCCTGACGTGGGCCAGCGACGTGGCCGGGGTCTTCGACACCCGGGACGAGGCCGCCCGCGCACGGACCCGGAGGGTCCCTGCACCATCGAGGGCACGGGAAGCCGATGCCGTCACTGTCCTCGGCGAGGCGCCGGTGCTCGTCACCGCGCCGGGCCGCCCGCCGGTCCGGCTCGGCCGGGCCCTGTGCCAGGTCGCGCGGCGCCGGACGGGGGAGTCGGCTGGGCCGAGTGGTTCCCGGCTGACCGGGTCGGAGCCGCTTCGGCGCTCCTGAGACGTGCTACGAGAAGCTTCGGGAGCCGAGGATCGAGCGGGCGGTGGCGGCGTCGAGCTTGCCGGTGGCCGGGAGGCCGAAGCCCGCTGGACGTTGGCGATGGCGGCCTTGGTGGCCGGGCCGAGCTTGCCGTCCTGGGCGACCGGATGGCCGAGCAGGCTGAGCACCCGCTGGAGGAACACGGCGGCCGCGCCGGTGGCGGCGCGGCCGGTGGGGAGCTCCCAGGCGATGGCTTCGTCGATGGCTGACCACTGATGGGGCTTGGCGTGGTTCCAGACCCAGAACGAGACCCCGACGGCGCCCTTGGCGTGGGCCGTGTTCAGGAAGGCGACGAGCTGTTCCTTGGGTGGGTCGCGATCCGGGCCCGCCCTCGGGGCCGCCGTTGTAGGCCTGGCCGATCGGCATGATCGGCTTGTCCGAACTGGGCCAGGTAGTCGATGGCGCCGGCGACGTCGGTGGCCGGGTCCCGGTTCTGCCAGTAGACCATCGGGGCGATGGCGTCGAAGGCGGCCGTGGCCTCGGCGAAGGGGAAGGACCGCTTCGGGCTCGGCCGGGGCACGGTGGCGATCAGCGGGTAGCCCGGCCCGACCAGCTCCCGGAGCTTGGCGCCGTAGGCGGCGGCCCCTTCGGCGGTCAGGTTCACGCCCTCGGCGCCGGTCTCGATGTCGGCCGAGAAGGCGTCGATCCGGTGCCCGTCGGGGGTGGTGTAGTCGATCTCGGCCTTGGATCGCAGCGGCGTCGGCCATCGGGTCGGTGAGGTACACGAAGTCCCACCCGATGACCTTGATGCCGGCGGCGTGGGCCACGGGGAGGAGCTTGTCGAGCTCGTCCTGGGCGTAGAAGCCCTTCTTCGACGATCCGAGCCGGGTGTAGAGGTGGGTGAGGCCGACGGCCTTGGCCTTCTTGACGACCTTGTTGGCGTCGCCGCCCTCCGACATCGACAGCTGGTAGAGCCACATGCCCTTGCCGAGCGGGACGATCGGCTTCGGGGCGGCGGCCGGAGGGGCGGCGGCGGGCGGCTCGGCGGGAGCCGGGCTCGCGGCCGGCGCCGGCGCGGCGGATCAGCGGCCCGGGCGTCGGGGCGGAGGCCGCCGTGGCGGGCGGCTCAGCCGGGGCGGTGGCCGACGGATCGACGGCCAGGGGCGAGGTGGTCGGCGGGACGTCGACGAACGTCGTCGGCGCCGGAGAAGGCCGCTGCGGCTTCCAGCGGGCCCGCCGGCTCCGGGGAGCGGCCGAGACCGGCGGCGACGCCGACCGCCAGCACGACGAAGGAGAGGGCGAGGACCTGGAGATGGCGCGGCCGCCCGGAGAGCATGCGCAGAGGCACGGGGCCGTCTTCCTTTCTGGGTAGCCGGTCGATCAGTACAACGAGGGAGTAGGCGCCCAATGACGTGCGTGTAATCCCTCGGCCGTCCTTTTTCGACGCGTCGCCCGCGTTCCTTGAGATTCCTAGCGCCTCAGGAGCTCGCGTGGAACGAATTTCTTCGTGAGAGACCCCGGGAATTACTGGAATGAACTCAGGGAAAACCCAGGAATTGGAAGACCGTCAGGGCTGCTGGACCTCGAGTTCGCCGTCGGCGTACTGCGCCCGCAGGACCTTCTTGTCGAACTTGCCGACGCTCGTCTTCGGGACCTCGTCGATGAAGGTCCACCGCTCGGGCAGCCACCACTTGGCCACCCGGTCGGCCAGGAAGCCCTTGAGGTCGTCGACCGAGGCGCGACTCGCCCTCCCGGAGGACCACGCAGGCCAGGGGCCGCTCGTCCCACCGCTCGTCGGGGACGCCGACGACGGCCGCCTCTTTCACCGCCGGGTGGGCCATCAGCGTCGCCCTCCAGCTCGACGGAGGAGATCCACTCGCCGCCCGACTTGATGACGTCCTTGGCCCGGTCGGTGATCTGGACGAAGCCGTTGGGCTCGACGCTGCCGACGTCGCCCGTCCGCAGCCAGCCGTCGTGGAACTTCGCGGGGTCGTCGTCCTTGTAATAGGAGGCGGTGATCCACGGGCCGCGGACCTCGATCTCGCCGACCGCCTCGCCGTCCCAGGGCAGCACCGAACCGTCGTCGGCGGTGATGCGCAGCTCCACGCCGGCGATGACCCGGCCGGTCTTCGACCGCCAGTTCCATCTCGTCCGCGGCCGGCGCCGTGCTTCGGCGGCATGGCCACGGCGGCGATCGGGCGACGTCTCGGTCATCCCCCAGGCCTGGATGATCTTCACGCCGTGGCGCTCCTCGAACGCCTCCATGAGGCTGCGGGGGACGGCCGAGCCGCCGCAGGGCACCAGCCGCAGCGAGGTGAGGTCGACGCTGTCCTTGTTCTTGTCGGCGTAGGCCAGGATGTCGTTCCACACGGTGGGGACGGCGCCCGACACCGTGGGCTTCTCGGCCATGATCAGCTTGCAGAGCGGCTCGCCCTGGAGGAACCGGTTCGGCATCACGAAGTCGGACCCGGCCATCCACCCGGCGTAGGGCAGCCCCCAGGCGTTGGCGTGGAACATCGGCACGATCGGCAGGATGCGGTCCCGCTCGGTCAGGCCGAACGTCGTGCCGCTGCCGGCGGCCATCGAGTGCAGGTACGTGGAGCGGTGGCTGTAGACGACGCCCTTGGGGTTGCCGGTGGTGCCGCTCGTGTAACACATGGCCGCCGCCGACCGTTCGTCGATCTCGGGGTAGGGGTAGCCGTCACCCGACTCGGCGGCCAGCAGCTCCTCGTAGGACAGGACGTTGTCGCCCAGCGCGCTGGCGTCGCCCTCGCCGATGACCACGAACTGCTCGACGGTCTTGAGTTCCGCCGCCACCCGGGCCAGGAGCGGGATGACAGTGGCGTCGACGAGGATGACCCTGTCCTCGGCGTGGTTGGCGACGTAGGTCAGCTGCTCGGGGAACAGCCGCAGGTTCAGCGTGTGGAGCACCGCCCCCATGGACGGGACGGCCATGTAGGCCTCGAGGTGCTCCTGGTTGTTCCAGGCGAAGGTGCCGACCCGGTCGCCCTCCCGGATGCCGAGGCGGGCCAGGGCCGAGGCCAGCCGGTCGGCCCGCTCGGCCACCTGGGCGAAGGTGGCCCGCCGGCACGACTCGCCCTCGAACGTCACCACCTCGCTCTCGCCGAAGACGCTCCGGCCGTGGCGGAAGATGGCGGTGATCGTGAGGGGGAAGTCCTGCATGGTCGAGAGCATTTCGGCTGAACCTCCTGCCGGCCAGGGCGTCTCGTGGTTCCCGAACGATATCGTCGCGCAGCTTTGCCCGCTTCGTCCGGCGTGAAGTACGCCGCCAGAGGGGAAATTCGGGGTTGTGACAGAGCGACGCAAATCGTAACATCGTGACCCTAATGGCTCCCCTCGCCGCGTCCCGGGCCGCACCGTCGTCGGCCGGCCCAGTGGGCGACACCGCCACCCGGATCCTCGACGCCACGTTGGCGACGATGGCCGACCACGGCATCGCCCGGCTGTCGTTGGAGGACGTGGCCCGGCGGGCCCGGCTCTCCCGCCAGACGGTGTACCGCTACTTCCCGTCCAAGAAGGAGCTCGTCGACGCCACGGTCCTGCGGGAGGAGCAGGTCTTCATCGACAGCATGATCAGCGCCGCCGGACGCCACCGCGAGCTCGAGCCGGCGCTGCGGGCGGCCATCGAGGCGGCCATGCGGACGGGGCAGGCCCACGCCCTCCTCAACCGGCTGCTGGCCACCGAGCCCAACTCGCTGGTCGCCCTGGTGACGACCGACCGCGGCCCGGTGCTGTCCGCCGCCCGCCAGGCGCTGGAGGAGATCCTTGGCGGCTGGCTCCCCCGGGCCCCCAAGGCCCGGCTGAGTCGGCCGCCGACGCCGTCGCCCGGCTCCTCGTCAGCTACGTCGTGAACCCGCCGGCCGATCCGCCCGCCCAGGTGGCCGGTCGGCTGGCCCACCTGCTCGTCCGCGGACTACCGGGCGCCACCTGAGCATCAGGCGGAAGGGAGGGAAGAGAGAGTTGGAGCCGCCCATGACGAGAGTGGGAACGGAGGCGGTTTGCCAAAATGCAGGGGTCAGTCCTGCCGCCCCGCCCACCGAGACACCCCAGAGGAGCGGCGCCGGCACCTCCCCAACCCGCGTCAAGCCCCTCGAACGGGGGCTGGCCCAGACCGGCGAGATGCTCTGGCTCTTCTTCCTGGTGGTGAAGAGCGCCGTGCGCCATCCCCGGGGCTACTGGGGTGACGTGCGGGACCAGATGTACTCGATCCTCCGGCTGTGCTGGGTGCCGATGGTCATCTCCACGTTCTGCTTCGGCTTCGGCGCTCCGGGCCTGCAGGCCCTCAACTTCTTCGCCATCTTCGGGATCCCCGAGCGGCTGGGCTCCTTCTTCATCATGGCCTCGGTGCGGGAGTTCGCCCCCTGGATCAACGCCATGGTGGTGGCCGGGGTGGTGGGCACGGCCATCACCGCCGACCTCGGCGCCCGCCGCATCCGGGAGGAGATCGACGCCATGGAGGTGCTCGGCGTCGATCCTGTCCGCACTCTGGTGCTGCCCCGGATCATCGCCCTGTTCTTCATGACCGGCCTGCTCGACATCGTGGCCCTGCTCTTCGGCACGCTGGGCGGGTTCGTAGCGGCGGTCGGCGTGGGCGGCGCCACCCCGGCGGCCTTCATCGACAACTTCTTCGACAACGCCACGCTGCCCGACCTGTGGGGCAGCGTGCTGAAGACCGCCTTGTTCGGCCTCATCATCGGCGTCGTCTGCTGCTACAAGGGGTTCCGGGCCGAGGGCGGGCCGGCCGGCGTGGGGCGGGCGGTGAACCAGGCGGTGGTCGTCGCCTTCGCCGGCATCTGGATCTTCAACTACGTGTTCACCACCATCCTGCTGGGGCTCAACCCCGGGATGCAGGTGTTCAAATGACGACCACCGACCACACGCCGGACCGGACCGAGTTCGAATCGCCCGACGCCGACTGGACGGTGCTCGGGCCCGGCTCGCTGTGGTCCAAGGGCCGGGGGATCCTGGAGACGGCCGGCGACATCACCCGCTTCTCGTTCGAGGCGCTGCGCACCATTCCCAAGCTCCGCCTCTACCCCTCGGAGGTGTTCCGGCAGGCGTCGATCCTCATCGTCAGCTCGGGCTTCATCGTGTGGCTGATGGAGTTCGTCATCGGGCTGCAGTGCGGTCTGGAAGGCAACTACACCCTCAAGCAGATCGGAGCCCCCGGCTACTCCGGCATCTTCTCCGCCTGGTGCGCCATCCGGGAGATGGCGCCCTACATGTGGGGCTACATCCTGGCCGCCAAGGTCGGCTGCGGCCTCGTGGCCGAGATCGGCTCCATGCGGATCTCCGAGGAGATCGACGCCCTCGAGGTCATCGGCGTCCGCCCCATGCCCTACATCGTCGCCACCCGCATCGTGGGGGCGTGGATCGCCCTGCCGTTCCTCTACATCGTGGGGCTCGGCGTCATGTACTTCGCCGAGTGGCTGGTCGTGGTCAAGCAGCTCGGCGAGGTGTCGAACGGCGGCTACCTGCTCACGTTCTGGCTGTTCCAGAACCCCACCGACTTCCTGTACTCGTTGATGAAGATCATGGCCATGGGCACGGCCATCGTTTTCGTCGGTTGCTACTACGGCTACAAGGCGTCGGGCGGTCCGGTCGGGGTCGGCTGGAACACCGCCAAGTCGATGATGCTCAACATGGTCCTCGTGCACGTGATCGGCATGTTCGGGACGCAGCTCTTCTGGGGGCTGTCGCCGAACGCGCCGATCGCCAATTAGGAAGCCAATGGCTGCGGCAATCGAGGTCGAAGACGTCTACAAGGCCTTCAACGGTTTCAAGGTCCTCGAGGGGCTGACGGTGGACTTCGTCGAGGGCGCCATCACCACGGTGCTCGGCCCGTCGGGGACGGGCAAGAGCGTGCTCCTGAAACACATCATCGCTCTCCTGTACCCCGACGCGGGCGACATCCGGGTGTTCGGCCAGAGCGTTCCCCAGATGAACGACGACGAGCTGTTCGCCATGCGGGAGGGCTTCGGCGTCCTCTTCCAGGACGGGGCGCTGTTCGGCTCCATGAACCTCTATGACAACGTCGCTTTCCCGCTGCGTAAGCACACAAAGATGCCCGAGGACAAGATCCGGTCCATCGTCATGGAGCGCCTCAAGGACGTCGGCCTCGAAGACGCCACCCGCAAGATGCCCAACGAGATCTCGGGCGGCATGCGCAAGCGGGCGGGGTTCGCCCGGGCGTTGGTGCTCAACCCCAAGATCGTGCTCTTCGACGAGCCCGACTCCGGGCTCGACCCGGTGCGCACCAGCCTGCTGTGCGACCTGATCCTCGACGTCCACAAGGAGCACGGCGGGACCTACCTGCTGGTGACCCACAACATCCCCACCGCCCAGAAGGTGTCCGACTACATCGGGCTGCTGTGGCAGGGGCGCCTGGCCCACTACGGGCCCATGGCCGAGGCCTTCGCCTCCCCCGACCCGTTCGTCCGCCAGTTCCTGGCCGGCGAGTCCGCCGGACCATTGGGGATGGACTGACGTGACGCCCCGACCGATAGCACTCACGCCCCGGAGTCTCATCGCCGCCGGCACCACCGTGGTGGTGGCTGTGGTGCTCTTCGCCGCGCTGCTCAACATCGTCGGTGGAGGCGGCGGCTACCACGCCACGTTCGTATTCCCCCATGCCACCAACCTCTTCGCCGGCAGCCGGGCCCAGATCGACGGGTTCAATGTCGGCAACGTCGACGGGCTCGAGGTGCGCGACGGCAAGGCACTGGTGAAGGTGACACTGGACGACAAGCACGCACCTCTCCGGGAGGGCACCACCGCCAAGATCGACTGGCAGTCGCTGCCCGGGGAGCGCATCGTGCAGATCAGCCCCGGGCCGGAGGCCAACGCTGCGCTGCCCGACGGGGCGATGATCACCGCCGTCACGCCCCGGGTGGAGCTCGATCAGGTCCTGGCCGCCCTCGACCCCGAGACCCGGGCGGCGCTTCGTCGGATCATCCCCGGCGTCGACCAGGCGCTGGCCGGCCACGAGGAGGACCTCGGCGCGACGCTGGAGGCGGCCGGCCCCGCCCTCCACGCCGTCACCGACGTCCTCGACGCCATCGGGGGCGATGGCCCGGCCCTGCAGACGCTGCTCACGTCGGTGCGCGACCTCGCCGAGCGGCTCGTGGCCCGGCGGGACAGCGTGAGAGGGATCGTCGACGGCTTCGACCGAAATCTCGCCCGAACAGCCCTGCGCGATGAGGAGCTGGCCGCCGGCCTCGACGAGCTGCCCGCCACCCTGCGGGCGGCCGACTCCGTGCTGGGCCGGGTGCCGCCGGCGGCGGCGGCCGCTCTTCCCCTGCTCCGGGATCTGCTTCCGGCGGTGGAGGCACTGCCGGCGGCAGCCGCCGACCTCCGGCCGTTCCTGGCCGAACTGCGGCCCGCGCTCGCTGAGCTGCGCCCCGCACTGGGATCGCTGGCCGCGGTGCTGGACGAGACGCCGAGCCTGCTCGATAAGGCCCACGCCGTGGTGCCCCCGGTCACCGGCGTCCTCTCATCGTTGCTGCCGGTGCTCGACCACTTGCGGCCTTACACGCCCGAACTGGCCGGCGTGCTGTCCAACCTGGCCTCGGCGTCAGCCAACTACGACGCCAACGGCCACTTCCTGCGGGTCTACGTCAGCTCCGGCTCGTTGCTGCTCGGTTCGGTGACCGGCCAGCTCAACCCGGCCATCACGAAGAACCCCGACCGCCCGCCCGGGGAGCTCGAAGGCCAGCCGCTGCCAGCCCGTCGTGATGCCGCCGGGAGCACGGTCCGATGAGGGGGGCAGTAGCTCTCGTCTCGAGCGCCCTGATGGTGGCCGTGGCCGCCGGCGGTGTGACGGCGGCTGAAGAGCACCCGGCCGTCACCGTCCAGGCCGAGTTCACCGATGCCGGCGCCATCATTCCTGGCAACGACGTCATGGTCGACGGGGTCAAGGCCGGAACGGTGAAGGAGCTGCGCCTCGTCGACGGCAGGGCGCGGGTCACGATCTCGGTCGGGTCCGCCTTCACGCCGCTCCACACCGACGCCCGGGTGACCATCCGGGCCATCAGCCTGCTGGGGGAGCGCTACGTCAATGTCGAGCGCGGCTCGCCCTCCGCTCCGGTGCTGGCCGACGGAGCCGTCATCCCCTCCACCCAGACCGCCCGGACCATCGAGCTGCAGGAGTTCCTCGACGTCGTCAACGATCCGGCCGGGGCCGCGCTGGCCGCCCTCATCGTGGCGCTCGGCGAAGGCCTCTCCGGCCGGGGCGAGGACGCCGCCGCCGCCCTCGACGCCCTCGAGCCCGCCCTCACCGAGACCACCAGGCTCCTCGAGATCCTCGGGGGCCACAACCAGCTCCTGACCGCGCTCATCGACCGGGCCGAGCCCGTGGCCCAGGCGCTGGGAGCTGACCGGGGTGAGCGCCTCGACCGGGTGGTGGCCGCCACCGACCAGCTGCTGGCCGCCACCGCCGTCCGGGAAGCCGGAACTCGACGCCGCCCTCCGGCGGCTGCCGACGGCGCTGGCCACCGCCCGCTCGGCGCTCGGCGAGCTGACCGCCCTGGCCGGCGAGGCCACCCCGGTGCTGGCCTCGCTGCGTCCCCTGTCCGGCGACCTGCGTCAGATCGCCAGCGAGCTGCAGAGCTTCGCCGACGCCGCCGGGCCCGCGCTGGTCAGCGCCGAGCCCGTCCTGGGGAGGCTCCGGGAGCTCATCACCGCCGCCGCCCCGGTCACGGCCGAGCTGCGCGCCGCCGGACCCGACGTGCAGACGGCGGCCAGCGCCACCCGCACGGTCGTGGAGGCGCTCCCCGAGGATCTCTCCAACCTGCTCGACTGGGTCCGCAACGCCGCGCTGGCCACCGCCGGCCACGACGGGATCAGCCACTACCTGCGGATCTTCGCCCTGGGCACCGGCAAGGAAGTCGGCACCTCGGAGCAGCCGGAGCCGCCCGGCCCGGCCTCCTCACCGTTGGGCGGCGTGCCGGTCGTCGGCGGGATGCTGCCCGGCCCCGCCGCGATCGGCACCGGACCGGTCGGATCGCTTCTGGGGCCGTCCGCACCGGTCGGGGGCGGCCTACTGGGCGGAACCCTCGACGGCCTCCTGGGCCGCCCGGAGCCGGTGGCCGACCCCGGTTCGGCCACCGGCCTCAGCCAGCGGCAGGAACAGTCCCTGCTGCGCTACCTCCTCGGGGCCGGCTGATGTTCCGGCGCGGGCTCCCCATCAACCCGAAGCTGCTCGGCCTGGTCGTCATCGTCGCCTCGGTGGCCTCCATCTCCTTCGCCTTCGTGTCCCACAAGGGTTTGCCCGGGCCGCAACTACACCTACGCCACGCATCGCCTTCGAGCAGGTGCCGCCGGGGCTGCGGGCCGGCAGCGAGGTGCGGGTGCGGGGCCAGCGGGTCGGCCAGGTCCACGGCGTGTCCTTCGACGACGGGCCCCGGGTCAAGGTGCAGCTGCCCGGCGGGTTCGACCTCTACAGGGACGCCACCGCCCGGATCCGCTCCCGGTCGCTGCTGGGCCAGAAGTACGTCCAGATCGACCCGGGCACTCCCGCCACAGGCGATCTCGGCGACACCGTCCTCGGGCCCGATCGCACCACGTCGGTGGTCGACATCGTCGACCTCGTCGACACCTTCGACGACGAGACCCGCAAGGCGCTGCACACCGTCGCTCACCGAGGTGGGGACGGGCGCCGCCGGTCGGGGCCCCGACCTCAACGACCTCATCGCCGCTTCCCCCGACCTGCTGGCCGATCTCAACCTCACCGGCCGCACTCTCACCGCCGAGGAGACCCGCCTCGTCGCCTTCCTGGCCACCGCCGAGCGCCTGTCGGGCCGGTTCAACGGCCGGGAGCCGAGCTCGAGGCGCTCATCCGCCAGATGGGCGACACGCTGCTGGCGGTGGCGACCGACGGGGGGCGGCCGCTGGCCGACACCGTCCGGAAGCTGCCCTCCACCCTCGACGCTCTCACGCCGGCGCTGGCCGACCTCGGCGCGGCGGCCGCCGCGCTCGGCCCCGCCGTCCACGACCTCGGGCCCACCGCCGCCGGCGCTGGGGGCGGTCACTCCCGACTTGCGGGCCGCCCTGCGGGAGAGCGTTCCCGTCCTCGGCAAGGTGCCCCCGGTCAGCGGGCTCGCCGCTCCGGCGCTATCCGCCCTCACCACGACGTTCAACGACGCCCGGCCGCTGGCCCCCGCCCTGGGCAAGACCTTCGACGCCGCCGCCGCCCAGCTGGAAATCCTCGCCCCCTACGCCCCCGACCTCGATCTGCTCCTCGACGGACTGCGCGACGCCTTCGCCGAGGGCCCCCTGAGGACCCCGACGGCAAGTACCTGCGGGTGGCCAGCATCTTCGCCGCCCTCAACCAGGCCGGGAACCGCAACCCCTATCCCGCCCCCGGCGAAGCGGCCACGGACGCCTCCCGCTACACCCCGGTGGGTCGCCATGAGGCGCGTCTTCGCCCCTGTCGGCCGGGTACTCGGCCCCGCCGGGTCGTGGCTGGCCCGACGGTCGAAGCTCCAGCTCGGCGTGCTGTGGCTGGTCGGCACGCTCCTGGTCGGCGCCGTCCTCATGAACAAGCAGAACATCCTGCTGTCGATGCGCCGGGGCGACACCATCACCGCCGAGTTCTCCTCCCGCTACAAGGTGGCCGCCGTCGTCTCCAAGGTCGAGGTGGCCGGAGTCAAGGTCGGCCAGATCACCACGGTGCAAGAGCTCGACGGCGGCGGGGCGGCGTTGGAGATGAAGGTCGACAAGGGCACCCTCGACGCCCTCGGCTCCGCGCCCAATGCCGCCATCCGCCCGGCCACCTTCCTCGGGGGTCCCGGGCTGTCGGCCTACGTCGAGTTGACCCCGGGCGGCGACCCCGGGCGCTTCGACGGCGGCCGCATCCCCAAGGACCGCACCCAGGTGCCGGTCGAGTTCGACCGGGTCAACGAAGTGCTCCAGGAAACAGCCCGCCACGGCCTGCAGACCACCGTGGCCGGCCTCGACGCCGCCCTCGCCAATGGCGGAAAGGAGGCGCTCGGCGCCGTCCTGGCCGACGCGCCGCCGGCGCTCGCTCCGACTGGCCGGGTCCTCGACGCCCTGGGCGGCACCGAGGAAGGCGACCTTCGGCGCCTGGTCGTCCACCTCTCGAAAGCGGCGGCCGTGCTCACCGCCACCGACGGCGAGATCGAGGCGGTGGTCGACGACCTCGCCACCCTGGCTTCCACACTGGCCGACCGGGCCCCCGAGCTGGAACGCAGCATGGCCACCATGCCGGCCACGCTGCGGCAGGCCCGGGCCGGCCTGGCCGCCCTCGACGGGACCCTGGCCCGGCTCCAGGCCACCGCCCCCGGCGCCCGGCCCTCGGTCGCTCGGCTCACCGAGCTGCTCCGCAAGCTGCCGCCCGTCCTGCAGAAGGCCACGCCGCTGCTGACCGACCTGCGCCCGGTGCTGGCCGACCTGAAGCCGGCGCTCGACGACCTGGCCCCCACCGCCGGGTTGCTGCGCCAGCTGCTCGGCGACCTGGAGGACCCGGTCCTCGGCCGGCTGCGGGACCACGTCGTCCCGGCCGTGCTCGGCCCCTATGCGGGCACCGGCCGCACCACCAAGGTCTACGAGGAGCTCGGCTACTTCCTGGCCGGCTTCGACGGGGTCTCCAGCTTCGTCAACTCCGAGGGCTCCCAGCTGAACTTCTACGTCGGGCTGAGCCCCGACTCCCTGAGCCCGTCGCCTTCCGACCAGCGCCCTTTCCCCCGCTGGTCCCGGGCCCATGGCGAGGAGCGTCGAATGAGACAGCTCCGCCGCAAGCTCCACAACACCTGGACCCGCATCCGGGCCACCAAGGGGCTCGGTCGTGACCTGGCGGTCATCGCCGGTCTCGTCGTCCTTGCCGCCGCCGTTGGCGGCTACATCCTCTCCAACCAGCGGGTGTCGTTCCCCTGGCAGGAGAAGGTGACGTACCGGGCCGACTTCGAGGAGGCGCCCGGTGTCGCCCCCGGCCAGGGCCAGGAGGTCCGCATCGCCGGAGTGCCGGTGGGAGAGATCACCGAGGCCGACATCACGGGGGACGGGCGGGCCCGGCTCACCCTGTCGCTCAAGAAGCGCTACGGCACGGTCCACGCCAACGCCCGGGCGTTCCTCCGGCCCAAGAGCCAGCTCAACGAGATGTACGTGCTGCTCGACCCGGGCGCCGAGCCGGCCAAGGTCCTCGAGCCCGGTTCCGTCATCCCGCTGGCCCAGACAACCCGGCCCATCCAGCTCGACGAGGTGCTCCTCCATCTCGACGAGAACGCCCGGACCGCCGGCCGCATCGCCCTGGAGGAGTCTGACGCCGCCCTGGCCCGACCCGGTGTGATCCCCCCGGGCCTCAAGGCCGCCGATGCGACGCTCCTCGCCCTCCGGCCTGTCATGGAGGCGCTCGACACCCGACGGGAGAAGATCGCCCGGCTCGTCACCGCCTTCGCCGACATCGCCACCGCCGCCGGCGAGGACGACGTCCGCCTGGCCCGCATGCTGGACTCCGCCCGCGAGACGCTCGACACCCTGGCCGCCCGCGACACCGAACTCGACGCCGCCCTCCGCCAGCTTCCAGGCTTCGGCGACGACCTGCGCACCGCCTCCGGTGCCGTGTCGGAACTCGCCACCCAGCTCAACCCGACGCTCGACGGGATCAAGGCCGCCTCCGACCGGCTCCCCGGCGCCCTGGCCGGGATGTCGGGCGTGGTCGACCGCCTCGACCGCACCGTCGACCTGGCCCGGCCGGTGGTCGACGGCGCCCGCCCGCTGGCGGCCGACCTCCGCCCGCTCCTGGCCTCGGCCCGGCCGGCGCTGGCCGACACCGTGGCCTGGAGCCACCGGCTCGACCCGGTCAGTCTCAACCTGGTCGAGCACCTGCCCGACCTGGCCGCCTTCATCTACCAGGGGAATTCGATCTTCCAGCTGGAGGACGCCAACGGTCCCATCCTGCGGGGGCTGGTGATCGCCGGGGCGGAAACGATCCTGTGCATCATCCAACCCTGCCCGGAGACGCCATGAGGGTCTCCCCGACCTTCCTGCGCCGGGCCCGGTCGGCGACGGTGGCCGCCTTCCTGCTGTCGATGGCGCTCATCTTCGGCGTGCTGTGGGTCAACTTCGGCGGCTCCATGCCCGGCGTCACCGGCGGCTACTCGGTGATCGCCGCACTGGCCGACACCCAGAACCTGGTCTACGACTCCGAGGTCCGGATGGCCGGGGTGCCGATCGGCAAGATCCGGGGTCTCGAGCGCACCCCCGAGTCGGTCGACGTGAAGATGGAGCTCCGCGGCGACGTCGTCCCCCTCCACGAGGGCGCCACCGTCGTACTCCGGGCCAAGACCCTCATCGAGGAGACCTACCTCGAGGTCACCGACGGCACCGGCCCCGCCATCGCCGACGGCGGGCGCCTCCCCGCCTCCGCCGAGCAGCTGTCGGTCAAGTTCGACGACCTCCTCGACACGCTGCCGCTCGAGACCCGGGAGCAGCTGGCCGGGATGGTCAGGAAGCTCGGGGGTGGCCACCGATGGCGAGGCCCAGCACCTGGCCGACACGCTGGCCGCGCTCGGGCGGCTCGGCCGCGACGGCCACGACGCCCTCGACGTGCTCGCCTCCCAGTCCGACAACCTCTCCGCTCTGGTGCGGGAAGGGACCCTGCTCCTGGCCCTCCTCGACGAGGGCGAGGGCCAGATCGCCCGGATGGCCACGGCCGCCGAACGGCTCACCCGGGCCACCGCCAGCCGGGACGCCAAGCTGGCCGAGACCATGCGGCTGCTCCCCGGCCTCCTCGACCGGGTGACGGCCGCCTCCCCGCCCGTCCGCCAGCTGGCCGGTGCCCTCACGCCGCTGGCCGACCCGCTCCGCCGGGCCGCGCCCGACCTCGAGGCGGCGCTGGCTGAGCTGCCCGGCGCCACCGCCGAGCTGCGCGGTCTGCTGCCCGAACTCGACCGGAACCTCGACCGGCTGCCCGCCACCCTCACCCGCACGCCGGCGGTGGCGGCCGACGCCTCGGCCCTCATCCCCATCCTGCGCGTCGGGTTGGCCGACGTGAACCCGATGCTGGCCTACCTCGCCCCCTACGCCCAGGACGCCGCCGCCTTCGCCGCCAATGCCGCCCAGGTCGTGACCGCCTCCGGTCTCAACGCCGGCCGCTTCCTTCTCGTCATCGACACCGGCTCGTTCACCGGCGACGCGGTCACCAGCAAGGTCCGCAACGCCTACCCGCCGGCCGGCGGGGCCACCGACCCGAAGCCCTTCACCGGCACGGTGCCCCGGGTCCCGGAGGATCCCCACTGAGGATCCCGGCGGGGAAGGGGCGGGCCGTCCTTGCTGGGCGGGATCCTGGCGGTGCTGGCGGTGGCGACGACCCTGGGCTTGACCCGGCTCGAGGTCGACACCGCCATCGGTTCGCTGCTCCCCGCCGGAGACGCCGCCGTGACCGAATGGGAGGAGACGCAGGCCGCCTTCGGCGCCGACCCGGTCGTGGTGCTCTTGGAGACCGACACCGCCGGCGCCCTCCTCACCCCCGACGCCGTCAAGCGGATGGTGGCGCTGGAGAGCGCACTGGCGGCCCTCCCCGGCGTCGCCGTCGTCTACGGCCCCGGCACCACCCTCAACCAGATCGCCGTCCAGCTCAACGAGCTGCTGGTGTCGATCACCGCCCGGCGGGACGGGCTGCGGGCCGAAGCGGTGGAGGCGGCTGAGGCATCCGGGAAGTCGGACGCCGAAGCGGAGGCGGCCGGCCGGGCGGCGGTGGCCGACTACGAGGAGCGTTACGGCGCGCTCGTCGCCGCCGGACTGCCGCTCGGGCTCCCCTCGGTGTCGAACCCCACGTTCAACCGGACGGTGTTCTTCGATCAGCAGGGTCGGGCCAAGCCCCAGCTGCGGTGGATCGTGCCCGACGACCGTCACGCCGCGGTATACGTCCGGCCCCGCGAGGGACTCGACCAGGCCGGCACGGACCGGCTGGTGCGGGCCGTCCGGGCCGAGGCCCGGCGAGCTTCACCAGCCTCCCCCGGGCCAGGACCACGGCGGCGTGACCGTGACCGGCGCCCCCGTTCTCGTCACCGCCCTCGGCGCCGAGATCCGCCGCGAGCTGCCCCGTCTCGGGCTCGTGGCCCTGGCCGCTGTCGCCGTCGCCTTTCTCCTGACCCACCGCCCGCCTCGGGCGGGGTCGGGGAGGTCGTGTGGGCGGGGCCCGGCTACCGCTGCTGCTCGGCCTCGCCGGCCACCGCCGCAGTCCTCGGGTTCTTCGGCCTCCGGGGGACGCCGCTGTCGCTCGGGATGCTGGCCTTCCTGCCGGTGATGCTCGGCGTCGGCAGCGACATGCCGATCCAGGCCGCCTATCCGACGCAGCGCCGGATCCTGGTGGCGGCCACCGCCGCCAGCGCCGCCGGGTTCGCCGCCCTGGCCCTGTCCCCGCTCCCGTTCGTCCGCGACCTGGGACTGGCGCTGGCGGCCGGCGTGGTGGTCTCGACCGTCCTGGCGCTGGTGTTCCGGCCGGCGCCGGCGGTCCCCGCACCCTCAACCGGCGTTCGTTTTCCGGGATATAGCGGAAAAGGAACGCCGGTTCCGGCCGCCCCGTCAACTGGCGTTCGTTTACCGGAATACAGCGGAAAAGGAACGCCGGTTGGGAGGGTCGGGCGGGCCACAAGCTGCTGCTCGGAGTGGCGGGAGGTCTGGCGGTGCTCGGGTGGGTGCTGCTGCCTTCGATTCCGGTGGAGGCGCGGCCGGAACGGCTCGCCGAGGGGTTGCCGGCGCTGGCCGACGCCCGGCGGGCCGAAGGAGGTGCTCGGGCGCGTCAGGCGAGGTGGCGGTGCGGGTGCGGGCGGCCGACGTCGTCTCGCCCGAGATGCTGGACTGGTTCCGGGCCGCCGAGGAGGCGGTCGTGGCGCCGTTCGGCGACCGGCTGCGGCCGGTGGTGTCCCCGCTGCGGCTCCTGTCGTGGCTGGGGGAGGACGCCACCGCCGCCCAGGTCGACGCCGCCCTCCGGATCCTGCCCCGGTACCTCGTCGGCGCCGCCGTGCGGAGCGACCGCCGGGAGGCGGTGGCCAGCTACGGCCTGCCTCTCGGCGACCTCGAGGACCAGTCGGAGCTGCTGGACCAGATCCGGGCCGCCCTGCCCGCTCCGCCGCCCGGCGCCGAGGTGCACGCTGGCCGGCCTGCCGGTGGTGGCCAGCCGGGGCTACGACCTCCTGTCCGGCGGGCGGCTGGCCGCCAGCCTGGCCGGCCCGCTGGCGGCCGGGGCCGTGCTGCTCGTGCTCGTCCCCCGGCGCCGGCACGCCCTGCTGGCCACGGCGGCGGCGCTCCTGGCCGTGGGCTGGGGAGCGCTGGCCCTCCGGATCACCGGGGTCGACCTCACCCCGCTCACCGTGGGCCTCGGGTCCCTGACGGCGGCGGTCGGTTGCGAGTTCACCCTCTTCACGCTGGAGCGGCGCGCCGCCGGTGACGACCACGCCTTCCGGGGGGCGGTGACGGCCGCCGCCACCGCCGCCGCAGGGTTCGCCGCCCTGGCCGTCTCCCGGCTCGACGTCCTGGCCGGGTTCGGCCTGGTGCTGGCCGGCTCCGTCCTCCTCGCCCTGCTCGCCGCCGGCTGCTGGCCGAACCTGACCGCTGGCGGCCGTCCGTGAACCCGTCCGAGTCCACGTGGTCGAGACCGAGTCGCTGCTCGAGCTCGACGACCCGCTCCGGGGCCGCCTCGTCGTCGGCGGCGGGGAGACCGTGGTCCTGCTCGGCCCGTCGGGGGCCGGGAAGACCAGGCTGATCCGGGCGCTGCTCGGGCTGGAGGGACCGGGACCGGAAGCGGTGCTGTCGGTGCGGGGCCGACCGGCCCGGCCCCGGGACCTGGCCGCGCTGGTGGGGTGGGTGCCGGAGGGGGACGGCGTGTTCCTGTCCGACTCCGATCTGGGACAACGTCGCCCATCCCCCGGGGGTGGCTGCCCAACGACGCCCGACCTGGCCCGGGACGCCCTCGATCTCGTCGGCCTGGCCGATCGGGCCCGGGAGCCGGTGGCCAACCTGCCCCGACCGGGTCGCCGGCGGGTGGCCCTGGCCCGGGCCCTCGCCTCGCGGCGGCCCCTGCTGGTCATCGACGGCGAGCTCGACCCCACGCTGTGGGCCCTCCTCCCGGGGGTTCTGGAGCAGGCGCCGGGGGTGGAGGCGGCGCTGCTGGCCACGGCCACCGCCGGGGAGCGGGCGTGGGGGGCCGACACCGTGGCCCTGGTCGCCGGCGAACGGCTGGTGGCCCAGGCGCCCTTGGCCGAGCTCGTCGACTCCACCGACCCCGAGGTCCGCTCCGTCCTGTCCTGGGTGTCGCCGTAGGTCAGCGTCGGCGATGAGCATCCGGGAGGCTGGCGAAGCCCCCGAGTATCGTCGATTCCCGCGTCGTGGCCGACGACCGAGCCTCCCAGCGGACCGAGGCCGACGAGACCGCAGCCCGAAGAGGGCAGCGCCGGCGACGCACCACGGCGACGGGAGAGAACGGGTCCCGGCCCGGGGACGGCCGAGGGGGGGCCTTCGAAGCTGGCGATGGTCGCCGTGGCGCTGGTGGCGCTCCTGGCCGGAGCAGGGACGGCCTTCGCCCTCGAGAACCGGGGTGGCGGCTGCCCGGGCGAAGGGCAACGCCCTGAAGGTCGAGGGCACGAAGATCTCCACCGCGAGTTCGCCCGGCGGATCGAGCTGCTCACAGGCGCTGTACGACGTCCGGCCGCCGAGAGGAGCCGCCAAGCTGGCCGCCTTCAAGGGCGACGCGGCCAAGGGGGTGGCCCAGTCGCCGTCCTCGTCGCCCACGACGTGGACGAAGCGCAACCTCGAAGGCGGCCGACAAGACCGTGCGGGACACGCTCGACCGCTTCATCGCCCAGCGCTACCCGGAGGGGGCCGCGACGCAATTCATCCAGGCGCTCGGCAACGTACGGCGTCTCCGAGGACGACGTGGTCGGCGAGTTCCGCCGGCTCCTCGAGACCCGGGGCCTGTTCACAGGCCGTCACCGACAACGTCAAGGTCAGCGAGGATCAGATCACCAGGACTTCGAGACCGCGGAAGGACCAGCTGGCCGTCCCGGAGACGTCGCCAACTCCGCCACCTGGTGGTCAAGACCGAGGACGAGGCCAAGAAGGCTCTGACCCGGATCAACGGTCCCGAGACGTTCGAGGACGTGGCCAAGGACGTCTCCCTCGACGCCAGCACCAAGGAGCAGGGCGGCGACCTCGGCACCGTCAGCCAGGCGCAGCTCGACCCGGCGTTCGGGACGGCGGCCTTCGCGCCGCCAAGGGGGCGACACTTCGGGCCCGTCCAGACGAAGAACGGCTGGCACGTCGGCCTGGTCGAGGACGATCACCCCCGGCCACCCCGTCACCCTGGCCGAGGTCCACGACCGGCTTGCGCGACACGCTGCGTGGGCGAGGCCCGCTTGACCGAGTGGCGGGGCTACCTGGCGGCGCGGATCCGCGCCGCCGACGCCTGCTACGCCAAGGGGAACCGCCCCGCCGACCCCAAGGCCCCGCCGACCGACCTGACCCCGCAGCACCCTCGCTAGGCTCACGATGACTCCGGCACACGGCACCGCCGACGTCCTTCGCTGAGGTCCTAATCGGGGAAGGCGGCCAGCTGCTCGAGCAGGGCGGTGGGCTTGGCGGCCACCCGCAGCAGGCCGGCGGTGGCGTTCGGCCACGAATCCTTCGGTCACCAGCTGGTCGAGGAAGCGCACCAGGGGCGTGTAGAAACCCTCGACGTCGAGCAGGCCGGTCGGCTTGGCGTGCAGGCCGAGCTGCGACCACGTCGTGATCTCGAACAGCTCCTCGAGCGTGCCGAGCCCGCCGGGGAGGGCGACGAACCCGTCCGACAGCTCGTACATCAGCGCCTTGCGTTCGTGCATCGAGCCGACGATCCTCAGGTCGGTCACGCCCGTAGTGGGCGATCTCCCGGTCCGACATGTGCGTCGGGGATCACGCCGATCACCTCGCCGCCGGCGTCGAGAACAGCGTCGGCGACGACCCCCATCAAGCCGACCCGCCCGCCTCCGTAGACGAGGTCGATGCCCGCCCGCCACCAGCGCCACCCCCAGGGCCTGGGCCGCATCCGTGTACTCCGGCCGGACCCCGTGCTTCGAGCCGCAGAACACGCACACCCGCCGCAGCGCCGCCATGAAGGGGGGGAGAGTAGTTCACGGCGGCGCCGCAGATCGCCGGCCTGGGCGTGGACCGCCCCGGCCTCGAAGCCGGGAGGCAGCTCGCCCCCGGCCACCAGAGCGGTGAGGAGGGCCGATTGTTGAGCCCTCAGGCGCCGCCGTGCCGTCACCGGACATCCCCGTTCCGGCACCCAGCCGGATTTGTGGTCACCGGACGGCGTATATCGCCGTTTCGTGACCACAGAAGGCGCGGCGGCTGGCCGCCGGCCACCGCGGCGGCAACCGCGTTGAGTTCGGCGTCCAACTCGACCTCGGCCGGGAAGTCGGCGTCCCACTCGATCAACACTCCCGGCGGAGCGGCGCGGGCGCACAACGCCGCCAGGACATCGAGGACGGCGGGCGGAACGGCGTGGCGGTGAGTGTCCCGGTAGAACCCGTCCGGCCGCTCGATGCCACCGGCCACGTGGACGTAGGCGACGCGGTCGAGCGGAAGGCGGTCCAGCATGGCCACCGGGTCTGTGCCGTGGTTGCGGGCGTTGGCGTAGAGGTTGGCCACGTCGACCAGCAGAGAGACACCGGTGCGGTCCACCACCTCGGCCAGGAAGTCCGCCTCCGAGAGTTCGGCCGTCGGCCATTCGATCAGCGTGGCGATGTTCTCCAGCGCCAGAGGGACCGGGAGGCGGGCCTGCGCCTCGGCCACGTTCTGGCATACGACCGCCAGGGCGTCGCCGGTGCGGGGGACGGGAAGGAGGTGCCCGGAGTCGAGCCCACCGGCCCGCACGAAGGCCAGGTGCTCGCTGACCAGCGGCGCCTGCAGCGCTTCGGCGCAGGCAGCGAGATGGCGGAGCCGGCGCCGGTCGGGCCGCTCGGCCCCACCGAGCGAAAGCCCGAGGCCGTGGACCACGATCGCCACACCCTCATCGCGCAACGTGATCAGCGGCGAGGGGAGCCGGCGGGGGTCGATGTGCTCGGCCAGCACCTCGACGAACCCGACGTCGCCCTGGGCGGCTCGGCGCTCGATGAAGCTAGCCAGGGCCGGTCGCCAGCCGAGCCCGACCCCCAGGGCAGGCCGGCAAGGCATCAGCTGCCGCATCCGCCGCCGCCGCATCCGCCACCGCCGCAGCAGCCGCCGCCGCCCCCGCATCCGCCGCCGCCACCGGATCCGCCGTCGCACCCCGAGCCGCCCCAGCCGCCACCGCATCCGGCCCCACCCCCGCCCCAGTGCCCGGGGCCGCGGTCACCCCGCAACCGGCTGAGCCTCGTCCGGCGGCGAGGGGTCGGGTCACCGTCGGGCAGGGCGGGGGTTGGGAACCCGCTATCTCCAGGCCTCCACCGCCACGTCCGGCGGCGCAGCACCAGGGCGGCCACCACGACCATGCCGGCCAATACGACCATCAGCGCTGCGGTCATCGCCCGTCCGCCTCCTCCTCGGGTGTCCTCACCCCTTCACGGTGCGGACCGAAGCTCCCGAAGAACACCCCGAAGTCCCCCGAAGCCCGGTCGGGGCCCGCCGTTGTCCTTAAGATCGCCGGGATGAGCGCCCGTCCGGAGAGGTCGTCCCACGACTTCAAGGACCTCTTCGAACGGTGCCTGAGCGAAGCGAGCCTCACGACCCGCACAGTCCGGCTCGGGATCCTGGCCGACACGAAGCAGGACCTGCCCGAGAACAGCATCGACTCGTGGCGCCGGCCCCACACCACCACCGGGCAGCCATCGCTGCCCCGGGAGGAGACCGTCGCCGTGCTGGCCCGCTGGCTGTCGGCCCGGGACGGTGTGACCGCCACCGAGGAGGAACTCCTGGCCGCCTGGCGCACCGACCGGGCGCGCCCGGGCCGCCGGGCGCTCCGGCCGTTCAGATCCCAACGATCCCGGCGCGCTACCCGCCCCGCTGGGCCGCGGCGAGTTCTACGAGGGGATCATCGACGCCAGCATCTACCTGGGCATGGACGATCTCCTCGGACGGGTCGACCACCGCCTCCGGGAGTTGCTCAACACCGGCCAGCCCATCCCCACCTACTTCATGTACCTGACGCACCGGGGCTACCTGAACTGGGTCGCCCGTACGGAGGATCCGCAGTACACGTACCACCGGGCCGGGGTGGAGCTGTGCGAGGCGAAGTCGGGCGAGATCGCCGCCGGGATCCTGGCGGCCACCGACCACGCCGACGTCGACTTCGTGAGCCTCGGGCCGGGCACCGGCGCCAAGGACCGGGCCCTCCTCGAGAGCCTGTCGGCGGCCGGGGTCGGCGCCGGCGGAAGCCTCTGCTACTACCCCTACGACATCAACCCGGCGATGATCGTCCACGCCATCCAGACGGTGCTGAGCGGTGAGCTGGCCGGCAAGGTGCTGGTGAAAGGGATCATCGCCCCCTTCGACTCGATGGGCCTTTTCTCCCACGTCTACAAGGACCGGGCCGGGCCCAACGTGTTGGCCCTGCTGGGCAACACCCTCGGGAACATGAGCGACGACTACGGGTTCCTGGAGACGGTGCTGGCCAGCGGCCTGTGGCCCGGCGACCTCCTGCTCCTCGAGGTCCGCTGCCACGTCGACGAGCAGGCCGGGCAGGCACCGGGAATGGGCGAGGAGACCAAGAAGCGCCTCAACTTCGGGCCGCTCGAGATCCTCGGCGCCTCCTACGAGGATCACCGCGACCTCATCACCGTGCGGCGGGAACACTCTCGGAACGCCATTCCGGGCACGGTCACGACCGTGACGCGCTGTGAGCGGGTGCGCTGCGGCGGGATGACCTGGCGGGACGTGCGGCTCTGCTACGTGCACGAGTACTCGGAGGCCGACCTCGATGCCGTCCTGGCCGAGATCGGCTACACCACCGTGGCGAAGCTCCACCGGGGGGTGCGGGGCGCCGACACCGAACGGGTCGTCCTGCTGTACCTGCTGCAGAAGCCCTGAAGAACACGCGACGGAGGGCCCGGGTCAGGAGGGCCGGCCCGACCCGGGCCTCGTCCGTCGTGGGCCCGCGTTTGCAGGCCACACGTCCCTCGGGGAGGCGACGGCTCGGCATGAAATGCCGGGGCCCCTCTCACACAGCTCACCGGCGGTGCCAGCCAGTGAGCCGGCGTAGGGACCCTCCCCAGCAGCCGCTTTCTCACCCAAATGGACGCTCGAGTGTGGAATACGCCATCTCGCCCCGGATGTCCTCTTTTTTCGTTTCTCCACCCTTCCTGACGATCAAGTAGCGTGAGGCAACTGACGTTCGGGGCCGCGGCGCGGCATCGGGGAGAGGCCATGGACTTCAACGAGACCGCCGAGCACGGGATGCTGCGGGATGCCGTCCGCAAGATCGGTCTGGACTTCGGGCACGACTATTACGTCGAGAAGTCCAAGACCGACGGCCGCATGGGCGAGCTGTGGTCGGCCGTGGCCCGGGCCGGGTTCATCGGAGTGAACATCCCCGAGGAGTACGGCGGGGGCGGCATGGGCCTCCTCGAGCTGTCGATGGTCGGCGAGGAGCTGGCCGCCGCCGGCTGCCCGGCGCTGCTCATGGTCGTGTCACCGGCCATCTGCGGCTCCGTCATCGCCAAGCACGCCACGGATGAGCAGAAGCGCACCTGGCTGCCGAAGATCGCCGGCACGGAAGACCCGTCCTACAAGATGGCCTTCGCCATCACCGAACCCGACGCCGGCTCCAACTCCCACAAGATCTCCACCACCGCCACCCGCGACGGCGACGAGTACATCCTGCGGGGCACGAAGTACTACATCTCCGGAGTCGACGAAGCGCAGCAGATGCTGGTGGTCACCCGCACCGGCGTCGACGAGAACTCCGGCCGGGGCAAGCTCTCGCTCTTCGTCGTCGACACCGACGCCCCCGGCCTCGAGAGAACCGTCATCCCCATGGAGATCCTGGCCCCCGACAAGCAGTACACCCTGTTCTTCGACGAGGTCCGGGTGCCGGCCGAGCGCCTCATCGGCGCCGAGCACGAAGGGCTCCGCCAGGTCTTCACCGGCCTCAACCCCGAGCGGGTCATGGGCGCCGCCCAGGGCAACGGCATCGCCCGTTACGCCCTCGACAAAGCGGCCACCTATGCGCTCGACCGCCACGTCTGGGGCGTCCCCATCGGCATGCACCAGGGCCTCTCCCACCCGCTGGCCATCGCCAAGATCGAGGTCGAGCAGGCGCGGCTCATGACCCAGAAGGCCGCCTGGCTCTACGACCACGGCCTCGACGCCGGCGAGGCAGCCAACATGGCCAAGTACGCCTCGGCCGAGGCATCGCTGCGGGCGCTTGACCAGGCCGTCCAGACCCACGGCGGAAACGGCCTGGCCACCGAGTACGGGCTGCTCACGCTGTACGGCCTGGTCCGCCTGTTCCGGACCGCCCCCGTCTCGCGTGAAATGGTTCTGAACTTCGTGGCGCAGCACTCCCTCGGCCTGCCCAAGTCGTACTAGACCGCACACGACAGCGCGGCAGCACCGACAGCACGACAGACGCCAGTCGCAGAGGAGGATCCCCCGTCATGTTCCTCACGACCGACGAGCAGGAGGAGTTCCGTCTCGCCGTCCGTCAGATGTGCGAGGACAAGGTCGCGCCCCACGCCGCCGAATGCGACGAGCAGGCGAAGTACCCCTGGCACGCCCACGAGGCGTTCGTGGCCATGGGCCTCATGGGCCTGACCTTCCCCGAGGACTGCGGCGGTTCGGCCGCCGACCACGTCACCTGGGCCATCTGCATCGAGGAGATCGCCAGGGTCGATGCGGCTTCGTCGCTGATCCCGGCCATCTGCGACCTGGCCATGACCCCGGTCATGCGCTACGGCTCCAAGGAGGTCCAGCAGCGGTTCATGACGCCGATCTGCGAAGGACGGGCCCAGGCCAGCTACTGCCTGTCCGAGGCCGAAGCCGGCTCCGACGTCGCCGCCATGACCACCAAGGCCGAGCGGGACGGCGACGAGTGGGTCATCAACGGCCGCAAGCAGTGGATCACCAACGCCGGCATCTCCGACTACTACGTCGTCTTCGCCAAGACCGACCGGACGGCCGGCCACCGCGGCATCAGCTGCTTCGTGGTCGAGAAGGACACCCCGGGCTTCTCCATCGGCAAGCTCGAGCACAAGCTCGGGATCCGGGCCAGTCCCACCGGCGAGGTGATCCTGGAGGATGTGCGGGTCCCCCACGACAACATGGTGGGGGAGGAGGGCAAGGGCTTCTACTACGCCATGGGCACGTTCGACTGGTCCCGGCCCGTCATCGGCGCCCAGGCGGTCGGGATCGCCCAGGGCGCCCTTGACTACGCCGCCAGCTACATGCAGGAGCGCAAGACGTTCGGCCAGGCGCTCACCACCTACCAGGGCCTGCAGTTCATGGTGGCCGACATGGCCATGGAGATCGAAGCCGCCCGCGGGCTGGTGTACCGGGCGGCGGCCATGGCCGACGTCCACCATCCCGATCTGACGAGGATGGCGTCGATGGCCAAGTGCTTCGCCGGCGATGTGGCTATGAAGGTCACCACCGACGCCGTCCAGCTCCTCGGCGGCTACGGCTTCACCAAGGAGTTCCCCGTCGAGCGGATGTTCCGCGACGCCAAGATCACCCAGATCTACGAAGGCACCAACCAGATCCAGCGGATGGTCATCGCCCGCAAGA
>CAVRTC010000002.1:0-303897 GCA_963723985.1 uncultured Actinomycetes bacterium
TCGAGGTGCTTCTCGTCGAGGTCGGCGAGCTGGTCCTTGAACTGCGCGGCGCCGGGCAGCATGCCGAGCAGGTTGCCATCGGCCCGAGCTTGCGGACCACGACCAGCTGCTCGAGGAAGTCCTCCAGCGTGAAGCCGTCGCCGCAGGTCAGCTTGGCGGCCATCCGCTGCGGCCTGGTCGGCGTCGAAGGTCCGCTCGGCCTGCTCGATCAGGGTGAGCATGTCGCCCATGCCGAGGATGCGCGAGGCCATCCGGTCGGGGTGGAAGAGGTCGAAGTCCTCGAGCTTTTCGCCGGAGGAGGCGAACATGATCGGCTGGCCGGTGACGTGACGGACCGACAGCGCCGCACCACCGCGGGCGTCACCGTCCAGCTTGGACAGCACGACGCCGGTGAAGCCGACGCCGTCGCGGAACGCCTCGGCCGTGTGCACCGCGTCCTGGCCGATCATCGCGTCGACGACGAACAGGATCTCGTCGGGGTCGACAGCATCGCGGATCGCGGCGGCCTGCGCCATCAGCTCCTCATCGATGCCCAGCCGGCCGGCGGTGTCGATGATGACGATGTCGTGCATCGGCGGCGGGCGTGTCGATCGAGCTCGCGGGCCACCTCGACCGGGTCGCCGACGCCGTTGCCGGGCTCGGGCGCGTAGACCTCACCCCGGCCCGCTCGCCCAGCGATCTGCAGCTGCTGGACCGCGTTGGGGCGCTGCAGGTCGGCGGCGACCAGCAGCGGCTGGTGGCCCTGGCTCTTGAGCCAGCGGCCAGCTTCCCGGCCAGCGTCGTCTTGCCGGATCCCTGCAGGCCCGCCAGCATGATGACGGTCGGGGGGTCCTTGGCAAACTGCAGCCGCGCGGGCCTCGCCGCCGAGGATGTCGATCAGCTCCTCGTTGACGATCTTGATGACCTGCTGGGCCGGGTTGAGCGCCTCGGAGACCTCCGCGCCCCGGCCCGCTCCCTGACGCGGCGATGAAGTCCTTGACCACTGGCAGCGCCACGTCGGCCTCCAGCAGCGCGATCCGGATCTCGCGGGCGGTACGGTCGATGTCGGCGTCCGACAGCCGGCCCTTCCCGCGCAGCGACGAGAAGACCTCGGAGAGCCGGTCGGAAAGCGTGTCGAACACGTGGCAGCAGTCCTCGGATCGCGGCGGGCTAACCCCTCCAGGCGTAACGACCTCTCGCGGCTGACGTACGCGATGTCGCAGGCAGACTCCCTCCGTGCGCCGGTGCACGGAGGGAGTCCCTGCGGGTTTTACCGTCCGTACGGGTCAGGCGCGCATGGGATGCCTGCAGCTACGCCAGCCGGAAGGCCAGGTCGGTCTCCCACTTCGTGATGTCCGGCTGGGTGGTCGGATCCGTCTTGTAGATCTCCAGCCGGCAGCCCCAGCGCTCACCGTCGCGGTCCCAGGTGAGGCCCTGCCGGTCGGCCGACCTCAGGAGGGCGGTGGTCGCGTCGACGAGCTGACTGGGTGGGCCGATGTGGGTGACCGTCGCGTACCTGCCGGCCGGGAGGACGCCGGTGATCATGCCTGGTGCCGGGTCTATGGGTGTCTGGTAGGTACGCCGGCTTCCATCTCCAGCTCTTTGCCCATGTCGATGAGGTCGTACTTGAGGAACGGCGCGCCGGCCAGCGGGATGCCGTTGGAGATCAGCCAGCCGACGACGTTGCCGATCCGGTCGGCGATCGTGGGGATGGACTGCATGGTCACGGTGGCGCGGTAGGCCACGTACGGCTGGTCGGGGCGGGTCACGATGGTGGGCTCAGGAGTTGTCATAACTCTATGGACTAGCGTACTGGCCGAAAATCATCGTTGGCCGTGGGGTCGGCGGCGGTGAGTACGGCCTTCTCGATCGGTTCGCGGCCGGCCGGGTCGGTGCACCGGGCCGTCGAGAAGAAGGGGTTCCACCGCCACACCGAAGGCTCGAATGGCGCGCGGCCGACTTCGCGCCGGGCTCCCGAGCGCGGCGGCGACGCGATACAGAGCCGCGGCGAGTCGGGGCGCGCAGCTCCAACCGTCCACGGCGCGCGCGGCGCCCGCCGCCAGACGCCGCGCCGGCGCGGCGGCGAAACTTCGGTACGAGCGCCGCCTCCGGCGATCCCCGGCCCACGTCCAGGTCGCCGAGGATCGCGGCGAGACCGCCGGACCACCAGCGTCGCGCCGGCGGCGAGCCGATCGGCGCTGTGCAACCAAAACGACGGCCGCCGCCCGGCGACCGTACGGCGTCGGCCGACAGCACCTCCAGCCGGTGAATGGTCAGCACCCCGGCCGCCGCGGCCAGCAACCCGCGTAAATCCGGCGCCACGACAGTGACAGCGCTGTCGTCGACCCACACAGCCAGCTCGCCGGAGTCGGCCAGCGCCAGCAGCTGCGACCCGAGTGGAGGCGGGTCGGGCAGCTCCCCCTCGCCGATCAACGCGTGCGTGCGCTCCACCAGCGCCGACACAAACCAGCACGCCAGTCGGTCCACACGCCGGCACCGGTTGCGACCGAGTCGGCCTCGGTCAATGCGTGCAGCAGATCCAAAACCTGCTGGTCATGACCGACCGCCTCGGCGCCGCCTGGATCGTCACCGGGTCGTCCAGGTCCCGCCGGGTGGCCAGCTGCGGCAGCGTCAGATGCTGCCGTACGAGCCGCCGGATCACCTTGACATCGGCGGCGTCGAAGCCCATCCGCCGCGCGAAGTCCGCCGCGATCGGCGCACCCTCCACACTGTGGTCGCCGGGCAGCCCTTTTCCGATGTCGTGCAACAAAGATCCGACCAGCAGCAGGTCCGGCCGGGACGCCGCGGGTGTGCCGGGCGGCCGGCGCGGCGGCCTCCACCAGGTGCCGGTCGACCGTGAAGCGGTGCATCGGGTGGCGCTGCGGCAGCGACCGTACGCGCGCCCACCCCGGCAGCCACCGCTCGACCAAGCCGTTGCGGTCGCAGGCCTCCCAGACGGCTACCGCCGCCTCGCCGGTTCCCAGCAGTGACACCAAAGTCTGCCTGGCGGCGGCGGGCCACGGTACGGGCAGCTCGGCCGGCGACCGCGCCAACCACCCCAGCGTGTGCGTATGACCGGCAGCCGCGCATGAGCAGCGGCAGCGGCGACCCGCAACGGCAGCAAGGCGTCGGTCTCCGGCCGCGCCTCGCGCGCGAGTACGACTTCGCCGTCCTGTTCCACGACTCCATCGGCCAGTGGCCGCCGGTCAGGCGCACCTCGCTTGCGCAGCGGCATCAGACGACGCCGTCCCGCCGACCATCTTTCGACGGCCAGCCAACAGGTGTCGGACGCGTACGCGACGCTGCGCGCGTCATCGGCGACCCGACGCAGCAACGCGTCGGAATCGGCCAGCCCGAGCCGATGGGTGACGTTTTCCTGTTCCTGCAGGCGCAAAGTGTCCTTGCCGCGACCGGTCGCCTCGTGCAATGCGTGGCGTACGTCCAGAAGTCGCTCTGTACGCCAGCTTCGCGGCCGGCGACGGCCCCTCGGCGACCTGCGCGTAACCGGCACCGCGGATCGCCGTAGATCCGCAGCCCGCCGCGTGCCTCTTTCAGGTCGCCCTCAAGCAAAAACGCGAGCTCGCCATAGCGTTCCCAGCGCTGCAGGGAAGACTCGTGCAACGCGGCGAGATTGCGGGCCGCGTCGGCCCGCCAGGCCGCGCCAATCGGAATCCGAATGTATCGGCCAGCTCCCGGTCGCCGGCCACATAGCGCGCGTCCAGCATGCCGAGCGCGGCGCGTACGTCCTCGCCGGCGACCTTCGCGGCCTGCTTGAGCGTACGCACCGAGTGGTCGAGGCTGGCGCCGGAGTCCCAGATGGGATACCAGATCTTGTCCGCGACGTCCGGTTCAGCCGCATCCATGGGCGCGACGTTAGCGCTGCGTTGCGGGCGCCTTACCGGCGGGCTTGACCCGGCGGAGGGGACTGATCGGCCGGAGGCGACTCGGCGGGAGGCGACTCGGCCGGGGCGGTCGGCTGCTCCGTGGCCGGGCCGGGGCCGGGGGCCGTGCCTTCCCAGTAGAGGAAGATGTCGCTCCCCTTGGTCTTACGGTCGTCGGGCACGAGCGTCTTGGCGGCCGAGTCGAAGGCCACCAGGCCTCCGCCGGCGCCGACGTTGGGGCTGAAGCTGTCGCCGTCGGCCTGGGTGCCGTCGTCGGCCACGCTCACCCGGGTCACAGTGGCGTTCTCGCGGTCGTGGAGGAAGATGTCCCGCTTCTCGTTGGTGTCGTCGGGGACGAGGTTGGCCGCCGCCGACCAGAAGGCCACATAGCGTCCGTCGGGGCTCATCGACGGGTCGGCCGACATGCCGTCGCCCTCCACCTCATCGGCGCCGAGGCTGATCCGGACGGTGCTGCCGTCGCTGCGGTCGAAGACGAAGACGTCTCCGGCCTTGTTACCGTCACCGGGGATGAGGTTGGTGGCGTTGGACCAGTAGGCGATGAGGCGGCCGTCGGCGCTCATGGTGGGGCTGAAGCTCCCGCCGTTCCCCTCCGCGCCGCCCGGACCGATGCTGATGCGGGTGGTCTCGTTGGTCTCGCGGTCGTGGAGGTAGACGTCGCTCTTCTTGTTGGTGTCATCGGCCTGCAGCGGCGCGTCAGACTGGAAGGCGACGTAGCGGCCGTCGGCGGAGATCGCCGGCCGGACGCTGTCGCCGGTCGCCTGTTTCGCGTCGCTCTTCAGGCTGACCCGGGTCGTTGTCTTGCCCTCGAGGTCGCGGACGAACACATCGCGACCCTTGTTCGTGTCGGTCGACTTCCCCAACACGTTCGGCTTCTCGAGGTTCGTGGCCGCCGACTCGAAGGCCACCAGCCGGCCGTCTCCGCTGATGATCGGTCGGGCGCAGGCGCCGTTGGCCTCTGCCCCTTCGGGGCCGAGGTCCACCCTGATGGTCTCGTGCGCTTGCCGGTCGTGGACGAAGCAGTCGGTCTCCGCGTTGGCGTCGACCTCCACCAGGTTGTCGGCCGCCGACCAGAAGGCCACCAGCCGGCCGTCGCCCGAGAGCGTCGGACGCTGGCTGTCACCGTTCGCCTGCTTGCCGCCCGCCCCGACGCTGATGCGTTCCACGGTCCCGTTGGACCGGTCATAGACGAAGACGTCCCGGAGCCGGTTGGTGTCGCCGGCTACGAGGCCGGAGGAATCGGAGTCGAACGCCACGTAGCGCCCGTCACTGCTGATCCAGGGCCGGAAGCTGAAGCTGGTCTTCGGTCCGGCCGAACCGGGGGCCGAGTTCAGGGACGTCGTGATGCTGGTCGTCGCCGCCCCGCCTTGGGACGGCCCGACCAGCGGGGCGGTAAAGGCGGCGAGCAGGAGCGTGGCGGACCAGGTCACCCCGGTGCGGGCGCGTGAACCCCCGGGCAGGTGCCGCCCGGGGGTTCGGCCGTTTCCTTGGGTCCTGATCGTCCCTCGGTCGGTTCGCTCTGAGTGGCTCAGCAGTCGCCTCCCATCACGGGCCCGATCGGCGGTCGGAGCCGCGAGCGGGCTCCGTTACCAAAGGGGCGCTAGTTAACTCGTGAGCACTCTACCAAGAATGGGCAGGTCGTCCACAATGACGCAGACGTTTCCGATGACGGCATTGTCGTTCGAGGTGCAGGAGTGGTTGTAGGTGTTGCCCTGCTGCCCGTTGTCGTGGCCGTCGTCGTCACCTCCCCCGCTCCCCCCGCCGCGCGCTGCCAGCTCGGTGGTGATGCTCGGGGAGGTGGCTCCAATCGCCCCGAGAACCCCACAAGCCACAAGAGCAACACTGACAACTCTGGCCCTCATGAGTCGATGTTCCTTTCAATTGATGTCAAACAGCAACAAATGAAACACTAATTAACACTAATCGGCAGTACCTAAATGGGAGAAATCGACCAATTACAGAAACTAGAACAACAGAGAGTCCTATAGCAAGGGAAGTTTTCACTAACCGACAACTGTGGGCACCCGAAAAGGGTCAACACAACTCGACACAACGATCCCTTTGGCCACACCAATGTCGGGAACGGGCGGTCCGGTCGGGTGCCCCGTAGGTAGACCCTCGGGTCCGGCTCGAGGTCCAGCGAGCGGCCCAGCGGTCGAGCTGGTGGATGGGTCCCGAGCGAAGGGCCAGAGCTCGGGTCCCATCCGAGGCTTGGAGGGCGCGCTTCAATGCCCGGGGACCGGCCGGCGCACCAGCGCTCGACGTCGCCAGCCGGTCCGAGCCGGGGACGGCAAGGTGTTCGGCCGGGCGCCCGGCGGCAACGAAGCGCCTGGGGTCAGCGTCGCCCCGGCGATAACGAAGCGATTGGGGTCAGCGCACGCGGCTCTAGGGCCGCTCATCCCTGAGGATGGCGCGCCACAGGGGGAACGGGGGCCGACCCCCGAGAGCGGCGCCCCGCCAACTGAAGGGCCAAGGCGCAGAACTCGTGGCGGTGCCGGCGTCGTTCACCGGCCTTAGGGCACGGTGGACGGCGACGGAGTCCCGATGTCCGGAAAGAAGTCGCCCGCTTGATCTCCGCCGTGGGCATCTCCCGCCCGGCGCCGACGCGTCGGGCGGAGACCCCCACCGATCGCGATTTCGGCTCGGTTCTGGGCGGCTCAGCAGATGCCGCTCATGGCGGGCCCGATCGGCTGGGCGGAGCCGGAATGGGCTCCGTTCCCCGAAGCAGGTTTATGCGCTGAGAATGTTGCCGAGGATCGGGAGGTCGTTGATGATCACGCAGACGTTCCCGATCACGGAGTGGTCATTCGAGGTACACGAGTGGTCGTACTCGTTGTCCTGCTGGCCGTTGTCGTGGCCACCATCTCCGTCTCCCCGACTCGCAAGCTCGAGAGCGGTAACCGGTGCGGCGAGAGCGCCGACCCCGAAAACCCCACAAGCCACAAGCGCAACACTAGCAACTTTGGCCCTCATAGGTCGATGTTCCTTTCAATTGAGTTCAAGCGAACACAATAAACAACAGTGATTAACAGATATGATCAAGGACAAATGGAAGAAATCGACCAATTAGGGAAACTAAAACAACAGTGGGTGTCATAGCAAGCGGAGTTTTCACTTCGGGTCACCCGAAAAGCGTCAGCACAGCTTGACGCGTAGACCCCTTTGGCCACACCAGAGGGGGAAACCGGGAGAGTCCGTCGGGTGCCCGCCCGTAGGATTCAGTCCATGTCGACCGGGCATGGGCATCGAGAAACGGACGCCCCGGAGCCTCCGGAAATGGGCGACGGAGGCGATTCGGGCTCGGAGCGGCCACCCGCTCCGGAACCGACCCACGCCGAACGGGCCCGCACACTGACGGCCAACTCCAATCGGGGCGTCCTGTCCACGGTGGCCCTCGACCCGGCCGGGTACCCGTTCGGCTCCGTGGCCACCTACGCCATCGACGACACCGGGCGGCCCATCGTGTTCGTGTCGACCATGGCCGAGCACACCCGCAACGCCACCGCCGACCCCCGGGCCAGCCTGATCGTCACCGAACCCTTTCCGGAGGGGAGCGATCCGCTGGCCGCCGGGCGGGTCACTCTCATCGGCGACCTGCTCCAGGTGGCCGGGGACGAGCGGCCGGCCGTGCGCGATCAGTATCTGGCCGCCAACCCGGCGTCGGGCTACTACATCGACTTCGGCGACTTCTCGTTCTGGCGCCTGGAGGTCCGCAGCGTCCGCTACGTGGGCGGCTACGGCCGGATGAGCTGGGTGGAGGCAGCGGACTATGCCACGGCCGTTGCCGACCCTCTGGCGGGCGAGGCGGCGACCGGGATCCTCGAGCACATGAACGCCGACCATGGCGACTCGTTGGTGCTGATGGCCCGGGTGCTGGGGGGGCGGGCCGGCGTCACCGAGGCGCGTCATGACGGCCGTGGACCGCTACGGATTCGACCTCGTGGTGACCGGTCCGGGCGGGCGGGAGGCGCTGCGGCTGGGTTTCGACGCCCCGGTGGCGGCGCCGATGGCTGTCCGGCCGGCCATGATCCGGTTGGTGGAGCGAGCCCGAGGTTTGATTCAAGAACAGACTTGAACCAGAAAGAGGAGGGCCGCCATGTGGGCGGCCCTCCTCTAGGAATAATGCAAAATCGCGCTAGAGAACTTCTCGCTCGCGCGTGACGACGCGATCGCGACGATCGGGACCCCACGAACCCCAAACAGTGAGGAAGAGGAGCAGCCCGACGCCGCCCACGATCATCAGGATCACGCCGATCGTGTCGAGGTTGACGCCCTCGGTCGTCACGTCGACGGCGAAGGCGAGAATGGCTCCAGCAGCGAGGAGGAACAGACTCACACCGATACCCATGTCAGCGACCTCCCGGTCAACGGCCATCGGGGTGGAGAATCTCCCAGCCCCGCATTGATGTGTTGTCCGGGGTGTACCCACCGGGGCCCGAACCGGAAACGAAGCCGTCCGTCAACGGTCCGATTCGTCCTATTCGCTGATCGGGAGGGGCGCCAGAGCGTCGAATTGTCGCTGGACCGGGATGGCCATTTCGACGTCCCAGCTGTCGTCCGTGAGGGCCGTCAGATACGCCGCCCGCCGGATCTCGGCCAGCTTGCGGCGGCGCTCCGTCCGGGCCCGGCGGCGGCGCTCGGCCCGCCGGCGCAGCGCCACCACCACGCCGGTGGTCGAGGCCACCACGAAGAACAGGACCGTGAGCGTCCGTGACCCCCCGCCACCCACCGGGTGCTGCTTGGCCACGGCCTTGCCGGGGACGAGGGCGGCCAGGGGCCGGAAGGCCTGGACCCGGACCGGTGGGAGGGGCGCCCCGAGACCGGTGGCGCCGGGCGGGGTGGTGAAGCCCTTGTCCAGGAGCGCGGCGGCCACCCCGTACATGTCCGTGCTGTTGAGCACGACCGCCACCATGGTGCGGCCCTGGCGCGTCGCCGTCCCCACGAAGGTGTTGCCGGCCAGGCTGGTGTAGCCCGTCTTGAGGCCGGTGGCGCCGGGATAGCGGGCCAGCAGTTTGTTGTGGTTGTAGAGGACGTGGGGCACCCCGTCCGGCCCGTCGAAGCGGTACTCCCGCAACCCGACCATGGCCGTGAGCTCAGGGACCGACAAGAAGTTCCGGGCGGCGATGGCCAGGTCGTAGGCGCTGACCCGGCTCCCACCGCTGAGCCCTTCGACGCCGTCGAAGCCGGCCGGGTCGGAGAAGCGGCTGTCGACCATGCCGTAGCGGGCGGCGGCGGCGTTCATGTCGGCGGCGAAGGCCTCGAGGCTGCCGGAGGCGCCCTCGGCCAGGGCGTAGGCGGCGTCGTTGGCCGACACCATCATGAGGGAGTGGAGCGCGGGGCTCAGCGCCCACTGCTGGCCGGCGACCATGCCGATCCGCATGGCGGCCTGGGACGCGGCCGCCGCCCCGACGGTGAAGGTGGCGTCCGGTGGCAGCTTCTCGGCCGCCACCAGCGCGGTCATGATCTTCTGCGTGCTGGCCGGGGGGAGCGCCGAGTGTTCGTTGAAGGCGTCGAGCACGCTGCCGGTGTCGGCGTCGACGAGGATCCAGGCCTTGGCCGGATGGGCCGCCCCGGGTGGTGGGGCCGTCTGGGCACCGGCCGGGTTCGAGTCGGTCGCACCGAGGGCGAGGGTGACGAGGACGGGGCACAGCATCGCCCACACCGGGGCGGGCGAAGGGCGCCGAGGCATGAACTGACAGGCTAGGCGGCCCCGGCCGACCATTGGTGGACCGTTGGGATGCCGGGAGGATGGGCGGATTAGCCTTATGGCCTATGGCTTCTCGCGTCTTGGTCACCGAACCGTTGGCCCAGGTGGGTTTGGACACGCTGGCCGCCGCCGGCTTCGACGTCGACGTTGCCGTCGGCCTGTCCCCCGACGAGCTGCTCAGGGCCGTCCGCGGCGCCTCGGCGCTCATCATCCGCAGCGCCACGCAGGTCACGGCCGACGTCCTGGATGCCGGTACCGAGCTGGTGGTGGTGGGCCGGGCCGGCATCGGCCTCGACAACGTCGACGTGGCCACGGCCACCCGCAAAGGCGTGATGGTGGTCAACGCCCCCCAGTCGAACATCCTCTCGGCCGCCGAGCACGCCGTCGCCCTGTTGATCTCCCAGGCCCGCAACATCCCCCAGGCCGATACCGACCTGAAGGCCGGGAACTGGCGGCGCTCGAAGTGGGAGGGCGTCGAGCTGCACGGCAAGACCCTGGGCATCGTCGGGCTCGGTCGGGTCGGCGGGCTGGTGGCCCAGCGGGCGCTGGCCTTCGGGATGCACCTCATCGCCTACGACCCCTACGTCAGCGCCGAACGGGCCCGGCAGATGGGAGTGGACCTCTTGCCGACGGTGGTCGAGGTGGCCGCCCAGGCTGACTTCCTCACCATTCACCTGCCCCGCACCCCCGAGACCATGGGACTGATCGGCCGGGACCTGCTGGCCCAGGCGAAGCCCGGAGTCCGCATCATCAACACCGCCCGGGGCGGGATCGTCGACGAGGAGGCGCTCTACGACGCCATCGTGTCGGGTCGGGTGGCCGGTGCCGGCCTCGACGTGTTCGCCGAGGAGCCGACGACCAAGAGCCCGCTGTTCGAGCTGGAGTCCGTCGTCGTGACGCCGCACCTGGGGGCGTCGACGGCCGAGGCGCAGGACAAGGCCGGTCAGACCATTGCCGAGCAGGTCGTGCTGGCGCTGCGGGGTGACTTCGTGCCTTACGCGGTCAACATCGCCGCCGGGGAGGCGTCGGAGACGGTGCGGCGCTTCCTGCCGCTGGCCGAGCGGCTCGGCCGGCTGTTCAGCGGGCTGGCCGGCGGCGTGGTGGAGACGCTGGAGCTGTCGTTCGAAGGCCAGGTGGCCGATTACGACTGCCGGATCCTCGGGCTCTCAGTGCTGAAGGGGCTGTTCACCCCGGTGTCGGCCGAACCGGTCAGCTTCGTGAACGCGCCGCAGCTGGCCGAGGAGCGGGGCGTGGTGGTGCGGGAGATCAAGACGTCGTCGTCGCGCGACTTCGTGAATCTGATCTCGGTGCGGGGCCGGATCGGTGACCGGCTGGTGCACGTGGCGGGAACCCTGTCCGGCCGGAGCGAGCAGCCCCGCATCGTCGGCATCGACGACCATCTCGTCGACGTTCCGCCGTCGCGGTACATGCTGGTCGTCCGCAACGACGACCGGCCGGGGATGATCGGCGCGGTCGGTACGACCCTCGGCCGGGCCGGTGTGAACATCTCCGACATGGCGCTGGGTCGGGGTCCAAGCGGTGAGCACGCCCTGATGGTGCTGGCCACCGACTCGCCCATCAGCACCGAGGTCGTCGAGGACCTCCGGGGTCAGCCCGGGATCCTCGACGCCAAGGCGATCGAACTCGACTGAGGCGGCCCGAAGCCGCCCGAGCCGCCTGGGGCACTAGTAAGGGCGATGTGGCTCGATGACCCGCTCGCCGCGGCGTCGGCGGTTGACGGCGCTGACGATGGCCCGGAGCGAGGCGGTGAGGATGCTCTCGTGGCGGCCGATGCCCCACAGGACGGAGCCGTCGCCCGAGGTCGTCTCCACGTAGGCGATGGCGCTGGCATCCGACCCGGTGCCCACGGCGTGCTCGGAGTAGTCGACGACGTCGATGTCGATCCCGAGATCGGCCTGGAGAGCGGCGACGAAGGCGTCGATGGGCCCGTTGCCCTGGCCGATGACGGTGCGGTGCTCTCCGTCGACGGTGAGCTGGGCCGTGACGGTGGCGCCGCTGGAACCCGTCGTCGTCTCGTGGGCGATCAGCTCGACCGACCCGTCCACCGGGAAGTGGAAGTACTCGCTCTCGAAGGCCTCCCACATGCGGACGGGCGAGATCTCCGTGCCGGTGTCCTCGGTGATCGTTTGGATCGTCCGGGAGAACTCGATCTGGAGCCGGCGGGGAAGGTCGAAGCCGTGCTCCGCCTTCATGATGTAGGCCACACCGCCCTTGCCCGATTGGCTGTTGACCCGGATCACGGCCTCGTAGCTGCGGCCGGTGTGCTTCGGGTCGATGGGGAGGTAGGGGACCTCCCAGACGTCGTAGTCGCTCCCGAGGGCGTCGAAGCCCTTCTTGATGGCGTCCTGGTGACTACCGGAGAAGGCGGTGTAGACGAGGTCGCCGACGTAGGGGTGGCGGGGGTGGACGGGCAGGCGGTTGCAGTACTCGGCCACCCGGCGCAGGGCGTCGATGTCGGTGATGTCGAGCTCGGGATCGACGCCTTGGCTGAAGAGGTTCATGGCGATGGTGACGACGTCGACGTTGCCGGTCCGTTCGCCGTTGCCGAACAGCGTCCCCTCGACCCGGTCGGCGCCGGCCATGACGCCGAACTCGGCGGCGGCCACGGCGCAGCCCCGGTCGTTATGGGGGTGCAGCGACAGGACGATCTTGTCCCGGTTGGGCACGTTGCGGTGGAAGTACTCGATGACGTCGCCGTAGATGTTGGGTGTGTACATCTCCACCGTGGCCGGCAGGTTGAGAATCAGCTTGCGTTCGTCGGTCGGCTCGATGGCGTCGGTGACGGCGGCGCAGACCTCGATGGCGTAGTCGATCTCGGTGCCGGTGAAGCTCTCGGGGCTGTACTCGTAGAGGATCACGGAGTCGCCCATGGTCTGTTCGAGCTTGCGGCAGAGCTTGGCTGCGTCGACGGCGATCTGGGTGATGCCGGCCTTCTCGAGGCCGAACACGACGCGCCGCTGGAGGATCGACGTCGAGTTGTAGAAGTGCACGATGGCCCGGCGGCAGCCCTTGATGCTCTCGTAGGTCCGCTCGATGAGCTCGGGGCGGCACTGGGTGAGGACCTGGATCGTGACGTCCTCCGGGATGAGGTCCTCCTCGACCAGCTGGCGGACGAAGTCGAAGTCGGGTTGGCTGGCCGAGGGGAAGCCGACCTCGATCTCCTTGAAGCCCATCTTCACCACGGTCTCGAACATGCGCCGCTTCCGGACGGGGTCCATCGGCTCGATCAGGGCCTGGTTGCCGTCCCGGAGGTCGACGGAGCACCACAGGGGGGCCTTCTCGATCCGCTTGTTCGGCCACGTGCGGTCCTCGAGCACGAGGGGAAGGAACGGGCGGTACTTCTCGAAAGGCATCTTCTGGGGGTTCGTCGGTTGAGGCGGCATGTCATGTCCTTTCAAAGCAAATAAAAAACCCCCTGCCGGGAGGGCAGGAGGCTGCAGACGAGCGCCGATATCGGGGCGCTCGCCCTACATAAGCAGGAGTCCGGAGGTCGCGAGAAGAGACATCATCCCGTTGATCGTGAGGCAAGACTCCCGATCCGTCAAGCGCGGGCCACTCAGCGCTGGGCAGGACGGAGCCCATCGGCCTGGGCGGAGGCCTCGTCGGGGTAGCAGCGGTCGGCCTTCGTGCGGTTGTAGTTCAGGCCCGACGGCGTGTGGAAGATCTTGCTCGAGAGCTTCGCCTTGACGGGGTGTGTCGGGGGGCAGACACCGTCGTTGGCCGGGACCCACAGCCGGTCGCCAGGAGGTTCCTCGGCCTTGCCGGTCGGTGACTTGCGGGCGGGACCCGTGCGGGTGGACTTGGCCTTGGCCGGTGCGGGCGGCTTCGGGCTGGCCGGTGGGGGAGTGGCCAGCGTGGCCGTGGCGGTTGTGGCCGGAGCCGGCGGCTTCGGAGCGGCGGCCACCGGGGCCGGGGACGGGCGGGTCGCGCCCGGTATGCCGGTCGAAACCCAGGAGTCCGCCCACGGGTCGGCGGCTTTCCGACCCCGAACTGCCTTCACGATCCCAACGCCGACACCGGCGAGCAGCCCGAGGCGGACGACCCTGCGCAACAAATGAACCATGGCCGAGGAGTCTAGGCCTCAGTCACGGAAAGCCCGGCTGGAGCCGAGCCGACCGACGGAAGGTGGGCCGGACGGCGGGCCTCGAAGGCGGCGATCCGGTCCGAGTGCTGGAGTGTCAGGCCGATGTCGTCGAGGCCGTTCATCAGCCGGTAGCGGGTGAAGTCGTCGAGCTCGAAGGTCGCCTCAACCGCCGCCGCCGGGGCGGACACCGTGCGGGTCTCGAGATCGATGGTCATCTCGATGGCCGGATCGGCGGTGACCGCGGCCATCAGTTGCTGCACCGTCTCGGCGGGCAATTCCACCGGCAGCAGGCCGATCTTGAGCGAGTTGCCCCGGAAGATGTCGGCGAAGCGGGGAGAGATCACGGCCGCGAACCCGTAGTCCTGCAGGGCCCAGGCGGCATGCTCTCGCGACGACCCGGATCCGAAGTTCGGCCCGGCGATCAGCACCCGGGCGCCGCCGTACTGGGCCTGGTTGAGGACGAAGCCGGGATCGGCCCGCCAGGCCGAGAAGAGCCCTTCACCGAAGCCCGTCCGCTCGATGCGCTTGAGCCAGGAGGCGGGGATGATCTGGTCGGTGTCGACGTCGGCCCGGTCGAGGGGGACGGCCCGGCCGGTGACCTGGCGTACGGGTTCCATGGCGGCTGGCTCCTGGCTGTGGGCGGACTAGAGATCGGCCGGCCCGAGATCGGTTGGGGCAGAGAAGCGGCCGGCGACGGCGGTGGCGGCGGCCACAGCGGGGGACACGAGGTGCGTCCGCCCGCCCGGGCCCTGGCGTCCCTCGAAGTTGCGGTTCGATGTTGAGGCGCAGCGCTCGCCGGGGGAGAGCGTGTCGGGGTTCATGCCCAGACACATCGAGCAGCCGGCCTCGCGCCATTCGAACCCCGCCGCCCGGAACACTGCGTCGAGGCCTTCGACCTCGGCCGCCGCCTTCACCTGCATGGAGCCCGGAACCACCAGCGCCCGCACGCCCTCGGCGACGTGACGGCCCCGCAGCACATCGGCCGCCGCCCGCAGGTCTTCGAGGCGACCGTTGGTGCAGGAGCCGAGGAACACGGTGTCGACGGCGATGTCGCGGATGGCGGTGCCGGCGGACAGGCCCATGTAGTGCAACGCCCGGGTGGCGGCGTCGCGGGCGGCCGGCTCGGCGAAGGAGGCGGGTTCCGGCACGGCCTCGTCGAGGCCGACGACCTGGCCGGGGTTGGTGCCCCAGCTGACGTAGGGCCGCAGTTCGGCGGCGTCGATGACGATCTCCTTGTCGAAGGCGGCGCCGTCGTCGGTGGTGAGGGCGCGCCAGCCATCGAGGGCGGCTTCCCAGTCCGCCCCCTTCGGCGCGTGGGGCCGGCCTTCGAGGTAGGCGAACGTCGTGTCGTCGGGGGCGATCAACCCCGCCCGGGCCCCGGCCTCGATCGACATGTTGCACACCGTCATGCGGCCTTCCATCGAGAGAGCGCGGATGGCCGAGCCCCGGTACTCGATGACCGAGCCGACACCGCCGCTGGTGCCGATTCGGCCGATGATGCCGAGGATGATGTCCTTGGCCGTGACACCGGGCGGCAGGTCGCCGTCGACGGTGATGGCCATCGTGCCCGGGCGGCGCTGGGGGAGCGTCTGGGTGGCCAGCACGTGCTCCACCTCGCTGGTGCCGATCCCGAAAGCCAGCGCACCGAAGGCGCCGTGGGTGGACGTATGGCTGTCGCCGCAGACGATCGTCAGGCCCGGCTGGGTGAGGCCGAGCTGGGGGCCGATGACATGGACGATGCCCTGGCTGGGGTCGCCCATCGGATAGAGGCGGACGCCGAACTCGGCGCAGTTGCGGGCCAGCGCCTCCATCTGCCGGGCCGACACCTGGTCGGCCACCGGCTGGTCGATGTTCTGCGTCGGGACGTTGTGGTCCATCGTGGCCAGGGTGAGGTCGGGGCGCCGCACCTTCCGGCCGGCCATCCGCAGCCCGTCGAACGCCTGTGGCGACGTGACCTCGTGGACCAGATGGAGATCGATGTAGAGGAGATCGGGCTCGCCTTCTTCGTGGCGGACAACGTGGGCGTCCCACACCTTCTCCGACAGGGTCTTCGACATCTCGGTGCTCCCGGCTCCTGCTTGCGTCTCACATGTTGAGACGGCAATATTGCTATGTGGACATTATAACCACGAACGTGGGGGTCCTCGACAAGTCGGTGACCATCTTGGCCGCTTTGGCCGAGGAGGGCCCGTTGTCCCTGGCCGGGCTGGTCGAGGCGACCGGCCTGTCGCGTCCGACGGCCCACCGCCTGGCGGGGGCCCTCGAGGCCCACCGCCTGGTGGGGCGGGACGCCGCCGGCCGCTACCGGCTCGGCCTGCGGCTGCTGGGCTGGGCCGGGGCGGTACAGGCCGACCTGGGCCTGGTGGAGGCGGCCCGTCCGGTGCTGGAAGCCCTGCGCGACGAGACCGGCGAGTCGGCCCAGCTGTTCGTGCGTGACGGCGACAGCCGTTTCTGCGTGGCCGCCTCGGAGCGGCCGGCGGGGCTGCGCGACACGGTGCCGATCGGGGCGGTGCTGCCCATCGACCGGGGATCGGGGGGAAAGGTGCTGCTGGCGTTCGCCTCCGACGGTGCGGCGGGCCCCTACCCGACCGTTGACCCGGTGGAGCTGGAGACGATCCGCCGCCGGGGGTGGGCCGCCAGCGTGGCTGAGCGGGAGGACGGGGTATGCAGTGTCAGCGCTCCCGTCCTCGACTCGGGTGGCCGGGTGCACGCCGCCCTCGGCGTCAGCGGCCCCATCAACCGCCTCGGCCGGCAGCCCGGGCGCCAGCTGGCGGCGCCGGTGCTGGCCGCCGCTCGGGACCTCGAGCGCCGTGCCGGGCTAGGCACCGAGCTGCCGGGTGACAGACTGCCGGCATGCACGTGATGACCGAGGTGGAGTGGAAGGCGTTTCTTACCGCTGAGCCGCCCCGCACCGGGAAGCTGGCCACGGTTCGAAAGGACGGGCGACCCCACGTCGCCCCGATCTGGTTCGACGTCGACGACGACGGCAGCCTCGTCTTCACCACCGGGGCCGACACGTTGAAGGGGCGAACGATCCGGCGGGACCCGCGGGTCTGCCTCTGCGTCGACGACGAGCGCCCGCCCTTCTCGTTCGTGATCGTGGAGGGGAAGGTCGACATCAGCGAAGACCCCGATGAGCTGCTGGTGTGGGGGACCCGCATCGGCGGCCGCTACATGGGGGCGGAGAACGCCGAAGCCTACGGGCGGCGTAACGCCGTGCCCGGCGAGCTCCTGGTGCGGTTGCACCCGACCCACGTGGTGGCCCAGGCGGCCATCGCCGACTGAAGGCGGCCGTGGCCGGGCGGGCCGTCGGCGCCGACACGGGCGGAACGTTCACCGATCTGGTGACGGCGGACGGGCGAATCGTGAAGGTGCTGTCGACGCCGGACGACCCCGGCCGGGCATTGCGGGAAGGGCTGTCAGCCCTCGGAGACGAGTCCCGACCGGCCCTGCTGGCCCACGGTACGACGGTTGCAACCAACGCCCTGCTGGAGCGGCGCGGGGCCAAGGTGGCGCTGGTCACGACGGAGGGCTTCGCCGACGTGATCGAGATCGGCCGCCAGGACCGCCCGTCCCTCTACGACATCTGGGCCGACCGCCCGGAACCGCTGGTGCCGCGCGATCTGCGCTTCGAAGTCGCCGGTCGCCTCGATGCGCAGGGCAACGAGATCGCCGCCGTCCCGCTCCAGCTCCGACTGTCGCGCTTCGGCGCACCCAGTGCGCTCAAGGGCGACGGTCAGCTCCCGGATGACGTACGGGCGGCGGCGGTATGCCTCCTGCACGCCGACCTCAATCCAGCTCACGAACGGGTGGTGGCGGCCGCACTGGAGGAACAGGGCGTCGACGTATCGCTCTCGTCGGAGGTGTCGCCGGAGTTCCGGGAGTATGAGCGGACGGTGACCACCGTGGTGAACGCCTATCTGCGGCCGGTCTGCCGCCCCTATCTGGAGGGCCTCGAGGGGTTGGCCGACGAGGCGCTGGTCATGACCTCGGGCGGCGGTCTGGTGCCCGCCCGCGAAGGTGCCGGCCTGCCTGCGGCACTGCTCCTCTCCGGTCCGGCTGGCGGAGTGCGGGCCGGAGCGGCGCTGGCCGCCGCCTGCGGTTATCCCGACGCCGTCACCTTCGACATGGGCGGCACCAGCACCGATGTGTGCCTCGTGCGGGGTGGTGTGCCCGAACCGGCGCCGGGCCGGGAGGTGGGAGGCTTCCCCGTTCGCCTGCCGGCGCTCGACATTCACACCATCGGCGCGGGCGGCGGTTCCATCGCCCGCCTCGATCCGGGAGGGGCACTGGTGGTCGGCCCGGAGAGCGCCGGTGCCGATCCGGGGCCGGCCTGTTACGGGCGGGGCGGGACGGCGCCGACCGTGACCGACGCCGACCTGGTGCTCGGGCGGATTCCAGCCGACGCCGCCTTCCCCGGCCTCGGGAAGCTGGACCGCGCCGCGGCGGCCACCGCGCTCGAACAGGCTGGTGTCGAGGCGCGTGGGGTTGTCGCCGTGGTCGATGCCGCCATGGAACAGGCGGTACGGGCCGTCACCGTGGAACGCGGCGTTGATCCCCGGGCTCTGGCTCTCGTGGCCTTCGGGGGCGCCGGCCCGCTCCACGCCTGCGCGCTGGCCGACGCTCTCGGAATGCCGGCAGTCGTCGTGCCTCCCCGGGCCGGCGTGTTCTCCGCCGTGGGCCTGTTGTGCTCGCCCCGCCAGCGGGAGCTCGTTCGCTCCTGGCCCGATCCGGCCGAGCACACCGGGCTCGACGACGCCCGGCGAGCCCTGGGTGACGAGGCACGCTCGGCGGTGGGCAGAGGCGGGGAGGTGGAGGTCGTCTACGCCCTCGACTGCCGCTACCAAGGGCAAAGCCATGAGCTCACGGTGGAGTCCGTCGACGCCTTTCCCGACGAGCACCGGCGCCGTAACGGCTATGCCCGATCCGGTGCCTTTATCGAGGTCGTGGCGCTCCGGGCCCGAGCCCGTCAACCGGCGGCGCTCGAACCAGTTGACCTGCCCGCTCCACAGCGGGAGCGGCTGGTGGGTCCGGCGGTGGCGGCCGAGATCGATTGCACCGTATGGATTCCCGAAGGATGGACGGCCGGGCCGGGTCCAGCCGGGGCCTGGGTGATCACGAGAACGGAGGACGACTGATGGCCCGAATCCGATGGATCGACGAGGACGGCGCCACTGGCGAGCTGGCCGCGCTCTACGACCGCGCTCGTCAGGTGTTCCCGGGGGGCATGGTGCCGGACATCCTCAAGACCATGAGCCTCCGGCCCGACTTTCTGGCCGGTATCAGCAAGGCGTCGATGCTGCACTTCAGCGACGGCGCCCTGAGCCGAGCTCAGCACGAGATGATCGCCTCGTACGTCTCGGCCCTCAACCGCTGCCATTACTGACTGTCGGTCCATGCGTGGCTCCTGCAGTTGCAGGGCGAGGAATTCAACGAGGTGGGTCAGGCGCTGCGGGACGGCCAGCTCGACGACCTTCCGGTCAGCGACGCCGAGCGGCTTCTGCTGGACTTCGTCGGGACGCTCACCCTCCACGCCTACCGCATCACCGACGAGCAGGTGGAGGGGCTCCGTCAGGCCGGCTGGACCGACGAGCAGATCGCCGAAGCGGTCTACGTGGGAGCGCTGTTCAACCTCTTCGTCCGACTGGCTGACGCCTTCGACATTCATCCGCCGCCGGTCCTCGACGCCGATGGTGTTCCCAAAGCGGTAATGGACTGACGCATGGCGCTGGACCCCGCCTCCCTGCAGGTCCTCATCTCCCGCCTCACCGGGGTGGCCGACGAGATGGGCGCGGTACTGCGCCGCGCCGCCTACTCGCCCAACATCAAGGAACGGGCCGACTGCTCCGCCGCGCTGTTCACGCCCGCCGGGGAGCTGCTGGCCCAGGCCGAGCACATTCCCGTGCACCTGGGCTCGATGCCGGCCTCGGTGCAGGCGGCCATCGACGCCCTGGGTGACCGGGTGCGATCCGGCGACCAGATCGTGCTCAACGACCCGTTCGCCGGCGGGACGCACCTCAACGACATCACGCTCGTCGCCCCCTGCTTCACTGACGACGGCCTACTCGTCGGCTGGGCCGCCAACCGGGCCCACCATTCCGACGTCGGCGGGATGGCCCCCGGCTCGATCCCACCCGAGGCCACTGAGGTGTATCAGGAGGGGCTGCGTATCCCGCCCGTCCTCCTCACGCCGGAAGTGGAAGCCCTACTGTTCGCCAACTCCCGCACCGGCGCCGAACGCCGCGGCGACCTCGACGCTCAGCGGGGAGCGAACCAGGTCGGTATCGAACGGCTCCGCGATCTGGCCCACGAACCGCTCGACGAAATCGTGGCCTACGGCGAGCGCCGCATGCGCGCCGCGCTGACCGCCCTGCCCGACGGACGCTGGACCTTCGACGACACGCTCGACTCGACCGGCGCCGGGCCCGACCACCGCCGGCCGGCCCGCATCGTCCTCACGCTCACCATCGCCGGCGAGACCGCCACCTTCGACTTCACCGGCACCGACGAGCAGCGGCCCGGCAACGTCAACGCCGTCGAGGCGGTGACCATCAGCGCAGTCTCCTTCACGCTGCGGTCGGCCACCGACCCGACAATCCCGGCCAACGGCGGCGCCATGCGCCCCGTCTCGATCGTGGCCCCGCCGGGGACGCTGGTGGCCGCCCGCCCGCCGGCCGCCGTCGGCGCCGGCAACGTCGAGGTCAGCCAGCGTGTGGCCGACGTGTGCTTCGGGGCTTTGGCCCAGGCCTGCCCCGACCGGGTGACCGCCGCCGGCCAGGGCACGATGAACAACCTTCTCGTCGGCGGCAACGGCTGGGTCTACTACGAGACAATCGCCGGCGGTCAGGGCGCCCGCCCGTCCAGGCCCGGGATGAGCGGCGTCCACACCGGCATGACAAATACGAAAAATACGCCGATCGAGGCCTTGGAGCGCGCCTATCCGCTCCGGGTCCGCCGGTATCGGCTTCGTCGGGAAAGCGGCGGAAGAGGGCTGGCGCCCGGCGGCGACGGCATCGAACGCGACCTTGAAGTCCTCGAAGACTGCACGATCAGCCTGATCACAGAGCGGCGGATGAGTCGCCCGTGGGGTCTCGGAGGTGGAGGGCCCGGGGAGCCGGGAGAGAACTGGCTCTTGCCGGCGGGAGACGAAGCGAATACCCAGGCGCTGCCTGACAAGTGCACTGTTCAACTCCGAGCGGGCGACGTTCTGCGGATGCTCACCCCCGGCGGCGGTGGTTGGGGCAAACCACCGGACGGCTGAAGGCCGGAGCTCAGCGCGGGACGATCTCGACCGTAATGGCCGCGGAGTCGTTGGCCGGCTGGGGGTCTTGAGCAGGCACGGCCGGTTCCACCACCATGGTGTTCGTCGGATGCCCGCGAACCTGTGCCCTTGCGACCACCCTCACTCTGGCGGTCGATCCCGGCTTGAGGATGGGAAGCGTGCAGGAAACAGTTCCTGACGCTCCCACGGGCGGTGTATCACACTGCCCGTCGGGGGCCGAAACGAAGGTCAGGGCGCCTGGAAGCCTGTCGCGGCACCGTGAAGGACAGTTGTTCGGGGCCACGGTTGGTCACCGTGGCGGTGAAGGTCACGTTGGTGCCGACGGGAACCGTGTAGGCCGACACCGTCTGCGACATCGCCAGGTCGGCTCGGGCCACCGCGAACGGGCCGAGGTCGTAGCGCGCCAGGGCCACGTCAACGTTCCGGGTCGTGCCGCCATTCGACGTGATCGACAGTCCGGCAGCAACCGCTTTCCCGTCGGGTTGGAGGACGAGCGCATAGGCCTCATCGACGTCGCCACCGATATCGGTCCTCAGGCGTCCGTTGGACCCGAAACCGGTGTCCGGCTGGCCGGTCCCGTCGACCCGGAACAAGGCGAAGTCCCTCGGATTGAGGCAGATGAGACACACGGCTGCGTCGGCTGGACCAGCGGCGACGAGCTTTCCGTCGGGCTGCAGTACCAGCGCGTAGGCAGCGTCTTCGCCGTCGGAGAAGGTGGTGGTGCGCAGGCCGAAGCTCGGATCGAGAACCCCCCGGCGGTCGTAGCCGGCCAGGGCGAAGTCGCCCGAACCGAGAGTCCCGTCGGTGCGCCGTGCCTGGGCGCGCCCGGCGGCGACGAACGTTCCGTCGGGCCGGAGCACCAGGGCAAAGGCCTCGTCGGTTCCGCCGTTGAAGTCGCTGAGGGCCGCACCACCCGTGCCGAAGGTCCGGTCCAGTTCCCCGGTGTTGAGATAGCGCAACAGGGCGAAGTCGGACGTGCCTCGGGCGTCGCTGCGGCCGGCGGTCACCAGCTTGCCGTCAGGCTGGCGAACGACGGCGAAAGCCTCGTCGCTGCGGTTGTTCAAGTCGGTGATGGCCCGTCCGCCGGCCCCGAAGCCGGGATCGAGCCTGCCTCGGGAGTCGAAGCGGAACAGGGCGTTGTCGTCCGAGCTCGTGGCGCTCGGCGCTCTGCCGGCGGCGACGATCTTGCCATCCGGCTCGAGGACCAGGCCGTTGATGGCGGCGTCGGCCAGGAGGGTGTGCCCCATGACCTTGCCGCCCGCCCCGAAGCCCGGGTCGAGCGCGCCGTTGGCGTTGTAACGGGCGAGGACGGCGCCCCTTCCGGATCCTTCGCGGCGCCCGGCCACGACCAGCTTCCCGTCCGGCTGGACGACGGTGGCGAGCGCCACCTCCGTGCCGCCGAAATCGGTGAGAACGCTTCCGGCGTTTCCGAAGGCCGGGTCGAGGACACCGCGGGTGTCATATCGGACCAGGGCGAAATCACCGGTCCCGCTGGTCCCAACGACCACCAGCTTGCCGTCGGGCTGCAGCGCCGCATCCAGAGCGGCCTCCGCGCCGCCCAGATCCGTGATCACCCGCCCGGCGTTGCCGAATTGCGGATCGAGGTCTCCGGGCGCCGCCTGTACCGGCACCCAGGTTGCGCTGGCGCATAGGGTGGCCAGACATGCCGCCACCACCACCGTTGCCCGTCGTCGACCCGACTTGTTCACCGCGCCCTCCACCACATGTCCCCAGGACGGGCGCGACCGGCGTCGCGAATGACCGACCGTCCGAACAAGAGATTCGACACCGTTCGCGGCAATCCTCCGACTTTGTCCGATTTGTCGGAAAACGGGCGGGCAGGTGTCTGCGGAGCCGTGGGCTGTCGCGGATGAACCTTGGCCGGCTTTCCTGATTTCTTCATCCGGCGACGGCACCGGGTTCGAGAAGCTCCGGGTGGCCGCCGGCCACATGCCCATGCTGGCCAGCACTCTGGCCGGCGCCATCACCAAGCAGTTCTCCGACCGCTTCCCGACCACGGCGGCCGCCACCGACGGCGCCGGCCTGCCCCAGACCGACTGAGCGGCCACCGATGAGTTCCGACTCTCCGGAGCGTCGGAAGCGGTGACGACCTCCGGAGAGAAGGAGAATGCCGTGCCCAAGCGTGAATCTGCCCCCATCGGCGCCCCTGTGTGGATTGACCTCTTCACCTCCGATCCCGACAAGAGCCGTGGTTTCTACGGCGAGCTGATGGGCTGGACGGCGGAGGAGCCCAACGAGGAGTTCGGCGGCTACTTCAACTTCTCGAAGGGCGACAGCCTCGTGGCCGGCGGGATGCGCAACGACGGCACGGCCGGCGTCCCCGACTGCTGGAACGTCTACCTGGCGGTGGAGAACGCCGAGGCGACCATCGCCGCCGCCACCGCCCACGGCGCCGGGGTGATCGTGCCGGCCATGGCGGTGGGCGACTTCGGCAGCATGGCGGTCGTCACCGATGCCGGTGGCGCCGCCATCGGGCTGTGGCAGCCCGGTACCCACAAGGGGATGGGCGTCCTGGCCGAGCCCGGCGCTCCGGCCTGGTTCGAGCTCCACACCCGGAACTACGACGCCTCGGTCCAGTTCTACAAGGACGTCTTCGGCTGGGACGCCAAGACCATGAGCGACACCCCCGAGTTCCGCTACACGACCCTCGGAGAGGGCGAGGCGGCGCTGGCCGGGATCATGGACTCCAGCGGTTTCCTCCCCGAGGGCGTCCCGGCCCACTGGGCCGTCTACCTGGCGGTCGTGGACACCGACGCCGCGGTCAAGACCACGACCGAGCTCGGCGGCGCGGTGGTCACGCCGCCGCACGACACTCCCTACGGGCGGATCGCCATGGTCGCTGACCCCACCGGCGCCCATCTCCGCCTGGTGGCCAACTAGACCGAACCCGAACGCGGGTGGCGCCGGAGCCGGTTCAGCCGGCTTCGGCCGCCGCCTTGATCCGCTCCAGCGTGGCGCGCATGTTCTCGACGTTGGTCTTCCGGCGGGCCCAACCGAGCAGCGCCCAGTAGAGGCGGAGGGGCAGGAGGTCGGCCAGCTCGAAGGATTCGGTCACGTCGGTGCCGTCGCCATTCGGTTCGAAGACATAGCGCCACCGGTTCAGCGGGCGGCCGGCAACCCCGACGGAGAAGGCGAACTCCCGGCCGGGCTCGCAGGCGTCGATCGTGCACACCGACCAGTAGGTCGGCCCCCAGCCGTTGCGTTTCACGTGCCCCCGGAACCGCACGCCCACCGCCGGGTCGGTGGCCCCGTCGAGCCACTCGGCGTCGAACGTCTCGGCGGCGAACCGCTTCGTGTTGGTCACGTCGCTGACCAAGGGCCAGATCCCCTCGGCCGGCGCCTTGATGTGGACGGTGACGGAGTCGCGGACGGCCGGATGGTACCGATGACTCATGGCGCGTGACGATGCGCCGGTACTGTCGCGGCGAGCACCCGACCGGAGAAGGGGGAAACATGAGGAGCAGACGTCACGTGGTCGCAGGCCTGGCTCTGGCCGTCGCGACCCTGTTGGCCGGGTGTGGGTCGGAGAAGACCGACCGCCTGAGCATCGACGACGGGCCGGTGGAGGGTGGCAGCGGCTTCACCCCGACCAAGCTCACGGCCCACGAGGGCCGCAAGGTCGAGGTCAAGGTCACCAACACGGCCAACGACAAGCAGCACGGGTTCAGCATCGACGAGTTCAAGGTCTCCGAGGTCGTCGACCAGGGCAAGACGACCACGGTGAACTTCGAGGCCGACAAGGCCGGGACGTTCCGCGTCTACTGCCAGCTGCATCCGGCCCACAAGCCGGCTGAGCTCGTCGTGAGCTGACCCCGTGGGGGATGAGCCCGGGCCCGTCTATCGGGCTTCGAACCTGAGCCGGGGGGCCGCCTGGTTTGTGCTGGCCTGTGCCGCCGGCGTGTCGTCCTACGGTCTCGTCATCTCGGGCGGAGCATGGTGGACAAGCGGACGGGCCGGGACGTCGCCGTCCTCCTCAAGGGGAACGCCCGGCACCGCCTCCCGATCGTCGAGGTCGCCACCCGCCGACTACCCGCCGAGGGCGTCCGAGACGACCTCGAGCGGTACTGGAAAGCGCACCGCCGCTAGGGGGCTCCCCGGCGCCGCACTCGGCCGGCCTCCACCTTGACCGACGGTAACCATCAACCAAACGTTGGCGGAACGTGAGAGGCGCGAACAGGACGACTCGCCCCGAACCTCCGTTCCGGGGGTCGGAGCGCGCAAGGTGTCGCCCGACGGACGGCGAATGCGAAGGCAGCAAAACAGCACGAAGTCCCCACGTGCGACCCCTCCCCAGGAGGAACACCACCATGCCCGCCACCACTCACCCGCAGACGAACCCGGCGTCGTCCCGCCGGTTCATCGGCGCCGCGCTCGGGCTCGTGCTCGTGGTGGCCGCCGCCCCCTTCCTCCACTCCGCCTCGGCCGCCTCGCCCCCTGCCTCCACCGGCGCGCTGGTCGAGACGGCCACCACCGCTGGCGCGGCGGCCGCTGACCCGGCCATCTGGGTCAACCCCCAGGACGCCGCGAAGTCGCTGATCCTCGGGGCCAACGACAGCAAGCTGGTGACCTACGACATAAAGACGGGCGCCGTCGTAGCCCAGGCCGGGGTCGCGTCCCCCGCCGCCGGGAGCGCCACCGCGGTCGACGTCCGCCCCAACGTCTCGGTCGGTACCACGCTGATCGGTGACGTCGCCGCCGTCGTCGGCAGCGGCAAGATCCGCTTCTACTTGATCGAGCCGGCCACCCCGAACCCCAAGCTGACCGACAAGAGCGCCAACCCGGCCGGCATCCCGGCGCCAGACTGGCCGTCGGGCGGTGGCCAGTTCAGCGGCGTGTGCATGTACCAGAGCCCGGTCTCGAACACGACCTACGCCTTCGTGTTCGCCAACTCGGGCCAGATGGAGCAGTTCGAGCTCATCGACAACGCCGGCAAGATCGACATCAAGCTCGTGCGGGGTGGCCAGACGACCCCCTGGGACGTCAGTGCCGCCGACGCCTCGCCCCTCGGCGGCTGTGTCGTCGACGACGAGCTGAAGACCCTCTACGTGTCGGAGCGGGACAAGGGCATCTGGAAGTTCGGCGCCGAGCCTACCGACCCCACCAGCGGAACGCCGGTCGACAGCCCGGCCCCGGGGAACCTCATGCCCAAGACCCAGGGCTTGGCTCTCGTCCGGACCGGCGCCGGGGCGGGCTACCTCGTGGCCTCGACGTTCGACGGTGCCGCGCCGGCCGCCACCGACGCCTCGTTCGCCGTCTATGACCGGGCCGCCAACAACGCCTACCTCGGCACGTTCAACCTGACGGCCGGGACCGGGGCCGACAACTGCCACGAGAGCGACGCCATCGAAGCCGCCATCGGCAACTTCGGAGCCACCTTCCCCGCCGGCATGTTCCTCTGCCAGGACAAGACCAACCGGCAGGGCGTCTCGGGCGGCGGCGGAAACGAGGACCACAACTACAAGCTGGCCCGGCTCGACCAGATCGTCGACCTCACCCCGCCGGTCCCGCCCACGGAGCCCACGGCTCCGCAGGTGACCAGCACCACGACCGGTTCGGTGCAGGTCCCGAGCCGGTCTGGGTACTGGATGGTCGGCACCGACGGCCGGGTCTACAACTTTGGCGCTGCGAATGCGTACGGCGACGCCAGCCTGGCGACCGGCGCCTCGGCCGTCGACCTCGAGCCCACGCCCACCGGCAGCGGGTACTGGATCGTCGACGATGCCGGCACCGTCTACGCCAAGGGGGACGCCAAGACCCTGGGCAACGTCGACAAGTCGCTGCTCCGCCCGTCGGCCGCCGAGGTCATCACGAGTCTGTCCTCCACCAAGAGCGGCAACGGCTACTGGATCTTCACCAGCCTCGGCCGGGTCATCCCCTTCGGTGACGCCGCCTTCCACGGCGACATGCGTGACACCAAGCTGAACGGCGCGGTGCTCGACTCGATCGCCACGGCCTCGGGCAACGGCTACTACATGGTGGGCTCCGACGGCGGAATCTTCAGCTTCGGCGACGCCGCCTTCAAGGGCTCGATGGGCGGCAAGACGCTCAACAAGCCGGTGCAGTCCCTCGTGCCCGACGGTGACGGCGCCGGCTACTGGCTGGTGGCCTCGGACGGCGGCATCTTCGCCTTCGACGCCCCCTTCAAGGGCTCGATGGGAGAGGTCAAGCTCAACCGGCCCGTCACGGGCATGGTCCGCTACGGCGACGGCTACCTCATGGTCGGCGAAGACGGCGGAATCTTCAGCTTCTCCACCAAGCAGTTCGTGGGTTCCCTGGGCGACAACCCGCCGGCCAAGCCGATCACCTCGGTGGCCGTGCTCGACGTCCCGGTGGCCGCCGGGTAGTTCTCGACCGGCGGCGCGGCAGTCACGCTCCGGCGTGGGCACTTTGGGTGCCCACGCCGAAGCCGCGTTGCGCCGGAGTTCGGCCAGAATGGAGGGCATGCCTCGGAAGCCTCCCCGTCCCCGCGCCGGCGGCGCCGCCTTCCCGCCGCTGTCCGACGAGGAGCTCGTGGAGTTCCTCCGGGAGCTGACCGAGAGCCTTCCCGACGACCTGGCCGAGACCGTGACCGCCGCCCTCGAACGGGGCGACGACCCGGGCGCCCTGGCCCGCGTGGTGCGCAACGAGCTCCGCTCGCGGGGCCAGATCCCCTCGTAGCGGCCGGCGGCGTCCTAGTCGGCAGGACGGACGGAGAGGATCTCGACCTCGAAGCGACCCCCGGGTGCCTCGTAGATCACCTTCTCGCCGGGGAGGTGGCCCACCAGGGCCCGGCCGAGCGGGGAGCCGGGGGAGATGACGTCGTAGCCGCGGCCCTTCTCCTCGATCGAGCCCACCAGGTAGGTCGACGTCTCGTCGTCGCCCTCCATCCTCACCTCGACCACCGTGCCGGCCGCGACCTTGTCGGCGGCGGCCGACTCCACCACCACGGCCGTCTTGAGGATGGCTTCCAGCTGCCGCACCCGGGCTTCGTTGTGGCCCTGCTCGGTCTTGGCCGCGTCGTAGTCGGCGTTCTCCCGGATGTCGCCGTGCTCGCGGGCCCGCTCGATCCACTCCGAGATCTCACGCCGCCGGACGCCCGTCCGCAGCTCCAGCTCCTCGACCAGCCGCTGGTGAGCCTGGGGGGATAGGTGTGTCTCTTCCATTGGGTCGCAGGCTACCTGCCCCAAGGTTCCCCCCGGCAATGACGCTCAGGGCTGCTGCAGCGTGCTCGCCTGGCCCTCGACCCGGACGGCCGAGACCGTCCCGTCCGGCTGCGCCGGCCCTTCGACGGTGACGCGGTCTCCGGGCTGCATGTCGCGCAGACCAGCGGGCACGGTCCGGGTGAACCGGGTCGAATCGTTGGCCACGACCTTCTTCGTCGTGCCATCGGACTGGCTCACGTAGATCGTGTTGCCGTCGACGACCTTCACGGTGCCCGACGCCGCCGGCTTGGCCGCGCCCGCCCCGTTGCCGCCCGCCCCTGCAGCGCCGCCGCCCGGCGCGCCGGCTCCGGCGCCCGGCGTGGCGGCCTTCGGTCGCGACGCGTGCCCCAGCCGCACGCCGATGTTGAAGACCAGCAGGAGAATCACCGCCACCACCAGGATGCGGGTCCACCGGTCGATCTTGCCCCGCCGGCGGACCTTTTTCGGCGGGCCCAGCCCCATGGCGTCGAGGTCGAACGACTTGCCGGCGGCGGCGCCGCCCTGGGTCTCGGTGTGCGTGGTTTCCATGATGGTCTCCGGATCGGATCTGAGGACGGGCTATTCGTAGCGGAGGGCTTCCATCGGGGTCAGCGACGCCGCCCGGCTGGCCGGATAGGCGCCGAAGAAGATCCCGATGAGGACGGACACGCCGAACGACATGACCACCGACCCGGGGGAGACGACCGGTTGCATCGTGGCGCTTTCGAGGGAGCCGATACCGACGCCGAGGAGGACGCCGATGATTCCCCCGAGGCTGGCCAGCAGCATGGCCTCGGCCAGGAACTGGGTGATGATGTCGGTCCGCTGCGCCCCCAGTGCCTTGCGGATCCCGATCTCGCGGGTCCGCTCGGTGACCGTCACCAGCATGATGTTCATGACGCCGATCCCGCCGATGAGCAGGGAGATGGCCGCCACCACGCCCAGCAGGAGCTGGAACTGTTTGGCGGCCGCCTTGCCCGCGGCCAGCAGGGCCTCGGCGTTGAACACGATGAAGTCGGGTGGGTCGTCGGCTTTCAGCTGGTGGGTCTGGCGCAGGATCTCGTTGATCTCGGCCATGGCCTGGGGCAGGAAGTCCTTGTCGATCGCCCGGGCGGCGATGATGTTGTAGGAGTCGACGTTCCCGACGATGTTGTCGATCACCGTCGTGATGGGGGCGAACATGAAGTCGTCCTGGTCCTGGAACCCGTTCGACCCCTTCTTGGTCTGCAGGCCGACGATCCGGAACCGCACCCCGTTGAACTCCACCTGCTGGCCGATGGGGTCCACCCCCGGACCCATCAGCTTGTCGACCACCGTGTGGCCGATCACCGCCACCTTGGCGTGGGAGTCGACGTCCTCCTCGGTCAGGAAGCGGCCCCGCTCGACCGGGGTGTTCCGGATCTCGCCGAACTCCGGTGAGCCGCCGACGAAGTTCTGCAGGGCATAGGTGGTGCCGCTCCAGGTGACGGTGCCGGTGGCCCCGACGGTCGGGGCGACCATATCGATGTGCGGCGCCCGCGTCGGATCAGAGAGCGCTTTCACGTCGGCCTTCGTCAGACGGATCCGCCGGGCGTTCGTCCCGCCCCGGTCCTGGCCGCCCTGGTTGCGCTCCGGAAGGATGTAGATGGCGTTCGTCCCCAGGTTGCGGATCTGCTCCTGCACCTGGTTCGAGATGCCGGTGCCCACCGCCACCAGCAGGATGACGGCCGCCGTGCCGATGAGGATGCCCAGCATCGTGAGCGCCGACCGCATGCGGTTGGCCATGATGCCCCGCAGGGCCACCCGCAGGCTGTCGAGCGTCACACGGCAACTCCGGGGGACACCCCCGGGCCCTCTGGGACGACCTCGGGCGACGTACCGGTGTCTTCCAGCGAAATCTCCTCTGTGCTCTCCAGCGAGGCGAGATCGACCAGGCCGGGCGGATCCCCGGCGAGCGGCGCGGTCCTGCGGTCCTCTCCGATGCGCCCGTCCTCCAGGACGACGATCCGCTTGGCGTGGGCGGCCACGTTGTCCTCGTGGGTGATGATGATGATCGTCCGTCCGGCGGCGTTGAGCCGGCCGAAGATCTGGAGGACCTCCTCGGTCGAGTGGGAGTCGAGGTTCCCCGTCGGCTCGTCGGCCAGGATGATCGACGGGCCGGTGACGATGGCCCGGGCGATGGCCGCTCGCTGCTGCTGGCCGCCGGACAGCTCGCTCGGCATGTGAGTCGTCCGGTCGGCGAGGCCCACCAGGTCGAGGGCGGTGTGGGCCCGGCGCCGGCGCTCCGACCGGGGGACCCCGGCGTAGACCAGGGGCAGCTCCACGTTGGCCAGGGCGCTGGTGCGACGCACCAGGTTGAAGCTCTGGAAGACGAATCCCAGGTGCTGGTTGCGGATGTCGGCCAGCTCGCCCTCCGACAGCGAGCTGACGTCGACGCCGTCGATGAGGTAGCTGCCCGCCGTCGGGATGTCGAGGCAACCGAGGATGTTGAGCATGGTGCTCTTGCCGCTGCCGGAGTGGCCCATGATCGCCACGTAGTCGCCCCGCTGCACCGACAACGACACGCCCTTGAGCACGTGCACCTGCAACGGCCCGGGGTTGTAGACCTTGTGGACGTCGTTGAGGAGCAGGACGGGGAACTCGGTGTCGACGGCCGGGGGCACTGGGCTCAGCCTCCCTGTGCCTGCCGGTTCGCACCACCGGCCGCCGCCACCACGACCTTGTCGCCGTCACCGAGCCCGCTGGTGATCTCGATGTCGTCGTCGCCCTTCAGCCCGGTGGTGACCTGGCGGGTTTCCAGCTCGCCGTCGGCCTTGAGGACCTGGACCGTCGCCCGGCCGTTGCGGGGGTTGACGGCCGTGACCGGCAGCCGCAGGACGTCCTGCTTCTGGGCGATGATCACGTCGACGTTCCCCGTCATACCGGGCTTCAGTTCCTCCAGCTTCTTGTCCAGCAACAGCGTCACAGTGTAAGTGACGACGTTCGCAACCACGGTCTCGATCGGGTCGATGCGGATCACCCGGGCCGTCAGCTGCTGGCCGAGCGACTCGAACTCGACCTTGGCCGCCTGGCCGGCGTTGATCTTGGCGGTGTCGGCCTCGCTGAACCGGGCCTTCACCTCGGTGGTGCCGAGGTCGGTCAGGGTCACGAAGCCGCCCGCCCGGCTCGACACCGAGCCCGGCGCCTGGGCGTTGGGCGGCCGGCTCTGGGCGCTGGCGTCGAAGCCGCCCCGGTTCGACCCGCCTCCCGGAACCTCCTCACCGATCCGCCCGCCGATGACCGCCACCGTCCCGTCGGCCGGCGCCACCAGCGTGGTCTCGTCGAGCTGGCGCTGAGCGTCGTCGAGCACCGCCCGCTTGGCGTCGGCGTCGGACTGGGCCGCCGCCACCTCGGCGTTGTTCTTCGGCCGCTCCTCCTGGACGCCCTTGGCCGCCACCTGCTGGGCGACCTCCGCCTCGGCGGAGTCGACGTCGTTGCGGGCGGCCTCCACCGCCTGCTTGTCGGTCAGGTCGCCCGTCCTCTGGTCGTCGAGGCCCCGGTTGAGCTGGTCCTCGGCGTCGTTGATCCGCTTCTGGTCGTCGATCGTGCCGGCGCGGAGGGCTTCCTTGGCGTCGGCGAGGTCGCGGCGGTCCTGCTCGACGGTCTGTTCGTCCTGGATCAGCTGCTCGGCGTCGTCGCGCACGTAGCCCTCATAGCGGTTGCGGTCCTGGCGGATCACGCCGAGCAGGTCGTCGTCGTGGCGCAGGTCGAGCTCCACCTGGTCGTGCTGTGCGGCCAGCCGGTCGCACTCCTTGTCGGTGTTCTTGCCCTTGCCCTTGTCCTTGGTCGTGTCCTTGGTCGTGCTGGAGGTGGTGCCGTTCTGCTTGGCGGCGGCGCTCAGTACGAGGGGGTTGGCGGCATTGGCCGTCGATGCCGAGCCGCCAGTGCCGGTGGTGTTGGTCGTGCTCCCGCCGCCGGGCTGCTGCTGCGCCCCGGCGGTGCTGCAGTTCTTCTCCCGCATGCGCTGCTCGATGTCGGCCAGGATCGCCCGCTGGGTGTCGATGCGGCGCAGCGTCTCGAGCTCGGCCTGGCGGGCGGTCTCCGCCTGCTGTTCGTCGAAGTCGTACTTGGCCTGGTGGACCTCGAGCTGGTCCTCGTGCTCGGAGAGGCGCTGCGAGATCTGGTCGATGTCGAGCTGCAGGTCCTTGGCGTGCTGTTCGGCGGCGGCCCGGGCGTTGCCGAGGTTGCGCCGGGCGTCGTCGACCACGTTCTGGCGGGTGGCGGTGCCCGTCTTGAGGGCGTCCTGGGCCCGGCTCACTGCGTCGCCGGCCTTGCCGAGACCGGCGCGGGCGGCGTCGATGTTGGCGTTGTTCTGCTCCTGTTCCATGGGGGTCGACCCCTCGAGCAGCTGGCGGACCCGGTCCTGGGCGGCGTCGAGGTCGGCTCGGGCCTGGTTGACCGTCGCCCGGGCCGGGACGTCGTCGATGGAGGCGAGGGGCTGGCCGGCCACCACCCGCTCGCCCTCGCTCACGAAGATGTCGACGACCTTGCCGCCGACGGGGAAGTCCAGGGCGAGTTGGTCGGAGACGGTGACGTTGCCGGTGGCGTTGACGCTGGCCAGCACGACCCCGCGACTGACCGTGACGGTCGTTGGAGCCGGGGGCTTCGGCTTCGACTGCATGACCTTGAAGCTCCCCACGAGCAGGGTCAGGGCCGTGAACCCGAGCACACCCTGCATGAGCCTCGTCCGCATCATCGGCGTACCTCTCTCCATGGGAGTGGCGGCGAGGGCATCCGGGCCGATGGCGCGAGGGCAGACCGTGTTGTGGTCACTGCATGGCTCCCCAGCCGCACGCTTGGGAGAAGTACCTGCCTCCCCCGGACCACAGCAAAAGGCTCCCCAGCCTCGGCCGGCTTGTGCCAGCCACTCTTGCTTGCTTCCCCAGCCGAGAGACCGATCCCGAGGGGTCGGCTCTCTAGCAATCCATATTGTACGACTTTCTGGCACTCGTGCCTATTCGCGGTGTTTTTTCAGTTTTGTGACGATTCGCGCCACTGCGTCCGGCGACGTCAACAGAACGAGGCTGACCCGCCCCACCAAGCCGAGCTCGGTGGCAGCCACCTGGAGGCCGGCGGCGACGTCAGCGGCCGGCCGTGCGATGGCCGTGCCGAACAGCACGACTTCGCCGCTCCGCCCGAAGCCGAGGTAGTCGACCGAGCCGCCGCCGGGGATCTGGTCGCCGGGCACGATGGTGAAGCCGGACGAGCGGAGCCAGTGGCCCGCCCGCCGTCTGGATGGCGCCCGAACGGCCCGACCAAGGCGACGGGCGAGACCGGCTCCCCGACGGGCCAGCCGCCGACCGACCAACCCGAGCATGAGGGCCAGTCCAACGGTGGGAAGTGCGAGCATGCTCACCGCCAGAGCCCGGGCGACCACCATGACGGTGTCCCACTGGCCCGCCGCTGCCGCCATGGCGTCGAGGTGGGGGCCCATGGCCGCCCAGGTGCGCGGCAGCGTCCGGGGCAGCATGAGGAGCGCGGGAACGACCACGGCCACGAGAAACACGAAGATGGAGACGACGTAGGCGTAGAGGAGCCGCCGCGCCCTCGGGCGCAGGGCGGCGACGTCGGGATGGGTGGGCCGTCCGGGGATGAGGCTGACGAGCGCCGGGCGCACCCGGCTCAGGATGTCGGGCACCCCGGTGAGGTCGCTGACGATGTAGTAGCCGTCGAGGCGGAGCCAGGGGATGAGCTGGTGGACCATGGCGACGTGCTCGAGGGCGACCATCGCCAGCAGCGGCTCGTAACCGGTCACGCCGTAGGCGGCCCCAAGCACCAGGACGACGATGGCGTTGAAGTAGAGCCCGCCCAGATCGGTCCGGATCCGGCCCCGCCGGTCGAGCCGGTAGGCGTCGGTGACATTGGTGTAGAAGACGGGCCAGCAGAGGTAGAGGCCGACGCCGGCCGCCCCGGGGCGGCCCCCTGAGTAGCGGCAGGCGGCGGCATGGCCGAGCTCGTGGAAGACCCCGGAGAGCGCCAAGAGCACGACGGCGAGGAACAGCAGCGCCAGGCGTCCGGGTGACCGCTTCGACCGCATCCCCCACGCCATGGACTCCGAAGAGCCAGACGTCGAGCGCCGCCACCCCGGCGAGGACGCCGGCCACCATCGGGGGCCGAAACAGCCCGCCGAGCAGCCGCGCCATCCCGTTCATCTGCTGCGATGACACCAGGGCGCGCCGGAACCGCAATGCCAGGAGGCGGGTGTCCTCCGGCGGCGGGGCAGCCGTCGCCGCCGGGGCGGACGGACCGGGAGGGCCGATCGTCAGGATGCCGGCCGGCGCGAGCTTGTTCCGGACCAGAAGCCGGATGTTGTCGGCGGTGAGCGGCCGGTCGAGCTCGATGCTGGCGACGGCCGCGATCTCGTCCACGGTCCGGGCGCCGTCGGCGGCTGCGGCGACCTCGTGGAGAAGGCGGGAGACCTGGAGGATCCGGCCCGCCCGCCGCACGAGGTAGGGGGGAGTCCGGAGGCCGGAGTCCCGGTACGGCCCGAGGAGCTCGACACCCGGCGCCAGCCGCGGGGCGTCTTCGCCGCCCGGGCGGGCCCGGTTCAACCGATTCGAGCGTCGCGACGGCGGTCATCCGGCTGCCCGCTCCCTACCCGAAGCATGGAAGGAGCGGGGCAGCCGCCGGCCGCCCCGCTCCTCTGGTCACCGCGTTGCTAGAGATCGACGCCGCCGGATCCGAGGCCGACTCCCCCGAACAGGTCGAGGAACACGTCGATGCCAAGCAGCATCTCCTCGCGCTCCGGAAGCTCCGTGATCTCCAGCTCTTCGTCGGTGAAGTCGCGCATGTGCCTATCCGCCTTTCTAGGCATGTTGTCCGTTACGTGTGTCACGGCTCGGGACTGCCGGCGAAGAGCCGGATTTGTAAGAGCCCGTTGACACAGCACGTCTTCTCTCCAGCGGGCAGGAATTTTATGCCTGGAATGTCGAGGAATTTTTCTGTTCCCAAAAAATTTTCCGAAGGGAACTCTTCGTTACCCACCAAGGGTTTCTGGCGTTGGCACCAGGTGTTCGCATTGCCGCCGTGACACCTTTGGCATCCGGTGTCGATTTGACACATAGGGCCGGGCCTATTGAGATAAGCGGCGCGCTGCGTCGGGCTCCGGGCGTGCTCCGTGACGTGGCTCGCCTTGACAGGCCAGTGGTCAGGCTGTCACCCTCAGTCCAACTATGTCGCCGCAGCTTGTCGTAGTCGTCATTACCTAGCGAACGCCGCCCCCGCCGGCGTTCGCCTCTGACCGTCCACCTCGGTGGGCGGTTTTTCATTGCTGAGGAGACTCCTTGACCCACCAGATCGGCATCCTGGCCGGGGACGGCATCGGCCCCGAGGTCATCGCCGAGGCCCGCAAGGCCCTGGACGCGGCCGGCGTCGCCCTCGACGCGGTCGACTACGACCTCGGCGGCGCCCGCTACCTGCGGACGGGCGAGGTGCTGCCCGACTCCGTCGCTCGACGAGCTGGCCGGCCTCGACGCCATCCTGCTCGGCGCCGTCGGCACCCCCGATGTCCCTCCCGGCGTCCTCGAGCGGGGGCTGCTCCTACGCCTCCGCTTCGAGTTCGATCTCTACGTGAACCTCCGGCCCGTCCGCCTCCTTCCCGGCGCGCCCACGCCGCTGGCCGGGAAGGGGCCCGACGACATCGACATGGTCGTCATCCGGGAGAACACCGAAGGGGCCTACGCCGGAGAGGGCGGATTCCTCCGCAAGGGGACGGCCAGCGAGATCGCCACCCAGGGCTCGGTCAACACCCGCCTCGGGGCCGAGCGTTGCATCCGTTACGCCTTCGAGCTGGCGCAAACGCGTCACCGCCAGCACCTGACGCTGTGCCACAAGACCAACGTGCTGACCTTCGCCGGCGACCTGTGGCAGCGGACGTTCAACGAGGTGGCCGGGGAGTTCCCCGACGTCGAGACGGGCTACGTCCACGTCGACGCCGCCTGCCTTTACATGGTGGAGAGCCCGGAGCGCTTCGACGTCATCGTCACCGACAACCTCTTCGGGGACATCCTCACCGACCTGGGGGCGGCGGTGGCCGGCGGCATGGGCCTGGCCGCCTCCGGCAACCTCAACCCGCCCCGGGAGCGGCCGAGCGTCTTCGAGCCCGTCCACGGCTCGGCGCCCGACATCGCCGGGACCGGCCGGGCCAACCCGCTGGCGGCCGTGCTGTCGGCCGGGATGATGGCCCGCTTCCTCGGCGAGGACGAGGCGGCCGATCGGATCGAAGGGGCGGTAGGGGCCGTACTGTCCAAGCTGGGCGGCACGACGGCCGCCACGATGCGACACTCGACAACAGAGGTCGGCGATCTGGTCGCCGAGCACATTCGGGAGCTTCACCTGCCTCCCCTGAGGCACTCGATCCAGGAGGCATAGCAGGATGCCCATTCAGAAGGTCGACAAGATCTGGATGGACGGCGAGCTGGTCGACTGGGACGACGCCAAGATCCACGTCCTCACCCACACGCTGCACTACGGCTCCGGCGTCTTCGAGGGCATCCGCGCCTACTCACACGCCGCAGGGCCCGGCCGTCTTCCGGCTGACCGACCACATCCGCCGCCTCTTGCTGTCGGCCAAGATGCTGATGATCGAGAGCCCCTTCTCCGTCGAGCAGCTCGTCGAGGCGACCAAGGAGACCGTCCGGGTCAACAACATCGAGGCCTGCTACATCCGGCCGCTGATCTACCTCGGCTACGGCGAGATGGGCCTCAACCCGCTGCCGTGCACGGTCAACGTCTCGATCGCCGTGTGGCCCTGGGGCACCTACCTCGGCGAGGAGGGCATCAAGCACGGCGTGCGCATGCAAGATCTCCTCCTGGCGCCGCCAGGACCCGAACATGATCCCGCCGGCCGCCAAGGTGACCGGCTTGTACGTCAACTCCAGCCTGGCCAAGGTCGAAGCCCTCAAGGCGGGTTACGACGAGGCCATCCTCCTGAACACGCAGGGCTACGTGTCGGAGTGCACCGGCGAGAACATCTTCGTCGTCAAGGGCGGGCGAATTATCACGCCCCCGCTGGCGGCGGGGGCACTCGACGGGATCACCCGCGACTCGATCATGGTCATCGCCCGTGATCTCGGGTACGAGGTGGTGGAGGAGAACATCCTCCGCAGCGACCTCTACATCGCCGACGAGGCGTTCCTGACCGGCACGGCCGCCGAGGTCGTGCCGATCCGGGCGGTCGACGACCGTGTCATCGGGGAACCGGGTGAGGTGACCCGCAAGATCCAGGAGATGTACTTCGCCACCATCCGGGGCGAGGTCGAGACGTACAAGGGGTGGCTCGAACATGTCCGGTGCCCAATAGAGACCACGTCCTGGCCCGAGCGGGTCGAGATCTTCGACACGACGCTGCGGGACGGGTCGCAGCGGGAGGGGATCTCCCTCACCGTCGCCGACAAGCTGAAGGTGGCCGAGCAGCTCGACCACCTCGGCGTCGACTACATCGAGGGCGGCTGGCCCGGGGCCAACCCGAAGGACGAGGAGTTCTTCCGCCGGGCGCCGGCCGAGCTGCGCCTGGAGCACTCGCAGCTGGTGGCCTTCGGGTCGACCCGCCGGGCCGGCGTGAAGGCCGACGACGACGAGGTGCTCCGCAACCTGGTCAAGGCCGGCACCCCGGTGGTCTGCATCGTGGCCAAGTCGTGGGACTACCACGTGACCGAGGCGCTGCGGACGACCCTCGACGAGGCCGTCGCCATGGTCGGCGACTCGGTCGAGTTCCTCCGCAACGCCGGCGCTCGAGGTGTTCCTCGACGCCGAGCACTTCTTCGACGGCTACCGCCACAACCCCGAGTTCGCCCTCCGCGTGCTGCGGGCCGCCCACGAGGCCGGCGCCGCCCGGCTCGTGCTGTGCGACACCAACGGCGGCACCCTGCCCCACGAGGTGGAGCAGACCGTGGGCGAGGTCCGGGCCGCGCTGCCCGACGCCGGGCTCGGCGGCCACTTCCACAACGACACCGGCTGCGCGGTGGCCAACGCCCTGGCCGCCGTCCGTCAGGGCGTCGTCCAGATCCAGGGCTGCATCAACGGCTACGGCGAGCGGACGGGCAACGCCAACCTGACGTCGATCATCCCCAACCTCACGCTGAAGATGGGGATCGAGACGGTGCCCCGGGACCGGCTGGAGCTGCTGACCCCCGTCTCCCACCACATCGCCGAGCTGGTCAACCTCACGCTCGACCCCCAGTCGCCCTACGTGGGCACCAGCGCCTTCGCCCACAAGGCCGGGCTCCACACCAGCGCCATCTCCCGGGCTCGCGACGCCTACGAGCACGTCGCGCCCGACGCCATCGGCAACCTGACCCGCTTCGTGGTCTCCGAGCTGGCCGGCCGGTCGACCGTGGCCATGCGGGCCAGGGAGCTCGGCCTCGACCTCTCCGACGCCACGGTCACCGACGTGCTCGAGCCGCTGAAGACGCTGGAGCACGCCGGCTACCACTTCGAGGTGGCCGACGCCTCCTTCGAGCTGCTGCTGCGCACCGCCGCCGGCTGGCAGCAGGAGCTTCTTCACCCTGGAGAGCTTCCGGGTGATCATGGAGAAGCAGGCCGACGGCGCGGTCACCACCGAGGCCACCATCAAGCTCGAGACCCGGGGCGAGCGGATCATCGCCACCGCCGAGGGCAACGGCCCGGTCAACGCTCTCGACCAGGCCCTGCGCCAGGCGATCGGCCAGGCCCACCCGGCGCTGGCCGGCATCCACCTGACCGACTACAAGGTCCGGGTCCTCGACACCCACAAGGGGACGGGCGCGGTCACCCGGGTGCTGCTCGACTCGGCCGACGGGGAGCGGTCGTGGAGCACCATCGGCGTCTCGGAGAACATCATCGAGGCGTCGTGGGCGGCCCTGTCCGACTCGATCGTCTACGGCCTGCTCGCCGCCGAGACGCGTCCGGACGGAAGCCGCCGGCCGGGTAGCGTTCCTTGTCACATGGCCGTCGATCCCTACGTCCCTACCCGTCCCGAGGACGCGCCCCGCCGTTCGGTGCGCCATTCCGCCCGCCGGCCGGATGGCGGGCGGTCCGGCCCGGCGACTCACCCGCGGCCGTCGGCCGGCGGCAAGGGCGTGCTGTTCGGCAGCCCCGGGCCCGACAGGGGCTACGCCCTGACGCTGGCCGAGCGGTTCCGGGCCGGCTGACGGTCGTGGCGCCCGGAGACGGTCCACGACGCCGAGACCGTCGGCCGCCGAATTGGCCATGCGCCGGGCCGCCCTGTTCGGACGGGCGCCCGGTCCGGGGCGACCTGGAGCTCGGCTTCAGGCCTCTTCGGATGGCTCGGGCGAGCCCCCGCCGAGCTGGTCGAGTGGCGCCGGTTGGCCGCCGCCGGCATCGCCCACGACTACTCCCGCCGGCGGGCGCTGGTCGAGGCGATCCCCGAGGCGGTGCGTCCGCCAGCCGCATCGACGACATGCGGGCCCGGCCTGGGCGAGTGGCGGCACCTGCTGGGCGTCGAGCGGCCTCGAGGTGACCGTGGCCGGATGTCCCGGCGTCCGGGTCCGGTTCGCGCCCGTCCCCGACCGGCTTCCTCCACGTCGGCGGCGGCCCGGACGGCGCTGTTCAACTGGCTCTACGCCCGCCACGTCGGCGGCACCTTCGTCCTGCGCATCGAGGACACCGACCTGGAGCGGTCCCGGCAGGAGTGGACCGAGGGCATCCAGACGACGCTGCGGTGGCTGGGCCTCGACTGGGACGAGGGCCCCTACCGCCAGACGGCCCGCTTCGACCGCTACCTCGAGGCGGCCGCAGCAGCTCCTGGCTCGGGCGCCGCCTACGAGTGCTACTGCACCGAGGAGGAGATCACCGCCCGCTACGAGGCCCGCAAGGCGACCGGGCCCGCCGACCCCGGCTACGACGGCCACTGCCGGGACCTGACGGCCGACGGAGCGGGCGGCGCGGGCGGCCGAGGGACGGCCCCGCTCGGTCCGGTTCCGGACCCCGGACGAGGGCGTCAGCCGTTCGACGACGCCATCCGGGGCGAGGTGGCGGTGCGAGTGGACCACGATCCCCGACTTCGTCATCGTCCGCTCCTCCGGCGCGCCGGTCTTCTTCCTGGCCAACGCCGTCGACGACGCCGACATGGGCATCACCCACGTCATCCGGGGCGAGGACCTCCTCGACACCACCCACCGGGTGCTGGCGCTGCGGGAGGCGCTCGGCTCGCCGGGCCGGCCGCGTGTTCGCCCACCTGCCCCTGCTCGTCGGCGCCGACCGGGCCAAGCTGTCGAAGCGCCACGGCGCCGTGGCCCTGGAGGACTTCGCCGACCAGGGCTACCTGCCCGAGGCGCTCGCGGAACTACCTCGGCCTCCTCGGGTTCTCCCTCCCGGCCGACGAGGACGGGCGAGCCGGGAGATCGCTGTCCACTCGACGAGATGGCGGCCGCCTTCGACCTCGACCGGGTGGCGCCGTCGCCGGCGTTCTTCGACTACGACAAGCTCAACTGGATGAACGGCGAGTACATCCGGGCGCTGCCCGTCGCCGAGCTCGCCGCGCGGGGCCTGCCCTTCGGCCGGCCGCGCTACGGGGAGCGCCTCGACGCGCGACGTCTTCGCCGGGCCATGGCCCTCGCCCAGGAGCGGGCCACGACCCTGGTCGGCGCGGCCGACGCCGCCTGTTTCCTGTTCGTGCCCGACGACGAGTTCGCCATCGCGCCCGAGTCGTTTGAACGGCTCCGGGACGACCGAGCGGGTCGGCGAGATACTGGACGCCGTGGCCGATCACCTCGAGACCTGCGAGTGGACCCTCGAGGGCGTCGACCTGCGGCCCGTCCTCGACAGGCTGGGGATCAAGCCCCGCAAGGGCCTGCCGGCGGTCTACGCCGCCGTCGAGGGCACCCACGCCGGGCTGCCCCTGTTCGACTCGATCGTCCTGCTGGGTCGGGCGCGGGCCGTGGGGCGGGTCCGAGCCGCCCGGGCCTGGTCGGGATGACGGCGTCGGGCCGCTTCGCCCTAAGCAGGGATTTGACGGCAGGAAAGTCGTAATTGCTCCCGAGTGCCACCAGGGCCGCTTGCGGGAGCGACAGCTGATGCTGCAGCTGCGGATCCCAGCTCGTCGTCCGCCGGCGGCGCCGCTCGCATCGCCGTGCTCGCCCTGGCGGCGCTCGCTCCCCTCTTTGCGCCGGCCTCGGCCGGCGACCGCCGGACCGCCCCGCGCCGCTCTCCCGCGCGCCCGGGCTACTGGATGGTGGCCACCGACGGTGGCATCTTCTCCTACGGCGGGGCCCGCTTCTTCGGCTCGACCGGGCCATCCGGCTCAACCAGCCGATCGTGGGCATGGCGCCGACGCCGTCCGGCGCGGGCTACTGGCTGGTGGCCTCGGACGGCGGGATCTTCTCCTTCGGCGACGCCCGTTCTTCGGCTCGACGGGTGCGATCCGGCTGAACAAGCCGATCGTGGGGATGGCGTCGACCCCGTCGGGTGGGGCTACTGGCTGGTGGCGTCGGACGGCGGCATCTTCTCGTTCGGCGACGCCGGGTTCTTCGGGTCGACGGGGGCCTGAGGCTGAACAAGCCGATCGTGGGGATGGCGGCGACGCCGTCGGGCGGGGCTACTGGCTGGTGGCCTCCGACGGCGGGATCTTCTCCTTCGGCGACGCCCGGTTCTTCGGGTCGACCGGCGCCCTGACGCTGGCCCAGCCCATCGTCGGCATGGCCGCCACGCCTCCGGCGCGGGCTACTGGCTGGTGGCGTCCGACGGCGGCGTGTTCTCCTTCGGCGACGCCGCCTTCTACGGGGCCGGCGCCGGAGCGGCCGGATCCCGGCCGGGGCCCCGCGGTCGGTCGTCCCTGGTGCCCAGCCCGACGGGCGGGGGCTACTGGCAGGCCGGCGCCTCCGGTGAGCTGCTGGCCTTCGGCGACGCCGTCAGCCTCGGCCACCCCGCCTCGCTCAACCGTCCCCTGGTCGGCCTGGCGGCCGTCCCGGACCGCCGGCACCCCCGGGGCGACGGACGGCTCCGCCGTGTCGACGCACGACCCCGACCACGACGCCGCCGGCCCGGCGGTGGTCCCGCCGCCGGTACTTCGCCAGCGAGGCCAACCTCACGTGGGGCACCAGCGCCTCCACCATCGAACCGGCAAGGCCGGCCGGGTGCTGGCCCTGGCCGAGGCGGGCGACAAGGTGTTCGTGGCCGGCGAGTTCGCCGGGGCGGCGCTGCCGCGGTCAGCCGCGACGGCGACCCGATGTGCAAGCCGGGCATCACCCCGTTGCCGCCGCCGACCACTGCGTCCTCCGCCCCTTCCTGTTCGCCCTCGACGGGCAAGACGGGCGAGCTCCTCGACTGGGACGCCCAACCCGACGGCGCCGTCCTGTCGCTCCATGGCGTCGCCCGACGGGAAGCGCCTCTACGTCGGCGGCCGGTTCACCAGCATCGGCGGGGCCCCGGCCGGCCGGCTCGCCCTCCTCGACGTCGCCACCGCCACCCAGGTCCCGACATTCAAACCGCCCAAGCCCGACTCCAGCGTGCGGGCCATGGCCCTCGCCGGCGACACGCTCTACATCGGTGGCAGCTTCCGGCAGCTCACCGTCGGCCGACGGCCGGCCGCGCCGCCCGCAGCCGGCCCAGGTGGCCGCCCTCGACGCCGCCACCGGTGCGGTGCGGGCCGGGTTCCCGCTGGCCGGAACACCGGCGGCCGCTTCTTCGGCCACACCGGCACGCCGACCGAGGACGGCGTGCCCGGCGTCGTCTACGACATGGCCGTCTCCGGCGACGGGCGGACCCTCTACGTGGCCGGCGACTTCCTCCACTTCGGCGGCCAGGGCGGCGTCGTCGGCCCTCGACGCCGCCACCGGGGCGCCGACCGCCTGGCAGCCGGACCTCGACCGCCCCGGCCGGTCTTCGGGGTGGCGATCTGGCCCGGCGACGGCGCCTCGCTCGTCGCCGCCACCGGCGGGACAGGGCGGTCGGCCCAGTTCTTCACCCCATCGCGAGGGACACGGCGCCGGTGTGGGTGGGCAAGGTCGACGGCGACGCCATCGACGTCGTCGCCACCACCGAGCGGGTCTACCTGGTCGGCCACTACGACCACGGCGTGCCCGACAAGGACGATCCCTGCTCGAGCAGTGCCGGTCTCCTGCCCCAACGGGACGCCGCACCGGAAGCTGATCGCCTTCGAGGCCCGGACCGGCGACACCGACGCCGGCTTCACCGCCCAGGCCAACACCGCCCGGGGCCCTACGTGGCGCTCGTCGGCGCCCACCACCTCTACGTCGGCGGCGACTTCACCGAGGTCGGCGCCTCGACCGGCTCCGTCCCCAGGGCGGGTTCGCCGCCTTCGAGGCCGATCGGAGCAGGTATCCGCGCCGGCGGGGTCGCCTCCCGGTGCCGTGATCCGCACCGAGGGTGCGTGGCCGATACTGCCCCTACGGGGTCCCGGACCCCGCCGGCGCGAACGAGGATCGGCGGAGCGACCCGGGTCGGCGAAGCTGTGCTCCGCCGGGGCCTGGTCGCCGCCGTCGTCCTGCCGACCCTCTACTTCGCCGTCACGTTCGTCCAGGTGTGGCGGGCGGGCCGGCACGACGGCGCCCGCCCGGCGCAGGCGGTGATCGTGCTCGGCGCGGCCCAGTACGACGGGCGGCCGTCGGCGGTGCTGCGGGCCCGCCTCGACCACGCCGCCGACCTCTACCGCGCAAGATCGCCCCGGTGGTCGTCGTGACCGGCGGGAAGGCCGAAGGCGACCGGTTCACCGAGTCGGCGGCCAGCGCCAACTACCTCCACACCCGGGGCGTGCCGGACGAGGCGATCCTGCGGGAGGTCCAGGGGCGGACCTCGTGGCAGTCGCTGGCGGCCTCGGCCCGGTTCCTCAAGGAGCGGGGGATCCGCGAGGTCGTCCTCGTCTCCGACCCGTTCCACGCCGCCCGGATCGACGGGATCGCCGGCGAGCTGGGCCTCGAGGCCGCCACTTCGCCGACCCGTACCAGCCCCATCCAGGGCCTGTCGGAGTTCCGCCACATGCTGACCGAGACGGCCCAGGTGGGGGTGGCCCGGGTGATCGGTTTCCGGCGCCTGGTCCGGCTGGAGCAGCGGTTCGCGGTCGCTGAGAGAGAGGCACTGGGCATCCCTCGCGCTATCCTCTGAGGCGCCCGTTCGGGGGTGGTGTAATCGGCAACACTGCAGGTTCTGGCCCTGCCATTCGGGGTTCGAGTCCCTGCCCCCGAGCTCGAAACACCAGGTCCGGGGGCCCGAAAGGGCCCCTTTCCTGGTCGTTCGGGAGATTTGTCCGGTTTTGCTGAGAGCCGGGCTCGCGCCGGGCCTTCCCGAAGTGGGAATCTGGGGATGCATGTTCGGGAGGGCCAGGAGGGTCACGAGCAACGCCGTCCGCCGGCCGGGAGCTGCCCGGCTGGCTCTGACCGCGGCCGTCGCCGCCTGGCCGGTGATGGCCGGTCCGGTCCCGGCGGCGCAGGCGGCCGCCAGCTGTCTCGGCCAGCCGGCCACGATCACCGGCACGCCCGGCAATGACACGCTCACCGGGACTCCCGGCGACGACGTCATCGCCGGACTGGGCGGGGACGACACGATCTCCGGCGAGGGCGGCAACGACGTCATCTGCGGCGGCGACGGCAACGACACCCTCCACGGCGGGACCGGCGACGACGTGGTGCGGGGCGACGGAGGCAACGACACTCTCACCGGCGACGACGGGCGCGACTCGCTGTCGGCCGGCGGCGGCGAGGACCGCCTGTTCGGCGGGGCAGCCGACGACAACCTGGCGGGCGACGCCGGCGACGATCAGCTCTTCGGCGAGGACGGGAACGACGCGCTGTCCGGCGGGGACGGGTCCGACCGCTGCGATGGCGGCCCCGGCACCGACGACGCCGACGCCTCGTGCGAATCGAGGATCGGGGTTCCCTGACCCGCAGCGCCCGTCAACGCCGGCCGTAGCGCCGGAAGACGAACACCACGCCGGCCCCTCCGAAGATCACCCAGAGGATGAGCGGGAGCCGTGACGGCTCGGCCTTGTCCTTCGTCTTTTCGATGGCCAGCCGACCCTCACCGCCCCGCTCGAGCGCCGCCTCCTCCGAGCTGCTGACCTTGTTGATCTTGAGCACCACGCGGCAGGCGGTGGTGTCGGGGTTGAGCAGGAAGGAGTTGCTGCCGGGCTGCTCGGCCCAGGACTGGCTCCGCACGAAGGTGATCACCCGCTGGAGCCGGTCGATGTCGGTCTGCGGGCACTGTTCCGTCGGCTGCAGGTTGAAGGCGGTGGCGTCAGACGTCGCCGGGGTCTGAGCGCCGGCGGTGCCGCCCTCGATCAGGAAACCCAGTACCACCAGGGCCACGAGCCACCGGAGGCGCCGGATCCCTTGCATGGAGCCAGTATCGCATCGGATCCAGTCAGAGCGTCGCCAGCCACCCCGGGTACCCGCAGGAGAGATCGGCGCCGAGCGGGCCGGGAAGGTCGATCGAACCGAAGAAGGTGTCGGCCGCTGCCTCGAGCGCCGGGAAGAGGTCGAGCTCGGGCCCGAAGGATTCGAAGCCGATGGTCGTCCACTCCCGGCCCTCGGTCCGGAGGGCGGTGATCTCCACCCGACAGCCGGCGTCTCCCCGGAACGGCACCGTCGTCAGGCGGCGCTGCTTGCGGACCTCCAGCCAACGCGACCGGGGCAGCCCCAGCCGGGGGGCGAGGCGGCTGAGCCCCGAGCGGGGGAACGACCAGCGCTGCCACTCCTCGAGGTGCCCGGTGGTCCCACCGGGAAGGCCGAGTGGCTCGGCCGGTCGCGGCCGGAGTTTGAGCTCGAAGCGGGTCGTGCCGCCCCGGATCTTCACGCCGAGGGCGTCGGTGCCGAGCAGCACCAGGTAGAGGTCGGTCCGGGTTTCCGGCGGGTCGGTCCGCTTCTCGAACCAGTCGATCACCGCCGGCAGCGGGGGCTGGCGGAAGAACCAGCGCAGCTCAACGGTGCGGTCCATCCCTGCCGCCGCCCTGTTCGGCGTTACCCGGACTGCTCTTCAGCCGCCAGGGCGGCGTGGACCTGTTCCATGTCGAGCTCCCGCACCTTGCCGATGAGCTCTTCCAGCGAGGCGGCCGGAAGGGCGCCCGGGCTGGGAGAAGATCAGGATGCCCTCCCGGAAGGCCATGATCGTGGGGATCGACGTGATACCGGCCATGGCCGACAGTTCCGGCTGGGCCTCCGTGTCGATCTTGCCGAAGACGATGTCGGCGTGCCGACCCGACGTCTCCTCGAAGACGGGAGCGAAGCTGCGACAGGGACCGCACCACTCGGCCCACCAGTCCACCAGGACGATGTCGTTGTTGTTGATGGTGTCGTTGAAGGTGTCCTTGGTGATCTCCGTCGTCGGCATTCCACCTGCTTACCCGAACTTTTCGTCCCCCGAAAACGGACATTCAGTGCCATTTGCACAATAGGGCCCTGGGACCGCATTCTGGGGAGGAGTAGCGTCCGCCGCCTCGGGAGCGGCCCCAGGAGGGCGGAATTGTGGCGCACCGGAGCAGCGTCAAACTCGCGGTTGGGCGACTCGTGGTCGCCGGCTTGCTGGTGGGGGCACTCCCCCCGGCCCACGCCGCTGTCCGGGGTGGACGGGGAGGGCCGAACCTGATCTCGCTGGCTGTCGACGGCAAAGAGGCCGACGGCGCCAGCTTCACGCCGTCCATCAGCGCCGACGGTCGTTTCGTCGCCTTCGCCTCGGCCGCCTCGCCCTCGTGGCGGGCGACACCAACGGCGCGGAGGACGTGTTCGTCTACGACCGGGGGACCCGCCGCACCGAACGGGTGAGCCTGGCGCCCAACGGGGTCGAAGGCGACGGCGCCAGCTTCGATCCCGCCGTCAGCGGAGACGGCCGCTACGTCGCCTTCACGTCGGCGGCGTCGAACCTCACGCCGGGCGATGCCAACGAGGCGCTCGACGTGTTCGTGCGCGACCGGGTGTCCGGGGCGACCGTGCTGGCCAGCGTCGGGCCCCAGGGCGCGATGGGGGACGGGCCGAGCGTGGCCGCCTCGATCAGCGGGAACGGGCGGCGGGTGGCGTTCGAGTCCGACGCCGCCACGCTGGTGCCACACGACACCAATGGCACCGGCGACGTGTTCGTCCGCGACCTCGAGACGGAGGTGACCCGGAAGTTGAGCGTCGGCGGGAACGGCGCCGAGACCGAGAGCCCGAGCTTCGGGCCGGCCATCAGCACCGACGGGCGGGCAGTGGCCTTCGAGTCGTTCTCGTCCCGACTGGTACCCGATGACACCAACGGCGCCCTCGACGTGTTCGTGGCCGACGTGCCGACCGGCTCGGTCAGCCGGGTGAGCTTGGCCACCGACGGCGGGCAGGCCGACAACCGGAGCTACAGCCCTTCGATCAGCGCCGACGGTCGGGTCGTGGCCTTCGCCTCGTTCGCCACCAACCTGGTAGCCGACGACACCAATGGCCTTCTCGACGTGTTTCTCCGCCGGCGCGACCAGCAGACGACGACCCGGTTGTCGGTCGGGCCCCAGGGCGCCCAGGGGGACGGGCTCAGCTTCGGCCCGATGGTGTCGGCCAACGGGGCGCTGGTGGTGTTCTCCTCCGAGGCGGCCAACCTGGTGCCCGACGACTCCAACGGGATCCGCGACGTGTTCGTGGCTTCCACTGCCACGGCGGTGGTGCGGCGGCTCAGCCGGTCGGGCGAGGGAAGGCGGCCGCAGGGTGACGGTCCGAGCCTGGGTCCCGTGGTCGACGGCTCGGGCCTGATGGTGGCGTTCGCCTCCTTCGCCACCAACCTCGTGTCTGGCGACACCAACGGTCAGTCCGACGTCTTCCTGGCCAAGAGCCCCCGTTTCAAGGCGATGGGCAGCACCTGCTTCGGGGCGCCGATCACGATCATCGGGTCGGAAGGGGCCGACACCATCCAGGGGACCAGCGGCCCCGACGTCATCGACGGCGAAGGCGGTGATGACGTGATCGACGGCGGCGGGGGCGACGACCGCATCTGTGGCAGCGCCGGCGATGACCGCCTCACCGGCGGCGCCGGCTCCGACCGCTGTGACGGCGGCGCCGGGCGCGACGACGCCGACAGCTGCGAGGACACCACGGCCATCCCCTGAATAGGATCGGCCCCCTGACCGCCTCGGACCTCCTCGCCCGCGTCGAGGAGCACATCATCGGCCTGCGCCGCCAGACCGAAGTGCTCGTGACGGCGTTACGCACCGGCCGTCATGTGATCCTCGAAGGGCCTCCGGGAGTGGGGAAGTCGACGCTGCTGCGCGTCGTTGCCCAGGCCGCCGGGTGGGGCATGGAGTTCGTCGAAGGCAACGCTGAGCTGACCCCCGCCCGGTTGGTGGGCGCCCACGATCCGGCGCTGGTGCTGGAGCGGGGCTACCTGCCCGAGGCCTTCACCGAAGGGCCACTCGTCTCGGCGCTGCGGGAGGGGAGCCTGCTCTACATCGAGGAGCTGAACCGGGTCCCCGAAGAAACGCTCAACGTGCTGATCACCGCCCTGGCCGAAGGCGAGATCCATGTGCCCCGCGTGGGTCACATCGCCGCCGCACCGCAGTTCCGGCTCATCGCCGCCATGAATCCGTTCGACGCCATCGGCACCGCCCGCGTGGGGCAGGCGATCTACGACCGTATGTGCCGCATCGCGCTTCGGGTACCAGGACCGGGCCGGCGAAGAGCAGATCGTGGAACGGGTGACCGGCATTGCCGGCGAGCCCACCGAGATCGCGGTGGCCCTGGCCCGGGCGACCCGGGGACACGAGGCGCTGCGTACCGGGTCGTCGGTGCGGGGTTCGATCGACATGGTCCTCCTCGTCCGGGGGCTCGAGGAGCTGCGGGGCGAGGCCAGTTTCGACACGCTCCTCGACGCCGCCCTGGCCGCCTTCTCGGGGCGGATCAGAGTGGAGGAAGGCCGCACCGAGACCCCCGAGGACGTGGTCGCCGAGCTCCTGACCCGGATCCTGGAGGAGCGACGATCATTCGGGGGAGATCCCCCGGATCCTCCGGCAAAAAAAGCGTCGGACCCGGCGTCGACCTCTGAGCAGCAGCGGTCGACGGCGGGTCGCCTCGAGCAGGCCCAGGTACTGGAAGGGGAAGAGGCCCGCGACGCCGTCCGGGAAGCGGGCCGGCGGACCACCAGCCGGGCGGAGCTGGCCCAGCGGTATCCCGAGCTGCTCCAGGTGTCACCGGAGGTCGGCCGCCTGGACGAGGACGCCTTCGAGGAGCTGATGGGCCACGACAGCGAAGCCGCCCTGGCCATGCTGTGCGACCTGGCGGTGGCGACCGACGCCCGGCTTCGGGCCAGGGCCCGGCAGGTGGCGGCCAAGGTGTTCATCCGGATGGCCCGCCAGGGCCGCCCGGCCCGGCGGGGCCTGCGGCGGTTGACCACGGTGCGGGGCACCGAAGGCGACTTGGAGCTCGACCGCACCCTCGACCGGACGGGCGGGTTGCGGCCCCGGCACGCGGAGGACTTCGTCGTGCGGCGGTGGGGAGCGACGCAGCGGGCCATCTGCCTGCTGGTCGACCGCAGCGGCTCCATGAAAGGCGAAGCGGTGGCCATGGCCGGGCTGGCGGCCGCCGCAGTCGTGATCTCGGGCGGCGAGCATTCGGACTGCAGCGTCGTGGCCTTCTCCGACCGGCCGATCGTGCTGCAGAGCCAGGGTCAGCGTCGCCTGCCCGACGAGCTGGTCGGCGACCTGCTCGCCCTCCGGGGTCTGGGTACCACCGATCTGGCCAGGGCGTTGGGCGCCGCCGCGGCACAGCTGGGCCGGGCGACCTCCCCCGACCGGATCGCCGTCCTGATGAGCGACTGCCTGGCCACCGCCGGCGCCGACCCCCTGTTGTCGCTGCGAGGCGTCGATCGCCTCCACGTCCTGGGCACGAGCCTCGACCCCGAGTCGCTGGCCGCCGGCCGGGCCCTGGCCCGCCGTGGCCGCGGTCAACACGTCGTCGCCCTGCACCCCCACGAGGTGGCGACGGCGATGTCCTCGCTGCTGGCCTGACCCTCTGAACGACCCCGCTCAGAACGGCACGCTTGCGTCCCCAGCGCAACCGGCGTTCGTTTACCGGGATAGAGCGGAAAAGGAACGCCGGTTCGTAACGGCGCGCCGCGCCCGTCTGGAATTGCCGGATCATTCTCGTTCGGATCGTGCCGGTTCAGCGGAAGCTGCTCGACCTCAGCTACGCCGAGCGCCGCCGCTGCGAGATCGCCTGCCATAGGGAGGCGACGATCCGCCCGCCGTCAAGCGTCGGAAGCGGCAAGAGGTTGATCACGGCGATGAGGACGTTGATGGCGACGCCGAAGCCCAGGACGCTGGCCAGGCCACCGTCGCCGTCGCTTCCCCCCACGGCCAGTCGAGCTACCAGCAGACAGCCGGCGAGCAGCGCGCTGGCCAGGGGACCGGCGAAGGCTACGAGCCCTTCGGACAGCGGGGAAGGCGGCACCCCTTCGTAGTGCGTGAGCCCGCCGAAGGCGGTGAGCGTGACGCTCGTCACGGTCAGGCCGAGGCGCCGGACAACGATGACGTGTCCGAACTCGTGAACCCCGACCGACCCGACGAGAAGGCCGACCGACGCCGCCGATTCGATCCAACTTGCCAGTGACCGGTCGCTGCTCCCGAACCCGTAGGCCAGCAGCAACAAGGGAAGAAAGATCTTCAGCCCTCGTGAGAACCGAAGCGGGAACAGCACGTCAGATCGACTGACCGCGAAAGCCCGGCACGAACCAGACGCTACACGGGCCGAAGTCACAGCTTCTGGGATCCGATCTTCCGGAACTCCCCGTTGGTGTGGTTGTCCTTCCAGTAGGCCTCAATCACGGAACCCTTCGGATACGTGTCGTGGTTCTCCTCGTCGCCGAACTGCGGGAAGGTGAACCAGGCGGGGACGCCGTTGCCGTTGCAGCCTTCATGGAACGACGAGTGATCGTCGAAGACCGTGCCGCGGGGAAGGGTGATCTTCACCCGGGCCTGGTAGTCGCAGATCTGTCCCCACGAGTTCTTGAACTGGAGGGCTCGCCGGACCTCGACGTCCCATAACCCGACCAGGCCCTTTCCTTCGTCACGATGGCTCTCCTTGAAGAAGGCTGAGCCGTTGTAGAACGTCACGTTCTGCATGTCGGCGTAGGCGGCCCCGGGCAACGGTGAAGCCACGACACTCAAACCGCCGAGCACGATCGCGAACGCGGCGCGGCTGGAGAACGAACGACAAAGTCGCATGATCGGCCCGCTTTCTCCTGGGATTCCGCGGCCGGCGACCCACGTCGCCCGCCGCCTACCAAGCCCAAGAACGGACCAAGTCGTACGTCATGACGCAATCTCGCTCAAAAGCCCACAATCTCCACGTTGCGTGGTCGGCTCAGTCAGAGGAGCCGGGCGGCGGCCAGGCCGAGGGCCAGGGCGACCATGCTCCAGGACAGGGCCCGCAGGGCTCGTTCCAGTGGCTCGAGGAGGAACCTGTCGTCGAGAGGGCGCGCCGTCCCGTCCTCCAGGGTCAGGGATCCGTCGATTCCGACGACCCGGCGGCGCAGGAGGCGGGCGGGAGTGCTCAGGCTCCGCTGGGCGTAGGAGAGGCCGAACGTGGCGGCGCCGGCCAGGAGGGCCACGACGTCGACGCGCTCGGCTTGGGCGAAGTAGCCGGTGACTGTCGGGAAGGCCCCCCAGGAGAAGGCGAAGCCGGCGTCGGAGTGCAGGCGCCCGCCGACGAGCTCGAGGTTGTAACCCAGCACCAGAACCGGGCCCACCACGATGAAGATCAGCAGTCCCAGCCCGACCCTGGGCACTCCGGCGACGCCCAGGACGACGGCCGCGGCCAGGCTGGCCCCTGCCGCCAGCCAGAGGGCCCGATCGGTGATGCGGGTGCGCAGCGGGTGACCGTGGATCTCGTCGAGGGCATGGGCGGCGATCCCCACGGCGCAGAAGAAGGCGATCACGGTGGCAGCCAGACGGGTGCCGTCGACGTCAGGGGCCAGGCAGGCGCCGATCACGACGTAGGCGAGATGCCAGGCGGTGTAGGGCGGATGGAGGATCGTCCACCAGTCCCGCCAGCCGCCGGGGCGGGCGGCGTAGAACGCCGGTCGACGCTCGGGCTCAGCCACCCTTCCGGCCCCACATGACGAGGCCACCGCCGAGGCTCATGACCCGCGACCCGACATCGACGAACCCCGCCGCCCGCCAGGCGTCGACCGTCCACGACCGGGGGTAGCGCCGGTAGTGCTCGGAGATGTTCGGGCCCAGGAACCGACCGACCTCGAACCACGGCCGTCCGCCGAGCCGGCCCGCCGCCGGCAGCACGGTGCGGGTGTAGAGCCACCACGACGAGCGCCAGAAGCGATTGGGTGGCACGTGGAACTCGAGGCTGGCCACCGGCCCGCCCGGCTTCACCACCCGGGCCAGCTCGGACAGGGTGGCGGCGGGATCCGCCACGTAGCGCAGGAGGTACGTGAAGGTGAGGGCGTCGAACGCCTCGTCGGGGAACGGGAGCTGATCGGCGGACCCGGCCACGAGATGGATCCGATCTCCGGCGCCGGCCCGCCCCACGTTCTCCTGACCGCGCCGGAGCATCGCCTCGGTCAGGTCGAGGCCGACGACCTGCCCCGGGGAACGTCGAGCGAGCTGGAGCGCCACGCCGGCCGTACCGGTGGCGACATCGAGGACCAGCGAGGGCGCGGCCGAAATCACCCGATCGACCATGGCGCGGCGCCACCGGCCGTTCTGGCCGAAGGAGAGCACCTCGGCCAGCAGGTCGTAGCGGGCCGGCAGGCCGGTGAAGAGCTCCTGGGCGAACCGGGGGTGACGGGGAGGCGCCGGCGGGGGAGCCGTCTCTGCCCTGGCCGTTCCTGCCCTCGGCACCTCCGTACAGTAGGCCGTCCGCGAAGGGGGGTGGGATGGGCGCCGAGCGCTTCGACGTTGCCGTGGTCGGGTCCGGGCCGGCCGGCAGCGTGGCCGCCACGGTCCTGGCCCGCGGCGGCGCCCGGGTGGCGCTGGTCGACAAGGCCCGGTTTCCCCGCGACAAGGCCTGCGGTGACCTCGTCGGGCCCCGGGGCGTGCAGCTGCTCGACGAGCTCGGCGTCAAGGTCCCCGGATCCCGGCCGGTCGGCGACATGATCGTCGTTGGACCGACCGGGGGGCGGGTGCGGCTGCCCTGCCGCCCCGGCCTCACCTATCCCGGCCACGGCTTCGCCGCCCCCCGCGCCGTGTTCGACGAGACGCTGCAAGCCGCCGCCGAGGACGCCGGCGCGGCGGTCTTCGTCGGACGGGCCGGGGAGCCTCTCTGGCGGGACGGTGAACTCGACGGATTCGAGCTGTCCACCGGGGGCCGGGTCCGGGCCGACGTCGTCATCGGCGCCGACGGCGCCACGAGCCGGGTGGCCGACGTCGCCGGTCTCGTCGACCCCGCCCGTGTGTTGTGGGGCTTCGCTCTGCGGGCCTACGTCGACGACCCGGTGGATTTGCCGCACATCGCCTTGTGGGAAGCGCAGGCCCGGCGGGGCTTTCCCGGCTACGGCTGGCTGTTCCCCGGCGTCGACGGTCGGGCCAACATCGGGCTCGGGCTCGGGATGCTGTCCGACCGGGGCGCCAGCGGCGCGGCCGCCCAACAGTTCGGCGCCTTCGTCCGCCACCTGCGCCGACTCGACGTTCTCCAGTCCGACGTGCCGGCCGACGCCTGGCGGCGCGGGCGCCTCGGCGGGTGGTTGAAGATGGGCATGGTCGGCACGATCCCCGGCCGGGGCCGGGTGCTCCTGGCCGGCGACGCCGCCGGCCTCGTCAACCCGCTCCAGGGGGAAGGCATCGCCCAGGCCATGGGCAGCGGCCGGGCGGCGGCCGATGCGGTGCTGGCCGGCCCCGGCGATGCAGCCCTCCGCTACCGGCGGTTCCTCAGCGCCACCTACGCCCCCTACGCCTCGATCACCGCTCCCGTCCACGCCACCCTGCTGACGAAGCCGAGGGCGATCGCCGCCGTCGGGCGACTCCTGACGGCGCCTGGCGTCGGCCGGGCGCTGTCCGGCGGGTGGGCGGTCTTCTGGAACGACCTGCTGGCCGGGGCGGCCCCGGGCCCGCCCCGGACGGTGGCCTCGGCCGCGGCCCGCTTCGGCCGGAGCGTGACCGCCCCCGGCCGCATGCGGACCTGGTTCGCCCGGGAGTTGGGTGCGCCGTCCGCCTGACCAGAGGCGGGACCCGTCAGCGCAGCGACATGGGCAGGCGGGTCAGCCCGCGGGTGGTGTTGCGCGGTTCCCGGCTGGGCTCACCGCACTCCAGGGTTCGGACCTGGTGTGTCACCGCGCCGATCAGCGCCTGGGCCTCAGCCCGGGCGAGGGAGGCGCCCAGGCAGGTGTGGATGCCCTGGCCGAAGGCCACGTGGTCCTTGGGGTTGCGCTCCAGGCGGTACACGTCGGGGTCGGGGTAGTGCCGTTCGTCACGGTTGGCCGACCCCAGGAGGAGGGCGATGCGGCTTCCCGGCGGGATCGCCACGCCGCCGACCTCGGCGCCGTCGCGGCAGGCCCGTCCCCAGATCTGGATCGGCGACTCCAGGCGGAGCGCCTCGTTGAAGGCCGCGGGGATGAGCGTGGGGTCGTCGCGGACCATCGCCCACTGGTCCGGGTGGCGGGCCAGCAGCCACAGCGTGCTGCCGATGCCGTTGATCGTGGTGTCGAAGGCCGGTCCGACGAAGTTCCAGATGTAGATGACCGGATCTTCGCCCGGCATCTCGCCCCGCTCCTGCGCTTCGAACAGCGCCCAACCCACGCCGCCCGGGGTCATATCGTCCTTGGTCAGGCGGCCGATCTCCCCGAGTAGCTCCAGGGCGACGGGGACGGCCTGGTAGGTCCGGTCTCCTTCCGGTCCCACGGCGTCGAAGAACACGCTGCCGGCGGGGGCGAGGCGTTCCAGGACATCGCCGGTGATCCCGATGATCTCGCCCACCACCTCGGTGACGTAACGCCGGGCCAGGTCGGCCACCGCGTCGAACGAGCCCCGCTCCACCAGCTCGGCGACCAATCCCTTGGCCCGCGCCTCGAGGACGCCGCTCAGGGCCCGCACGTCCGCCAGGTGGAGGCGTTCCGAGAGAAGCCCCCGGACGACCCCGTGCTCCGGGGGGTCAGATCCGGCCGACGTCCCGAGTTCCGCCTCGTTCATCAGGTCGTTGAAGGCCACCCCCTCGGCGGAGGTGAACGCCTCCCAGTTGCGGACCACGTCCCGAACGCCGTCGTAGCGCCCGACGGCGTAGAGGCCGTAGCGCTCGAGATGGACGGCCGGCCCGAGGTCCCGGATCGTCCGGTAGTGCTCCCACGGCTCGAGGAGCACCTCGTCGGACCACAGGTCGATCCCGCAAGAAGGTGCGTCGGCGGCCATCGAGCGTCCCCCTCGTCCTGCCCAGCGGCATCGTACGCCCCCTGTATGCTGTGGCCGCTGAGCGCAAGGCTCGGCCCGTTCGTCTAGGGGCCTAGGACATCACCCTCTCAAGGTGGAGACACGGGTTCGAATCCCGTACGGGCTGCCAAGCAAAAGCGCAGGTCACCGGCTGACAGGTTCGCGTCGGTTCGGGTGGTCTGGCGGTGGGAGCCATTTGTCGAGGCCGACAGGATCGGTCGATCCGGCGCCGAAACCGAACAGTCTCCCCCCAGGAAAGTAGCCAGATGTCGTTGTCCGGTCCGGCGCGCCCTCGCAAGCGGGTGCTCGCCGCAGTTCTTGCCGTCTTCCTTGCTCCCGCCGTCATCGCGGCCGAGCCTTCCCGCGCCGCGACGCAGGAGGGCATCATCACCGCCGCGGCCGGCGACGGCGTGGGCCGGTATGCCGGCGACGGGGGCCCGGCCGTGGACGCGTCGCTGCGCGACCCCGCGGGGGTCGCCGTCGCCGCCGACGGCAGCCTGTTCATCGCCGACACCGGCAACCACCGGATTCGCCGGGTCGATCCCGACGGCACGATCTCGACCATGGCCGGTACGGGGTCCGCCGGCTTCTCCGGCGACGGGGGAGCGGCCACGGCGGCGAAGCTCAAGTCACCCGGCGCGGTGGCCCTCGACGCCGCCGGGAACCTCTACATCGCCGACAGCGCGAACTCGCGCCTCCGCCGGGTGGATAAGGCCGGGAACATCACCACGGTGGCCGGCACCGGCACCAGTGGGTTCAGCGGTGACGGCGGCCCGGCGACGGCGGCGAAGCTGGGGGAGCCGGGGGGGCTCGTCGTGGCCCACGACGGTTCGCTGTACGTGTCCGATTCGCTCAACCACCGGGTGCGCCGGATCGACGCCCACGGCACGATCACGACGGTGGCCGGGAACGGCACCGCCGGATCGACCGGTGACGGCGGCGCGGCCACCGCGGCCGGCGTGGTCGCCCCCCATGGTCTCGCCGTCGACGCCGCCGGGAACCTCTTCATCGCCGAGGCCGACGCCCACCGGGTCCGCCGTGTGGATTCGGCGGGCGTCATCTCCACCTGGGCCGGGAACGGGAAGGCCGGCTACACCGGTGACGGCGGCGACGCCCGCCTCGCCCGGCTGGACTCGCCCCGCGGGGTCGTGGTGACGGCCGCCGGCAATCTCTACGTGGCCGACACCGACAACCACGTCGTCCGGTTGGTGACGCCGGCGGGGGTGATCTTCACGGCCGCCGGCTTCGGCGACATGGACTTCGACGGCGGCGAAGGCGACGGCCAGCCCGCCATCTATGCCTCCCTGAGGGGGCCTCGCCACGTCGCCGCCGATTCGGCCGGCAACCTCTACATCGCCGACACCGGCCACGACCGCATCCGCAAGGTGACCGGGCCCCGCCCGGCGCCGCCCGCCCCGACGGTGGGGCTGGTCCGCGCCAGCGTGGAGACCGAGCCCATGGGGCAGACGGGTGACGCGGCCGACGACCCGGCGGTCTGGGTGCACCCGTCCGACCCGGCCCTCTCGTTGGTCATCGGGACGGACAAGATGGCCGACACCGTCGAGGTCTTCGACCTGGCCGGCCGCCGGGTGCAGCGGGTCGAAGACGCCAACGGCAGCGTGAACGCCGTCGACGTCCGGCGAGGGTTCCGGTTGGGTGGTCAGCTCGTCGACCTCGCCGTCTCCGGGGGCAGCGACGTCGGCATCTACCGCATCGATCCCGTCACCCGGGAGCTGGTCGACGTGCGGGCCCGCCCCCTGCGAGTCGAACACACCGCCCACGGCCTGTGCCTGTACCAGAGCCGGAGCTCCGGCCGTCTCTACGCCTTCGCCCTGGACTCCAACGGGATGGTCGAGCAGCTCGAATTGTTCGACGCCGGCGACGGGAAGGTCGACGCCCGTTCCGTCCGGGGGCCGTGGGACGTCGGGCCCGACGACCCGACCGGCGTGCTCGACGGGGAGATCGAGGCCTGCGTGGCCGACGACGAGACAGGGTCCTTCTACGTCGCCGAGCAGGACGTCGCCATCTGGCGCTACGGCGCCGAGCCGGACGCCCCGGTCAGCCGAACCGACCGGACCCTGGTGGGGGGCACGGCGCCGTTCAACAACGGCCCGCTGTACCCCGACGTCGAGGGGATCGCCGTGGTGCACACGCCCAGCGGGGCGAGCTACGTCCTCGCCTCCTCCCAGGGCGACAGCACGTTCTCCATGTTCACCGGCGAAGCGCCTCACCGGTTCGTGCGGAAGTTCCGGGTCGGCGACGGCCCGGCGGCGGACGGCTGCACGCGCACCGACGGCATCGAGGCGATCGCCACTGATCTCGGCCCGGCGTTCCCCCACGGCGTCTTCATCTGCCAGGACCACCAGAACACCGCCCCGGGCCACTCCGGCGCCCAGAGCTTCAAGCTCGTGCCTCTGGAGGACGTCATGGCGCTGTTGGACTCGGGTGGTGAGCCCGGCCCCGGTCCCGGCCCCGGTCCCGGCCCCGGTCCCGGACCGGGCCCCGGCCCCGGCCCCGGCCCCGAACCGCCTGCACTCCCGTCCGGGCCCGGTCCCGACACGAGCCCGCCCGTCGGCCCGGCCGACACCGCCGTCCGGCGCGGCTACTGGATGCTCGGAGAGCGGGGGAAGGTGTTCGTCTTCGGTGACGCCGCCCACCTCGGCGAACCCGGCACGGCGCGGTTCGGCCCCCGGCCCGGGCGGTCGACCTCGAACCAACCCCGTCGGGAGCCGGGTACTGGGTCCTCGACAGCACCGGCGCCGTGTTCGCCTACGGAGGCGCCTCGGCGCTCGGCGGCACCGCACCCGTCCGCCTCGGGCCGGGAGAGGTGGCCACGAGCCTGTCGGCGACCTCGACCGGTCAGGGGTACTGGCTGTTCACCTCCCTCGGTCGCGTCGTGGCGGTCGGTGACGCCGCGCACCTCGGCGACATGAGCGCGGTGCCGCTCAACGGACCCGTGCTCGATTCCATCGCCACGCCGAGCGGGAAGGGCTACTACATGGTCGCCTCCGACGGCGGCATCTTCGCCTTCGGTGACGCCCGGTTCTTCGGATCCATGGGTGGTGCCGTCCTCAACGCACCGGTCCAGTCCCTCGTTCCCGATCCCGATCGGGCGGGTTACTGGCTGGTGGCCTCCGACGGCGGCGTCTTCGCCTTCGGAGCGCCGTTCCGGGGTTCGATGGGCGGCCACCGGCTGAACGCCCCGCTGACCGGAATGGTGCCGTTCGGGAACGGCTATCTGATGGTTGGGACGGACGGCGGCATCTTCAACTTCTCGGACCTGCCCTTCCTCGGCTCGCTGGGTGGCGCCCCGCCCGCCGACCCGATCAGTTCGGTGGCGGCACTCACGGCGCGGCCGGGAGCCCGGTAGGGCCTGGTCCTCAGGTCGGGGGCGCCAGCCGGTCGGAGACCCAGCCGGCGATGGCGGCGAGGGCGGCGCCGGCTTCGGGCATGCGGGGGCCGAAGCAGTGCCACACGTGCATCATGCCCTCCCAGCACTCGAGGGTGACGTCGACGCCGGCGGCGGCAGCCACCGCGGCCAGCCGGTGGGCATCGTCGAGGAGCGCCTCGTCACCGCCGACGTGGATGAGCAGCGGCGGCAGGCCCCGCAGATCGGCGAAGACCGGCGAGGCCAGGGGATCCCGGGAATCGTGGCCGGCCAGATAGTCCGCGGCGGCGGTTTCCACGAAGTCGCGGTCGACCTGCGGATCGAGTTCGGCGTGGGCGTCGATCGACGGGGCCGTCAGCGTCAGGTCGACCCAGGGGGAGAGGCAGACACCGGCGGCGGGAAGGGGAAGACCGGCGTCCCGGACGGCGATGAGACCGGCGACGGCGAGGCCGCCGCCGGCGGAGTCTCCGCTGATCACCACGGTCTGCGGGTCGAGGCCCGTCGCCAGGAGCCAACGGTAGGCGCCCGCCGTGTCGTCGACGGCGGCGGGGAAGGGGTGTTCGGGAGCCAGCCGGTAGTCCACGGCCAGCACCGGCAGCGCCACCGCCTTGGCCAGGGGAGCGACCACCGGTCCGACGCTGGCCGGAGAGCCCATCACGTACCCACCGCCGTGGAGATGGAGCACCGCTCCACCGCCCCTACGGGTTGCCGGCGGGTGGAACCACGTTCCCGGCCTTCCCCCGACCGACACGGGTCCGCGGCGGACATCCTCCGGAAGGGGCAGCGTCGCCGCGTCCCGCTCGAACATTCGCCGCCTCTCCTCCAGCGACGTTCCCGGAGGGGCGCCGGCGGCGGCCAGCGCCTTGCGGAGCCCGTCGAGGCTCTGGCGCGGTCGGTTCAACGGAACGGTGCGGGTGGTGGCCACGGCAGTGCGAAAGGTACTCGGCCGGCGGCCGAGGCTGCCTCATGGCCGTCACAATGGTCCATGCCCTTCACGCTGGCGCATGGCATGGCGGCCCGGCCCTTGTGGCGGGTGGCCGGGCGGCGGCTGCCGCTGTCGGGCATCGTCGTCGGATCGGTGGCGCCGGACCTGGAGTATCTGGCCCATCTCGACACCGAGCGCACGATCGGGCATCAGCTCCACGGAGTGCTTCTGCTGGATCTCCCGCTGGCTCTGCTGCTCCTGGCCCTGTGGCACGGGCTGCTCAAGCGGCCGGTCGCAGCTTTGTTCAGCCGAAGCGTCCGGCCTCCGATCGACACGTCTCCGTTCCCGTTCCGGCCTCCGGCGCGCTTGGGGCTGGTGGTGGCGTCGATTCTCCTCGGGATTGGCGGGCATCTGGTCTGGGACGGGTTCACCCATCGGGACGGGTTCATCACCACGCGGGTCGGGGTGCTCGAGGAGGCCATCGGGCGGCCCCACGTCTACGACCTGTTCAACTACGCCAGCACGGCGGTGGGGTTCGTCCTGCTCGGCTGGTGGTGGTGGCGGGCCGTGTCGGCGCGCCACCCGGATCCCGATCCGGTCCGTCCGGCGCCGCTGCCGGTCCGGGTGCGGGCGGCGGCGCTGGCCACGCTGATCCTCCTGACCGCCGCCGGCGGGATCGGCAACGGGGTCCGGCTCCGGCTCGACGGCTGGGGGCTCGAGACGACCGTGATCGGCGCGGTCCTCGGGGCGATGGCAGCCGGTCTCGTCACCGTGACGCTGCTGTCCGTGGCGCTGCGGGCCAGAGCGGGAAGGCAATAGCATCCCGGGCGTGCCGACCCTGGACGATGCCGCTCAACTCGCCCTGGCCCTGCCGGAAGTCACCGAAGGCGAGCGTCACTGGGGTCGCACCTGGAACGTGGCGGGCAAGACGTTCGCCTGGGAACGGCCCTTCAGCAAGGCCGACATCAAACGGTTCGGCGACCAGGCCCCGCCGGACGGGCCCATCCTGGCCGCCCGGGTCGAGGACCTCGACGAGAAGGAAGCCGTGCTGGCGGCCAACCCCAGAGGGTTCTTCACGATCCCGCATTTCGACGGCTACGCGGCAGTGCTCATCCACCTGAAGACCGTGGGCAAGCAGGCTCTGCGGGAGGCGCTGATCGACGGGTGGCTGGCCGTCGCACCGTCCAAACTGGCCGATCGCTACGAACCCACCCGCCGGGGTCTGCGGCCCCGGAAGCCGACCTGACAGGCGCCCGGATGGACGAGCTTCATGATGGAACGCCGGAGATCGGCGCCCGATTGGCGCTGGTCCTGGGAGAGCCGGCTGAAAGGTTGGAACGCCTGTCCGGTGGGGCGTCGCGGGAGACGTGGGCGTTCCGATGCCGGGGGGCGGGAGCTGATCCTGCGGCGGGATCCGCCCGGGCGGGCTCGGCGAGTTCGGGTCGATGGGTCTGGAGGCGGCGGCGCTCCGCGCCTGCGCCGCGGCGGGGCTGGCGGTGCCGGAGGTGGTGGCCGTCGATGAAGGGGGAGAGCGGCTCGGCAGCGCCGGGATCGTCATGGGCCGGGTGGACGGGGGAGACGCTGCGCCCGGCGCATCCTGCGCGAACCGGCGTTCGCCGGCGCGCGCGGCGGCGCTCACCGCGTCAGCTGGCCTCGTTCCTGGCCGGGCTGCACCGGCTCGACCCCGACGCCGTCGCCGGGCTGGCCGAGACCCGATCCGCTCGTCTACCTCGACGAGATGTACGACGAGGTCGACGACATCAGCCCGACGTTCGACACCGCGCTCCGCTGGCTGGAACGGCGCCGGCCGGACGCGCTCCGGCCGGGCCATCGTCCACGGCGACTTCCGGTTGGGCAACGTGATCGTCGGGAGAGGACGGGCTGCGGGCGGTGCTCGACTGGGAGCTCGTCCACATCGGTGACCCGCTGGAGGACCTGGCCTGGATGTGCGTCAAGGCCTGGCGGTTCGGCGGGCCCGGCGAGGCGGCCGGCGTCGGCACGATCGACGAGCTCCTCGACCGCCTACGCCACGGCCGGCGGCCGGCCGGTCGACCGGGAGGTCTTCCACTGGTGGCTGGTGGAGAAGACCCTGCAGTGGGGGATCATCTGCATGAAGCAGGCGGCGGCGCACCTCACCGGCGCTTGCCCGCTCCGTCGAACTGGCGGCCATCGGCCGGCGGGTGGCCGAGGAGGAGTGGGATCTCCTCGGGCTGCTCGCCCCCGATTCGAAGCCAGCCGGCGGCGCCCATCGATCCCGCGCCGGATGCCGACCCGCGACGCCGGTCTCTACGGCCGGCCGACCGCCGTCGAGCTGCTCGACGCGGCCGAGGAGTTCCTCCTCGGGGCGGTGAGCGGACTCGACGCCGGCCAGGTCCGCTTCCACGCCCGGGTGGCGGCCAACGTCCTCGCGCATCGTCGGCCGCCAGCTGGTGGCCGGCGCCGGCGCCGGAGGCCCGGGCCCGGGCCGGACTCGGAGGCCCTCGGGCGCCAAGGCTCCTCGCCGAGCTGTCGGCGGCGATCCGGGCCGGCCAATTCGACGACCGGGAGCGAGAGCTGTTCGCCTTCCTCTGGTCGTCGGTCGCCGACCGCCTCGCCGTGGCCAACCCCCGCCACCTCAACGAAAGGCTGAACGCACCGTGGACTTCGACCTGCCCCCCGAGCTCGCTGCGCTACCTCGACGAGCTCGACGACTTCATCGAGCGGGAGATCAAGCCGCTCGAGGCAGGAGGACGACAACGTCCGCTTCTTCGACCACCGCCGGGAGGACGCCCGCACCGACTGGGACCGGGGCGGCCTCCCCAACGAGGAGTGGGAGGCGCTCCTGGCCGAGATGCGCCGCCGGGCCGACGCCGCCGGCCACTACCGCTACGCCCTCCCGAAGGCGTACGGCGGGCGCGACGGCACCAACCTCGACATGGCGGTCATCCGGGAGCACCTGGCCCGCAAGGGTCTCGGGCCTCCACAACGACCTGCAGAACGAGTCGTCGATCGTGGCCAACAACGTCGGCGCGCATGCTCATGATCCACTACGGCACCGACGAGCAGAAGGCGGCAGTGGATGGAGGACCTGGCCGCCGGCCGGCGCACCATGGCCTTCGGGATCACCGAACCGGGCCACGGCTCCGACGCCACCCACATGGAGACGACCGCCCGTCCCGACGGCGACACGTGGATCATCAACGGCGAGAAGACGTGGAACACCGGCATCCACACCGCCGACCACGACCTCATCCTGGCCCGCACCAGCGGCCAAGCCGGCGACGGCGACGGGCATCACCGCCTTCCTCGTTCCCACCGACAGCCCGGGCTTCGAGATCCTCGAGTACCTCTGGACCTTCAACATGCCGACCGACCACGCCCACATCCGCCTCACCGACGTGCGCGTCCCCGGCTCGGCGGTCTTCGGCGGACTGGGCCGGGGCCTCGCAGGTCGTGCAGCACTTCTTCAACGAGAACCGCATCCGCCAGGCGGCGTCGTCGCTCGGGGCGGCCGCGTTCTGCCTCGACCGGGCCATCGAGTACGCCAAGGTCCGCAGCCCCTTCGGGAAGCCGCTGGCCGCCAACCAGGGCATCCAGTTCCCGCATCGTCGAGCTGGTCACCCAGTGCGAGATGCTGCCGCCCGTTCGTCCGCCAGACCGCCTGGCGGATGGACACCGACGGCGCCTTCTCGGCCAGCAAAGAGGTCTCGATGTGCAACTACTGGGCCAACCGGCTCTGCTGCGAGGCCGCCGACCGGGCCATGCAGGTCTTCGGCGGCCTCGGCTACAGCCGCCACCAGCCGTTCGAGCACATCTACCGGCACCACCGCCGCTACCGCATCACCGAGGGCACCGAGGAGATCCAGATGCGACGGGTGGCGGGCTACCTGTTCGGCTTCATGACCCAGGAGGCGCCGAAGGGGGTCACCCCCCTGCGCTAGTTTGCCGCCGTGGGGCTCCCCTCCTTCGGCGTTCCGGACCCCGTCACCCGGGAAGGCAGCCACATCTTCTCGTTATGGCAGTGGTTCTTCCTGGCTGCCTGCGCCGTGGGCATTTTCATGCTGGCGCTGATCCTCTACACGGTGATCCGCTACCGGGGCCGGGGCGACGACCGGATCCCCGAGCAGGGCAGTGCCAACGGCCTCGCCGAACTCATCTACACCGCCACACCGATCGCCATCGTGCTGGTGCTCTTCCTCGTCAGCGTCGGGAAGGAACGGCTGGTCACGAAAGTGTCGGCCGACCCCGCCGGGGTGGTTGAGGTGACCGCCTTCCAATGGGGCTGGGAGTTCCGCTATCCCGCCGAGGGTGTGACCGTGGCCGGGTCGGGCAACGACCCGCCGCCGGAACTCGTCCTCCCGGTTGGTGTCACCACCCGGCTGCAACTCGCCGCCCACGATGTCATCCACTCGTTCTACGTCCCCGAGTTCCTCGAGAAGCGCGACCTCGTGCCCGGGCTCGACAACGTCCTCGACGTCACTCCCACCCGGACGGGCGTCTTCGACGGTCGCTGCGCCGAGTACTGCGGCCTCGACCACTGGCGGATGGACTTCTCCGCCCGGGTCGTGGCGGAGCCGGACTTCCGCCGGTGGGTGGAGGCGCAACGGACCGCGACGCCATGACGGTGCTGGCGCCGGAGGTCGAACCGCAACCGGCCCGGGGGCTACTGGCGTTCTTCACGACCACCGACCACAAGCGGATCGGGATCGCCTACATGGTCACCGCCTACGCCTTCTTCCTCGTTGGCGGGGCGCTGGCGGAGGTGATCCGGGCCCAGCTGTTCAGCCCCGGCCTCGAGCTCGTGTCCGAGGGCCGGTTCAACCAGCTGTTCACCATGCACGGCAGCATCATGCTCTTCCTGTTCCTGGGGCCGTTCGCCTTCGGGCTGGCCAACTATCTCGTGCCACTCCACATCGGCGCCCGGGACATGGCCTTCCCCCGGCTCAACGCCATGAGCTACTGGTTCTACCTGCTCGGCGGCCTCACCATGCTGGCCGGGTTCGCCACCGCCGGGGGCGCCGCCGATTTCGGTTGGACGGGTTACGTGCCCCTGGCGAGCATCACCCGCTCACCGGGCGTCGGCGCCGACCTGTGGATCATGGCCGTCGTGCTGACCGGGCTGTCCGGCGTCCTCACCGGCGTCAACGTCGTGGCCACCGTCCTCACCATGCGGGCGCCGGGCATGACGATGTTCCGCCTCCCGATCTTCACCTGGAACATGCTGGTGACCAGCGTGCTGGTCCTCATCGCCTTCCCCGTCCTCACCAGCGCGGGAGCGATGCTGTTCGCCGACCGGCACCTCGGCGGACACGTCTTCGACGCCGCCGGCGGGGGCTCGCCGATCCTGTGGCAGCACCTGTTCTGGTTCTTCGGCCACCCCGAGGTCTACATCCTGGTGCTGCCGTACTTCGGCGTCATCACCGAGGTGCTTCCGGTGTTCTCCCGCCGGCCCGTCTTCGGGTACCCGGGCCTGGTGATGGCCACGCTGGCCATCGCCTCCCTGTCACTGGGCGTCTGGGCCCACCACATGTTCGCCACCGGCGCGGTGAACCTGGCCTACTTCTCGGGCCTGTCGATGCTGATCGCCGTGCCCACCGGCGTGAAGTTCTTCAACTGGATCGGCACGATGTGGGGCGGCCGCCTCCGCTTCCCGGCGGCCATGAAGTTCGCCGTCGGATTTCTGGTGACGTTCCTCCTCGGCGGCCTGTCGGGCGTGCTGCTGGCCTCGGCGCCGATCGACTTCCACGTCACCGACACGTACTTCGTCGTGGCCCACATGCACTACGTCCTCTTCGGCGGATCGGTGTTCGCCCTCAACGCCGCCCTCTACCTCTGGTGGCCGAAGTGGACGGGCCGCCTGCTCGACGAGCGCCTCGGCACGGTCCACTTCTGGATGATGTTCCTCGGCTTCCACCTCACGTTCTTCGTCCAGCACATCCTCGGCCTCGACGGGATGCCCCGGCGGGTGGCCCACTACCTCCCCGGACGGGGCTGGGAGGGCCTCAACCGCATCTCCACGATCGGGGCGTTCCTGCTCGGCGCCTCCGTCCTCCCGTTCCTGTGGAACGCCTGGCGGTCCCTGCGGGGTCAGGGAGTGGCGGCCGGCGACAACCCCTGGGGCGGGCACACCCTGGAGTGGGCCACCTCGTCGCCGCCCCCGGCCCACAACTTCGACCGGCCGCTGCCACCGATCCGGTCCAACCGGCCGGTGTGGGACCGCGACCATCCCGACCATCCGGAACGGGGCCACCGTGGGCAGTGAAAACCAAGGGGGAGAGCTCAAAACGCAGTGGAGGATCTTCCTCGGGATGGCCGCCTTCGTCGCCGTCCTCGGCGCCGTCTACTGGTTCGTCAGCTACGAGGACGCCGGCACGACCCTGCTGGCCCTCGCCGCCGGCCTGGCCTTGTTCTTCGGGGCCTACCTGTTCGTCCAGGACCACAAGCGCCCCCGGCCCGCCCGGGGGGAGCATTACTTGCCGGAGGCCAGCCTGTGGCCGTTCGGCATCGGCTTCGGCCTGTTCCTGGCCGCTAACGGGCTGATCCTGGGCCTGGCGTGGACGCTGCCCGGCGCCGTCCTCGTGGCGACCTCGGTGGGCGGCTTCGTCCTCCAGAGCCGCCACCGCGCCTAGGGCGGCGGCCCGGGATCACCGGCAGGCCGTCGCGGGCCGAGAGCTCGACGCAGAGGCGGTAGGCCATCCAGCCGGAGGCCAGGGGAACGACGAAAACGGCGATCCGGAACGCCACCAACACCCCGTTGACCGACAGGCCGAGCGTGGAGAGATGACGTCGGCCGCGCCGCCGAGCAGGCATACGGCGTAGAAGGACAGGGTCGCCACCCCGAGGGCAGTGCGCAGCGGCCGCTGCCGCGGCCGTTCGCAGAGATGGTGCTCGGCGTGGTCGCCGGTCATGCGGGCTTCCAGGAATGGCCAGGCGTACAGCAGTCCGAAGGTCAGGCCGGCGAAGCAGCGCACCGGAAAAGAACGGGTTGGGCACCTCGAAGCCGAAGGCCCGGATCTCCCAGCCGGGCAGGATCCGCAGCGCGCCGTCGAGCCAGCCCATGTACCAGTCGGGCTGCGAGGCGGCCGACACCTGCGCCGGGTTGAACGGCCCGAACAGCCAGATCGGGTTGATCTGGAACAGACCCCCGAGCAGGCAGAGGACGGCCGTGGTGAGGAAGAACAGTCCGAGCGCCTTGGCCGCGTAACGTGGGCCAGAGCCGTTCGCCGACCACGTTCGTGTCGCACCGCCCTGGGCCGGGGAACTGGGTGTGCTTGTGGCGCACGACGATGGCCAGGTGGACCGTCAGCAGCAGGCCGATCAGCGCCGGGAGGACGAGGATGTGGATCACGAACAGCCGGGACAGGATGTCGGAACCGGGGAACTCGCCGCCGAAGAGCAGCGACGCCAGCAACGTCCCGATCAGGGGGATCGACAGGACGATCGAGTAGGCGATGCGCAGCCCGGTGCCCGACAGCTGGTCGTCGAGCAGCGAGTAACCGGCGAAGCCGTTGACCATGGCCAGGATCAGCAGCGTCACGCCGATCATCCAGTTGATCTCCCGGGGCCGGCGGAAGGCGCCGGTGAAGAACACCCGGGCCAGGTGCACGACGATCGACGCCAGGAACAGCAGCGCCGCCCAGTGATGGATCTGGCGCATGACCAGGCCGGCCCGGACGTCGAAGCTCAGCTGGATGGCCGAGCGGTAGGCCTCCGACATCGGCAGGCCCCGCAGCGGCGCGTAGCTGCCGTCGTAGTGGACCTCGGTCGGGCTGGCGTGGAAGAAGAACGTCAGATACACCCCGGTCAGCACCAGGACCACGAAGCAGTACAGCGCCAGTTCGCCGATCATGAACGACCAGTGGTCGGGGAACACCTTGTTGAGCGCCGTGCGGGCGAACCCGGCCGCGCCGAGGCGCTGGTCGAGCCAGCCGGCCGGTGCAGTCCCTTATCGGGACCCCCGCTCCGGGCGTCACCGGCCCCGGTCCCAGAACCCCGGACCCACCGGGCTCGAGAAGTCGCCCAGGGCGACGAGCTCGCCCCGCTCGTTGCGCCCCAGGGGAAGTTGCGGCAGCGAACGGGCCGCCGGGCCGAAGACCGGCCGGGCCCCGTCGAGCACGTCGAACGTCGACTGGTGGCAGGGACAGAGCAGGAGCCCGGCTTCCGCCTGGTAGAGCCCGACAGGGCAGCCCACGTGGGTGCAGAGCTTGGAGTAGGCGACCACCCCCTCGATCGTCCACCCTTCCCGGCCTTTCCGGGGCCGGAGCTGTTGCCCCGGACGCGTCCGGATGAGGAGCGTCGGGGCGTCGCCGTCGCGGGTGTGGCCCTCGGGCCAGACGGTGACGACGCCGTCGAGGGGAAGATCGTCGACCCGCACCGGCTCACCGTCGGCGGTCACGAGTCGCATCCCTCCGCCGGCATAGGCCGTTCGCTTGAACCCCTTGCCCGGGCGGGGGCCGAGCGACCGGATGGGAAACACCAGAGCGGCGGCGAAGGCCGCCCCCGCCGATCCGAGCAGCCCGACCAGAAGCCGCCGGCGGCCGAAGGCGGCGCCACCGGCTTCGATGTCGTGGGCCAGTGCCGTCACCTGCGCCTCCGTCGAACCGACGAGATGGCGTTCCTCCGTGACGTGGTCCTGCGGTGTCGCCAGCCGAGCCCACAGGACGATGCCGGCACCGAGGCCGCCGGTGACCAGGGCCAGGAGCACCCCCTCGGCCTGGGGTTGGCCGCCCTGCCAGTAGACGACCGCCAGCGCCACGCCGGCCACCGTGGCCAGCCCGAAGGCCAACGCCGCCAGCGTCTCCGCCCTCCGGTCGCCCGGCCCGGGGGACTCAGTCATGACGGGCCTCCCGGGCCGGTGAACGGGTGCCGATCCAGGCCACGGCGGCCAGGAACGCGCCAATGCCGAAGAACCAGGCCACCGCGCCTTCGGGCACCGGGCCGGTCCGGCCGATGGGCAGGCCGCCCCGGTCGTCGGGGTCTTGGAGATACCTGACGTAACGGGCGATGCCGGCGACCTCCCCGTCGGTCAGCACGCCCGGCCCGAAGACCGGCATCTGACCCGGCCCGGCCCGGACGGCCGCCGCCACCTGGAGGGCGGTGGACTCCTGCAGGGTGGGGGCGGCCCGGCCGTAGCTCAGCGCTCCGCCGGCGCCGGTGGCGGAATGGCAGGGGGCGCAGTTGGCCCGGAACAACTCGCCACCCTCCGCCAAAGGCCCGCTCAGGGGGTCGAGGCGGGGGAGCGGCGGCCCGGCCCCGAGCGAGGCCACATAGGCCACCAGCGCCGCCTGGTCGGCCTCGTCATAGGCCGGTCGTTTGCGCTGCGGCTGCTGCTCCGAGTCGGGCAGCGGCATCCGGCCCGTCGACAGCTCGTAGTAGACGCCGGCCTCACCCGAGTCGAGGAGCGAGGGTCCCCGAAGATCCCCTTCGGGGGTCCGGACCCCGGTGCCGTCCTCGCCATGGCAGCTCGAGCAGCCGAGCACATACAGACGCCGCCCGCTCATGTGGGAATCGTCGGCGGCGGGTGCCGGGCCGCGGCGCGGCGGTCGTCATGACCGCCGCGCCGGCCACGATGAGCACCGCCCATGCGGCGACACGTCGAGCGCCGCCACGGCGTCCGGTCACCGGAGGAGATACACGGTCGCGAACATCGCCACCCACACGACGTCGACGAAGTGCCAGTAGTAGGCGCAGACCTCCACGGTCTCTCCAGCCGGGGCCCGGGACCCCGACCCGCCGATCACGCCGGCCACCGCCCCCATGAAGAGCAGGCCCCCGATCACGTGCAGGCCGTGGAACCCGGTCATCAGGTAGAAGAGCGAGCCGTAGGCGTGGCTCGAGATCGAGAAGGGTGCCTCGGCGTACTCCCACGCCTGATTGCCGAGGAACAGCAGTCCCAGCGCCACCGTGCCGGCGAGCCAGCGCAGCGCCCCCCGCCGATCGTCGCGCCCGGCGGCCCCCACCGCGCCGTGCATCGTGAGGCTGGACGACACCAGCACGAGGGTGGCCAGCGCCGTCCGCCCGGTGGCCAGCTCCACCCCGACCGGCGGCCAACGCCCGCTCCCCGCCCGGATCGTGAAGTAGGCGGCGAACAAGCCGGCGAAGAACATCAGCTCCGAAGCCAGCCACACCACGACCCCGACCGACAGGGGGGACGGGCTCGCCGGGTGCCCCAGCTCGGGAGCGCCGCCCACAGGAGCCGCCACAGCAGGAGTTCTATCACGCCCAGGCCGGACAACGGCCAAGGGTTAGGCTCGACCGGTGATCGCCGTCGGCGCCGCCCTGGCCGTGTGCTACGGCATAGGAATCCGCCGCATCCGGCGCCGGGGCCGGCCGTGGCCCGGCGCACGTTCGCTGGTGTTCGGCGCTGGGGTGGCCGCCCTGGCCGCCAGCCAACTGGTGTCGGAATCGACGTTCGTGGGCCACATGACGGGGCACGTCCTGTTGGGAATGGCGGCGCCAGTCCTCCTCGGCCTCGGCGCGCCCGTCACGCTGGCGCTGCAGAGCGCCACTCGGCCGACCAAACGCCGCGTGCTCCGCGTCCTGCACGGTTCAGCGTTCCGCCTTCTGGCCCACCCCCTCGTGGGATTCACACTCTTCGGCGCCACACTGGTGGCCCTGTATCTTTCCCCGCTGTTCCCGCTGTCGCTGCGGAACCCGGTGGTGCACGCCGCCGTCCACGGGCATTTCCTGGCGGCCGGGTGCCTGTTCCTCTGGCCCCTGCTCGGCGCAGACCCGCTGCCCCGGGCGTTGCCCCACGGCGCCCGTCTTCTCACGGTGCTGGCCGCCGTCCCGTTTCACGCCTTTCTCGGGCTGGCGCTGCTCGCCACCCGTACGCCGCTCGCCCCCGCCGTGTACCCGTCGCTCTCCGACCAGCATTCCGCCGCCGGCCTGCTCTGGGCTTCCGGCGAGCTGATGACGGTCGTGATGGTGGCCATCGTCCTGAGAGCGTGGATGGCGGCCGACGGGCGGGAAGCGGCCCGGCTCGACCGCCAGCTCAGTTTGTGGCAGGACCAGGTCGGGTAATCCGGCTTCCATCCACTGGAATCATCGCAACGGGGGGCACAAGAAGATGGATGCGCTGGAGCTGTTGATCGCTGACCACAACCGGGTGCGGGGCCTGTTCACCCGCTTCCAGGCGGCCGAGGGCTCGAACGACGCACAGGCGGCGAAGCTGGCCGCCATGATCTTCGAGGAGCTCGAAGTCCACACCAAGATCGAAGAGGAGATCTTCTATCCCCCGGTGAGGAAGCTCAACGAGGAACTCCACGAACTCGTCACCGAGGGAGTCGAGGAGCACCACGTCGTCGACACCTTGATGGCCGAGATCAAGGCCCTGAGCCCGTCTGACGAGGAGTGGGCGGCCAAGCTGAAGGTCCTCATCGAAAACGTCGAGCACCACGCCGACGAAGAGGAAGAGGAGATGTTCCCCAAGGTACGCAAGGCCATGGGCAACGACGCTCGCCAGGATCTTGGGCAGCGACTCGAAGCGAAGAAGGCCGAGCTGGGCGCGCCGACGGCCGCCGACAAGGCCCACCTCAGCACCGAAGAGCTGACCCAGCTCGCCCGGGAGCAGGAGATTCCCGGCCGCTCGTCGATGAAGCGGGACGAACTGTTGGCCACTGTCGCACCGAGGAGCTGAGAGCCATGCCCGGTGGAAACCGTCCCAGTGTCAAGAACGAGAAGCGGTACGAAGCCCTGAAGGACAAAGGCATGTCGAAGGAGCGGGCGGCGAAGATCGCCAACTCCCCGAACGCCTCCTCCAAGGGTGGGAAGCAGTCGGGCTCGGGGAGCAGCCCCAAGCAGGGAGGCACCACGGCCCAGAAGAAGGCCGCCGGCCGCAAAGGCGGCAAGGCGACCGCCGCCAAGTCGAAGTCGTGACCTGACCGGCCCGCTTCAGCGGCGCGGGTCGAAAGATGGGAATCTCCGAACGTGACCCGGCTGCGCCGTTCCGATCCGTCCCTTCCTGGTTACTCCCGCCGCCGGGCGGGTAAGGGGTTCGTCTATCTCGACGCATCCGGCCGGCGCATCGAGGACCCCGAGGTCGTGGCCCGCATCAAGGCGCTGGTGGTTCCCCCGGCGTGGGAGTCGGTGTGGATCTGCCCCTGGCAGACGGGTCATCTCCAGGCGGTCGGAATCGACGCCCGAGGGCGGCGGCAATACCGCTACCACGACCAGTGGAGGGTCCGGCGGGACGCCGAGAAGTTCGACCACATGGTTGACTTCGCCCGGGCCCTCCCCGAGCTGCGCGGCCGGTACCTGGAACTCCTGGCCGGCGACCGCCTGTCCCGGGAACGGGTTCTGGCCTGCACCATCCGCCTCCTCGACCTTGCGTTCTTCCGCATCGGCGGGGAGGAGTACGCCGAGCAGAACGGGTCTTGCGGCCTCGCCACACTGGGCCAGGAGCACGTCACGTTGGGTCCCGACAACGCCGTCACGTTCGACTACCCGGCCAAGTCCGGCAAGCGGCGGGTCCGGACCATCTTTGACGAGGACGTCTCCGCCGTGGTCGGCGCCTTGAAACGACGGCGAACGGGGGGCCCGGAGCTGTTCGCCTACCGCAGCCGGGGCGGCTGGGTCGACGTGCGCTCTTCCGACATCAACGACTTCGTGAAGGACCTCTCCGGCGGGGAGTTTACCGCCAAGGACTTCCGTACCTGGGCCGCCACCGTCCTGGCGGCGGTGGCTCTCGGCGTCGCTTCCGGCGCCCGGAGCAAGACGGCCCGCCAACGGGCCATCACCCGGGCCTACCAGGAGGTCGCCCACTACCTCGGCAACACGCCGGCCGTCTGCCGGGCCTCCTACGTGGACCCTCGGGTGGTGGACCGCTACCGGGCCGGTGTCACCATCGCCGAGACCCTGGGCCGGGCGGAGGACGACAGCAACGGCGTGCCGGGCGCGATTCATGGCGCCATCGAAGCGGCCGTCCTCGACCTGCTGGAGGACGCTCCGGAGCCGGCGCTCGAAGCCGCCTAACGGGGTCGGATGCCCGGCGGAAGCTGGTCGCTGTCGTTGCCGTCGTCGACGGCGTCGTCAGCAGCACCCGGCGCCGGGAGCTTCGGCGGCGTGTCGGGGTCCGGCCATTCCCCGCCGCCCTCCTCCACACCGGCTCCCACGTTTTGCTGGGCGGGGATACGCACGCCCTCTTCGGTTTCGAGCGGCTCGCCGACCACTGACGGGTCTTCCCGCGGCTTCTCCATCAGAGGTTGGCAGAAAGTTCCATCAACAGCAGCGAGATGCTGTGGTCGATGCAGAACTGGGTCCGCACGTCTCCCGGCGGCGCTGTCGAATGGTCGCAGCAGAGACGCCCATCCGTCTCGAGCCGTAAGCCGCCGTTGCAGGTGATCGGGTGGTGCGGCGTAAGGCCCTCGCCGGTTCCGCTGCTGGAGGAGGACAGGGTGGCCTGCAGTTTCAAGCCCCCTCCGGGAACGATGACCGCCTGGCTCACTGGCCCGACCTCTGCCGGAAGTTCACCAGGGTCGACTGATCCTCGAGCACGGCGTCGATCTCGTCGAGGAGGTCATCGATGTCGGTCAGGAGATCGGCTTCCAGTTCCTCGGGAGCCATCTCCTCGACGACATCAGGGCTCGTCGTCCTCTTCGGCCGTACCCGCATGACACGTTCCTGTTTCATCACGCCACTCCACTGGTCCGCCCCGAAGGGGCGCCTGGTGAGGGCATTGCTACCCATGGAAAACCTTGGTCAACCTGAGATTCCTGAGGGTGGCCCCGGGGTATGGGCGCTGCGAACTACAGGAGGTGAGCTCCTTGGAGCGACAAATTGACGTGCGGGATGACAACGCCGGTGTCGAGCCGAAGCAAGCGGGGGTCGTGGCCGGGGCCGTCATGTTCGTCCTCCTTCTGATCCGCCGCCGGAGAAGGCGTCACGGCCAGAGTTCAAACGCGTAGGCTTCCCGCCGTCTGATCTCCCGCGATCGGAAGAAGGCCCCATGGCGGGTCGGGACATCATCGTGGTCGGCGCCTCCGCCGGTGGAGTCGAGGCCTTGAGCAGATTGGTCGCCCATCTTCCGGACGACCTGCCGGCCTCGGTCTTCATCGTGCTGCACGTGGCGCCCCGCTCCGGGTCCGCCCTGCTGCGGATTCTCTCCCGTCAGACCCGGCTTCGGGTCGGTCATCCCGGTGACGGTGAGCCGGTTCGGCCCAACCAGATCTACGTCGCCGTGCCCGACCACCACCTCGTCGTCGTCCCGGGGGCCGTCCGGGTCACCACGGGCCCGAAGGAGAACGGTCACCGGCCCTCGGTCGACACTCTCTTCCGAACGGCCGCCGCCAGCTACGGGCCGAGAGTCGTCGGAGTCGTCCTCTCCGGTACCCGCGACGACGGGACGGCCGGCTTGCGGGCGATCCACGCCCGGGGTGGGCTCGCCGTCGTCCAGGATCCCGACGAGGCGCTCTTCGCCGGCATGCCGCGCAGCGCGCTGTCCGGCGATCATCCCGATTTCGTCCTGCCCCTCGGAGAGATCGGCGCGCACCTGTCCAAGCTCGCTCAGGGCTGGGAGCCCGAGCACCGTCAGGAAGGGAAGCCGGCCTTGACGCCCGATTCCCTGGACGCCGAACTGCGATGGGCCCAGCCCGATCTCGTCGGGGCAGCCCCCGCCGACCCCCCGCTCATCAGCCAGAGCACCGACGTCGACGCGGCGCGGTGGACCGCCTACCGGGCGCTGGAGGAACGGGCCGCGCTGTGTCGTCGCCTGGCTGACCGGGCCCGGGAGCGCCACGCCGGCATCACGGCCGAGCACTTCCGGTTCGAGGCCTCCGATGTGGCCCGCCAGGCTGAGGTGCTCCGGGCCGTGCTGCGGTCACGGGGTCGCACCTCGGGCGGCGATGGGGAAGAATCTCGGCCGGAGCACGACCACCGAGCGGCGGGGGAGCAATCGGATCCGTGACGGAAGCGAGGGAGCGGAGCGACAGCGACGAGCCGGTGGGTGACGGGCCGGCCCTGCAGAGCCTGACGGAGGAGGAGCGCGACGACTTCGAGCGTCTGCTCGATTACCTGAAGCGGAGCCGCGGGTTCGACTTCACCGGCTACAAGCGGCCCAGCCTGATCCGGAGGGTGTCGTCCCGCATGAAGCTGGTCGGCGCCGAGACGTACGCGGAGTACCTCGACTTCCTCCAGGTCGACCCCGGCGAGTTCACCGCCCTCTTCGATGCCATCCTCATCAACGTCACGGCGTTCTTCCGTGACCCCGCCGCCTGGGATCTGCTGTCCTCGGAGATCCTCCCCGGCCTGTTGGCCGCCAAGGGCCCGTCCGATCCCATCCGGGTCTGGAGTGCCGGCTGCGCCACGGGCGAGGAGGCCTACACACTGGCCATCGTCCTCGCCGAGCTCCTCGGCGTCGACGGGATGCGGCGGCGCATCAAGATCTACGGCACCGACGTCGACGAGGCGGCGCTCACCATCGCCCGCCACGCCACCTACACCCCAAAGGCGCTCGCCGGCCTCCCCGAACCGCTCCTCGACCGGTACTTCGAGAAGTTCGGAGCGAACTACAGCTTCCGCAAGGATCTGCGCCGGACGGTGATCTTCGGTCAGCACGACCTCGTCAACGCCGCCCCGATCTCCCACATCGACGTGCTCGCCTGCCGCAACACCCTCATGTACCTGAACTCCGAGACCCAGGCCCGGGTCCTGGCCCGCCTCCATTTCGCCCTCGAGGACGGCGGTGTCCTCTTGCTCGGCAAGGCCGAGATGCTGCTGTCCCACAGCAACCTCTTCACTCCGCTCGACCTGAAGCGCCGGATTTTCGTCAAGGTGGCCAAGGATCTCCGCGAACGCCTGTCGGTCATCAACGAAGGCGGCGGGTACGAGCCGTTGGACTATCCGGTGGCGTACCGGCGGGCCCGGGAGTTGGCCATGGACGCGGTGCCGTCGGCCATGGTGGTGGTCCACAACTCGGGGGCAGTGGCCATGGTCAACGCCACCGCCCGCCGGCTGTTCGGCCTGTCCGCCCGCGACGTCGGCCGTCCCTTCCAGGACCTCGAGATGTCCTACCGCCCGATCGAGCTGCGTTCGGCGATCGAACAGGTGCAGAAGGAGCAGCGGCCACTCGTCTTCGAGCAGGTCGGCTGGTTCGAGGGTACCGAGACCGTCGACTGCTTCGACGTCCACGTGGTGCCGCTGGCCGATCCCGGCGGCTCCGGCGTGGCGGTGGCGGTCACGTTCATCGACGTCACGTTGCCGCGCCGTCTACAAGACCAGCTGGAGGTCACCAACCGCGAACTCGAGACGGCCTACGAGGAGCTCCAGTCGACCAACGAGGAGCTCGAGACGACCAACGAGGAGCTCCAGTCGACGATCGAGGAGCTCGAGACGACGAATGAGGAGCTCCATTCGACGAACGAAGAGCTCGAGACGATGAACGCCGAGCTCCAGTCGACCAACGAGGAGCTCCAGACGATCAACGACGAGCTGCGGATGCGCAGCGGAGAGCTCGACGCCGCCAACGAGTTCCTGGAGTCGCTGCTGATCAGCCAGCGGGGTGGGCTGGTCGTCATCGACCACGACATGCGGATCACGGTCTGGAACGAGCAGTCTGCCGAGCTGTGGGGCCTCCGCGTCGACGAGGCACCCGGGCAGCACTTCCTCAACATCGACATCGGGCTACCGGTCGAGGAGCTCCGCCAGCCCGTCCGGGCCATCCTGGCCGGCGACTCCGAGGTGGAGACCGTCGAGGTCGACGCCACCAACCGGCGGGGCCGGGAGTTCCGCTGCCGGGTCACGATGAGCCCGCTGATCAACCCGGCGGGCCAAATCCGGGGGGCAATGTTGGTCATGGAGGAGATCCCGACCTGAGCCGGTTCACCGCCGCGGAACGGGCGGCGATCGCCCGCAGCGCCCACGAGGTCTGTGCGACGTCGGCGGGCCTGCGGGAGATTCTCGCCGAGCTCCGGGGCGAGGCGGCGAGCCTGCGTCGCCAGGCCGCCGTGCTGCGGAACCGGGCCCGGGCAGTCCGGGACGGCCCGCGGCCCTAACTGATGGCGGCCCGGGCCCAGAGGCGGAGCCGGCCGAGCGTCCGGGCCAGCACTCTGGAGACGCACATCTGACTGACGCCGATCTCGGCGGCGATCTCCGACTGGGTCTTCTCGCTGATGAACCGCAGCTCGATGATGCGCCGGTCACGGTCGGGGAGCCGGCCGAGCAGGTGATCGAGCAACTGGCGGTTCTCCAGCTGGCGGAAGCCGATCTCGTCCTGGCCCAGTTCGATGACGGGGTCGTCCGATCCCGGACTGGCGGGGAGGTCGATCGACAGGGCGCGCTTGGTGATCCGCAGCTCCAAGACCTCGATGACCCGCTCCAGCGACATCTCGCAGTGCGCGGCCAGCGCCTCCATGGACGGCGAGCCCCGCGTCCGGTCGTCAGCTCGTCGACCGCCCGCATGACGTTCAGGTAGTCCTCCTGCAACGACCGGGGAACCCGCATGGTCCACGTCTTGTCACGCATGTGGCGCTTGAGTTCACCGGTGATCGTGATGCGGGCGAACACGGGGAATGGCCGGCCCAGCGCCGGATCGAACCGGTCGATGGCGTGGAGTAGGCCGATCCGGGCCACCTGCACGAGGTCGTCGACGGACTCCCGGTGGCGGAACTTCATCGCCAGCGAACGGGCGAAGCCGTCGTAGGACTCCATCAACTGCGCTCGGAGAGCAGGATCCGAAGTGGCGGCGTACGCCTCATGGAGGTCGTGTCGCAGTTCGTCTACCGGGTCTCGAGCGGGGCGGAGGTCGACCCGGAGAGTTCGGTGCTCGAGCGCCGCCCGGCCGCAGCGCATTGACCACGGCCAAGCCTTCACGGACCCGGACGAGTTCCTCACGGACCTCGGCGAGGAGCCGGGCGCGCCTGCTCCGCTCCGCCTGGAGAGCCGTCCGCCTGTCGTCCAGGTGGTCGACGGTGATCCGCAGAACCTGCCGGTTGTGGAGGCACCGCTCCATCACCGTGACCCTGACGTTGGTGGGCATGGTCGCGTACCGTTGGCTACCCGTGACCAGCTCCTGCTCTGCCGCCCGCTTGTGCATTTCGACCGCTCATTCGGGACGTTCGGGGACCGGCCGGGTTTGTACCCGGCAATTCCTGGGCGCAATCCTGCCCGGTCGGGTAGACAGCGCGCCATGAGGATCGTCGTGACGGGCGCCGCCGGCTTTCTCGGGTCGCACCTCTGCGAGGCGCTGCTCGACCGTGGCGACCACGTCGTGGCCGTCGACAACCTCTGCACCGGCGACCGGAGGAACATCGCCCCTCTGGCCGGGCGTGGAGGCTTCACCTTCCTCGATGCTGACGTCGCCGAGCCCCTGCCGGTCGGGGGAGGGGTCCACGCCGTCATGCACCTGGCCAGTCCGGCGTCGCCCCGCGATTATCTCGCCCTGCCGATCCAGACCATGGAAGCCGGCAGCCTCGGGACGTTCCACACGCTGCGGCTGGCCCGGGACTCGAACGCCCGGTATCTGCTGGCGTCGACCAGTGAGGTGTACGGCGATCCGGGGGTCCATCCTCAACCTGAGACCTACTGGGGTCATGTGAATCCCGTCGGCCCTCGGAGTGTGTACGACGAGGCCAAGCGCTTCGCCGAAGCGTTGACCATGGCCTACCACCGGGAGCACGGCGTCGACGTGCGCATCAGCCGGACGTTCAACACCTACGGGCCGCGGATGCGGCCGGGCGACGGCCGGGTGGTGTCGAACTTCCTGGTGGCCGCCCTGGCCGGAGAGCCGCTCACGGTCTACGGGGACGGTTCCCAGACCCGGAGCCTCTGCTATGTCGACGACCAGGTCGCCGGTCTCGTGCGCCTGCTCGACTCCGACTACGTCGGCCCGGTCAACATCGGCAACCCCGACGAACGCAGCGTGCTCGACCTGGCCCGCGTGGTGCTCGAGGTCACCGGGTCGGCCTCCCAGGTCGTGTTCGAGCCGCTGCCCACCGATGATCCGGTCCAGCGCCGGCCCGACATCGGGTTGGCGAGACGCGTGCTCGGCTGGGAGCCCACGGTGGGACTTCGCCTCGGGCTCGAGCGCACGGCGGCATGGTTCCGGGCCCGGTGAACAACCGGTGACGATTGGGGGCTCTTGGGAGGGTCCGGTCCCTCGGGCGCCGAATCGATGGATATGAGCGGTTGGGGGCGGCTCGCTCCGTATTGCGCAGTGCTGGCTGTCGCCTTCGGCCTGGCCGCCGTGCCGAACGCCCCGGCGGCCGAGCTGATCGGGCGCCCGGCGCCCGGCGCCTTCAGCTTCTCGGCCGGCGGCGACATGGGCTATTCGCCCGCCGCCGCAGCCACGATCAAGGGCATCGCCGCCGCCGGTGTCGACTTCTCGCTCCACCTCGGCGACATGGCTTACGACCAGATCTATCCGGAGTCGGCCTGGTGCGACTTCATCAAGCACCCGCGCGACGGCGTCGGCCCCGACTTTCCCTACCAGATCCTCACCGGCGGCCACGACCTCGGAAAGGGTCCGGGCCCGAAGGCCCAGTACCGCACCCTCATCGACAAGTACGCCGAGTGCCTGCCCGATCGCATGAACAGCACCGGCACGTACGGCAAGGAGTACTACTTCGACCACCCGGCCGCCGCCCCGCTGATGCGGGTCATCATGATCTCCCCCTCGATCACGATGCCCGACGGCACCCTCTACGACTACCGGCCCGGCACGGTCCACTGGCAGTGGCTCCTCGAGGCCATCAAGGGTGCCCGGGCGGCCGGCATCCGGTGGGTGGCCGTCGGGATGGCCCGGAACTGCATCTCCGTCGGCGAGAAGAGCTGCGAGATGGGCCTCGACCTCTTCAACCTGCTGGTGAACGAACGGGTCGACCTCATCCTCCAGGCCCACGAGCACGGTTACGAACGCTCCCGGCAACTGGCCACCGGCCCGACCTGCCCCGCCATCCCCGTCAACCGCTTCGATCCCGCCTGCCTGGCCGACGACGGAACGGGCAGCATCTACACCAAGGGTGACGGCCCGATCGTCGTCGTCGCCGGCACACTCGGGATCGCCAACCGGCGGGTGAACCCCGACGACTCCGAAGCGGGCTACTTCGCGGCGATGATGGGGTTGAACCTCAACTCGACGCACGGGTTCGTGAAGTACACGGTCACGGCCGAGCGCCTCCAGGCCCAGTTCGTGAGCACCACGAAGGCCGCCTTCGCCGATCAGTTCGAGATCGTCGACGCCCGGCCCGGCCTACCGACCACTCCTCCGACCATCTTCACGCCCCCGCCGACCACTGCGCCGCCGGCGGTGATGGCGCCGATGGCGCTCTCCGAGAGCAGCGGCCACGGCGGCGGCTACTGGATGCTCGGCGCCGACGGGGCGATTTACACCTTTGGTGCCGCCCGCAGCTTCGGCAGCCCGATGGTCCCTGAGGGCCGGACGACCGTCGACCTCGAGCCCACCCCGTCCGGGAAGGGGTACTGGGTGCTCGACGACCGCGGGGTGGTCTCGGCGTACGGCACCGCCACCGGCTACGGCGATGTCCCCCCCGCCGTGCTGGTCCCCGGGGAGCGGCCGACCAGCCTGTCGGCGACGCCGAGCGGCCAGGGCTACTGGGTCTTCACGAACCGGGGGCGGACGGTCTCCTTCGGCGACGCCCGGTTCCTGGGCGACGTCTCGGCGATGGAGCTCAACGGTCCGGTGCTCGACTCGGTGGCCACACCGAGCGGGCAGGGGTACTACATGGTGGCCTCCGACGGCGGCATCTTCGCCTTCGGCGACGCCCACTTCTCCGGGTCCATGGGCGGCGAGCATCTGAACGCGGCGGTCCAGTCGCTCGTGCCCGACGGTGACGGCTCCGGCTACTGGCTGGTGGCGTCGGACGGCGGCATCTTCGCCTACGACGCGCCGTTCAAGGGTTCGATGGGCGAGGTCTCCCTGTCGAAGCCGGTGACGGGCATGGTGCGCTACGGCGACGGCTACCTGATGGTCGGGGAGGACGGCGGCATCTTCAACTTCTCCACCCTCAGCTTCGCCGGCTCCCTGGGCAGCAGCCCGCCGGCCCAACCGATCGTCGCCGTCGCCGCCCTCCCGTTCTAAGCAGTCCCGCCCGGATAGGGCCCCGCCGGGCGGGAGCCGGGCAGCACGACACAGCCTTCCTCCGGTTCGCCGAGCCAGAACCAGGGTCCGCCCTCGGCCACGATGACCGCCGCCAGGGCCGCCAGCGCGGCGTCCACGGCGTCGAGTGTCCGCAGCGGTGTCACGTCGACCCCGGCCTCGGCCAGCACCGCCGTCCGCCAACGGCGCTTCGCCGCCGGTTGACGGGTGGTGCCCGGCGGGGGTCGCCGCCCCGCCAGGGCCACCGCCGCGCCGTGGGGGAACACCTCCAGCGCCCGGCCCTTCGGCTCCGGGCCTCCGGTGAAGCAGGGGTAGCCGGCTCGGGCGGCGGCGGCGAAGGCGGCATGGCCGGCGAACATCCAGGCGTAGAACGGATGCTCCCGCAGGGTCGGGTCGGACGGCGTGGGGAAGCACGGCAGGCCCAGGGCGATCAGCTCCCGCTCGGCTCGGCGGCTCGTTCCCCGGACACCCCAGGCCGGCGGCGAGTCGATCGCCACCACGTCCGGCCGGACCCGGCGCAGCAGTGCTTCGAGGTCGTCGGGCGTCTGGCGGGCCAGGGGCGGCCCGACCAGACACCGGTCGGCGGCGAGCACGACGACGTCGAGGCCCCGCCGGACCGATACGTCCACTCCCACTCCCAGCGGCATGGCCCGATCCTGGCGGCCTCGAGCCCATCGGCTCCAGTCGTTCGGAAACCGGCGCCGTTGACCACAGCCGTGTAATTTCGGGGGCGATGGCGGGGACACCGGCAGGGCGGGGGACGGCCACGAGCCGGTTCGGGGTCAGCCGGCGGGAGAGCCACGACGCCTCCGAGTTCTACGCCCGGTTCCGGGCCCCGGAGATCAGCGGCGACGACAGCGTGGCCGGGCCCGTCGACATCGGCGAGCCGCTCCGTTGCGCCGACGCCCGGGCCCTGGCGCTGCCCGACGGCTGCGTGGCGCTGGTGGTCACGTCACCGCCCTACTTCGCCGGCAAGGAGTACGAGGCGGCGCTGGGGGAGGGGGCGATCCCGGCCAGCTACCTGGACTACCTCGGGATGCTGCGGGACGTGTTCGCCGAGTGCCGTCGGGTCCTCGAGCCCGGCGGGCGGATCGCTGTCAACGTCGCCAACCTCGGGCGCAAGCCCTACCGGAGCCTTTCCGCCGACGTCATCCGGATCCTCCAGGACGACCTCGGCCTGCTGCTGCGGGGGGAGGTCATCTGGCAGAAGGCCGAAGGGGCGTCGGGGAACTGCGCCTGGGGGTCGTTCCGGTCGCCCGCCAACCCTGTTCTGCGCGACGTCACGGAACGGGTGGTGATCGCCTCCAAGGGCCGCTTCGACCGGGCCCGGCCGGTCGGCCGTCGCCGCACCGAGGGCCTGCCGCACCACAGCACCATGACGAACGACGAGTTCCTCGACGCCACGCTCGACCTGTGGCGGATCCCGGCCGAGAGTGCCCGGCGGGTCAACCATCCCGCGCCGTTCCCCGTCGAGCTGCCCCTCCGGCTCATCGAGCTCTACACCTACGCCGGCGACCTTGTTCTCGACCCGTTTCTCGGCTCGGGGTCGGCGGCGGTCGCCGCCGTGCGGGCCGGGCGACGCTATGCCGGCTACGACATCGACCCCGAGTACGTCGCCATCGCCGAGGCCCGGGTGGAGGAGGAACGGGCTCGCCTCCACGCCGCCGTCGACGGTGACGGAGCCGAGGCCTGGGGCCGGGCGGAGGGGGAGGGGCGGGCGGCGGCGGCGGTCGCCGAGAGCCTCCTCGAAGACGCCGGCTTCGCCGTGACGCAGCGCAACCGCACCATCCCGGCCGCCGGAACGGCCGTGAGCCTGATCGCCCGGGCGGCGGACGGGCGGGAGTGGTGGTTCGACGTCACCGGCGGCTTCACCACCGTGCGGGGCGGCCTGGCCCGGGCCGACATCCTGTGGCGGGCCCTCGGCCGGGCCCACGTCCTACGGGCCGCCGGGGCTGCACCGCTCGTGCTGCTCACGTCGCATCTTCCGCCGGTCCCGTCCCCGCCGGACGCCGCCCTCCGGGCGGTCGGACCCGACGGCATCTTCGACGTGGTGGCCATGGGCTCACCGGGCGGGCGGCAGCGGCTGGCCGCTTACGCCGCCGGCGGACACGACCGTCCGCTCCCCGGCTTCTGGACGGCGGCCGACCTCTGATGAGCCGCCGCCCTTGTTGCTTCTGGCGTTCGTTTACCGGATATGAGCGGAAAAGGAACGCCAGTTCGCGGTTAGCCCGGCGCGCTGCCCTTCTGGCGTTCGTTTACCGGATATCAGCGGAAAAGGAACGCCAGTTCGCGGTGGCTCGGGGGTCTGGGTAGGCGTGCCGCCGGCTGGGTTCGTGCCCGTTCCGGTCGAGCGGCCGGGCGGGGGGCGCATCGAGGACAAGACGCCGCCGGCGGCGGGGGACATCGTCGTCGTCGAGGGTCACGGGCGGACGGTGCCGCTCCACCACCTGGCCGCCGAGGCGTGGGCGGCACTCACGGCCGCGGCCCGGGCCGACGGCCACGCCGCGCCGCTCCTGCTGCCGGTGTCGGGCTACCGCAGCGTCGACGAGCAGACCTGGCTGTGGGAGGCGGCGCTGGTGAAGTACGGCGACCCCGAGGTGGCCTGCCAATGGGTGGCCCGCCCGGGCACCAGTGCCCACCAGAGCGGCCGGGCCGTCGATTGCCATCTCGGGGATCCCATCGAGAGCGAGTACGCCGAGCGCATGCGGTCGACGCCCGCCTACCGGTGGCTCCTCGCCCACGCCGCCGAGTTCGGCTTCTACCCCTACGACGTCGAGCCCTGGCATTGGGAGTACAACCCGCCCGGGGACATGTCGGGCGGTCACAGCTGATCCAGGGTGTGTGGGCGACTCGGGTGGGTCAGTTCTTTGGACGAATTGGGATGAACCCGTCTGGGTGACGGGTTCATCCCAAAACGTTGGGAGCCGCACCGCAGTGACGACTCGTCCGCCGCCAGCGGGGAGGTGACCCTCGACCGTGTGATCCTCGCCCCCATCCGCACCCTTCGGTCGCCGAAACGGCACGTCTAGCCTCTGCGTCGAATCCGCTGAGCGACCGACGGGAAAGATGACGCCATGCCCTATCGCCAGTACACGCATCTCGACTTCGAGTTCCCCGAGCCGGGCATCCTCCGGATCCTCTTCAACAACCCGAAGAGCCTCAACTCCGTGAGTGCCGAGCAGCACCACGAGCTGGCCCGCATCTGGGCCGACATCGACCGTGATCCGGAGGTCAAGGTCGTGATCGTGACCGGCGCCGGCGCCGCCTTCTCCTCCGGGGGGGACTTCGGGATGATCGAGGAGATGGCCGACGACTTCGAACGTCGCATCCTGACGATGCGGGAGGCACGCGACATCTGCTACGGCGTGGTGAACTGCTCCAAGCCGATCGTGTCGGCCATGGCGGGCCCGGCGGTGGGGGCGGGCCTGGCGGTCGGTCTCCTGGCCGACGTGTCGATCGCCACACCGACGACCAAGATCGTCGACGGGCACACCCGCCTGGGCGTGGCGGCCGGTGACCACGGGGTGCTCATCTGGCCGCTGCTGTGTGGCATGGCCAAGGCCAAGTACCACCTGATGACCTGCGAACCGGTCAGCGGCGAGGAAGCCGAACGGATCGGCCTGGTCTCGCTATGCGTACCGGAGGAGGAGTTGCAGGATCGGGCGCTGGCGGTGGCCCGCAAGCTCGCCTCGCTGTCCCAGAGCGCGGTGCGGTGGACCAAGTACGCCCTGAACGGCTGGCTGCGGGCGGCCGGGCCGATCTTCGACGTCTCGGTGGCCTACGAGACCCTCGGGTTCGCCGGCCCGGACGTGAAGGAGGGTGTCGCCTCCCTGCGGGAGAAGCGGCGTCCGACCTTCAGCGGCCCGGCCGACTAGGACGCGACTCGGCCCGGCCGTCGGGGCCGGGCCGAGACAAGCCACTCCGGGGAAGTTCGACGCTGCTCTCGCCTAGCGAGCGCCGATCCGGCGGGCGCAGGCGGGCCACTGGCCCCACCCGCTCCGAGCCTGGAGCTTCCGGGCAGCTTCGTCCTGGACCTCGGGGGGCGCCTGATGGGGAAGACCCTTGTAACCGAGGCTGCGCCAGGTACCAGCTGAGAACTGATAGGCGCCGTAGTACCCGTTCCCGCTGCTGCGGTCGTAGCGTCCGCCCGCTTCACAGTTGCGCAGACGCTGCCAGATCACGTCGTCGCTCGGACGAGCGGCGGCCGTGACCCTCTTGGGGGTGGGGGGAGCGAGTCGTTGGCGGGTGCCGGAGCGGCTGGCCCGCTGCTGACGGGCGATCCGCTTCTTGGCGATGGCCTCCCGGTCGACCGAGCGACCGCGGGCCGGAACGCTTTTGAAACCCGTGTGCTGCTTGCCGAACTCGTAGGTCGGTCGCCGGACCATGGCATCGGCCGGCGAGGCCGTGAGATATGCGGGAAGAAGCGTGCCGGTGACCATCAGGCCGATGGATAAGAACACGCTCCTGCGAGAGTCGATGCGCATCTTGCGCCTCCTTGAAGTCTCGGAAACCCGGGGGGCTTCAGGTGTGGCCTGGGATGGGCGACGTCGATGTGGCATTCAGCTCGTGAAGCGCTCCAGTGCGCTTCGGGACGTTGGATGTCCATACGAGGTGCTGACGACAGCCCACGTTCGTGGGATTTGGGCGCCCCCTCTCCTGATGTACGGGGGCGGTCGACTCGAGGAGCTTCCCCAGGGCGCTTCGTCGCGCCGTCCCTCTCCGATCCGCCCGAATCGAAAGCGCAGACGCTAGCGCGCCCCACACCCCCGGCCAACTGTCGGAGGCGTGAGTAGCCTGGAGTGTCTGAAGTGGCCGAAGCGGCGAGTGTTGGTCCTTTTGCGTCGACCCCTGGAATCTAAGTGTTATGCACTCAGGTTACCTTATTGAGTTGCTACCATAGCGGTGGACAAGGAGGATGCCCCCCATGGCGATGGCGTTCGATCCGAACCGCTGGACGCTACGCACCCAGGAGGCCGTGCAGGCGGCGGTCGAGATGGCCAGCACACAGGCCCATCCCGAGGTCACTCCTGACCATCTGGTGGCGGCGCTGGTGGGCCAGCAGGAAGGCGTCGTGCTGCCCATCCTCGGGAAGGTCGGCGTGGCTCCCCTCAGCCTGCGCAACCGGGCCGGTGAGGCGCTGGCCCGGCTCCCGAAGGCCCACGGTGGTCAGTCAGGGCAGATCAGCCGCGAGCTGCGGGCGGTGATGGAGGCGGCCGACGCCGCCCGGGCCGAGCTCCACGACGAGTACCTCTCGACCGAGCACCTGCTCCTGGCGCTGGCCGACCGCGTGGGCGTGAGCCGCGAGGCGCTGCTGGCGGCCCTCCAGGACGTGCGTGGGAGCCACCGGGTCACCAGCCAGAACCCTGAGGAGCAGTACCAGGCCCTGGAGCGCTACGGCCGCGACCTCACCGAGACCGCCCGGGCCGGGAAGCTGGATCCGGTCATCGGCCGCGACGACGAGATCCGCCGGGTGATCCAGGTCCTCTCCCGGCGAACCAAGAACAACCCCGTCCTCATCGGTGAGCCCGGCGTGGGCAAGACCGCCATCGTGGAAGGGCTGGCCCGGCGCATCGTGGAGGGCGACGTCCCCGAGGGCCTGAAGAACAAGCGGCTCATCGCCCTCGACCTGTCGGCCATGGTGGCCGGAGCCAAGTACCGGGGGGAGTTCGAGGAGCGGCTGAAGGCCGTCCTGAAGGAGATCGCCGACTCCGAGGGCGAGATCGTCACCTTCATCGACGAGATGCACACGGTCGTCGGCGCCGGTGCCGCCGAGGGCGCCATGGACGCCGGCAACATGCTCAAGCCCATGCTGGCCCGTGGCGAGCTGCGCATGATCGGCGCCACCACGCTCGACGAGTACCGCAAGCACGTGGAGAAGGACGCGGCACTGGAGCGGCGCTTCCAGCAGGTCTACGTCGGCCAGCCGTCGGTTGAGGACACCATCGCCATCCTGCGGGGGTTGAAGGAGCGTTACGAGGTGCACCACGGCGTCCGCATCCAGGACGCCGCCCTGGTGGCTGCGGCCGTGCTCTCCGACCGGTACGTCACCGGGCGGTTCCTGCCCGACAAGGCGATCGACCTCGTCGACGAGGCCGGCAGCCGGCTGCGCATCGAGATCGACTCCATGCCCACCGAGATCGACGTCGTCGAGCGGCGCATGCGCCAGCTCGAGATCGAGAAGATGGCCCTGGAGAAGGAGACGGACGCCGCTTCGAAGGAGCGCTTGGCCGATCTCGACAAGGAGCTGGCCGATCTGCAGGAACGGGCCACGGCCATGAAGGCCCACTGGCAGTCGGAGAAGGACGCCATCGCCGCCATCCGGGCCCGCAAGGAGGAGCTGGAAGCGGCCAAGGGCGAAGCCGACCGCTTCGAGCGCGAAGGTGACCTGTCGAAGGCGGCGGAGATCCGCTACGGGCGGATCCCCGAGCTGGACAGGAAAGTGGCCGAAGCCTCGGCACGGCTCGACGGGTTGCAGCACGAGCAGAAGATGCTGAAGGAAGAGGTCGACGAGGAGGACGTGGCCGAGGTCGTGGCCAAGGCCACCGGCATCCCGGTGTCGCGCCTCATGGAGGGAGAGGTCGCCAAGCTCGTCCGGATGGAGGAGGTGCTACAGGAGCGGGTCGTGGGGCAGGCGGAGGCCGTCTCCGCGGTGGCCAGCGCCATCCGCCGGTCGCGGGCCGGGCTGTCCGACCCCCACCGGCCCATCGGCAGCTTCCTGTTCCTCGGCCCGACCGGCGTCGGGAAGACCGAGCTGGCCAAGACTCTGGCCGAGTTCCTCTTCGACGACGAGCGGGCCATGGTCCGCATCGACATGGGCGAGTACCAGGAGAAGCACACCGTCGCCCGGCTCATCGGTGCTCCGCCGGGATACGTGGGCTACGACGAGGGCGGCCAACTGACGGAGGCCGTCCGCCGCCGGCCCTACGCCGTGGTGCTCCTCGACGAGATCGAGAAGGCCCACTCCGACGTCTTCAACGTCCTGTTGCAGGTGCTCGACGACGGCCGCCTCACCGACGGTCAGGGCCGCACCGTCGACTTTACAAACGCAGTCCTGATCATGACCTCCAACCTGCCGGTCGACCCGATCGAGTTCTTCAGGCCGGAGTTCGTCAACCGCATCGACGAGATCGTCCGCTTCCGGCGCCTCGAGCAGTCCGACATGGCCGCCATCGTCGGCATCCAGCTCCGTCACCTGGCCGACCGGCTCGCCGTCCGGCGCCTGGTGCTCGACGTGTCACCTGAAGCGGAGCTGTGGCTGGCTGAGAAGGGTTTCAACCCCGACTTCGGTGCCCGGCCTCTCAAGCGGGTCATCCAGAAGGAGGTCGGCGACCGGCTGGCCATGGCCCTGCTGGAGGGTCACTACGCCGAGGGCAGCACCGTGAAGGTCGACGTGGAGGGCGGCCAACTCGCCTTGCGTTAGAAGGGATCCACGTCGAACGTCCCGCCGGCCCGCCAGTAGAAGCCGTCCCGCCGGTGCAGGAACCCGTCGTCGACGAGGTAGCGCCGGAGGGCGGCGTAGTCAGGATGGACGGCCGAGAGGAGCTCGTTGACGTCCTTCTCGACGTAGGCCTGGCCGGGCTCGAAGAGACCCGCCAGCCAGTCCAGGACCACCAGCCGCTTGCTGTGGACGGCCGGGATCTGGACGAGCGTGCCGTCACGGACGAAAATACGGAGTATCCGGTCGGAATCGGGGCCCCGGCCGGAATGGGGGGTGGCCGTCTCTTCAGAGCGGCCCAGAGACTCGAGCGCTTCCCGGAAGCGCTCGGGGCGGAGCACGTAGGAATCGCCGGTCTGATCGACAAGACCAGCACCGGCGAGGCGGGTCAGTGCCTTCGCCGCTCGGCGCACGTCAAGGCCGGCGGTGGTGGCCACCTCGGCGGCGGAAGCTGGGCCGGCACCGAGAACGAGAGCGGCAACGGTGCGCAGGCGATCGTCATCGGCCAACAGGCCGAGGAGGGTGGAGGCTTCGGTGCTCATGGGCGGCGACCAGGCTAGGGGGCTTCACCTGCCCCCCGTGTGTGGCGCTGCTAGGGGGCTTCACCTGCCCCCCGGGCGTGGCGCAGCCACGGGCAGTGGTCCGCCACCCGGCCGCCGCGGCGTTGCAAGATGCCCATTCATGGGCAGAGACGCGAAGGCCCGCCTCCGGCGCCTCGCCGCCGTGGTGTTCCTGGCCGCCGCCGGGCTCGGTCCTCCTGCCCGTGCCCAGAGCGGCCCGCCGGGAGGGGGCCCCCGGGTGACGATCCTCCCGGTGGTGCCGGCCCCGGGACAGATGGGGTCGGCGGAGGTCCGGCTCCCGTTCCCCGGCACCCATGTCGGCGTCCGCTGGCGGGGGAGTGAAGAGGAGCCGGTCGAGATCCGCTGGCGGGGGACGGGGGAGTGGGGCGACTGGCGCCGCCTCTCGATCTGGGAGGACAGCAGCGATCATGACGCCGGGCAGGTGGCTGCCGGCCTGGTGCGCCCGGAACCCGGGGCCACCCGCCTGGCCCTGCGCTGGTCGGCCGGCAACGACGGCCTTGAAGTCGTGGTCATCGACGCCGGCCAACATCCCGGGCACGTTCCCGGTGGCGCGCCTGTGGCCGGGCAGTGGAGGCGGGTGTCGAACGGAGGTCAGCCGCCGCAGCCCGAGATCATCACCCGGGTCGGTTGGGGGGCCGACGAGAGCATCCGGAAGGGGCCGCAGGAGTTCGCGCCCATCTCCAAGCTGATCGTGCATCACACGGTCACGCCCAACGACGACCCCGACCCGGCCCAGACCGTACGGGCGATCTACGCCTACCACACCCGTAGCAACGGCTGGAACGACATCGGGTACAACTTCCTCGTCGACCAGCAGGGGCGGGTCTACGAAGGGCGTTTCGCCCGGCCCTATCGAGACGGCGAGGCGCCGACGGGGGAGGACGAGAACGGGCGGGGCGTTGTCGGGGCCCACGCCAAGGCGGTGAATCCGGGCACGGTCGGCGTGGCGGTGCTGGGCGACTACTCCGGCGGCTACGTGCCGCCCGGGCCCGCCCTCGACGGGCTCGTCCGCATGCTGGCCTGGGAAGCGGGGCGGCACCACATCGACCCCAAGGGGACGGCGCCCTTCACCGCCAAGGACGGCTCGCCGAGGACCTTCCCCAACATCGCCGGCCACCGGGACGTCGGCCAGACCGGCTGCCCGGGCGGCCGCCTCTACGAGCGGCTCCCCGAGATCCGCCAGCGGGTGGCCGATTCCCCGGGGCCGCCCGCGGCGCCGCCTCCTCCTCCGGCACCCGCTCCGTTGCCGCCGCCTCCACAGCCGGTGCCAGAGTTTCCCGGCTTCTGGGCCGCCGCCGCCGACGGGGGGATCCGGGCCTTCGGCGACGTCCGCTCGGCCGGCGACCTGGCCGGCCGGAAGCTGGGCGGCCCCATCGTGTCGCTGGCCGCCGCGCCGGCGGGGCGCGGCTACTGGATGGTCGGCGCCGACGGAGGCGTGTTCGCCTTCGGCGACGCCCCGTACCTCGGCGCGCCGGTCGGGCAGCTCCGGTCGCCGGCCGTCCATCTGGAGCCGACTCCCACCGGGAAGGGCTACTGGGTGCTCTCCGCCGGCGGCGAGGTCATTCCCTTTGGCGACGGCGTCTTCCGGGGCCAGCTGTTCCCCCTGCCGGTGCAGGCCGTGGGGCTGGCGCTAACGCCCACCGGACAGGGGTACTGGATCGCCACCGCCGACGCCCAGGTCTTCGCCTTCGGCGACGCCGTCCTGCATACCGTCACCAGCGGCGCCCTGCCGGCGGGCGGTGCCGAGGGTGCGCCGCCGAAGCCGAACGGCCCCACCGTCGCCATCGCCGCTTCGCCCGACGGGAAGGGGTACTGGCTGCTGGGCCGCGACGGCGGGGTGTTCTCGTTTGGTGTCCCGTTCCACGGCAGCGTCGGCGACCGGCACCCCTACGCCAAGGCCGTCGACCTGCGCCCCACCGACTCCGGCCAGGGGTATTACGTCGCCGGCACCGACGGTGCCGTCTTCGCCTTCGGCGACGGCGACCCCCGTCGCGAACGCCCGGCGGGCGGCTCCGAGGCCATCGTCGACGTCGCCTTCCGGGCGATCGCCCCTCGCCCCGCCGCCCCCTCAGCTCCCGCCCCACCTGGCGCCCCGCCTCCCCCTGAGCCTCCGGCGGCGCCGCCTTCTCCTCCGCCCGGGCCTCCGGCGGCGCCGCCTTCGCCTCCGCCCGGGCCCCCGGCCGCCCCGCCTTCGCCTCCGCCTGGGCCCCCGGCCGCCCCGCCCGGGCCGCCGGCTGCGCCACCTGGCCCACCGGCGGCACCGAAACCCGCGATGATCTGAGGCGTGAGCAGCGGGGCCGACCCGACCTCCGACATCCCCTCAGCCAGCCAGCCGCCCCGCCGGTTCTATCTCTGGGCGGCGGTGGCGCTCGTGGTGCTCTCACTGGCCGCCATCCTGATCGCCGCCCAGGCCGACCCATCGGAGACGATCGCCACGGTCGACGTGAAGAACCTCCCGGTCGGCCGGCCGGCGCCGGAGCTGCAGGCCAAGGGCTGGCTCAACTCGCCGCCGCTCACGGGCCGGGAAGTCACCGGCAAGGTCGTCCTCTACGACTTCTGGACCTACTCCTGCGTCAACTGCGTGCGCACCCTGCCGTACCTGCGGGCCTGGCACGACCGCTACCGCGACGACGGCCTCGTGGTCGTCGGGGTTCACTCGCCGGAGTTCGACTTCGAGAAGGACCACGGCAACGTCGAGGGGGCCGTGGCCCGCCTGAAGGTCACCTGGCCGGTGGCCCTCGACGACGACATGGCCATCTGGGGCGCCTTCACGAACCGGTACTGGCCGGCGAAGTGGATCACCGACCGCCAGGGCCGAATCCGTTTCTTCCATGCCGGCGAGGGCAACTACGCCCAGACCGAAGACGTGATCCGCGCCCTCCTCGGCGTCGATGCCTCGGAGCCGAGGGCCAAGGATCCGAAGCAGCCGGGACCGGCGGTCGACGACGTGATCTCGGCCATCACCCAGGAGACCTACCTGGGGACCGAGCGGGGAAGCGTGGCCGAGGAGGGCCAGCACGCCTACACGCCGGGCGAGCCGCCGCTCCACCAGGCCGTCCTGGCCGGAACCTGGCAGGGCGAGCCCCAGCGGATCCGCTCGGTCTCGCCGGAAGCTTCGGTCTCCCTGCGGTACCTGGCCCGGGAGGTCAACCTCGTCATGGCCCGCGGCGGCCCGGGCGGCGCGCCGGTCGACGTGACCGTCGAGCTCGACGGGAAGCCGCTGCCGGAGGCCTACCGCACCATCGACACCAGGGTCGATGCCGGCGGCGCGACCTATGTGCGGGTCGAGGCCTCGGACCTCTACCGCCTGGTCCTCGGGCCGCGGATCGAGGAGCACACGCTCCGCTTGATCCCCCGGACACCGGGTCTGGAAGCCTTCGCCTACACCTTCGGGGTCTGACCGCAAGTGGCTCCCAAGACTCGGCAGCTTCTCCTGGCTCCCGGGCCCCGAGCCTGCCCGTGCTGACCCAGGTGGTGGCGCTCTTCGGCGCCGGCATTGCCTCGTTCCTCGCCCCCTGCCTCGTGCCACTCCTGCCCGCCTACCTCGGCATCGTCGCCGGCGAGGCGGTGGCCGGCGACCGGGACCCGGCCAAGGCCGTACCGGCCACCCTGCTCTTCATCCTGGGCTTCTCCCTGATCTTCGCCGGGCTCGGCGCCGCCGCCGGCCTCCTCGGCTCGGCCCTGACCGACGTCCAGAACGGCGTCCAGCGGGTGGGGGGCGTGGTCGTGGCGGTCATGGGGCTCGCCCTCCTCGGGGTCATCCGCGGGCCCCTGGCCCGGGAGCGGCGCCTGGTCACGTCCCTGTCCCGGGTCACCGGGCCCCTGCGGCCGCTGGTGGTCGGCGTCGCCTTCGGCGCCGCCTGGAGCCCCTGCGTCGGGCCGCTGCTGGGGGCCGCCCTGACCGTGGCCGCCGGGTCGGGCGACGCCGGCCGGGGAGCGGTCCTGTTGTTCGCCTACGCCCTCGGGATCGGCGTCCCGTTCCTGCTCGCCTCGCTGGGGCTGGCGTCTTCACCCGCACTGGCCGCCCGGCTCCGCCGTCTCGGCCCCCGGATCGAACGGGTGGCCGGCGGCCTCCTGGTCGTGCTCGGCGTCCTTCTGGCCACGGGCGCCTACCGCCACCTGACTTCGTACCTGGCGCGGTTCGCCCCCTCCATCGCCGGGCTGTAGCCAGGCGGGCTCAGGCCGGATCGATCGCCGTGGCGCCGTTCAGATCGGTGGCGTGGGTGGTGAGTTGCTGCACCAGCGCCCGGCTCAGCCTGGCCCAGCGCTCCGAGCCCCCCGACATGCCGATGGCGCCTTGGCGGCCCGGCCCGACGAGGACGGCGGCGCAGCAGGCCTCGGGCCGATACTGCTGCTCCTCCGTGAAGATGCCCGAGCGGGCCGAGACGGCGATCTCGTGGTGCAGCTGACCCTGGTCGGTGATGGTGTTACTGGTGAACGGGCGTAAACCCTGCTCCTCGAGCAGCGCCTTGCGCTTCGCCACGGGGATTGTGGACAGGAGCGCCTTGCCGAGGGCGGTGGCGTGGGCCCCCTCGTCCCAGCCGACGACGAGGTCCTCGAGGTGGGGTGAGTGCGGGCCCTCGACCAGGTCGGTCAGTACCACCCGCCCGTCCACCAGCTGGGCGAAGTAGGCGGTGTGGCCGGTGACCTCGGCCAGTTGCCGCAGCACCTCGTGGACCTGCGGCGGCCGGTTCATCGAGGCGACGAGGTCGCGGAACCGGCTGGCGATTTCCATGCCCAGGCCGTAGACGCCGTTCGAGCGGCGGATCAGATAGCCCTCGTAGGCCAGCGTCCGCACCAGGTGGTACGTCGTGGGCAGCGCGATGTCGCAACGATGGGCGATCTGCTTGGCGTTCAGCCCCTCTGGGCTGTCTCCGACCTCTTCGAGGATCCGAAGCGCGCGAGACACGCTCTGGATCAGATCGGTCGGCCTCCCCGACAACATCTCGAACCGATCTCCTGGTGCGATGGAGTGCTATGAGTGGATTCGGATCTTACCTGGCTCTCAGGTTCGGCCCTGCACGTCTCGTTCAGTATATGAAATGTCCTTGATCAGGGGAAACGTTGGCACAAGGATCATTTGCGGGGGATTTTCCGCTGTGCCCTTTTTTGCTGGGCGCCGTACTCCAGATGTGTTGCCGCAAGGGGGAGGCCGAATGGCTGAGAAGTACAAGGACCACTACCCGGATCCGTCCGAAACACCGCCGATCGACATCATGCCGGCGTCGAACGGTGAATTCATACCTCCGGACCCGACTCCCGCGCAGCGGAAGATCATGGCCCTCCAGAACGAGAAGATCGAGGAGGTCCGCCGCAAGTTCGGAATGAGCCGCCGTCAGTTCGTGCGGACGGCCGCCGCCTACGGCATCGGCGTCTGGGCCGTCGACCAGGTTACGGGCGGCAAGTGGGGCAACTACGCCTTCGCCCAGAACACGAAGACGACGAAGGCCTGCGACCTCGAGAACCCCGGCGCCCAGCTGGCCAACATGGAGGGCGAGTTCATTCTCGACACGCAGGGGCACGCCCTCGACTCCGACTTCAACGCCAAGTGGCGGACGCATGAACCCGGCTTCATGCAGTTCCTCCTGCTGTGGACATCGCAGGCGATGGGTGACTACCCCGGCTACAACGAGGGTGGCATCCGAGGGACAGGCGGCGGCGAGATCGACCCGGTCGAGAACCTGGGCCGGTTCCACTACTTCAAGGAGATCTTCCTTGACAGCTCGGAGACGGTGAACCTGCTCACCGCCCTGCCGAAGCTGCCCGACGAGGTCAACATCACTCCCATGAAGTGGGCCGCCGAGACCCGGGACATGATCAACAACATGACCCAGTCGGAGCGCTGTTTCGTCCACGCCTTCTCGCAGCCCAACCGGGGCTTCCAGGGCCACGGCAAGGTGCCGGCCTACCAGCAGGAGGACTTCGACTGGATGTCGAGCATCGCAGGTCCGCTGGACGTGCGGGGCTGGAAGCTCTACTGCGGCTGGGGGGACCCCGGCCTCGGCGCCATCGGCGGCGAGGGCCCGCACGTCAACGGCTGGTGGTTCGACGACGAGAACGGCATGGCCATCGTCGAGCACATCCGGCGGATCCAGGCCAAGACCAACCGGCCGGCGGTCATCTGCACCCACAAGGGCCTGGCCTTCAATGGCACGTTCGACTCGGCCAAGTTCTCGCCCCGGGACATGGGCATCATCGGCTCTGAGTTCCCCGACATCACCTTCTTCACGTATCACTCGGGCTACGACGGCGAGCACATGAAGGCGTATCCGGGCGACGACGCGGTCAACTCGTCGAACCGGGGCGTCGACTGCTTCATCAAGAGCCTCCGGGAGAACGGCATCGACGCCACGCGCTTCGTTCCGCCGGGGCTGGAGCACGGCAACTCGCCCAACATGTACGCCGAGATCGGTACCACGTGGTGGGCCAACATGAGCGACGCCGACCGGGCCACGCACCTGCTCGGCAAGCTGATCACGTACGTCGGCCCCCGGCGGATCGTGTGGGGTAGTGACTGCATCTGGTACGGGAACCCGCAGCCCCAGATCGTGCTGCTTCGGGCGCTGCAGTTCTCCGACCAGGCCAAGCAGCTCTACAACCTGCCCTACGGCCTCGACGGCGACCGGTGGGACCCGCGCAAAAACGCCCTCGACGGGTCGAGCTACATGGCGCCCCACACCAACGTGGAGGGCTGGCCGACCGACGGCCGGGCCCACCCCGAGCGGACCATCCGGAACGGCATTCTCGGCCGGACCGCCGCCGAGGTGTACGGGCTCGACCCCGACGCCACGCGCAACGCCATGTCGTGCGACGAGGTCCAGAAGATCCGCGATGCCTATGTGCTGAACCCCGGGACGCCGAAGGAGACGGCCCCCTCGGCCAGCAACTACATCAACGGCCCCCGGACCAGGGCGGAGTTCTTCCGGTTCCGCAAGGAAGAGAACACGCTCGATCCTTACAAGTTCGTCCGGTTCCCGAACGGGATCCCGAGCGGACGCTGACACCCCTTTTCCATCACCACATCGCACCAGAGCACAAGGGGAGGGATTCATGAAAGGCAAGCTGGCCGTGCTGGCGGCGGCGACCTTCGCGGTCGTGACCGTCAGTGTGGCGCCGGCGGGCGCGGCTTCGGCCTACGGGCCGGGCCAGTACAAGATGGGGCCCAGCAACGCCGACCCGAGCGCCTACTCGCACGCTGACCCGGCGACGGGCAAGGTGGCGATCCTCCAGCGCAACACCCGGCAGGCCGCCGCGGTGAACTGCGTCGGTGACGGGCCGCGGGCCACGCTGCTGGCGCTCCACCAGGTGACCGACCAGGTGTCGTCGGTGCAGGTCGACTACACCGAGGCGTTCCTGTCCGACAACGAGATCATCCTGCACGTGGCCGTCGAGGGCGACAAGACGGGGCCCCTCGGGGTCAAGTCCGACTTCGGTCCCAAGATGAACGAGAGCGGCTCGCTCACCGTGCCGCTCCGGAAGCTGCCGCAGACGGGCGAGACGGTCAAGGTCCAGTTCGGGCTGCAGACGGGGGCGGGCTGCCTGCCGCACCCGCAGCTCGGCCTGCCCGGCAGCCGTTTCGTAAATGGTGGCCAGGCCACCTTCACGTCGGTGAAAGTGGGGTGAGGACGATGATCAGCACGACCATCAAGCGGCGGGCCGCGATCGTTGTTGCCGTCGTCGGCTTGGGAGCCTTCGGGCTTGCCAGTCCGGCTCCGGCTGATGACATCACCGGGCAGGACCACCCGGCCGATGTCATGGTCCAGGCCTGGCAGTACGTCCCGCCGACGGTGCATGTGAAGCAGGGCAGCACGCTCAAGTTCGGGAACTACGACGTCTACCCCTACGGGGCGGGCATCGCGGCCCACAGTCTCGAGGAAGCCATCCCGGGCTGTACGTCTCCGCCGTACCACACGAACAAGGGTTGTGACCGCTACCCGCTGTTCACCAGTGCCCTGACTGACCACGGCTATGTCCATAACGTCGAGGGAGTCGAGCGCGCTGCCGCGCGGCGAGTACCCGTTCACCTGCCAGATCCACTCGCAGATGCGGGGCACGCTGGTCGTCGAGTAGCCGACAGCGCCCCGCAAGTCCGGCCGCCGCCGGCGCCTTTCCCAGGGGAGGGGGTGCCGGCGGCGCTGCCGCGTGGGGGGGAGGCCCCCCGGCCCCCTGGGCGTCTGTCGATGTCTACGACACGCTGACGACGAAGGCGTCGCGCTGGCCGATGTTGGTCTGGCCGGGCAGGGCACCCGTGGTCCCACCGGCCAGGTAGAAGCCCTGCTTCCCGACGGCCAGGGCCACGGCGTAGTCGTCGTCGGACCCGCCGAACTGGTTGACCCACAGGATGTCGCCGGTCGGGCCGGTGGCGGCCAGGAAGGCGTCAGAGCCGCCGCTGGCCGACGCCCCGTGCAGCGGGCCTCCGACCCGACCGGCCACGAAGGGGTGGCCGGCCCCGTCGAAGCCGATCGCCTCGGCGTCGTCGACGCCCGGTGTGCCGAACTGCCGGGCCCAGAGCATCCCGCCCTGGCCGGAGAAGGTCATGATGAAGGCGTCGTGGTCGCCCTCGGATCGCTGGTTGGGAAGCGTCCCGGCGGTGCTCCCGACGACGAAGACGTCGCCAGTGGGGCCCACCGTGGCGCCCACGGCATAGTCGTCGAGCGTGCTGCCGAACTGGCGCGTCCACACCACGTTCCCGTCGCGGTCGTACTGGCGTACGAAGCCGTCAAGCCCCCCGGCGGCCGCCGCGCCGGCCAACCGCCCGCTGGTCTCGCCGGCCAGGATCGGATTGCCGTGGCGGTCGAGGGTGACGGCCAGTGTGTAGTCCTCGACGGTGGTGCCGAACTGGCGGACCCAGACCTGGTTGCCGGCGGAGTCGAACTTGACGATGAACCCGTCGTAGTCGCCGATGTTGGTCTGGCCCGGCAGGGCCGCCCGGGTGCCGCCGACGACGTAGGCGTTGCCGGCCTGATCCACCCGGACCGAGGCGGCGCTCTCCGCTCCGCCACCGCCGAACTGGCGGGTCCACACTTCGTGGCCGGCGGCGGTGTACTTGCGGAGAAAGGCGTCCCACCCGCCAGCCGACGTCTGCCCCGGGAGGCTCCCGAACGTCTGGCCCACGACGTAGAGATTGCCGGCGTCGTCGACCGTGACGCCCTTCGGAAGGTCCCGCTCGGTGCTGCCGAACTGGCGGGTCCACAGCTCGACCCCCGACGGGTCGTATTGGCGGAGGAACCCGTCGATCATCCCGGTGTTCGTCTGCCCGGGAAGCTCTCCTGACGTCTGGCCGATCACGAGCAGGTTGCCGGCCGGGTCGATGGTGACGCCATTGGCATCGTCGGGGTAACTGGTGCCGAACTGGGCGGTCCAGGCGACGTCGGCGGCGGGAGCAGCGGCGGGCCACAACAAGGCACCGCAGAGAACGGCGGCCAGGCCGGCGAGGGTCAACCGGCCGGAGGGGGAATGCGACGCTCTGCGCATGGAGCACTCTCCTCCCCCGAGACAACCGTGGGCAGCCGACGTTACCCCCTAAGCAGCCGGCGGTGACAGGGGTCTCGTTAGCATGGGTGAGATGACGGTCGTTCCCCAGGGTGAGCCGGTACCGCTCGGCCGCGTGGCCCGCAAGCGGCAGCGGCGTGTCAACGAGATCCTCCGGGTGGCGGCCGAGGTCCTCTCGGAGAAGGGCTACTACAACGCCAGCCTGGAGGAGATCGCCGACCGCCTGGATCTGGCCAAGGCCTCGCTCTACCACTACTTCGACAGCAAAGAGGCCCTGCTCACGGCTTGTCTCGGCCTGGTGGCGGAGGAGGCGATCAGCCGGCTGTCGGTCATCGCCTCCGGCCCCGGTACCGCTCCCGAGCGGTTGCGGCAGCTCATCGTCGAGCAGCTCGGAATCATCACGGTCGAGTTCCCCGAGCTGGCCCGGCTCTTCCTCGCCCACCTGGAGTGGCCGGGGGCGGTGCAAGAACGGATCTCCGAGTGGCACACCCGCCACGACGACATCTTCCGGAGCGTCATCGAGGAGGGCACCAAGGCCGGCGAACTGGCCCACATCGACGTGTCGATCGTCCGGCACAACCTCATCGGTGCGCTGAACTTCGTGCCGTTCTGGTTCAAGCCCGACGGACGCCTGCCCGACCGGGAGGCGTTCGAGGCGGTGGCCGACAGCGTGCTGCTGATGTTCGGCATCGACACCGGGGGACACGCCCGGGCCCCCGGGGCATCTCCGCCCAGGGCGGGCTAACGGCCGACCCCGAGTCGGCGCATCCCGACCAGCCAACGGTCGTAGTCGGCGGCTTTGCGCTGGAAGTAGTCGGCGACTTCGGGATGGGGGAGGATCAGGAACTGCTCGTCCCGCAGGCCTTCCACGACAGCGTCGGCCACCTCTTCGGGCTCCAGCACGCCGAGCTTGGCGAGTCCCCGCTGCTCGGTGGACGGGGTGGCGGCGGTCAGCATCTCGGTCCGTACGAGCTGGGGGCACAGGCACGACACGCGCAGTCCCCGGTCGCCGTAGGTGATCGCCAGCCACTCCGCCAGGGCCACCGCGGCGTGTTTCGTGACGCTGTAGGGGGCGTTGCCGAGCATCGTCAGCAGCCCGGCGGCGGAGGCGGTGACGAGGATGTGGCCACCGCCCTGCTCGAGCATGAGCGGCACGATGGCCCGAGCGGCGTAGACGTGGGAGAGGACGTTCACCCGCCACATGCGGTCCCAGGCCTCGTCGGAGGCGTCGGGCCCGATGACGGCGGCCGGATCGTCAGGCTGGGTGCCCCAGAGGATGCCGGCGTTGGCGCAGAATAGGTCGACGCGATCGAAACTCAACCGGGCGGCGTCGATCAGCCCGGCGACGTCGCTCTCGACGGACATGTCGCCGGGCACGGCCAGCCCGCCGATCTCCGAGGCGACGGTGGCTGCGCCCGGGGCGTCGACGTCGGACACCACGACCGAGGCGCCGTCGGCGGCGAAGCGCCGGCACAGCGCCCGGCCGATCCCCGATGCCCCGCCCGTCACCACAGCCACTTTCCCAGCCAGTTCCACGCCACGAGTCTCGCGCCGAACGGGGCGCGGCGTCCTAGGGGAGCCGGCCGCTCTCCTTGGCCAGTTCGGGTGAGTCCCCGGGGGCGGGGACGATCTGCCGTTCAACCCGAAACGCCCCGCCGACGCCGTGGAGGTCGATGCGGTCGACGGCCACCAGAGTGCGCCCGACGAAATGCAACAGCTCGGCCTCGTAGGGGCTGCCGGTGTCGACGGTGAACGACCCCAGGCCGGTGGCGCCGGTCGAGCCGACGGTGAGGACCAGGGTGCCGTCTTTCCGGGCGGCGGTGTTCTTGTGGAGGTGCCCGGCGACGATCAGCGGGACGTGACCGTACGAAGCTTCTCCCAGGACGGGGTCGTGCACGGCCAGCACGTCGGGGCGGACGTCGCCGACCGCGACGGCGACCTCCGGTGCCCGGGCCTCCTTCAGGAGGGCCGCTTCCGCAGTGCTGGTCTCGTTGGTGGCGGTGAAGGCCGGGTCTCCCACACCGAGGATGCGGATGCCGCCGATCTCTGCCACCGTGCCGTCGAGCAACCGGATGTTCGGAACGCCGGCCAGCGCCCGGCGGTTCTCCGGCGAATCGTGGTTGCCCGGCACGAGCAGGTACGGCACCTTCATGGCGGCGACGAGGTCGCCGAGGCGCCCTTCGACGGGCAGCCCGAAGGACGTCAGGTCGCCGGTGTCGAGGACGGCGGCCACGTTGAAGTGCTCGGCCAGCCGCCGGGCCACTTCCAATCCCAGCGGGTTGGAGTGGATGTCGCTGATGTGCAGGATGCGGACTTCGTCGCCGTCGACCGGCCCGCCCGCCTGGCTGCTGGCCACCGAATAGAGATCGGCCACCTGGTCGCCGAGCGTCTTGACCCGCTTGCGGACGTCGTCGATGTCGTCCACGTGCTTGCGGACGGTGGCCAGGAGCGCCGGGGCCCGCTCCAGCGGCCCCTCGAAGCGAGCCTTGTCGAAAGCCTCGGCGTCGTAGCCCCGCCACGCCCCGCCGAGGAGAAGGGCGACCGTGGCCACGGCGGCCGTCGAACCGGTCAGGGCGTGGGTCCACCGTCGGCGGGGGACGAGGGCCCCGGCCAGCGCCCCGGCCACCACGGCGGCCGCCAGGGCCCGGAGGGCGAACGCCCGGAGGAGCGGGCCGAGATCGGCCGACACCTCCGACCGGAGCCGTTCACCGGGGTCGTCGGTCTTGAGGAGGTCTTGGAGCCGCTCGGGGCTGATCTCGTCGACCTGGCCGGTCAGGGTGACTGGCGCGAAGTGGGTGGCGGCCGAGATCTGGCCCAGCGGCGGGAGGCGAAGCTCCGTACGGCTGTCACCGAAGTGGGCCCGTACTGCCACCCGACCGGGACCCACCGGCCCCGAGGCGGTCGTGACGGTGCCCAGCGCCGCCAAGCCCGCGGCTGCGCCGAGCAGTGCCACGAGCAGATAGGCAAGTCCCCGGCGCATGAAACCATGGTCCCAGCCCGAGAGGCCGGGGACTCCGCGGCCCCGGGCCCACTAGCCTCCCGTGACCGTGGAGAACAATCTGCTGCGTTCCGAGGCCGCCGAACGGGCGAGCTTCCTCGATGATCTGCACTACGACGTCACCCTCGACCTGACCGGCGAGCAGACGTTCCGGAGCGAGACCCGCCTGCGGTGCCGATCCTCCGAGTCCGGGGCGGAGACCTTTCTCGACCTGACGGCCGTGGGGGTGGAGTCGGCCACGGTCAACGGGGCGCCCCTCGCCGACGCCGCCTTCGATCCCGCCGCCGGCCGGCTCCGGGTGGGGCCTCTGGAGGCCGAGAACGAGATCGTCGTGGTGGCCGAGCATGCCTACGAGCACACCGGTGTGGGTCTCCACCGCTTCGTCGACCCCGTCGACGGCGGCCGTGTACCTCCACACCCAGTTCGAGCCCTTCGACGCCCACCGCGTCTTCCCGTGCTTCGACCAGCCCGATCTGAAGGCCACGTTCTGCTTCGAGGTCGAGGCGCCGGCCGGCTGGGAGGTCGTCTCCAACGGGGCGGTCACCACCGCCCGGCCGACGGCGCCGCCGGACGGTGGCGGTTCGCCACCACGGAGAAGATGTCCACGTACATCACTGCCCTGGTGGCCGGGCCGTTCCACTCCGTCCACCGGCTGCATCGGGACATCGACCTCGGGCTCTACTGCCGCCAGTCGCTGGCCCGGTACCTCGACGCCGACGAGATCTTCGACATCACCGCCGCCGGCTTCGACTTCTTCGAGGACGCCTTCGGGCAGCCCTATGCCTTCGGGAAGTACGACCAGCTCTTCGTGCCCGAGTTCAACTTCGGGGCGATGGAGAACGCCGGCTGCGTGACGTTCTCCGAGCGGCACATCTTCCGGTCGAAGGTGACGGAAGCGGAGCGGGAGGGCCGGGCCGACACGATCCTCCACGAGATGGCCCACATGTGGTTCGGCGACCTGGTCACCATGCGGTGGTGGGACGATCTGTGGCTCAACGAGAGCTTCGCCACGTTCGCCTCCAACCTGGGGCTGGTGGAGGCGACCCGCTTCCGGTCCGCCTGGACGACGTTCGCCAGCAACTGGAAGACCTGGGCCTACCGACAGGACCAGCTGCCGTCGACCCATCCCATCGTGGCCGACGCCCCCGACGTCGAGGCGATGAAGACCAACTTCGACGGGATCACCTACGCCAAAGGGGCGTCGGTGCTCCGCCAGCTCGTGGCCTGGGTGGGCCAGAAGGAGTTCCTCGACGGCGTGCGGGCCTACTTCGCCCGCCACGCCTGGGGGAACACGGAGCTGTCCGACTTCCTGGCCGCGCTGGAAGAGGCGTCGGGCCGGCGCCTGTCGGAGTGGGCCCAGCAGTGGCTGGAGACGACGGGCGTCAACACGCTGCGGGCCACCTTCGAGGGCGGCGACGACGTTCTCCGCCTTCGCCATCGAGCAGGAAGCGCCGCCGGAGCATCCCACGCTGCGTTCCCACCGGGTCGCCCTCGGGCTCTACGACTACGACGACGCCCGCCGCCTGCGGCGCCGGGACCGCGTCGAGCTCGACGTCGACGGCCACCGCACAGCCGTTCCTGAGCTCATCGGGGTCCGGGTCCCCGACCTCCTCCTGGTCAACGACGGGGACCTGGCCTACACCAAGATCCGCCTCGACCCGCGCTCGTTGGGCACCGTCACGGAGAGCCTCGGGACGCTCGACGACTCGCTGGCCCGCGGCCTGTGCTGGGCGGCCGCCTGGGACATGCTGCGCGACGCCGATCTGCCCGCCCGCCGGTACCTCGACCTCGTCCTGGCCAACCTCGGGGGGGAGGACCAGATCGCCGTCGTCGCCGGCCTGCTCCGCAACGCCGAGGCGGCGGCGATCGTCTTCGGCGACCCGGCCAACCGGGAACCGGCCCGGCGCCGCTTGGCCGAGCACGCCGTCGCCGGCCTGCCGGGCCGCAGCCCCGGCCAGCGACGTGCAGCTGGCCCACGCCCGGGCCTTCGCCGCCGCCGCCCGGGGCGACGACCATCTGGCCCTGGTGCGGGCGCTGCTCGACGACCGGTCAGCGGAGGAAGTAAAGGGCCTGACGGTCGACACGGAGCTCCGCTGGGTCCTGGTCCGGTCGCTGGCCGCCGCCGGTGTCGCCGACGCCCCGGACCTGATCGCCGCCGAGGAGCAGCGCGACGCCACCGACGCCGGTGCCCGCCACGCCGCCGCCGCCCGGGCCGCCCAGCCGCACCCGGCGCCGAAGGCGGAGGCCTGGTCGGCCCTGGTCGACGGCGACCTGCCGCTGGCCACGATGCGGGCCGTGATGGGCGGGTTCCGCCAGCCCGACCAGGAGCCGATCCTCCAGGCCTGGACGGCCCCGTACTTCGACGCCCTCCTGCCGGTCTGGGAGCGCCGCGGGGCCGAGGTCGGCATGTCGTTCACCGAGATGCTCTACCCGGTCGGCGACGGCGCGGTGACCATGACCGACGCCTATCTGGCCCTGGTGGCCGGGTCACTCCCGGCGCCGATCCACCGCCTGCTGCTCGAAGGTCGCGACCAGGCCCTGCGCGCCGCTCGGGCCAGAGCCTGCGACGCCGGCGCCGGCTAGAGGGTGGTGGCGGCTATCCCCGGGTGAAGTAGGCGTCCCGGAGGACGTTCGTCTCCAGCTCGAGTTCGTCGAGCCGGTGCTTGACGACGTCACCCAGGCTGATCAAGCCGCAGAGCTTGCCGTCCCGGAGGACGGGCAGATGACGCTGCCGCCGCCGCGTCATCTCCGCCATCGCCTCCTGGACCGTGGTTTCGGGTGTGCAGACGGGACTGCCCCGGGTCATGCAGTCCGCCACGCTGAGATCCAGCAGGTTCGGGCCCTGCCGCGAGAGGGCCCAGACGACGTCGCGCTCCGACAGGACACCGTCCACGGTCTCGCCGTCATCGGAGACCACCAGCGCCCCGATACCGGCCGACGTGAGCCGGTGGACGGCCTGGGCCATGGAGGCCCCTCCGGAGATCGTCTCGACCGCCCAGCCCTTGGAGTGGAGGATGTTCTCGACCTTCATCGGCCGCCTCCTTGTCGATTCCCCTCCCGCCATGATCGATCCTGGCGGGAGGGGACGGCAAGGGTGTCAGAGCCGCTTCATGGTTCCCCAGAACTCGATGTCGGGCTCGGGGACGTTGCTGTGGAACTGGCCCGGTGGGGAGTTGTCGATGCCGAGGAACCAGCCCCCGTCGCCTTGGCTGTGGATGTTGAAGACGATGGTGTGGTTGTGGGGCGGCAGGCCGGTGTGCGGCGGGTGGTCCGTCCAGTGCGTGATCCCCATGCAGTCGTCGGTGACGCTGTAGTCGCCCGCTTCGACCGAGGGGCCGTAGTTGCCGCCGATGCTCTCCTCGTGGCGGCCCGAGAACCGGCCCTTGCCGTCGAAGTGCAGGACGCCGACGAACGCCAGCGGCACCCGGCCGAGGAAACCTTGGCCCTGGAAGGCGAAGCTGCCCTTGAGCGACTCCGTGGTGCAGTGGACGGCCTGTTCGACCCGGTTCGTCTGCGCCACGGCGCCGACCACTCCGATTCCGATGTTGGTGAGGACGGCGAGGCTGATGAACGCGACTCGGAATCTCTTCATGACTCCCCCTTCGCCCGCCTCGGGGCGGGCTCCGGGAGTCAACCTACCGTCACCCCGGCTCAGCGGGCCAGGCTGTGGTACTCCCGGTTGGGCAGCATGCCGGTGGCCATGGCCAGGCGGTTGGTGAAGTTGTACATCGCCGCCACCTCGATGACGTCCCAGAGATCCTCGTCGGAGAACCCGTGGGCCCGCAGAGCGTCGAGATCGGACTCCTCGCAGCGCAGCGGATCGACGGTGATCTTCACCACGAAGTCGAGCATGGCCCGCTGCCGGGCGGTCAGGTCGGCCCGCCGGTAGTCGAGCGTCAGCCGGTCGGCGTCGACCTTGTCATCCGACAGCTCCCGGAGGGCGGCTCCGTGGGCGACGAGGCAGTAGAGGCAGTGGTTGACCTGGGAGACGGTCACCGAGATCATCTCCCGCTCCCGGGCGGACAGGCCATCGGTGCCCTCCATCACGGACTTGAAGTGGCCGAACCATGCCCGGAACCGCTCGGGGCGCCAGGCGTAGGCCCGGAAGACGTTCGGGACGAAGCCGACCACCTCCGCGGCCTTGGCGAAGAGCTTCTGCTCGGGCACGTCCAGCTCGTCGTCGTCCGGTACCGGAAACCAGCTGATGCGCTCGTCGGCCATGAGTCGTACGCTACCGCTCCGGTCACGAAGGGATTCCGACGGAGGGAGGACGTGATGAAGCGTACCGACGTGGAGTTCAACGCCGAGGGGACGACTCTGCGGGGCTGGCTGTACCGGCCGGAGGGGGACGGGCCGGTGCCGGGGGTGGTGATGGCCCACGGCTTCTCGGCCGTCAAGGAGATGTACCTCGACTCCTTCGCCGAGGTGTTCGCCGAGGCCGGGCTGGCCGCCCTCGTGTTCGACAACCGCAACTTCGGAGCGAGCGATGGAGAGCCCCGCCAGGAGATCGACCCCTGGGCCCAGGTCCGGGACTACCGCGACGCCATCAGCTACCTCCAGACGCTGCCGGGGATCGACCGGGACCGCATCGGGGTCTGGGGCTCCAGCTACAGCGCCGGGCACTGCCTCGTGCTCGGGGCCATCGACAAGCGGATCAAGGCGGTCGTTTCTCAGGTGCCGCTGATCAGCGGATCCAAGAACGTGCAACGCCTGGTCCGCAGCGACTTCGTCCCCGGCCTGCGGGCCGGCCTGGAGGCCGATCGGGAGGCCCGTTACTCCGGCAAGGAACCGGGCCTGCTGCCGGTCGTCGCCGAGGATCCACTGGCCCCTTCGGCGCTCCCGACGCCGGATTCCTGGCAGTGGTTCACCGAGACGGGCAACACCCGGGCGCCGTCGTGGCGCAACGAGGTCACGCTGCGCTCGGTGGAGATGCTCATGGAGTACGAGCCGGGCTCCTACATCGATCGGATCAGCCCGACGCCGCTGCTGCTGGTGGTGGCCGCCGGCGACGTCCTCACGCCGTCGGACCTGGCCATCGAAGCCTACGAGCGGGCACTGGAGCCGAAGAAGCTCGTCCTCCTGCCCGGCGGTCACTTCGGCGCCTACATCGGGCCGGACTTCGAGGTGTCGTCCAGCGCCGCCCGCGACTGGCTGGTGGAGCACCTCTGATCCTTGCGCAGCCAGGGGATCGGGGCGGTCGGGAACCCACTTTCCTTGTCCCACAAGGGTCCTGACGCCCCGATCCCGAAACTTTTCGGAGGCTTCCCGAGAGCGAGGGCAACGCCGAAACCCGTTGTGCGGTAAGGGTTTCTCGCCCGGAGCGGGTCAACTCTCCTTTTCCTGCCTCGAAAATGGTGCTTGACGAACCCGCCGTTGTGGGTTCTGATTCCACGTTGAAGCAGCCGTTAACTCGGGAGGTCGTAGTGAACAAGTCCCAGCTGGTGGACAAGATCGTCGCAGACACCGCTTTGGGCAAGCGAGAGGTCGAGAAGGTCATCGGGGCTTTCATCGATTCCGTTCAGCAGTCGGTGAAGAAGGGCGAGAAGGTCTCCCTCCCCGGTTTCGGCGGCTGGAGCCAGACGCAACGGAAGGCCCGCACGGCCCGGAACCCCCGCACCGGCGCAGCCGTTCGGGTCCCCGCCGGCAAGGGCGTGAAGTTCACCGTGGGAGCCACGTTCAAGGACATCGTGGCGGCCAAGCGCGGCACGGCGGCAGCCAAGGCTCCGGCCAAGAAGGCTCCGGCCAAGAAGGCTCCGGCCAAGAGGGCCCCGGCCAAGGCGGCCAAGGCGCCGGCGAGGGCCGCGGCCAAGGCTCCGGCGAGGAAGGCTCCGGCGAAGGCCACTCCGGCCAAGGCCGCCAAGGCTCCGGCGAGGAAGGCCCCGGCGAAGAAGGCTACGTCCCGGCGCTGATCTCGCCTGACAAACGGCCTGACCAGCCCAGACATTCGACAGCGGCGCCCCGCCAGGGGCGCCGCTGTCTCTCATTTACAAGCGATCGATCCGCTTGAAGGCTTCGGCCAGCGGTAGGCCGGCCAGGGCGCCGGCCTCGGTGGCCCGTTCCCGGATGCGGGTCTCGAAGGCCTGTTCCTCGGCCGCCTCGGCTGCGCCGATCCCCATCGTGCTCTCCCACTGGCTCCGGTGGGCCAGCAGCGCGGCCAGCTTGGCGTCGATGAACCCGTCGGCAGCCTCGACGTGGTCGACCTCGTCGGCCTCCCAGAGAAGGAGGCAGGCCGGCCGGTGAGGGGTGAGACCCTGGTCGGGGAAGAAGTGGGGGTCGCGAGCGGCCACGATCCCTTCGACGGCGAGGAAGCCGGCGTGGCGGTGGTCGGGATGGAGCCGGTAGCGCTTCCAGGGGTCGTGGCCGAGCACGACGTCGGGGCGGACCTCCCTGATGACACGGCAGACCTCGGCCCGTTCGGCCAGACCGCTGGCCAGTTCGCCATCGACATGGCCGAGGAAGACGACGTCCCCGGCACCCGAGCGCGGCGGCGGCGGCTCGCTGCTCCTCCTGGCGGACGGCGACCAGCTTCGCCCGGTCGACGGCGGGATCCCACGAGCCTTTCGAGCCGTCGGTCAGGACGAGCTCGGTGACGGCGCAGCCGGCCGCCGCCCATCTGGCCAGCGTGGCGCCGCAGCCGAAGTCGATGTCGTCGGGGTGGGCGCCGATGGCCAGGGCCCGGCCGGGAACGGGGAGATCGACGGTCGTCATGCTCTGAGCAGTGCCCCGAGCCGGTCGGCCCCGCCGAGGGGGAGGGGCAGGCCCACAAGGTCCTCGGGGGCGTCGACGTCGCGCCCCAGACGACCGTCGCGCAGGACCCGGAAGGCCAGACCGGCAGCGCGGGCGGCGGCGGCGTGGCGGCGGAACGAGCCCCGGCCGTAGGCGAAGACGAAACCGGTGGCGGACGTGGGCAGCGAAAGGACCGGCGTGCCGTCGTCGCGGTGGCAGGGCACGGCGGTCACCACCGGGCACCGGCCGTCGGCGGCAACCGGAGCGAGGCTCGTGGCCAGCGGCAGATCGGCATGGGCCACCACGACGCGCCCGTATCCCGCCGACGTGGCCCAACCCAGCCCGGCGGCGGCGGCCAGGTCGAGCGTGCCGGGGTCGTCGAGAACGGTGAGGCCGAGGGCCACGGCCCAGCTGCGGACCTCACGGGCGTTCGACACCACGGCCACCGGCATCGCTCCGGCGGCGCGCGACCACGTTCTCCGCCATCGCCCGCAGGAGGTCGGCCCGGCGGGCCGGGTCGAGCCGGGCGCCGAGGCGGGACTTGCCGGCCTCGAAGCTACGGATCGGAACGACGACTGCGGTAACGGCGGTCATTCCACGATCTCGAACATGCGGATCACCGGCTCGATCTGGAGGAACGGGAGGATCCGCACCATGGACTCGGCCACCGCCCGGGACTCGATGGCCGTGACCAGGTCGTCCTGCGACTTCCACCGGGAGAGGGCGGCGGCGTCGACGAGGCCGCCGGCGTTGCGGTCCGTTCCGAGGAGCAGCTCCATGGACAGGCAGCCGGGAAAGCGACTGGAAGACCGGGGCGATGTCCTCGGCGAAGATCCGGCGGACCTCGGCGAGGTCGCTGGGGTCGATGGCCGATCCGAAGAACCGTACGAACACGCCGCCCTCCTCAGGCGTGCCAGGCCGACTTGGCGAACATCCCGGCGAGGTCGGGATTGGCGTGCAGGCGCATCTGGCGGCGATCGAGCTCGGCGGCGTGACGCTCGCCGGTGCCGGGATACCGCATCGTGACCACGATGCGGTCACGCGTGACCTCCAGCAGGTTGTAGGAGGGTCGGACGTAGCCCCGCAGCCGGTGGGACGAGACCGTGCCCGAGTTCACCACCAGGAGGTCGTTGAGGAGCCAGACGAAGGGCACGTGCTTGTGGCCGGAGAGCACCACATCGACGCCCGTCTCGCCGAGGAGGGCGAGGACGTCGCCGGAGTCCCACACCGTGTTGCGTTCCCGGCCCGTGCCCGGTACCGGCACGAGATGGTGATGAAGGGCGAAGACCCGGAGATCGGCCGGGCCGGAAAACTGCTGGCGGATCCAGGAGTACCGCTCCCGCCCGATCTCGCCCTCGGCCAGGTCGGGCTTGGTGGAGTCCATGGCGACGACGGTCACGACGCCCACCGTATTGGACCCTTCGGTGTCTGCCGGCCCGAGGCGCCCCGTGACGTTGAGTACCCGGTCACCCTTCCCCGGCACGTCGCCGGGCCCGAAGCTGTCGGTGAAGTGCAGGTAGCCGACGTTCTTGGCGTCGTGGTTGCCGGGAATGACCACCGTGGTCAGTTCCGATTCGAGGAGCGGCGCCAGGTGGCTCTGGGCGTCCCGGAACTCGTGGGCGTACCCGTCGGTCGTGAGGTCACCGCCGATCAGCACGAGGTCCGGAGCGACGGCCCGGACCTCCTCGACGGCATGGTGGAGCAGCTGCGAGTCGAAGAACGGCGACCCGCAGTGGATGTCGGAGAGCTGGGCGATCAGGAAGGAGTCCCGAACGTTTCCGGTCGAGGCGCTGAACATGGGGCCGCCTATCCTACCGGCCTGTGGAACCGCTCTACCGGCTCGTGGAGGAGGTGCTCCGCCTGCCGGTGCGGCGTGGCCTGCGGTGGACGGTGGAGGGCCTGGAGCGCATTCCGGCTTCGGGCCCGGTGCTGCTGGCCTCCAACCATCTCTCGTACTTCGACCCGATCGCCATCGCCAATCTCGGGCATCTCGCCGGGCGGAGGGTGCGGTTCCTGGCCAAGGCGGAGCTGTTCCAGAACCGCTTCCTGGCCGCCGCCCTGCGGAACATGGGGCAGATCCCAGTCGTTCGGGGGACCGGCGACGTCGCCGCCCTCGACGCCGCCGCCGGAGCGCTCAGCCGGGGGAGGTGTGTGCACGTCTTCCCGGAAGGCACGATCTCCGGCGATCTCGAGCCGATGGCCGGCAAGACGGGATTGGCCCGCCTGGCCCGGGTGGCCGGTGTCGACGTCGTCCCGGTCGGGCTGTGGGGCACACACCGGGTGATCCCCGCCGGCGGCCAGAAAGCCGAAACGATTCCGCACGCCGATCGTCATGGTGGTGGGGGAGACGGTGCCCGTCGGGCCGGCAGCGAATCCCCGGGAGACGACCGACCGCATCATGGGCGCGATCTGCGCCACCGTGGCCGAAGCCCGCCGGCTGTATCCGCGGCTGGCCGGCGACGACGGCGCCTGGTGGGTCCGACGTCCCGAAACGGCCCGTCTGCGCAGCTGCCGGGGCCGGGTGGCCCAGGCGCAGATCGACGCCGCCCGGGGGTCCGGGGGTGTCCCCCGGAGTGAAGGCGAGGCGTGATGCGCCTGGCCGTCATCGGGGCCGGGACGTGGGGCACCACGGTGGCGGCCCTGGGGGCCCGCAACGCCGACCACGTGTCGCTGTGGGCCCGCCGGCCGGAACTGGCCGAGGCGCTCAACGCTTCGGGCGAGAACCCCGACTATCTGCCCGGCCGGGCCCTGGGGGCGGTGGTGGCCACCGCCCGACTCGACGAGGCCCTCGACGGTGCCGACATCGTCGCCCTGGCCGTGCCCTCCCACGGCTTCCGTTCGGTGCTGGAGGCGGCGGCACCGTTCGTTCCCGGGCCGGCGCAGTTGCTCAGCCTGGCCAAAGGGCTGGAACAGGGATCGCTGAAGCGCATGACGGAGGTGGCCGCCGAGGTCCTGCCCGGCCACGACGGCAGCCGGATCGGGGTGCTGACGGGACCGAACATCGCCGGCGAGGTGGCGGCCGGCATGCCCACCGCGTCGGTCGTGGCCATGGGCGACGAGGTCGCCGCGGTCGGCCGTCCAGCGGCTGTTCATGACCGACACCTTCCGGGTCTACACCAACCCCGACGTCGTCGGTTGCGAGATCGCCGGGGTGGTGAAGAACGTGGTGGCCCTGGCCGCCGGGATCGCCCAGGGGCTCGGTGTCGGCGACAACGCCCGGGCCGCGCTCATCACCCGGGGTCTGGCGGAGCTGACCCGGTTCGGGCTGGCCCTGGGTGGGAACCCGCTGAGCTTCCTGGGGTTGGCCGGGATCGGCGACATCGTCGTGACCTGCACCAGTCCCCGCAGCCGCAACCGGTCCGTGGGCGAGGCGCTGGGCCGGGGGCGGCCGCTGGCCGAGGTGCTGGGGGAGATGACGATGGTGGCGGAGGGTGTCCGCAGCACCGCCGCGGTCCTCGACCTGGCGGCGGCCGCCGGCGTGGAGATGCCGATCGCCGACCAGGTGCAGGCGGTCCTGGACGGTACCCGCACGCCGGCCGACGCCGTGTCGTCGCTGATGATGCGGGAAGCCAAGTCGGAGCTCGACGGGCTGTCATTCGGGGGGACGCCCCCGAATGCCCTGGGCCCGCTTGGTTGACGTGCCGACCGCGTAGGGCATCATCGGGTGATGGGTCCGAGAGCGAGGATCGTCACCGTCTTGGCGCTCGGCGTGGCGCTGGTCGGGCTGCCGGCGCCGGCCGCGTCGGCCGAGAGCCCGATCCACCCCGAGAACCGCCCGCGCCGGTCTCGCCGGGGAGACCAACGGCCATGTGCGGCCCGAGGCCCTCGTCGGAGTCGAGGGCGCCTGCCGGGCGGGTCGGGGGGCGGGCCCCAGCCTCGCCCTCATGCTGGCCGCCGCCCGGGCCGACGGTGTGCGCCCTCCGCCCCGGCGACTGCTACCGACCGGCGGCCGGGAGCAGTCGGCGGCCAAGTCGAACGCCTGTGGCCGGGGCAACTGCGCCTGCGCCGCCGGCTCCGGTACGTCGATGCACGGCTGGGGCGAGGCGGTCGACTTCCGGGACGCCGGCGGGCAGCCTGACGTTCAGCTCCTCGGGCTACCGGTGGCTCAAGGCCAACGGGGCCCGCTTCGGTTGGAACCATCCCCGCTGGGCCGAACCGGGCGGGAGCGAGTGCCCCGAGGCGTGGCACTGGGAGTGGGTCGGTGACGGCGGGCGGATGCAGCTCGACACCATCCGGGCCGACGTCGTCGGCGATCGTGGCCAGCCGGACCGGCGGGCTACTGGGGTGTCACCGGTCTCGGCGCCGTGGCCGCCCGGGGCGGGGCGACCGACGCCGGATCGCACGCCTCGCAAGCCGCTCGCCTGGCTGGTCGAAGGGGCGGCGCGCCACGCCGTCGGGCCGGGGCTACTGGTTGGTGGCGTCGGACGGGGGGGTCTTCACGCTTCGGGGATGCGGGGTTCTTCGGGTCGTTGGGGTCGGAGCGGTTGAACCGGCCGATCGTGGGGATGGCGGCGACGCCGTCGGGTCGGGGCTACTGGTTGGTGGCGTCGGACGGCGGGGTCTTCACGTTCGGGGATGCGGGGTTCTTCGGTTCGTTGGGGGCGGTGCGGTTGAACCGGCCGATCGTGGGGATGGCGGCGACGCCGTCGGGTCGGGGCTACTGGTTGGTGGCGTCGGACGGCGGGGTCTTCACGTTCGGCGACGCCGGCTTCTTCGGTTCGCAGGGCGGCTCGTCACCGACCGACCCGGTGGTGGGCATGGCCGCCACGCCCGACCGGCCGTGGCTACTGGGTGGCGTCCGCCGCCGGGGCGGTGAAGGCCTTCGGCGACGCCTCGGCGGCCGGGGCGCTGACCTCGCCGCCCAACCTGCCCGTGGTCGGCGTGGCGGCGACCCCGTCGGGCCGGGGCTACTGGCTGGCCGTCGGCCGACGGCGGAGTCTTCGCCTTCGGCGACGCCGTCTATCACGGCCCGGGGTAACGCCGTTGCGGGTCGACGACGTACCGGCGGAGGCGACGCATGATCTCCGCTGGCGGATCCTACGGGACGGTCGTCCCGGAGCCCTCGTCGTCTTCCCCGAGGACGGCCGGCCCGGGGCCTTCCATCTCGCCGTGCGCCACGACGAGGGCGGCGCCATTGTGGCCGTGGCCAGCTTCAGCCACGAGCCCACGCCCTATCGGCCGGGGCGACGGGCTATCCGGATGCGGGGCATGGCGGTCGACTGGCCGGCACAAGGCCACGGCCTCGGGCGTCTCCTCCTGTGCGCCGTGGTCGACCGCCTGCAGCGCGACGGTTTCGAGGTGCTGTGGTGCAACGCCCGCGACAGCGCCGGCGGCTTCTATGCCCGCCTCGGCTTCGAACGCGTGGGTGACGGCTTTGTCATCCCCGAGAGCGGTATCGCCCATCACGTGATGGTGCGCGACCTGTCGTCGTAGTCGGCGGAGCCAACCGATTCCGGCGCCTTGTCCTCCGGCGGATTCTTCATTCCCGCTTTGACCGGCCGATCGAGGCCGCTGAAGAGGCATATGCCAAGGAGGGCACATGAAGCTCAGCCTCAAACGTAAGGTCCTGTTGAGCATCGGGGTGGTGGCCGGAATCGGCGCCCTGGCCGGTGCCGGAACCTTCGCCACGTTCACCGCCCAGACCACGAACCCCTCGAACACGTTCGCCAACGGCACGCTGGTGCTCAGCAACACAGTCGGAGCGGCCGCCGCCTGCCTGTCGACCGGTGCCGGCATCAACACCGACTCGAACGACTTTGCCAACTGCGACACGGTGTTCGACCTGGCGGTCAAGGCGCCGGGCGACTCGGGCACCGCCGATATCACGTTGGAAAACGTGGGCAGCCTGGCCGCCTCGGCGCTCAAGGTCGTTCTCGGCCGTGCACAGCCGGTGACGCCGACGACGAGGACTTCCACGGTACCGGGAACCCCTGCGGCGACGTCCAGCTCTACATCCAGCAGTACTCCGACGCCTTCACGACGGAGTCGGCCTGCCTGTACGGCGGCGCGACGGCGGAACACCTGCGACTTCTCCGACACCGGAAAGACGCTGGCCACTTCGTGTCGACGTACCCCGACGTGGCCAACGGGCTGGCGGCCGGTTCGCTGGCCGCGGCCAACGGGGGCGACACGGACACGACCTGGATCACCGTCGGCGTGAAGCTGCTGTCCACCGCCAACAACACCTACCAGGGCCGGGCGGCGACCATGGCCCTGAACTGGCACATCACCCAGTAGCGGTGTGATGGATCGTGGTCGGCTTCGTGGTCAAGGCTGTCTTCTGGCGCCGTGCGTGCTGGGCTCTTCTGACCCTCGTGTCGTCGGACCGCGGGTGTACCCGTTCGAGAGCTTCTACGTCCGCACGGCCAGCATGGCGCCCACCATCCCGGTGGGGCGCCTTGGTCGTCGCCACGCGCGCCCCGGCTGATGAACTGGCGGCCGGGCGACGTGATCGTCTTCGAGCGTCCCGACCGACCGGGGACGATGGTCGTCCACCGCATCGACGCCGTCGAGGAGACGCCGACCGGGCGGGCCTTCGATCACCAGGGGCGACGCCAAACCGCGCCCCGACGGCTGGCGGGTGGCCGCCACCGGCGAAGGCTGGCGGGCGGTGTACTCCATCGACCGGGCCGGCTTCGTGGTGGGGTGGCTCCACGCCGCCCTCAGCCGCCGGGGTTGGCTCGGCGCGCTGGCCATCGTCGTCGCCGTTTACGCCCTCATGGCGATCTGGCAGCAGCGAGGAACCCTCATGAGGCTCGGCGGCCTCACCTGGCCCCCCGCAACGACGCCGGCCCTCAGTCACGCTCGCGGGAAGGTCCTGCTGTCGCTGGCGTCGCTCGGACTGGGGGCCGTCCTGGCCGGCACGGGGGCCCTGGCCACCTGGACGGCCACCACCAGTGCCGGCAACACCATGGCGGCCGGCACCGTGCTGGTGGCTCTCGGCAACACCGGCGCCTCCACCAACCGGCTGACCGTGAACGCTTCGGGCCTCGTACCCGGCGACACGGTGCAGCGCTCCTTCGACCTGGCCAACACCGGCAGCCAGGACCTGTCCTCGCTGGCGGTCACCACCACGGCCTCGCCGTCGTCGCTGCTCGACACCGACACGACCCATGGCCTTCAGATGGTGGTGGACCGCTGCTCGGTGGCCTGGACCGAGTCGGGCTCGTCGCCCGCCTTCACCTACAGCTGCAGCGGCTCGACGACGACGATCGTCACGAGTCGGCCGGTGATCCAGACCGCCCTGGCCATGAGCGGTCTGAGCGCCCTCACCGCCGGCGGAACCGACCATCTGCGGCTCACCCTGACCTTCCCGTCGTCGGCCGGAAGCACGTTCCAAGGCCTCAGCTCGACCTTCACCTACAGCTTCCTGGGAACGCAGCGGGCGGGCACGGCGCACTGATGCGGCGCGGGATGCGGGTGCTCGTGGCGGTGGTGCTGGTGGCGGGAATGCCTGCCGCTTGGGCCAGTTTCACCAGCACCTCCAGCGCGGCGAACACGATCGGCACCGCCGCCGACTGGGTCGCCCCGTCGGTCAGCAGCACCGTCATCGCCAAGCAGACGGGCTACCTGGCCGGCGCCATCAGACAGGGCGGGTCCTACTACGTCTACGCCAACGTGGCCGACAGCGGGAACCCGCCCAGCGGCATCTCCACCGTGAAGACCGACGAGAGCGCCATCACCTCCGGTCAGACGAACGTCACCCTCGCCGCCGGGTCCTATTCGGTCAACGGGGTCAGCTACAACTACCGGACCGCTCTCCAGACCGCCAGCAGCCCGCTGTCGGGCGTCAAGAGCTACACGCTCACATCGACCGACAACCTGGCCTACAGCCGGCTCCAGAGCGGGTACACCGTCACCATCGACAACACCGCGCCGACGGCGACGAACATCTCGACGGGCAACGCCAGCGGGGGCAATAACGGCCTGGCCGAGACCGGGGACACCATCACCTTCACCTTCAGCGAGCAGATCGACCCGCAGTCGATCCTGGCCGGGTGGACCGGCGCCTCGACCAACGTGACGGTGGAATTCACCGACGGTGGCTGTCTCCTGTTCCTGTGCGGCGCCGACACGTTCTCGATCTACAACTCGGGGTACACGGCGCCGTTGCCCTTCGGCACCATCAACCTGGCCAGCGCCGGCTACTACGGCTGCGCCGTCATCGGCATCATCTGCGACAAGACCGCCGCCGCCTTCGTCAACTCGCCCATGGTGGGCTCGACCAACACCATCACCATCACGCTGGGGACCCGCAGCGGCGGAAACGGCTCGTTCAACGACGTCAACACCAACAACGACATGGCATGGGACTCCACCACCACCCCCTACGACGCCGCCGGCAACGCCGCCTCGGGCAACACGTTCACCGAGACCGACAACGACTTCGAGTTCTAGCGAGGCGCGCGCCGTATCGTCGCGGCGTGGTGAAGTGGCATAGCAACGTCGGCCGGCGGGCCCCGGGACGCAACGACATCGACGGGGACGCCATCTCCGGCCTCCCCGGCTGGCTGTGGCCGTACTGGCTGGAGCGGCAACTCGATCCGGAATCGCCGGCTTTCGTTCCCCGGGGCCAGCTGCCCCTCCTGGCCAACATCACCCACCGGAACTGGACGATGGTCGGCAACCTGGCCTCGCCGTGGTTGGCGATCGTCGACCCCCGGGGTCTCGTCACCCCGCGGGTCGGCGGCTGGTCGCTCGACTGGTGGATCGGCGCCGAGGACCGCTGGCATCTTCCGAGCCGCGAGCGGGCTGTCCGCCAGTGGCGGGCCGATGCGGTGCCGGTGGTGGAGACGGTGATGCGGATCCCCGGTGGCGACGTCGTCCACCGGGCCTACGCCGTGCCGGCGTCGACCCCTGATCTCGGCGAGCTCGTCGTCGTCGAGGTGGAGAATCAGTCCCCCATACCGGTGGCCGTGGCCCTCGCCGTACGACCCTGCAACCCCGACGGCCTGGCGGCGATCGACACCATCACGCTCGAGGACACGACCGTCCTCGTCGACGGACACACGGCCGTGCTGCTACCTCGGCCACCGGCCGGTGTGGCCGCGTCCACGAGGCGGGCGGGCGACTGTGTCCACCTCGTCACGAGCGGACAGGCAGCACCGGGGCGCCTCGACCTGGAGGACCCGGGCGGCCTCGGCCAGGCGGCGTTCGTGTACCCGCTGCCCCACGGCGGCACCATCCGGGTGGCGATGCCGCTGGCGCCGGACCGGAGGTCGCACCGGGCCGCGGCACCGCCGATCGACGGGCGGGTACCGGCGGCGACCGACGTGGTCCGGGGCTGGCAGGCGCACCTGCGCCGCGGACTGCGGCTCGAGCTGCCCGATGGGCGGCTCCGGTCGGCGGTGGACGCCAACCGGGCCGACCTGCTGCTGTTCCACACCGGCGACGGCATCGAACCCGCTCCCTGGCGTGGGGGCGGGGCGTCGTTCCTGGAATGCGCCTCGCTGTTGGTGACGCTGGATCGCTTCGGGTTCCACGCCGAGGCCGGTGAAGTCCTCCGGGCCCGGCCGTGGCGGTCACCGGGCCACCGGGAGGCGTACGCCGGCGCCGTGTGGGCCATCGCCGAGCACCACCGCCTGACCGGCGACGCCGCCCTCGTCGGCGAGCTGATCCCGGCGGTGCGGGAAGGCGTCCGGCTCCTGGCCGGGCCCCCTGAGGTGGCCGGCCTGGCCTACGAGCACGGCTTCTGGTTCGTCCGGGCGCTGGTCGACGGCGCCTGGCTCCTGCGCCTGGCCGGAGACGGCACCGCGGCCGATGAGGCCGAGGCGGCCGCCGTCCGGTGGCGCGACACGATCGCGACGTCGCTCGACCGGGCCGCGGCGCGTCTCGGATGCCTGGCCATGCCGGCCGGGCCCGACCGCGGGTTCGACGCCGGCATGATCGGCGCCCTGGTGGCCTGCGCCCCGCTCGGGCTCCTGCCTCCCGATGACCCGTGGGTGGCGGGCACCCTCGACGTGGTGCGGGAACGCTTCTGCCTGGGGTACGCCTTCTACGACGCCCTGGCCCACACCGGCCTCGTCCCGTCCCTGACGCTGCGGATCGCCCGCTGCGAGCTGGAAGCCGGGGATCCCAAGGCGTGGCGTCGGTTGCGGTGGATGCTCGAAGCCGCCAGCCCCACGTTCACCTGGCCGGAAGCCGTCCATCCCCGGCTCGGGGGTGGCTCTCTCGGTGACGGGCATCACGGAGGGGCGGCCGCCGCCTTTCTCGGTTTCGTCCGCCAGGGGCTGGTACGGGAGCTGCCGGCCGGCGGTCTGGCCCTGGCGACGATCTTTCCGCCGGAGTGGGCCGGCCAGCCGCTCGAGGTTCATGACGCCCCGACGCACCACGGGCGGATCTCCTACGCCCTGCGCTGGCACGGCGACCGTCCTGCCCTGCTGTGGCACTGCGAGCAGCCCGGCGTTCCGCTCACCGCGCCCGGCCTCGACCGTTCGTTCTCCACGTCGGAGCAGGAGGGGGAGGCGCTCCTGGCGCCGTACCGGGCGCGGATCCCTATTCCGTTGGAGGAGGCCGACCGACCCTGACGGTGGCGATCTGCGCCGGGCCGCAGGCTCAGCGGGACGTCGCCGACGGTGGCGGACGCCGGCCCCGAACCGGGATGGAACAGCCGGACCACGAGCCCGGTGCCGTCGCGCACGATGGCCGACACCTCGGCGCCGTCGACCCGCAGGGCCTGCCCCTCAGGCGGCCGGCTGGGTCGGAGCGTCGCCGGCACTCCGACGGCAGCTTCGAAGGGGGTGAGAAAGGCGTGGGCCCGGCGGGACAGGTCGGCGGCCTCCCAGTTGCCGGCGTGGAGCAGGAGGCCGTAGCGCCAGCGGCGACGCCCCTGCACCTGGGCGCCTTCGACCGCCACGGCGGGGCCGGCCGGATCGGGGCGGGTCGGGAGTCCCCGGCGTGACAGCCAGCCCGTCGCCCGCAGCAGCGTGACCGCCAGCTCCCCGCCGCCGTCGACGACCTCGTACTCGAAGGTGCCGTCGGCGATCACGGCCAGGCCCCCGCCGTCTCCCGAACAGTCGACGAAGCGCCGGGCAGGGAAGGTCGGCGGCGGAGTCTCGGCCGGCCCACCCTCGGCCTCGAGGCCCCGGCGCACCACGGCGAAGGCGCATCCGGCGTCGGACCCGGTGACCGGCGCCGGGAGGGGGAAGTGCACCCGGAGGCGGTGATCCCGGCAGCGGTTGTCGACGGTGGTCTCGACCGCGACGATCGGATCGCCGGCCACCAGCGACACAGCCGTTTCGATCGTGGTGGTGCTCGCGGTGGCCGCCCGGCTCGTAGCGGCCTGCTCGTCGCCCTCGGCGTGGGTCGGCCATTCGTATGTGGTGGTGACCACCAGCCGCCCCCGCAGCGGCCCGGACTCGGCGATCTCGACCGCCACCGAGGTCGGCCGCTCCACGATGGTGTCCAGGTGGGGCGGACACCAGGTGTACGTGTCGCCACCGTCCCCGCCGTCGACATACCGGTTGAGCCGGTCGACCCGCAGCCCGCGGCGCGGTGATGATCGAGAAGGTGCCGTCGTCGGTGTCGATCTCCACCCGCACGATCGCATTGTCGAGCGCAGCCCTCGACACCTGAACCGGGCTGGCGGACGGTTCGTGTTCGGCCGGAGAGTGAGGCCGGCTCAGCGTCGTCCACCCGTAGCTGGCCACCGGCCCGGTCTCGACGAGAAACTGACGGTGCAGGGGGCCCTGCATGCGCACCGCGATCGGGAGGCCGTCCCGGCCGAGAGCGAGCAGGGTGTCCCGCGCCTCTTCGAGATCCACCGCCGCTTCCCCCGGGCCTGCCGCCTCGAACTGCAGCTGACGCTCCGGCCCGAGGTCGATGGACCACCCCGCACGGGCCGGCCGTCAAACGCCGAGCCCTCGATCCGGTCGGCCACCCAGCCGACCTTCCCTCCGGCGACCCGGGCGGCGAAGACCTCGTGGCGGGTCGCGCCGAGGACCTGCACCGCCCGGGGGAGTCCGTCCGGGCCGACGAGGTGCTCGCCTGCGTCCGGCGGCGCCGGTACCGATACCTCGACGACACCGGACCGGGTTCCAGAGGTGGTGTTGATCACCAGAAGCTCCCCGGGGCCCGTCGCCGTTTCGGCGGCGAGATCGCTCAGGGCCTGTTCGGCCAAGGCGTCACCGATCTGGCGGGCTTCGGCGTAGCGGACGAGCACCTGATCGGCGACGGGGTCGATGCAGCAGGCGCAGGCGGAGTCGTGGGCGCTGTTGGCGATCAGCCGGTCCCAGGCGACAGCCAGCAGGGGGGCGGCCGCCGCCCATTCCACTTCCGGCCGGAACAGGGCCAGGAGCGGCTCCGCTCGCCGCTCCACCGCCCGCTCGGCGGCGGCGGCCGCCGCCCGCACGTCGATCCGGTTGGAGATCACGCCGGCCAGCAGCGGCGCGCCCGCCGCCGACCGCAGCTCACCCTGCCAGAGCGGCAGTGCGTCGTCGGGGACAGTGGCGCGTTCGGCATCGAGCCACCGCGCCAGATCGGTCACTTCGAAGTGGTACCGGGACGGCCCGGAGGCGCCGTCCGGCGGCGCGCCAGCCATCGGCTCGACCCGCTCGCCGTCGGCGTTGGCCTCCGCCACCGCGCCGGTCACCCAGGACTCCGCCGGCCGTTGGTCCCCACCGTTCATGAGCAGCAGGCCCGCCACCCGGCGATCACCCACCTCGGCCTGCCAGCTGCGGGCCCGTCCCACGAGGCCCGGTCCGTCGGCGGGCAGGGCCCGGCCGTTGGCATAGGAGCCGTAGAGGTACTCCGCCCGCACCACGGAGCCGTCGGGGGCCTCCCACCGGAAGGCGGTGGCGGCGTCGGCGACCCTTCCGGGGACCCCCCGCCACACGACGGCGTGGTCGATCCCGGCCAGGCGGAGCAACTGGGGCAGCTGGGCGACATGGCCGAAGACGTCGGGTCCGTAACCGACGGCCGGGCCGGGCGCGCCCAGCTCGACCCGCCGGCACATCCCGGCCTCGAGGTTTCGGACGATCGTCTCGGGCGAGACGACGAACTCGTCCATCGGCACGACCCACGGCCCGATCCCGAGCCGACCCGCCGTGACCGCCGCCCGAACCCGCGCCTCCGACTGCGGCCGCACGGCCAGATAGTCGTCGATCGCCGCCGTCTGCCCGTCCAGCCAGAAGTGGGCCAGCGCGCCGCTGTCGAGCTCGTCGAGGACGGCGTCGAGCAGCCGCACGAGCCGCACCCGCCCGGCCTGGAACGGGACGTGCCACTCCCGGTCCCAATGCGTGTGGGGCACGATCCCGACCCGGATAGGCGGCTCCTGACCCGGTTCTTGTCCATTCGATGGCGCAGTGATGGAGGGGTATCTACCACCGGGCTCCGTGTTACCCGGCATCCCGGTCTGGGCTCCGACCTGAGCACCGTGACGATCGGGTGACGGCGGTGGTCCACGATGACGCCGTGACCCGCGGCCCCTCCGAGCGCACCGGGGTGCTCGTCCTTCGGATCTGGACGGAGGACTCGCAGGTCGACGTCCTGAGAGCCCGCATCAGCTCGACCACCGAGTTGGGCTCCATCCCGCCCTCCACGGCCGTCGCCGGTCCCCTCGACGACGTCCGCGCCCTCGTAGCAGCCTTCCTGAAGGCGTTCGCCGTCACGCGCTCGCCGTGACGCTCTGGTGACGCCCGTTCGGCATGCTCCACCCCGGAGACATTGGCCCTCCGGCCGAATCGTCTCCCGTGAGAGAGGGGAGAGTGGGCAGCATGCAAGGACTGCGTCGTGTACCAAGCCGTCTCATGGTGCTGGGGTTGCTGATTCCGGTTGTCGCCTTCCTGCCCGGCTGCGGTGAGGTCGGCGACACCGAAGCGGGGCCAGCGGCGCCAGGCACCCAACTCGCCAGCCACGGCGGCCAGGAGAGCGTCGCCCTCGCCTGGAACATCGCCGCAGTGGAGGGCGCCGCAAGTCGACGATCCCCGGGCCGGCCACGGCCCGCGCCCTGTCCATCGTCCACACCTGCATCTACGACGCCTGGGCCGCCTACGACGACACGGCCGTCGGTACCCGCTGGGGGCGTCGCTGCGACGGCCCGCCGGCGAGCACACGCTGGCCAACCAGGAGAAGGCCATCAGCTTCGCCGCCTACCGGGCGGCAGTGGACTTCTTCCCCAACAGCAAGGCGGTCTTCGACGCGTTGATGAGCAAGCTGGGCTACGACCCCAACGACACTTCCACCAGCAAGGCCAAGCCCAGCGGGATCGGCAACGTCGCCTGCGAGGCGGTGCTCGACTTCCGGCACAGCGACGGCGCCAACCAGCTCGGGGACGCCGCCGGGAGCAAGGGTCCCCCGACTACACCGACTACACCGACTACACCGACTACACCGACTACACCGGCTACAAGCCGGTCAACGCCCCGCCCAGGTCGTCTCCCGCCGCGATCGCCACGGCGCCGACGCCGCCGGCACGGAGAAGGACGTGAAGATGTTCTTCGCCCTGAACGGCGCCATGCTCGACGCCAGCATCGCCGGCTGGGCCGACAAGGTGCACTACGACTACGTCCGCCCCATCACCGCCATCCGCTCCCTGTTCAAGGGTGTGAAGGTCAAGGCCCGGGGCGGGCCCGGCAAGGGGACCCAGGAGATCCTGGGCGAGACCTGGCACACCTATCACCCGGCCACCTTCCCCACCCCGCCCTTCGCCGAGTACGGCTCGGGCCACTCGGTGTTCGGCGGAGCGGCCGCCGAGCTCATGAAGCTCTTCACCGGCAACGACAACTTCGGCCACTCGGTGACCATCAAGGCGGGCGGCGTTGGCTACGAGCCCGGTGTGCCGGCGGCCGACGTCACGCTCAGCTGGTCGACCTTCACCGCCGCGGGCGACGAGCAGGGCATCTCCCGCCGCTACGGGGGGATGCACTTCGAGGACGGTGACCTCCACGCCCGGGCCCAGGGCCGCCAGGCCGCCGGGCTGGCGTTCGAGAAGGCCCAGGCCTACTTCAACGGCACGGCGGCGGGTCCTGCGCCCGCTCCGACCGGAGCCCTCCCGAGAACCCTCTAGACGAACCGATGGCCCGGGACCGGTCCCACCCTGGGGACGTGTCGTGTGTTTGACAGATGATGTGTCTAGGCCTTGACGACGTCGAGATCGGCTCACATATAGGAAGGGAGGTCCGTCGGGCGAGGCGGCACGAAGTTGGAGGACGTCCTCGGGCAGATCCAGCTCCTGGGGCAGTTTGAGCTTCGCGGTCCGCGACCTCGTCGTTGGGCTGTCTCTCGACGCTCAGCGCCTGGTGGCCCTGCTGGCGCTCTCCCACGCCATGGTCCGGCGGCCCTTCCTGGCCGGACACCCTGTGGCCCGAGAAGGGCGACGACCGGGCCATCGCCAACCTGCGCTCGTCGCTGTGGCGGGGGGGCAAGCGAGCCCCGATCTCGTCTGTTCCATGGACGGTGCCTCGCGCTCGGCGCCGTCCGCTCGGTCGACACCGAGGAGATGCTGGCCCGAGCCCGACGCCTCCAAGATCGAGGAAGGAATGCCCGAGGCCGATCTCGACGCCAGTCTCTTCCAGCAGGACTTGCTGCCGGGTTGGAACACGACTGGATCCTATCGAACGGGAGCGGATCAGGCAGATCCGCCTGCACGCACTGGAGGCGCTCTGCGAGCGACTCGCCGCGGAGGGGAGGTACGGCGAGGCGATCGATGCCGCCCTCGCCGCCGTGGCCGCCGAGCCGTTGCGAGAGAGCGCGCACCTCAGTCTGATGTGCGCCTATCTGGCAGAGGGCAACGTTGGTGAGGCACTGCGGGCCTACGAGAACCTTCGAAGCCTCCTCTGGAGGGAGTTAGCCGTAGAACCCTCGCCCCGGGTTGAAGGTTTCGTCCGCTCAAGCCTCGGCGGCGTGGGTTGCTATCAGGCGTGAGAATCTCCCATAGCCCCTTCCGACAGTTGGGACTAAATTTTGTACTCGGAGAGGGGGCAGCGGTGGACTGTCCGGCGGGCGGCCAGGCGATACGTCGCGGATCGCTTCTGTCCGCGCTGCATGGCTGCCTTGCGACGGGGCCTGTCTCACTCGGGAACGTCAGCACTCGCCTCATCTCGCCATCGCTTGAAGGAGTCCCCCGCCGTTGGCGCGGCCCGGTGTGACTTCGCGGGCAGATCGGAGCCGGCCATGAGCACAACCAGTATCGTCACCGTGGTCTTCACGGACCTCGTCCAATCAACGGACGCGCTTGTCCCGTCTCGGGGAGGGGCAGGCGGAGGCGCTCCGCCAGACCCACTTCGCCCTGCTGCGGGAGGCCATCCGGCAAGCCTCGGGCACCGAGGTGAAGAATCTCGGTGACGGGCTGATGGTCGTGTTCAATTCGGCCAGCGACGCCGTCGGCTGTGCCGTGGCTATGCAGCAGGCGCTCGACCGCCACAACCGCCGCGGCGGCGAGCCGCTGCTCATGCGGGTAGGCATCGCCCTGGGCGAGGTCACCGCTGAGGACGGGGACTATTTCGGGACTCCGGTCGTCGAGGCGTCACGACTGTGCGACCACGCCGTGGGGCGGCAGATCCTCCTCACGGAGATGGCCAAGACGCTGGCCGGGAGCCGCGGGAGACCAACGCTTCGAGTCCCGTGGCGCAGTGGAACTCAAAGGCCTGCCCGACTCCGTGGCCGTCGTGGAGGCCATGTGGCAACCCGCCGCTGACACCGGCCTGCCCCTTCCGGCTCGCCTGCAGGTGCCTCACGGTGTCGCCTTCGTGGGGCGGGTGGCGCAGACGGAGTCGCTGACGCTGGCGTGGAAGCGGGCGCAGGACGGCGCCCGGCAGATGGTGTTCCTCGGGGGCGAGCCGGGCGTGGGTAAGACCCGCTTGGCCACGGAGACCGCCCTGGTGGCCCACGCCGAGGGCGCCACTGTGCCCTCGGGCGTGCGACGAGGATCTGCCGTCCCTTACCAACCCTTCATGGAAGCGATGCGGCACTCGTCGCCTGTCCTGAGGATCAGTTGACCACCCGGCTCGGCGAGCGGCGGAGCGAGCTGGCGCGGCCGGTGCCCGAGCTGCCGCACCGGGTGCCGGGATTGGCTCCACCTCAGCCGGCCGATCCCGACACCGAGCGGTACCTGCTCTTCGAGGCGGTCGCCGGGTGGCTGGCGGCGGCCTCACCCGACCGTCCGGTTGTCCTTCTCCTCGATGATCTGCACTGGGCCACCAAACCGACCATGCTGATGCTCAAGCACATCGTGCGCTTCACAGGCCCGATGGCGCTCCTTGTGATGGGGACGTACCGCGATTCGGACCTGACGCGGAATCATCCGCTCACGGAGCTGCTGGCAGACCTCCGGCGGGAGAGTGGTGTCGAGCGGCTGGCGCTGCGTGGGCTCAGCGATGCCGAGGCGCTCTCGCTGGTGGAGGCTGTGGCCGGCCAGGAGATGACCGGTGACAACCTGACGTTGGCTCAGGCCGTCCACTCCGAGACGGACGGCAACCCGTTCTTCATGCGGGAGATCCTGGAGAACATGATGGAATCGGGCGCCCTCGTCCAAGAGGGCGACCGCTGGACGTACCGGGGTGACACGGCCGCCTTGGCTATCCCGGAGAGTGTCCGGGAGGTGATCGGCCGCCGGCTGGCACGCCTCTCGGAAGAGGTGGAGCGCACGCTCACGCTCGCTGCCGTGATCGGGACCAAGTTCGACCTCGCCGTGCTGACCGGGGTGGCCAGGATCCCCCAGAGCGCGGTGGTCGAGGCGCTCGGACAGGCAACGGCGGCCCGCCTGGTGGGGGAGGTGGCGGGATCTGCTGGGCGGTTCACCTTCGTCAACGCGCTCATCCGGGACGTGCTGTACGAGGAGCTCGGCTCGGCCCGCCGGATGGAACTGCACCGTTCGGTGGGAACGGCCCTCGAGGGGCTCGCCGCTGGGCGCCCGGACGCCTATCTCACCGAGCTCGCCTACCACTGGTTGGCCGCGACCCCGGAGGTCGGGGTGGTGACCGAGGACGCGGTCAAGGCGGCTGGATATGCCGAGCGGGCTGGACGCCAGGCCATGGCGTCGTTGGCCTACGAGGAGGCGATCCAGCACTTCGGTGGGGCGCTGCGGGCCATCAGCCTGACCGACGACCGGGCCCGCCGCTGCGAGCTCTCCATCTCGCTCGGTGAGGCCCAGCGCTGTGCCGGCGACCCGGCCTACCGGGAAACACTGTTGGCGGCGGGCGAGCTGGCCATCGAGCTCGGAGATGCCGACCAGTGCGCCCGGTCTGCTCTGGCGAACGAGCGGGGGATCTTCAGCCGCTACGGCCAGGTCGACGTCGAGCGGGCCAAGGCGCTGGAAGACGCCCTCCGTCTGATCGGGCCGGAGGACACCGCCATCCGGGCCCGTCTGCTGGCCTCGCTGGCCAGCGAACTTCACTTCTCCAACGAACCCCGGCGGCACGACTTGGGACGGGATGCGCTGGAAGTGGCTCGTCGGCTGGACGACCAGGTCACCCTGGCCCGGATCCTGGCGGCCACCTGGTTCGGGACCTGGGATCCGGACACCTTCGCCGAGCGGGTCGATCTTGCCCGGGAGCTCACCGAGCTTGCCCGGCAACTGGGCGATCCGCTGCTCGAGTTCCACGCGGGGGCTGCGACGTTCCTGACCGCTACCCAGCAGGGTGACATGCAGCGAGCCGACGCCGGTCTGGAAGCCTGTACCCGTGCCGCCGAGCGACTGGGACAGCCCGCCCTCCGCTGGCGGGCCGCCTATTGCCGCACGAACCGCGACCTCTGTGCCGGGCGCCTCGTCGAGGCGGAGGCCATGTTGCCGGCATCCGATGCCCTGGGTGAGCAGGGCGCCCAGCCCGACCACCCTCTGTTCACCCAATTGCCGCTGGCCGTCATCCGGCTCCTCCAGGGCCGGCCCGAGGAGGCGAGGGAGGCTCTGGCCGCGCTGGTCAAGGATTTCCCCGGCCTTCCGCTCATGGATGCTCCCCTGGGTTGGGCAGCGGCCGAGGCCGGCCGGTTCGACGAGGCCCGGCGAACCCTCGACTTCTTCGCCAAGGACGGCTTTGCCGGGGTTTCCCGGAATTACGCGTTCATGCCGACGATCTCCTTCCTTTCCCGGCTGGCGGTACGGCTGGCTGACCGGGAAGCGGCCACCCAGCTGTACGAGCTGATGCTCCCCCACGCCGAGGAGGTCGTGACCAGCCAGGCGACGTGGGTTGGCCCCGCAGCTCACGACCTCGGTCTCCTCGCTGCCACCCTCGGCCGTTACGACGAGGCGGACACCCACTTCGCCGCAGCCGCCGAACTGGAGATGCGCATCGGCTCCCGAGCCATCCTGGTGCACACGAGGTTGGAGTGGGGTCGGGCGTTGGGGTACCGGGGCAAGCCCGGCGACGACGCCCGGTCGCTCGACCTCCTCAAGGAGGCGCTCGACGGGGCCCGAGAGCTTGAACTCACGGGTACGGAACGCCGAATCAGAACTCTGCTGGACGAGGCCGGCGCCAGCCATGGTGTCGAGAACCCCTAAGGAGCTCATCACCCCAGAGAAACATGACGAACAACCGTTGCGCCCCGGGGTTCTCGATGATTTCGTACGTTCTACCGGGGGAGAGGAGACTTCCATGAGCAGAGAGTCCCCTTCCGACGCCTGGTTGTATCGGGTGGCAGAGCGCCCCGCCGACCCCCCGGGTCGACTTGAAAGCCCCGAGGCCACCATCGACATCCTTCCCGACGACTGGAATCGCGGCGCCCGCGACCACCCCGGCGGCCACCAAGTAGTTCGGATGGTGAAAGGGCTCGAGTAGTACCGACCGGCCTCTGGGTCGAAGCAAGCGGGGAGTTGGCCCGCCGCTTCGGCCGCCGGCGTCTGGGGGTAGCCCGCTGGCGGAGAATCGCGCACCTGGAGGAGGAGCACGATGGCCCAAGAGACGGAAGTGGGATCCGCCGCTGAGCTGGTTCCAGGCGTCGTCCGCGGTGCCGGGCAGTACGCCGTGGGAAATGGTAACGGCGAGTTGTTTGCGGTTACCCGCGTCTGCCGGCACCTTGGGGCCGATATCGCCATCGGGTCGATCGACCGAGAGGGCTGCTTGGTGTGCCCGTGGCATGGCGCCCGATATGACGTCGCCACCGGGCGAATGACGCGCGGCCCGCGGGGCGTCTTCGCCAAGATCCCCGGCCTGGACGCCGGCTATCGCCTGTTGACCAGGGCCCTCCCGTTGGGTCGAGGTCAGGTCGTCGAGCGAGACGGCACCGTATTCGTCAGATAGCGCAAAGTCCAAAGCGGCGGACAAACAATGTTGGCAATGCCTAGGTTGGCCCCGTCGACGAGGGCCGGTTTGTTGACGACCTCAACAACATGCTAGCGGTCTCCCTTTACGGCGCTGCCGCCCGGGAAGTGGGCTGGTGGATCGAGCGGGGAGCCGCTGGGCTGGCTCAGGGTGACCGCGTCAGTGACTGGTAGAGCTCGACGGTCCGCTTGGCGATCGCCGGCCACGAGAATTCGGCCACCGCCCGCTTTCGGCCGAGGGCACCCATGCGCTCGGCCGTGACGGGGTCGGCCACGAGTCGGTTCACCGCCTCGGCCAGCGCGGCGACGAACCCTTCGGGGTCGGCGGCCTGTCCGTCCGGACCGACCTCCATGTGGACGAGGACGCCGGTCTCGCCGTCGACCACGATCTCGGGGATGCCGCCCACGTCGGTGGCGACGACGGCGGTGCCGCAGGCCATGGCCTCCACGTTGACCAGACCGAACGGCTCGTAGACCGAGGGGCAGAGCGCCAGGGCGGAATGCGACAGGACCTGGATGAGCTGGGGGCGGGGCAGGACCTGCTCCAGCCACAGGACGCCGTGGCGCTGCTCGGCCAGGGCCGACGCCCCGGCCCGCATCTCCTCGCCGACCTCGGGCGTGTCGGGAGCGCTGGGCAGCAGCAGGAGCTGGGTGGAGGGATCGAATCGTTCCGCCGCGCTGAGCAGGAGGTCGATGCCCTTCTGGCGGGTGATCCGCCCGACGAAGGTGACGTAGGGCCGTTCAGGGTCGATGCCGAGCTGGGGCAGGGCGTCGGTGGCCGGGTCCGGGGTGAACTCCTCGGTGTCGACGCCGTTGTGGACGACCACGACCCGGGCGGGGTCGATGGCCGGATAGCAGTCGAGGATGTCCTGGCGCATGGCGCCCGACACGGCGATGACGGCGTCGGCCGACTCGAGCGCCGTCCGCTCGCAGAACGACGAGACGGCGTAGCCCCCGCCGAGCTGTTCGGCCTTCCACGGCCGGAGCGGTTCGAGGCTGTGGGTCGTGGCCACGTGGGGGATGTCGTAGAGCAGCCGGGCGAGATGGCCGGCGAAGTTGGCGTACCAGGTGTGGGTGTGCACCAGGTCGGCGCCCTCCACCCCGGCCGCCATGAGCAGGTCGACCGACAGCGTCTTCAGGGCGGCGTCGTGGGGCCGATCCGTGCCGATGGCCTCCCAGGGTTCGTACGCTGCCCTGACCAGGGGCGACTCCCGCCGCTGGCCGAAGCAGAAGACGTCGAGATCGACGAGCGTCGACAGGTGCTCGGAGAGGTACTCGACGTGGACGCCGGCGCCTCCGTAGATCTCGGGTGGGTACTCGCGGGTGAGCAGCGCGACACGCATGGCGGATCCGGTCCGGGCTGGTGAGCTACGCCTCCGGGACCTTTTCCCCCTTCCCGATGACGACGATGCCGTTGGGCGACACGGTGAAGCGCGACTTGTCGACGATGGGGTCGACACCGATCACCGCCCCCGGCGGCACCTGCACGTTCTTGTCGATGATGGCGTTGCGCACCACGGCGCCCTGCCCGATGACCACGTCGTGCATGAGCACCGAGTGCTCCACCGTCGCGTGAGGCTGCACCAGCACACCTGGAGAGATGACCGAGCCTCGGACCGTGCCGCCGGAGATGATGCTCCCGGCGCAGACCATCGAATCGAGCGCCGTGCCCGTCCCGGCCGCCTCGCCTTGCAGGACGAACTTGGCCGGCGGCAGCGTCGGCAACGACGTGTAGATCGGCCACTCCCGGTTGTAGAGATTGAAGATCGGGTGCACCGAGACGAGGTCCATGTGCGAGTCGTAGTAGGAGTCGAGCGAGCCGACGTCGCGCCAATAGGCGTGGTCCCGCTCCGTCTCGCCGGGGACGTGGTTGGTGGTGAAGTCGTAGACGTGGGCCTCGCCGGCTTCGACCAGCGCCGGGATGATGCTGCCGCCGATGTCGTGGTGGGAGTGCTGGTCCTCGGCGTCGAGGCTCACGATGTCGACCAGCGTCCTGGTGGTGAAGACGTAGTTGCCCATCGAGGCGAAGATCTCGTCGGGGGAGTCGGCGAGGCCGGGGGCGGTGGCCGGCTTTTCCTTGAACGAGGAGATCTTCGTGCCCTCGCCGACCTCGATGACCCCGAGCTGGTTGGACTCGGAGCGGGGCCGGCGGATCCCGGCCACGGTCACGCCGGCGCCGGTGGCGATGTGCTGCTCGACCATCTGGCGGGGATCCATCCGGTAGATGTGGTCGGCGCCGAAGACCAGGATGTACTCGGGCCCCTCGTCGACGACCAGGTTGAGGTTCTGGTAGATGGCGTCGGCCGACCCGGCGAACCATCGGGGCCCCCGCCGCATCTGGGCCGGCACCGGCGTGACGTAGCTGCCCAGGAGGGTCGACAGCCGCCAGGTGCGCGTGATGTGCAGGTCCAGGCTGTGGCTCTTGTACTGCGTGAGCACGACGATCCGCAGGTAGCCGGCGTTGGCCATGTTCGACAGGGCGAAGTCGACGATGCGGTAGTGCCCCCCGAAGGGCACCGCCGGCTTGGCCCGGTCGGCGGTGAGGGGCGCGAGCCGTTTCCCCTCGCCACCGGCGAGGACCATCGTGAGGATCTTTGGCTCGGCCATACGGGCGGTTACGGTACCCAACGTGCGCATCGCACTCGGCAGCGACGAGCGGACGGCCCTTACCGACGCCGTGGCGGAGGACCTCCAGAAGCGGGGTCACGAGGTCGTCCTGGTGGGCCCGCCGGGCGGCCAGGAGCTGGGCTGGGCCGAGGTCGGGCGCCGGGTGGGAGAGCTGGTGGCGGGGGGTGAGACCGACACCGCCGTCCTCTGCTGCTGGACGGGCACCGGCGCCTCGATCGCCGCCAACAAGGTGGCCGGCGTGCGGGCGGCGCTGTGCACCGACGCCGAGACCGCCGGGGGCGCCCGACGGTGGAACGACGCCAACGTCCTGGTGCTGAGCCTGCGGCTGGTCAGCCCGCCGGTGGCGTCGGAGATGCTCGACGCCTGGTTCTCGACCGAGCCCGACCCGTCCGAGGCGGAGGCCATCGCCTCGCTCGACAGACAGCCCTGATACCTTCGGATTCATGGCGGTGGCGGCGGTGAAGCAGAAGGGTCGGCCGCGGGTCAGCACGGGGAAGCGGCCCGGGGCACCGAAGCTGCTGGTCGAGCAGGGATGCTTCGAGTCCGGGGCGCAGCTGGTGTGCGGGATCGACGAGGTCGGCCGGGGGGCCTGGGCCGGCCCGGTCTCCGTCGGGGCGGTCGTGATCGGCCCCACCCCGAAGCGGATCCAGCGGGTGCGCGACTCGAAGGAGCTAACCCTCGACCAGCGCGAGGCCCTCTACCCGAAGATCGTCGGGTGGGCCCTGGCCTCGGCCGTGGGCCACGCCAGCCCGGCGGAGTGCGACGACCTGGGAATGACGGCCGCGCTCCGCCTGGCGGGGGAACGGGCTCTGGCCCTCCTGGCCGCCGGCGGGTGCGTCCCCGACCGGATCATCCTCGACGGCAACCACGACTATTTCGGCCGGCCCGACCAGGTGCGGACGGTCATCGACGGCGACGCCCTGTGCCTGTCGGTGGCCGCCGCCTCGATCGTGGCCAAGGTCACCCGCGACCGGCTCATGGCCGCTGAGGCCGAGTGCTACCCGGGCTACGACTTCGAGAGCAACCGGGGCTACCGGTCGTACCGGCACCGCTGCGCCCTCCTGGGCTACGGCCCGACCGCCATCCACCGCCGGTCCTGGGTCTGCGTGGAGAACCTGCCCTGGACGCAGCCGGCACCGGAGCTGACGCTCTTCCCGTGACCGCGGCGTGGGACGTCGAGGGGTTCGTCGCCTCCCTGACCGGATCGAGCCCCCATACCCGCAAGGCCTATGAAAGCGACCTCCGTCAGTTCGTCACCTGGGCGGATCGGGGCGGCGCGGCCGGGCCCGGAGCGGTCGACCACCTCTTCCTGCGGCGGTATCTGGCCTACCTGACGACGCGGGGGATGGCCCGGCCGACGATCGCCCGGAAGGCGGCCGCCCTCCGGGCCTTCTTCGGGTGGCTCGGCCGGCGGGGGGTCATTGCGGCCGACCCGACCCGCAACCTGCGGGCCCCCAAAGGTGACCGGCGCCTGCCGAGGGTCCCCAAGGCGGCCGAGGTCGCCACGTTCCTCGATGTGGCCCCGGCCCCGGGCGAGGAGGAGGACGGTGTGGCGGCCGCCGTCGCGCTCCGGGACGCGGCCGTCCTGGAGATCCTCTACGGCTCCGGCTTACGGGTGAGCGAGCTGTGCGGGCTCGGCCCGTCCGACGTCGACCTGCGGGGTGGGCTGGTGACGGTCCTCGGCAAGCGGTCCAAAATCCGCCGGGTGCCCCTGGGGGAGGTCGCGATCGCCGCGATCAGGACGTATCTCGACCGCGGCCGGACAATTCTCTCCGGGCCCGCCAGCCCTCCCGATGCGCTGTTCCTGAACCGCCGGGGGCGCCGCCTGACACCCCGCGATGCCCGCCGCATACTGGAGCGACGCCTGCTCACGGACGGCCGGGTGATCAGCCCCCACACCCTCCGCCACGCCTACGCCACCCATCTCCTGGAGGGCGGAGCCGACCTCCGGGCCGTCCAAGAGCTGCTCGGGCACGCGGATGTGGCCACGACCCAGCTATACACTCATCTGACGAAAGACCGCCTCCGGGCGGTCTATAACGCTACCCATCCTCGGGCATAGAGGGGCCGGTGGACGACGCCAGCGTGATCGAGGGACTGTGGCAGGAGTACAAGGAGTCGGGTCGGCGCGACCTGCGTGACCGGCTGATCCTCCACTACTCGCCGCTGGTCAAGTTCGTGGCCGGCCGCGTCGCCGTCGGCCTGCCCCAGAACGTCGAGCAGTCGGACCTGGTCAGCTACGGCATTTTCGGTCTGATGGACGCCATCGAGAAGTTCGACCTGACGCGGGGCTACAAGTTCGAGACGTACGCCATGTCCCGCATCAAGGGCGCCATCATCGACGAGCTGCGGACCATCGACTGGGTGCCCCGGTCGGTGCGGGCCAAGGCCCGGGCCATCGAGCGGGCCTACGCCAAGCTCGAGGGGGAGCTCCACCGCACGCCCGAGGAACATGAGGTCGTCACCGAGCTGTCGATGAGCCGGGAGCAGTTCACGCAGACGCTGTCCCAGATCTCGCTAGTCGGGATCGTGCCCCTCGACGAGCTCCTGTCCGGGGCGGACGGGGGCGAGGGCGGCCAGTCGACCCTGGCCGACACGATCGCCGACGGCACCGACGACCCGGTGGAGGCCTTCGAGGTCCAGGAGATCAAGTCGATCCTGGCCGAGGCGGTCGAGGGGATGCCCGAGCGGGAGCGGCTCGTGCTCACGCTCTACTACTACGAAGGCCTGACCCTGGCCGAGATCGGCCAGGTGCTGGGAGTGACCGAGAGCCGGGTCTGCCAGATCCACACCAAGGGGATCCTCCAGCTCCGCTCCCGATTGCTCGAGCCCGAACGCGGCCTCGCCGGATAGCATCCGGTCTTCCCCGTCTTCCCCCAGATCGGTTTTTCGCGCCCTTCGGGAGGAAGAGTGAGACCAAGCTGCGTCACCCTCTGTGTCGCCCTCATGGCTTTCGGCGCACCGGCCGGCGCGACCGAGTCCGGACCCTGGTCAAGGCCGGTCGACGGGCCCGTCGTCCGAGGCTACGAAGCTCCGAACCACCCCTTCGGGCCCCGGCATCTGGGCCTCGACTTCGCCGTTCCGTCCGGGACCCCGGTGGGGGCTGCCGGAGACGGTGTGGTGGCCTTCTCGGGGGTCGTGGGTCGAGCCAGGGCCGTCGGCGTCGAACACCCCGGTGGTCGCCGGACCACCTACGCCTATCTGCGCCGGGTGACCGTCCGGTCCGGCACCATCGTCCGCCGGGGCGAGGTCCTCGGGTTCTCGGGCGCCCGGGGGCCCGGCCACAACCCCGACGTCGTCCATTTCGGGTACCGCGTCAACGGCCAGCCGCAGGACCCAGCCCAGCTCTTCGAGGCCCCCCGACCTCGCGTCTCGCTGGCTCCGTTGGACGCCCCGGCCTGCCACTACACTGGATCGCAACCCGGCCCCCCCGGTCGGGAAATTCACACGCCTGCAGGTTCCATCGGTGTGCGCCGCGTAGCGGTGCATCTAAGCGGGCGGACGTTCACAACCGAGGAAAGGAAGTCTTCCTTGTGGCTGTCGTGACTATGAAGCAGTTGCTGGAGGCCGGGGTCCACTTCGGCCACCAGACGCGGCGCTGGAACCCCAAGATGAAGCGGTTCATCTTCGGGGAGCGCAACGGGATCTACATCATCGACCTGCAGCAGACCCTGGAGCGGATCGAGAAGGCGTACCACTTCGTGCGCGATCTGTCCTCCGAGGGCGGCACGATCATGTTCATCGGGACGAAGAAGCAGGCCCAGGAGCCCATCGCCGAGGGCGCCGGTCGCTCTGGCATGCCCTACGTGAACCAGCGGTGGCTGGGCGGCATGCTCACCAACTTCACCACCATTCACGGCCGGGTCTCGAAGATGAACGATCTCGAGCGCCAGGTGAACGCGCCGGACTTTGCCGCCGTCCCCAAGAAGGAAGCCCTCCTCCTCCGCCGGGAGCTCGACAAGCTCAAGCGGAACCTCGGCGGGATCCGGTTCATGGAGAAGCAGCCCGACGCCGTCTTCGTGATCGACACGAAGAAGGAGCACATCGCCGTCACCGAGGCCAACAAGCTCGGGATCCCGGTGGTGGCGGTGGTCGACACCAACTGCGATCCCGACCTGATCGACTACGTCATCCCCGGCAACGACGACGCCATCCGGGCCAGCGCCCTCATGTGCCGGGTCATCGCCGACTCTGTCGAGGAAGGCCGGTACATGGCCTCCCGCAAGGGCCGGGTGCTGCCCAAGCCTCAGGTGGCCGCGCCGACGCCCCCGCCCGACCCCGAGGCCGAGCGGCAGCGGGCGGAGCGCCAGGCCCGGGCCCGGGCCGAGGCGGCCGCCGCCCAGCGCCTCCGCGAGGAACGCCTGGCGGCGGCGAAGGAGGCCACCAAGCAGGCCGCCGCTACGGCGGCGGAAGAGACCCCCGAGCCCCCGGGTGACGCCACCCCGGAGCCGGCGGCCGAGGCTCCGGGGCCGGCCGCCGAGGCGCCCGCGACAGCCGATCCCGGTGCGGGCGAGGCCCCGCCGGCCCCTGTTTCTTCGGAGGAGACCCCCGAACCCCCCGCAGCGAATGCATCCGTCGGCGCCGACGCGGCGTCCGACGCCTGAGGACTCGAGGAGCCCCCATGGCTGACATCTCGGCGAAGGACGTTGCCGCGCTCCGGAAGGTCACCGGTGCCGGCATGATGGACTGCAAGCGCGCCCTTGAGGAGTCCGAGGGCGACATCGAGAAGGCCAAGACCTGGCTCCGGGAGAAGGGCCTCTCCGCCGCCGGCAAGCGGGCCGGCCGGGCCGCCTCCCAGGGCACCGTCGACGTGTTCGTCGGCGGGAACGTCGGGGCCGTCGTCGAACTGACCTCCGAGACCGACTTCGTGGCCAAGGGCGACGGCTTCAAGGCGGCCGTGGCCACCCTGGCCAAGCAGGTGGCGGAACAGGGCGACGGACATCGCCTCCCAGCCCTACGCCGGCGACCCGTCCCAGACGGTCGACGACTTCGTCAAGAGCATGGCCGGCAGCCTCGGGGAGAACATTGGCCTCGGCAGGGTTGCCCGCTTCGAGGTCAGCGGGGGTCTCATCGACGCCTACAAGCACATCCAGCAGGAGCGGGGCATGATCGGCGTCCTGGTGGAGCTCACCGGGGTCGACCCGTCCGATCCCAAGGCGGTGGAGGTCGGGCACGACATCGCCCTCCACATCGCCTCGGCCGCGCCCCGCTGGGTCACCCGCGACGACGTGCCCGCCGAGGTGATCGAGGCGGAGAAGGCCGTGCTGGAGAACCTGACCCGGAACGAAGGCAAGCCCGAGCAGGCCATCCCCAAGATCGTCGAGGGTCGCATCGGGGGCTTCTTGAAGGAGAACTGCCTCGTCGAGCAGGGCTTCGTGCGGGATCCGAAGGTGACCGTCGGTTCCCTGCTCTCCGGCCTCGCCGGCGACGCCAAGGTGTCCCGGTTCGCCCGGATCAAGGTCGGCGAGGAATAAGGAGCGACACATGCCCGAGAGCCGATGGGGGAGGGTGCTGCTCAAGCTCTCCGGCGAGGCCTTCGCCGACTCCTCGATCGGCTCGGGCATCGACGCGGTCGTCGTCAAGCGGTTGGCCGAGGAGGTGGCCGAGGCCGTCGAAGCGCTCAACGTCGAGATCGCCATCGTGGTCGGCGGCGGCAACATCTTCCGGGGCCTGAGGGGCGCCTCCCGGGGGATGGACCGGCCCACCGCCGACAACATGGGGATGCTGGCCACCGTTATTAACGCACTTGCTCTCCAGGATGCGCTCGAGGACATCGGCCAGCCGACCCGGGTTCAGACGGCGATCCACATGTCGCAGGTGGCCGAGCCCTACATCCGCCGCCGGGCCATCCGGCATCTGGAGAAGGGCCGCGTGGTCATCTTCGCCGCCGGCACCGGTAACCCGTACTTCACCACCGACACCACCGCCGCTCTCCGGGCGGCCGAGATCGGGGCCGGCGGCGATCCTGAAGGGAACCCACTCCGGGGTCGACGGGGTCTACAGCGCCGACCCCCGCACGAACCCTGACGCCGTCAGGTACGACCGGATCAGCTACATCGACGTGATCAACCAGGGCCTCAAGATCATGGACTCGACGGCCATCACCTTCTGCCGGGACAACAAGCTCCCGATCGTGGTCTTCGACGTCCTCAAGCCGGGCAACATCCACCGGGTTCTGACCGGGGAGCAGATCGGAACGCTGGTCGACTAGATACATCGACTAGATACAGTTGGGCCACCGTCGATCGTGAAGGAGGACGGGTGATCCAGGACGACGTCCTCGCCGAGAGCAAGGACAGGATGGCGAAGGCCGTCTCCCACCTTCAGGGTGAGTTCGGCTCGATCCGGACGGGCCGGGCCAGCCCGGTGTTCGTCGAGAAGCTGCGGGTGGACTACTACGGCTCCCAGGTGCCGCTCCAGCAGCTGGCCGGCTTCTCCGTACCGGAGCCTCGGCTGCTCGTCGTCTCCCCCTACGACAAGAGTTCGATCAAGGCGATCGAGAAGGCGATCCAGGCGTCCGACCTGGGCATCACGCCGGGCAACGACGGCGCCGTGATCCGCCTGGCCTTCCCCCAGCTCACGGCGGAGCGGCGCAAGGAACTGGTGAAGGTTGTGAAGCACCGGGCCGAGGAGGCCCGCGTCGCCGTCCGCAACGTCCGGCGCGGCGCCCGCCATGACCTCGAGGCCTTCCAGAAGGAAGGCGAGCTGAGCCAGGACGACCTCGACCGGGCCGAGAAGGAGCTGGAGAAGATCACCCACGAGTTCGTGGCCGAGATCGACCTGATGGCCCAGCACAAAGAGCAGGAGATGCTCGAGGTCTAGCCGAGGTATTGAGCCACAGCGGGGGTCCACCGACCGTCGAGACCCTGGCGGTACGCTTCGCCGGATAGCTTTCCGAAGGGGCCTCACAGGGGGTGGGCGTGGGCGACCGGCACGACGACGAACTCGCGGAGCGACGGGCCTCGGGACGGCCCGAGCGTGAGCGGCGGCCGCCGGTCGGGCGCGAGCCCTGCCCCTCCAGTGGGCCGACCCGCCGAGGTACCGGTCGTCGACGGAGACGGACTCTTCCGGGGGCGAGGAGGCGGAGACCGATGGTGCGCCCGACGATCCGGACGACGATTCCCGTCGTGCGAGAGGGCGAAACCATCGACCTCACCGGCCGGGCGTACCGGACCCGGGGGGACGACCTCGATGTGTGGTCCGACGTCCTGCGGCGCCGCCCGGCCGAGGCGGCCAGGCTCACCAGGCACCCGTCGGCGGCCGGCGAGCGCATCGCCGCCACGGCCGCCCGCCGCCGCGCCCGACCGGTCCAGAATCAGGCCCGGCGAGGACGTGCCCGCCCGTCCGAACCACCAGGAGCCGAGCGCCCGAGCCGACGACCGACGCCGGCGACGACGGCGCCGGCGGCGCCACGGCGCCGGCCGGCAATGTGAGCCGGCTCCGCCCGGTGCCCGAGCCGTCGGAGCCGTCCCGGCGCAAGGGCTTCGGGTCCGAGCTCGCCACCCGGGTGGTCACCGGGGTCCCATGGCCGCCGGCGGCCTGCTGGTCCTCAACGCCGGCCCCGGGCCCGGCCGCGGTCCTTGTCAGCCTGATCGTGGCGCTGGGCGTGGTCGAGCTGTGCGGCGCGCTGCGCACCCAGGGTTACCGGCCGGCCGTGCTCGTCGCCCTGCTCGGCTCGGTCGGCCTCGTGCTCGGCGCCTACCACGCCGGCGAGTCGGCCTTCGCCGCCGTCGTCGCCCTCGGTGGCGCCGGTCACGCTGCTCTGGTACCTGGCCGGTGTCAGCCGGGCCCGCCCCGCCCCGGGTGTGGCGTCGACGTTCCTCGTCTTCGGCTACGTCGGGCATCATGGGCGGGTTCGCCGGGCTGATCCTGGCCCAGCCCGACGGCATCGGCCTACTGCTCGGCCTCGTCCTGTGCTGCGTGGCCTACGACATCGGCGGCTATCTGGCCGGCCCCGCTTCGGGCGCCGCCACATCGCTCCCTCCATCTCGCCCAACAAGACGGCCGAGGGTCTCCTGGCCGGCATGGCCGCCTCGGTGCTGATCGGGCGTCGTCCTGGTCGGCAGCATCAGCCCCTGGGACCGCTTCGACGCCCTGGCTCTCGGCGTGGTGGTGGCGATCCTGGCCCCGCTGGGCGACCTGTGCGAGTCGCTCATCAAGCGGGACCTCGGCGTGAAGGACCTCGGCGGCCTCCTCCCCGGCCACGGCGGGGTCCTCGACCGGTTCGACGCGATGCTCTTCGCCCTCCCGGCCGTCTACTACCTGATCAAGTTCCTCGACGTCGCGTGAGTCTGCCCCGTTCTGAGCTCACTCCCAGCTGGATCCTCTACCGTGGAGTCGTGAATAGCCCGGGGCCTGTGCGGCTGGCCGTCCTCGGCTCGACCGGGTCGGTCGGGACGCAGGCGCTCGACGTCGTGCGGGCCAACCCGGGCGTCTACGAGGTCGTGGCCCTGGCCGCCGGCCGCAACGAGAAGCTCCTGGCCGAGCAGGCCGCCGAGTTCGGTATGCCCGAACTGCGGGCCCGCTGCGCCGCCGACGACCCCTCCGTCCTGGCCGGGATGGCCGCAGCTGCCCGAGGTCGACATCGTGCTCAACGCCGTCGTCGGCTTCGCCGGGCTGCCCGCCACCGTGGCCGCCCTCGAGGCCGGCAAGCGCCTGGCCCTGGCCAACAAGGAGAGCCTGATCGCCGCCGGGCCGGTCGTGGCGGCGGCCAGGGCCATGGGCGGCGGCGAGATCGTGCCGGTCGACTCGGAACACTCGGCCATCTACCAGGCGCTGCAGGCCGGGCCGAAGGAGGCCGTCCGACGGATCCTTCTGACCGCCAGCGGCGGGCCGTTCCGGGGCCGGTCGCGGGCGGAGCTGGAGCGGGTGACGGTGGCCGACGCCCTCGCCCATCCCACATGGTCGATGGGTCCGAAGATCACCGTCGACAGCTCGACGCTCATGAACAAGGGCCTCGAGGTGATCGAGGCCTGGGAGCTGTTCGGAGTGGAACTGGAGCGGATCGAAGTGGTGGTGCACCCGCAGTCGGTGATCCACGGCATGGTCGAGTTCTGGGACGGATCGACCATCGCCCAGCTGTCGATGCCGGACATGCGCCTGCCGATCGGGTACGCCCTCGCCGCACCGGGCCGGGTGGGGCAGCCGGTGGGGATGATCGACTGGGCCCGCCTCGGGACCCTCACCTTCGAGGTGCCCGATCTTGACGCCTTCCCCTGCCTCGGGCTGGCCTACCGGGCCGCCACTGCCGGCGGGGACGCCCCGGCCACCCTCAACGGGCCAACGAAGTGGCGGTGGCGGCCTTCCTGGACGGCCGGCTGCCGTGGCGGGGGATCGCAGATGTGGTCGGTGAGGTTCTTGAGGGACACAGCCCCGGGAACGTCTCCGACCATCGAGGACGTTGTCGAAGCCGATGGCCGGGCGCGCCGCCGCGCCGCCGCGGCCGTGGACCGGAGGAACGCCGCGTGAAGGGTCCCACCCCGGAAGAGCTGGCCGAGAGCGAACGAGCGGCCGCTGCAACCACCCCGCAGACCGAGGGCGGGCGTCAGGCGCTGGTCACCACCCTGCTGTTGCTGGCCGGGATCGTCCTGCTCGCCTTCCTGCGGCCCAGGGTGGCCGGCACCGTCGGGATCTTCGCCGCCATCATCGTCATGATCATGCTCCACGAGCTGGGCCACTTCGTGATGGCCAAGCGGGCGGGCATGAAGGTCACGGAGTTCTTCCTCGGATTCGGCCCCCGGCTGTGGTCGATCCGGCGGGGCGAGACCGAGTACGGCGTCAAGGCCATCCCGGCCGGCGGCTACGTCCGCATCATCGGGATGAGCAACCTCGACGAGGTCGATCCCGGCCGACGAGGACCGTACCTACCGCGCGAAGCCCTACCGCCACCGCCTGGGCGTGGCCATGGCCGGCTCCACGATGCACTTCATCATCGCCGCCTTCCTCCTTTTCCTGCTCTTGCCGGCCGTCGGGCTTCCCTCCGTCGCGGCCGGTCATCGCCCAGGTCGTGCCCGATTCCGCCGCCCAGCAGAGCGATTTCCGGGTCGGGCGACCGGATCGTGGCCGTGAACGGTGTCGCGGTGGATGAATGGGAGGACGTGCCCAGCTACATCCAGGCCCACGGCGAATCGGAACTCGTCTTCACCGTCGTGCGGGAGGGGTGGCAGAACCGCTCGACATCGCGGTGCGGCCCCGGAAGGCGCTGAGACCCGACGGGAAGGAAGTGCCTCTGATCGGCATCGTGGCCGACCAGTACCTGGAGAGGAAGTCGGTCCCGGCGGCCGTCAGCTCGACGGTCACCGAGATGCCCCGCTTCATGTGGCACGACGGTCGAGGCGCTCGGCGGGATCTTCTCGCCCGTCGGGCATCGAGAACTACGGCCAGCTGCTGACCGGCGAAGGCGGCGACAACACCAAGCGGCTCCATGTCGCCGGTCGGCGTCGCCCGGGTGGCGGGGGACGCCGTCGACACCGGCTGGGGGGCCGTCCTGATGTTCCTGTTCGCCATCAACGTCTTCGTCGGGATCTTCAACATGGTCCCGCTGCTGCCCCTCGACGGCGGCCACGTGGCCATCGCCACCTACGAGAAGATCGCCTCGACGATCAAGGGCCGCCGGTCCAGGTCGACGTCCAGCGGCTCATGCCGATCACCGCCGCCGTGCTGGCCGTCCTCGTGATCATGGGCTTGACGGCGCTGTACCTCGACATCGTGCGGCCCGTCTCGGCGCCTTCGGGCGAGCCAAACCGCAGAATCTCCGCACGCTCCTGACGGGTCCTCCGCGGCGTTCGCCCTACGCTGGAGGGGATGAACCACCGTCGCCCCACCCGGCAGATCCACGTCGGCGACGTGGCCGTGGGCGGCGGCGCGCCCGTCACCGTCCAGTCGATGACCACGACGAAGACGGCCGACGTCGACGGGACCCTGGCCCAGATCTACGCCCTGTCCGGGGCCGGGGCCGACATCGTGCGCTGCACCTGCAACGAGGAGGAGGCGGCCGAGGGGCTGGCCCGCATCGTGCCCCGCTCGCCCGTCCCGCTCATCGCCGACATCCACTTCCAGTACAAGCTGGCCCTGGCCGCCATGGAGGCCGGGGTGGCGGGCCTGCGGCTCAACCCCGGGCAACATCCGCAAGGCCGACCACATCCGCACGGTGGCCCGGGAGGCGAAGGACCGGGGTCTGCCGATCCGCATCGGGGTCAACGGCGGCAGCCTCGACCCGGCGCTCTACGAGAAGTTCGGCGGCGCCACCCCCGAGGCGCTGGTCGCCAGCGCCGTGCACGAGCTGGCCCTATTCGAAGAGGTCGGGTTCTCCGACGTCAAGATCTCGGTGAAGGCGTCGTCGGTGCCGCTGATGATCGACGCCTACCGGCTGCTGGCCGACACCGTCGACCATCCCGCTCCACCTCGGGGTGACCGAGGCCGGGCCGCCGCCCCACGGGCTCGATCAAGTCGGTGGCCGGGATCGGCACGCTGCTGGCCGAGGGGATCGGCGACACCATCCGCTTCTCCCTCACCGCCGACCCGGTGGAGGAGGCCCGGGCCGGCCGCAAGCTGCTCGAGGTGCTGGGTCTGCGGGAGCGAAAGGGCCTGGACCTGATCGCCTGCCCGTCCTGCGGGCGGGCCGAGGTCGACGTCATCCGGGTCGCCCAGGAGGCCGAGGCCGCCCTGGCCGAGCGGAACATCCCGCTCCAGGTGGCGGTGATGGGCTGCGTGGTCAACGGCCCGGGGGAGGCCCGGGAGGCCGACCTGGGCATCGCCGCCGGCCGGGGCAAGGGCCACCTGTTCGTGCGGGGCCAGGTGGTGCGGGTCGTGCCCGAGGCGCAGATGGTCGACGCCCTGGTCGAGGAGGCGGAGCGGATCATGGCCGAGGGGATCGAGGCCCGGCTGGCCGCCGCCGACGAGGCGCCGAGGCCGAGGCGCGAGGCGACCCGGGCCGCGCTCTCGGCGTAGCAGGGCGACGACGCCAACGACGACGCTGCCCGCATCGCGCAAGATCCGCGAGATCGCCGGGTAGGGTCCCTCGTCCATGCGGATGTCACAGCTGTTCCTGCGGACGCTCCGGGACGACCCGTCCGACGCCGAGGTCGACAGCCACCGGCTGCTGGTCCGGGCCGGCTACATCCGCAAGGTGGCGGCCGGGATCTACTCCTGGCTGCCGCTGGGCCACCGGGTCCTGCGCCGGGTCGAGCAGATCGTCCGGGAGGAGATGGACGCCGCCGGCGCCCAGGAGCTCCTGCTGCCGATCATCCAGCCGCTCGAGCTGTGGCAGCGGACGGGCCGGGACAAGGCCTACGGGCCGCTCATGTTCCGTCTCGCCGACCGCAAGGAGACGGGCTTCGCCCTGGCGCCGACGGCCGAGGAGGTCATCACGATCACGGTGGCGAGCGAGTACGGCAGCTACCGCGACCTGCCGGTCAACCTCTACCAGATCGACTGGAAGTACCGCGACGAGCTGCGGCCCCGTTTCGGCCTCCTGCGCAGCCGGGAGTTCCTCATGAAGGACGCCTACTCCTTCGACGCCGACATCGAGGGACTGAAGGCGAGCTACAAGCTGATGTACGACGCCTACCACCGCGTCTTCGAGCGGTGCGGGCTGTCCTTCCGACCCGTCGAGGCCCAGGCCGGCGAGATCGGCGGCGACGTCAACCACGAGTTCATGGCCGTCGCTGCGGTGGGGGAGGACGACTTCGTGTGGTGCCAGGGCTGCGACTACGCCGCCAACGTGGAGGCGGCGGTGCGGCAGTCCTCGATGGCCGTCTTCGGCGCCGAGGACCCCGCCGACATGTCCCCGATGGCGCCGGAGCACACACCCGACCTGCCGGGCATCAAGGGCGTGGCCGAGTTCCTCGACGTCGAACCCAACGAGATGCTGAAGTGCATCGCCTTCGACGTCGACGGCGAGATGGGCCTGGCCCTCGTCCCCGGCGACCGGGAGGTCAACCCCTTCGCCCTCAACCAGGCGCTGGCCGGCCGCAAGGTCCGGCTGTGGGAGGACGCCGACTTCGATGCCCATCCCGACGTCCCGAAGGGTTACATCGGCCCCCACTTCCCGGGGGCGACGGTGCGCGTCGCCGACCCGGCCGTCGGGGTGCCCAGCACCGGCGGCTGGGTGACCGGCGCCAACCAGGTCGACCATCACGTCCGCCACGCCGTCCGAGGGCGCGACTTCGCCGTCGACACGTTCGCCGACCTCGTCACCGTGGTCACCGGCGATCCCTGCCCTCGGTGCGGCTCGCCGCTGTCGGTCGACCGGGGCATCGAGGTGGGCCACACCTTCCAGCTCGGGACGAAGTATTCGGTGGCTCTCGACGCCGAGTACACGGACGAGACCGGCCAGCAGCACCCCATGGTCATGGGTTGCTACGGCATCGGCGTGTCCCGGGTGGTGGCGGCCGTGGTCGAGGAGCACCACGACGAGTCGGGTCTGGCTTGGCCGGCGGCGCTGGCGCCGTACGCAGGTCCACCTCGTGAGCCTGCCGGGCAAGGGCGAGGCGGCCCCCGAGGTTCGGGCCGCCGCCGACCGGCTCTACGACGACCTGCGCGCCGCCGGCGTGGAGGTGCTCTACGACGACCGCGACCAGAGCCCCGGGGTGAAGTTCGCCGACGCCGATCTCCTGGGGGTCCCGACGCAACTCATCCTGGGCGGCAAGGGGCTGGCGCGCGGCGTGGTCGAGCGGAAGGACCGTCGCAGCGGAGAGCGCGACGAGGTGGCCTTGGAGGCCGTTGTCGGGGTAGTGTCAGGGGGCTGACCGGGTACCGGTCCGGGCTTTCGCCCGAGCTGACCGGGAGCGGGCGCGTCCGCGCCCTGCTGAACTATATTGGTGGGTCACTCAGCCGAGCGGGAGCGGGACGTGGGCGTGAGCCCACGTTTTTTCTTGAGAAGACGAAGGAGGTGCGCCGGTGGCTGACCAGAGTGCGGTACGAGTCGCCGCCGAAGCCGTCCTGTCGTCCCTCGGGCTGGAGCTCGTCGACGTCGAGGTCGTCGGTTCCGGCCGGGCCCGCACGCTGCGGCTCACCGTCGACCGCGACGGCGGTATCGACCTCGACGCGCTGGCCACCGCCAACGGGCCGGTCTCCGACGCGCTCGAGGCGGTCGACGCGCTGTCCGGCCCCTACAACCTGGAGCTGTCGAGCCCCGGCGTCGAGCGCTCCCTGCGGCGCCCGGCCGAGTTCCGGCGGTTCGTCGGCACGACCATCTCCGTCAAGTCGCACGACTCCGTCGACGGTGCCCGCCGTCACCGCGGCCGCCTGGCCGAAGCCGACGACCGCGGCATCGTCCTCGAGGTCGACGGCCAGCATCGCCAGTTCTCCTACGACGCGATCGCCTCGGCCCGCACCGTCTTCGAGTGGGGCCCGGCTCCGAAGCCGACCGGCGCCCGCCAAGCAGCGGCCGCCAAAGAGAGGTCAGGATGAACTTCGAGCTGATGGAGGCCCTCCGGGTCATCGAACGGGAGAAGGGCATCCACTTCGAGATCCTCCTCGAGGCTCTGGCCAACGCGCTGGTGACGGCCTACAAGCGCATGCCCAACGCGGCGGAGGAGGCGCTGGTCGAGATCGACGCCGAGAGCGGCGAGATCCGCGTCGTGGCCCAGGAACTCGACGAGGACGGCGCCGTCGTTCGGGAGTGGGACGACACCCCCACCGACTTCGGCCGCATCGCCGCCCAGACGGCCAAGCAGGTCATCCTCCAGCGCATCCGCGAGGCCGAGCGGGAGATGAAGTACGAGGAGTACGCCGGCCGAGAGGGCGACATCGTCACCGGGATCATCCAGCAGTCCGACCACCGTTACACGCTGCTCGACCTTGGGAAGGTCGAGGCCCTGCTGCCCCAGGCGGAGCAGGTGCCCTACGAGCGTTACGAGCACGGCGCCCGGCTCAAGGCCTACATCGTGGAGGTGCGCCGCACCTCCAAGGGCCCGCAGATCGTCGTCTCCCGCACCCATCCCGGGCTCATCCTCCGGCTGTTCCAGCTCGAGGTGCCCGAGATCGTCGAGGGCGTGGTGGAGATCAAGGCCATCGCCCGGGAGCCCGGCCACCGGACGAAGATCGCGGTGGCCGCCAACGACAGCAACGTCGATCCCGTCGGCGCCTGCGTGGGGGCCCGGGGGTCCCGGGTCCGGATGGTCGTGAACGAGCTGCGGGGCGAGAAGGTCGACATCGTCCCCTACTCGCCCGACCCGGCCGAGTTCGTGATGAAGGCGCTCTCCCCGGCCAAGGTCAAAGAAGTCCGCATCGTCCACGAGACGGGGACGGCCGAGGTCGTCGTGCCCGACTACCAGCTGTCGGTGGCCATCGGCAAGGAGGGGCAGAACGCCCGCCTGGCCGCCCGCCTCACAGGCTGGCGGGTCGACATCAAGAGCGAGTCGCAGCTCTTCGAGGAGGAGCAGAACCCGGTCGAAGAGGAGTGGGCCGCCGGCGAGTGGATCACCGACGACTCGGGCGAGATGGTCTGGCAGCCCGCCGAAGGCGGCGAGGCGGTCTCCGCCTCCGACGCCGGCTACGGCGAGGCGGATGAGGAAGAGAAGATCGACGAGAGCGTCGTCGCCGTGGACGATGGTGGGGCAGCCGCGGACGATGGTGGGGCAGAGGAGCCGGCGGCGGAGGCCGTGGTCGTCGCGGACGCCGGCGAGGAGGGCAATGGCTGACTCCGCCCACCACTCCCGCAGGCCCGAGCGCACCTGCATCGGCTGCCGGCGCAAGACCGCCCCGGCCGGGTTGGTCCGCGTCGTCCGCCGGCCCGACGGCTCGCTGGCCGTGGGCCGGACGGAGCCGGGGCGGGGCGCATGGCTGTGCGCCGGTTCAGGGGCCTGTTTCGACGCCGCCGTGCGCCGGCGGGCCTTCGGCCGGGCGCTGCGGAGCGACGTCCCGGCGCATGAGTTGGCCCGGGTGCGTGAAAGACTGTTGAGCGAGGGCGGGAGCGCCTTGATCGGCCCGGCGGGCCGAGAGCTGGAAGGGGTTGGCGGAGCGTAGATGGCGAACAAGAGGATCCGGGTCTACGAGCTGGCGCGAGAGCTCGGGCTGTCCAACAAGGAAGCCCTTGATCTCTGCGAACGCCTGCGGATCGGCGTCAAGAGCCACTCCTCGAGCATCGAGGACCCGCAGGCCGACCGCGTGCGCCGCCTCGCCGACGCCGAGGGTCTCCGACGCCACACCCAGCCCGAGGCGGAACCCGAGCCGGTGGCCGCCGCCGCGCCGGCGCCGGCTGCTCCGGAATCCCCGGATGAGCCGCCGGCGCCCGCCCACCGTGTGATCCGCTCCACCGAAGGCGGCGGTGCCCGGGTGGCCCCGCGACCGGAGGCACCGTCACCCCCGCCGCCCCCGCGGGCGCCCATGCCCGAGCGGGTGCAGCCGATTTCGCCGGCTCCCAGCGGGCCGAGTGAGGCGCCGGCCCAGGAACGCCCGGCGGCGGCCGAACGCCCGGCGGCAGCCGAGGCGCCGCTCCCGGCGGCCGCGTCGGCGCCCCCGCCCCGCCGGCTCCTCCGGTGACCGGTCCCGGGGCGGGCGCTCCGGGCGCCGGCCGGTCCGGTGGTGCCGGCGGTGGCGCACCCGCCCCCGCGGCCGGCGGGCCGAGCGGTGGCCCGCCCGACGCCGGTGCCGGTGGCCCCGGCGGCGCTCCCGCTGACCAAGGTGCAGCGGACGGTCGGCGCATCCCGCCGCCTCCGCCCCGCAGCATGTCCGGGAAGCCCATCCCGCCTCCCCCGGGCGCGCCCCGCACGGGCGGCCCGAACGGTGGCGAGGCGCCCGCCGGTCCGGGTGGGCCTCGCAGTGGTGGGTTCCAGGGCCGCGGTGGTCCCGGTGCCGGTGGTGGCGGCGGTGGCGGTGGCGGTGCTGGCGGTCCCCGCACCGGCGGGGCGCCGCGTCCCGGTGGCGGAGGTGGGTTCCCCTCCCGGGGTGGACCTCCACGCACAGGCGGCGGTCCCGGTGGCGGCGGCTTTCCCGGCCGTGGCGGACCCGGTGGTGCTCCCGGCGGCGGTGGCGGCTTCCCCGGCCGTGGCGGTCCCGGTGGTGGCGGTCCCGGCGGTGGGTTCGCCGGCCGTGGCCGGCCTGGTCCGCAGCAGCGGCCGCGGCGCAAGAAGAAGCGCGGTCGCGGCGAGGAGCTGACGCCGCAGGCGACCCCGAGCTACACCCCGGCCGACGCGCCGGTGCCCGAAGGCGAGATCGTCGTCCCCAAGCTGACCACGATCCAGGACCTGGCGCCCAAGCTCAACCGGACGCCGGCCGACATCGTCCGCATGCTGATGATGGCGGGCGAGATGGTCACGGCCACCCAGTCGCTGCCCGACGAGATGATCGAGCTGATCGCCGAGGAGCTCGGCGCCAACGTGATCCTCGTCGAGCCCGGCATGGAGGCCGAGCTCGAGCTGCAGAAGCTGTTCGACGACGACGAGGACGAAGACGACGAGTCGCTCCTCGAGCAGCGCCCACCGGTCGTGACCGTGATGGGTCACGTCGACCACGGCAAGACGAAGCTGCTCGACCGTATCCGGGAAGCCAACGTGGTGGCCGGCGAGGCCGGCGGCATTACCCAGCACATCGGTGCCTACCAGTCGATGAGGAACGGGCGGGTGATCACCTTCATCGACACGCCGGGCCACGAGGCGTTCACTGCCATGCGGGCCCGCGGCGCCGAAGCGACCGACATCGTCGTGCTGGTGGTGGCGGCCGACGACGGTGTCATGCCGCAGACGATCGAGGCACTGAACCACGCCAGGCTGGCCGAGGTGCCGATCATCGTGGCCATCAACAAGATCGACCGGGAGAATGCCGATCCCGACAAGGTGCGCCGACAGCTCACCGAGCAGGAACTTGTCCCCGAGGAGTGGGGCGGCGAGACGATGATGGTCGAGGTATCGGCCCTGGAGGGGCTCGGCGTCGACGACCTGCTGGAGGGCATCCTCCTCGTCGCCGACCTGGAGGATCTGCGAGCCAACCCCAAGGCGCCCGTCCGGGGACTGGTGCTGGAGGCCAACCTGGATCCCGGTCGGGGTCCGGTGGCCACCGTGCTGGTGGAGCGGGGCACGCTGCGGGTCAGCGACCCGGTGGTGGCCGGTCACGCCTGGGGCCGGGTCCGGGCCCTGCTCGACGAGAACGGCCAGCAGGTGGCCGAGGCCGGCCCGTCAGTTCCGGTGCAGGTCCTTGGCTTCGACGAGGTGCCCTACGCCGGCGACGAGATCCGAGTGGCGCCCGACGACCGTACCGCCCGGGTGGTGGCCGAGTCCCGGGCCCGCCGCCGCCGTCTGGCAGGTATGACGAAGCAGGCGCCCGCCGTCGGCGGCGCGAAGCTGGAGGATATCTTCGCCCACATCCAGCGAGGCGAGGTCGCCACGCTGAACCTGATCCTCAAGGCCGACGTCCAGGGTTCGCTGGAAGCGCTGACGGAGTCGCTGCGCAAGCTCGAGCGCGACGAGGTGAAGCTCTCCTTCGTCCACCGGGCCGTCGGCGGGATCACCGAGTCCGACGTCAACCTGGCCAACGTGTCGAACGCCACGATCATCGGCTTCAACGTCCGACCCGACCGCAAGGCCCGGGAGATGGCGGAGCACGAAGGTGTCGAGGTCCGGCTCTACGAGGTGATCTACCAGGCCCTCGAAGACATCGAGGCCGCCATGGTGGGCATGCTCAAGCCGGAGTTCGAAGAGGTCGTCACCGGCGAAGCCGAGGTGCGGGAGGTCTTCTCCGTGCCCAAGGTCGGCAAGGTCGCCGGCTGCTACGTCCGCAACGGCACGATCACCCGCGGTTCCAAGGTCCGCTTCCTGCGTGACGGCGTCGTCATCTGGAAGGGCGAGATCGCCTCCCTCAAGCGCTTCAAGGAAGACGCCCGCGAAGTGCAGCAGAACTTCGAATGCGGGATCGGCCTGGAGAACTACCAGGACCTGAAGCCCGGCGACCTCATCGAGACCTTCACGATCAAGGAAATCCCCCGGGCCTAGCAGCCGCCGAGGTGGTAGTGGCCGAGTTACGACCGGCGAGGTAGGCGGTGCGGACGGCCAGCGCCTGGCGGACCTCGGCGACGACGTCCTCGAAGAACTCCCGGCGGTAGGTGTCGTCTGTGATGGCGGTCACGCTGAAATAGAGCCCGGAGAAGGCGGCCAGGAATCCCGACATCCGCAGCAGTTCGACGGTGAGCGGGATCTCCCGACCCCATAGACGGACGGTGGCCAGGGTGTCGAGTTCCGTGACTCCCGACCACGCCATCTGCAGCTCCGCCGGCATGACGAGAAGCCCGAAGGCGACGAAGAAGAGCCCGATCATGAGTGTGACGAGGAGCACCTGGAGGCCTTCGCTGAAGAGGAGCACCAGCCCGAGGTTGCCCCACTGCCGCCAGCTCAGCGGTGGTGGGTCGGGAAGCTCCCGGATGGCCAGCGCTGCCCCTGGTGTGCCGGCGAGGTGTTCCCGGAGCTCCTCGGGGCTCTGGTAGGTCGCCAGCTCCCGGACCTCGCGGGGCAGCCGGGTGACCAGGAACGCCGTGCCGAGGAAGAAGAACAGGCCGACCACCGACCAGAAGAACGGGCCTTCCATCCCCTCGGTGACCTGCCAGATCTCCGGCGTGAGGAACAGGAACACGCCGAAGAGCAGCAGCAGCGGCAGGGCCCGAGCGAGCAGCCCGACGACCGACCCGAGCTGCCGGACGAGGCGCACGCCGGCCCATCGGGTCATCGGCAGGATGCCGTAGCTGGTGACCAGATAGATCACACCCAGCAGGGCCAGGTTCCCCACCGCCGTGAGAGCGGCGGAGATCACCTGCCCGCCGAACACGAGGGGCAGGAAGGCGGGGACGAGCACGAAGGTGGCGAGTTCCACCGGGCCGAGATCGTCCGGCTGTTGCAACGCCCGTCGCCCCCGGGCCCGGTTCACCAGTGCCCAGGCCCCGAGCAGGGCGGCGAACCCCGCCGGCGCCGCCAGAAGGTTGACCCACAGGGCCCAGTCGAAGTTGAGCGCCCCGAACATCTCGAACAGAAAGACGAGACTGAGACCCGGCAACGCCCGGGTGAACACGTCGTGCGTGGCGCTGTAGTCCTCGATGAAGTGGGGCACCCCGCGCCGGATGAACCACACCTCAATGTGCGCCACCGCCGACGGTTCGGATCCTCTCGCCAAAAGCCCTCCCGACCTCCCTGCGCCGCCGAGGTCGCCGAGCCTAGGCTGTCGCGGATCGATGCCGACCGAGAGTGTCGGCGGTCCACTTTCAGACTGTCACGGCGACGACGAACGCTCGTGCGCTTCCCGCTTACGGTGGGGCGACCCGTTTTCGAACCCGACCGTGTGGGAGGCGAAGCGTGCTGCTATCGCCCGTCCTCGACCGTCTGGTCAAGACCGGGTCGCTGACGGTCGTCGACGCCCACGGTCACGGGCACCGCTTCGCCGGTGTGGGCGGGCCATCGGTGACGATCCGGCTGCACGATCCCGCCTTGCATCGCCGGTTGGTGCTCCGGCCCGGTCTGGCCTTCGGTGAGGCCTACATGGACGGCACGCTGACGGTGGAGGAAGGCACCCTCTACGACGCCCTCGACCTCACCCTCGGGAACATCGCCGCCCTGGCCGACCACCCCCTGTTCCGCCTGGCGCAGAACCGGAGGAACCTGGTGCGGCGAGCGCACGCCTACAACCCGATCGGCCGGGCGCAGCGCAACGTTGCCCATCACTATGACCTGTCGCTCGACCTCTACGACCTGTTTCTCGACAAGAACCGCATTTACAGCTGTGCATACTTCCGCTACCCCGACGACAGCCTGGAGGTCGCCCAGCGCAACAAGATGCTGCATGTGGCGGCGAAGCTGGGCCTCTCGCCGGGGCAGAGGGTGCTCGACCTCGGCAGCGGCTGGGGCGGGCTGGCGCTGTTTCTGGCCGAACTGGCCGACGTCGACGTGACCGGGGTGACACTCTCGGCCGAGCAGCACCGAGTGTCGACGGACCTCGCCCGCGCCGCCGGGCTGGCGGAGCGGGTCCACTTTCAGCTCTGCGACTACCGCCAGGTGACCGGCACCTACGACCGCATCGCGGCGGTAGGTATCTTGGAGCACGTCGGACCCCAGCACTACCGGACCTTCTTCGCCAAGGCGGCTGAGCTCCTGACCGAAGACGGCGTGATGGTGCTCCACTCGATCGGCCGGATGGCTCCTCCCGGGTACGTCAACCCCTGGGTGACGAAGTACATCTTCCCCGGTGGCTCCACGCCGGCACTGTCCGAGGTGCTCGCCGCGGTCGAGAAGTCGGGGCTGTGGGTCCTCGACGTCGAGATCCTCCGCCGGCACTACATCTGGACGCTGCGCCACTGGCGGGAACGCTTCGCCGCCCGCCGCGACGAGGCTCAGGCCCTCTACGGTGAGCGCTTCTGTCGGATGTGGGAGTTCTACCTGGTGGCCGCCGAGATGGCCTTCCACCACTTCGGACACATGGTCTTCCAGCTGCAGCTCGGCCACCACCAGGACGCGGTGCCGGTGACCCGCGACTACATCACTGACTTCGAGCGTTCCAAGCATTCATGATTCAGCTGAAGCATCGGCCGCCGTCCGTATGCGGCCTGGAGGATCCACCTGCAGCCCTCAACTTGGACTGTCGTACTCTCTCGTTATCCTCCGAAGATCGGGGCAAGGAGGCCCTGGTTCGAGGAGGTGCTGGGGATGGCAGCAACAGCTGTTCTTGTCGATGGCGAGGAGCGGGCGTCGATTGGGGCGAATGCCGAGCTTCCGCTGGAGCGGCTCGAAGCGGAGATCTGCGAGCTGGCGGGGCATCTGGCGGCGGGCGAGTGCCGCTGGCTCCTGCTGCTGAGTGAGTTTGACCAGCGGGAGGGGTGGACGGGGTGGGGGCTGCAGTCCTGCGCCCACTGGGTATCCCATCGGTGCGGTCTCGGGTTGCAGGCGGCCCGAGAGAAGCTGCGAGTCGGACGGCGCCTGGGCGAGCTTCCGCTGGTTCGGGAGGCGTTTGCCGCCGGGGAGCTGAGCTACTCCAAGGTGCGGGCGGTCTGCCGGGTCGCCCGGCCCGAGACGGAAGCGACGCTGCTCGAGATGGCCCGTTACGCCACGACAGCGCAACTGGAGGAGATCGTCCGGACATACCGCACCGTCACCGGGCAGGAGGAGCTGCGGAACGCCAACGATCGGCACGATGCCCGGTTCGCCCGCTGGTATTGGGACGATGACGGTTCCCTGGTCGTGAGTGCCCGGCTGAGCCCTGAGGACGGCGCCGTCGTGCTGGCGGCACTCGAAGCTGGTCGAGCGGCCGCCGAGCCGCCGGCGGCGCCGACTCCGGGCGGCAGTGGTGATTCAGCTGAATCACTTCTGGCTGAGGCGAAGCGGGCTGAGGCCTTTGTGGCCATGGCGAAGTTGGCCCTCTCGGCGCCGGCGGACGGGTCGCCGCCTGCGCCGGAGGTCGTCATCGTGGACCGGGCGACCCTCAGTGGCGTCAGCGACGACGGACGGTGCCATCTCGACGGCGGGGTGGCGATCCCGCCGGAGACGGCCCGTCGCCTGGCCTGCGACGCCACCGTCGCGGCGATGATCGAGGCGGCCAACGGCACGCCTCTCGACGTGGGGCGCAAGCGGCGGACGCCGCCGGCACCGCTGCGGCGGGCTCTGCGCCGGCGCGACGGCGGCTGCCGCTTCCCGGGGTGCGGGAGCCGCCGCTTCCTGCATGCCCACCACATCGTCCACTGGATCAACGGCGGCGAGACGAAGCTCGTCAACCTGATCCTCTTGTGTGGTCGCCATCACCGGCTGGTCCACGAAGGCGGCTACCGCATCGACATCCTCGGTGATCACGCCTTCGCTTTCCACGACCCCGCCGGGCGGCTCATCCCGGCATCCCCTCCGCCCACCCCGGCCACCGGGCCCTCCATTGCCGACCGCAACAAGACCAGCGGCCTCGCCATCACTCCCGACACCTGCCGCTCACTCGGCGAAGGCGAGCCCTACGACCTCGGCCTGACCATCGAAGCGCTGGTCACGCGACACGTGGCAGCCTGAAGGCGGCCGCCCCGGCGACGTCTACGTCCCTGCGTCAAGGCGTTTCACGAGAAGGGCGTTGTGCTCGACGATCTCACACGGCATCCCGGAGCCGTCGGGGTACATGTAGCGAGACTCATTCCGAAGGCCAGTGTCGGTATAGCCGAGGCGTGCGTACAGCTTGGCCGCCCGCGGGTTGTCGTCGGCCACCGCGACTCCGATCCTGCCGCGCCCGCGGGCGTGGACCATGTCCTCGGCGGCCTGGATCAAGGCGCTGCCGACGCCGCGCCCGCGTCGGGCCTCGTGGACCTGCAGATTGGTCAGCACGGGGCATCCCGGGACCGCTTCGAGGGCCGCTTGGTCGGACCAGCCTTCCCAGCGGATCACGCCGACACCGACCGGCACAGCATCGTCGTCCCAAGCGACCAGGTAGGTCCATCGCCCAGCTTCCTGGAGAGCGAAGTGCTCAGCGTGCACCACCCGAGGAGGCCGTGTCGGCAAGAACCGGTCCAGAAGGTCAAGGTCCGTCCGCGAGCACTCTCGGATCCGCATGTGGCGAGAGCCTCCCGAGAGCATCCCTATGTGTCAACCTCTTACGTGTGGGTTCCCACTGCTGGAGGAGGCACAGCCCCGCTCACATCAGCACAAGGAGCCGCCACCCTCTTCGGGGGACCAGGCAAGCGAAGATGTATTGAGCCTTTGGGTGCGATGAATTGGGGCTGTGGCGCTAGGAGCTCTTGGAACCGCACTCGTCGAGGGCACGATCGATACCCTCGGCAAGAGACGCAGCCTTATCGAGAAGACTCGGTGAGTCTTTGGTCAGCCAGTTCCTGAACTTCTCATACGGGCCTTCGGGATCGCTGCTGATCAATTCCGTTGGCGGGATCGTCAACTTGCCCGAGGCGTCGAGGATTCCCGCGTCGGTCATACTCTCAATCGGGTTGACCTCTTGAGACAGTCCTTTGCCGACTTCAAGGGCGGCGAGTCGTTGGTCGCGCTGTGTCGCGTCTCCGGCGAAAGCATGTCCAAGGAGTCCTGCAACGGCGCTGTCAACCGCACTCTTTTTGGTGAACCTGATGGCATCGCTTCGGCTGTCGATGTCCCCGACGGAGTCAGGATTGGGTTCGAACGCCTGGACCAACTCGCATAGCTGGACCGCGATTCCTGTTTCGTTGAATGCCTTTACGTCGGAAGTCGATGGCGATTCCTGAGCAACGTTAGCAAAGAACCTCGTAGCGGCATCGTTTCCCCAAGAGCGAGTGGCATTGTTGACCGATGTATTGAAGGCCACCTCTTCTTCGATTCCCCGGCTCTTCGAGTCACCGTCCGAGCTACTTGAGCAGCTGAGGCCCAAGAGGCCCACAACAACACCAATCAACAGTCTGAACTTGCGCCGGCACCCTACGTCGGGCTTCGGGATCATGACGCCTCGCCCCAGAGCTTCTCCAACATACACTTTCCCATGTGTTCGCGTACCGGTATCGTGGCATTAAGAGCTGCTTGATACAGAGGATTATGAGCATCCTCATCTTCACGGTACCACCTGCTGAATTCCTTGTAGTGCTCCGTCCCAGGGCGAGGAAGTGACACGCCCCCGGTCTGCGGGTCGAGAAACTCAGGCTTCAAGTACCCGTCAGGAATGCGCGGCGGTGCCCCGACGGGGGGCGGTACTGGTTGGCCGGGATTGACCAGCATCCCGTCGGGCAAGGTGACCTCAAGTCGATTCAGCACGACCGGGTCCCGAGCCATGGCTTGCATCATGTTTTCGGCAACCATTCGGTCCAGGAGCTCACGTGCCCTGGCTGATTCCTCTTTCGTTTCCGCATTGATGAGGTCCGTGTCAATTCCGGAGATTGCTTCAGCGATACCGTCCTTCACCTGGCCTTCGAAACCGGCCACCTTGGTGTTCGGGACGACCCCGATCGCGGTGTCCACCGCGGCTTTGGCTTGCCCTACACCGGGCATCTTCTCGATGAATCCGAAGGCGATGTCGACGCCCAGGCGGTAGTTCGCCAGCATGGCGGCTGCGGCTTCTCGCTTGTCGATACCGGCCTGTCGTACTGCATCGGCGGTCTCGCAGAACAATTCTCCGATGCGCATGCCTTCCTCGGCGTATCCGCCGCCTGCTGCCGTGACCTTGTCAGCGACCTCTGCGCGCCAGGCTGCATCGGGTATACCCGGGGGCCGAGGCTGGAGTCTGTACCTAATCCCATCGACAACTTCGGCGTAAGGCTCGGCGACAGAAGCGCCGACTGCGGCCATCAGCGTCCCGAGGGCCTCCTTGTCCTTTGCAATTTCCTTCAGGGTGGCCCTGACTTGGTCCTCAGTCACGCCAAGGCCTCGGTCCTCGAGTTTGTCGGCCTCCCCCCGGTCGCCGCCGACAATCTTCGCCAAATCCTCCATGCGGAGGGAGAGGACCTCCGCCATACCCCGGCGCGCCTCGTCCGTGAGGTCCTCGCCGTCGGCGATCTTGCGGATGGTGCGGTCGAGAGTTGTCTCGGCGTCGCGCTTCTGGGCGTCGCTAGCGCCTTCAGCGAGTTCGGCCGCCTTGACGACGTCCCACGACCCTCGGGTCTCGTAGAGCGTCTTCTGGGTGTACTTGTTGCCGGCGGCGGCGTCTTTGACGAATTCGGCGGAGGCTCGCAGGTTGTCGGCGGTTTGGCCGAGCATGAGTTCGCGGGCGGGGTGCTTCGAGTTCTTCTCGACCATGGCCCGGGCGGCTTCGGCTTCCTCGTCGGTGACGGGGTGGCGGAGGCCGATCTCGCGGAGCAGCGGCTGGGCCTGCCTGACTTCTTTGTCGTTGGTGGCGGAGCTGACGATCTGGTCGACGAGCTCTTTGGCCTCGGCGGCGTTGCCCTGGTTGATCAGAGCGCGATGGGTCGTGTTGAGCATCCGGCCGAGTGAGGCGCCGTTGTCGCCGTAGCCGCCGTACTCGCCGCCCTGGTAGAGGAGTTCGGCGATGCTGTCGATCCGGACTTCCTTGGTGTCGTGGTACACCTTCAGAGTGAAGGGCTGGAACTCGGTCTGGAGCCGGGAGGCCGCCTCCTCGTTCCGTGAGATGGCATTGAGGACGGCGACCTTCGGGTTCCGGTCGAGCCGCCTGTCGCCTCGAACTTCCAGGCCGAGCTCGCCGCCGCCAAACGCCTCGGAGAAGGGCTTGTTCTCCCGGGCTTCCCATTCGACGATCTTCTTGACGCCGGTGTCGAAGGCGGCGAAGAGGAAGTCGGCGTCGAAGTCCGCGTCGCGGTTGGTGAGGAGCCACGACAGCGCCAGCGGGTCTTGTTCGGCGCCTGCGAGTTCCTTCAGTTCCTCCTCGAGCTTTTGGCTGCCCTCGTAATGGGTCGAGGTGGCCAGCGTGGCGGAGAAGCTGAACAAGACGTCCTCGACCTCCTCCGGCTTGGGTTCGCGCTTCGGTTCGTTGTAGGGCAGGCTCTTCTTCGGGTGAGTCTGCGTGACCGGGTCGCTGTGCTATAACCGTTCTGCCAGGCCTGGAGGGTGCGGGGGACCTCGAGCATCCGTTTTGGCGCCGAACTTCTCGACGAAGGCAGCGGCATAGGCCTCGGCGGCGGGGTCGCCCTTGTGGGCGTCGAGCTCCTGGGCGATCTTCTGGAGGTCCTCGGGGTGATTGAGGACGTTCTTCGTCAGAGCCTCCTCGGCGAGGGCCGTGCCCTTGTCCCTCGCCGCATTTGACCTCCTCGGGGGTGGGGGGCGGCTTCTCGTCCGCGGGAGGCGTGGCAACTGGTCGGGGTGGCGGTGGGGCCGTCGGGGGCGGAGGCCTGCTGGGAGGCTGTGTCGGAGGAGATGGCCAGGTCTGTCGCCCCGCTCGAGGGCCGTGTCGGCCATGCCGAGATCTATCGTCGCGGTGTCCATCGGCCCCTCGCACGCCATGACGGCGTCGGCCCGCTTGGCGACGTCCATGGCGGCGTTGCGGAGCTGGTTGGCGATCTCGAGGTAGGTCTGGGGGTACCCCACCACGGCGTCGGCGTCGGGGGGGAGCGGGTTGATGGGGGGCGGCGTCCCGGGCGGCGGGGGAGGCGCCGGCGGCGGCTGGAGGGCCTGATCGAGGGTCCGGGCGAAGTTCATCACCTCGTCGGCGGTGGCTTGCAGCAGTTGCGAGAGGTTCCGCATCTCCGGGACGCTGTAGTCGTTCTTCCCCGCCCCGCCGCCGATGTCGCCGTAGAGTGGCGGCGTGCCCGGGGTGTAGTTCAGGGGGGCGGGCATGGCGGGCGGGGCCACCGTGACCTGCCCGGTGGCGAGCATCTGCGCAGCGGCCTGCTCGACGGCGGCCGCTCGATCGAAGAGCACCCGGGCCACCAGACGGAGGCCTTCGGCCAGTTGGTTGCGCACCCAGAAGTCCAGCGCCTCGACCATCCAGCCCCTGAACCCGAGCTGGATCGGCCCCTTCCAGACCGTCTCTGAGCCGGCCAGCCGCACCGGCCTCTCCAAGAGCCGCCCGTCCGACAGATGCCGGGCAAGTCCGTCGATCTTCTCGGCTTGCTCGACGAGCGGTGAACGGGTGGCAGTGGCCATGGGAGGACCCCGGTTCGGTCAGTCCCGACGGGCGGCCTGGAACAGCTGGGAGACGCCTTCGGCCACGAGGTAGCCCCGGCCGGGCTCGAAGGTCGTAGGCCCGCCGCGGGGGAACATGGTGCCGAGCAGGTTCCCGTCCTGGTCGAGGTTCGGTCGCAGGGCCAGCCCCTGGCGGGAGGTGCGCACACGGGCGGTCCAGTGCCCGTAGTTGGACCGGATCGGGTCGGGGCGGGCGGCCACCACGAGGTGCAGGTCGGGGCGCGACGTCGACACCAGGCTGGCCAGCGTCCCCTCGAGGTCGTCTTCGAGGGCGTCGGCGTCGTCGACGAGGACCAGCTGAGGAGCGGCCGTGTCGGCCTTGATGCGTTCCACCGCCTCCTTGAGCTCTTCGGCGCTGCGCACCACGTGTTTGATCTCCGGGGCGTCGTGGAGCGGAGAGCGTCGCATACCGATGGCGGTGATGACGACGTCGGGCCGCACCTTCCCCACCATCGATGCCAGGGCGTCGAGCACCGTCGACTTCCCCGACCGGGGCGGGCCGATGACGAAGGCGTGCTCCGACTCGAGGAGGCGCAGCCCCGTGGGGCCGAGGGTGACATCGCCGACGCCGAGCGGCAGGTACCACTCCGTCTCGTCGATGCGCAGCGAGTCCTGCACCAGCTGGGCGGGGACGTCGTCGGGCAGCGTGCCGATGGCCGGCGGGCGGCTGGCAGCGTCGACCGTGCCGGCGGCGGCGGTCACCTCGGCCACGGCCGGGGCCAGGCCCTCGGCGTGGGGCACGGCCACCTGGATCTCGAGCTTGCTGCCGGCGTCGATCGCCCGCCCTACGCCCAGCTTGCCGACCTCCCGGGGGTTGAGCCCGAAGAAGGACAGGTCGCTGGGCTCGGCCAGGCGCAGGGCGATCTTGTTGGGCGTGACCGAGGCCACGTTGCCGGGCAGAGACAGCGGACGGTCGGCGGCGATGGCGGCCACCACGCCGAGGCCGGGGCCGTCGGCGATGGTGCGGACCAGCAGGTCGCGGGCGGCCATACCGGTGCTGTCCTCCCAGGCGGAGTGCAGCGCCCCGTAGTTGTCGATGAGTACGACGATGGTGGGGAACGGCGAGTTGGGGTCGCCCGGGTCGATGCGGGTGGCGCCGGCGGCGGCGATGTGGCGGCGGCGGCGCTCGAGCTCGTCACCCAGCCAGCGCACGAGCCGGAACTGCCGATCGCGGTCGGTGGGGCCGACGATGCCCCCGCAGTGGGGGAGGCCGCTGAGCGGAGCCAGGGCCTGCGTGCCGAAGTCGAGGCCGTAGAACCACAGCTTCTCCGGCCGGTACGTCTTGGCCAGGGAGATGGCGATGGTGGCCAGAGTGTTGGTGGCACCGGAGCCCGACACCCCGCAGGCGAACAGGTTGCCGCTGGTCGGTGACCAGGAGAACAGGGCCCGGCGCTGGCGGTCGGGCTCGTCGGCCAGGGCGAAGGGCGCGCCGGCGCCGACCACGGCGGCGGTCTCGCCGCCGGCCTCGGCCTGGAGCGCGTCCAGCGTCACCAGGGCGGGGAGCTCGTCGGGCCACGGCTTGCGGGATTCGGCCAGCCCGGCGAGCTGGGCCGCTTCGGCGGCCGCGGCCACCAGCCGCTCCAGGTCGGAGGGACCCTCGGGCGCGGCGGGCTTGGCCGCCTCGGGCAGCTCGTCGCGAAGCAGCGGTTCGGGACCGAACACGAGACGCGCCACGCCGACCGATGTGGTCTCGTCCTTGCGGGTCACGCCGGTGACCAGCGCTGCCTGGAAGGGGAAGACGTCGGAGGCGCCGAGGCGCACGTAGCCCCGTCCGGCCTGGCGGCGGCCGATCTGGGCGGCCAAGGGCGTGCCGATGATGTCGGACGACTCCGCCGCCTCCTGGACCCGCAGGCTGATCCGCAGGTTGGTGTTGGCCCGGATGTTGTCGTTGACCGCGCCGCCGGGCCGCTGGGTGGCCAGGATCATGTGCACGCCCAGGCTCCGGCCCCGCTGGGCGATGCCCACCAGGGAATCGATGAAATCGGGCAGCTCGGCGGCCATGGTGGCGAACTCGTCGATGATCACCAGCAGGCGGGGGAGCGGCTCGGGGTGCCCGTCCTGCAGGTACTGCTTGAGATCGGAGGCGCCGGCGTCGCGCAGCCGCGTCTCCCGGTAGTGCAGCTCGGCCTCCAGGCACCGCAGTGCCCGGGCGCCGAGATGCTCGTCGAGGTCGGTGACCATGCCGACGGTGTGGGGCAGGCCGGCGCACTGGGCGAAGGCCGAACCGCCCTTGTAGTCGATGAGGACGAAGTTGAGGTGCTCGGAGTCGACGGAGGCGGCCAGGCCGGCCACGACCGACCGCAGCATCTCGGACTTGCCGGAACCAGTGGTGCCGGCCACGAGGGCGTGGGGGCCATCGGCCACCCAGTCGATCTCGACCGGCCCGTCGCCGGCCACGCCGATGGGGCCGATCATGCGGGGCACCCGGCCGCCGGACTTCCAGCGCTGGCTCAGCGCCTCGGGGGTGGGCTCACCACCGATGAGGTCGATGAGGGACACGCCGTCGGGCAGATCGGCGCCCAGGTCGGGTACCTCGGGGTCTTCCAGACCCGACAGGGCCCGGGCGGCCTGGCGGGCCAGGTCCTCGGGCATGCCGGCCACGAGCACGTTCTCGATGCTCAGGTTGATGCTCGGCTCGCGGTAGCGGGCCGAGCCCTGACCACCCGCCAGCTCGATCACACTGGTCGACAGGGCGGGGAGCTGGTCGGTGGACGGCACCAGCACGAGCCCGCAGGCCGGTACGCCCTCGCCGGAGAGGACGTCGCGGGCCAGGGAGTTGCGCCCCTCCAGGAGCCGGGGGGCGTCGACCACGACCAGGGTGACCGGACCTTCGGGCGCCTCGTCCGGCCGGGCGCCGGGGGACTTGTCGGGCGCGACGGTCAGCTCGTCGAGGATGGCGGCGACGTCCTCGACCGCTGCCCCCAGCAGGTGTCGGCCGGAGGACTCGTCGAGGCTGCGGACGTGGGGGAGCCACTTGGCCCAGTCCCAGTCGGCGGCATGGCTGGGGTCGGTCAGGACGGCGACGCGCAGGTCGGCGGGGCCGTGGTGTACGGCCAGTTGGCAGATCACGCCCCGGGCCAGGGCCAGCGCGGCCTGGCGGTCGCCGACGACGCCCAGTGTGTGGCGGGGTGTCAGGTTGACCGTCAACGGCGCGTTGGGGAGCCAACCCAGTTTGGCGATCGTCTCTTCGACTTCGGGCGGGTGCTCACCGCTGGGCGAGTCCAGCGGCGGGGTCCACGGCTGGGTGGCCGTCCCCACCGACGCCTGGAGGAAGTCCTCGTGCCCGGGCCGGCGCTCCCACAGCCGGACGCTGGGCGTCAATGCCCGGCGCACCACCTCGGCCGGGTCGGGGAAGGTGGCCCGACGCCGGGCCAGTTCGGCCTGGCGGCCGGAGAGGAGTGCCCGGCGGAACGCCACCAGCGCCTCGAAGAAGGCCTTGTCGCCGCTGGTCTTCTCCTTCCCGGCCCGGCGCTTCTCCTCCATCTTGTTGGCCATGAGCATGACCGGCGACAGCAGGGCGAAGACGCCCATGATCGGCTTCTTCGTCATCACCGCTGTCCCGATACCGAAGATGACGGGGGCGATAAGGGACGCCGCGCCGAACCCGCTGGACGCCCGGGCCTCCTTGGGGGCCGCCGGCGTCTTCAGCGAGGGGAGCGACGTCTGGGTGATCGCTCGGGGCGGCCGGTTGAAGGCGGCCGTTCCGTTGCGGCGGGGCTTGCCGAGGACGGGCGCGTCCGTGGCCGGCGGCCGGTCCACCCGGAACAGCACCGCCCCGGCCTGGACCACCTGACCGGGTTCCACCCGGATCGGTTGGGTCAGCCGGTAGCCCTCGAGGGCGGTGCCGTTCTTGGAGCCGGTGTCGGCCACCGCCACACCGGCGGCGGTCACATCGACTCTGGCGTGCACGGGCGAGAGGGTCGGGTCCTCGATCACGATGTCGGCGTCGGGCCCGCTGCCCAACCGGTGCGACCCCGCGTTGAGCGGGACGGTCGGGCCCGAACCGAGGCCACCAGCCACCGACAGGATCGCCGCCGGCTCGTCGGCTACCTGTTCGGGTAGCGGGCCGGCCGCGGGAGCGAGCACCGCCCCCTGGCGAAGGGCGACCTCGACGAGGAGGGCCTCGGGGGGCCAGTACTTCCCGTCCACCAGCAACCCGCCGGCGTCAGGTGAGCCGGTCAGCGCCGCGCTGAGGTCACTGACTGTCGGCTGCCCCTGACCGATGTCGAGGTCGAGCTCCCGCTCGTCCCCCTCGACAGTGAAAGACACGTGCATCGAGGGCCTCCTGCCACTCAGGGGGGAAACCGGGAGAGCGAAGAGTTAGTTCGCAGCAGCCTCGAAGGCCTGCCAGCGGTTGCGGACGGCGGTGGCGTTCTGGCCGAGGGCCTCCGACAGCGTTGTGAGCGCCTTCACGAAGTTTCCGGACCACTCCTGCTTGAAGCGGTCGGCCGCCGGTCCCGTCCACTGCGTGTTCTGGAGGGATTGGTCGATCCGGGACATGAGCTCCCTGACCGCCGTGCTCTCCTGCGAAAGCCGCTGCTCGAGCTGCTGCATCTGCATGATGTCGGCGCCCTGCATGCCCATGTGTCGCTCCTCTCTCGTCTCCCCCAAGACGGCCCGAACGAACAGACCGAAATGGCAGCCAAGGCTCGCTCAGCGCGGTCTTCCTGTCAACCGAGTTCACTGGTGGCGTGAACGGCGCCGACCGCCGTACCATGGCGGCTCTGAGGGCCAGGCGACGAGGGAGGGGCCGACGCCATGCCGACGCTTGAGGACACCGCGATCGATTTCCCGGTCACCACGCTCAACGATCTCCTCGAAGCCGAGGCGAAGACGGGCGTCCCGGTTGGTGCCGACGAGGAGAAGTACCGGAAGTGGGCGTTCATCTCCACCGGCGCCGCCGGCCTCCTGGCCATCATCCTGGCCGTCGTGCTCGTCACCGGCGGCGGTGACGGTGGCGGCGACAGCGCGGCGAAGGCGCAGACGGCGGAGAAGCCGGCAGGCTGGAGCGAAGTACCGATGGCCAATGTCGCCGACGGCCGGATCCCGGGCCCGAAGGCCGGAAACTTCTACAGGGTGACGTCGAAAGAGGACGGCAGCCTGCTCGCCGATGCTGCGATGCTGACCTCCTATAAGGAGGGGGCGAAGTTCGGCAAGCTCCAGCAGTTCAACATCGTGCTGGCGGTCCCACCGGCACAGGAGAAGGGGCTGATCACCGCCGATCAGAACAAGCTCAATTTCAGCCCCACGTCGGCTCCGTCCGCCGATCAGCCGGCGGAGACACCGACGACCACCGCGCCCGCGGCTGCGGCGGAAACCCCCTCGGCACCGACACCGGAAGCGCCCGTTCCTGAGACTTCGCCGGCGACGCAGCCGGCGGGTTAACTCAGCCGGCTCTCAGCTTTCTTCTGTCGTTCTCACCCGCCGGAGGCGGCGTAGGACGCGACCGCCGACGATGAGGGGCACAGCCAGGGCGATCGGCAGCGATGCGCCGGTACGGGCCAGTACTCCGCCCGAGGAACGCGACTTCGTCGCCGCGCTGGCATTGGCACGGGGAGTGTCAGGGACGGAAGCCTGAGCCCCGGCCCTCGAGGAGGCTGGGGCGGCCGGTCGGGACGCCGGCACCGAGGGAGCCGAGGGCGGAGGCGGAGGACTGCTGGGACGCGGTGGCACGATGGCGGAGCTAATCGTGGCGACCGCCGTCGACGCCCCCGTCAAGGGCACCTTGCTGCACAAGCCCGAGGCCGTGGCCTGGTTCGTGACCGTCCCGGGTTTGGTGTCGGCTGCGCTCTCGGCGTTGATCTTGACCGTCTTTCGCTCGCCTGGTCGCAGCGATTCGAGGTCGAAGCTGAGGACACCCTCCCGGCTGATCGTCGAGCGGGGCAGCGTCGTCAGGACCTTCCAGGACACGCCTTGTTCGGTGGTGGCCACGTCCTTGACCTTGACGGCGGACAGCACGCAGTCGTTGGGGTTCGACACGTCGATGGTGAAGGTGAAGGGGGCTCCGGGTGTCACGCTGGCGGGGTCCGAGCGCTTGGACAGGGTGATCCCGGGGCAGGCAACGCCATCGGAGGGAACGGTGAGATCCACCTCCATGTGGCCGACCCGTTGCTGGGCATCGCCCACGGCGAAGAAACGGACCACGGCGACGTCGGCGGCGGCCGCGATCTGGGTCCCGGTGATGGTCGCGTCCTTCGAATCGTCCCCGATGGCGTGGGGATCATCGCCGATCCGGATCTCGCCGACGGTGTCGTCACCAACCTTGATGGGCACGATCTGGCCGAAGCCGGCCCCGCCGACTTCCTCGCCGTTCTGGAACAGGCGAGCCACCGGGCGGGCGTCGTTGGCGCCGTCGGGACCGAAGAAGAGCTTGCCCTTCTGGCCGTCGGTCGCCGCCCGGAGCACGAATTCGCCGGCCAACTCCAGCGTGAAGAGAACGTCGTCCTTACGGGTCTGGCCCGGGATGCCGAACGTGATCGGGGCCACGGTGAGCCGGGTCTCGGCGATGCCGCCGAAGTGCCCGGGGGTCACAGGCTCACGGCTGAGCGCCACCCGGGACGTCGATTGCGACACGGCTCGGGGCGGGGGCGGGTCATCGACCGAAACGGAGAGGAGCGGAGCGTCATCGTCGTCGAAGTCGCCGTCGGGATCGACGCCGGACTGGATCGCCGAGCCGAGACCCCGCGCCAGGTCGTCGCCGATGACGCAGCCGGTGGCAATGGCGCGGGCCAGTGCCTCTGCCTCGAACGTGTCGGCCTTCACGAACTCAAGGTCGGTGTTCCCTGATTTCTGCACCGGCGCCTTGCTCGGCGGGGCCTTGGCGATGGCCGGCGTCGGGTCGAAGCCGAAATCGATGTCTTCGAGGACCTTTGGCAGCTTGACGCCTTGGCCCTGCCCGAAGCTGTGGCCGGCTTCGAGGGCCGGGATCGCCGTACGGCCGAGCTCATCGGTGACGGCCGGTACGGGGACGGAGGCATGGGCGGCATCCGAGAGGCCGAGGTCGTACTCCGCGTTGAAGTCGTCCCCCTGGTTGTCGGTGGCCAACTCGGGGTCGGTGTGGAACACCGTGGCGGTGGCGTAGCCGGCGAAGGCACCGTCCGGGAGGCCGGCATAGGCAGCTTTGAAGCCCGGGTCCGGGGCCGCCGCCGGCACGACCCCTAAGAGACCGGCCGGCTCAGCGACGACGGGCAGGGGCACACCTCGTGCCAGCACGTCGTGCAGGTCGCCGACACCTGGAATCGACCAGGCGCCCGGCTCGGCCGGTGACGTCGGGCGGGGTGGCGGGTTCGGTAGCGAGGGCGACGCCACCGCCGCCGAACCGCCGATCATGAGAGCCGCCAGGGAAGCTACGAAGGAGAAGTGCCGGATTCGTGACGACATGGCATCAGTGTGGCGCGGTGCGGACAAAAGTACGAGTCCGTTCTTCAAGAGTTACTGAGGGAGCGGGTAGGGGCAGTCGCCGGGCTTGATCGTGGGGGAGCCGGCCGACGTCCCGGGGAAGGTCACACACCAGCCGCCCCCGTAGACGGGGTCGAGGCGGACGGTGAAGGTGCGGGGGTCGCGGCCGGCCAGCACCGAGAGGAGCGGCTGGCCCGAGAGTCCCATGTGCTTCACCGTGGCCAGGTTCGGGAGGGTCCCCGCCTGGCGGTATTTCAGCATCACGTCCTGGGCGAAGCGGTTGATGAGGTTCCGCTCGTATCCGCAGGGGCGCTCGTCGACGGTCCCCGGGAAGCCGGCCTTGTCGGGGAAGGTCGCGCACCAGTTCTCGCCGGAGACGCGGATGGCGACGTCGCCGGTGGAGGCGAAGTCGGGCCGGCGGACGGCGGTGAGTCCGTCGATCCCCGGCGGCTCCAGGACGGCAACGGGGAGCTGGCGGGGTGAGGTTCCCAGCCGCTGGGCTTCGTCCACCACGGTCTGCCGGTAGGTGTCCGCCAGCTCCCGGTTCGTGGCCTTGACTTCAGCGACCGCTTGCTCCTGCTTCTCCTCCTCTTTGGCCTCGTGTCGGACGGACGCGCTCCAGGCGGGGATGATGACGGCGGCCATACAGAGGACCAGGCCGGCGCCACGCTGCACCGTGATGGCGGCGTCCGACGGCGCCACCGCTTCGGGGTTGCGGTACTTCCAACCTTCGGCGATGCGCCACCAGCCCCGAGGCCAGAGGAGATTCACCAGCCCGAACAGGAACATCAGGCCGAAGCCGAGGACCTCACCCATGGTCAGCCACCGCCGTGGCGTGGAGGGCGGTGGTCACCAGGCGTTCGGACCAGATGTCGCGGGGGTCGTAGCCGTCGGGGGAGGCGGTGGCCCAGAGGTGGCCCTGGCCGTCGATGGCCAATTGGACGACGTCGACGGCGACGTTGTCCGCCCGGCCTTCGTAGGGGCGGCGGGAGCCGCCGTTCCCGACCGCCGTGGTGATGGTTCCGGCCGCGTCGACCTTGCGGATGCGCTGGTTCTTCAGGTCGGCGATGTAGAGGTCGCCGGTGGCGGGGTCGAAGGCGAGACTGCCGGGTTCGTTGAGGCGGGCGGCGGTGGCCGGGCCGCCGTCGCCGGAGAAACCCTTGTTGATGTCGGCGTTGCTCCGGGGGGCGTGGCCGGCCACGGTGGTGACGCCTGAGCCGTCGATACGGTGCACCTGGGCATCGTCGGAGACGTAGAGCGCGCCGGAACGCTGATCGACAGCCAGCCCCCCGATGCCGCCCTTGAAGTCGACGAGGTGGATCTGGGCTGGATCTGAGGCGAGGCAGCGGGTGTCGGGGCGCTCCCCGACGAAGAACTCGAAGGTGCTGTCCGGTTTGGACCGCCAGATCCGGCAACGGTCGGCCAGGTAGACGGTGCCGTCCCGACGGTCGACGGCGAGGGCGGTCACGTCCCGCCCGAACTCGCCCCGTTCCCCGGTGGGGGGACCGGGCATCACGCGCTGGTGCCCCGGCGATGTGACGACGACGCTGACGAGCCCGTCGCCGTAGGCGGCGATCAGCAGCTCGCCGTCCTTTCCGATCGTCATGACCCGGGGCTCGAGGGACCGGACGTACTGGAGCGACACGTCCTCCTCGCGGAGCAGCACCCGGGGTTCGCCGCCGCGACGGAAGCTGAGAATGCGGACGTTCTCCTGGGAGAAATAGCTCTCGTCGTCGGCGGCGCCGAGATAGACGGTGCCGTCATCGGAGACGGCCAGCCCGCCGAAGATCGTGCCGTCACCGCCCTCGCGGACGGCAGTGGTGAGGACGTAGCGGACCTTCCCCGAGCCCGCCGTCGCCACGGACCCGAGGCCACCGCAGCCGGTGGCCGTCAACGCCAGTGCCAGGCTGCACAGCGCCGCCACCGTGCGTCTCATGGCGCTCATTTCCCGGCCGGGGCGCCGAGCGCCCGGATGGTCGGGGGAAAGCCGGCGGCGAAGTACAGGTTGCCGCGTCGGTCGACAGCGACGGCCTGCACATTGCCCAGGGCCGTCTCCAGCGGAGGGCCGTCCGTTTCAGACGACTCGTCGGAGCCGGTGCCGGCGATCGTGGTGATCGTGCCGTCGGGGAGTGCGATGCGCTTGATCCTCGTCTTGTCGGCCACGTAGATCGACTTGGAGTGCGGGTCGTAGACGATGTCTGTGATCTCCTCGAAGGCGGGGGGATTCGCGTTCGCAGCTTCAGGGGGGTAGAAGACGATGTCGCCGCCGAATAGGACGACGAAGGTCGGCCGGGCGAAGAGGTAGATCCCCTCATCGTTGACGGCAAACCCAGACCCCGTGATCTTGCAGAGTTCCTCGGCGGTCTTCCCGCCGATGCCGGCCGTGTGGACCAGGCCGTCCTTGTTGACGCTGCGGAACTGGGTTCCCTCCCGGATCACGAGTTCCGATGCCTCGGCGTCGTAATGGAGGGCCGCCGGGCAGGCCAGCGGGCTGTGGGCGGCCGGCGCTCCGTCGGCCGGGATGGCCCAGTCCCCATTCCCGGCCACGTTGAGGACGCCGCCGTTGGGGGTGATCGCCTTGACCGTGCGGTCGTCGAAGTCCGACAGGTACACGAGGTTCTTGCCCAGGGCGATTCCCCGGATGTCCATGAAGTCGTGAGTGGTCCGATAGAGCGGGCGGCCCTCTCCCTTGGCCGGGTACACGTTGGCTCCGCCGCGACCGCCGACGTAGATGGAGCCGTCGGGGCCGATCAGCAGACTGGCCACCCGGTCGAAGCTGCGGTCGGGGACGATGGTCGTGATCACCCCCTTGACGGGGTGAGGCCAACTTCTCCGAATCACCGCAGGCGGGCAGCACACCCGCCAGCGCGGCGGCGATCGTGACGGCGGCGATCCGGCCCCTCACGCCGGTTCCTCGGCGGCGCCGCCGCCTCGGCGGGCGGCGCACGCCTGCTGGCGGGCCGTCAGGGCACTGGGCCAGACGCAAGGTGATCACCGCCGACGCCAGCATGCCCATGGCGGCCAGGATCTGGAGCGGCGCGGCTGAGCGGACCGGTTCGAGGTAGTCGAACGCCCGGTCGGTCTTCCGCTGGCCCAGAAAGGCGAGCACGACCGTGAGCAGCCCGATCGCCGGCCAGGCCAGGAGCAGCGACCGTCGGCCGGCCGGGAGCGATACGCCGGCCGGCGTCGTCACCCGGTCCGGAGTCGAACTCACTGGCCCGCCAGGACTCCAGCCACAGCTTCGGGGCCATGAACAGGTTGAGGACGGGGACGGCGCAGCAGAACAGGGCGTTGAAACGCGAGCCCGTCCTCCACCGGGCGCCGAGCGCAGGCAGGTTCCCATAGACGCGGGCGAACCAGGCCAGCCACGCCACCGCCGCCACGACCGCCGTCACCGCGACCAGGAACTCGGCGACGGTCCAATGACCGGTCACCTGGTCGAGGCGATCGGGGGTGACCGCGCCGATCCGGATCGCCTCGCCGGCGAACCGGAGGCGTTCAACGGCGGCCAACGCGGCCACGACGGCCGCCGCCGCCAGCATCAGGAGGGCGATCCGAAGAATCTTCTCCCGGCTCTGGGGGGATCGGTAGGGCGGTGGGGTGGTGGACGGCATCGGCCGGCGCACCGACCCGGCGGTGGTCATCCCACCCGGGCTGAGGCGGAGCCGACGAGGCGCCAGGGGGTTGTGTCGTTGCCGTCGAGGGCCATCGTCCACGACTCGGTGAAGGTCGTCTCGTCGTCCTTGCTGCCGTCGACGACGATGGTGGTGTCGCGGTTCTCCCGGTAGCGGCGGCCGGTCAGCTCGGCCCTGACGGTCATCGTCGCCGGGGTGGCCTGGGCGGCGAGGGCGGTGATCCGCAGGGACTTGAGCACCGGGCCCCGCACCACCAGGCGGGTTCGCTTCGTCGGGTCGCCGCCGTAGAGGAGCTCATCGACGGCGCCGGGCGTCGCCACCTCCTCCAGAGCCCCGTCATCGCCGTCGACGGCTTCGGCCCAGCCGGCCACGGCCCGGCGGGCCGACGCTTCGAGGACGTCGGGGTCGAAGCGGCCGTCGATGTTGGCCATGTCGAGGGCGGCGGTGCGGGCATCGCCGTCGAACGAGAGCGGCGCGATGTCCTTCACGGCCTCGTCGGGGACGGCGCCGGTCACCGCCACCTCGTGCACCGCCTCGTCGTGCAGCCGGGCGGTGTCCTCGTCGGGACGGGCCACGATCTCCTGGTCGAGCACGTGGCCGCCTTCGGAGTCCTGCTCGATCGAGACCAGGAACCAGCCGTCGTCGCCGCGGGCCAGCGTCCAGAACTCGGGTAGCCGCGTGACCTCGTCGGTGTCGTCGGTGCGCAGCAGCCGCTCACCGTTGGCGTCGACCGTGTAGTCGCGCAGCTCGGCCTCGATGCGGATGGTGACGCGGTCCTGCTCCTCGCCTTCCCGGTTCACGAGACCGAGGTACTCGATCGCCGGCTCGCTCAACCGCTCGGTGATGTTGTGCCAGCCCTTGCGGTCGAAGTCGTCGAGACGGCGCTTCCACTCCGCCATCAGGTCCGGTCCGACCAGCTTGGCCAGCGTCGCCCGGTCCCGGGCCGTCCACGCCTCGACGATCGCCTTGTGCAGGTCGCGGGCGGCCGCCTTCACCGCTTCCGGAGTGAAGGCGGCGTCGTCCATGGCCGCCTCCTCGGCGGCCAACGCGATCTTCTCCTCCCGCTTCCGGCGCAAGCTCCCGGGCCGGGCCGGACCGGCGGCGGACCACCGTCCGCCCGCCGCCGCCCGCCCCCTTCTTCTTGACGTAATGCGAGAAGACACTGAAGCCGACGATGAACATGATGACGAGGAACCCGACCCACGTCGGCACTGGGGTGTCGCCGTCGTAGTCGCTGTCGCTGCTACCCCCGCCGCCGGAGTAGCCGCCGCCCCCGCCACCGCCACCGGAGGAGCCGCCGCCGCCTCCACCACCGCCGCCGCTGTAGCCGCCCGTCCCGCCGCCGGGCGCAGCCCCGGTCGGCGGGACAACGACGACACTCACCACGGCCACCACGGCCGCCACGAGCAGGAGCCGCTCGAAGCGAGAACCCGTGTCGCCTGTCAGCCGTCATGGGAGTCTCCTCTCGCCGGCCTTACGCCGGGTTGGCCGCTTTCCACTTCTCGAAGGCGGCCGGGTCGAAGTCGAACGTCATCAGGCTCTGGAGCAGTGCCACCAGTTCGGTCTGGGTGGTGACCACGGTCTCGGCGGCGATGATCTCGTTGCGCCCGATCGGGGTGGCCGTCGTCCGGACGAACAACGTCGGTGTGCCCTTGCAGCCGACCCAGTACTGGACCCACAGGTCGAACAGGTCGTTGGGGAAGGGCTCGGTGGCCGCCAGCGTGCAGCCCTCCACCCCCGAGAACGACTCCAGCAGGGTCTCGGGCTTGACCGTCCCGGCCGTGTTCGGGAAGGCGTAGAAGCTCGTGCCCGGGCCGGAGACGGCCCGGAAGGCGCCGGCGTCGGTGAAGGCGCCGACGTGGGGGAGGGGGCGTCCGCCGCCGGTCAGGGGATTGGCCGGGGCCTTCTCCACCGCCGCCCACTTCGCCGGGGCCCGGATGAGGAGCGACGCGGTGTCGTCGATGAGGTCGACGAACTCGCCGACGTCCTCTCCCGCCGGAAGGGCGTTGAGGGCGGCCTCGAAATCGACCTCCGGAGCGGCCGGGGCGGCCGACTCCCCACCGGTGCCGAGGTCGAGCGCGGCCAGCTTCGCCTCTGGCTCGTTGAGGGTCCCGGTGTAGAACGCGATGTCCTCGCCTTCCAGCCGGACCAGCCCGACCCGCAGCGGTTTCTGGGTGTCGCGGCTCCGGATCACTCCGCAGTAGTCCAACATCGTCCCGTCGTTGGCCAGAGGCTGTTCCTCCAACCGGAGGAGGACGTCGCCGGGCCGGACGCCGAGCTTGTCGGGCGCCGACCCCGTCGTCATCGAGGCCACGAACACGCCGCCGGCCTCCTCGTCTTCCAGGGCGATCGCCTGGGCGTTGATGCCGAGCGAATCGACGCTCTCGCCCTTGGCCAGCCGCTCCACCAGTGGCCGGGCCGACTCGGCGGTGATGGCGTGGTACTCCTTCTTCTCCTGCGACCCGGCGTAGTTCACGCCGACGACCTTCCCGGACTTGTTGACCAGTGGCCCGCCGGAGTTGCCGGGCTGGATCTCCGCGCTGTGCTGCATCACCCCGCCGACGGCGGCCCAGTCGGTCGCCTCCGGGCCCTGGACCTTCTCCACCACCCCCGGCTTGAGGGTGATCTCCCGCACGCCGAGCGGGTAGCCGACGGCCTGGACCTCGTCCCCGATGTCGGGCGCCTTGTCGGCCCAGTCCAGGGCCGAATACCCGTCGCCGTCGAGGTCGATCACCGCCAGGTCGGCGCACTCCGAGGCGCCGAGGACCTTGGCCGGCACCGGGTCGGTCTTCCCCGGGACGCGGACCGAGATCTTGGTCGCTCCCGTCACCACGTGATTGTTGGTGACGGCGAGGCCGTCCTTGGAGATGACGAAGCCGCTGCCGCGGCCTTCCTGGTTCTCGTCCGTCCCGCCATCGAGATTGGCGAAGGTGCCGGTCACGTCGATCTGGATCACGGCGTCCTTCGACTTCCCGATGACGGAACCGTCAGCGGACTCCTTGGACCCACCGTCGGAGGAGCAGGCTGCTGCTCCCAGACACACCGCGACGGCCACGGCCCAGCGCTTCCTCGGGGCAGGATGCATGGGGACCTCCTTGGAAGCCGCCGCGTGTCCCTCGTCTGTGGGGGACCTTCGCCCGCCGGGCAGCCTCCGGAGGCGGAGCGTAACTCTGCCCGGACGGCCTGTCTCGGGAATAATGCGACCGCTAAGACCGAATATCCCTCTCGGAAACCGTGGCTTACGGGCCGAGATCGCGAAAGCGGTTCCTAACCGGGGGCTACGGCCGCGAAGATGGGAGCGTGCACGCAGCCGCTCTGCGTTTCGACCTGCATGTGCCGGCCAGCCGGTCCCTCAAGGCGAAGCGCGCCGCCGTCCGGCCCATCGTCGACACCCTCCGGCACCGCTTCCACGTCTCGGTGGCCGAGGTCGACCACCAGGACCGGTGGCAGCGGGCGGCCATCGCCGTGGCCGTGGTGGCCGAGAGCAACCACCACCTCACCGAAGTGCTCGACACCCTGGAGCGGTTCGTCCGGTCCGCGCCCGACGTCGAGGTGCTCGACGCGACGGCCTCCTACCTCGAGCCGGAGGACTGACATGACCCACGCCGCCCGCCGCTACGAGCGCACCGCCCGGATCAACGAGGTGGTACGGGAGGTGCTGGCCGAGGAGCTCGAGCGTCTGTCCGACCCCCGCCTCGGCCTCGTCACGGTGACCGGCGTCGAGGTGACTCCCGACCTCCGGCAGGCCACCGTCTACTATTCGGCGCTCCTCCCGGCCAAGCGACCGGGCGTATCCACCGACGAGGCCACGCTCGAGGCCAGGGACAAGGCGGCCGAAGAGACCGCCGCCGCCCTCCGGTCGGCCGGTCCCCACCTCCAATCCGTCATCGGCAAGCAAGTCCGGATGAAATACACGCCGCACCTTGTATTCCGCGAGGATCCGGCGATCAGGACTGGGGAGCGGGTGGACGAGATCCTCCGCCAGCTCCACTCGGAGGACGAGTGAGCGATTATTCCGACAACGGCCGACAATTCGAGGAGGACCTGGCCGCCGCCGCCGCCGTGATCAGCGCCGCCGACCAGGTCGCCCTGGCCTGCCATGTCGCCCCCGACGGCGACGCCCTCGGCTCCATGCTGGCACTCCACCACGTGCTGCGGGCGGCCGGGCGCCGCTCCGTCGCCGCCTTTGCCGGCACCCAGGTGACCGGTCCGCACTACCGGGAGCTGCCCGGCCTCGACCTGTTGTCCGACCCCGTCGACTATCCGGCCGAGCCGGAGGTCATGGTCACCCTCGACTGCGGGTCGATGGGGCGGCTGGGCGACCTGGCCATCAACGCCAAGGCGGCCAAGGAACTGGTCGTCGTCGACCACCACCTTTCGAACACCCGCTACGGATCCATTCATCTCGTGGATCCCCGGGCGGCGGCCAGCGCCGTCGTCGTCGCCCGCCTCATCGATGCCCTCGGGCTGCCCCTCAACGGGGAGGCCGCCGTCTGCCTCTACGCCGGGCTGGTGTGCGACACGGGCCGGTTCCAGTACGAGAGCACCACGACCGAGGCCTTCGACCTCGCCCGGCGGCTCTTGGAGTTCGACGTGCCCGTCGCCCGCCTCAACCGGGTGCTGTTCGAGGAGCACCGCCTGGCCTACCTGCGGCTGGTGGGCGCCGTCCTGAGCCGGGCCGAGATGGTGGCCGAGAAGAGCTTCATCTGGGCGGCCGTCGACGAGGCCGACCTCGCCGCCTTCGACGTCACCCTGGAGGAGACGGAGGGCCTCATCGACTTCCTCCGCCAGGCGAAGGAAGCTGAGGTGTCCTGCGTCCTCAAGCAGGCCGAGGGCCACGTCCGGGTGAGCCTCCGCTCCCTGGGGCAGGTCGACGTTTCCTCCCTGGCCGCCCTCTTCGGCGGCGGCGGCCACCGCTACGCCGGCGGCTTCACGACCACCGATTCCGTCCAGCAGGTGGTGCAGACGATCCTCCAGGCGCTCTGACGTGCCCCGGGGCACCTGATGGCCCAGGCGGCGGGGGAGGGCGTCGACGGGCTCGTCGTCGTCGACAAGCCGGCCGGCTGCACCTCCCACGACGTGGTCGCCCGCCTCCGGCGGGTCTACGGGCTCCGGCGCGTCGGGCACGCCGGCACCCTCGACCCCGACGCCACCGGCGTCCTCCTGGTCGGGCTGGGGCGGGCGACCCGGCTGCTGCGCTTCCTCACCGAGACCGGCAAGGTGTACCGGGGCGAGGTGGCCTTCGGAGTGGCCACCGACACGCTGGACGCCGCCGGCACCGAGACGGCCCGTACTCCAATGCCCGCCCTCACCGCCGCCGACCTGGACGGGGCCCGGCCCCGCTTCCTGGGAACCATCGCCCAGGTCCCGCCGATGGTCTCGGCGATCAAGGTGGAGGGCCGCCGGCTCCACGAGCGGGCCCGGCTCGGCGAGGTCGTCGAACGGGCCCCCCGCAAGGTGCGGATCGACCGGATCGAGATCGAGGCCTTCACCCCCGGGGAGTTCCCGCGGGCCCAGCTGGTGGTGGAGTGCGGCAGCGGCACGTACATCCGGAGCCTGGCCGCCGACCTCGGCGAGGCGGTCGGAGGGTGCGCCCACCTGTCCTGGCTCCGCCGGCTCCGCGTCGGTCCCTTCCCGGTCGAGGAGGCCCGGACGCTGGAGGAGATCGCCGAGAGCCCGGAGAAGGCCCTGCTGCCGCTGGTGGAGGCGGTCCGCCACCTGCCCCGCGTCGACGTCGACGGTGAGACCGCCCGGGGCGTCGCCCACGGTGCCGTCTTCCCCGTCAGCGCCCTTGGGGGCGACGAGCCCGGCCCCTTCGCGGTCGTCGGCCCCGAGGGCCGTCTTTTGGCCCTCTATCAAAAGGGCCGGGCGGCGGCCCGGCCGGTCGTCGTCCTGGCCGGCGGCGGAGGTTGAGCCGGGCGATGCACGTCGTCACCAGCATCAACGACTGCCCCTCCCTGCCCGGCGGGTCGGTGGTGACCATCGGTGCCTTCGACGGCGTCCACCTCGGTCACCAGGCCCTCCTGCGCCGCGTCCGGGACCAGGCCGCCGAGCGGGGGCTCCCCACTGCCCTCGTCACGTTCGACCGCCACCCGGCCCAGGTGGTCCGGCCGGAATCGGCTCCGAAGCTGCTCACCAACCTGGACCAGAAACTGGAACTCCTCGAGGCGACCGGCTTCGTCGACCATGCCATCGTCCTCACCTTCGATGAAGCCCGCCAGCGGGAAGCGGCCGAGGACTTCGTGACCGAGGTGCTCGGCGGCTCCCTCCAGGCCCGCCTGGTGGTTGTCGGGGCCGACTTCCACTTCGGCAACGCCCGGCGGGGCAACGTCGCCCTCCTGGAGCGGATGGGCCGCGACCTCGGTTTCGACGTCGTCGGCCTCGACCTCGTCCGCCCCGACGACGGGCGCCGGGCCGCCGAAGGATCCAGCGGGGTGATCTACTCCTCGACGCTCGTCCGCCAGCGCCTCGGCGCCGGCGACGTGCGGGCCGCGGCGGAGATCCTCGGCCGGGTCCACCAGGTGCGGGGCCGGGTCGTGGAAGGCGACCGGCGAGGCCGGGAGCTGGGCTTCCCGACGGCCAACGTCGCTGTCCCGGAGGAGATCTGCCTCCCGGCGGCCGGGATCTACGCCGGCACCTTCACCGGCGCCGACGGCGTGGAGCGACCCGCCGCCATCTCCCTCGGTCACCGCCCGACCTTCTACACCGACCAGGCCTATCTGCTGTTGGAGGCCTACCTGCTCGACTTCACCGGTGACCTCTACGGCCAGCCGGCGTCGGTCGGCTTCGTCGAGCGGATCCGGGCCGAGGAGCGCTTCGAATCCGTCGAGGCGCTGGTGGCGGCCATGCACCGTGACGTCGAAGCGGCCCGCCGGGTCCTCGAACTCCGGGCGTCGGGCTAGGGGTGGTAGGCTCAGCGGTCGCTGCAGCGCGACTGCAGCCCTGACGCGCAAGCAACTACGACCCCCAGTCCCAACGGCACGGTTGCCGGAAGAGAACGAATCTGACGATGCCAGACACCTCCGCCACGATCAGCGAGTACCGCCTCCACGAGACCGATACCGGCTCCCCCGAGGTGCAGATCGCGCTCCTCACCGAGCGGATCAACATGCTCACGGCGCACCTGAAGGTCCACAAGAAGGACCATCACTCCCGCCGGGGGCTCTTGATGCTCGTCGGTCAGAGACGTCGGCTGCTCGACTACCTCCGCCGCAATGACGTCGAGAGGTACCGGGCGCTCATCGCCAGGCTCGGGCTTCGCCGGTAACCACCCTCGAGGAGCGGCTCGCCGCTCCTCGAACTGTTTTGCGGCGGCGGCGCCGTCGGTTGTCAGTCGCCATCATCCGGGTCTTCCAGGAGATCCAGATGATGGCGACTGGGAACCGGCTCCGCCCCGTCGCTGGAGAGCGACGAGAGGAGCAGTTCCATGACCGGCCCGATCTCGGCGTCGGCCCCCATCGGGGAATCCGGCAAGTCCCTCACCTTCTCAGCCGGGCTGCTGGCCCAGGCGGCCGACGGCGCGGTGGTGGTGTCGGTGGGCGACACCGTCGTCCTGGTCACCGCCCAGGCCAGCCGGGGCATCCGGGAGGGGATCGACTTCTTCCCCCTCACGGTTGACGTGGAGGAGCGCATGTACGCCGCCGGGAAGATCCCCGGCTCGTTCTTCCGCCGGGAGGGGCGGCCCACCGAGCAGGCCATCTTGGCCTGCCGCCTGACCGACCGGCCGCTGCGCCCGTCCTTCCCCAAGGGCTACCGCAACGAGACGCAGATCGTCGCCACCGTGCTCGGCGCCGACCTCCAGAACCCGCATGACGTTCCTGTGATCAACGGCGCGTCGGCCGCGCTGATGATCTCGGGCATCCCCTTCGCCGGCCCGATCGGGGCGGTGCGCCTTGCGCACCACGACGGCGTGTGGATGCCCCACCCCACCTACCAGGAGGGTGACGCCTCCACCTTCGAGCTCATCGTGGCCGGCCGTCGTCTGCCCGACGGTGACGTGGCGGTGATGATGGTCGAAGCCGGCGGCACCGAGGCGACCTGGGACCTCTACGAAGCCGGGGCGCCCCACGTCACCGAGGAAGTCATCGCCGACGGCCTCGAAGAGGCCAAGAAGTGGATCAACGACAGCATCACGGCCCAGCTCGAGCTGGTCGACCGCTGGGTGGCCGAGCGCGGCCCGATCGCGCCGATCCCCTACGAGATCCAGACCGACTACGACGAGGCGACCTACGAGGCCGTCAAAGCGGCGGGTTCCGGGCCGCTCGCGGAGGCGCTGTCGATCGCCGACAAGCACGACCGCAACCTCCGCATCGACGAGATCAACGCCGAGGTCACTACGACCCTGGCCGGCACGCCGGATGAACCGGGCAAGTTCGAGGCCACCCCGGTGAAGCGGGCCCTGCGGTCCCTCCAGAAGGAGATCGTCCGCTCCCGTATCGTGAACGACGGTTTCCGCATCGACGGCCGCACCCCGGCCGACATCCGGGGGCTCTCGGCCCAGGTTGGCCTGCTCAAGACGGCCCATGGCACTGGTCTGTTCCAGCGGGGCGAGACGCAGGTCCTCTCCGTCGCCACGCTCGGTATGCCCCGCATGGAGCAGATGCTCGACACCATCGGGATCGACGAGCACAAGCGTTATATGCACCACTACAACTTCCCGCCCTACTCCACCGGTGAGACCGGTCGCGTGGGGTCACCCAAGCGGCGGGAGATCGGCCACGGCGCCCTGGCCGAGCGGGCGCTGATCCCCGTGGTGCCGTCGGTCGAGGAGTTCCCCTACACGCTGCGCATCGTGTCCGACGTGATGTCGTCCAACGGCTCCACTTCGATGGCCTCGGTGTGCGGGTCGACGCTGTCGCTGATGGACGCCGGCGTCCCCCTCAAGGCGCCGGTGGCCGGCATCGCCATGGGGCTGGTCTACGCCGAGGGCAAGTACACGACGCTGACCGACATCCTCGGCGCCGAGGACGCCTTCGGCGACATGGACTTCAAGGTGGCCGGCACGGCCGACTTCGTGACCGCCCTCCAGCTCGACACCAAGATCGACGGGCTCCCGGCCGACGTTCTGGCCCAGGCGCTCCGCCAGGCCAAGGAGGCCCGGCTCAAGATCCTCGACGTGATCCTGGAGGCCATTCCTGAGCCCCGGTCCGAGGTGGCCGAGTCGGCCCCGAAGATCATCAGTTTCACGATCCCGATGGACCGCATCGGCGAGGTGATCGGTCCCAAGGGCAAGGTCATCAACTCGATCCAGCAGGAGACCGGCGCCGACGTCAACGTCGACGACGACGGCTCCGTCGGTACCGTGACCATCGGTGGCCGCGACGGCGGGGCGGTGGCCGAGGCCAAGCGGATGATCGAGCTCATCCTCAACCCGCCGGAGGCCGACGTCGGCGGCATCTACAACGGGAAGGTCGTCAACATCACGAAGTTCGGCGCCTTCGTGAACATCCTTCCGGGCCGCGACGGGCTCCTTCACATCTCCAAGCTCGGGGCCGGCCGCCGGGTCGACCGGGTGGAGGACGTCCTGTCGCTCGGCATCGAGGTCGAGGTGCGCGTCGACGACATCGATCCGCAGGGGAAGGTGTCGCTCTCGCTGGTCAAGCCCCTCGACGGGAGTGCCGGTGACAGCGGCGCCGGAGACGGCGGCGGTGGGGGAGGCGGCGGCGGAGAAGGCGGCCGGGCTTCCGGCGGCGACCGCGACGTCGTGTCGTTCGACGCCGGTTGGGACCAGGCGGCCCGGGATTCCTACGGGGAGCTCGGCCCGGCCGACGTCTCGGGTGGCGGCCGGCCCCGCGAAGGCGGCGACCGGGACCGCGATCGGGGTGGCCGCGACCGCGGCCGACGCCCCGGCGGCGGTGGCGGTCGCGGGCGCCGTTAGGCGCCTGTCCGACCCGGTGACCGAAAGTCCGTCGGGGGGTTGCGGGCGCGTCCGGCGGACGCGCCTGCCCAACGGGTTACGTGTCGTGACCGAAGCCATGCCCGAGCTGCGTTCGGTGGCGATCGGCTTCTGGGCCGGGACGGGCTCCCGTGACGAACCCGACCCGCTGGCCGGCGCCAGTCACTTCCTCGAGCACCTGCTGTTCAAAGGCACCGAGGCGCGGAGCGCCCAGGAGATCGCCGAGGGGGTGGAGGCCGTCGGTGGCGAGATGAACGCCTTCACCACCAAGGAGTACACCGCCTACTACGTCCGGATGCTCGACGAGAACCTCGACCTCGCCCTCGACATCCTCTCCGACGTCGTGTGGGCCCCGGCCTTCCGGCCCGACGAGGTCGACTGCGAACGGCAGGTGATCCTCGAAGAGATCCGGATGCACGAAGACACGCCCGACGAGCTCGTGCACTCCCTCTTCGCCGAGGCGCTCTTCCCCGGGCAGACGGTGGGCCGGGAGGTGCTCGGCCAGCGCGACGCCATCGTGGCCATGACCCGCGGCGACATCGCCGGGTTCCATCACCACCACTACCGGGCGGGCAACATCGTCGTCGCCGCCGCCGGCAATGTCGACCACGACCGGATCACCGAGGGGGTCGCCGCCCGATTCACCGGTGGACTCGGCGACCGCGACCCCCGCCCGGAGGCCGAGATCCGTACCGCCGGGGCGGTCCGGGTGCTCCATCGGCCGACCGAGCAGGCCCACCTCGTGCTCGGCATGCCGGGGCTGTCACGGTCCGACCCCGACCGCTGGGCCCTGTCGGTCCTCAACCACGTGACCGGCGGCGGCATGTCGTCCCGCCTGTTCCAGGAGGTGCGGGAGAAGCGGGGCCTGGCCTATTCCGTGTACTCGTACCGGTCCGCCCTGGAGGACACCGGCACGTTCGCCGTCTACGCCGGGACGTCCCCCGAACGGGCGCCGGAGGTCCTGTCGATCGTCGACGCCGAGCTCGACCGGCTGTGCGCCGAGCGGTGCCTCGCCCCCGACGAGCTGGAGCGGGCCAAGGGCCACTTCAAGGGCCAGATGGCCCTCGGGCTGGAGAGCAGCTCGGCCCGCATGGAGCGGATCGGGCGTTCAGAGGCGACCAGCGGGGCGATCGAGAGCGTCGACGACATGGTGGCGGCCATCGACGCTGTCACCCCGGACGACGTGGCCCGGGTCATCGACCGGGTCCTGGCTGTCGGGCCCCGGGTGCTGGCTGCCGTCGGCCCGGTCGACGCCGACGTCCTGGCCGACCGCCTGTCGGTAACGTCTGCCATCTATGAGTGACGCCAGCCAGAGTGAAGACAACCAGAGTCAAGACAAGATCCGGGTGGCCGTCATGGGGGCGGCAGGCCGCATGGGCAGCACGGTCTGCCGGGCGGTGCTCGCGGCCTCTGACATGGAGCTGGTGGCGGTGGTCGACCCGCCCCACGAGGGCCGGCCGCTCGACGACTTCGGTATCGCCGGCACCGGGCTGACCCTCCAGATGGTCGGGCCGTCGGTGAAGAAGGCCGAGCCCCAGGTGGCGGTCGACTTCACCAACGTCGACGGGGTGCGGGCCAATGCGCGGTGGTGCGCTCTCAACGGCGTCCATGCCGTTGTCGGTACCACCGGCCTGACCAGCGGCGACCTGCAGGACCTCGCCGGGCTGTTCGACGGCGAACGGGCCAACGCCGTGGTGGCCCCCAACTTCGCCATCGGCGCCGTACTCATGATGCACCTCGCCGCCATCGCCGCTCCCTGGTTCGAGTCGGCCGAGATCATCGAGCTCCACCACGACAACAAGATCGACGCGCCCTCCGGGACCGCCCTCTTGACCGCCGAACGGATGGCCGAGACGTCCACCGAGTGGGCGCCCGACCCGACCCAGAAACAGGTGCTTCCCGGCGCCCGGGGCGGCGAGGGCCCGGCCGGGATCCACATCCACTCGGTGCGCCTCCGAGGTCTGGTGGCCCACCAGGAGGTGCTGCTCGGCACCACGGGCCAGTCGTTGTCGATCCGGCACGACTCCTATGACCGCACCTCGTTCATGCCCGGGGTGCTGCTGGCCGTCCGGGAGGTCGCCAACCGGCCCGGCCTGACCGTGGGCCTCGACGCGCTGCTGGGGCTCTAGCCCTTCGTGCCGAAGATCTGGGCCAGCTCGGCGGGGGCGGCTTCGTCGAGCTGGGCGTAGGTACACGACCCCGGCATCCGGTCGTCGCGGAAGCGGACGAAGGTCGTGCCGTGGCGGAAACGGTCGCCCTGCAGATGGTCGTAACGCACCTCCACGACGAGCTCGGGTCGGAGCGGCTCCCACGACTGGTCCTTGCCGGCGTTCCAGCGGCTCTGCCCGCCCGGCATGCGACGGCCCGCTTCGCTAGACCCCGGAGCCATGGCGCTGGCCCACTCCCGCCAGGGGTGGTTCTCCAGGGCGTTCTCGCGGTAGGGGGCCAGCGTGTCGACCAGGGCCTTGCGCTGGGCCATGGGGAAGGCGGCGGTCACCCCGACGTGGTGCAGCGTGCCCTTGTGGTCGTAGAGGCCGAGGAGAAGCGACCCGATCACGCCACCGCTCTTGTGCCAGCGGAACCCGGCCACGACGCAGTCGGCCGTCCGCTCATGCTTGACCTTGAGCATGACCCGCTGGCCCTCCCGGTAGGGGAGCTGGTCGGGCTTGGCCACCACGCCGTCGAGCCCGGCGCCCTCGAAGGCGTGGAACCAGTCGGCGGCCAGGGCGCGGTCGGTGGTGCAGGGGGTGAGATGCAGCGGCGGACGGGCGTTACGCATTACCGCCTCCAGCCGCCGACGACGATCAACCTGAGGTAGAGGTCGAAGGTCTTCGTCGGCGTCGGCCAGGAGGTCGAAGGCCACGAACGAGGCCGGCGTCTGGGTCGCCAGGAGCTTGACCCGGGAGACGGCGGGATGGATCCGCTGGAGGAGGGCCTCGAAGTCGAGGCCCTGATCGGTGGCGATGACGATCTCGCCATCGAGCACGCAACGGGCCGGCAGTTGCTGGCGCAGGAAGTCGCACACCTCCGGGAAGTAACGCGTCAGCGGCCGTTCGTTGCGGCTGCCGAGCTCGACCTCGTCGCCGTCCCGGAAGACGATGCAGCGGAACCCGTCCCACTTCGGCTCGTAGAGCATGCCGCCCTCGGCGGGCAGCTCCCGGGCGAGCTTGGCCAGCATGGGGGACACGGGGGGCATGACGGGCAGGTCCACAGCGGCATTCTCCCTTACGCTTGGAGTGTGAAGGGACCGACGGTCAAGGAGCGGGTACTCGAGGGGGCCCTCGTGGCCATCGGCCGCTACGGGCTCGCCCGCACGACCGTCGACGACGTCGCCTCGGCCTCCGGCGTCTCCCGGGCCACCATCTACCGGCACTTCCCCGGCGGGCGGGACCAGATCGTGAGGGAGACGGTGGGCTGGGAGCAGGGCCGCTTCTTTCTCCGGCTCGGGGAGGCGGTGGCCAGCGCCCCTGACCTCTGCGTCCTGCTCGAGGACGCCCTGGTCTTCGCTCGGAAGGCCCTGGCCGAGCACGCCGTCTTCCAGCGGGTCGTGCAGACGGAGCCGGATCGGCTGCTTCCGTTGCTGACGGTCGAGTCGTTCCGGATCCTGCCGATGATCGGGGGTTTCCTGGTGCCGTACCTGGAGCGGGAGCACGCCGCCGGGCGGCTCCGGGCCGGGGCCGAGATCGGTCGCACGGCCGACTACATCGCCCGCATGGTTCTGTCCTGCATCGGCTCTGGAGGCGTCTACGACCTCGACGACCCGGCCGAGATCCGGCTGCTGGTACGGGAGCAGCTCCTCGCCGGAGTGCTGGCCCCCGGCGCGATTCTGCCGGAGCACCCTTGACGATGAGACAAAATTAGTCTTAGCATCTCAACATGGCCTTCGATCCCCTCACAGACAGGGTTGTCGAGGGTGCCCTCCGGGCCATCGCCGCCTACGGCCTCACCAAGCTGACCGTCGACGACGTCGCCCGGGAGGCGGGCATCTCCCGAGCCACCCTCTACCGGTACTTCCCCGGGCGGGGCGCCGTCCTCACGGCCGTCGTCCACTCGGAAACCGAGCGGCTCCAGCGCGGCCTCGACGAGGCCCTGGCCGACATCACAGGCCTGCCCGAGGCGCTCACCGCCGTGGCCGGGTTCGGCGCCCGCGCCTTCGTGGGCCATGAGGCCCTCCAGCATCTCCTGGCCACGGAACCGGGCACCGTCCTGCCCCATCTGTGCTTCAACGGCGCCGACAGCCTGCTCCGTGTCGCCGCCGACCGCATCGCGCCGCACCTGTGTCGCTTCATGGGCCCGCTCGAGGCCCGGCGGACGGGGGAGTGGTTGGCCCGGATCGTCCTCTCCTACGGGCTCGCCCCCCCGCCTGAGCCAGCCGAGTCGGCCGTGCTGAACGTCGTGCGGGAATTCGTCATCCCGGCCGCCGAGGAGCGGGCCGGAACGGGAGGTTGATGCCCATGCGCAGCGACGAGGAACTGATCGGCCGGCCTGACCTCAACGACGTCGAGGGAATCCTGTCGATCGTCAACACGGACACCGACAGCGAGTTCCACGACGTCGGCGCCGCCGTCGACACCCGCTTCACGTGGGACTACGAGCGGGCCCGGCCCAAGCTCGGGAAGCTCTACGAGAAGGCCAAGATGGCCCAGTGGAACGCCAACGACCTGCCGTGGGACACGGAGGTCGACCAGGAGGCGGTGGTCATGGCCAACGCCGCCGCCAGCGCCGCCAGCGGTCTCGTCCCGGCCACCGACCTGACCGGCACCCCGTTCGCCAAGTGGGGCGACAAGGAGTGGGTCGAGTTCGGTGTGGAGTCGCAGAACTGGACGCTGTCGCAGTTCCTCCACGGCGAGCAGGGCGCCCTGGTCTGCACCGCCCGGATCGTCGAGACGGTGCCGTGGATCGACGCCAAGTACTACGCCAGCACCCAGGTCATGGACGAGGCCCGCCACGTCGAGGTCTTCTCCCGCTACCTCGACGAGAAGCTGTCGGGCCACTACCCGATCAATGCCCACCTCCAGCTGCTGCTCGACGACATCATCGCCGACCCCCGGTGGGACATGACCTACCTCGGGATGCAGATCATGGTCGAAGGCCTGGCGCTGGCCGCCTTCGGCTTCATCTCCCAGATGACCACGGAGCCGCTCCTCAAGCAGCTCCTCAAGAACGTGATGGCCGACGAGGCCCGCCACGTCGCCTTCGGGGTGCTGTCGCTGCAGGAGTTCTACGGGCAGCTGACCGCGGCCGAGATCCGGGAGCGCCAGGAGTTCGCCTTCGAGGCCGCCGTCCGCATGCGAGACCGCTTCTTGCAGCAGGAGGTGTGGGAGCGCATGGGGGTCGACGTCGGCGAGGCGGTCAAGGTCCTGTTGCAGACCCCGGAGCGCAACATCTTCCAGGCCATGCTGTTCTCCAAGATCGTGCCGAACTGCCGCAAGCTCGGCCTGCTCGACGCCGCCGACGGCTGGCTGCGCCAGCGGTTCACCGACCTCGGCGTCATCCAGTTCGAACACTGGGACGACACCGCCGCCGAACTCCAGGTCGCCTGACCGGGAGGGTTCCGGCGGCGAAGCTCCTGCTAGCTTCACGCCGTGCCCAACCCTGTTCGCGTCGTCTTTCTCGGCGGCCTCGGTGAGATCGGGCGGAACTGCGCCTGCGTCGAGGTCGACGATCGGATCCTGCTGATCGACTGCGGGATCATGTTCCCCGACCCCGACATGCCCGGGGTCGACCTCGTCCTCCCCGACTTCACCTACCTCCGGGAGAACGCCGAGCGGATCGAGGGGGTCGTCCTCACCCACGGCCACGAGGACCACGGCGGCGGCCTGGCCTTCCTGCTGGCCGAGGTGGCGCCGGTTCCGATCTACGGCTCGGCCCTCTCCCTCGGCCTGGCCCGCAACCGCATCGAGGAAGCGGGGATGCTGGCCCGCACCGAACTGATCCCGGTGACCGACGGGGAACGCCGCCAGATCGGACCGTTCGACTGCCAGTTCATCCCCGTCACCCACTCGGTGCCCCACGGCTTCGCCACGGCCATCTACACACCGGCGGGGACGATCTTCCACTCCGGCGACTTCAAGCTCGACCAGAATCCGGTGGACGGACGGATGACGGACCTGGCCCTCATCGGTGAGATCGGCCGGAGGGGGGTGCGGCTGCTGTTGTCGGACTCGACCAACGCCGAGGAGGCTGGACACACGCCGTCGGAGTCGTCGGTCGGAGTCGTGCTGCGGGAGCTGTTCTGGGAGCACTCGAACAAGCGGATCATCGCCGCCTGCTTCGCCTCCCACATCCACCGGGTGCAGCAGATCGCCGAGGTGGCCATCGAGACCGGCCGGTCCATCGCCTTCCTGGGCCGATCGATGCAGCAGAACGTCCGTCTGGCCCGCTCGATGGGGCTCCTGTCATTGCCTGACGAGCGCATCATCGAGATCGAGGAGATCGACCGCTTCGAGCCCCACCAGATCTGTGTGATCTGCACCGGCTCCCAGGGTGAGCCGATGAGCGCCCTGGCCCTCATGGCCGCCCACGAGAACCACCGGGTCAAGCTGGGGGCCGAGGACACCGTGATCATCTCGGCCCACCCGATCCCCGGCAACGAGGCCAACGTGTCCCGGGTCATCGGTGGGCTCCACCGGGCCGGGGCCGATGTCGTGCACTCGGGGCTGGCGCCCGTCCACGTCTCGGGCCACGCCAACCAGGAGGAGCTCAAGTTCCTCCTCAACCTGGTGACGCCGGAGTTCTTCGTGCCGGTGCACGGCGAGTACCGGCACCTGGTGCACCACGCCCGGCTGGCCCGGGGCACCGGCATGGCCGACGAGAAGGTCATCATCTGTGAGGACGGCGACATGCTCGTTCTCGGCGACGAGGGCATCGACGTCGAGCGGCGCTTCGCCCCCGCCGGGTACCTCTACGTGGACGGGGTGGTGGGCGACGTCGGCCGCGGCGTCCTCCGGGACCGGCGCCAGCTGGCCAACGAGGGGATCGTGGTCGTGATCGTGACGATCGACGGCCAGACCGGCGAGATCGTCACCGGCCCGGAGATCGTCACCAAGGGCTGGGTCCACGCCCCGGAGGCCGAGGCGCTCCTCGAGGAGGCCAAGGAGGCGGTGCGGCAGTCGCTCCGGGAGGCGATCGACCAGGACGCCCTGGACTTCGAAACCCTCCGCCGCCACGCTCGCAGCGGCCTCCAGAAGTTCATCACCAGCCGGACGAGGCGCCGTCCCGCCGTCATCCCGGTGGTCATGGAGGTCTAACAGAACGTCTGTGGCCGCTGTTACCGTTGTGACGTGGCCACCAGAACGAAACGCCGCACCCCCGCCAAGAAGCCCCGCGCCGCCGCCCCGGCCGCCCGCACCGGCGCCGCCGGACGGACCTCCGTCGGCGCCCCCAAGCCGATCGGCCGCCTCCGGCGGCACCACCGGGAGATCGCCGGGGTCGGGCTCCTCCTTTCGGCCGGCGTCGGGGGCCTGGGTATCTGGCTCGGCGTCGCCGGGAGGGCCGGCGACTTCCTCGGCTTCGTCGCCGGATCGGCGGTCGGGCTGGGCGCCGCCCTGATCCCCGTCGTGCTGGCCGTCTTCGGTGTGGCCCTGCTCCGCCACCGGGACGGTGAGCTGACCCGGCTGGCGGCCGGCGGCGGACTGGCAGCCACGGGATTCGCCGGGCTCCTCTACCTGATGCGGCCGGCCTCCGCTTTCGAACCCAGCCTCGAGGGCTGGCGTAGGGCGGGCGGCCTACTCGGCGCCCTGTTGGGCTCCCCGCTGCGCTCGCTGGCCGGGCCGTGGGGCGCCGGGCTCATTCTGGGTGGCCTGGCCTTCGTCGGGTGCCTCATCCTGTTCCGGCTCTCGCTCGATCAGGTCGGTCGGGGACTGCGGCGGGCGGCGGTCGCCGTGGGGCATGCCCTGGGTGGCGGCTTTCGCCGACTCACGACGCTCAGCGGCGACCGGGGCAGACGTCCCGACGATGTCGTAGGCGCCGACCTCCACACCCATGACACTGCTCCCAGCCCGCCGAAGCGCCGCTTCCGGGCGGGGATCGATCACGACGAGGAGGAGGCGTCGGCGGACGCGCCGCCCGAGGAAGAATCCGCCACCGAGGAAGAAGCCGCCACCGAGGAGGCCGACCTCACCGCCGCCCTCACGGTCGATCTCACCGACACGGCGTCCGGGGAAGGAACGGGGACCGAGGGGCCGGAGCCCGCGCCGGTCCTCACCGGCGAGGATCTCGTGCTCCAGTCGCCGGCCTTCATGGGACAGGCGGCCACGGCGCCGAAACAGCTCGAGCTCGGGCTCGTGCCCGCCGAGCAGCACTGGAAGCTGCCCCAGGCCTCGTGCCTGACCCACAAGACGGCCAAGCCGATCGATCGCAAGCTGGTGGAGAGGGGCGGCGAGACCCTCGAAGCAACGCTGCTGGAGTTCGGCGTCGACGCCCACCTCGTCGGCATGACGATCGGCCCCACCGTCACCCGCTACGAGCTCGAGCTGGGTCCCGGCGTCAAGGTGAACAAGGTCACCGGCCTGTCCCACGACATCGCCTACGCCATGGCCAGCCCTGACGTGCGGATCATCGCCCCGATCCCCGGCCGCAGCGCCATCGGGGTCGAGGTGCCCAACCGCCAGCGCCAGCTCGTGAACCTGGGCGACGTCCTCGTGGCCGAGGACGGAGTCAAGCCCGAGTCGCTGCACCCCCTCGAGGTGGGCCTCGGCCGCGACATCGCCGGCAAGCCCTTCAGCGTGAACCTGGCCACGATGCCCCACCTGCTGATCGCCGGGGCCACCGGCGCCGGCAAGTCGAGCTGCATCAACTCGCTCATCACCAGCATCCTGATGCGGGCTACCCCCGACCAGGTCCGGATGATCCTGATCGACCCCAAGCGGGTCGAGCTCGGCCAGTACAACGGCGTGCCCCACCTGCTCACCCCGGTGGTCGTCAACCCCAAGAAGGCGGCCAATGCCCTCGACTGGGCCGTGCGGGAGATGGAGCTCCGCTACGACCTGCTGCACGAGGCCGGCTTCCGCGACATCACCGGCTACAACGCCGCCTTCGACCGGGGCGATCTCCGGCGCGCCCCGTGGAGGGGAGTGGCGAGTACGACCGCCTCCCGTTCATCGTCGTGGTGGTGGACGAGCTGGCCGACCTGATGATGGTGGCCGCCCGGGACGTGGAGACGAGCATCTGCCGGATCGCCCAGATGGCCCGGGCCGTCGGGATCCACCTCGTGATCGCCACCCAGCGGCCGTCGGTCGACGTGATCACCGGCGTCATCAAGGCCAACGTGCCGTCCCGGCTGGCGTTCTCCGTCTCCAGCCTGGCCGACTCCCGCGTCATCCTCGACACCGGCGGCGCCGAAAAGCTCATCGGCAAGGGGGACATGCTGCTGCTGACGGCGTCGTCGAGCCGCCCGCAGCGGATCCAGGGCGCCTGGGTCGACGAGGGCGACGTCCACAAGGTCGTCGCCCACTGGCGCCGCCAGACCAAGGAGCTGTGCTACGTCGACGCGATCCAGGGCGACGGGCCCGAAGGGGCAGGCCTGGGCGGCGGCGATCCGGAGGACAGCGACGACCTCCTGGAGGAGGCGATGGAGCTGGTCGTCCGGAGCGGACTGGGATCCACCTCAATGTTGCAAAGAAAGTTACGAGTAGGGTTCTCCCGTGCCGGGCGGCTCATGGATCTCCTGGAGCGGCGCGGTGTAGTCGGCCCCTCGGAAGGCTCCAAAGCTAGGGCGGTGCTGATGACCGTGGAGGAGCTGGAGAGCCTGCCGGATCGTTAGCGTCTGGTTTTGTAGTTGGAGTTGGGGAAGAAGCACACTAGAGTTACTCGTGTGAATATGGTCTCGTTCGTCCGAAGTTCGTGGGCATTTTTTCCAGGCCCGCGGGTATAGGACGAACGCCGCTCGCCGCCGTGCTGGAGGGTCACATGAAGCGCTTCGTCATTGCCACGGCCTCCGCCCTGTTCCTGTTGGCCGGGACGGCCACCGCCGCGTCGGTTCCGCAGTCCTCGTCCCGGTCCCCCCACGTTCACAAGTTCTCCCCCTCCGTCAAGGGAGGCCCGGGGGTGGAGACCGTCGTGGATCGCGGCGCGGGGATGCCCGCTTCCCCGGTCGCCAATGAGCTGTCCCCGCTGTTGCCGGGCGTCGCTCAGCCTGATCTCACCGCCCCCGGGCTGCCCGGGAGCGTGACGCCGCTGCTCGGGGCCGTCGATCCGGTGCTCGGCGCCCTCGACCCGGCCCTGTCGGCCTTGACCGGCGCCGTCCCGGCGCCGTTGGCCGGGCTGCTGTCGCCCCTTGCCGATCCGCCCGTTCCGGTTCCGCCGCCGGTGCCCGTCCCGGAAATCAATCCGGCCGAGCCGCCGGCGGATTCGAAGGCGCCGGCTCCGGCCCGTTCCCGCAAGGGTTTGTCGGCCACCACCGGCCCGGGCAAGGCCGCCCTCGAGACGGCGGCGGTGGCCGGTGACCTGTTCAAGGGGCTGCCCGAGACGGGCTACGCCGCCTACGGCACGGCCAGCGTCATCCACACGAACCTACTGCAGGTCGGGACGCAGCGCCTGGAGAACCTCGACGCCGCCTTCTCCGGCGCCACCTTCTCCTCGTCCCAGATCCCCGAGCTCAAGAACGAGATGGCCCGGGTCGTGGCCCCGGCTCTGGCGCCCAACCACGGCTTCGGCCGGGGCAGCGGTCTCGAGGTGGGGTTGGCCATCGACCAGAGCGGCCAGAACCAGATCATCCCCGGCAGCGTCGCCGAAGCGCAGTCCCCGCCGTCGACCGAACTGATCACGAAGGAAGTCGGCCCGGTCAACCGCGATCCGCTCCTCGGGGCGAGCCTGCTGCGCGGTCAGGCCCAGAGCCTGGCCAACGCGGCCTGCACCCCCGGCGTCGACCTGTCCTACGGCCTCGGCTACGCCGCCAACCTGGCCCTCGTCGGCACGCCGTCGACCCCGGCGCTCTCCACCGCGGCGGCCGTCCCGGACAGGGGCGTGTCGCAGTCCCGGTCGCACACCTTCTTCGTGGCCCAGGAGAAGCCGTCCGGCGGCCCCATCCAGAAGCTCGGCCTGGCCAGCGAGACCCGCCAGACCATCGCCCCCGTCACCTTCTTCAAGGGTATGCCGCAGCAGTTCACCCTGGAGTTCGCCGGTGAGTGGGTGCTGCGGACCGTGGCCGACGGCACTTCGGTCGTCAAGGTGCACTACGGGCCCGGCGACGTCAGCCCCGAGACGCCGCTGCTGCGGGTGCTCGACAAGGCCGGAGTCCCCACCAACATCATCACGACCCAGCAACTGCTCGGCCCCACCGGTCTCAACATCGACCTGCCGGTAGCCAAGATCAGCATCGGTGGTCCGCCCCGGATGGTCAGCGGTGCGGCCAGCAGCAAGCCGACCGAGACAGCCACGTTCGCGGCAGCCGCTGTCGACGTGGTCTCGGTGCAGCTGCTCGACACCCAGGGTCTCCGGCTGGCCGACGTCCGCATCGGGCACATGGAGAACGCCGCCGCTGTGCCGGCCGGCGGGATCGAGTGCGGCATGGGGCTCGTCAAGACCTCCGACAAGGAGATCGTCGGTCCCGGCGACAGCTTCATCTGGACCGTCACCGTGACCAACCCCAACGACTGCATCCTCACCAACGTGAAGGTCGTGGACGCCATCTCGGCCAGCACCGGCGTGGTCTGGACCGTCGATTCAGCCAACCCGGCGGCCAACAAGAAGTCCAACGACGGCCTGACATGGAACGATGTCGGGCCTCTCAACCCCGGGCAGAGCAGGGCCCTGAAGATCAACATGTCCGTCGGGCCGAAATCCGGCGGCGGACGGTTCCTCGACGAGGCCGTGGCCACCGGTGTGTGCGGCCCGGCGGCGGGGACGGCGGGAGCGGGTACGGCGACCGGAGTGCCGCTGGAGGCTCGGGTCAGCCTGAACGTCCCCGAGGTCAGCATCGCCCTCGGCGCCAACCTCCTGCCCCGTGAGCTGCCCCGCACCGGCGGCATGCTGGTGGCCCTGATGCCGGCTCTCGCCCTGACGGGTGGCGGGTTGTTGCTGCGACAGTCCAAGCGCCGCAAGCGCTAGACGGTCGAAGCCGAGAACGCGATTGAGGGGGTGCCCGATGGGCACCCCCTCAACGTTGTGCGAAATCAGGTGGCTAGGCGGCCCGCATGTGGGAGCCACCGAGGGTCTCGTCGACGGCGGCGCGGTTGTGGGTCATGTATCCGAACAGCGCCCGCCAGGGGGAAGTCAGCCCGGCGACGATGAAGCCGGTCATCAGCAGAGCGATGTCGGCGTTCCGGGTCGTGACCCCGAAACCCTCGAACACCGAGTAGTCGAGCGCCCAGACGGAGGCGATCCCGAGCACGAAGGTCAGCACCGAGCGGAAGCCGGACACGGCCGGGAGCGCGCCGTCAATGAAGTCGACCAGCTTGACGACGGCGAGGGCCAGCAGCGCCACGATGGCGAACTGGTACATGCAGAACACCTCCTGGTGTTGGGCGATCTCGGGAGTGCCCCGGATCCCCGGTGAAGACCTCCTGTGGCCTTCACACATTCAGACCAGGCGGAGTGCCCGCAGGTAACGGTTTGCATTGTTACATTTGCGCAACGATTCTTTGATCAGCTGGCAAACGGTCGTCCGTCCGGGTACGCCCTAGCCTTCGGCGCTGGTCTGGTCGAGGCGGGTGCGCAGCTCCTCGAGCAGGGCACCGACAACGGTGAGGTGCTCCTCGATGCGGGCGATGTAGGCCTCGGGCGAGCTGTCGGGCACCTCGTCGTCGACGTCGATCTCGTTGATGACGGCTTCGGCGAACTCGGCCTGGGAGTCGGGCACGAGGATGGTGCCCAGGGCAGAGCCGCCCGGGCCCGACCACTCGACCATCACCGACAGGCCGGCGGTCTCGAGCCGGCGGCGGAGGATCTGGGCGTGGAGGCGGGCGAACTCGCCGAGCTCCACGAGATCGGTGGCGTCGCCGGATTCCTCGTTGTCGTCGGTCACGTCGGGCTCCTCGTTTGCGGCTGCGGGCGGTTCGACGACGAGTTCGACACGGCAGTCGTTGCAGTACCGCGAGCCGATCGTGTATTCGGCCCCGCAGGCCGGACACCACACGGTCGGTGTGCTCATCATCACGCTCCTCGCCGATTCCGAACGCCTCGACGGTAACCTAGGCCAGTCATGGAGCGCTTCTGGATCGAGACCCTCGGCTGCCCGAAAAACGCCGTCGACTCCGACAAGGTGGCCGCCTCCCTCCTGGGAGACGGCCTGACACCGGCCCGCTCGGCGGCCGACGCCGACCTTGTCGTGGTCAACACCTGCGCCTTCATCGAGGCCGCCCGGCAGGAGTCGATCGACACCGTCCTGGCTCTGGCCGACGCCAGGAAGGGCGGTGCCCGGCTGGTGGTCACCGGGTGCCTGGCCGAGCGCTACGGCGCCGAGCTGGCCGCCGCGCTGCCCGAAGCCGACGCGGTGGTGGGCTTCGCCGGTGAAGGGTCGATCGCCGAGGTCGTGCTGCGGCACCCCCCGAAGGGCGGCCCCCGCGACCTCCTCGAGCTGCCCCGGCCGGCGCCGGCGGCGCCGTGGGCCTACGTGAAGGTGGCCGAGGGTTGCGACCGGACGTGCGCCTTCTGCGCCATCCCGTCGTTCCGGGGAAAGCAGCGCTCCCGGACGCCGGGGTCGATCCTGGCCGAGGCCCGCAGCCTGGTGGCCGGCGGGGCCCGGGAGATCGTGCTGGTGGCCCAGGACCTCGCCTCCTATGGCCGTGACGCCGGCGAGCCGGGCGCCCTGACCCCCCTGCTGGCCGAGCTGGACGGGCTGGCCGGCGATGGCCTGGCCCGGGTGCGGCTGCTCTACCTCTACCCGTCGCAGGTCCGGGACCCGTTGGTCGGGGCCATTCTCGACCTCGAGACACCGGTTCCGTACTTCGACCTCTCGCTCCAGCACGCTGTCCGAACCGCTGCTCAAGAGCATGCGCCGGTGGGGGAGCGGCCAACGGTTCCTGGAGATGATCGAGGGCATCCGGCGCCGGGAGCCGTCCGCCGCTTTCCGGTCGTCGTTCATCGTCGGATTCCCCGGCGAGACAGAGGACGACCATGAGGCTCTGCTGGCCTTCGTCGAAGCCGCCGGGCTCGACTGGGCGGGGCTGTTCCCCTTCTCCCCCGAGGACGGCACGCCGGCCGCCACGATGGACGGCGCCGTTGACGATGTGGTCGTGAAGGAGCGGCTCGACGAACTGTCGGTCGTCCAGGACCGGCTCACGCAGGCGGCCCGTGACGCACTGGTGGGAACCAGGGTCGAAGTCCTCGTGGACGGGAGCGAAGGGGGCGCCCTGGTGGGCCGCACCCACCGGGAGGCTCCGGAGATCGACGGCATCGTGCGTGTTGTCGGCCGCGCCGGGCGCCGGCGCCCGGTGGCGGGCGAGATCGTGACCGCCGACGTGGTCGAGGCGGTCGGCCCCGATCTCGTGGCGGTGCCGGCCTGATGGGAGCTCAGCCCGTTTCGCCGATCTCCCGGTTCGGGCCGAGCGCCCTGCTCACGCCGGCCAACTTCGTCACCGCCCTGCGGTTCGCCCTCACCATCCCGCTGCTGCAGGTGATCAGCATCGACGGGGTGTCCTGGCGGGCCACGGTCGGATGGATCATGCTCGCCTGCACCGATGGTCTCGACGGGTGGCTGGCCCGGCGCGACGGCACCACCCGGTCCGGCGCCTTCCTCGACCCCCTGGCCGACAAGTTCCTGGCCATCGGTGGCCTTTCCGCTCTGGCGGCCATGGGCGTCTTCCCCTGGTTGGCGGTCGGGTTGATCACGGTCCGGGAGGTGGGGGTGTCGGCCTACCGGACGGCGGCCGGCCGCCGCGGCATCTCCATACCGGCCCGCAATCTGGGGAAGATGAAGACCGTCTTCCAGCTGGTGGCGGTGGGGGTGGCCCTGTGCCCGTCCACCGCCGACCTCTCGGGCTTGTCGCTGTCGATCCTGTGGATGGCGGTGGCCCTGACGGTGGTCTCCGGGCTCGACGTCGTGCTGGCGGCCCAACGGGCCGGGCGGTCCGCTCCAGCCAAGCCGGTCCATGAGGTGTGACGTTCTCGCCGTGGGGACGGAGCTCCTCCTCGGCCAGATCGTCGACACCAACAGCGCCTGGATCGGGGAGCAGCTGGCCGCGGCGGGAATCGACAGCCATCTCCATGTGCAGGTCGGCGACAACCAGGCCCGCATGGTGGCCATGCTCCGGATGCTCCTGGGGGAAGCCGACGCCGTCATCGTCTGTGGCGGGCTCGGACCCACGCAGGACGACATCACCCGGGAAGCCATTGCCGAGCTGATGGGCGCGCCGCTCGAGCGGCGCGACGACCTGGCCGACGCCATCCGGGAGATGTTCCTGTCGCGGGGCCGGGCGATGCCGGCCAGCAACCTCCGCCAGGCCGACGTGCCCAAGGGCGGCGAAGCCATCCCCAACCCCAACGGCACCGCCCCCGGGCTGCTGTGCCCGGTGGGCGGGAAGGTTGCCTATGCAGTCCCAGGAGTACCCCATGAGATGCAGCACATGGTGGCGTCGGCCGTCATTCCGCATCTGCTGGAGCGGTCGGGAGAGCGGGGGACGATTCTCTCCCGCAGCCTCAAGACGTGGGGCAGTTCGGAGTCGGGGCTGGCGGAGCGGATCGCCCACCGGGTCGACACCCAGACCAATCCGACCATCGCCTTCCTGGCCCGGGGCATCGAGGGGTTGATCGTGCGGATCACGGCCAAGGCCCCGACGGCAGAGGAGGCCGAGGCCCTGGTCGCCGCCGAGGAGGCGATCCTGCGGGAGGAGCTCGGCGACCTCTGCTTCGGCGTCGACGAGGAGACGATGGAGTCGGTGGTGAGCGACCTGCTCCGGGAGCGGAGCTGGACGCTGGGCCTGGCCGAGTCGCTGACCGGCGGGCTGGTGGGGTCGCGCATCTCCGACGCCCCCGGCTCGAGCGAGATCTTCCGGGGCTCGATCGTGTCCTACGCCACCGAGGTCAAGCGGTCGGTGCTCGGCGTGACGGCCGACAGCGTGGTCAGTGCCGATTGCGCCATGCAGATGGCCGAGGGCGCTCGCCGGGTCCTCGGGGCCGACGTCGGCTTGGCCGTGACCGGCGTGGCCGGCCCGACGGCACAGGAGGGCCAGCCGGTCGGCACCGTGTTCTTCGGGGTCGCACTGCCCGGCCAGGAACCGGAGTCCCTCCACGCCCGCATGCCCGGCGACCGCCTCCGGATCCGCCAGTTCTCGACCATCTCCCTTCTCAACCTGGCCCGCCTCCGGCTCCTCGGCCGGCCGGGGAGGGGAATGCTCTGAACTCGGCGCCGCCAGAGATCGGGCGCGCCTTCGTGGCCGTGAAGCCTCCGGACGCCGTCCTCGATGCCGTGGCGGCGGCGGTGGAACCGGCCCGGTCGGTGCGGGTGGGGCTGCGCTGGGAGCCGCGGGAGCGCTACCACCTGACATTGCAGTTCCTCGGGCCGGTGCGGGAGCTGGCGCCGGTCGTCGACGGGTTGGCGGGGGCCGCCGGGCAGCGGGGGGCCTTCTCGCTCCAGCTCGGCGGCGCCGGGGCCTTTCCGAAGCCGGGGCGGGCCCGGGTCGTCTGGCTGGGCGCCCGGTCGGCGGAGACGATCTGATCGGCCTGGCCGGGGCGGTGGCCGGCGGGCTCGGCCCGGTCGGCTACGAACCCGACCGGAAAGCGTTCCATCCCCACCTGACGCTGGCCCGGCTGAAGGTGCCCGACAACGTCGCCGAGGTCCTGGCGGCCATCGGGCCGGACGGCGTGGGGGACGGGTTCACCGTGGGCGACGTCGTCCTCTACCAGAGCCGGCTGTCGTCCCAGGGCCCGACGTACGTCGTGCTGGAGCGGTTCCCGCTCCGACCCTCCTAGAGCAGGATCCCGGCCAGCGCCCGGTAGGCGGGGAGCGGGTCGTCGCCGAGGACCTGAATGCCGACGTGGTCGGCGCCGGCATCGAGGTGGGCCTTGATCCCGCCGGCCACCGTCTCGGCGTCGCCGTGAAGGGCCAGGGTGTCGATCAGCCGGTCGCTGCCGCCGTCGGCCAGGTCGCCTTCGTCGAAGCCGAACTGCAGCAGGTTCTGGCGGTAGTTCACCAGCCCCAGGTACGGCTTCTTCACCTTCGGACGGCCAACGGCTCGGGCCAGCTCGGGATCGGCCTCGAGCACGACCTTCTGCTCCGGGGCCAGCACCGGACCGTCGCCGAGGATCTTCCGGGCGAAGGCGGTGTGGGCGGGGGGAGTGAGGTACGGGTGGGCTCCGGCCGTCCGTTCGGCGGCCAGCTGCAGCACTTTCGGGCCGAGGGCGGCGAGGATCCGCCGGTCGGCGGGCACACCGGCCTGGTCGAGCTCGTCGAGGTACCCGACGATCTTGTCGTAGGGCTTCTGGTACTCCTTGACCGCCTCGGGATGGCCGATCCCCACGCCGAGGACGAACCGGCCCGGGTGCCGGCCCTCCAGCCGGTGGTAGGAGGCGGCCACGGTGGCGGCGTCGGCCTGCCACATGTTGACGATCCCGGTGGCGACGGCCACCCGCTCGGTGGCATCGAGGAGGCTCTCGGCCAGAGCCAGGTCAGGGTCGGGCGAACCGCCGATCCAGACGGCGCCGTAGCCGAGCTTCTCGGCCTCGACCGCCAGCTCAGGGGTCAGTTCCCAGTGGAACCGCCACACGCCGATGGGGCCGAGTTCGATGGGCATGCGGCCGACACTACCGGTCTCGGCGGGGTGGTGCTTGATACGAACGGGCGTTCGAGATACGGTTGCTCACAGCTGTGGAATTCCATGGTTGTCGTCAGTGTCACACCCCGCAGGTACCCTTTGCTTCATCAGGGAGTGCCGGGCCCTGGCGACTTCCCCCAGGCGACGACCGACTCACAACCCAGGAGGGTTCCAGTGGAGCGTGACAAGGCCCTCGAGATGGCACTGGGCCAGATCGAGAAGCAGTTCGGCAAGGGTTCGATCATGCGCCTGGGCGAGAACGCCCACATGCAGATCGACGTGGTCCCGACGGGGGCGTTGGCCCTCGACGTGGCGCTGGGGGTCGGCGGGCTGCCCCGGGGCCGGATCGTGGAGATCTACGGGCCCGAATCGTCGGGGAAGTCGACCCTGGCCACGCACGTGGTGGCCGAGGCCCAGCGCAACGGCGGCACCTGCGCCTACATCGACGCCGAGCACGCCATGGACCCGGTGTACGCCAGGGCCATCGGCGTGAACATCGACGAGCTGCTGATCTCCCAGCCCGACACCGGGGAGCAGGGCCTCGAGATCGCCGACATGCTGATCCGCTCGGGCTCGCTCGACGTGATCGTGATCGACTCGGTGGCCGCCCTGGTGCCCCGGGCCGAGATCGAGGGCGAGATGGGCGACACCCACGTCGGCCTCCAGGCCCGGCTGATGAGCCAGGCGCTGCGCAAGCTCACCGGCAACCTGGCCCGGTCGCAGACGATCGCCATCTTCATCAACCAGCTGCGGGAGAAGATAGGTGTGATGTTCGGGAGCCCTGAGACAACTCCTGGTGGCCGTGCGCTCAAGTTCTACGCGTCGGTCCGACTCGACATCCGCCGGATCGAGAGCCTCAAGGATGGCGCTGAGGTGGTTGGCAACCGCACCCGGGTCAAGGTCGTGAAGAACAAGTGTGTCGCGGCTGGCACGACCGTCTTTGACCCCTCGACCGGCCTTACGCACACCATCGAGGAAATCGTCGAGCGAGGTGAGGGGACTTCGGTGGTGGCGGCAGACAAGGCTGGCGCGCTCCACGTTCGTCCGATCGTCCAGCGGTTTGACCAGGGGGAGGCCGAGGTCATCGGGCTGCACCTCCGGGACGGGACTGCTCTTTGGGTGACACCCGACCACAAGATCCTGACGGACTCGGGATGGCAGGAGGCGGGCTCGTTAAAGATCGGCGATGCAGTTGCCCGACCCCGAAGGTTCCTCGGCTTTGGTAACGAGGAGCCCATCCGGCCCGACTATGCCCGTCTCCTCGGGTACCTCATCGGCGACGGCTACGTATGCACCACGCCTGTGCGCTTCATCAATACGCAGGAGATTCTGCAAGCCGACGCTGCAGCAATCGCGGAGACCTTGGGGTGTACGGCTCGGATGACGGGTCTTCAGGGCTATGAAGCTGCCTTTGCCCATCGGCCGGGTCAGAAGAACGGTGTGCTCGAGCTTCTCCGGTGGGCCGGTCTTTGGGGTCACACGGCGCCGGAGAAGCGAATCCCGTCGGCGCTCTGCACCCCGGATGTGTCCGCAGACGTAGTCGCCAACCTGATCTTCGGTGTTTGGGAATCGGATGGTCATGTCAGCCGCGAGCAGACCGGCGGTGTGCGGCTTGGCTTCACGACGACATCTGAGCAGCTGGCGCACCAACTGCACTGGTTGCTCCTCCGGTTCGGTATCGGGAGTTCGGTGCGGGTCTACGACCCGAGATCCAAGCGGCCGAGCATGATCGAAGGGCGTCGAGTGCAAGGCAAGCTGCCGTGCTGGGAGGTGCGGGTCAGCGGCATCGAGAATGTCGCCGCATTTGCGGAAGCGATCCCTATGTGGGGGCCTCGGGGGCAAGTCCTCGTCTCGGCACTCAGTGATCCGGCACTCCGTACTCATCGAGGGTCACAGCGAAACTACCTCCCGGCGAGTCAAACCGAAGCGATTCTTGGCTATCTGAGAGGGATCGGCATCACGCCTCATCTCGCAGCGCGGCTGATTGGGCGGGATGAGAAATCTGCGGAGGCGGGCCTGCAGCAGGTGCTGGGTGGAGACCGCCTCCGTCGAGACCGCCTTGAGCGCCTGGCAGAAGCGCTCGATCGACAGTTCCTTTGGGAGGCCTTGAGTGAGGGTGTGTGGTACGACCGGATTAGGACCATCAGTCCTCCGGAGTGGCGCCGGGTGTACGACATCGAGGTTGCGGAGGACAGCAACTTTGTGGCCTGTGATGTCGTAGTCCATAACTGCGCCCCGCCCTTCCGGCAGGCCGAGTTCGACATCATGTACGGCAAGGGCATCAGCCGGGAGGGCTCGGTCATCGACCTCGGCGTCGACCTCGGGATCGTCAAGAAGTCCGGCGCCTGGTTCACCTACGAGGGCGAGCAGCTGGGTCAGGGCCGGGAGAAGGCCAAGGAGTTCCTGGTCGACAACCCCGAGCTGATGGTCGAGATCACCGACAAGGTGATGCGCAAGGCCGGCATCGGTGCCGAGATCACCGTCCCCGAGATCACCGACCTCGAGGCCGAGGTGGCCGACGCCGAGGCGTGAGTCGGCCCCCGGCTGGGGCCGGGGACGTTTGGCCGTCGAGGCGGTTGGGAATGGGGCCTGTGGAAAATGCCACAGGCCCCTTTCCACAGGGGTTACTATGGGGTAACGCCCAATGTGAACCCTGCGTTATCTCAGCCTTCAGGTTGACGCAGCGGGGTTGACGGAGGACGGACCGCAGGTAGGCTTCACTACAGAGGATTCGGACAAACGGTACGGCGGCGGCCTGCTTTTGGCAGGAAACCGGCGTATCGTCACAGAAGATGACGCACTACTCCGTCCCCCAAAGGAAGGCACGGCCATGGAAGTCCTGAAAGTGTCCTCCCGGTCCAATCCCAACTCAGTGGCCGGGGCACTGGCTGGAGTCGTCCGGCAGATGGGCAGCGTCGAGGTCCAGGTGATCGGCGCCGGCGCCCTCAACCAGGCGATCAAGGCCATTGCCATCGCACGGGGCTACGTAGCGCCTTCGGGGATCGATCTCGTCTGCATCCCGACGTTCGCCGACGTCGAGATCGCGGGCGAGGGCCGCACGGCCATCCGCCTCTCGGTCGAGAACCGGGTGCGGAGCACCGGCCGGGTCGGCACGCCGGGCCAGACCGTTCCGGTCGACCTCTCCCGCCTGAACGTCTAGGCACGTCCGCCGGGCCGAAGGGCCCTGCCAACGTGTGCCCGAAGCGCCCCTCCGGGGGCGCTTCGCCGCGTCCGGGGCTGTGGCCAGGCGGTCCGTCCGTAGACTACGGGCATGACCGGGAAGCGCTTCTGGATCCGCACGTACGGGTGCCAGATGAACGAGCACGACTCGGAGCGCCTCGCCGGCCTGTTCAGCGAGCAGGGGATGGAGCCGGCCGGCTCGGCCGAGGAAGCTGACCTCGTCGTCTTCAACACCTGCTGCGTGCGGGAGAACGCCGACAACAAGTTCTATGGCCACCTGGGTGACCTGAAGGCGCTCAAGCGGCGCCGTCCCGACCTGCAGATCGCCGTGGGAGGCTGCCTGGCCCAGAAGGACCGGGAGCTCATCCAGCAGCGGGCGGCCCACGTCGACGTCGTGTTCGGCACCCACAACCTGGCTGATGCGGTCCGTCTCCTCGAGCGCTCCCGGCTGGAGGGGCCGACCATGGAGATCCTGGAGGAGAGCGAGGCGTTCCCCTCGGCGCTGCCGGCCCGGCGCGACGTGGACCACGCCGCCTGGGTCACGATCCAGATCGGCTGCGACAACACCTGCGCCTTCTGCATCGTCCCCGCCGTCCGGGGCCGGGAGCAGAGCCGCCGGCTCGGCGACATCGTCCGGGAGGTGACCGAGCTCGCCGCCGACGGCGTCACCGAGGTCACGCTGCTCGGCCAGAACGTGAACTCCTATGGGCGCGACCTCGGGGCCGGCCAATACAAGCCGCGCTTTGCCGACCTGCTTCGGGCCATCGACGCCGTCCCCGGCATTCGCCGGGTCCGGTACACATCCCCCCATCCGAAGGACCTCCGCCCCGAGACGATCGCCGCCATGGCCGAGTGCGGCTCGGTCTGCGAACACCTCCACCTGCCCCTGCAGTCGGGGAGCGACCGGACGCTGGCCCGCATGCACCGGGGCTACACCGCCGAGCGGTATCTCGAGCGCCTCCGGGCCGCCCGGGCCGCCATTCCTGACCTTGCTGTCACCACCGACGTCATCGTCGGGTTCCCGGGCGAGACAGAGGACGACTTCGCCGCCACCCTGGACGTGGTGGAGGAGGCGGCCTACGACGCCGCCTACACGTTCGTGTTCTCGCCCCGGCCGGGCACCGAGGCCGCCGCCTGGGTCGACGACTTCCTCCCTCAAGAGGTCACGGCCGAGCGGATGCAGCGGCTCACGGCGTTGGTGGGGCGCTCGGCCCTGGCCCGTCACGAGGCCCGGGTCGGGCGGGTCGAAGAAGTCCTGGTCGAGGGCCCGTCCAAGAAGAACCCGTTGATGACGACCGGGCGTACCGCGACAGAACAAGCTCGTCCACTTCCAGGCCCCCGAGGGTCCGGGGGCGTCCGGGGCGGACGGGCTCCGGCCCGGGGCGTTTGCCGAGGTGACGGTCGACTCCGCCGCCCCCCACTTCCTGCGGGGTACGTTCATCCGCAAGACGGCCGATCCCGCCCGCCGGGTGCGGATCCCCGTCTCCGCTTCGTGACGGGCCCTTCCCCGAACGCGTTCACCCATCTGGCTCTGGTCGGGCCCACCGCCTCCGGCAAGTCGGCCGTGGCGCTGGCGGCGGCTGAGGTGCTCGGCGACGTCGAGATCGTCTCGGTCGACTCGATGCAGGTCTATCGGGGGATGGACGTCGGTACGGCCAAGCCGACCGCCGCCGAGCAGGCCGCCGTGTGTCACCACATGCTCGACCTGGCCGACCCGGGCGAGGAGTTCTCGGTGGCGCGCTTCCAAGCGGCGGCCACCGAGGCCATCGCCGCCGTCGAGGGGCGCGGGCATCGGGCCCTGCTTGTCGGCGGGACGGGGCTCTATTACCAGGCCGTGGTCGACGGCTTCGAGCTTCCCGGCGAGGACCGGGAGCTGCGGGCGGCGCTCTACGAACGGGCGGAAGCGCCCGGCGGGAACTCTCGTCTGCTGGCCGAGTTGGCTGAGCTCGACCCCGTGGCGGCGGGCCGGATCGATCCGGGGAACACCCGGCGGATCGTGCGGGCGCTGGAGGTGACGATGGCCAGCGGGCGCCCGTTCTCTTCATTCGGCCCCGGCGTGTTCTCCTCGGGGGACACCCCCGAACCCCCGGGCACAGCGGTGGCCACCGGTCTGGGCGTCGTCGCCACCGGAATCTGGTTGTCCCGGGAGCTCGCCGCCCAACGCATCGAGGCCCGGATCGCGGCCATGGTCGACGACGGCCTGATCGACGAGGTGCGGCGGTTGGTGGCCGCCCCGGGCGGCCTGTCCCGCACGGCCCGGGAGGGAATCGGGTACAAGGAGATCCTGGACCACCTGGAGGGCTCCGTTCCCACCCTGGAGGCGGCGCTGCGCCGCACCGCCGAGCGCACCCGCCAGCTGGCCCGCCGGCAGCGCATGTGGTTCCGCCGCGACCGGCGCATCGCCTGGATCGGCAGCGCCGGAAATCCGCTCGCCACCCTGCCGGCCCTTCTGGCAACGTGGAACAGAACGTCCCCGTTGGGAGCCCTGTGACCACACTCCACTTCTCGAAGCTCCACGCCACCGGCAACGACTTCCTCGTGCTGGTCGATCTCGAGGCGCGCTTCGGGTCCCGGGGTCGCAACCAGCTGGCCCCGGCACTGCGGGCCGCGCTGTGCGACCGGCGCCGGGGTGTCGGCGCCGACGGGCTCATCCGCCTCCTCGGCGGGAGCGACGGCGCCGACTGCGAGATGGAGCTCATCAACGCCGACGGCGGCCTGGCGGAGATCAGCGGCAACGGGCTCCGCTGCCTGGCCCACGTCGCCGCCAACCTCGGGCTGGCGGCCAACGACCTTCTCGTCGTCGACACGGCCGCCGGCCGGCGGGAGATGACGCTCCGCCGCCGGGGGGAGGACGGCGAGGTCGACTACGCCGAGGCCGACATGGGTCTGGTCATGTTCACGCCGGAGATGATTCCCGTCCGGGCCGACAGCCCGTTCGACCTCGAGGCGGTCGTCGACGGCACCGTCTACCGAGGCGACGCCGCCGGCGTGGGCAACCCCCACTTCGTCCTGTTCGTCGACGACCCCGACGCCGTTCCCCTCGACCGGCACGGCCCGGTGCTGGAAACCGACCACCGGTTCCCGAACCGCACCAACGTCGAGGTGGTGTCGCCGACCGCCTCGGGGCTGCGGATGCGGGTCTGGGAGCGCGGCGTGGGGGAGACCGCCTCCTGCGGGTCGGGGGCCTGCGCCGCGGCCGCTGCCGCCCACCGGCGGGGCCTGGCGCCGGCCCGGATGACGGTGGCCGTCCCCGGCGGCGAGCTGGTTGTCGAACTGGAGCGCAACGGCGAGACCAGTCTGCGAACGGGGGCCCAGGTGAACCCGGCGAGCCTGGCCGTGCGCCTGGGTGGCCCCGTGGCGCACGTCTTCGACGTCGATGTCGACCTGGACCGCCTGGCCGACACCGTTCCACTGGCCGGAGGAGTGCTGTGAGTTCTGACGGTCATGCCGGCCGGCAGCGCCGGCGGCTCACCGCCACCGAGGTCGACCTCGGGGTCGTCCGCCAGCGCGCCCTGCTGGTGGGCGGCGGCAATGTCAGCCTCGACGAGGCCGAGGTGTCGCTGGCCGAGCTGGCCCTCCTCACCGACACCGCCGGCGCCGAGCCGGTGGCCTTGGAGATGCAGCGGCGGGAGACCCCCGACCCGGCCACCTTCATCGGGAAGGGCAAGGCCGAGGAGCTGCGGGAGCTGGTCGAGATGCTCGACCTCGACGTGGTCATCTTCGACGAGGAGCTGTCGCCCGCCCAGGGGCGCAACCTGGAGAAGCTCTTCAAGGTCGACGTCGTCGACCGGGTGGCGCTGATCCTCGACATCTTCGCCCAACACGCCCACAGCCAGGCCGGCATGCTCCAGGTCGAGCTGGCTCAGCTCCGCTACCGCCTGCCCCGCCTCCGGGGCCGGGGCGTGCAGATGAGCCAGCAGGGTGCGGGTGCCGGCCGGGGCGGGGGCCTCATCGGCACGCGGGGCCCGGGCGAGACACAGCTCGAGGTCGACCGGCGGCGCATCCTTCGCCGGATCGCCAAGCTGGAGCGCGACCTGGCCGGCGTGGCCCGGGTGCGCGACACCCAGCGGAAATCCCGCCGGCGGGCCGAGCATCCCCTGGTGGCTCTCGTGGGCTACACCAACGCCGGGAAGTCGACGCTCCTCAACCGCCTCACCGGCGCCGGGGTGCTGGTGGAGGACCGGCTGTTCTCCACCCTCGACGCCACCGTCCGCCGGCTGGCCCTCCCCGGAGGCGAGACGGTGTTGCTGTCCGACACCGTCGGGTTCGTCCGCAAGCTGCCCCACCAGCTCGTCGAGTCGTTCCGCTCCACTCTGGAGGAGGTCATCGACGCCGACCTCCTCGTCCACGTCATCGACGCCTCCTCACCCGACGCCGAGCGCCAGATCGAAGCCGTCCGGGCCGTGCTGCGGGAGCTGGGCGCCGGCGAGGTGCCCGAGCTGCTGGTGGCCAACAAGCTCGATGTCGCCGACCCCGACGTCCTGGTGGTGCTGAAGGAGCTGGGCGCCGTGCCGGTGTCGGCGGCCACCGGTGAGGCGACCGACGCCTTCCTCGAGACCCTGACCGAGCGGCTGCGAGCATTGAACGCGGTCGTGGAGCTCGAGGTCCCCTACGACCGCGGCGACGTGCTGGCCGCCCTCCACCGGGAAGGCGAGGTGCTGGTCGAGGTCCACGCCGAACGGGCCACGAGGGTCCAGGCGCGCCTCCCCAAGGGCGGGGTCGATCGCTTCCGGGAGTTCTTTCCGGGGGACACCCCCGAACCCCCGGGCTAGGCCTCCTAGGCTGGTCGGGATGACGAGCGAAGCCCCCGCCGGCGGGTTCGTTCCGCCGATCTATCCCTACTTCCGACTCGACGCGCTCGAAGTCCCGGGCGGCCGAGGCGCCGGGCGGCATCGTCGACCTCTCGGTCGGCACGCCGAACGATCCGGTCCCCGACATCGTCGTGCGGGCCCTGGCCAAGGCCGGGCCCGCGGCGGCCGGCTACCCCCGCGCCGTGGGGGGGCCGGCGTTGAAGGAAGCGGTCGCCGGGTGGTTGGAGCGCTCCTTCGGCGTCACTGTTGACCCGGCTCAGGTCGTCAATGTGGTCGGGACGAAGGAGCTCGTCGCCTCGCTACCCCACCTCCTGCGGCTGCGCGACCCATCTCGCGACACCGTCCTCTACCCGGCCGTCTCCTATCCGACGTACGCCATGGGGGCGCGGCTCGGGGGGTGCCGGGCGGTGCCCGTTCCCCTCGGCGAGAGCTGGCACCTCGACCTCTCGGCGGTCTCCGAGGAAGACGCCGCCCGGGCGCTCCTGCTCTGGGTGAACGAGCCGGGCAACCCGACCGGCTCGCAGAGCGCGGCCAAGCCGCTCGGCGAAGCGGTGGCCTGGGCCGGGGCCCGCGGCATCGTCGTGGCCAGCGACGAGTGCTACGTGGAGTTCAACTGGGACGACGCCGGAGCGTTCGTCCCCGGCGCGACCGCCCTCTCCGCCGGAAGCGACGGCGTGCTGGCCGTCCACTCGCTGTCCAAGCGGTCCAACATGGCCGGCTACCGCTGCGGGTTCCTGGCCGGCGACGGCGACCTGGCGGCCTACATCGCCTCCGTGCGGACCCATGCCGGGATGATGGTGCCCGGGCCGATCCAGGCCGCTGCCACCGCCGCCTGGGGCGACGACGCCCACGTCGAGACCCAACGGGCCCGCTACGCCGAGCGGCGCCGCTACGCCCGGTCCCGCCTGGCCGAGGCCGGTCTCGTCGACGCCGGCGGTCCCTCGTCGTTCTATCTCTGGGCGCGTTCCGCCGACGCCGCCGAGGACGGGTGGGCCGTCACCGCCCGCCTGGCCGAGACCGGCACCCTGGTGGCGGCCGGCGACCTGTACGGCGAGGGCGGTTCCGGCCACGTCCGGATCGCTCTCGTCGAGCCACTCGAGCGCCTCGAGGTGGCCTTCGACCGCCTGTCCGCCAAGGACCACTCGATGCTGCCGACCGGAGGCTCCCAACCGTGAGTTTCGACGACCTCGCCGGCGAGATCACCGCCGCCTGGAACGCCCGCAACGAACCCGACGGCCTGACTCCCGAGGTGGCCAAGCGGGTGGAAGAGGCGATTGACCTGCTCGACCGGGGACAGGCCCGGGTGGCCGAGGTCGTCGACGGTCGTGTCGTCGTGCACGAATGGCTGAAGCAGGCCATCCTCCTCTGCTTCCGGCTCCGGGGTCTGGAGACCATCGAGCTCGGCCCGTTCGAGTACCACGACCGCATCCCCCTCAAACGCGGCTACGCCGAGGCCAAGGTGCGGGTCGTGCCGGGGGCGTCGGCCCGGTGGGGTTCCTACCTGGCCCCCGGCGTCACGATGATGCCGTCGTACGTGAACATCGGCGCCTACGTCGGCGAAGGCTCCATGGTCGACACCTGGGCCACCGTCGGATCCTGTGCCCAGGTGGGAAAGAACGTGCACCTCTCGGGAGGCGTCGGTGTCGGCGGCGTGCTCGAACCGCCCCAGGCCGCGCCGGTGGTCATCGAGGACGACGCTTTCGTCGGCTCCCGGTCGATCGTCGTGGAAGGGGCCCGGGTTTGCCGGGGCGCCAAGCTCGGCGCGGGGGTGGTGCTCACCGCGTCGACGCCGGTCATCGACAGCGCCACCGGCAACGAGCTGGCCCGCGGCGTCGTCCCCGAACGGGCGGTGGTGGTGCCCGCCACCCGCCTGAAGTCGTTCCCCGGTGGTGAGTTCGGGCTGGCCTGCGTGCTCGTCCTGCGCGTCCTCGACGAGGGGGAGGAGCACGACAAGCTGGCCCTGAACGAGATCCTGCGCGACCACGGCCTGGCAACGTGAGCGTCGACGTCGTCGCGGCCGCCATCGACACCCCGTCGGGCGACCTTCTCCAGCTGACCGCAGCGCTTATCGCCGTGCCGTCCGTCAGCCTCGACGAGGAGGCGCTGGCCGGGGCCGTCGACACCCGCCTGCGCCGCCGGTCCCGCCTCGACGTCGAACGGGTCGGGTCCAACGTCGTGGTCCGCACCCACCTGGGCCGGGCGCGGCGCGTCGTGATGGCCGGGCACCTCGACACGGTGCCGGCCAACGACAACACCGTCCCCCGGATCGAGGGCGACGTGCTGCACGGCCTGGGCGCAGCGGACATGAAGAGCGGCGTCGCCGTCCTCCTCCGGCTGGCCGAGGAGGTGGCGGCCGACAGCCGGTTCGACTGCACATTCGTCTTCTACGAGGCGGAGGAGATCGCCGACGAGCACAACGGTCTGCGCAAGCTCTTCGCCGAACGGCCCGACCTGGTGGCGGGGGACTTCGCCGTCCTCCTCGAGCCGACCGACCTGTGGCTCGAAGCCGGCTGTCAGGGCTCCATCCGCCTGGACGCCACCTTCCACGGCCGCCGGGCCCACACCGCCCGGCCGTGGCAGGGCGTCAACGCCGTCGACCGTGCCGCCCCGGTGCTCCAACGCCTGGCCGACCACCAGCCGGAGCCCATGGAAGTCGACGGTCTCCTCTTCCGCCAGGCGCTGTCGGTGGTCAATGTACGGGCCGGCGTGGCCGGCAACGTCGTCCCCGATCGGTGCACGGTGTCGGTCAACCGCCGCTACGCCCCCGCCCTCACCCTGGAGGACGCCGAGGCGGAGGTGCGGGCACTGCTCGACGGCGCCGACGAAATCGCGCTGACGTCGGTGTCACCGGCCGCCCATCCCAACCTCAGCCATCCGTTGGTGGCCGAGTTCGCCGGGCGACTCGACCTGCCCGTCCGCTGCAAGCTCGGCTGGACCGACGTGGCCCGCTTCTCCGCCCACGGCGTCCCGGCGGTGAACTTCGGGCCCGGCGATCCCGAGGTGTCACACACCGCCGGGGAGCACGTCACCCGGGCCTCGGTGGAGGGCTGCTTCGCCGCGCTGGCCGCGTTCCTGAATCAGTAGCGACGGAGCAGAGACACCACCTTGCCGTAGATGGACACCTCGTCCTGCCGGAAGACGAGGTCGACCATGGCAGCATTCGCCGGGCGGAGCACGATCTTGTCGCCTTTGCGGGCGAACATCTTCACCGTGGCTTCCTCGCCCGGGATGCCGGCGACGACGATGTCGCCCTTCTCCGCCGTCGGCTGCTGCCGGACGATGACGTGGTCTCCGTCGAAGATGCCGGCCTCGATCATCGAGTCGCCCCGCACCCGGAGCATGAATACCGGCCCCTCGCCCGTGTAGTCGGCCGGGAGCGGGAGGACCTCCTCGACGTTCTCGGCGGCCAAGACGCCGGTACCGGCGGCCACGTCACCGACCAGCGGGACATGGCGGACCGGCCGACGCTCCAGGTTCGACCCCGAGGACGGTTCGAACTGGACATTGAGGGCCCGCGGTTTGGTCGGATCGCGCTGCAGGTAGCCCTTGGCCACGAGAGCACTCAGGTGGGCGTGCACCGTCGACGTTGACGTGAGCCCGACGGCTTTGCCGATCTCCCGGACGCTGGGGGGGTAGCCGCGGCGCCGTGCCTCCTCGTCGACGAACTCGAGGATCTGACGTTGCCGGGGGGTGAGGTCCTTCATGCCAGCCTCCTCGGTGGGTCAGTGCCGGGACCGTAGCACGAATGGCCGTTCGGTGCAAACATACGTTTGTGAGGACGGGACAAATCCGGGCCGGTACCGTGGCTTCGTGCGCTGCCCGGCCTGCCAGTCGATGGACGACAAGGTCATCGACTCCCGCATGGCCGAGGGCGGCGCCGCCACCCGCCGGCGGCGGGAGTGCCTGGCCTGCGGCCGCCGCTTCACCACGTTCGAGCGGGTGGAAGAGGCGCACCTCGTGGTGGTGAAACGGTCGGGGATCCGGGAGCCGTTCGAGCGGATCAAGATCCTCGACGGGATCCGGCGGGCGGCCAAGAACCGGCCGATCACCGAGGACGACATCGTGGCCCTGGCGGCGTCGGTGGAGGACCAGGTGCGGGAGTTGGGCCCGGAGGTGGGGAGCGAGGTGGTGGGCAAGGCCGTCCTCGACCAGCTGCGTGCCCTCGATCCGGTCACCTACCTGCGCTTCGCCTCCGTCTACAAGGGCTTCGAGGACGTCACGGACTTCGAGCGCGAGGTGGGTCTGCTCCAGAAGACCACCATCCCGAAGGGTGCCGGCCCGAGCGCCTGAACCGTTGGCGACTTTGTGCACGGATGCACATTTGCAAACAATCGCGAACGCCTTCTGACCTGCCGCTTCACCCGGGGTCCTCAGTTGACGCCTATGTAATTAGAATGCTGTAATTACACCTGATCTCGTGGTCCTCCCCCCAGCAGACCACTACATCTTGTGGTTGGAGCGGAAGGACCGGGTTTCGGAGCGGCATCCAGGGTCGGCATTCGCGAGGAGGTACGCCGTTATGGCGATGGCGCCGGATCAGGTGGGAATCGGCATCCGCCGGCACTTCACCCGGGCGGGGGAGCACCCCCACGACACGGTGGAGTGGGAGCGCCGTGACGCCCGGATCCCCAACTACAAGTCCGGTGGCGACGCTTTCTTCCAGCCCGGAGTCGAGTTCCCGGTCACGTGGTCGCAGAACGCCACCAACATCGTGGCCCAGAAGTACTTCCGGGGGCAGCTCGGCACCCCGGAACGGGAGTCGTCGCTCCGGCAGGTGATCGACCGTGTGGCCGACACCATCGCCGACTGGGGCGTGCGCGACGGGTACTTCCTCGACGAAGCCGAGGCCGACGCCTTCCGCGACGAGCTCAAGTACCTCTTGGTCCACCAGCAGGCGGCGTTCAACTCGCCGGTGTGGTTCAACATCGGAGTGAAGGGCGTCCCGGCCCAGGCGTCGGCCTGCTTCATCCTCGCCGTCGACGACACCATGTCGGCCATCCTCAACTGGTACGTGGAGGAAGGGACGATCTTCAAGGGGGGTTCGGGTTCCGGGATCAACCTCTCCAACATCCGGTCGTCGATGGAGGCTCTGGCCGGCGGCGGCACGGCCAGCGGCCCGGTCAGCTTCATGCGGGGCGCCGACACGTCGGCCGGCACCATCAAGTGCCTCCACGCCGACACCGACCTCGTGACCGATCACGGCGTCGTCCCCATCCGGGCTGTCGCTCCCGGTTGGAAGGTGCTGACCCGGCACGGCCTGAAGACCGTCCTCGAGGTCCACGACAACGGGATCCGTCCACTGGTCAAGGTACGGACGGGCCTCGGCGACGAGATCCTCTGCACCCCGGAGCACAAGTTCCGGGTGCGGGGCGCCGAGGGCGAGGTGTGGCGGGAGGCCGGCCGGCTGCGGCCCGACGACTACGTGATGGTCGACCTCGCCCACACCGACTTCGGGGCCCTCCAGCGCCTCGAGCCGGAGGAGCCCACCGGCGCCGGCGAGGCGGCGCTGCCGAGCGTGCTCGACGAGGCGTTCGCCGTGTGGCTCGGTTGGGCCCACGGCGAGGGCCGACTCAAGCCGCTCAACGGGAGCGGGGCGCTCAACGTCCACCTCGACGGGGAGGACAAGGGGCTGGTCGAGCGGTACCGGGCCTTCACCCAGAGCGTGTTCGGCCGGGAGGGTAGCGCGGCGCGGATCACCCGCGGCGGCGACGCAGCGCCGCCGGCCACGGTCTGCCCGCCCCGAGTGGCCCGCTTCCTGCAGGTGAACGGCTTGTGGCGCAACGGATCGCAGACGATCCCGCGTGTCGTTCGATCGTCGCCGGCCGCCGTCCGGGCCGCCTTCCTGGCCGGCCTCTTCGAGTCCGACGGGCACGTTCAGCACGGCGTTCCCACCCTGTGGTCCAAGCGCCGCAACGTGGCGCTGGCCGCCCACCGGCTCCTGCTGTCGATCGGCATCCCGTCCAAGATCACGCAGGCCGTCCCGCCCACCCCGGCCAAGGGCCGGGGCGCGGCGTTCGACGCCGACCCGGCCGACGCCGGGGCCGCCCCCACGAGCGGTCCCGACGGTCTGTACCGGGTTCGGATCGTCGGCGTTGAAGGCGTCCGCCGCTTCGCCAAGCTCGTCGGGTTCGTTTCCGAAGGAAAGGCCCGACTGCTGGAGGCGGCGGTGCGCCGGCCCTCGGGTTTCGAGGCGAACTGGTTCTTCCCCCACGTCGACCACGAACTGGAGCGCATCGGCTTCGAACGGCCGGCGCTGCGGGCCGCAATCTGCGCCTACCGCCACGACGGCAGCCCGTACGGGATGAGCCTGGCCCGGGCGGCGGCGGTGCAGGAGTCCTTCCCCAGCGAGCTCGACGGGCCTCTGGCCCGCTTCGCCCACGGCGACGAGATCTACGTGCCGGTGGCGGTCGAGGCCGACGAAGACGACGTCACCTACGACCTGACCGTCGAGGGCGTGCACGAGTACCTCGTCCACAACGCCGTGACGCACAACTCCGGGGGGAAGACCCGCCGGGCGGCGAAGATGGTCATCCTCAACGTCGACCACCCCGACGTCGAGCAGTTCATCTGGTGCAAGGCCGTCGAGGAGCGCAAAGCCCGGGCGCTGGCCGCTGCCGGGTTCGACATGGACCTCGACGGCACCGACTCCCACTCGATCCAGTACCAGAACGCCAACAACTCGGTGCGGGTCACCGACGACTTCATGGAGGCGGTGGTCAACGACCGCGACTGGGCCCTTCGAGCGGTCAAAAACGGCGAGCCGCTGAAGACGGTGCGGGCCCGCAAGATGCTTCGGGAGATCTCCGAAGCGGCCTGGGAGTGCGCCGATCCCGGCATGCAGTTCGACACGACGATCAACCGCTGGCACACGGCCGCCAACACCGGTCGCATCAACGCCAGCAACCCGTGCTTCCCCGGTTCCGCCCGGGTCCACACCGACAAGGGCCTGATCCGCTTCGAGGACCTCATCGACCGGGTGCGTCAGGGGGAGACCTTCGGCGTCTACACCCACGACGCGACCAACCCCACGGAACCGGCGGAGCAGATGCTCATCACGACTCCGGACGCCGTGATGATCACCGGCCTCAACGAGGTCGTGAAGCTCGAGTTCTCCAACGGCCAGGAACTGCGCTGCACGCCGAAGCACCGCATCTTCACGGTGAACCGGGGCTATGTCGAGGCCCGCGAGCTTCTGCCTTCCGACGAGGTCAAGGTCCTCGACCTGCCGGCGCCGGCGGTGAACGCCGATTGGCGCATCCCGGTGTCGAGCGATGTGCGCTCTTACACGGTCAAGGGCGACCGCATGGCGAGTATGAGGCTGCCCGAGAAGTGGACAGACGAATTCGCCCACTATCTTGGCTGGCTCGTTGGCGACGGCTGCATCTCCGGGAACGTCGTCAGCACGGTGTACGGCGGCGGTGACGACCAGGACGCGATCCTGCCAAAGCACCTCCAGTTGCTCAGCTGGATGAACGGTGACCGGGCGCCGAAACCCTCGGTCCAGAAGAACGGAACGCTGCAACTCCGGCAGAGCCGGCGGGTGATCGCACGATTCCTGGAGGCCCTGGGGATCGAGCACTCGAAGGCGTCCGAGAAGAAGGTGCCCTGGGCGATCGAGCAGGCGCCGTCCGAGATCGTCGCCGGGTTCCTGCGGGGGCTGTTCGATGCGGACGGGTGCGTCTACGACGGCGAGAACAGCCGTTACATCGGGCTTGGTTCATCCTCGAAAGAACTGCTGAAGGGCGCGCAGCGGCTGCTTTCGAGCTTCGGGATCTTCAGCCGGATTTACGCCACCCGGAAGGGCGGCATCGAAGGATTCCCCTACGCCCGGAAGGACGGGACTGAGGCGACGTACACCAGCAAGCCGCTCTACGACCTCCGGATCGCCAACAAGTCGATCGAGCGGTTCGCCGGCTTCATCGGCTTTACGGTTCCGGCCAAGCACGAGAAGCTCTCTGCACTCCTCCTGAACCGCGAGTTCTACGAAACGAAGACGACGGCGCACCTCGTTGAGTGCAGCGAAGATGGTGTGGAGCTCACCTACAACCTCAGCGAGCCGCGAAACCACTCGTATGTCGTTGACGGGGTTGTTGTACGCAACTGTAGCGAGTACATGTCACTGGATAACTCGGCTTGCAACCTGGCCAGCCTCAATCTGCTCAAGTTCCTCAACGACGACGGCACGTTCGACGTCGAGAGCTTCAAAGCGGCGGTCGAGGTGGTCTTTACGGCGCAGGAGATCCTCGTCGGCAACGCCGACTACCCCACCCGGAAGATCGCCGAGACGACCCGCCGGTTCCGCCAGCTCGGGCTCGGCTACGCCAATCTCGGCGCTCTGTTGATGGCCCAGGGCCTGCCCTATGACTCCGACGGCGGTCGGGCCTGGGCGGCCGGGATCACCGCGCTGATGACTGGTCACGCCTACGCCACGAGTGCCCGCACCGCCGGTCGGATGGGGCCGCACGCCGGTTACGCCGACAACCGGGAGCCGATGCTCAACGTCCTGCGTATGCACCGCGACGAGGTCGACGCCATCGACGCCGCGCTCGGTGCCCGACGACCTGCTCTCGGCTGCGCACCAGGCGTGGGAGGAGGCCGTCGAGCAGGGTGAGGTTCACGGCATCCGCAACTCGCAGGCTTCGGTGCTGGCACCGACCGGGTGCCTCGTGGGTGGTTCGCTGATCGCCACCGACAAGGGGCTGGTGCGGCTCCGGTCCCTCGGCGACCCCGGCGGGCCGCAGTGGCAGGAGCTGGCGCTCAGCGTCCTGACCGACGACGGGCCGAAGCGGGCGACCCGCTTCTATGTCAACGGTCTCGAGCCGGTGGTCGATATCCGGACGAAGCGGGGCTACCGCATCCAGGGAACGACCAATCACCGCGTCAAGGTCGTCGCCGAAGGCGGAAGGTGGGAATGGCGCCGCTTCGCCGACCTCCGCCCCGGCGACATGATTCCGTTGTCCGTCGGTCAGCAGCTCGGCGATCCTCAGCTCGTTTCGCTGCCGCCGCTGCCGACGGGGAGCCAGCGGAGAGGGGAGCGGCATCTGACCGCCCCGGGCCACATGACGGCCGACCTGGCCGAATTCGTCGGCTACTTCATGGGCGACGGCGCCTGGCACGCCAAGGGTCTACGACTCGGAGTCGCCGGGGGCGACCACGACGTGGTCCACCATCTCGAGCGGCTGGCCAAGTCGCTGTTCGGGATCGCCGTTGTCAGCCGGCCGGAGCCGGGCCGCACGACCGTCGAGTTGAACTCGGTGCGGCTGGCGGAGTGGTGGCACGCCGCTGCGCTGGCGAAGCACGGCCCGTCCGATGACCAGACCGGCGAGGCTCCGGCGCCCCATATTCCCGACGCCGTGCTGCACAGCAACGACCCCGAGGTCTACCGGGCGTTCCTACGGGGGTTGTACGAGGCCGAGGGTACGGTGACGGGGGGCTACCCGTCGTGGAGGACGGGCTCGGTCCCGTTCTCCCACGACGTGCAGACCCTGCTGCTGGCTCTGGGTTTCGTCACCACGCGCAGCTTCACCGGGGGCCGGCGGGGGCCGCGCCGCACGGCCCTGCGTCTCCTCAGCAAGACGAGCAACGGCCGCTGGCTCGACGAGGTCGGCTTCATCTCGCCCCGGAAGGCGAGGGCGGTCGACACCGGCGGCGCGGCGCAGGCGGTCCGGGCCAGCTTCTTCTTCGATCGCGTGGCCAGCGCCGAGCTGGGCGACGAGGAGTTCACCTACGACCTCTCCGTCCCGGAGAACGTGACCTACGTGGCCAACGGGTTCGTGAGCCACAACACCATCGGCCTGATGATGGACTGTGACACCACCGGCATCGAGCCCGATTTGGCGCTGACCAAGGCCAAGAAGCTCGTCGGTGGCGGGACGATGTTCATCGTGAACCAGACCGTGCCGCGGGCGCTCCGGCGGCTCGGGTACTCGGCGGAGCAGGTCACCCAGATCATCGCCTACATCGACGAGCACAAGACGATCATCGGGGCACCGGCCCTGCGGGTCGACGACCTGCCGGTGTTCGCCTGCGCCATGGGCGACAATTCCATTCATTACATGGGGCACGTGAAGATGATGGCGGCCGTGCAGCCGTTCATCTCCGGGGCCATCAGCAAGTGTGTGGTGGGCGAGACGCTCGTCTCCACCGGCGACGGACTCGTCCGGATCGGGAGCCTGTATCAGGGCGAGCGGCCCGACAGCTTCCGCGACGAGGTGATCGAGGTGGCGTCGCTCGACGGCGTCCGCAAGACCGACGCCTTCTACTACGGCGGCCTGCGGCCGGTGCGGGAGGTCGTGCTGCGCTCCGGGCACAAGGTGGTCGGCACACCCAACCACCGGCTGCTGGTGGCCGGCAAGGACGGGCTCGTGTGGCGGCGCCTCGACGAGATCGCCGAAGGCGAGTCGGTGGCGCTGCGCTACGGCGCCGAGCTGTGGTCGCTGCTGCCGGCCCAGTTCGACGGTTTCGAGGCCGGCGAGGTGGCCGACGCCTGGCAGGTGCCGGCCGAGATGAGCAACGAACTGGCCTTCCTGCTGGGGGCCTTCGCCGCCAGCGGCCGGGTGTCGGAGTCGACGGCCACGGTGACGATCAGCCACCCGGCGCCGGCGGTGCTCGACCGCCTGGCCGGCGCCTGGCGGAGCCTGTTCGGGCTCGAGGCCCGGGTCGTCACCGGCGGCGGGGGGCCGGGGGTCTCCCCCAGGGTGGCAGCCGGTGCCCGCAGGTGGCGGTGACGTCGGAGACGGCCGTGGCCTTCCTGCAGTTCGTGGCGGGCTCCGAGAAGGCTGCCTACCGGCGGATCCCGACGTCGGTCCTGGCCTCACCCCGCGACATGGTCCTGGCCTACCTCCAGGGGCTGCTGGCCACCGTCGGCGTGGCCCGGACGGCCGGGGCCGCCACGGTCACGATCGGGCTGCCGTCGGTCCCGCTGCTCGACGACCTCCAGTCGGTCCTGACCAACCTCGGTGTGGTGCACCGCCGGCTCGACAGCGAGGTCGTCGTCAGCGGCGACTCCGCTCGCGACCTGTTCGACCTGGTGCCGCCGGCCGATCCGCAGACCGTGGCCCAGGCGGCTGAGGTGTTCGTCGGGCGCGATCTGCCGGGCTCGGCCGGTGACTTCGTGCCGAATCTGTCGCCCCGGGAGCTGTACCTGCTGGTGCCGACCGAGCAGCGGGAGGAGTTCGCCTTCCTGCGCGACGCCAAGTTCCGCCATGTCACCCGGGTGACGCTCGACGCCGTGGCCGCCATCCCCGGCGTCTCCCTGCCTGACTGGCTGAACACGGTGGTGGCCGATGGCCTCCACTTCAGCCCGGTGGAGCGGGTGGCCTCGGCCGGTGAGCGGGAGGTGTACGACCTCTCGGTACCGGTGACGCACGCCTTCGTCGGCAACGGGATCGTGAACCACAATACGATCAACATGCCGGAGGAGGCCACGGTGGAGGACGTGGAGGACCTCCACGTCGAGGCGTGGCGGATGGGCATCAAGGCCATCGCCATCTACCGCGACAACTGCAAGGTCGGCCAGCCGCTGTCGGTCCAGAAGAGCGACTCGGCCTCGGCGCCGGTCGAAACCAAGATCGAGCGGGTGGTGGAGACGATCGTGCTCCAGGAGCCCGTCCGCCAGAAGCTGCCCCGGCGGCGGAACTCCAAGACGTTCTCGTTCCGGGTGGCCGACTGCCACGGCTACGTGATCGTCGGCGAGTTCGAGGACGGGCGGCCCGGCGAGATCTTCCTCAAGGTGGCCAAGCAGGGGTCGACGCTGGCCGGGATCATGGACGCCTTCGCCATCTCGGTGTCGCACGGTCTCCAGTACGGCGTGCCGCTGAAGGCCTTCGTGGACATGTTCACCAACATGCGCTTCGAGCCGGCCGGGATCACCGACGATCCCGAGATCCGGCTGGCCTCGAGCCTGGTGGACTACATCTTCCGCCGGCTGGCGGTGGAGTACCTGTCCTACGAGGAGCGGATCGACATGGGGATCCGCACGGTGGGGGAGCGGTCCCAGCCGACCCTGCCCGGCGTGGAGGAGGCGTCGACGGGCCGGGAGTCGTCGGTCGACCTCGACCCGCCCGCCCCCGACCTGAGCCTCGACCTGACCGAGCACCGGCCGTCCTCCGACCGGCCGTCGCCGCCCCCGCCGCCGGCTGCCGAGGCCCCGCCCGCTCCCGCCGGGCCCCGGGCGGCGGCCGTCCCGGAAGGCTCCCGCCGCATCGACGCCCCGTACTGCTACGGCTGCGGGATGGAGATGCAGCGGGCCGGCAGCTGCTACGTGTGCTCCTCCTGCGGAGCCACCAGCGGCTGCTCATAAGACCTGCGAAGTAAGCAGGCGCCACAGGAGGCCCGGGTACCCCACCCGGGCCTCCTGCTTGCCGGCCGGAGCGGGCTCCGTCGCGGCTCAGTCTTGGTGTCTCAGTTCGGTTCGATGGTCTCGACGTCGATGGTCCGCCCGACGGACTCGGTCAGGCGGAAAAGGCCGACGACCTCCACCGCCCGTCCCACGAAGCGGGCCGGGTCACCGCCGTCGAGCCTCACCCGGTTGTCGGCGTCGTCGGCAATCACGTAGTGGAGGCGGAGCGCACCGTCTTCCGGCCCGAAGCGTTGGACCACCCCGCCGGTGCGGAGCGCGCCGGCCGCTGTAGTCCTCCTGGCCGAATACCAGTTGCGCCACCGTCAGCCGCTCCGGCCCGGACTCACCGCCGGACGCCGCCCGCCACACCAAGCGGCCCCCGGCACGATGGCCGCCACGATGAGGACGGCCACCAGACGTTTGGTGTGCGGTGTCGACCGCGCCGGCTTCACCGGCCGACGTTAGCGGGACTCGGTGGGGCTGGCCGAGATGACCGCGCCGCGGTGATGATGGTCGCCGTGCACCGTGCCGATAGACACCGGGTAGCCGCTTCAGTCGATGACCTGCTGGCGGGGGCGGAACGGAGGGAGCCGTTCGTGAACCCCGATGGCCGGTCGGGCTCCGCCTTCGAGCGGGTGTGGATCGATGGGCGGGCCCACATCCTCAAGTACCTGCACGTCGACGACGACTTCCTGATGCGTACGACGGGTGACATCGGATGCCGGGCGGTCCGGGCATGGGCCGCCGGCCTCCTCGATTCCGCCCCCGATCTCGTCGACCACACCGTGGCCGGAGCCGCCACCGGGGGAGGTCGGAACGGGTGGGGGGCGGCTCTTCTCATGCGGGACGTCTCGGCCGATCTGGTCGTCGTCGACGGCTCCCCGTTCCGGCCCGACGAGCACGACCTGCTTATCGACCGCCTGGCGGGGTGGTGTGCCTCCACGTGGGGGTTCCGTGACGACGGCGAGGGCGGGCCGGGACTCCAGCCCTACGCCGTCCGCTGGGCCTACTTCGACCGGACCGCCCTGGACGGCGAGGCCGGACTGGGTTGGCCGGAGCCGGTCCCGCGCATCGCCGCCGAGGGCTGGACCCGCTTCTGGGAACGGGCGCCCCGGGGGACACGGGTCCGTGATCAAGGAGCTGTGGCACGACTCGGCGCCGCTGGCCGAAGCCCTGCGCTCCACCCCCTCGTGCCTCCTCCACGGAGATCCGAAGGCGTCGAACATGGGAATCGCCGACGACGGTCGGATGGTGTTGGTCGACTGGGCCTACGTAGGGGAGGGCCCCGCCGCCCACGAGCTCAGCTGGTACATCGCCCTCAACCGGGAGAAGCTCCCCGTCTCCAAGGAGGAGACCATCGAGGCGTTCCGGGTCGCCCTGGAGCGCCACGGCATCGACACCACCGATTGGTGGGAGCGACAGCTGGGCCTGGCGCTCCTCGGCACCCTGGTCCAGTTCGGCTGGGAGAAGGCCCTGGGCGGCGACGACGAGCTGGGCTGGTGGTGCGCCGCCGCCCGAGACGGGGCACGGTTCCTGTGACAGGGTCGAGCACCGCCGCGGCGTACTCGGCGACCGGGTCCGCCTGGCAGGGCGGGCCGGGCCGGATCTACGACCGGCTGGCGGAGGTTGTCGTGGCGGCGCTCCCTGCCCCGGCCAGGGGAGGAGAGGCGCTCGACCTCGGGGCTGGCACCGGCGCCGCCACCCGGGCATTGCTCGCCGCCGGCGCCAAGCGGGTGGTGGCCGTCGATGCGGCCTACGGGATGCTGGCCCACGACGCGCCGGGGCGGCCGCCGGCCGTGGTGGGTGACGCCCTGGCACTCCCATTCGCCGGGGCGGCCTTCGACGTGACGGTGGCCGCTTTCTCGCTCAACCACCTCACCGACCCGGCCGCCGGGCTCCGGGAGGCCGCCCGAGTGACCCGCCCGGGCGGGGGTCTCGTCGCCTCCGCCTACGCCGCCGACGACGACCACCCCGTCAAAGCTGCGGTCGAGGCGGCCCTGACCGCACGGGGATGGGAGCCCGAACCGTGGTACCGGAGGCTCCGGGAGGAGGCCGCTCCCAAGCTGGCGACCGTCGCCGCCGCCCAGGACGCAGCGCGGGCGGCTGAACTCGACGCCGACGTCGAGAACCGCCGGGTGCCCTTCCCCGGGCTGCGCACCACTGAGCTGGTGGCCTGGCGGCTCGGTTTGGCGCAGCACGCCCCCTTCGTCGAGCAGCTCCCGACCGACGAGGAGAGGGCCGCGGTGGCCGAGGAGGCCATCGCCCGGCTCGGAGACGACTGGCCGCCTCTCGTGCGATCCATCGTTGTCCTTCGAGCGGTGCGGCGCTGACGCTGCCACGAAGTCCTCAGATATCGCCGAGTCCTGCCGATCGCGGTGGGATGTGACATGGGTGGTGTCCGCAGGGCTGAACCTCGTGATCGCCGTGGGCTATTTCGCCATCTCGGGGTTGATCCTCCGGGGTCTCGTCCGGGCCGGGGAGTGGCGGACGAACCGGCTGGGCCTCGCCACCGCCGGAATCTTCTACACCTGCGCCGTGCACCACGGCTTGCACACGCTGCACATGCTCGAGCCGGCGTTCGGCATCGACAGCCCGTCGGGCCTGGCCATGCGGCAGGCGTTCGACTGGCACTCGATCGTGTCGGACATCGTCGGTGCCGGGGTGGCGCTGTACTACTTCTCGCTGCGCCGCAGCTACCGGGCGCTGCTCAGCGGGCCGAAGATGTTCGACGACAAGAACGGTCAGCTGCTGCGGGCGACGCTCGCCGCCCTCGACGAGGGCGTGGTGGTGTACCAGCGGAACCGGGGCATGGTCGAGGCCAACGACGCCGCGGCCGCCATCATCGGGACGCCCACGGCGGAGCTGCTCGGACTCGGCCCCGGGGTTGGATGGCAGCGGTGCGTCCGGGAAGACGGAACGCCGTTGTCCGCCGACACGCTCCCGGCCGCCGCCACCTTCGCCTCCGGGGAAGGCCAGAGCCGGACGGTGGTGGGCATCTGCCGTGCCGAGGGGGACCAGCAGTGGCTGTCCTGCACGACCACCCCGTTGCGGGACGCCGCCGGCGAGGTCGAGTATGTCGTCGCCACCTTTACCGACGTGACCGCCGAGCGGGAAGCCGCCCAGCGGATGGCGTGGCGGGCGCTCCACGACGAGTTGACCGGTCTCGCCAATCGTTCATTGCTGTGCGACCGGCTCGAGGGGTCGCTGGCCGGACGGGGCGACGGCAACACCGGACCGTACGCCATCCTGTTCTGCGACCTCGACGGCTTCAAGGCGGTCAACGACCACTACGGCCACGGCGTAGGTGACGCTCTCCTCGTGGCGGCCGCCACCCGGTTGGAGGCGGTCATGCGCGAGCACGACATGGTGGCCCGCTGGGGCGGCGACGAGTTTGTGGTCCTCGCCGCCGGGCTGGAGCGGGCGGCTGTCCTCGAGTTCGCCGAACGGCTCCGCAGTGCCATCGCCGCACCATTCGACCTGATCGACGACACCGGCGCCGCCCTCACGGTGAACGTCACCCTCTCGGTGGGTGTGGCCATGGCCGGCTCGTCAGCGGCCACGGTCCTCCGGCTTGCCGACCTCGCCCTCTACGAGGCCAAGCGCCGCGGCCGCAACCGCGTCGTCAACGCTCCCGTCGCCCTGGTGAGTCAGCCAGACTGACGGTCGTGCGAGCATGGGCGGTCGATGTGCCCGGTCCGGTCGGGACCGGCCCGCTGGTGGCCGTCGAGCGTCCCGTCCCGCAGCCTGGTCCCGGTGAGATCCGGGTCCGGGTGACGGTGTGCGGGGTGTGTCGGACCGATCTTCACCTCGCCGAGGGCGATCTCGCTCCCCGACGGGCCGGCGTCGTCCCCGGCCACGAGGTCGTCGGCGTGGTCGACGCGGTCGGGGTCGGCTGTACCCGCTTCCAGGTTGATGACCGGGCCGGGATCGCCTGGCTGCGGAGCACGTGCGGCCGGTGCCGCTGGTGCCGGCAGGGCACCGAGAACCTCTGCTCCGATCCCCGCTTCACCGGCTGGGATGCCGACGGGGGCTTCGCCGAATGGGCGCTGGTGGACGAGGCCTACGCCTATCGGTTGCCGTCCGGCTTCGACGATCAATCTGCCGCACCGCTGCTGTGTGCCGGCATCGTCGGTTACCGGGCGCTGCGCCGGGCGGACCTCCCGCCCGGCGGCCGGCTCGGGATCTACGGGTTCGGTGCCTCGGCCCACCTCGCCGCCCAGGTGGCGCTGGCCGAGGGGGCCACCGTCCATGTCCTCACACGGTCGGCCGCCGCCCGACGGCAGGCCCTCGAGCTCGGGGTGGCGTCGGCCGGACCGGCCGACGAGGGGCCGCCGGAGGCGCTGGACTCGGCGATCCTGTTCGCCCCCGCCGGCGGCCTGGTACCGGTGGCGATGGCCGCCCTCGACCGGGGCGGGACGCTGGCCGTGGCCGGAATCCACCTGACCGAGGTCCCACCCCTCGACTACCAGCGCCACCTGTTCCAGGAGCGGCAGCTCCGCAGTGTCACGGCCAACACGCGCGCCGATGGCGAGGAGTTCCTCACCCTGGCCGGTCGCCTCGGCCTGCGGGTGACGACCCGGCCGTACCCGCTCGGCGAGGCCGATCGGGCGCTGACCGATCTTGCCCACGACCGGTTCACCGGTGCCGCCGTCCTCGTCGTCTGAGACCGGCGCCGGCGGTGTGGTTATCGTCGAGCGGGATGATCGATCTGGTACTGGCCCTGGCCGAAGCTGACTGCGAGCGGCTGCGGCCCGGTTGGCTGGCCCAGCCGGCCAACGCCTTGTCGAGCCTTGCCTACCTGGCGGTGGGCGTTTCGCTGCTGTGGCGGTCCGCCCGGGCAGATGTGCACCGCGCCGCCCTCTTCGTCGGCGGTGTGGCGATGGTCGGCGTCGGGATCGGGAGCTTCAGCTTTCACGGCCCGCAGCCGGCTTGGGCTGATCTTCTCCACGACGGCTCGATCGGGGCGCTGGTGGCGGTGCTCGGAGGGGAAGCGCTCCTGACCTTGTTTCGGGGGGACGGCTGGCGGGGAGTCGTCCCGGCCTGGAAGGCCGCCGCGGCCTGGATGGCACTGGCCGTGCCGGCCTACATGATGGGTAGGTCGGGATCTGCCCTGTGCCACCCTTCCGCACTGTGGCAGCCACACGCGGCCTGGCACATCTCGAGCGCCGTCGCGTTGGGGCTGGCCCTGTCGGGTCCCTACCGCACTTCCAGGACGCCCTGCATCCCGGCCGACCGGTGGCCTGGCACGGAGCAGTAGATGGAGTAGCGGCCTTTGTCGAGTTGCCAGGTGGCGGTGGCAGTCTGGCCGGGAGAGGCCTCGACGAGCAGTGCGGGCTTCCCTTCGATCCGCAGATCGTGGATCACGGTCCCGGAGTTGCGAAGGACGACGGGAACGGACCCTCGGCCGACCGCGATACCGGCCGGGTCGTAGCGCATCTCGGAGGCGGTCACCTCGAGGCTGGGCGCGGTGGGGCCGCTCACCGCCGGCAGCCCGTCACCGGAGTTGCAGGCGGCCGATGCGGCCACGACGACGATGAGCGGGACAAGTCGGCGATGGCGTGTCACGGGTTGACCATAGGCGAGTGCACAGCGCTGCTCGCCTCGCCGGTTGGTCGGGCAGAATGAGCCCATGACCACCAGGGTCTTCCTCCTCGACGACCACGAGATCGTGCGGCGTGGGGTACATGAGCTGCTCGCCGCGGAGGACGACCTCACCGTGGTGGGCGAGGCCGGAACAGCCGAGGAGGCGCTCGAACGGATTCCGGCCACTCAGCCGGATGTTGCCGTGCTCGACGTCCGGCTCGGCGGGGAGACCGAGAGCGGCATCGAGGTCTGCCGCGAGGTGCGGTCCCGCCACCCCGACGTTCGCTGCGTCATGCTCACGTCGTTCGCCGAGGACGAGGCCCTCTTCGCCGCCATCATGGCCGGGGCATCGGGCTACGTTCTCAAGCAGGTGCGGGGCAGCGACCTGGTCGACGCCATCCGTCGGGTGGGTCGGGGTGAGTCGCTCATCGACCCGCAGCTGACCGGAAGGCTCCTCGAACGACTCCGGGCGAAGCCGGAGCACGACGAGCTGGCCGGCCTCAGTGACCAGGAGCGGCGCATCCTCGACCTGATCGCCGAGGGGTACACGAACCGGCAGATCGCCGAGACGATCTTCCTGGCCGAGAAGACCGTCAAGAACTACGTCTCCAACCTGCTGGGCAAGCTGGGTATGAGCCGGCGGACGGAGGCCGCGGCTTACGCCGCCCGGCTCACCGAGCGCCGCCGCCAGGAACCCCGTTGAGGAGGCCGGCGCGGGCGGCCCGGACCACCGCCTCCAGGTTGCTGCGGGCGCCGAGGCGAGAGCGGGCGTCGGCGGCCGTCGTTTGAATGTCACTCGTCTCGAGGCCGAGCCGAGCGGCGATGGCCGGAGTGTCGAGCCCCTCGGCCAACAGACCCACGACGTCCCGCTCCAAGGAGGACAGGGCCGGACCGCTTGCGCCGGCTGAAGGCGTGTCCGGCCCGCTGACTCCCGCCTGGGCCAGCAGCTGCTCCAGCACCGGCGGGTCGACAGCCAATGCTCCGGCGGCGGCCTGGCGTATGCCGGCCGCGATCCTGGCGATGCGGACGTCCTTCAACAGAAACCCGGTCGCCCCGGCTTCGGCGGCCCGGAGAGCGACGAGTTGATCGGCATGGGCCGTCATGATGATGACGGGCGTACCCGGGCGCAGCGCCACAACCTGGGCCGCGGCGTCGAGTCCGTTGCCGTCGGGGAGGTGCACGTCCATGAGGACGACGTCAGGTTGCTCGGCGGCCACCATCTCCAGCGCCCGGGTGATGGTCGACGCCACGCCCAGGGGCTCGATCCCCTCCTCGAACCCGAGGGCGAAGACCAATGCCTCGGCCAGGGTGGCGGAATCCTCGACCACGAGGAGGCGGATGGGCGTCGATCCCACCGGCGTACGGTACCCGCGCCGAGGCACCGGTCGGGGGAGGACCGGTGCCTCGGCGCGGCGAGCCTCAGCGGACGCTCAGGCCCAGGCTGGCGTCGACCTCAGCCGCGATGTTCAGGTCGGACAAGCTGTCGAGCGTGGCGTCGACCGCCGCCACGACCGTGTTCAGGGCGGCGCCGGCGCTGTCGGCCACGGCCCGGGCGGCCTGCAGTGTGGTGCCGGTCATGCTGACGACGGCGGCGGCGAGGTCGACCGTGGCCCGGACGATCCGCTCGGTGGCCACAACGGAGGCGTCGACGATCTGGCGCACGCCGGCGCCGACGGTCCGCAGGGTCGGCCGGGAAAGGCGCAGGACCGTGCGGATTTCCCGGACCGAGCCGCTGATCGTCTGACGCATGGCCGCGTCGACGGTGGGGTTCAGGGCTGCGCTGACGCTGGCCCCGTCGATGCCCCCGGCCACGGAGATCTCGGCGCCGGTGGTGACGGCGACCGCCCCGGGGATGGTGCGCACGACCTGGCTGAGGGCGGCCAGCGTGCCGTTGACCAGGTTGGCGGTGCCGACCCCGGCCGCCTTCAGCCCGGCGACGGACGAGACGACGAAGTCGGTGAGGGCGGCGTCGGCCTCGGTGGCGAACGCCTTGGTGGCGGCGGCGGTGGTTTGCACCGGCCGACCAGCCGTGACGGAGACGGCCGCTTGGGCCATGGTCCGGGCGGCGGAGTCGATCGCCGCGTTCAGGTTGGCGGCGGCCTGCCGGGCATTGATCGGCGTCATGCCGGCCTGCACCATCACGCTGGCTTCGATCGAGATGGTGGTGCTGGAGCCCGACCCGGAGCCGCCGGAGCCGGAGTTCCCGGAGCCCGAGCGGCTGGCGAGAGCGATGTTGCCCATGGAGCCGGCGGCGACGCAGAGGCCTGCCACCACGGCACCGAGCTGACGGCGGCGGCGGGCGAAGCGTGAGGTGTGCATCGGATGTTCCTTTCTTGCTTTTCGCGGGGAAGCGGAGGAGTGAACGGTGCAGCGGCGGGAAGTTGCCGACAGAACGGAACCGGCGGGGCGGTTTCTTGCGGTCCCAGCGGAAATATTTTTGGGGTCGGGCGTCGGCGTCTGGTTTGTCGGGAATTGTCCGGATGCGAAGGGAGACAACGGTTCCGGGCCGAATCCCCAAGCGGCAGAGTGTGTCTGGCGGCCTAGCAGCGGCGCGGCTGACACCAAAGGAGAACCCCCCATGGTCATGATCCAGGGCGAGAGCCTGGGTCAGCGCGCCGGCATCCTGCCTCCGGCGTACGACGAGATCGAGGTACTCGACGAGTGCGACGACGACACGCTCCTGACCCGCCTCCGGGCCGGTGACGAGATCGCCTTTCGCACGCTGGTCGACCGGCATCGCCCCTGGCTCGTTCGCCTGTGTACGCGCCTGCTGGGCCACGACGCCCACGCCGCCGAAGACGCGGCGCAGGAGAGCCTGCTGAAGCTGCATCGCATTGCCCGGCAGGATGCCCGGCCGCTGCGGGTCCGGCCCTGGCTCACCGTCGTCGCCCGCAACACCTGCGTCGACGAGCAGCGGCGCCGGCGTCCCGACCTTCCCGGTGCGCTCCCCGAGCGGCCCGTCCCCGGCGACGACCCGTTCCAGCTCGACGGGGCGCTGACCGATGCCTGGTCCCGGCTGGGGGGCCGGCACCGCGAGGTGCTGTACCTCCGGGAGGTCATGGGCTTCTCCTACAAGGAGATCGGCTCGCTCATGGGCCTCACCATGTCGGCGACGGAAACGCTCGTGTTCCGGGCCCGCGGCGCGCTGCGCCGGGAGTACGAGCGGTCCGGCGGCACGTCGTTCGGATGCGGTGTCCTCGGTTTCCACCTGGCCCGCCTCGGCCTGGGGAGGCGCCGCGACTCCGCCGTGAGCGGCGACGTGTCCAGCGCCGCCGCCGGTGATCCCGGGTTCGGCAACATCGCCTCGCGGCTGGCGCACTTCCTGACGACTTCCCTGCCCGGTTGCGGCGAACAGGCGGTGGCGAAGGCGCTGTCAGTGGCGGCCGGCCTGGTCGTGGCCGCCGCAGCGGTGATCCCCGGGCTCGGGTCGTTCGGCGAGGCACCCGGACCCGGGGCGGCCGAGGCTCCTGCGCCGGTCATGCTGGCGTCTGGCTCCGGCGGTGACTCGCCGGCGGTCGGTTGGTCGGCGCCGGCGGGCCGCTCAGCGCCGGCGGCGGCGAGTCTGAAATCCTTGCTGGGCAACGCCGTTCCGGCTGACTGGACGCCGTCGCGGTCCCGTACGGAGACAAAGCCGCCGGTTACCGTGGCCGTCCCCTCGGCGACCGCGCCTGAGCCGCCGACCGGCCGGATCAGTCCGTTGCGGGACACCGCGGCTGCCGCCCGGTCGGCCGACCGGCCGTCACTGCACCGGCCGGTGCGGGGCGATTCCGGTCCGGGGCCGTTGCGGTCGGCCCTTCCGGTCCGCCCGGACGCCGAGCGCCCGGAACGGCCGGCGCAGCCGCTGCGGACGCTGCTGGCCGACCCCATTCCGACGGAGCCGGTTCCGGTGCCCGACAGGGAATCGCGGCCGACGGTCAGGGAGATCGTGGACAGCAGCAAGGACGAGTTGCGGGCCGACGACGGTAAGGTCGCCGACCATGACGCAGATCTCCTTCGACGCCACGACGGCTAGAACCCTCGAGCAGGCCTATCACAAGCGGGACATGATCCGCCGCCGGCGCCACGTGCACGATGCGCTGGCGGTCAGCCCGGGAGAACGGATCCTCGACATCGGTTGCGGCCCGGGGTTCTACGTCCGCGAACTCCTCGACGAGATCGGGGAGAAGGGCTCCGTCGTGGCGGTCGATGCCAGTCCCGACATGCTGACCCTGGCCCGGCGGCGCTGCGACGGGCACGACAACGTCGACTTCCGCGAAGGCAACGCGGTTGCTCTCCCCGTCGACGACGGTGACTTCGACGCCGCGCTGTGCGTGCAGGTGATGGAGTACGTTCCCGACCCCTCCGTCGCCCTGGCCGAGATCCACCGGGCGCTCCGGCCGGGAGGGCGGGCGCTCATCTGGGATGTCGACTGGGCCACCGTGTGGTGGCACAGCGAGGATCCCGGACGGATGCGGCGTGTGATGGCGGCCTGGGACGAGCATCTCGCCCATCCGTCGCTGCCCCGCCGGCTGGGGGCGCACCTGCGGGCCGCCGGCTTCGTCGACGTGGCCGTGGCCGGCCACAGCTTCGCCACGGTCGACTACGACACCGAATCGTTCGCCGTCATGATGCTGGGCATGGCGGCCGACTTCGTCCCCGGTCGCGCTGACGTGACCGGGGACGAAGCGGCGGCCTGGTTGGCGGAACAACGTGACCTGGCCGAACGGGGCGAGTTCTTCTTCGAAGGAACCCAGTTCTGCTTCACGGCCACGAAGCCTGCCTGACGCAGGGGACGTTCCTCAGCGCAGCCCGAGTCGCCGGGAACACGCCGGCCACTGGCCCCACCCGCTGCGGGCCTGGAGCTTGCGGGCGGCTTCGTCCTGCATCTCCGGCGGGGCCTGGTGGGGCATCCCGGGGAACCCCAGGCCGCGCCAGGTCCGCGGCACGAACTGGTAGGCGCCAAAGAAGCCGTTGCCGGTGTTGATGCTGTAGTTGCCACCGGACTCGCACTGGCGGAGCCGGGCCCACACGTCGCCGGTGGGAATGGCCTTGGCCTGCACGGCCTTGGGGCGCACCACACGAGGCCGGACGGCTGACCGGGACCCCCGCGCCCGGTACGGCCGAGTGACCCCGCGACGGGGCTTGAGGTACGGGCGCCGAACGGCCGAACGACGGGCCACGGAACCGCCGGAAGCGGTCGTCGGGCGGGGGCGGAGTGTCGACGCCCCGGCCGGTTCGGCCGAGAGGTCGCTGCCGAGCAGCGTGGTTGTCAGCAATAAGCCGACGATGAGCAGGGAGCTACGGCGAAGCAGGTTGCGCATCTTGCGCCTCCTTGAAGTCAGGCCTTGGGGCCCCCGCCGAGACCTCTGGTCTCGGTGGGGTAAAAACCCGGAGGGCTTCAGGTGTGGCTTGGAATGCGGGCAACCGTCAGTTGCATGCACGTCGCGAAGCCTGAGGCTTTCGCGCCAATGGGGGACGTCGATGTCCAGACGGATGCAGACGAGAGCCCGGGGATTCTCGAAGGGCAATCTCCTTTCGCCCGCGCCGAAGCTTCGGAAAAGGTAGGGGGCCTCGACCAGCACGTTTGGCGATCGAGTAGCAGTGGACTGAAACCTAATCGGGGTCTCCTGCATTCCCGCAAATTCTGCGCGCCGAGAGCGACCTCAAGGTCCCGTTCCGTTGTGGAAATTGCTGGTCGGGGCGGGGGCGATTAACTTCCCGGGCTTCGCCGTGAACTACCGACCCCTTGTCCCCTGGCTGGTCTCGTTCGCCTGCCTCAGCGCTGCGGTAACCCCGGCCCTGGCCCGAGAAGGTGCGGATCCTGGCGCGCCCGGACGGGCCGACCTCCAGCGGGACGTCAAGGAGTCGAACTCCCGGTACCGCAAGGCCAAAGCGGAGGTTGACCGCCTCGCCGCCGAGATCGCCCGGATCGAGGCGCGGCTGGTCGGGGTCGACGAGCAGCAGGCGGCGCTGCGATCGCTGGCCACCCGGGGCGCAGTGGCCCTCTACATGCACGACTCCACCCTCGAGTGGCTGGACGGCGTCGGTGACGGGGGCGATCACGTCCTCGAGGCCGGCCGCCGGGCCCAGCTCATCGGAGGGGTCAACGAACTGGCCGGCGCCGCCGTCCGCAACCTCGGTGACTCCGCCCGCCACATCGAGGAGGACCGCCGGGAGCTCAAGGAGAAGCGGGGGGAGCAGGAGGTGGCGCTCAGCGCCCTCAACGGCCAGCGGAAGGCGGCCGCCGGGCGGTTCTCGGCCTTCGTGGCCGAGGAGCGGAACGAGGCGCGGCAGCGAAAGCTGGCGGAGGCGGCCGAGCGCAAGGCCCGGGCCGCCCAGCGCAAGGCGGAGGCGGCCGCCCGGGCCGCCCAGCGGACGAGCCGGGGGCAGGCCGCCGACCGGGCCGGACCCCCCGCCCCGCTACCCCTCGGATTCGTCTGTCCCCTCAACGGGCCGTTCAAGTGGGGCGACCGGATGGGGGCCGGGCGCGGGCACTCCGGCGTCGACCTGCTGGCGCCCCGCGGCTCGGAGCAGGTGGCGGTGGTGCCCGGGACGTTCGAGACCAAATTCTGGGGCGGCGGCGGGCTGACGCTCTTCCTGCTCGGTGACGACGGCCACACATACGTGTACATGCACCTCATGCGTGTCATCGGTGAACAGGGTCGCCACGTCGAGCAGGGCGAGCTGATCGGCCTCACCGGCGCGTCAGGGAACGCCAGCGCCTACCACCTGCACTTCGAGTTCCATCCGTTGGGCGGCGGGGCCGACGACCCCTATCCGATGCTGGCGTCCGCCTGCCCGCCCATGCCCCGGGACCACTAGGCCACTACTCTCTGCGAGGTGAGCCTGACCCTCGCCGAGGTGGTGAGCGAGGAGGAATTCGGGCTGGTGCTCCGCGCGGGGTCACCGGCGGCTCTGACTCGACCGGTGGCGGGCGCGGAAACCGTCGAGGCCGACCGCCCCGAGGAGCTGACCGCCCGGGACTACATCCTCCTCACCACCGGTGTCCGGCTCCGGGGGCACCCCGACCTCCAGCGCCAGCTGGTAGCGGAGTCGGAGGCCCGGGGCGTGGCCGCCCTCGGGTTCGGCGTGGGGCTCGTGTTCCGGTCGACCCCCCGGGCGCTGCTGGAAGAGGCCCGGGCCCGGGACTTCCCGGTCTTCGAGGTGCCGTTCGAGGTGCCCTTCCGGGACATCATCGCCTTCATCAACCGCTCCTACCTGAGCGATGACTTCTCCTCGCTCAAGCGGACGGTGGCGCTGCAGAACACTCTCCTCGGGGCGATGGGCGAGAGCCAGCCGGAGGAGGCCCTCGTCGGGCGGCTGGCCACGATCGTCGGTGGCGCCGTCCTCTTCCGGCCCGGCGGGGCCGTGGTGGCCGACGCCGGGACTGTGCCGGTCGGCGCCATCTGGGACGAGATCGCCGGGCGGGGCGGTTGCGACGGTGTCTTCTCGGCGGACGGGCTGGAGGTGGCGGCCTCGCCCATCCTCGTCGAGGGCGAGCTGCGCTTCTGGCTGGCCCTGGCCGGGCGGCCCGGTGAGGTCACCTCGGTCCTGGCCGGGCCCGTGGTGGAGGTGGCCGAGCGCCTCCTGCGCCTCATCGACCTCGCCCACGACGTGCGGATCATGGAGGAGCGCGTCCGGCGGGGGGAGCTGCTCAACGACCTCCTCGACGAGCGACGGGCCCGGGAGGTGTCGCAAGAACGCCTCGAGCTGTTCGGCGTGGCCAAAGGGCCGTGGCGGGTGGCGCTCCTGTCGGTGGGCCCGGACCGGGACGAGGCCCTCCGCCTGGTGGCCAACTCGGCCGCGGCGATCGGCACGCCGCACCTGCTCGGCCTCCACAACGGGCACGTGGCCATGGTGGTCGAGGGTGAGGGGAAGCTGTTCGAGGCCTGGACGGCCAACCTGGCCGCCGCCGGCGTCCCGGTCCGGGCCGCCATCGGCCGGTCGGTGGAGAGCCCGTCGCGGCTGGTCGACTCCCGCGGCGACGCCCGCCTGGCCCTCGACTTCCTCGACCGGACGGGCGCGGCCGCCGGCCAGGTGCTCCGCTTCGAGGACTTCGAGCTCATCGACGTCCTGCTGTCGGCGGCCGACCCGGTCGAGCTCCGGGCCCGGGTCGATCTCATTCTCGACCCGCTCCGGGACCACCCGCAGCTCCTGGAGACCCTGGCCGCATACCTGGCCGCCGAGCAGAACGTGAACACGGCCGCCGAGGCCCTCCACGTCCATCCCAACTCCCTCCGCTACCGGCTCGGACGGGTGGAGGAGCTGCTCGGACGGTCCCTGCGGAGCCCGGCGACGATGGCCGATCTCTACGTGGCGCTGCGGGCCGAGACCCGGTTCGGATCTTTGTAAAAACTCCAAAGGCGGGCGTCGAGGTCTTCGCCACGCACAATTTTCAGACCGCGCCGTCGGGGGAAATATGCATTGATGAGCCACGTTTCCGATGTCTGGTTCCGCGTCACCGACCTGGAGGTCGCGTCAGGGCGGGGCTGCGTGATCACCACCACCGACGGCGAGGAGTACCTCGACTTCACCAGTGGCATCGCCGTGACCTCGACCGGGCACTGCCACCCCAAGGTCGTGGCGGCCATCTGCCAGCAGGCGGAGCAACTGATCCATGCCCAGGTGAACGTGTATCGCCACGGCCTGCTGGAGCAGCTCGGGGCCCGACTGGCGGAGGTGTGCCCCGATCCGATCGACACCTTCTTCTTCGCCAACTCCGGCTCGGAGGCCACCGAAGCGGCGGTGAAGCTGGCCAAGCAGGTGACCGGCCGGCCCAACATCATCGTCTTCACCGGGAGCTTCCACGGCCGGACCCACCTGACGATGGCCATGACCACGTCGAAGACGGCCTACCGGGCGGGTCACGGCCCGCTCCCGTCCGGCATCTTCGTGGCTCCCTTCCCGCAGGCGCTGGCCTTCGACGGCGACATCGAGGCGGCCTCGGAGGCCAGCCTGGCGCAGGTCCGTCACCTCCTGGCCAGCCAGACGGCCCCGGCGGAGACGGCGGCGGTGGTCATCGAGCCCGTCCTGGGCGAAGGGGGCTACCTCCCCGCTCCGGCGTCGTTCCTCCAGGGACTGGCGGCCCTCTGCGCCGAGCACGGCATCCTGTTCGTGGCCGATGAGGTGCAGACGGGCTTCGGCCGCACCGGGAAGATGTTCGCCGTCGAGCACCACGGCATGCGGCCCGACGTCATCGTCCTGGCCAAGGGGCTGGGGTCCGGCTTCCCGATCTCGGCCATCGGCGCGTCGGCGGAGCTCATGGCCCGTTGGCCCCGGGGCAGCCACGGCGGAACCTACGGCGGTAACCCGATCGGCTGCGCCGCGGCGCTGGCCACGCTCGACGTCATCACCGAGGACGGGTTCCTCGACAATGTGGCCGCCCGGGGGCAGCAGCTGGCCGCCGGATTGGCCGAGATGGCGGAGGCCGACCCCGGGTTGGCCGAGGTGCGGTCGCTGGGCCTGATGGTGGCGGCGGAGTTCCGCTCGCCGGAAACGGGGCTCCCCGACACGGCCAGGGTGGCGGCGATCCTCGGCCATTGCCTCAACGACGGGCACCTGATCCTGATGAGTGCCGGGACGTACTCGCAGGCGGTGCGGTTCATGCCTCCGCTCGTGGTGTCGGAGGCCGAGATCGACGAAGGGTTGCGGGTGTTCGAGAAAGCGCTCAAGGCGACACTGTGATCCCGGCGCAGGGTGAAACCCTTACGGTGGAGATCCATGAGCGACGCCCGCTCGCTCAGAGTGGTATCGGGCGTACAGGCCCGGCTCATAAATCTTTACGTACTCTGACCAGGGCAGCTAGATTTGGCTCTTACATCTGCAAGGTGCGCTTCAGCGGCCACGAGGCCGAAGAAGCGCCGGTGGATCTAGGGCGCGCACAACAGCAACGCACAACAGCACTTCGCAGCCATGCGAGCGCAACCGACGGGGGGATTCCGTGACGCAATCGGACAGCTTGTCCCACGACGCGGGCGCCGAGCAGCCTGAACCGGCAGGACTCAGCACGCCCATCGAGCGACGCCGTTTCGTCGGCCTCCTGGTGGCCGGGCCCACGGTCGCGGCGGCCGCATGGTTGACCCGCGGCAGTTCGACGACACCCGCCACTGCTGCACCATCGGGCGAGGGCGGCGTCACGCCCAGCGGCGTGACGCCCATGGCCGAGGGCGGCGTCACGCCCACGCCGGCCAGCCCGCAGGGCACCGATTACTACGATCTCGAGGACTTCCTCACCGATCTCGCCTACCCGACGACGGGTCTCGTCAAGGTCGAGGTGAACCCGGACGGGACCGTGTCCTACGCCCTCCCCCGCACGGAGGTGGGCCAGGGCATCGACACGGCGATCGCCATGCTGATCGCCGAGGAGATGGACCTGCCGCTGGAGAAGGTCAAGGTCCCCCTGTCGGATTCCCGACCCGAGCTTGGGTTCAACATGTTCACCGGCGGGTCGAACACCATCAACTCCCTCTACTACCCCGTGCGGGCCGCCGCCGCCGTGGCCAGGAATGCGCTCCACGAGGCCGCCGCTGCGCACCTCGGCTACGCGACCGACCAGATCACGGCCCGGTTGGGCTCGTACCAGGCCCCGAACGGCAAATCCGTGTCCATCGGGGAACTGGCAACAAAGGCAGCCGTCTCGCAGACGAGGCCCATGGAGGTCGAACTCAAGGCCGAATCGGACTTCACCCTCGTCGGGAAGCCCACCAAGCGGATGGACGCCCTGGACATCGTGACCGGCCGCAAGAAGTTCACCGGAGACCTTAAAGTCCCCGACGCCAAGCCCTGCATGGTCTGCCGGCCGCCGACGATCAACGGCAAGGTCGGCAAGGTCAACAACCTCGAAGAGGTCAAGGCCATGCCCGGCATCACCGATGTCGTGCCCATCGCCTCCGGCATCGCGGTACGGGGTGAGACGTTCGGCCAGTGCATCGACGCCGTCAACGCCCTGAACGTGGACTGGGGCCCGGGGCCCAAGGACAAGGAGTCGGACGAGACGGTCCAGCAAGGGCTGAAGGCGGCCGCCCAGGCGATGCAGCTCCAGCCGCAAGCGGGTCAAGAGGTGATCGACGCCGAGTACACCTTCGCCTTTGCCGCGCACAGCCCCCTGCAGCCCAACGCCGCCATCGCCGACGTCAGGCCCGACCGGGCCGAGATCTGGTCGACGCTGAAGCTCCCGATCGCCGCCCACAAAGAGATCGCCAAGCTCGTCGGCCTGGAGATGGACAAGGTGACCGTGCACGTGATCACCGGCGGCGGCTCGTTCGGACGTCGCCTGTTCTACGACGGCGCGCTCGAGGCCGCCGAGGCCTCGAAGAAGATGGGTAAGCCGGTCAACTTGATGTGGCACCGTGCCGACGACGTCCGCCACGGCCGCACGCACCCCGCCGCCCTGTGCAAGCTCCGCGCCGTCGTGACCCCGACGACCGTGGCGGGCTTCGAACAGCAGCTCGTCAGCGTGCGCAATGACCTCAGTCACGGCCTGGGCGACATTTTGCTGGCCGAGCGGGCGCCAACGACCAGCGGGGAGGGCACGTCGAAGTTCCTGTTCGACACGACCCAGCGCTCGGCCTACCACTTCGGTAACACCAGGCAGTATCTCCACGCTGAGACCCATGCGACGATCCAAGACCACCAGCCGCAAGACGGGTTCAACACCGGCAGCATGCGCAGCGTCTACTCGCAGCAGGTGTGCACGGCCCAGGAGCTGTTCGTCGACAAGCTGGCGGCCAAGTTCAATATGGATCGGCTGGAGTTCCGCAAGAAGTTCGGCAAGCTCGACAAGGTCCGCACGGTGCTGGACAAGATCAGTTACATGTGGGAGACGGACCTGCCGCCGGGTGTCGGCCAGGGCGTGGCCGTCTGGCTGGAGCACAAGCAGGTGACGGCCTGCATCGTGCAGCTCGACTGCCGCCCCGAGACCGTGAATCGCCAGGTTCGGCAAGCGCGCACCGGCCCGCGGGTCATCAAGGCGGCGTACGCCACCGTTCCCGGGAAGGTCGTCGTCAACCCGTTGGGAATGGAAGCGCAGATCCAGGGTGGATTCCTCGACGGCGTGGCGTACGCACTGACGGCCAGCGTGCACCTCGTGGACGGTCACTTCCTGGAGGCCAGCTGGGACAACTACGCCTACACCCGGCAGTGGAACGTGCCCCTCAACAAGCTCGATATCCACATCCTGCCGCCCGATCCGAACGAGAAGCCGGCGGGCCAGGGCGAAACGGCTGTCCCGTGTTCCAGGGCGGCCACCGCCTGTGCCTACGTCAACGCCATGGGAGAGAACACCCACTGGCCGGTCGCACACAACCAACCGCTGCACTTCAAGCCCTACCCGACCGTCCCGCCGCTCCCGACCTACTGAGGAGGTTGAGATGCCCCAACACACTTTCCGCCTCAACGGTGAGTCGGTCACGGTGGACGTGCCGGACGACATGCGCATGCTCTGGGTCATCCGCGACGTGCTCGGCGTCACCGGGCCCAAGTACGGGTGCGGCATCAATGTCTGCAAGGCCTGCACCTGCCACGTCAACGGCGAGGCGTTCAACCCCTGCTCGGTCCCGGTCAGGGACATCAAGCCCGACGACGACATCACCACCATCGAAGGACTCCCGGCCACGGTCGGCAAAGAACTGCATCCCATGCAGGAGGCATGGCTCGAGCACGACGTCGCCCAGTGCGGCTACTGCCAGCCCGGCCAGATCATGGCCGCCGTAGCCAAGGTCAACGAGGCTCGGGCCAAGGGCCGGGAAATCACCGACGACGACCTCGACGAGATCCGCAACGTCTGCCGATGCGGCACCTACTTCCGCATCCGCGAGGCCATCAAGAGTGGCGCCAAGCTGATGTGAGCGATCGTGCGCCTCTCCCACTCGTGAACCAGTCTTTCGGCATTGCAAACGAAGAGGAGCAGCGCGCATGAGAGTCGACATCAACTGCGACATGGGTGAGGCCTTCGGGCTGTACCGCATGGGGGACGATGAGGGGATCATGCCCTTCATCACCGTGGCCAATGTCGCCTGTGGATTCCACGCCTCCGACCCGGTGGTCATGCAGAACACGGTCCGCCTGGCCAAGAAGCACGGGGTGAAGGTGGGGGCGCACCCGTCGTACCCCGACCTCCAGGGGTTCGGCCGCCGGGAGATGAAGATGAATCCCGAGGAGTTGACGGCCTGCATCATCTACCAGGTCGGCGCCCTGAAGGCGTTTCTCGACACGAACGGGATGGAGCTCAACCACATCAAGCCCCACGGCTCGCTGTACGGCGTCTCCGGGCGGGACGAGGCCGTGGCCAACGCGGTCGCCGATGCCGCCGAGGCCTTCGGCGGCGTTCCGCTCTTCGGCATGGTCAACACCCTGCACGAGGAGGTCTACACCAAGCGGGGCCTGCCGTTCGTGGCCGAGTACTACACCGACCTCGACTACACCGACGAGGGTGGGCTCATCATCACCCGGGAGCACGTCTCCCACGACCCCGACCTGGCCGCCGCCGGCGCCGTCCGGGCGATCACCGAGGGGAAGGCCACGTCGATCAACGGCAAGGAGATCCCGATGCGGGCGGACTCCGTGTGTGTCCACTCCGACACACCCGGCGCCGTGGAACTGGCGGCCGCGGTCCACACCGCCCTCAAGCCCTACCTCAACTAGGGGGCGCCCGCTTAGGATCCCGGCGAGACCGATCAGAAAGGATCGTGAACATGGCGCGCCACGAGGTCATCTCGCCGATTCCGGGCACCTTGTACCGACGGCCCGACCCGGACAGTGATCCATTCGTCGAGGAAGGCCAGGAGGTCAAGGCGGATGACACCGTCTGCCTCGTCGAGGTCATGAAGAACTTCCATCCGGTCAACGCCGGCGTGGACGGGACGGTGGTCGAGTTCCTGGTCGAGGCCGAGGACGAGGTGGGCGCCGGCCAGGCGGTCGCCGTTATCGAGGACGGCGGGTGAAACGGCTGCTGGTCGCCAACCGGGGCGAGATCGCGCTCCGGATCGTGCGGGCGGCCAAGGACCTCGGCATCGAGACGGTCGCCGTCTTCAGCGAGGCCGACGCCGACGCGGCCCACGTCCGCCTGGCCGACAACGCCGTCGCCATCGGGAAGTCGCCGGTGGGGAAGAGCTATCTCCGGGGCGACGCGATTGTCGAGGCGGCAATCTCAGCAGGCGCCGACGCCGTCCATCCCGGATACGGCCTCCTGTCGGAGCGGGCCGATTTCGCCCGGGCCTGCGAAGCGGCGGGGCTGACCTTCGTCGGGCCCGACGCCGACGCGATCGACAAGATGGGCGACAAGGTGGCAGCCCGCGTCGCCGCCGACAAGGCGGGGGTGCCGACGGTCCCCGGCAGCGATGGAGCCGTGGGCGACGTCGGCGAGGCGGCGGCCGTAGCGGATTCGATCGGCTATCCCGTCATGATCAAGGCGGCCGGGGGTGGCGGCGGACGGGGCATCCGGGTGGTCGGCGACGAAGCCGGGCTACGCAAGGAGTTCCCGATGGCGTCGGGGGAGGCCGGCAAGGCGTTCGGCGATCCCCGCATGTATCTGGAGCGGTTCGTGGAGCGCGCCCGGCATGTCGAGGTGCAGGTGTTGGGCGACGGGAGCGACGTCATCCATTTCTTCGAACGGGAGTGTTCGCTGCAGCGGCGCCGGCAGAAGGTCGTCGAGGAAGCGCTGTCGCCGGGAATCTCCTCCGAGACGCGTGCGGCGATGACTGCGGCGGCGGTCGACCTGGCCAAGGCGGTCGGTTACCGCAGTGCCGGCACGGTCGAGTTCCTGGTCGACGACCAGACGGGCGACTTCTTCTTCATGGAGATGAACACCCGCATCCAGGTCGAGCATCCGATCACCGAGTGGATCTGCGGCGTCGACCTCGTGGCCGAGCAGCTGCGCATCGCCGCCGGCGAAGGGCTCCGGCTGGCCCAGGACGACATCGACCCGCGGGGCACGGCCATCGAGTTCCGGCTGACCGCCGAGGATCCGGGGAACGATTTCTTCCCCTGTCCGGGGCCGGTCGAGCAGGTGAACATGCCGTCCGGGCCGTGGGTCCGGGTTGACACCTGGCTCGAGGGCGGTGGCGAGGTCACGCCGTTCTACGACTCGCTGCTGGCCAAGGTGATCGTCTGGGGCGCCGACCGGGGCGAGGCGATCGCCCGCTCCCGGCGGGCGCTCGGCGAGATCGTTGTCGAGGGCGTCAAGACCACAGTGCCGTTGCTGTCCGCCATCCTCGCCGAGGAATGGTTTGCCACGGCCGACTTCCACACCGGAACACTCGAGCAGTGGCTCGAGACCAAGCCTCTCGCGGGAGGAGACCAACCATGACCACCACCGCCGAGGGCGTCCAGGGGACCCGCTACAGCTGGGGCGGGGACGACCATGTCTTCGTGGAACTCGACGAGGAGATGAGCCTCCAGGCGAACTTCCGCGTGATGGCCATCACCCGGGCGCTGCGCGAACAGAAGGTCGACGGCGTCTTCGACATCTGCCCGGCCAACGCCTCGTACCAGGTGCGCTACGACCCCGACGTCGTCGACCCCCATGCGCTGGTCGACCGGCTGCGCCGCCTCGACGACGAGATGGGCGACGCCCACGACCTGTCCCTGTCGACCCGGATCGTCGAGATCCCGGTCTTTTACCAGGACCCCTGGACGCACGAGACGCAGATGAAGTTCCGGGACCGCCATCAGAGCCCCGAAGGGACGGACATCGAGTTCGCCGCCAAGGTCAACAACCTGTCCGGGCCGGACGAGTTCGTCGAGGCGCACTCGGGGTCGCCGTGGTTCGCCTCGATGGTCGGCTTCGTCGCCGGGCTCCCGTTCCTGTTCCAGATGGTCCCCAGGGAACGCCAGCTCGAAGTGCCCAAGTACCTCCGGCCCCGAACCGATACGCCGGCCCTCACCATCGGCCACGGCGGCTGCTTTGCCTGCATCTACTCCGTCCGCGGGGCGGGTGGTTACCAGATGTTCGGCATCACTCCGGCGCCGATCTACGACCCGAACCAGAAGCAGCCCGACTTCAGCGATTTCGTCTGCTTCTTCCGGCCCGGCGACATCGTGAAGTTCACGGGCATCGACCGGGCGGGCTACGACGAGATCCGGGGCGAGGTGGAAGCCGGCCGCTACCGCATCCGGCAGCGGCCGGTCGAGTTCAGCCTCCAGCCCTTCCTCGACGATCCCGACGGCTACAACGCCACACTTTTGGAGGTGCTCCGTGCCGATTGAGGTGCTGCAGCCGGGCCTGTCGACCACCATCCAGGATGTGGGCCGGATCGGGTACTACGACGTCGGCATCCCGCCGTCCGGCGCGCTCGACCAGTACTCCCTCCTCGCCGCCAACCTGCTCGTCGGCAATGCCGACGACGCGGCGGGGCTGGAATGCGTCTACCAGGGCCCGCAGCTCCGTTTTCCGTCGCCGACCGTGGTGGCCGTGACGGGAGCCGACATGGTTCCCCGGATCAACGGCGAAGAGCGGCCGCAGTGGGAAGCGTTTTCGGTGGCCGAGGGCGACGTCCTCGACTTCGCCTATCTCACCGCCGGCGCCCGGGCGTACATCGGCCTCGCCGGTGGCATCGCCGTCGAGCCCGTGCTCGGCAGCCGCTCGACCTACGCACTCGGCGCCATGGGCGGCTATGAAGGCCGGCCCCTGCAGAAGGGCGACGCGCTCCCGACGCCGGACGAGACCAAGGGCATTCCGGGCCGATCAGTTCCGGCCGACCTGCGTCCGCAGCTCGGCCCGGAAGGCGAGATCCGGGTCGTGATGGGCCTGTACGACCACCGCCTGACGAAGGAGGGCCGTCGCACGTTCCTGGAGACAGACTGGACGCTCACGCCGGTGGCCGACCGCATCGGCTTCCGCTACAAGGGCGCCGAGCTGGAGTTCGTCGAACGGGAGGCGCCCTTCGGCGCGGGCAGCGACCCGTCGAACATCGTCGACGCGCCCTACCCGATCGGTTCGATCCAGATCCCCGGCGGAGCGGAGCCGATCGTCCTCCACCGCGACGCCGTCTCAGGCGGCGGCTACTGCATGGTGGCCACGGTGATCAGCGGCGACCTGGACATGGTGGCGCAGTCGGCTCCGAAGTCCAAGACGCGGTTCGTGGAAGTGGACCTCGACGGGGCGCTCGCCGCCCGCCGTACCTACAAGGAACGTTCCGCCCGGCTGCGCGACGCGCTGCAATGACAGTGCATTTGGGGGTCCTCAGCGCCTGAGGCTCCAGGCCCGCAGCAGCGCTTCGGGCAAGCCCCACCAGCCCAGCGCGCTGAGCCGCTGGTGCTCGTCGAGCGCGCCCAGGGCCTGCCAGCGGGATTCGACCGTGGCAAAGACGGTGGCGAGCTCGGCGGGGTCGCCACCCTCCGTCTCAGCCACGATCGAGGCCAGTGCATCTTTGTCGGCCTCGGTGCGCGGACCCCAGATGGTCAAAGCCGCCACGACGCACAGCCACTGGGAGATATCGAGCTGCGGAACGTCGTCGACGACCGCGGCGGCAGCTTCAAGCCAGGCCTCGGCGTCACCAGCCTCGACCGGGCACGGCCGGTCGCCGACTTCCGCCATGACGGCCTGCAGGACCTCGGCCGCCTCCTCCACGCCTTCCGAGTTGTCCGCCATTGTCAGTCCTCGTCGCTGTCGCCGGCCCGGCCCGTCTTCCAGTACCCGCGGATCCATGTTTCCGAGCGGGTGAGGCCGCGGTCTTCGAAGAGGTGGCGGCGGATGCGCTGCATGGCGGCGGCCTCGCCGGCGGCCCAGATACGTGTGCCGGGCGGGAACTCGGCCTTTGTGACCGCCCCGACCACTGCGTCGCCAGGCGGCGCATCGGCCGGGAGGCAGAACCACTCGACGACGGCGCCGGGATGTTTGGGCAGGTCCAGTCGGGCCTCGAGGTCGGCCACCTCGATGAGGACGTGCACCGGCTTCTCGGCGGGCAGGACTTCGAGCAGCTGACTGATGGCCGGGATCGCCGATTCGTCGCCGGCCAGAATGAAGCCCGTCGCTTCGTCGTCGATCGGGTAACCCCGGCCGGGCCCCGAGATGGCCGCCTGGTCACCGGGCTGGGCGGCCAGCGCCCAGGCCGACACGGCGCCCCCGTCGTGAATGACGATCTCCAGGTCGAGCTCCTGACTGGCGGCGTCGGGGCGAAGGGGCGTCAACGTCCTGATCACCGGACGGCTCCCGTCCGGCAGCAGGAATTCGTTGCCGTTCCAGGCTGGCATCACCAGTTCCCCAACGCCGGGGGAGGGGATGAGCAGCCGCACGCTGGCCGCCGGCTGCTCGACGACCAGCCCGTCGAGCTCCGGGCCTCCGACGGTGACACGGACGAGTCGGGGCGTCACCGCCGCCACATGGGCGACACGGACCCGGCGGTAGGTGGGCGGCTCGCGCCGGGTGCGCTTGGCTGACGGCTCGGAGGAGCTCACCCCGGCAGCTTTCCACTTCGAGGCCAGCGTCTGTCACGGGCCAGGCTAGACGAACGTTCTACTACCCCCTAAGGTAGTGCCGTGAGTACGAGGGATCGCATCGTTGGCGCCGCCGCGCAGCTGTACGGCCGGTACGGGTACACCGGCGTCGGGCTCAAGCAGGTGGCAGCTGAAAGCGGGGCGCCGATCGGGTCGCTGTACCACTTCTTCCCGGGAGGGAAGGAAGAGTTGGCCGCCGCGGCGCTGCGCATGTCGGGCGCCGGCTACCAGATGCTGGTCGAGGGGATCCTGGAGAACATGCCCGATCTCGCCTCGGGCATCGAGCAGTCGTTCGCGCTGGCGGCGGAGAACCTGGCGGCCACCGGGTACGTCGACGCCTGCTGGATCGAGACCGTGGCGCTGGAGGTCGCCAGCACCAGCGAGCCACTCCGGATGGTGACGGAGGAGATCTTCGAGCGCTGGATCGACAGCTGTGCCGCCTGGGTGGAGTCGCATGGCGTGCCGGCCGAGGAAGCCCGGGAACTCGGGATCGCGTACATCACCGGCCTCGAAGGGGCGTTCATCCTGGCCCGGTCCCTGCGGAGCCCTGAGCCGTTGCTGGCCACGGGGCGGATGCTGGCCGCCGCCGCCCGGGAGGCGCTGGCGCCGCCGCCGCCGCCTGGCGAGTCCGTCAAAGCGAAAGGAGCCCGCCGATGAACCGGTCCGACGAACTGACGGTCGTCCGCCGTGTCTTCGTCACCGCCCTGGTGCTGTCGGTGGTGCATTACATCGACAACACCGTCCGCTTCGACGACTACACCGGAGGGAAGGACGGGTTCATCACCCAGCCGATGATTCCGATCAGCTGGGTGCTGTTCACCGTCGCCGGTGTCACCGGCTACCGCGTTCTGAAGCAGGGCAACCGCGGCCTCGGTGGTTCACTGCTCGGCGTCTACTCGGTGAGCGGCCTCATCGGCATCGGGCACTTCACGACCGTGTCGCCGAGCGACTTCAGCGCCTTCCAGAACACGTTCATCGCCCTCGACTTCCTGGCCGGGTTGGCGGTGTTCGTCATGGCCGTGCGGATCGTGACGACCCGAGGGGCCCTCAGCCGGCCTCCGACCACCAGCGATCGATCTCCCGCAGGATCCGCTTCTCGCTGACCGGCTGCGAGGTCCCCAATCCCTGGGCGAAGTAGCTGATCCGCAGCTCCTCGATCATCCACCGGATGGCCTCGGTGTCCTCGTCGGCGTTCGGGCCGAGCGCGCCCAGCAGCTCGCCCAGCCGGCGTTCCAGGCGCTGCACGCGGCGGAGGTTGTCGAAGTCGCGGTCGGCGCCGGTGGGCAGCTTGTCGAGCCGGAGCTCGATCCCCTCCAGATAGCGCAGCAGATCGGGGAGGCGCCGAACACCGGTCACCGCCACAAATCCGGGTCCGACCAGGCTGGCCAGCTGGCCCTCGATGTCGTCAATCGACGGGGCCAAGGAGGGTGCCCTGAGCTTCCCCAGTCTGAGCTCGATCCCGTTGGCGATGGCCAGGATCCCGGCCACCACCGTCACCACATAGACGACGCTCTCCGTCAGGGCATGGGCCATGCCGGTGCGCAGGCCGGTGAAGCCCGCTTCCGTCCAGACCGGGCCGCCGAGGTCGCCGAGGAGCTGGTCGACGGCGCACAGGACGCAGTCGTCGAACAGGTCAGAGATGTTCGGATACGGCGAGCGGGCCAGCGCCAGCTGCGTGTCGTTGGACAGGCGCCGTTCGGCGGCCTTGGTGGGGTTGGGGAGGCACAGGAGCAGCAGTCTCCGGGTGCCGGCCCACATCTCCCGCCCCTGATCTTCGGGTGTCGGGAAGACCCGCACGGCCACCGAGTCTCCCTGGTCGACCAGGGCCGGGTACGCCCGGCGGCGAAACCCGGCCCAGGTCACGTCGACCTCTCGGGGCAGGGTGCCGATCGCCCAGCTCCTCAGGCCATCCCGCTCGAAGGTGCTGGCGGCGACGGCCAGCCCGGCCTCGGCCCGCTCGGCCAACTGCTCCTGGAGGGCCCTGAGATCCCGGCCGGCGGCCAGGGGACGGCCGGCCTCGTCCTCCACCAGGAACCGCATCCGCAGATACTGCGGCACCTTGTCCCGCTGCCAGCTGCCGGGGGGAATCGGGTCGCCGGTCAGGCGGCCGAGCTCCCGGGCCAGCGTGTCCAGCAGGGGCCCGTCCTCGGGGGTGATCCTCGCCAACGCCGCCTGGGCGTGGTCGGGGACCGGCACGAAGCTGCGCCGAACCTCTTTGGGGAGCGAGCGGATAAGAGCGGCGACGGTCTCCTCTCGCAGGCCGCGCACCTGCCATTCAAAGGGGGCGGGGTCGAGCTGATCGAGGACGGGCAGGGGGACGTGGACGGTGACGCCGTCCGGCTCGGCGCCCGGGTCGAAGATGTAGGACAGGTGCAGCTCGAGGTTCCGGTAGCGCCACAGGTCGGGGTAGGCGTCGACGTCGAGGGCGCCGCTGGTCGGGTTGATCAGCAGGTCCCGGGTGAAGCGGAGAAGGTCGGGCACCTCGGCCCGCACCCGTTTCCACCAGGCGTCGAACGTGCGGGCCGAGGTGACCTCCCGTCCGATCCGCCGGTCGTAGAAATCGATCAGGACCTCGTCGTCGACGAGGACGTCGGTGCGCCGCACTTTCCGCGTCAGGGCCCGCACCTCCTCGAGGAGCCTGCGGTTCTCCTCCCAGAAGGCGTGGGGCGTGCGCCAGTCCCCTTCCACCAGGGCGAGGCGGACGAACAGGTCGCGGGCGGCGGCGGGGTCGACCCGGTTGTAGCTGACCTTCCGGGCGGTGACGAGGGGGAGGCCGTAGAGCGTGACCCGCTCGTAGGCCATGGCCTCTCCCCGCTTGGAGTCCCAGTGGGGTTCGCTATAGCTGCGCTTGACGAGGTGGACACCGAGCCGCTCGGCCCACTCCGGCTCGATGCGGGCCACGACCCGGGCCCACAGGCGGGTGGTCTCGACCAGCTCGGCGGCCATGACCCAGCCGGCCGAGGACTTGAACAGCACCGAGCCGGGGGAGATGGCGAAGCGGGCGTTGCGGGCGCCCTGGTACTCGTCGCGGGGCCCGCTCTTCAAGCCGATGTGGGACAGGAGCCCGGCCAGCACTGAGCGGTGGATCGCCTTACGGCGCCTGGTCTCGTCGTCGGGGGCCGGCGTGGTGTCGGCGCCGGTCCGGCGGCTGTCGAGGTTGCGCATGACCGAGCGGAGCTGGCCGTGGATGTCCTGCCACTCCCGGATACGGAGGAAGTTGAGGAACTCCGCCCGGCAGAGCTTGCGGAACTGGTTCGACGAGAGGGCATCCTGGCGGTCCTGGAGGTGGTCCCACAACCGGAGGTAGGAGAGGAAGTCCGACTCCTTGTCGGCGAAGCGGGCGTGGGCCTCGGCGGCCGCCGCCTGCTTGTCGAGGGGCCGCTCGCGGGGGTCCTGGATCGAGAGGGCGGCGGCGATGACCATGACCTCTTCGAGGCAGCCGTTGGCCTCGGCTTCGAGCACCATGCGGCCCAGCCGGGGGTCGAGGGGCAGCTGGGCCAGCCGGCGGCCGAGCGGCGTGAGGCGCTTCTTCGGGTTGGTGGCGTTGGGATCGAGAGCGCCGAGCTCCTCGAGGAGGGCGACGCCGTCCTTGATGCTGCGGGCGTCGGGAGGATCGACGAACGGGAAGCGGGCCACGTCGCCGAGGCCGAGGGCGGCCATCTGGAGGATGACCGACGCCAGGCTGGTGCGGACGATCTCCGGCTCGGTGAACTCCGGCCGGGACCGGAAGTCGGTCTCGGAGTAGAGGCGGATGCACACGCCGGGGGCGACCCGCCCGCACCGTCCGGCCCGCTGGTTGGCCGACGCCTGCGAGACCGGCTCGATCGGTAGGCGCTGCACTTTGGTGCGGTGGGAGTAGCGGGAGATGCGGGCCGTGCCGGGGTCGACCACCGAGAGGATGCCCGGAACGGTGAGCGACGTCTCGGCCACGTTGGTGGCCAGCACGATCCGCCGGCCGGGGTGGGCCTGGAAGACGCGATGCTGCTCGGCGGCCGAGAGCCGGGCGTAGAGCGGGAGGAGCTCCGTGTCGGGGAGGGCGAGGGCGGCGAGAGCCTCGGCGGTGTCGCGGATCTCCCGTTCTCCGGACAGGAACACGAGGATGTCGCCCGGACCCTCGGCGGTGAGTTCGGCCACCGCGTCGGTGATGGCCGTGAGCTGGTCGCGCTCCTCAGCGGGAGCGGCTTCGTCGGGGTCGCTCACGTCCGCGCCGGGGCGTGGTGCCGGACCGTCGGCATCGACCAGCGGCCGGTACCGCACCTCCACCGGGTACGTCCGGCCTGACACCTCGACGACCGGCGCACCGCCGAAGTGGCGGGCGAAGCGCTCGGTGTCGATGGTGGCCGACGTGACGATCACCTTGAGGTCGGGCCGGCGGACCAGCAGCTGCTTGAGGTAGCCGAGGATGAAGTCGATGTTGAGGCTCCGCTCGTGGGCCTCGTCGACGATGATCGTGTCGTAGGCGGTCAGGAGCCGGTCGCGCTGGATCTCGTTGAGCAGGATCCCGTCGGTCATGACCTTGACCAGCGTCTGCTGGCTGACCCGGTCGGTGAACCGTACGGCGTAGCCCACCGCCTGGCCCACCTCGCTGCCGAGCTCCTCGGCCACCCGCTCGGCCACCGCCCGGGCGGCCAGGCGGCGGGGCTGGGTGTGGCCGATCATGCCCCGCACGCCTCGGCCGACCTCGAGGCAGATCTTGGGCAGCTGGGTGCTCTTCCCCGACCCGGTCTCGCCGGCCACGATCACGACCTGGTGGTCGGCGATGACGGCGGCGATATCGTCCTTGCGCTCGCTGACGGGGAGGGCGGCGGGGTAGCGGGGCGTCGGCACCCCCGCCCGCCGGTTGGCGATCCGCTGCTCGGCCACCTCGACGGCCGCGGCGACCTCGTCGAGGGCGGCCCGGCGGGCGGCCCGGTCGTTCAACCCCTGGGCGCGGTCGAGCTGCCGGCGGAGCCGGTCCGAATCCCGGGCCATGAGCTCCGGCAGCCGGGCGGAAAGGTCGGGGGGTTTGGGCGTCACGACCCTTCCTAGGTTACGGCCGCCGCCCCGTAGGCTCGGTGGGCGTGAGCCGGCCCGGATCGATTCTCGGCAACGCCGTCCGGAGGGTCGAGGACCCCGACATTCTCTTCGGACGGGCGACGTTCGTCGACGACCTCGACATTCCTGGCGTCCTCCATCTCGTCTTCGTCCGGTCGACCCTGGCCCATGCCGAGGTGCGGGCGGTCGAGGTGACCGAGGCGGCGGACATGCCGGGTGTGGTCGGCGTGTTCGGCGCCGCCGATCTCGACGTCCCCGTCGCCCCGGGTCTCATGGTGGTCAACTCCGACTTCGCCCGTCCGCCGCTGGCCCAGGGCAAGGTCCGGTTCGTGGGGGACATGGTCGCCGCGGTGGTGGCCGAGAGCCGGGCGGCGGCCGTCGACGCCGCCGAACTCGTCGTCGTCGACTACGAGCCACTCCCGGCTGTCGTCGACCCGGAGGCGGCCACCGAGCCCGGAGCGCCGCTCCAGTTCGAGGCGCTGGGCACCAACGTCGCTGCCGGCAGCCGGGAGGCCGGCGACGACGACCCGTTGGCCGGCGCCGACGTGGTGGTGCGGGGACGGTTCGAGAACCAGCGGATGGCCGTCGTACCGATGGAGGGCAACGCCGTGGCCGTCGTGCCCGGCGAAGACGGTTTGCCTTCCGAGGGGCAGGTGCAAGCCCCCGAATGTCACCGTTTACGTCGCCACCCAGATGCCCCACGGCTGGCGCAACCAGCTCGTCGAGATGTTCGGCCTCGATCCCGACCGGCTCCGGGTCGTCGCCCCGCACGTCGGCGGCGCCTTCGGCGGCAAGGCCGGGGTGGCCCCCGAGCACGCCGTGGCCGTAGCCGTGGCCCTGCGGCTCGGCCGACCGGTCAAATGGGTCGAGAGTCGCACCGAGAACCTGATGGCCATGCCCCACGGCCGGGGCCAGGTGCAGTACGTCGAGCTCGGTCTGCGACGCGACGGCAGCATCGTCGGCCTCCGGGCCCGCGTCATCGGCGACGGCGGCGCCTACGCCGGCTTCGGCGGCGGCCTGGCCGGGTGGACGACGAAGCTGATGGCCCAGGGCCCATACCGGATTCCCCGGATCGGCTACGACGTCGCCACCGTCGTCACCAACACCACACCCATGGGCGCCTTCCGGGGCGCGGGCCGGCCGGAGGCCGCCGCCTTCCTGGAACGCGTCCTCGACATGGCCGCCGACGAGTTGGGCATCGACCCGGCGGAGATCCGCCGCCGCAACTTCCTGCCTCCCGACGGCTTCCCCCATAAGACGGTGATGGGCGCCACCTACGACAGCGGCGACTACGGCGCCGCCCTCGACGAGGCGCTGCGGGTCGCCGGCTACGACGCTCTCCGGGCGGAGCAGGAGGAACGGCGCCGGCGGGGCGTCCGGCTCCTCCTCGGGATCGGACTGGCCGCCTACGTGGAGGTCACCGCCGGTGGCAACGGCCAGGAGTGGGGGTCGGTGGAGGTGCACACCGACGGCACCGTCACGGTCAAGGTCGGGACGTCGGCCCACGGCCAGGGCCACGCCACGGCCTTCGCCACCCTGGTGGCCGACCGGCTGGGGGTGCCGCTGGAGTCGGTGCGGTTCGTCCAGTCCGACACGGCGGTCGTCCCCACCGGCGGGGGGACGGGGGGCTCGCGGTCCCTCCAGCTCGGTGGGAGCGCGGTGGCGGGGGCGGCCGAGGAGGTGCTGGCCGCCGGCCGGGCCCTGGCGGCCTCGCTTCTGGAGGCCAGTGAAGGCGACATCGTCCTCGACGATGACGGCCGCCTCGGTGTGGCCGGGGTGCCGGCCCGGGCGCTGTCCTGGGCCGAGCTGGCCGTGGCGGGGGAGAAGCAGGGGACACCGTTGCTGGCCGAGCAGGACTTCGCCCAGGCAGGGGCGACGTTCCCGTTCGGCGTCCACGTGGCCGTCGTCGAAGTCGACAGCGAGACCGGACTCGTGCGGCCCGTCCGGCACGTGGCGGTCGACGACTGCGGGCGTGTCCTCAACCCGTTGCTGGTGGCCGGTCAGCAGCACGGAGGGATCGCGCAGGGGATCGGCCAGGCCCTGTGGGAGGCGGTCGCCTACGACGCCGACGGCAATCCGCTCACGGCCACGCTGGCCGACTACGGGATGCCCAGCGCGGCGGAGCTGCCGTCGTTCGAGGCGTCGGGGACGGAAACCCCATCACCGCTCAATCCCCTCGGCGCCAAGGGCATCGGTGAGTCGGGGACGGTGGGGTCGATGCCGGCCGTGCAGAACGCGGTGGTCGATGCACTGAGCCACCTCGGGGTGCGCCACCTCGACACGCCGCTCAGTCCGGAGCGGGTCTGGGGGGCGATCCAAGCCGCGTCCGCCGGCCCGCTTCCCGAGCCGTGGCGCGAGCCTCCGGCGGTCTTCAAGGGGCTTGCCCGCCGGGATCAGACACCTGCCTCACGGCCCGAAGAAGCGGACCTCTGAAGCATCGCTGCAGGTCGCAGCGTCGAGGGGCGGAATCATGGTGGACGGGCCTGTGCTGAGGCAGGAACGCCATGAGATATGTCGAAATTGTGACAGGCCGAGCACGGCAGCGTGGTATCGGGGGGAATCACGAAGCGAGTGCTCGTCAAAAGAGCCCGGACCCACCTCGGAGCAACGTCGCTCCAACGGAGTTCCGGTGTGGTGTCGGCCTCGCGGCCTCGACGCCCCGGAAGGTACGGGGGGGCGAACGCCGGGGTGGGTCGGGCTCAACCCGCCAAACGAGATGCGCGGGAAGGCGGGAATGTGCGGGTCCCGCCCGGAAACGGCGGGGGGCCGAATTCGGGCGGGAGACTCGCACGTCTGTAACGAGCGTCGATGGCCTGTGGCGGGTCATCCAGAGGAGTTGCCGCTACCGGGGGGTTGCGGCCTCCTCGACGCGGGTCAGGCGGTGGACGGAGACGGCGTAGTCGCCGTCGGGCGTCCAGCGGTCCCCGTCCCAGGTGGCGAAGCGGTCGGCCAGGGTGAGGCCGGCGGCGGCGGCCAGCTCGTCGTAGCGGTCCAGGCTCAACCGGTCGGGGACCAGCTGGAAGCCGGCCACCACCAGCCCGCCGGGATGGAGATGGGCGGCCAGCCGTTCCAGCACGGCCCCCTCCGTCCCGGGCACCACGAAGATCATCACGTTGCCGGCCATGACGGCGGCGTCGAACCGGCCGGAGAGCTCGAAGTCGGACAGATCGGCCAGCACCCACTCCAGCTCCGGGGCCTTGTCGCGGGCGGTCGACAGCATGCCCGGATCGGCGTCGAGGCCGACGACCTCCAGGCCCCGGCGGGCCAGCTCGATGGCCACCCGGCCGGTGCCGCAGCCGGCGTCGAGGACGGAGCGGGCTCCGAGCCCTTCCACGAAGGTGGCTTCGCCGTGCATGTCGACCCCGCTGGCCGCGACGGCCTCGAAGCGGCGGTCGTAGTCCCGGCCCCGGGCATCGTCCGAGGTACCCCAGGGGCCCGGGGCCAGGAAAGGAGGATCGGGGGTCAGCTGGCGGCGTCCCCGGGGGAATCGGCGTCGGGCTCGAAGTCGAGTGACAACGAGTTGATGCAGTACCGGAGTCCGGTGGGATTCGGCCCGTCGTCGAAGACGTGGCCGAGGTGCCCGCCGCAGCGCTTGCACAGGACTTCGGTTCGGACCATGCCGTGGCTGCTGTCGGTGTGGCGCTCGATGTTCTCCTCATCTTCCGGGCGGTAGAAGCTCGGCCAGCCGGAGCCGGACTCGAACTTCGTGCCCGACGAGAACAGCACGGCGCCGCACCCGGCACAGCGGTAGGTGCCGTCGTCGTGGTTTTGGACGTATTTGCCGGAGAAGGGACGCTCGGTGCCGGCCCGGCGCAGCACCTCGTACTGCTCGGGCGAGAGCTCCTGGCGCCACTCGTCGTCGGTCTTCTGGACTTCCGGACTCATCGTTCCTCCGTGGTCGGATGGGATCGTGCTCTTCAGTCTCGGACGGGCGGCCGGCGTTTCACCCCGGGCCCGCCATGCTGTCACGCCGGCCGTCGTGTGACGGATGGCTGAGATGGGCGATTCGTCCATGGCCATCCGCGGCGTGCTCCGGTATCATCTGCACGACCATGCAGATGTATAGGTGTCGGCGGAAGGGCGAGGTCGTATGAGCACGGCCGAGACAGAGCAGGCGGCGGGGCAGCCGGCCGTCGCCCCGCTCGACGGGTGCGTCGTCCGGATGGTCGACCCGGCCCGGGTGGCCGACACCCGCCGCCGGCTCCTCGACCTCGACGAGGCTGAGCGCCTGGCGGTGCTGTTCCGCCTCCTGGGCGACCGGAGCCGGGTCCGGATCCTCTTCGCCCTGGCCGAGGCCGGCGAGCTGTGCGTCTGCGACCTGGCGGCGGCGGTCGACGTCGCCGAGCCGGCTGTGAGCCAGGCGCTGCGGCTGCTCCGCACCGCCGGCGTGGTCCGCACCCGGCGGGACGGGCGCACCGTCTGGTACCGGCTCGACGACGACCACGTCCGCCTGCTCCTCGATCTGTCCCGCACGCACCTGTCGCACGGATCATGAGCAGCACGCCGCTCCACGACCACGACCACGCCGACGGCGCCCACGGCGCCGACGGCCATCTCGACGGCTGTGGCGGCGAGCCGGTCGCCATCCGGATCCAGCTGGCGCCGGGGGAGCGGGCCGCGGCCGTGGCCCGGGCCCGGCGGCTCAACCAGATCTCCCTGGCCTGGAACATGTGGGAGATGGTCGTGGCGGTGCTCGCCGGGCTCGCCGCCGGGTCCGTCAGCCTCATCGGCTTCGGGATCGATTCCGGCATCGAGGTGTCGGCCGCCCTCATCCTCGCCTGGCGCCTCCACCAGGAGCGGCGCAGCGGCTGCATGGCGGCCTACGACCGCACGGCCACCCGGCTGATCGCCGTGGCCTTCGTGGCCCTCGCCGCCTACGTCTGGGTCGATGCCGTCGGCGACCTGGTGGCCCGGGCCCGCCCGGAGGCCAGCGTCCCGGGTCTTGTGCTGGCGACGGTGTCCCTGATCCTCATGCCGTGGCTGGCCCGGGCCAAGCGGGCCCTGGCGCCGGCGATCGGCTCGCAGGCCGTCTCGGCCGACGCCCAGCAGACGTCGCTGTGCGCCCTGCTGTCGGCCGTCCTGATCGTCGGTGTGGGCCTCAACACGGTGCTCGGCTGGTGGTGGGCCGACCCGGTGGCGGCCCTGGTGATCGGCGCCCTGGCCCTCGAGGCCGGCCGGCGGGTGTGGTCGGCGGAGTCGCTGGCCGACACCTGCTGCGGATGAGGCCGGGCCTCTAGCGCGCCGCCGCGGCGAGTCGCCGGCAGCGGTGGCCGGCCAGCGCGGCCAGGCGCTCGAGCAGGGCCTCGTCGCCCGGTCCGAAGGCGGCCACATGGTCGCTGTCGACGTCGAACTGGCCGACGATGTCGTCACCGTCTCGGATGAGCACGACGATCTCCGACCGGGTCCCGACGGAGCAGGCCAGATAGTTGTCGAGGGCGCGCACGTCGTCGACCACCACGTTCCGGTCCTCGGCGACGGCCGTCCCGCAGACGCCCGTCCCGACCGGGATGCGGGTGTGCTCGGTGGCCGGCCCGACGAACGGCCCCAGCACGAGAGTTTCCCCGACGAGGAGATACACCCCGACCCAGCCCCAGGACGGATGGCTCTCCGCCAGCAGCTCGACCACCCCCCGGAGAGCGGCCTCGTCCTGGACGCCGCTCCGGAGCACCGCCTCGGCGTCGACGAGGACGTCCCTGGCTCCCGAATCCGGTCCCATGAGGCGGCGAAATCTATAGGGTGCGGCGATGCCCCGACGCTCTGCCTCCGCCGGTCCGTCGAAGAAGGCGCTCGCCGCCGCGGTGGCCTCCGCCACCGACGAGCTGGTGCGGCGGGACCCGGTCGTGGCCCGCCTCGTCGAAGCCGCCGGCCCCTGCCTGCTCGGCGCCCGCCGGGAGCTGACCCACTTCGGGGCGCTGGCCCGGAGCATCACCTTCCAGCAGCTGGCCGGCAAGGCCGCCGCCACGATCTTCGGCCGGTTCGTGGCGCTGGCCACCAGCGGGGGAGCGGCGGTCGAGCTGACCCCCGAAGGTGTCCTGGCCTGTTCGGAGGAGGCCATGCGGGCGGCCGGCCTGTCGGCGGCCAAGACGCGCTCCATCAGGGCGCTGGCCGAGCGGGCGGCCAGCGGGGAGTTGCCCCTCGACGACGTGCACAAGATCGGCGACGAGGAGCTGGTCGAGCGGCTGTCGGCCGTGCCCGGGATCGGGCGGTGGACAGCCGAGATGTTCCTCATGTTCCAGCTCGGCCGGCTCGACGTGTGGCCGATCGGCGACCTGGGCGTGCGGAAGGGCTACGCCACCGCCTGGGGGCTGCCCGAGATGCCGACCCCCAAGGAGCTCGACGCCTACGGCGAGACCTTCCGGCCCTACCGCTCGGTGGCCGCCTGGTACTGCTGGCGGGCGGTCGACACCGTCGTCCCCGACTGAAGCCTGCGTCAGGATGAGGGTGCGGAGACCGCTCCCTGTGGTCCCCTGGACGCCTGCCCGGGGGACCCGCCAGTGCCGGCCTGCGACGGGACCGACGGGCTGGCCCCCGAGATGATCTCCTTCGCCTTGAGCATGGCGTTAGTGCTTACGGCTCCTGGGCCGGCCGCAGATCGCCGCCAGCCACGCCATCTGGCGGTCGCAGCCGGCTCTTGATGACGAGCTACTTGAGGGCCGCCTTGGCCGCAGCCGTGGGCGGGTTGAGGCGGTAGCGCACGATGGCGGCGGGGCACACGCGACGCCCTGGTCGACCCGGCCGGATCTGGCCCGGGTGAGTCCCAGTGATTCCCGTGGCGCTCGAGGCATCGGACGCCTGATGCCGCTGGCGTGGGGCTTCGCCGGCTTGGGCTTCTTGGATTTGGGCGCCACCAACGCGGGCCCGCCGGCCATCAGGGCGAGGAACGAGCAGGACGCTGACGAGCGGGACGGCCCCGGCGCTGCTCCATGATGCCTCCTCCCGAAGCGATCGTTCCGAATGCCCCTTCCGCTGCTCTCGCAACGTCAACCAGATACCACGAAGAGAGACACATCGGACATTTCCCGAGAAGAGCGGGCAACAGAAACGCGGTCATAGGCTGCCCGGCCATGCGCATCCCGGTCCGGCGCCTCGACGCGGCAATGCCCCTGCCGGCCGCCCCCCACGCCGGCGACGCCGGCTACGACCTCCGGGCCCGGGAGGCCGTCATCCTGGCCGGCGGCGGACGGGCGGCCATCCCCACTGGGATCGCCGTGGCCATCCCGCCCGGGTGGGCCGGCCTCGTCCTGCCCCGGTCGGGCCTGGCCCTCCGCCACGGCGTCAGCTGCCTCAACTCCCCGGGGCTCATCGACGCCGGCTTCCGGGACGAGATCCGGGTGATCCTGGTCAACCACGACCCCGGCGAGGCGTTCAGCGTCGAGGTCGGCGACCGGATCGCCCAGCTCGTGATCCAGCCCGTCGAGGTCGTCGAATGGGAGGAAGTCGACGATCTGGGCGAATCCGCCCGGGGCCGGGGAGGATTCGGGTCGACCGGCCGCCAATAACCCCGGCGGCGTACCGATCCGGGCGCCGTTTTGGTATCTTTCCCGGATACGCGGACGTGGCTCAGTTGGTAGAGCACAACCTTGCCAAGGTTGGGGTCGCGGGTTCGAATCCCGTCGTCCGCTCCAGAAAGAACCCTTATGTCGTAACGGTTCTCGGCCCTCCGACCCGAATCCCGCCGATGTGATTTGCCCATCGGTTGCCCATGGGTTGCCCATCAGGCAGGCTCTTCCCAGCGTCGTCGGGGGAGGGGTGGGATGGCCGGGTCGATCCGCCGGCGGGGCCGGGACAGCTGGGAGTTGCGCGTCTATCGCGGCGTCGACGGCAACGGCCGGCCCCGCTGGGTCAGCATCACCGTCCACGGCAGCCGCCGCTATGCCGAACGGCGCCTGGCCGAGTTGGTGGCCGAGGTGGGCCACGCCCGGCTGCGCAGCGGGTCGGTGGGGGAGCTGCTGGAACGGTGGTTCGCGGCGGCGTCGCCGAACTGGGCGGCCACCACCACCGCCCAGACCCGTTCCATCATCGACTGCCACCTCGTCCCGGATCTCGGTCATATCCGGGTCGACAAGCTGACCACCGCCGACATCGACGACTTCTACAGCCATCTCCTCCGGGGCGGTGGCCGCAACGGTCGGCCCTTGGGGGCGGGCACCGTCCACCGGATTCACGTCGTGCTCCACCGGGCCCTGGCCCAGGCGGTGCGGTGGGAGTGGATCTGGGTCAACCCGGCCAGCAACGCCTCGCCGCCCCGGGTTCCCCCGGCCGAGGTCCATCCGCCCGACCCGGCCCAGGTCGCCGATCTCCTCGCCTACGTCCAAGAGCGCTCCCCGGCGCTGTTCGTCTTCCTCCGCCTCGCCGTCTCCACCGGCGCCCGTCGCAGCCAACTCCTCGCCCTGCTATGGCGCGACGTCGACTTCGACCACGGCGCCCTCTCTTTCACCCGAGCCGCCGTCACCGGCCAGAACGGCGTCGAGCTGCGCCCGACCAAGACCCATCGCACCTACCGGGTCGAGATCGACCGGGACACGCTGAGGGTCCTGGCCGACTACCGCGCCATGCTGCAGCGCTCCGACGGCCTTCCGGCCTGCCAGGGCTTCGTGTTCAGCTCGGTGCCCGATGGGTCGAGGCCCTGGTTGCCGAACTGGGCCACCAAGCAGTTCATCGCCGCACGCCGCCAGGCCGGGCTCGATCATTTTCGCCTCCATGATCTTCGCCATTTCATGGCCACCCAGATGCTGGCCGCCGGCGTCCCCATCGCCACGGTGTCGCAGCGCCTCAGTCACGCCCGGACGTCGACCACGCTCAACGTCTACGCCCACGCCGTCCCCGGCGGCGACCGCGCCGCCGCCGAGACCCTGGCCGACATCCTCTCGGCGGCGGGGACCGACCGCGAGCGAGGACCGCAGCGGGAGTCGGTGGCGTTTCCATCCGAAACGCCATGATTCGTTCCGGTGCGTCGGCGGTAACGGCCGGCCGGGTCCGAAAGTGGCGTCGTACAGTGGTTCCTCGATGGAAACTGCCCCGAACGATCCCATTCTGGACGGCGTCGTGACGCCTGACGGAGCGATCGTCATCGACCGGGCCCAAGTGACTCCGCTCGGGGTGAGTCCCGGCGCGCACGTGGCGCTGACGCCGGTCTCTGGGAAGCGCATTCGGAGCTACCTCGGCGAGGGCGATCATCTCAGGCCGGCGCCCGACGAGCGCGACTTCCGAGAGCTTCGGGATGAACTCTGGAAGGGGTTCGGCGAGGACGTCACGCCGTGAACCCGGCCACCAGCCAGGTGGTGGCCGATGCGCATGTCCTCGTCTGATGTCTGACCGATTCCGCTCGGCTGTCGTCCGCCGCCCGGCAGGATCTTGAGTGTGGCTGATGATCACCCGATCGTGCTGAACAGCATCTCGTTTTGGACGAGATCGTGCACGCCGCCGAGAAGGCCAAGAAACCCTTGACGGTCGACCAGCAGGGCTACATCTTCGAGGTCCTCGACCGAGACGACAGCCCCTCCAATGGTCATCACTTCTCGCTCGCGGGCGGACTCTGCTGGCGGGCCCCAATCCGACCTGTATCGGCACCCGCGCCCGGTCATGACAACCACTCGATCTGCTGGCGCCGTTTGTTCACATCATCGCCATGATGCCGCTGAAGCGGCCGTTGTCGAGGGGCCCGAGGCGGCGGCGGTCCACCTCCCGGGCGTCGTCGAGGTGGTCCCGCAGGCGGCTGAAATTGATGATCCAGTGGGCTTGGCGGCCGTTGAGCCGTTCCGGCCATGACGACAGCGCCTCCCAGAAGACGTCGTCGTCGGCGGCGGGTGCCCACGTGGCCGGCGGGGCGTAGCGCCGGTCCCCCACAACCCGGTCGAAGTCCCCGGCGGCGAGCGCGGCGCGCAGCGACGCTACCCCGGCTACCCACGCCGGAGCCGGGAACCAGTGACGGGCGTAGGAGGCCCCGGACAGCGCCGCGTACCACAGTCCCCGGCGGGCTCCCACCAGGTCGCAGAATCGGACCGGCTGGGCGAGCTTGCGGTCCAAGTCGATGAGGTAGCGATCCCAAGCTGCCGGTCCGAACAGCTCGCCAGTGGCGACGGTGATCGACCCGATGGTGAGCGGCCGATCCGGGTCCTTGAGGAGGCCATAGACGGCGGAGATGAATGGGGGCACCCCGGAGCGCCGATAGGGCATCTTCGGACTGGCCTCAGTGGCGCTGTCGTCGAGGGTGCCGTCAAGAGCTGCGCGCACCTGAAGGGCGGTGGAGGCGTTCAAGCGGAGCATGACGTCGTCAGGGATGCCGAAGCCGTTCGTCCGCCCGGCGATGAGCGTCCGGATGCGGGCGGCCTCGGCCGGGTCGGCGACCACGATGTAGCTGTCGAGGTCGACGTCGAGCCGGTCGTAGAAGTCCCGCCGTTGCTGTGCGTAGGAGGCTTCGAGGGCCGCCGCGGCGTGGGGCTCCGCCGTGCTCTCCAGAGCCTCATCGAGACGGCCGCGGCGCTCCCCGTCAGCGTGGATGTCCTCAAGGACCGTGTTGCGCCAGCACACAACGGTCAATCCGACCGCGGCGCTGTCGAGAAGATGAGAGCGCTCGGTCACGTCCACACCGAGGTCCCGTCCCCAGGCGAGCAGCTGCTCGTCGCTGAAGAAGGCCTGGAGTTCGTCCTTGTCGATGCGGCTGGGCGACCCGCCACCCTGGTGGGCACGAGCACGGGCGGCCCTGGCCTTGCGCTGCTTGGCGGATCCCATCTCTTGATTGTCGCGTCATGATCGGGGCGGTGAGGGCGGCCGGGTATGTGCCTGCCATGCTCCCGGCCGGAACCGGCGGTCGGGAGCATGGCAGGCGCACCACTCGCCTGGGCATCGCGCAGTGCCGGCTCCGGCGTTACCTCAGCAGGCGATGAGGTCCACTGGTCCACGGGCAGCTGCACGTTGGCCGCCAGACTTGCGCCGTGAGGATTCCAGCGAGTCCGAGGCGGCGGGAGCTGCGAATGGTGCAGGAGGGCGCCACGCCCGACGATCTGGCGGTTGTCATTCGGGCGTCGCCGGCCACGCGGTCGGATTGCGTCGCCGAGCTGGTCGCTGACGCCACCCCCTCCGGGTGGCTGTACGTCGTCACCGAGGCCAGCGGCCGGCGCGAGGTGCTCTTCGGCGTCTCCGTCTTCGCTCGGCGGCCGGGCGTGGCTCCCATCGAGGTCCTCACTCGATTCGATGCCGCGCCGGCATACCTTGAGGCATCGGTGGGGGAGCTGCGCGAGGCCGGCTTCACGGTGCTTGCCGACCGGCGTGAACCCGGACCACTACGACGTGCAGCTGGTCGCTGGGCAGCGAGAAGAGGATCTTGAGTCCCTCGCCGCCATCCGAGCGGCGGCCGAGCGGCTCGTCGAGGCCGCGGGAGATCTCCGGCCGAACCCGGCGTACGCTGGAGGTTCCGGCCCACCGTCGGAGGAGCCGTCGTGAACCAACGAGCCGACACCAACCCATGGCTGGTCGAGAAGGTCGACGAGGAGGTTGTCGAGCGCCTGGCGGCACGGCACACTCCGAACCCCCGTGCGGTGGAGTTGGGCGTGGATATCGTCGGCGATCCGCACCACGAGGACGACGCCGGGCGGAACTGGGCGCTGTTGAGTGACGCCCGGAGCCTCAGGGACCTCGTGCCAGGGTCCGCCGTGGTCATGGGCAGCTCCATCGGCCGCTACCTGGCCAAGGTCGTCTCCTGGGACTTCGCGGTGAGCGACGACGACCCGATCGTGACGCTCGACCTGCTGCCTATCCGGCCGAGCGAGGTCGAGCGCCTGCTCGATCGCCACCGCACGCCGGCCGCCTGACCCACGGCAGTCCGTCTGGAGTCCGTCTGGTCTCGAATCGCGCCATGGCCGGGCCAGGACTTCTTCGCCCGCCCGGCTCTGCAGCGGCGGGTTCTCCCCACGCTGGACGCCTCCCGGGGTCCGTCTCGCTGGTGGTGACCACCGACCACGGCTTCCGGGAGAACCCGGCCTGGGCTGAGGCCCGGCCGGTACCGCCACGGCGGCCGCTCCCTGGAGGAGTGTGTCGTAGCCGTGGCGGTCTTCGGCGCCGCCGATTCCTGACGACACGACACACACACCCCGATGCACCACGCCCCGCCTACGGCCGCCGCGCTGAGCGGTCACCCACCCCGCGCCAGCGGCGAGGGAGGATGCCGGAATGGGGAAGCGCAACCAGCAGCGCCGGGCGGAGAAACGGCGCCAGAAGCAGAAGCAGGCCCGGTCGGGGGCCCGGTTCCACCAGCGGCTCGGCGATGGAGGGGCGCGCCCGCCCAGCATCGAGGAGGTCCTCGACGCCGCCGTGGAGGCGAACTGGTACCGGGACCCCGGCCTCGACGTGGTCCTGGGCATCCTGACCGAGGCGGCGGCCGCCGCCGGCGCCGCGGCGGCGGCGATGGCCGTCTCGGGGCGGCTGCAGCGAGCCGTGCGGAACTGCTGGGAGCGGGGATGGCAGCCGGCGGATTTGGCTCGGGTGGCGGAGAGGAAGCTCGGGGAGGCGCACCGCCGTCTGTGCGTGGAGACGATCATGGCCGGAGCGGCGGCGTACCTCGGCGGATCGGCGAGCCCCGACCCGGTATGGTTGGCCCAACTTGAAGATCTGCGGGATCCCGCGCCAGCCGAGCCGGCCCTGTTCGAGCCCGATGGCCAGCCGGCTGTCTCCGGGCCGGAACTGCGCCGGGCGGTGGAGCTGATCGGGATGCTCGAACACGCCCCGGCGCTGCCCCGGCTCGGCCCGCCTCCTTCCGAGTGGGGCAGTGTCGCCTGCCGGGGCGTCCCGGCCGCGCCGGTCGGCGACACGAGGCTGCTGGCCCGCGTCCGGGCGCTGCTCGTCAAGGCGGAATCGACCGCCTTCCCCGAGGAGGCCGAGGCGCTGACCACCAAGGCCCAGGAGCTGATGGCCCGCCATGCCATCGACCAGGCCGCCCTGGACGCCGCCGACCGGCCGGCGGTCGAGGGCCGCCGAATCCCGGTCGATGACCCCTACGCGCCGGCCAAAGCCGTGCTCCTCCAGACGGTGGCGGAAGCGAACCGGTGCCGGTCGGTGTGGAGCGCAGACCTGGGGTTCTCCACCCTCTTCGGCCTCCCCGGCGAGCTTCGCATCGCTGAACTGCTCTACACCTCGCTGCTGACGCAAGCCACCACCGCCATGGTGGTGGCCGGACGGCGGGGCCGGGAGGCCCGGCTCCCGTCCTTCCGGCCTTCCTTCGTCGCCGCCTTCGCCCGGCGGATCGGAGAGCGGCTGCGCCACACCGTCCGCGCCGAGGTCGACGCCGGTGTGGCTCGCCACGGAGAACATCTCCTGCCGGTGCTGGCCCGCCGCGTCCAGGCCGTCGACGACGCAGTCGACACCGTCTTCCCCGGCATGACCCACCGGGAGCTGCGGGCGAGCAACGGGTTCGGTTGGGTGGCAGGACGGGCCGCCGCCGATCTCGCCGACCTGGCAGTGGGCGAGCGTCTCGGCACCCCGGCTTGAGTGTCGGTATGGGGACCGGCGCCGACGGTCAACCGCTGCCGCTCGTTCCAGCCGTGGACGGAGGAGGGCCCCGGATCCGCGCCCGGCTCCTCCAGCCCGACCCGCCCGACCCGGACCTTGCGCCCGGTTATCGCTGCGTTCGTCGCCGGCCGGCAAGCCGGCGGGTGGGTGTATGCCGCAATAGCGGGCAGCCCTTGCGTTTATTGCGTTTGTGTGCCAGCCTGGGGTCATGAGCGCGATGACCCTCGATCCCGACGAGGCGGACCTCAAAGAAGGTGCGGCCGCGCTCCTGCGGCGGTTGCGACGGCTTCGGACGATCGAAAACGAGCCGCCGCTTCGGCTGGTGAGCGAGGAAGGCGAAGACCTGGACGTGCCGCCCGCCCTGGTGAGCTTGTTGCTGTCCGTGGCTGAAGAGCTCGAGCGGGGGAACGGGGTCAGCGTGCTGCCGCTCCATCGCCAACTGACCACGACCGAGGCGGCCCAGCTGCTCAACGTCTCGCGGCCGCACGTGATCGCGCTACTTGAGCGGGGCGAGCTGCCCTTCGAGAAGGTCGGAACGCACCGGCGCATCCGCTTGGCCGACGTGATTGCCTATCGCCATGCTCAGGATCAGCGGCGTCGTGAGGCGTTGGACGACATGGTCCGCCAGGGTGAAGAACTCGGCCTTGAGTATTAGTCGGTGACGATCGCGGCGGTACTGGACGCTGATGTCCTGTACCCGATCGCATTGGCGGACTTCTTCATCACCGCTGCCGGACTCGGGCTGTACCGGGCCCACTGGAGCCCGCAGATCCTCGACGAAGTTGCGCGCAACCTGGCGGCGAACAGGCCGGACCTGAGCCCGGAGCAGATCGCCCGTCGACTGGCCGCGATGGAGCGGGCAATGCCCGCCGCGTCAGTTGAGCCGCCCCAAGCGATGATCGATCAGATGGCGAACCAAGCGAAGGATCGCCATGTGCTCGCGGCGGCCGTCCTCGCCGAGGCGGGGTTCGTCGTGACGTTCAACATTCGGGACTTCCCGGAAGAGGCCTGTGCGCCTCACGACGTCGTCGCCGAGACGCCCGACCTCTTCGCCACCCGCATGGTTGTCGACGATCCAGCGCTCGTCAGAACCGCCATGAAAGAGATGGCCGGGCGGCGCCGACATCCGCCAGCAACCCCCGATGAGATCATCGACCACCTGGGCCTCCGACTGCCGGAGGCGATGCGTGAACTCCGAGCAGCAACCGGTGCCGACGGATCCGGCAAGGACCGGTCATGACGCCGGAGCGATCACGCTGCCACCGTCGCCGCGCCGGTCGATTCGCGGGGGAGCGGGCGGTCTACCGCCAGTGGATCTGTACATGGGTTTGTACATGGATTGGCGTTCGAATCGCCGACGGCGCAGCCCGGCAAGACCGGCGCCAGGGGGTATCGCCGCAGGTGAGAGCACATCTGGGCGGTCGGCTGTTCCCCCCGGCGCCGCCGGTTCCGCCCGTCCGGGACCTTGCCAAGGTTGGGGTCGCGAGTTCGAATCTCGTCGTCCGCTCTGATAAAAAACCTGATCAGGGGCCCTTTCCGGGCCCCTGATGCGCGTTCGGGAGGGGCACCACACGGGCCTTTGGTCGCATTTTGGTCGCAGGAGAACTGGAGGCCGCCCGGCGATGCTGGAGTGTCCGAGGTGGTCCGCGGTCTCCTGACCGGCCCATCGCCCCGGCCCGTTTATGCCGGCACGTACGCGCCAAGCATCATTCAGCAACGAGTGGTCCCAAACCCCACCTCCAGGGTGGTTTTGGGACCAGCGATCGTCGACACCGGCGGTCAGTCGCCGTCCGTACCCGACCTTCCGGCCCGAGTCGCCATCGCTTATCGCGCCGGCTTGATCGACGGACCTGTGTGGTCGGCGGGCAGGATCTCGTACAGCATGTGCGTCATGGGAGCGTTGGTCTTGTTCTGTGCCCGGTGCGTCACGTCGCCTGATTCGAAGAAGAATTCGCCCGGCCGGTACAGGCGCGTTTCCTCCGGCAGGACATAGGTCATGACGCCGTCCGTTACCTGACGGATGCCGGGACCTGCGTGATGGTGATCGCCCACTTGGCCGCCGGGTGCCAGGACGAGTTCGGTGACCCGAAGCTTGTACCGTCCGTTGAGCTCCGCGAGCGGCCCAGCCAGCACGCTCTCGAACTTGATCTTGGCGGTGAGGCCCTCAGTCTCCACCACGCCCGTGCCCCCGGGCGCCGCCGCTGTCTTCGCCGCGCTCTCCTCCGTGCGCCGCCGCCACATGCCGTCAACGACAGCACTGCCAGGGCCACGATCCTCGTCCGGTGCCAAATCGTGATCTTCACGGCTGAACCTCCTCGGTGTCTCAGCTTGGGTCGACGAGATGGCAGATGCGCCCCGGATCGCAGTCCGCTGGGTCGAGGCCCTGGGCCCGAGCCACCAGCCGGTTCAACTCGCCTCGGAGGGCCCGCAACTCGGCGATCCTGCGGTCGAGTTCGGCGGCGCGGGCGCGCAGCAGGTCGAGGACGTGGCCACAAGGTGTCTGGCCCTCGTCTCGAAGCCCCAGGATGCCCCGGATCTCCCCCAAGCTGAGCCCCACCGCCTGGGCTGCCCTGATGAAGGTCAGACGATCGAGCGTGGACGGCTCGTAGTCCCGATAGCCCGACCCCACCCGCGGGCGGCGGCGGAAGCACACCGATGTCCTCGTAGTAGCGGATGGCCTTTGTCGATATCCCCGACCGCGCCGCCAGTTCCCCGATCCGCACGTCCCTCTCGACCTTCCAGTGCGCTGGAATCTCTACCGTACCGCCGATCAAGCGCATTTTCGCTTGACCTTCCAGTGCGCTGGAACCCTTACCGTCGCAGTCATGGAGATCGTCCTGCTCTACGTTCCGGAGTGCCCCAACCGCAGCCCTGCCCGCGCCCATCTCGATCGTGCTCTCGCCCAGGCCGGTCTGGTGGCGGTGATCCGCGAAGAGGAAGTCCACACGAGTGAGGAGGCTGCCCGACTCGGCATGCGAGGCTCACCCACCATCCTCGTCGACGGCCACGATCCCTTCTCGGCGATGCCGGACAACACCGCCTTGTCGTGCCGCCTGTACCACAGCACGTCGGGATTCACCGGCGCACCGACCGTCGAGCAGTTCATCGAGATGCTCTCAGGATGACCGTCCCGGACCTCTTCGACGACGCCGAACTCAGCGAACCGGTGGCTCGCGCCGTGCGGCGGATCGCCATCGCCGGCTTCCAGGCCCTCTGGTCGGGACAATCCGTCACGCTCGCCGAGCTCGTCGGCGAGGAGGACGCTATCGAGCTCGCTGAGGCGACGGAACATCTCCGCCTCCGGGGCCGGATCGAGATTTCGGTCCACGGGCATCTCATCGCCGTCCACGGACTGTGCCGGCGGCCGACACTCCACCGGATCGAACACCATGACGGCGTCGTGAACACCTGGTGCGCCCTCGACGCCATCGGGATCCCGGCCGCGCTCGGCGTGGATGCCCGGGCGGTGACACGCTGCCCCACCTGTCAGGAGCAACTCACCGTGAGGATCGCCGCCGGGCAGCCGCAGCCGCTCGGACAGGCCACGCTGTGGTATCCGGATTTCACCTGTGGTCACCTCGTCGAGGACTTCTGCTCCGGAGCCAATCTCTTCTGCTCCCCAGCCCACCTCGAACAGTGGGCCGAAGACAGCGGGCCGGCCGGCCGGCCGATGAGTATCGGCGAGGTTGCCGAGTTGGGTTGCGAATGCTGGGCTGAGGCGGCCGCTCAGCTGAAGCGCGACGGCGGCGCGGCGACGGCACCACCCGAGAGCTCGACATGCTGACAATCGGCACGGAGGAACCCGTCGCCCGGGCGGTGGTCGAGGCCATCCACGCCGGTGATGTCGACGCGGTGCGACGCCTCCTGGACGAGTATCCCGGCCTGGCCGGTGCCCGGTTGGGCAACCCACCCGAAGGTTCCGATCCCGGGATGACCCGGTCGTTGCTGCACGTGGTAACGGACTGGCCGGGGCACTACCCCAACGGCGCCGCCATGGTGGGCGTCCTCGTCGAGGCCGGCGCCGACGTGAACGCCCGCTTCACCGGTCCCCACACCGAGACGCCGTTGCACTGGGCGGCCAGCAGCGACGACGTCGACGTGCTCGACGCCCTGCTCGACGCCGGCGCGCGACATCGAGGCGCCCGGCGCCGTCATCGCCGGCGGCACCCCCCTGAGCGACGCCGTCGCCTTCGGCCAATGGCAGGCCGCCCGCCGCCTCGTGGAGCGGGGAGCGCACACCCCGTTCCGAGAGGGGGCCGGGCTGGGGTTGCTGGACGGCGTCGAGCGCTCGTTCGCCAGCGACGATCCGCCGACCCCGGACGACATCACGCAGGCCCTCTGGTACGCCTGTCACGGTGGACAACAGCGTGTCGCCGAGTATCTCCTCGAACGCGGCGCCGAGCTCAACTGGATCTCGAGGTGGGACGGACTCACTCCCCTCGATGCCGCCCGACGGAGCGGCGCTGACGAACTCGTGGCCTGGCTCGCCAGTCGCGGCGGCAAGCCGGCCGCGGAGCTGCCCGGCGGGGGCTCGTAGCCCCGCTTCACGGATTCGCGCCGGGCCACGGTCAGGGGGCGACGTAGGCCGCCAGATGCTGGCCGGTGAGGGTGGAGCGGGCGGCGACGAGGTCGGCGGGGGTGCCTTCGAAAACGAGCCGGCCGCCGTCGTGGCCGGCGCCGGGGCCGAGGTCGATGATCCAGTCGGCGTGGGCCATGACGGCCTGGTTGTGCTCGACGACGATGATCGACTTGCCGGAGTCGACCAGCCCGTCGAGGAGACCGAGGAGCTGCTCGACGTCGGCCAGGTGCAGGCCGACGGTCGGTTCGTCGAGGACGTAGACGTCGCCCTTCTCGCCCATCTGGGAGGCCAGCTTGAGCCGTTGCCGCTCGCCGCCGGACAGGGTGGTGAGCGGCTGGCCGAGGGTGAGGTAGCCGAGCCCGACGTCGGCCAGCCGGCCGAGGATGGTGTGGGCGGCCGGGGTCCGGGCCTCGCCGGCGCCGAAGAACTCCTCGGCCTCGGTCACCGACATCGCCAGCACCTCGCTGATGTCGCGGCCGCCGAAGTGGTATTCGAGCACCGAGGCCTCGAACCGCTTTCCCTCGCAGTCCTCGCAGGTGACGGCGACGCTGGACATGATGGCCAGTTCGACGTAGGTGACGCCGGCGCCGTTGCAGCCCGGGCAGGCGCCTTCGGAGTTGGCGCTGAACAGCGCCGGCTTCACGCCGTTGGCCTTGGCGAAGGCCTTGCGGATCGGGTCGAGCAGTCCCGTGTATGTCGCCGGGTTGCTGCGCCGCGAGCCGCGGATCCCCCCCTGGTCGATCGACACCACACCGGCGTCGTCGGCCAATGAGGATTGACACAGCGACCCGTGCACGAGCGAGCTCTTTCCGGAGCCGGCGACACCGGTGACGACGACCAGCACCCCGAGCGGGATGTCGACGTCGACGTTCTGGAGGTTGTGCAGCGTCGCGCCGCGGATCTCCAGCGTGCCGGTGGGCGTCCGCACCTTCTCCTTGAGGGTGGCCCGGTCGTCGAGGTGGCGGCCGGTGATGGTGCCGCTCCGCCGCAGCCCCTCGACGGTTCCCTCGAAGCAGACGGTGCCGCCCGCCGTGCCGGCGCCGGGGCCGAGGTCGACGACGTGGTCGGCGATGGCAATCGTCTCCGGCTCGTGCTCCACCACGAGCACCGTGTTGCCCTTGTCCCGCAGCTGCAGCAGCAGCTCGTTCATCCGCTGGACGTCATGGGGATGGAGCCCGATGGTGGGCTCGTCGAAGACGTAGGTGACGTCGGTGAGCGAGGAGCCGAGGTGACGGATCATCTTGGTGCGTTGTGACTCGCCGCCCGACAGGGTGCCCGACGGCCGGTCGAGGGAGAGATAACCCAGCCCGATCTCCACGAACGACTCGAGGGTCTCCCCCAGCACCGTGAGCAGCGGGGCCACCGACGGCTCGTCCAGGCCGCCGACCCATTCCGCCAGGTCGCTGATCTGCATCGCCCAGGCGTCGGCGATGTTGATCCCCTTGATCTTCGAGGACCGGGCGGCCTCGTTGAGCCGGGTCCCGCCGCAGTCGGGACAGCCGGTGAAGGTCACCACCCGCTCCACGAAGGCGCGGATGTGCGGCTGCAGTGAGTCCACATCCTTGGACAGGAACGACTTCTGGATCGTGGGGATCAGACCGGCGTAGGTCAGGTTGATGCCCTCGACCTTGATCTTGGTCGGCTCCCTGTGGAGCAGGTCACCCAGCTCCTTCTTGGTGTACTTGCGGATCGGCTTGTCGGGGTCGAAGAAGCCGCAGCCTCTGAAGATGCGGCCGTACCAGCCGTCCATGCTGTAGCCGGGGATGCGCAGCGCTCCCTCGTTGAGCGACTTGCTGTCGTCGTACAGCTGCGACAGGTCGAAGTCGTTGACCCTGCCCCGGCCCTCGCACCGCGCGCACATGCCGCCGTGGTAGACGACATTGCGCACCACGAGTCGTTCCCCCTTACCCTTGTCGACGGTCATCGACCCGCTCGCCGTCCGGGTCGGAACGTTGAACGAGAAGGCTGTCGGAGGCCCGATGTGGGGCTGGCCCAGCCGGCTGAAGAGGATTCGCAGCATGGCGTTGGCGTCGGTGGCGGTGCCGACGGTGGAGCGGGGGTTGCCGCCCATCCGTTCCTGGTCGACGATGATCGCGGTCGTCAGCCCGTCGAGTACGTCGACCTCGGGCCGGGCCATCGTCGGCATGAAGCCCTGAACGAAGGCGCTGTAGGTCTCGTTGATGAGCCGCTGCGACTCGGCGGCGATCGTGCTGAACACCAGCGAGCTCTTGCCCGAGCCGGACACGCCGGTGAACACCGTGAGCCGGCGCTTCGGGATCTCGATGTTGACGTCCTTGAGGTTGTTCTCGCGGGCGCCGTGGACGCGGATCAGGTCGTGGCTGTCGGCAACGTGCGCGGGTGACTGCGTGCCCGCCTTCTTGGCCATCTAGCGGAGCTCCTGGATGCGGATGGTGTTTCCGGCGGGGTCACGGACGGCGCAGTCGCGAGCGCCCCAGGCCTGCTCGATGGGCTCCTGCATGATCTCGGCGCCGCTCTTCTCCAGGTTCTGGAAGGTGCCGTCGAGGTCGGGGGTGGCCAGCATGAGGGAGGCGTAGGTGCCCTTGGCCATCATCTCGGCGATGGTGCGGCGCTCGTCGTCGGTGATGCCGGGGTCGGCACCCGGCGGGCTCAGGACGATGGAGGTGCCGGGCTGGCCGGGCGGGCCCACCGTGATCCAGCGCATGCCGCCGTAGCCGACGTCGTTGCGGACCTCGAAGCCCAGCGTGTCGCGGTAGAAGGCCAGGGACGCGTCCGGGTCGTTGTGGGGAAGGAACGTGGAGTGGATGGTGATGTCCATGGCAGTCACGGTACGTGCGCCTCGGGGGCCGGCGCTTCTCGATTCCTGACCGGTCGGGTGACCTGTTTTTCCACACACGGGGGCATTCCGGGCATTCCGTTCACAGCCTCGCGCCGGTAGACGCTGGGCGGCACCCCGACGAGCTCGGTGAAGCGGGTGCTGAACGTGCCCAGCGACGAGCAGCCCACCGCGAAGCAGACGTCGGTCACGCTCATGTCACCCCGCCGCAACAGCGCCATGGCCCGCTCGATGCGCCGGGTCATGAGGTAGCTGTACGGCGGTTCGCCGTAGGCCTGTCGGAATTGCCGGCTGAGGTGCCCGGCCGACATGTTCACGCCTCGGGCCAGCGCCTCGACGTCCAGCGGCTCGGCGTACTCCCGGTCGATCCGGTCGCGGACGCGGCGCAGGAGCGCGAGGTCGCGCAGGTGCTGATCCGAGGCGGGCTTGTCGGTCACCGGCGCGATCGTGCCACGTCGCCCCGGCGTTTGCACCGGGGCGAAGGTACGATTCCTCGCCGTGAAAGTCGGGACGGTCAAGCGGCTCGTGTTCCTGGCCGGGGTCGTCATCTCGCTCCTCGGGATGATGTTCCTCCTCGACCCGGTGGCCGTGGCGGCCGGGGCCCACAACTGCGGCACCGCCCTGTCGCCGAAGCAGGTCGTCGTGCCCGAGGTCGCCCAGCGCTGCGAGAAGAGGATCAACCGGCGCCGCTGGCTGGGGGCGGGGATCGCCGCCGTCGGCGCCCTGGCTCTGATCGTCCCCGGCCCCCGCTGCCTGATGGAGGACGACTGACGATCAGGGCGACGCGTCGCGGGTGGAGGGGGCGGCACGCATTCGCTCGGTCCGGTCGGCGAGCATGTCCCTGACGTAGATGTTGGTGAGCCGATGGTTGTCAGCGCCGGCGAGGTCGTCGGCTTCGCTGGTGAACGCCACGACAGAGCCGTCTCGGGAAAGGGTTGGTTCCCCGGAGGCGCCGTTGCCCGGGCATCCGGACGAGGACCTTGAGGCCGGCCGCCAGATGCCGGTGTTCAGGTCGACGACGACGATGTCGTCGGCCGCGTTGCTGTCCTCGGGTCCGGTCGGGAGCGCGGTCTGGATGGCGGCGAACCGCCCGTCGGCCGACAGCGCGGCGGGCGGACCGTCGCGCTGGCCGAGGAAAGCCAGCGGGGCGGGGTGGGCCCCGGCACTCCGCCGCCACGTCGTGACCAGGGGTGCGATCAGGCTCGTTGTGCCGGTCGTCCGGTCCCGCAGGAAGACCGCTGGTTTGGCGTCGGCCTGCGGGCCGGAACCGAAGAGGATCCTCATCCCGTCGGCGCTCATGCCCAGGAACCAGCCGCCCATCGATCGGCCGTCTGGTGCGACGCTGACCACCTCGGTGGCCCGGGCCTGACGGTCGCGGACGAACACGTCGGCGCCGGGATAGCTGTCGGCCGGAGCGAGCGGGCCGCCGGCGGCACCGGCGGTGAAGGCCACGTAGCGGCCGCCCCGGGAGACAGCCCCCGCCCACGACCAGGTGGATGCGGCCTGGCCACCCGCTCCCAGGCTGATCCGCTCGGTGGTTCCCAACTCGAGGTCCCGCAGGTATGCCTCGATACTGCCGCGACTGCGGTCCGAGGTGACGAGGTTCGTGGCTCGGGAAGTGAAGGCGACGAAGCGCCCCTCGGGGCTGACGACCGGTGCCCCTGACCAGTCGTCGGCGGCGGTGCCGGCGTCGTTGACGCTGGCGCGGATGGTGCGAACCGGGTCGAGGTCCCGGACGTACGCGGCGCTGCCGGCCGAGAACGCCACCCGAGCGCCGTCGGCGCTGATCGAGGCTTCCGCCGCATGCCGGCCGAACTCCAGACCACCGGTGTCGAGGCTCACCCGCCGGATCTCCCCCGTCGTGCGGTCCATCCGGAAGACGTCAGCCCACTGGTTGCCGTCGCCGGCCACGAGGTCGGCCTCGTAGGAGACGAAGGCGGCGTAGCGGCCGTCGCCTGACAGCCGGGCACTCCACGAACCCGGGCCCCGGACCGGCACGTCCGCGGCTCGCAAGGCCGATCGGCCACCCCCGGACCTGGTCGGACAGGTGCCGGCCGCCTCACCGGGAGCGGCCACCACGACCGTCCCCGACGCCCCGGCCACGGCCACGGTCACGAAAACGGCCAGCCAGGCCGTCCTGGGCCCGCACCTACGACGCACCGTGCCCACCGTCAGGCGTCGACGGCTCGGTGGATGAAGGCGGCCCACTCGGGGGGAATGTCAGCCCCGATCTGCACCAGGACATCGATCAGGTCACTGAACGCCTCGTGACGGACGATCCGTCCGTCCCGGATCTCGAAGATGCTGACGCCCCCGACCGCGATGGCGTTGCCGGTCGGCGGGAGGCCGGCCATCTCGCCCTTGTGGGTGCCCCGGACGGTGTACGACTGGACGACCACGTCCCCCTCGGCGATGAGCTCGTGGGTCCTGATGTGGAGGTCGGGGAACGCCTCGAGCAGGTCGCGGTGGACAGCCTTGGCGTTCTCCACGGTCTGTTCCATCAGGGCGGTGGGGAAGGCTTGCGTCTTCCAGTCCGGCGCCAGGAGTTCGTCGAGCACATCGAGCTGATTCGAGTTGTAGGCGGCCTGGTAGCGCCGGACGATCTCCTTGTTGCGCTCCGTCGTTTCGCTCAAGGCGCCCCTCCCGCTCCGGGCCGGTCTCCGTCAGGGACGTTAGGGCGGCAGGGTTGCAATTTGGTAGCCATGAGGCAGCATGGCGGCCGTGGAGGGTCGCACGGAGGTCCGGCTCCTCGGAGGCTTCTCCATCCGGCGCGACGGGGAGGAGATCCCTCCGGTTGCGTTCCGAGGCCGGTTGGTCAGAACGCTCCTCCGGGTGTTGCTCACCCGCCGGGGGGAGTTCGTATCCCACGACGTCCTGGCGGAAGCTCTGTGGCCCGGGCGGATGCCCGCCGACCCCGTCGCGAACCTCAAGGTGCTCGTGAACCGGGCCCGAGCCGGCCTGGGCGACTCGTCACTCATCGTCACCGGCCCCAGGGGCTATTCCTTCGCCGGCGGCGCTGGCTGCCGGGTCGATGCCGAGGAGTTCCTCGCCGCCGTGGCGCAGAGCAAGGATCACCTCCACGACGCCGACTTCGCCGCCGCCCTGGCGGTGCTCGGTCCGGCTATCGACCGATGGGGCGGCGAGCCGCTCCCTGAGGATGCCTTTGAGGACTGGGCTCGTGACCACCGGGCAATGCTGGCCCGAGCGTACCTGCAGGCACTGGAGGACGGCGCCCGTGCCGCGCTGGCCGTCGGGGACGCCGGCCGTGCCGTCGCCCTGGCCGAGGCGGCGGCGGCCCGTGACCCGTTACGTGAGGCGGCCCACGCGCTGCTGGCCGAGGCGCAGGTCGGTTCGGGCGACGTGGTGGGCGCCCTCCGCACGATCGACGGGCTGCGCCAGCGACTCCGAGACGAAACCGGGCTGCAGCCCTCGGCGGCGATCCTCGGCCTCGAACGGCGAATCCAGCGGGGGACGCCCGGGCCCGTCGAGATCCGCCTTGAGGCGGAACGTCCGGCCCGTTCCTCCTTCGGCGGCCTGCGCTTTGTGGGTCGGAAGACTGAACTGGCCGCCCTCCTGGGCGCCATCGGGCAGGCGCCGCCCGGTGTGGTGGTCGTGGCCGGACCGGCTGGCGCCGGCAAGTCCCGCCTCCTGCAGGAGGCCGCCTCCCGCTCGGCCCACCCGGTCATCTCCGTCCGGGCCTTTCAGGCGGAGCGGAACGAGCCCTGGAGCCTCGCCCGGACACTGCTCCGAGAGGCGCTGTCGCTCGATCTGGCCGCGGCCGAGGTCCTAGCGGAGCGAACCGCCGTGGCCCTGGCCGACCTGCTGCCGGAACTTGGAGATATCCGGCCGCTCACGGCGACGACGATCGACCCCGAGAGCCGCCGGGCACTGGCCCTCGAGGGAGCGGTCCGCCTGCTGTCGAGCGTGGCGGCTGAAGGGCTGTTGCTCGCGGTCGATGACCTCCAGTGGGCCGATCCCACCAGCCTGCTGCTCCTCGGGGTGATCGGCCGCCGCATATCCGGAGCCGCCCTGGCGCTGAGCTACCGATCGAGCGAGGTGGAACCAGACGGCCTCTTGCCCGCCTTGCTCGACGACCTCGGCGCAGTCCGGTCGGTCATCGACGTCGGCCTCGGGCCGCTCTCGCCGGCCACGCTCGGCGAGCTCCTCACCGACCCGGGGCTGGCGGAGTCCCTGGCCCGACACACCGACAGGACGCCCCTGGCCGTGTCCGAGGTCATTCGGCGCCTCGACGACGATGGCGCGATCGCGTCGGACTCCGGCGGCCGTTGGCGGTCCCTGCGGCCCGACGTCATCGAGTTGGCCGAAGCCATTGCCCGAGAAGGGCAGCGGCGGGCCATCGAGCGGCGCGCCGCTCGCCGGCTTCCGGGTGAACGGGAGACGCTGGCGCTGCTGGCTCTCGTCGGTCGGGAAGTGCCCGCTCGTCTGCTCGCCGAGGCGCGGAACCGTCAGGAGGCTCTCGTCCTCGACGAGCTCGACGCACTGACGCGGGCGGGTCTGGTCCGCCTCGGTGACTCCGGCTGGGCGACCGCTCACGACCTCATCGCCGAGTCGGTCGCCTCGGCGCTGGCCCGGGAAGACCGGGGTCGACTGCACCACCACGTCGCCCGGGCGCTGACCGCGGCGGACGAGGATCCGGCCGAAGTGGCCCGGCACCTGGCTGAAGCCGGCGACCCGGCGGCTGCGGCGGAAGCCTTCGCCGCGGCCGCCGTCCGGCGTTTGGAGCGGTACGCGGCCGACGAGACGGCCACATTGTCCGACGCCGGACTGGCCCTCCAGCCAGTCGGAGCAGTGCGCGTTCGGCTGCTCGAGCACCGGGCTGAGGCGCGGAACATGCAAGGCGATGGAGCCGGCGCCCGTCAGGATCTCCGTTGTGCCCTTGAGGAACAGGCGGCCGGCCCAGAACGGTCCCGGCTCCTGGTCAAGCTCGCCATCCTGTCGGTGAGCCAGGATGCCGACGAGGCCACCGCTCTGGCCGAAGTGGCGATCGCCGAGGCGGGAACCGACGTCCGGGCCAGGGCCAACGCCCTCGTGTCCGCCGGGTTTGCGGTGGGCGCCTCGGATCGGACGGCGGAAGCCCGTTACTTCATCGACGAGGCCCGTGCCCTGTTCGAGGACCTCGGTGACCGCAGGGGCTTGGCCAGCACGGCCGACGCCCAGGCGAACTGGCTGTTCGTCCGGGGCCAGCTGGCCGAAGCAGTGCCGCTCTACCAGCGGGCGGCGCGCCTCTATCGCGACAACGGCCAACTGGCGAAGGCGGGCTGGCCGATGCTCGTCGAAGCCATGGCGCTGAACACCTTGGGCCGGCATGAGGCCGCTCGAACCCGGTGTGGCGAGGCATTGGAATTGGAGCGCGCCCTCGGGCAGGTGGAAGGACAGGCCGCATGTCTGGCCGCCCTGGCCGACATCACCATGTCCGGCGGCGACGTCGACGAGACCCGTCGACAGCTCCCGGACGTGCTCAGTCTCTGCCGGGCGGCGGGCAACCTCGAGTTCGTCAGCTACGCGCTGATCCTGGCCGGGCGGGTGGCTCTGGTGGACGGCGACCCCGAAGCAGCCGAGACGGCGCTTCGTGAGGCGCTCGAGGCGGCGACCGGCCTGCCGCTCTGGCAAGCACAGGCGGCGGCGCACCTCGCCGACCTGTACCTGGCCCGCAAAGACTTCGATGCGGCCGAGGCCTTGGCTGGCAAGGCTTGCGCCGCCCGGGTCGGTTCAGGGCCGGTCGAGGGACTCATCCTGTTGGCGGAGCTGGCCTTCGCCCGGGGCGACCCCGGGGCCGAAAGGCTGGCCCACCAGGCGCTTCAAGCCGCGGCGGCCACTGACTATCCCCCGAGCCCGAATCGATTGCGTCTCCAGGAGCGCCTCGTCCATCCAGTTCATCTCGGCGGTGGTTCACCAGCCGCGCCTCGGGTATGAGGTCAGGGAAGGCTGGGGTCACCGAGGAGGTCTCATGGGGATGATGGACAACATGAAGGACAAGGCCAAGGAGATGGCCGACAAACACGGCGACAAGATCGAAGAGGGTCTCGACAAGGCCGGGCAGATGGCCAAGGAGAAGACCGGCGGAAAGCACGACGACAAGATCGACCAGGGTGTCGAGCGGGGCAAGGACGCCGCTCGCGACTTCGGCGGGGGGACGGAGCAGTGACCGGCCGCAAGGGCACGACCAGGAAACTCATGGCCGCCCTGCTCACCGGGTCCCTGCTCGTCGCCGGCGGCGCGGCCTGCGACGACAACGAGAACAGCACCAACTCCGGGAAGATCGACGAGGACGACACGAACCTCGGTCCCGGCGACGGCAAGGACGAGACGGGTCCCGGCCGCTGAGCGGCTTGGAGCACGGAGACCGCAGGTCGTAACTGACTGACGGCCTTCGCTTACCGAGACCTCCGATCTGGCGGTCTGGCCCGTCTCCGGCAAGGATGGGGGCTTCCGGGGAAGTCGGGGCGGAGGACCGTGCAGATGCCCAGAGCCCGCTATGCCGTGCTGATCGCCGCCGTGGTGGCGCTGGCGGCGGTCAGCGCCGTCCGGTTCGTGGGCGGATCGGAAGCGGCCACCGGCCCGCGGCAGCGTGCTGTCCGAGCCGGAGACGGCCGCGCTCGTCGACACTGCGGCGCACCCGCCGGCCAACCCGCCCGCCATCAGCCTGGAAGCCGACCCGGCTGGCGTGGTTCCGTCGGACCGGCCGCTCCTGGTGCGGGTGGCCAACGGCACCCTGTCGGCGGTGATCGTCGAGGACGCCCAGGGCCAGCCGCTGGCCGGCGCGATCGCCCCCGACGGTCTGGCCTGGCAGAGCAGCGAAGCGCCCGTCCCCCTGACGCCCTATGCCGTGCGGGTGTCGGCCCTCACCGTCGACCAGCGGCCCTTCGATCAGACCCTGTCGGTGACATCGGCCGCGCCGAGCGCCGTGCTGCGAGCGACCCTCTCACCCAACAACGGTGAGGTGGTCGGCGTCGGCATGCCGGCCGTCGTGGCCCTGAACCGGGCGGTGCCCCCGGTTGACCGGCCGGCGGTCGAGGAGCGGCTCACCGTGACGACCAACCCGCCCGTCGAAGGGGACTGGCGTTGGATCACCCCGGCCCGGGTCCACTGGCGGCCGGCCGCCTATTGGCAGACCGGCACCGAGGTCGAGGTCCGCAGCAACCTCCAGGGGCTCAAGGTGGGCGAGGCGTGGGGCGACGGCGAGCGCACCGTCCGCTTCCGGATCGGCCCGGCGCACATCAGCACCGTCGACGTGGCCACCTACCAGGTGACCGTGACCGAGAACGGCCAGGTCGTGAAGGCGATGCCGGCCAGCATGGGCCAGAAGCGCTGGCCCACCCACAACGGCGTGCACCTGGCGCTGGAGAAGTCCCGCCAGGTGACCATGGACTCGTCGACCGTCGGCATCCCCCGCAATGGCCCGGGCGGGTACTACCGCAAGGTGGCCTGGGCGACCCGCCTGTCGTGGAGCGGGACGTTCGTCCACGCCGCCCCCTGGTCGGTGTGGGCGCAGGGCAAGCGCAACGTGTCGCACGGCTGCATCAACCTCAGCACCGCCGACGCCAAGTGGCTCTTCGACTTCACCCAGCGGGGCGACGTGTTCGAGGTGGTCAACTCGCCGAAGGCGCCCAAGCTCTACGACCCGGGGATGTCGGACTGGAACATCCCCTGGGAGAAGTGGAAGGTGGGCGACACCGCCGCCTGACCCCGCCGGCTGGGCCGGGCGGGCCGGCCGTCAGGGTGCCAGGTTGCTGGTCAGGATCCCGACGATCCGGTCTTGGAGGGCCTGGGCGTGCGGCCAGCGGAACTCGCCGTTGACGACGAGGGCGAACCGGCGGAGGGGCTGGCCGGCGATGCGGCCGACCATGGCCACGGCTCCGTTGATCCAGCCGGTCTTGGCCGCCAGGCGGGCCTGGGCGGGGGTGCCCTTGTAGCGCCGGGCGAGCGTGCCGTTGTGGCCGGCGATGGCCAGGCCGGAGTCGAGGACGCTGAACTTCGCCTGCCGGGAGAGGTTGAGGACGCCGAGGAGCGCCCGGCAGGTGGCCCGGTTCCCGATGTCGAGGCCTGAACCGTCGGCCAGGCGCACGCCGTCGACCGGCACGCCGAGGCGTCCGATCTCCTCGACCACCCGGACGGTGCCACCGGCGGTGAGGCCGGGGCCGCCGAACGAGCGGTCGATCTCCTTGACCAGCATCTCGGCCACGTAGTTGTCGCTGGCCCGCAGCATGGCGGTCACGATCTGGGCCATCGGGGCCGACTGGACGGTGGCGATCACCACGGCGTCGGCGGGGGCGCGTCCGCCGGCCGTGGGGTCGGGGAGCGAGACGCCCCGGTCGGTCAGCAACCGCCCGAGGGCATTGGCCGCACTTACGGCGGGGTCGGGCGCCTGACGCTGGTTCGGGCCCCAGGAGGCGAAGCCCTCGTTGACCGTGAGCGCCCCCAGGGCGCCGACCTCGGCCGCGGTGACGTAGGACGGCTTCCACGTGGGGACGGACCGCTGCGGCTCGTAGCGGGACTCGTCGGTGTGGAGACCGCCGGGGATCGCCCGCACACCCATGGCGACGAGCTCGTCGGCCAGGGTGGTGAGCGGGGTGGGGGGCGAGTCGACCGTGCGGGGTTTGCTGGCGAGATAGGTAGCGAAGTCCGGCGTGGCCAGCAGCGGGTCGCCGCCGCCGACCAGCCAGGCGTCGTTGAGCGTCCCGTCCTGCGGCGGCTGGGAGGCGACCACCTTGGTCTCGAAGCGGTAGTTGGCCCCGAGGCGGGAGAGGGCGGCCGCCCCCACGATCAGCTTCTGGCTCGAGGCGGGCACGAAGGCCGAGCCGCCGTCGCGCTCGAAGAGTGTGGTTGACGTGCTGCCGTCCTGATCCTCGACGAGCAGGCAGCCGGCGTCGGCGCCGAGCGCCTGCAGGAGCGCGGCCGACAAGGTCAGCGGGACGGGCGGGGCCGCCGGCTGGCGGGCGACGGCCGGGGCGGGCGCCGGCGCGGTCGTCGTCGGCGGCGCGGCGGTCGTCGTGGTCGGCGCCGCCGTGGTGCTGGTGACCGTCGGTGGCGGGGGAGCGGTGGTTTCGGTCGGAGCGGGGGTGTCGGCCGGAGGTGGGAGGACGACCTGCTGCACGGCCGAGGCGTTGGCGGGCTTGCCGGAGTCGCCATCGCGGGCGGCCACGACGGCGAAAGCGGAGGCCGTCACGACCGTCGCCAGTGCGGCCACGAGGCCAGGCCTTGCCCGCCAGCGGCTTACCTTGCCCTCGGAGGGGCTCGTCGTGACCGGCTCCACAGTCCGCAACCGTATGGCACGCCGACCGTCAGGTGGGAGACCCCTCCCCTTCGAAGTCCTCATTCTTCTCAACGTGTCCTCAGCAATGGCTCGCTTTTCCAGGCCCGACGGCTTATGGATCGGCGTTGCCCAGAGCGGGCCGGCGTCAGCGTTCGCGTCCCTCCGACGTTCTGTGGTCACGAGACGGCGTATATCGCCGGTTCGTGACCACAGAAGCCTGGGCGCGGCCGCGGAGCTGTTCGCTGCGGTAGAGCGTCCCGCCCAGAAGGATCAGGGCGATCGCCCACCGCACTGGCGTCTCGACATCCCGGCCGGTCCGGGCGATGGGTCCGCCCGGCCCTCCGGCGGCGTTGCCCGAGCCCTGCCGACCCGCTTCCTTCTTCGGTCCCGGACCGGGGGCCGCCGTCGCTCGTGGACCGCCGCCGGCCGTCCCGCCCGGAGCACCGGCGCCGGCCGCACCCCTTCCGCCGGACCCACCGGCGGTCTTCCCTGGCGCCCCCGCAGAAGCCGGTCCAGACGCCGGAGGCCCTCCGCCCGGCCCGCCAGCTCCGCCGCTGGGTCCGCCAGTTCCGCTGCCGGATGCGCCGGATCCGCTTCCGGGTCCGCCGGGGGCTCCCGCGCCGCCTCCGGGGCCTGCGCCGGGTCCGCCGCCGCTCCCGCAGTCGGGGCAGGGTCCGCCAGCTCCGCCGCCGCCAGCAGCTCCGCTCCCGCTGCCGGGTCCGCCGCCGCCGGCTCCGCGACCGCTGCCGGCGCCCGGTCCGCCAGCTCCGCCTCCGGCGCCGGGTCCGCCGGATCCGCTTCCGGGTCCGCCGGGACCAGCTCCCGCGCCGCCTCCGGGGGCTCCGCTGGGTCCGCCGCCGCAGTCGGGGCAGGGTCCGCCAGCTCCGCCGCCGCCAGCTCCGCTCCCGCTGCCGGGTCCGCCGCCGTTACCGGCGCCGGGTCCGCCAGTTCCGGCGCCGGGTCCGCCAGCTCCGCCTCCGGCGCCGGGTCCGCCAGCTCCGCCTCCGGTGCCGGGTCCGCCGGATCCGCTTCCGGGTCCGCCGGGGGCTCCCGCGCCGCCGCCGGGGGCTCCGCTGGGTCCGCCGCCGCTCCCGCAGTCAGGGCAGGGTCCGCCAGCTCCGGCGCTGCCGGGTCCGCCGCCGCTGCCGGCGCTGCTTCCGCTGCCGGGTCCGCTTCCGCTGCCGGGTCCGCCGCCGCTGCCGGCGCTGCTTCCGCTGCCGGGTCCGCCGCCGCTGCCGGCGCTGCTTCCGCTGCCGGGTCCGCTTCCGCTGCCGGGTCCGCCGCCGCTGCCGGCGCTGCTTCCGCTGCCGGGTCCGCTCGCCGCTGCCGGGTCCGCCGCCGCTGCCGGCGCCGCTTCCGCTGCCGGGTCCGCCGCCGCTGCCGGCGCCGCTTCCGCTGCCGGGTCCGCCGCCGCTGCCGGCGCCGCTTCCGCTGCCGGCGCTGCTTCCGCTGCCGGGTCCGCCGCCGCTGCCGGCGCCGCTTCCGCTGCCGGCGCCGGGTCCGCCAGTTCCGGCGCCCGGTCCGCCAGCTCCGCCTCCGGCGCCGGGTCCGCCGGATCCGCCTCCGGCGCCGGGTCCGCCGGATCCGCCTCCGGCGCCCGGGTCCGCCGGATCCGTTTCCGGGTCCGCCGGGGCCAGCTCCCGCGCCGCCGCCGGGGGCTCCGCTGGGTCCGCCGCCGCTCCCGCAGTCGGGGCAGGGTCCGCCAGCTCCGCCGCCGGTCCCGCTGCCGGGTCCGCTGCCGCTGCCGGCGCCCGGTCCGCCAGCTCCGGCGCCGGGTCCGCCGGATCCGCTTCCGGGTCCGCCGGGGCCAGCTCCCGCGCCGCCGCCGGGGCCTCCGCTGGGTCCGCCGCCGCTCCCGCAGTCAGGGCAGGGTCCGCCAGCTCCGCCGCTGGGCTCGCCGCTCGGGCTGCAGTTCGGGCAATCGCCGCCGCTGGGTCCACCGTTGCTGGGGCCGCTGCTGGGGCTGCCGCCGCCGGGCCCGGGTCCGCTTCCGCTGGGGCTGCAGTGGGGGCAACTGCCGCCGCCGCCCGGCTGGCCGCCAGGGCCGCCGCTGGGTCCGCTGGGGCCGCTGCTGGGCCCGCTGCCGCCGGGGCCGCCGCTGCTGGGGCCCTCTGGGTGCCGACGGGGCCGGGCGCCGCGGTCCGTTCCCGGGGGGGCCGATGGCGAGTCGGGCTTTGAGGTCGGCGGTTCTGGCTTCGCCCCCGGGTCCGCCGGTCTGGCCACCCGGTGCGGGGACCGCGCCACCGGGAAGCAGAGGAGGTCGCTGAGGACCGGATCGCCGGCGTGGTCCAGCCGGAAGACCCGCAGACACAGCTCGGAGCCCCGAGGGAGTTTCGGGACCGTGAAGCGGGCCGAGCCGGAGTCCGGCCCATGCCTCCGAGCAGACCCCTGGGGTCGGTCAAACGGCACAGCCCGCGGGCGCCGGCCGGGCGATCCGGTGCAGAGATAGGCCAGGGTCCGAGCCTCTCCAGGGTCCCCGTCCCGGGCGGCGTCGGTCCCGCCGATCGTCACCTCGAGCCGCTGGCCGGCATCCACCCCGTCCGTCACCCGGTCGCCGGCGGCGTCCCGGACCACGAAGCGGATGGACGAGTCGCCTCCCGGGCGCCACATCCCGTCGCACGGCGCCGACCGGTGGCCCGGCCGGCCCGACCTGGCCGCTCCGGCCGGTTCCCAGGCCCCCGCGACGGCCAGCACGACCGAGAAGACCATGGGCGCCAGCCGCCTCGGGATGGCGAGCGCGGCGGGGCCCCGTCGGGTCACACGGCCAGACCGTCTCCGCCCCTGCATCAACCGCCCCCGCTCCGAGCCGGCGGGCGCCGCGCTGGCACCACCGCCTCGCAAGCGACTCTGTTGACTCCACCCTCGGTGGCGCCTCGGCAAACTTTTGAGGCGCCAGCGTCAGCGACAACTTGCGTAAGTACCGTCTACCGTAATGCCCCCGCGCCACAAAGGACACAAAAACGACAGAAAAGCGGCGAATTTCCCCGGCTGAGCTCCCGGCGCCGCGAGCCGGTCGGCGTCGGCGGTCCGGTGAACGGGCCCTCACGTTCCGCGCCTAGCCTTTCGCAGCCGCCTACATGCGTTTGTCATGATCAGAGGTCAGGGTGGGCAAGGGGGTTGGCGTGGCCGACAGCTTCACGATCATCGACAACCGCAGCGGGAAGAGTGTCGAGATTCCGATCGAGCACGGGGGGATCTCGGCGCGGTCGCTGCGCGAGCTCGATCCCAACATGTTCATCTACGACCCCGCCTTCCTTCAGACGGCGGCCTGTCGCAGCTCGATCACCTACCTCGACGGCGACAACGGCGTCCTCCGGTACCGGGGCTACCCGATCCAGGAGCTGGCCGAGCAGTCCAGCTACCTCGAGGTCGCCTACCTGATCATCCACGGCGAGCTGCCGTCCCGGGCGGAGTTCGAGAAGTGGACGCACGACATCACCTTCCACACCTACGTCCACGAGAACGTGCGGAAGCGGTTCATGGACGGCTTCCACCACGACGCCCACCCCATGGGAATCCTCGTGGCCACCGTCGGCGCACTGTCGACCTTCTATCCCGAGGCGAAGAACATCGCCGACCCCGAAGTGCGCATGCGCCAGGTCGTTCGGCTCATCGCCAAGATGCCGACGCTGGCCGCCTTCGCCCACCGCTTCTCGATCGGGCTGCCAATGGTCTTCCCCGACAACTCGCTCGACTTCCCGTCGAACTTCCTGTCGATGATGTGGAAGATCGCCGAGCCCCGCTACGAGGCCGACCCCATCCTGGCCCGGGCGCTCGACCAGCTGTTCATCCTCCACGCCGACCACGAGCAGAACTGCTCGACCACCGCCATGCGGGTCGTCGGCTCGGCCCACGCCGACCCATTCTCGTCTACCGCCGCCGCCTGCGCCGCCCTCTACGGGCCGCTCCACGGCGGGGCCAACGAGGCCGTCGTCCGGATGCTGACCGAGATCGGTTCGCTGGACAACATCGAGCCCTACGTGAACGCCGTCAAGGAGGGCAAAGCTCGACTAATGGGATTCGGCCACCGGGTCTACAAGAGCTACGACCCCCGCGCCCGGATCATCAAGGAGACCGCCGATCAGCGTCTTCGAGGTCACCGGCCACAACCCGCTGCTCGACATCGCCTTGAAGCTCGAAGAGATCGCCCTGGCCGACGACTACTTCATCTCCCGCAAGCTCTACCCCAACGTCGACTTCTACTCGGGGCTCATCTACCAGGCGATGGGGTTCCCGGTCGACATGTTCCCCGTGCTCTTCGCCATCCCCCGCACGGCCGGCTGGGTGGCCCACTGGCTCGAACTGCTCGGCGACCCGGACCAGAAGATCTCCCGGCCCCGCCAGCTCTACATCGGTCCCGACGAGCGGCCCTACGTCCCGATCCGCGACCGAGACTGACCCGGAGACTCAGGTCTCGCGGATCGCCGCCTTCACGTAGTTGGCCAACGTGTTGGAGATGGTCTTGACGTTGTGCTGCTGCTTGAGGTGCACGGCCACCTTCTGCACGAGGGCGTCGGTGCTCGGTTCCGACCATTTCGCCGCGCAGGTGCAACCGGCGTCGGCGCAAGCGAACTCGTAGGGCATCAGGACTCCGTTCCGTTCGCCCCGCGCTGCGGCAGCCGGGATACGAGCAGCGGCCCGGTTCCCGACGGTGCGGCCGGCGCCGGCGCCGGCGCTGGGGCTGGGGCCGCCGCTGGGGCTCGGCGCGGCGCTGGTCTGGGCGCCATGCGTGCGGTCGAGGCGAGGACCGGGGCCCGCTGCGCTTCGGCCGCTTTGGCGGCGAGAAGGTTGTCGAGAGCCCCCTGGGTGGCGGCGAGGTCGTCGGCGATGTCCCCGAGGACGGGGTTGATCGGCCGGGTGGCGAGCTCGATGGCGCGCACGCCGGCGATCACCGTGCCGAGCGTGAAGTTCACGTGCTTGAGCAGCAGCGCGACGCGCACCAGTGCCGCCGCCAAGGCGGCGACGGTGACCAGGACGAGGATCAGGGTGACGACACCGGCGGCAGGCATGGTTCTCCTTGTCGGCTAGAGCAGCTTGTCGAGCGCCACGCCGTAGGCGGCCACCCCGGCGCGGACCTGTTTGATCGAATCGCGGGTGTGAACGACGTGCGGCAGCAGATCGAGCTGGTGGGCGATGGTGACGCCGCCGGCCAGGATCGTGTCTGCCTCGCTCCCGATCTTGCGGACGGGCACGAGCAGGTTCTTGAGCAGGACCAGGACGACGGGAATGACGACCGCGGCCAGAATCAGGTTGCCGATCCACCACAGGGGCATGGTTCTTCCTCTCTTCTGGCGTCCTAGCGCCGCGGGGCCTTGGCGTTGGCCGTGCGGGCGACGCCGGGCAGAGCCGCGGCGATGGCGTCCAGGTTGTCGTTGACCGACGGGACGGCCCCCAGGATGGTGAGATGCCCCTCGATGGCGGCCACGCCCGACGACACCTGGTGCAGGTTCGACGCGACGTGGCGCAGCATCCTGGTCAGCACGAGGAGGAAGAAGGCCAGGACGGCCACCAGGGCGACGATCTCCAGCACGGACAGGGCGATGAGGGTGCTGGGCGTGTTCATAGGGCCTCCACCAGCGCGGCGTGCCGCATGGCTTCCGTTTTCAGCGCGGCCGCCGCGTCGCTGGTCACCAACAGCGCGTTGAGTTGCGACGTGTTGGCGGCGACGGCGCCCGCGGCGCTCAGGACATCGGCCACGCCGGCGTCGATGGTCTTCACCAGCCTGACGAGGAACGACAGCAGAACGACCACGACCGCGATCACGACGGCTCCCATGCCAAGCGTGATCCTCCACATCGTGAGTTCCTGCGCCGTAAAGCCGAGGACGGCCAAGACGGGTACGGACAACGACATCACCCCCCGAGGGCGGCCCGGGCCGCCTGACAGTCTTTGAGAATGTTGACGGCCGTCGCATTGACCGTGTCGATCGCCGGGATCATCGACGTGTTGTCGGCGACGGCTCGGAGCCCGTCGGCGGCCAGCGGCGCCTGTTCCGAGATCCGCTGCGCCAGCGTCAGGATCGAAGCGACGACGGCGACGACCACGACGATGAGCGCAAAGCCGATGGTCAGGCCCATGTACCAACCGAACAGGCTTTCAGCAAGCAGCATTGACTCCCCCCCTTAGGATCTCCGTGTGGCTACGAACTCGATGAAGATCGGTGCCGGCGTCGTTGCCGGAGCGGTACTCGTCGGCGGGGCGTTCCTGGCCGGGAAGTCGTTCGTCGACGACTCGACGAAGCAGCCGACGGCCAGCCAGGCGACCGCGACCGGGGCAACCACCGCGACCGCGGCCGCCCGCCGTGGGCCGACTGGTGGAGTTCCGGGACGAGAAGGCCGGTTGGGCGATCTCCTACCCGAAGGACTGGAGCCGTCTGCAGGCCAAGGACCCCGACGTCGCTCTGGTCGTTTCGGAGAAGCCGGCCGAGCAGAACACGGGCGGGTCGATCCTCGCCCGTGATCTGACGCTCGCCGCGCCCGTCAACGAAGGGAACCTGGCGGCCGCCAAGGAGGTGACGGACGGGGTCGTGACTGGAGACGGGATCCAGCACATCACGGAACCGACGGTGGTCCACCAGGCTGGGCTGCCGGGCTACTTCTACTTCTACAGCTTCAAGGATCCCGCCTCGGGTCAAGAGGGAGTCCATAGCCACTACTTTCTGTTCAAGGGATCGACGATGATCAGCTTCGTCTTCCAGGCGCTCCCCAAGGACGACTTCCAGAGGCTCGCCAACCTGTTCGACGACGTGATCGGCTCGTTCCAGCGTTCTGTGACCTCCTGTCAACCCTGTCACCACACCAGAGAGAAGCGGACCGGGCTCGTCAGCTGATCGATCTTTCCTTCGATCGACTTGGCCGAAGCCTCGATCTTGAGGACCGACGCCAGGATGTTGGCGGTGTCGGCCTTGATGCTCTGCACCAGGGCGATGACGGCGTCGGCCCGTCGGTTGATGCCGGCGATGCCGGTGCCGAACCCGCTGCTCGGGAGCGGCGTGATCGCCCCGGATCTGCCTGGCCGTGTCGAGCACCGCCGCCAGGTTGGCGTCGATGCCCTTGACGGTGCCGCCGATCGAGGCGACATTGCCGTCGATCCCGTTGACCGTCCCGCTGATCGTCTTGGCGGTCCCGTTGATGTCCTTGACCGTCTTGTTGATGTCGAGAACATTGCCGTTGATCGAGCGGGCGTTGGCGTCGATGCCGTTCACGCTCTGCGCCGATCTGTTGCACGTCGCCGTTGATCGACTTGGCCGACGTGTCGATGCTGGCCGTGGCGGCGATGATCTGGTCGGCCTGCCCCGACAGCGGCGTTAGCCGCCGTGTTGATCTCGCCGGCGATGCGGTTGGTCTCGGCCGCCAGGCTCACCGAGTCGAGGTCGTGGTCGATCGGGCCCACGGTGTGGGTGATCCTGTCCACCCGGCTGTCGATCTGCTGCGCCGCCACCAGGGTGTTGGTCAGCAACAGGACGGCCCCGAGGGCCCAGGCGACGACCCCGACCAGGATCTGGCCGGCGAGCCCGGTTTCGTCACTGAACCTGCACCGGTTCATCGCTGCGCCCTAACACGGACTGGTCGGGTTCAGCTTGGTGCAGGAGCTCTCCAGGTAGCCGTTGGTGTTCTTGAGCGAACCGTTGATGTTGCCGGCGTCGCCCCGGGCATCGGTGAGCACGCCGTTGGCCGTCGCCACCCGCTCGAAGATGTCGTGGGCGCCGAGGTTGTCGGCCGGTTGCTCGGCGTCCTCGAGGGTCGCCTCGATCCCGACCGCGGTGTTCTTCACGTTGGTCAGCACGTTCGACGTGTCAACGAGCGACTTGGCGATCTTGTCGAGCACGCCCGACGCCCCGACGAGGACGTTGGAGGTGTCGACGAGGGAGTTCGCCGTGTCGACCAGCGAGCCCGACGTGTTCACCAGGGATCCCGACGTGCCCGTCAGCGTGCTCGACGTGCTCTTGAGGGAGCCGTCAACGCTGGTGAGCGAGCCCTGGATCGACGTCAGGTTGGTGACGATCTGATCGGCCTGGGCCGGGATCGGTTTCAGCGACGTGTCGATCGCGGTGAGGTTTCCGTTGATGTCGGCGACGTGGGCGGGGAGCGGCTTGACGTCGCCTCCCGCCCCGGACACCGCCGAGTTCGCCTCGGCCAGGTTGGAGTCGATGTTCTCCAGGGCGGAGACGATCCCGACCAGGAATCCGACGACGACGAGGACGACGAGGATCCCGATGGCGACCCAGGTCCACATCCAGCTGGTGAGGGCGTTGGCTCCGCTTAACCGTCCGGGAGCCGTTGCTGCTGTTGCAGTTGCCATGTTCAGCTCCCTTCCTCAGGTGCAGGGCGGGCCGGGCGGCGGAATCCGCTGGTCGATGCAGCGGGCGTACCGCTCAGCGGCCTTGGCGTCGACGAGGATGTTTCCGGTATCGGTCTTGATCACGTTGGCGACGGACGAGCGTCCCGTCGAGGTTGGTGTTGATCTGGGCGACGTCGTCGTTGATCCGCTTGGCCACGTCGAGGATCGCGGCGGCCTGGGCGTTGATCGAACCCGCCGTGGCGTTGATGGCGGTGGCACTGCCGTTGATGCTGTTGGCGTGCCCCGAGATCGCCTTGGCCGTGCCGTTGATCGTCTTGGCCGTGCCGTTGATCTTCCCGGCGCTGCCGTTGATGGCCGTGGCCGTCCCGTTGATCGTCTGGCCGGTGCTGTTGATCGTTCCGGCCGTGCCGTTGATGGACTTCGCCAGGCCGTCGACCGACTGGGCGAGGCCGATCACCTGGTTCAGCTTCCCTTCGAGCGGCTTGGCGCTGTTCAGGATCGAGCTGGCGGTCTCGTTGGTGCGGGTCAGTTGGATCACCGAGTCGGTGGCGGTGTTGATACCCTGCCCCGTCCTGGCGATGTTCTCGGCTTTGTGGTTGATGCGGTTCGCCGCTCGCGCCGTACGGGCGAGCAGGGCCGCGCTGACGAGCGCTGCGACGACTACGACGGCGATGACGACCCCGTTGGTGAGCGCGACGGAGCCTCGCTCACTGCGCCATCGCCGCGGCGGCTGCGAATAGTGCTGCCTGGCCAATGGACCTTCCCCCCTGTGCAGGCCCCGACGAAGCGCCGGGGCACGACGGGCCAACCTGCCCGAAGGCATGGTTGGCGGCCGGTATCGATGGTCCCTGCCGGGACGGGGGAGGCGTCTCACCCGAGGGTGGAGAGGCCGAGGGAGACTTGGCATAGTGGGCTGACTGTGCTGCTGCACTGTCGGGCGACACTGAGTGGCCCTTGATTAGCCGACTGGTTGGTCGGATCATGGTGGGACCAGCGGCGCACCGTGGGGGGAGCCATGCGGAGGGGTCAGCGCTTGCGGGGGCCGGGCCGAGCCCTGCCGTTGTTGCTCACCGTGGTGCTGGCCTGGCCGACGGCCGCCATCGCCGAGCGAGTCCGCCGCCCCGACGATCACCTGCCGGGAGCAGCGGGTGTCGGTCGCCCTGGCCGCTGACCGGCCGGCCGATCAGACGATTCTGACCCGGCTGTGCGGCCCGGACCCGCTGGCCGGGCGGGTGCTCCACGTCCTCATCAGCGGGGCGACCTACGGGTCCCTCGCCTGGGACTTCCCCTACCAGCCGGAGCGCTACTCCTACGTGCGGGCGCTGAACCGTGCCGGGGTCGCGACCCTCAACCTCGACCGGCTCGGGATCGGCGCCAGCAGCCACCCCGACTCGGCCGACGTCAACATCGACTCGCACATCTTCATCTACCACCAACTGATCTCGGCGGCCCGGTCGGGCGCGCTTCGGGGTCGCCTTCGACAAGGTGGTCATCGTCGGGCACAGCTACGGATCGGTCATCGCCTACGGCGTGGGGAACCGGCTACGCCCAAGAGGTCGACGGCGTGATCATCACCGGCCTCCAGCACGAGTTCGATCCCGCCTTCCTGCGGGAGTTCTGGGGCATGCTCCATCCGGCCAACGAGGAGGGTGGCCGCTTCGCCGATCTCGACAGCGGATACCTCACGTCCCGGCCGGGCCAGCGGCACCTCTACTACCGCTCCGAGGCGGCCGACCCGAACGTGATCGCCCTCGACGAGGCGACCAAGGAGACGTTCACGACGGCCGACGCCCGGACGTTCCCGCCGGTGATGGGGGAGTCGAAGGGCATCCGGGCTCCCGTCCTCGACGTGATCGGGGAGTTCGACCGGTGGTTCTGTGCCGGCCAGTCGTGCTCCGGCCCCACCAGCACGACGTCGCGGACCCGCGGCTCGTATGCCGACGACATCTGCTTCGAGCAGTACGTGATCCCCGGCGCCGGTCACGACGTGAACGTCCACTTCGAGTCGTACCGCTGGTTCGCCGTGGCCGCCGAGTGGACGAAGCGGATGGTGCCGAGGCCGGCGGCCCCTGCCCGGTTCTAGCCCGGCCCGGTTGCCGGCCACGACCGACACAGGACCCCTCCGGCAGATCGGCCTGCTCCAGCATGTAGCCCCGCGACCGCACCGTCCGGATGGCCAGCCCGAGCGGGGCCAGTCGCCGGCGGAGCCGGAGCACGTGGACGTCGAGGACGTTGCGGCCGGGGGCGCTGCCGGGCCACACCGAGCGGCGCAGGGTGTCGCGGCCGACGACGGCGCCGTACCGGACGACGAGCGCGTCGGCCAGGCGGGCCTCCACCGGGGGGAGGGAGACCCAGCCTGGGCCGAAGCGGAGGACGCCGTTGGCGTCGATCTCGGGCACGGTGCGGAGGTGCGCTCCGCTCCGGGCCAGCAGACCGTCGATCCGGGCCCGGAGGTCGGACTCCGGCGCGGGCAGGCGGATCCAGTCCTCGAGACAGTCGTGGCACTCGGGCGGGGGAATGCCGTCGTCAACGAGCAGGAGCCTCGGGATGTGCCGCTCTGCCAGGCGGGTGCGCTGCTCCGCCTCGCCCGGCCAGCGGACCAACATGACGTCCACGACAGGAAACGGTAAGAGTGGATCGTTGCCGGTCTGTTTCGTGGCTGTGAACCTTGCGGCACGCACCGGAGGGCCGACGCCGACGGCGGACGGCGTTAGCCGGCGAACTGCTGCAGGTAGGCGGTGAGCGGCCCGCTTCCCTTCCAGAAAAAGGGTCTCTTCGACTTCGGGCTCCCGGCGGTAGGCGCACTCGAAGATCCGGTCGCCGAACTCCACGGCCAACTCGGCCGTGATGGGCTCGGTGGACGGGCGTATGAGCCCGGCGCCGATCATGACGGCGTGCCACTCCCGGGCCAGGCGCCGGCCCCGCTCCCGGACGGCCGCCTCCACCGGCGGGGTGCGCCGCCCGCCGAACCACAGCCGGGCAAAGGCGGGGCGGGAGCGGTAGTAGTCCCGGTGCACCTCGAAACCGAACTCGACGAAGTCGGAGAGGGTCGCCGTGGCCGAGCCGGTCCGGGCCGTCTCGCTGCGGGCGGCGACGTGCCGGTCGAGGGCCTCGAGCTCCCGGGACAGGACAGCGTCGAGGACGGCGTCGCGGTCGGCGAAGAACTGGTACAGCGTGGCGACGGGCACGCCGGCCCGGGCGGCGATGGCCCGGGTGGTGGCCGCCTCGACGCCTTCTTCCTCGACGATGGCGGTGGCGGCGGCGAGGATTCGTTCGACACGGGCCTGGCTGCGGGCCTGGACCGGTCGGCGTCGGGTGCCGGTGGCCTCGTCGGCGGGGGCAGAGGTCTTGACGGGCGGCATCCCACATTATAAACATGACTACTGTTCAGGTTTCAGGGGGTGTTCGATGCCGGTGAAGTCAGCCAAGGTCGTGGTGTCGGCCCCCGCTTCCGAACTGCGGGGAGCGCCCCGGATGGCGGCCTGGCGGAACCCGACGTTCTGGGTGCTCGCCCTCGACGCCGGGCTCGTCGGGGTCGGGACCTACGGCTACGCCGCCGGCCGCTGGCCCGCCTGGGTCACCGTGGCGCTCCACGCCCTGGCCTACTACCTGGGGTTCACCGTCCTCCACGAGAGCGTCCACCGCCTCGCCCATCGCAACCGGGCGATCAACGACGCCGTGGGCTGGGTGACGGGCATCCCGCTCACGGTCACCCAGCCGACGTTCCGGGTCGTGCATCTCAACCACCACGCCAAGACGAACCAGCCTGGCGACGACCCCGACTTCTTCGTGGGGCACGGGCCGTGGTGGCTCCGGCCCCTGACCTTCATCTCGCCGCTGTGGGGGTACCGGATCCACTACTACGGCCGGAAAGGGTGGAAGAGCCGCGCCGAGCTGGCCGCCCAGCTCGGTCTCGACGTCGTGATGGTCGGGGTGATCGCCGGCGCCGCCCTCACCGGATCGTTCGGCGATCTGGCCGTCCTCTGGCTCCTGCCGGCCCTCCTGGCCCTCGCCTTCCTGGCGTTCGCCTTCGACTACCTGCCCCACCGGCCCCAGGATTCGACCGAGCGGTACCTCGACACCCGGGTCTACCCGTCGCCCGTCCTCAACGTCGTGCTCCTCGGGCAGAACTACCACCTGGTGCACCACGCCTGGGTGACGGTCCCCTGGTACCGCTACCAGCCGGTCTTCCAGGCCGTCGAGGGTGAGCTCGAGGCGGTCGGCGCCCGCACCCGCCGGGGCGCGTGGCGCGCCCCGCTACCCGGGGTTCCGGTCGCCGGCTAGCCGCTCGGCGGCTCGACGGTGTCCTCCGACGTCCGGTGCTCCCGGGCGGTCCGGGCCGATCGAACGTGCGGTCCTCGGATTCCGTCAGGACGGCCTCGGCCAGCGCCGCCGGGTCGTCGACGCCCGCCCGCTTCTCCTCGGCGGTGAGCTCCTCGGCCCGCTCCTCGACCTGTTCGTGGGGCGGGGTTGACGGGTCAGGCCAGAGGGTGTCGGCTTCATGCGTCGAAGGTGCCCATCGGATGGGCCCGGCCAAACGCTTGCGGAGGAGGGGAGATGGACCGGGGGGAGCTCCTGGCCGCCATCGCCGACGCCCGGCCCGGCCCGGCCGACGTCGTCTACGTCGAGCGCCGGGGCGAGGAGTACGGCTGCCGGGTGACGGGCCCGGAGGAGGACCTGCTCCTCGGTGGTGGGGCGGGGGAGTTCCCCGACGTGTGGATCTACTGGTCGGGGAAGTGGCCGGCCGAAGACCCCGACCGCCAGCGTGAGCTCTTCGACGACCTGCTGGCGGAGATGGAGACGATGATCAGCGGCGGCGACCGGTGCCGCTGGTCGCCCGACGAACCCTGGCCGAACCTGCACCACTGAGGCGTGCGGCGGCGGGCCGCCCGATCCCGGAACGGGGCGGGGGCGCCCGTACACTTTTTGGATGAGCGCGGCAGGGAGAGGCGGCGGCACCGGTCCGGCGGGGGACCCACACCGTCCGCTGGGTGATGGTCGGCCTGGCCGTGGCCGTGCTGCTGCCGGCGCTGGTGGTCCTCAACAGCCGGCTCGGTAAGGACGCCACGCCTGCCCAGCGTGCTCATCGGGAAGCCCGCCCCGGCCTTCAGCCTGGCGACGCTCGACGGGAGGACGATCAGCAACGCCGACCTGCGGGGCAAGCCCTACGTGGTCAACTTCTGGGCGTCGTGGTGCGGGCCGTGCCGGCTGGAGCACGGCAGGCTCCGCGCCTTCTGGGAGCGCAACCGGGACCAGGGCATCATGCTCCTCGGCGTGATCTTCCACGACAGCCCCGGCAACGCCCGGGCGTTCCAGGCCGAACTGGGCGGCGACTGGCCGCTCCTGTCCGACCCGAAGGACAAAACGCTGGTCGACTTCGGCGTCCGATCCCCGCCCGAGACCTTCGTCGTCAACGCGGACGGGATCATCGTGTAGAAGTTCCCCGGCCCGCTCGGCCCCGGCCAACTCGACGAGGTCCTGCCACCGAGACCCGCCTCGCCCAAACCGGCGGATAGACCAGGCTCCCGTTGCCCCTCGGGTAAGGTACCGCCCCGTCCGGCGGCGTGGCCGAGTGGTTCAGGCAAGGGTCTGCAAAACCCTGTACAGCGGTTCAATTCCGCTCGCCGCCTCTGAGCGTTCTCCCTGGTCAAGGCCACTTTTTGCCTTGTCCGGGAGTGACCGCAACTGGCCGTCAGAAGCCCCGATTTTGTGTCTTCCGCGTGTCTCCGTGTGTCCTGGCTGTGTCACGGGCGGGGCTCGGCGGGGACGCCTCGGCGCCTCCGGGCAGGAGTCGGAGCGAGGCCCGGAAGGCTCCCTCGAGACCGTCGGCGATGGCGGCGTCGAGCTCGGGGAAGAGGTGCCCGTAGCGGTCGAGGGTGACCTGGACGCTGCTGTGCCCGAGTCGGGCCTGGATGGCCTTTGGGTGGGCGCCCTGGGCGATGGCAAGGGCCACGGCGGTGTGGCGGAGGTCGTGCCACCGGAGCCCGTCGATACCGGCCCGCTGCTTGGCCGGCTTCCAATGGGCGGTGTTGAAGCTCGACGTGGCGATCGGGTTGCCGGCCCGGTTGGGGAACACCAGCCCGGCCGGTCCGGGCTGCGCCCGGTGGGCGAGCTGCTCGGCCAGCATGTCGGCCAGGAAGCCCGGGACGGTCACACGGCGCCGCCCGGCGCGGGTCTTGGGCGGCTGCCAGAGGAACTGGCCTTTCACCTCGACGAGCTGCTCGAGGACGGTGATCGTCCGGCTGGCGACGTTGACCCGGGCCCGCTTGAGGCCGATCAGCTCGCCCCACCGCAGCCCGGCGTAAGCGGCGGTGTAGACGAGCACCCGGAAGTGGGGGTGCATCTCCTCGGCCAGCCGGTGGACCTCGACGGCGGTGAGAAAGCGCATCTCGACCGGCTCGACCGGCGGGGGCTTGATCCCGGCGCACGGCGACTTCACCAGGAGGTCGCTCTCCACCGCCACCCGCAGCAGCCGGCGGAGAGTGCAGAAGTGGCGGTGGACGGAGGTGGGGGCGATGCCGGCGGCGAGCTCGTCGGCCAGCCAGCTGCGGACGTCGAGCGGCCGGATGCGGGCCAGCGGCAGGTGCCCGAAGCGGGGGAGGACGTACCGTGCGAGGTCGCGCTCGTAGGTGGCCAGCGTCGTCGGTCGGAGGTTCGTGACCGTGGCGAGGTAGGTGGCGGCCCACTCGGCCAGGGTCAGCCGCCCGGCCGCCGGGTCGACCCACTGGCCCCGGTGCATGTCGGCGTTGGTGGCGTCGAGGAACCGCCGGGCCTCGACTTTGGTGTCGAAGGTCCGGCTGCGGCTCCGCCCGCCGGGGTCGCGGTAACGAGCCCGCCAGCGCCCCTGTGGCGTGCGGCTGATCGAGCTCACGCGTCACCGACCCCGTCTTGGATGGTCCGCCCGCCGCTGCATGACCTCACCCTACCGACGGCTGGCTACGCGGTCCGCCGGTCCCTGGCCCGCACCGGTCTCGAATGGACGTCCGCCCCGATGCGGGCCTGTTCCAGCCACTGCTCCAACTCGACGGGATCGAATCGGAGCAGGTGCCCCCACTTGAAGTACGGAATTCGCCGTTCGAACACGAGCCGCCGGACGTGGCGCTCGTTGACGTTCAGCAGCTCCGCCACCTGCTTGAGTGTGATCAGCCTGCGTCGATGGGCGGCGCCGTTGGGAAACCTCTGGTCGTTGGTCAAGCTGACCTCCTCGGTCATCAAGGCGCCGCGGCCATCCGGCTTGCGCCGGTGAGGACCGATGGGCGCCGCGCTGTTCCCTCACCTAAGAACTGGGCGCGCCGCGGCAAATCGCGAACAGCGAATCAGAGGAAACTCCGAATGCTGCGGCGAGCGTCCCGGGGAACTGGGACCAGACCTTGGACCACTTGTCCGCCATCGACCGCCACGACACCGCGGAAGGACGGCCACAAAGTTGTCAGCGCTGGCTCGTAGGCCCATCGGCGCAGCCCAACGCCAGGTACGGCCGTGTCTGCGAAGCGGACACGGCGTGATCTGTACATGCCTGATCCCCGGTGAAGCCAGGGTTCGGCAACGAGGCTTGCATCGTCGACGGCGCCTACCGCGAGCGGGCCCGGGGGCAGTCGGACATCGACGCTGGCTACGTACTTGGCCGAGCCTCACCGAAAAATTCTCGCCGGATGCCGGCGGTCCAAGGTCTGGTCCCAGGTTTGGTCCCGGGCGCGCGGCGCACAGTGTGCGCATGACGAAGCAAACAAGACCCGAGCGACGGACCACGGACTGGCGAAACCCGGCCAGCCGCCGGGCCCTGTCGCTACAACTCCGGCTCTTCGAAGACCTCCACGCTGTCGTGCCCGAGCTCGACCATGCCAGCCGACTCCAACGCCGTGACGAGGAGACCGAGGTGCCGAGCGAAGATCGCCAGCAGTTCGTCGTTGCCGATGTTGCCGGTCGTGACGATCAGCAGCCGCCGAGGCGACGCTCGGAGCCGGTGGCTGTCCCGAAAATCGTTGTCCTTGGTGATGAGGACCCGGCTGTCCGAGTTGGCCGTCCCGGCCACGGTGCGGTCCGTGCTCCGATTGCCGTCCGGAAGGTCGAGCGTGTGCACGGCATCGTGCCCGGCTGCCGCGAGCCCGCGCCAACCGCGGCGGAAGCTGCGCGTCGACGAGAAACTTCACCCAGCCAGCGGAATCCGCCGGTTCCCGACCGCCAGCGCCCCGTACTCCAAAGCAGCCAGAACATCATCCCGCTCGAGATCGGGATAGTCGGCCAGGACCTCATCGACCGACATGCCGCCGGCCAGGACTGCAAGATGTCGGCCACCGGATACCGCAGCCCGCGAATCACCGGCTTGCCGTGACAGACCTCCGGATCCGAAGTGATTCGGTCGAGACGGGACATACCCTGAGTGTACGCCCAGCCGGTCGGGACCCAGCCGAGCCGCAAACTGGTGGGCGCACCGCAGGCCGTCAGATTCTCCCAGCATCAACCGGCTGCTGGGCCGGCATCCGTACTACCCCGGCGGACTTGGCTGGGCCACGGTGGCGCCGTTCGCCTCGCCCCGCAGCTGACGCAGGATGGTCTCATTGTCAAAATAGACGCGCTCGGCCACGAGCTTGCCCGGGTTCTCTTCCTCGAACAGGAACAGCACCACGAGATCGACGGTCGCCTGCCGGCCGGTAGCCGCCAGCCCGCAGTACTCCCCCCGATGGGTTGCGGTGGCCCTGACCTCCCGAATTGAGCAGCCGGGCACGTCGTACTCGGCGGTGACATCGAAGTGAATGTCGGGCAAAGCCGACTGGAGGTACTCGTAGAAGCCCTGCACGCCCTCCCGGCCGTGGAAGGTCGTGCTCATGGGAATCATGTCGAAGATCGCAGCGGGAGAGTCCACGAAGGTGTCGTAGACGGCCGCCCAGTTGCCCTCGTTCTCGGATCCGATGTGCTCATCCACGCATTGGCGCTGGAGTTTGATTCGGTCGTCTGTGGAAAGCCCGCTCATTCTTGTGCCCCCTGACTCTGCGAAATTCGGAAGCTGCGCTTACGGCGTGCGGTGCCCGAAGGCCAACCACTCGGCGGGAACGTCGGCGCCGAGTTGCTGAAGGAACCCGAGGTCGTCGGCAAACGCCACGTGTTCCACGATGCGTCCGTCGACAATGCGAAAGATGCTGACGCCGGCGGACTTGAATTCCCGGCCGGTGGGCGCCAATCCCAAGAGTTCCCCCTTGTGTGTGCCGCGGGCCGTCGCGGTGCACCACCGTGTCGCCTTCGGCGATGAGGTCGTCGGTCGTGACGTGCAGGTCGGGAAAGACGGACGTTGCCATCGCGTAGAACTGCTTGGCGCTCGCCACACTCTGTGGCACGAACATGACGCAACACGCGGTGAATCCCCAGGGCAACAAACTACCCGATGCTTCCGGCTCCATCCCGAACTGCCCGATCTGCACGGCGACATGGAAACGGTTTACAGTCGCGGCACTCATCAGGTGATGGTCTGTGTGGACTGCCACGCCGATTTGACCGTGCCCTCGACGGCGTGGGCGGTGTTGCGCGCCAAGCGCGGCGAACGAAGCGCTTGACGCATGGCGTTGTACCGCGTCAATCCGGAGAAGCCTCACTCCCCAGGGCGATCGTCGTAAGGACGCCCCTGCCCTCGCGGCGTGTCCGATCTGCAGGGGCGCGATGCAACTGGTCTACAAGCGCAACAATCAGCAGGTGATCGTCTGCACAGAATGTCACTCGGGCGTGACCGTGCCTGGGCCCGCATGGGCCATCGCGCGCGCCAAGCGGCACGCGCGAGAGCGCTGAATTCGTCTGCGGAACCGATTACGCTATTGTTTCGCCTTTCGTAGGATGATCGTGTAGGATTTCACACGATTACCTATGGCGTCAGAACATCCGACGACGCTTCCGGCGCGGCGAGCGCTGGAACACAAACAGGTCGCGCTCCAAAGCGCACTGCACGTCCTGGCTTCGGGCACTGCCCTCGACCGGCCTGATACCCCTGACGAAGTCGTTACCGCCGTGAGGCGGCTGCCGGCGGTCGAAGCGGCCTACGCACCGTTCCCCGCGGACCTCGACCCGCGCTTGCGCGCGGCGTTCGAATCGCGCGGCATCACCCAGCTCTACACGCACCAGGCGGAAGCGTTCGCGCACGTGCAGGCGGGCCGGCAAGTCGTGGTCACCACACCGACCGCATCGGGCAAGACGCTCTGCTACAACCTGCCGGTGCTCGACCGCGTCCTGAAGAACCCAGCGACGCGCGCGCTGTATCTGTTTCCAACCAAGGCGCTCGCGCAGGATCAGATGGCGGAGCTTCACGAGCTCACCAAATCAATTGGCCAGGTTGGCGGCGAACGCTCATTGAGCCAATCGGAGTGCACACCTACGACGGCGACACGCCGCAGGATGCGCGCCGCACCATCCGCACGCGCGCGCACATCGTCCTCAGCAATCCCGACATGGTGCATTCGGGGATTCTTCCGCATCATCCGCGATGGGCGAAGCTGTTCGAGAACCTGCAGTTCATCGTGATCGACGAACTGCACGCGTACCGCGGCGTGTTCGGCAGTCACCTGGCCAACGTGCTGCGCCGGCTGCAGCGCATCTGCCGTCATTACGGATCGAATCCGCAATTCATCTGCTCGTCCGCGACGATCGCGAATCCCGCGGAGCTGGCCGAACGGCTCGCGGAGAAGCCGTTCTCGCTCGTCGAGAAGAGCGGCGCGCCGAGAGGCGAAAAGTTTTTCGTGTTCGTCAATCCGCCGGTGGTCAATCGCGAGCTTGGCATCCGCCGCTCGTACATCGCCGAGTCACGCCGCGTGGCCGGCGAGTTCCTGCGCCGCAACCTGCAGGTGATCGTGTTCGCGCAGAGCCGGATGTCGACGGAAATCCTCACGACGTATCTGAAAGAGGATTTCGAAGACGTGCCCGGCATGCCCGAGCGATTCGCGGCTATCGCGGCGGTTATCTGCCGCTGCGCCGCCGGGAGATCGAAAAGGGTCTGCGCGCCGGCCAGGTGCGCGGCGTGGTGTCGACCAACGCGCTCGAGCTCGGCATCGACATCGGTGCGCTCGATGTGTGCGTGATGGCGGGCTATCCGGGAACGATCGCCTCGACGTGGCAGCGCGCCGGCCGTGCCGGCCGCCGCACCGGCCAATCGGCGGCGGTGATGGTCGCGTCGAGCGCGCCGATGGATCAGTTCGTGGCGCGGCATCCGTCGTTCTTTTTCGACGCTTCGCCCGAGCACGCGCTCGTCAATCCCGACAACCTGCACATCCTCGTCGATCATGTGAAATGCGCGGCGTTCGAGCTGCCGTTCACCACCGAGGAGAATTACGGGCAGGTGAACGTCCAGGAAGTGCTGGGCGTGTTGCAGGAGTCGGGCCTGGTGCATCGCTCGGGCGGCGAGGATGCGGAAGGGCAGTGGCATTGGACGAGCGAGTCGTATCCGGCGAACGCGGTGAGCCTGCGATCGGTGTCGTCGGACAACTTCGTGATCACCGATCACACCAACGGCGCGAAGGTGATCGGCGAAACCGATTTCACCAGCGCGCTCTCGACGCTTCACCCCAAGGCGATCTACATGGTCGAGGGGAAGATCTTCCAGGTCGAGGAGCTCGATTTCGTCGGCCGCAAAGCCCACGTCAAGGAAGTGGACTGCGATTACTACACCACCGCCATCACCTATACGAAGGTGACGATTCTCGATCGCTTCGCCGAGGACGCCTCGCAGCGTGGCGCTGCACGGCGAAGTGCACGTCGTCTCGCGCGTCGTCGGTTTCAAGAAGATCAAGTTTCACACCAACGAGAACGTCGGCTCGGGCGAGCTCGATCTGCCGGAACAGCAGATGCACACGACGGCGTACTGGCTCGAAGTGCCGCTGCCGATCATCAACGCGTTGCCGTATGCTGCCGACGATCGTCGCGACGGCGTGGTCGGCCTCGCGTTTGCGATGAAGCAGATCGCGCAGCTGCTGTTGATGTGCGACGGGCGAGACCTCGGCTTGTCGGTCAACGCCGGCGAAACTGATGGCGATGACACGCCGCGGATCTTCCTGTACGACGCGTATCCGGGCGGCATCGGCTTGAGCGCGCCGCTGTGGAGCATGCAATCGGAGCTGTTGGCGTCGACCAGCGCGCTGATTGCCGGTTGCGACTGCGAAACCGGCTGCCCGATGTGCGTCGGCCCGATCGGCGAGACGGGCCCGCTCGCGAAGACCGTAGCGTTGCGGATGCTTCAGCATCTCATGGCACCGCGCTTGGAAGGCCGGCGGCTAAGCTCGCCGCCAACGAGGGACGGAAGAGGTGCCGTTCTAGCGATGGCGACCCTCGATCGACTGCGCGAGATCGTCAAGAATCACCGGCTCCGGCGGTTCCTGTGGTCGCGCCGGACGCGACGGAATCTGTTCACGATCGTTTGGAGGGCGACGGCTTTAGCCGTCGCTTCGACGCGTCGCGATGAGTCGGCGGATCTCGTCAACGCCGCGATCACGCTCGGCGGCGCAGTCGTCGAACGTCCCGAAGGTGCGGTAATCGTCGTCGATCGCGAATACCGCGCCGACATGCTGCACGGCCGCACGCCGATCGGCGACATCGTCTCGACGATCAGCGAAGGCCTCGACGCGATGACACTGATGGCGAAGGCGTGGCCGGCGGCGAAGGGCATCGACGGCCGGCTGTTGTTCCTCGACCTCGAAACCACCGGCCTGTTCGGCGGCGCCGGCACGCAGGCGTTCCTGGTCGGCTGCGCGGCGATCGAAGGCACGTCGATTCGCGTCCGGCAGTTCCTGATGCCCGGCTTCGAGCACGAACGCGCGATGTTGAACGAGTTCCAGGCGTGGGCGAAGACGCAAGGCACCCTGTGCACGTACAACGGTCGCAGCTTCGACGTGCCGCTGATCGAGACGCGTTTCATGTTCCACCGGGTGCCATGCCCGCTCGATGGCATGCCGCATCTCGACATGCTGCATGCGGCGCGGCGATTGTGGCGGCAGCGGCCGTTGACCACGGGCACGCCCGATCCGGATGATTCGAGTTGTTCGCTGGGCGTGCTCGAGAAGCACATTGCCGGCCTGCATCGCGTCGGCGACGTGCCCGGATACGAAATCCCGTCGCGCTTCTTCACGTTCGTTCGCAGCGGCGATGCGCGGCCGCTCGAAGCGGTGATGGAACACAACCGCCTGGACCTGATCTCGCTGGCCGCGGTCCTCGCGCGCGCGATCACGCTGATCACCTCAGGACCCGCGGTGGCGTCGACGGCGCAGGAAGCCTACGGATTGGCGCGCGTCTACGAACGCGCCGGCGCGCACGAGAACGCCGAAGCGGCGCTGCTGCGCACGATCGAGTTCGCGAAGCGCGTCGGCGCCGAACCCGAAGTGCACGGCGAAGCGTTGCGCCGCCTCGCGTGGATCCGCCGCAGGGATCGCCGGCCGAACGAGGCCGCCGAAGCGTGGAACGAGCTGGCGGTGTTGCCGCGATGCGCGGCGGCGCTGCGCCGCGAGGCCAAGGAAGCGCTGGCGATTCACCACGAGCATCGCCTCAAGGATCTGCGGGCCGCACGCCGCACGCGCTCGATCTACTGACCGAAGGCGTCGCGAATCCAATCCGCCTGCAACATCGTCTCGATCGCATCGAACGCAAGCTGGCGCGCTTCACCGAAGCGATGCTGCCTCTCAATTAACGCCACGAAGGCGCAGAAGGCGCGATCGACTCCGGGTAGATCTTCCGCTGGACGAACCAACCGGTCTCGTCGCTCGCGCCGCGCTGCGCCTGACCGCGTGGACCGAGCGCTGGATCCCCGACGCCTTCATCTTCGCGCTGCTCGCCACGATGCTCGTGTTCGTCGCGGCGATCATCTGGACGCCGTCAACACCGCTGCAAGTCATCGATGCGTGGGGCAACGGCTTCTGGGATCTGATCACCTTCACGCTGCAGATGGCGCTGATCATCATCACCGGCCATGTGCTGGCCACGTCGGCGCCGATGGGCACGGCGATTCGCGCGCATTGCCTCGTGGCCGACGACGCCGCGCGGCGCGGTAGCGCTGGTCGCGTTCTTCGCGATGTTCACGTCGTGGTTCAACTGGGGCTTCAGCCTGATCTTCAGCGCGGTGCTCGCGACGCGCGCTGGCCCGCCGCATCGAGGGCGTGGACTATCGCGCGCTGGCCGCCGGCAGCATGCTGGGTCTCGGCAGCATCTGGGCGCAGGGGCTCAGCGGATCCGCGGCGCTGCAGATGGCGACGCCCGGCGCGCTACAGCCGCAGATCCGTGACATCGTCGCCGCCGGCGGTCTCGTCCCCGGCGGAATCATTCCGTTCCGCCACACGATCTTTCTCTGGCAAAGCTTCGCCTCGGTCGCGATAGAAATCGTCGTCGTCACGATGGTGATGTGGCTGGCGACGCCGCCGGCGAGCAAGGCAAGACCGCCGGGATACTGGGCATCGAGCTCGGCACCGATGAACTTCGCGAATCGAGCAAGCCGACCGGGCCGACCCCCGGGCAATGGCTCGAACATTCGCCAATCTTGAATCTCGTGATCTCGGCTTCGGCGCGATCTATCTGGTCCGCTACTTCAGTCGCGCGGCCGAGCCGCTGAACGCGATCACCATCAACACGCTGAACTTTGCATTCCTGATGGTCGGCGTGCTGCTCCACGGCGCGCCGGCGCGGTTGATGCGCGCGGTACAGGACGCCATACCCGCGGTGTGGGGCGTGATCCTCCAGTTTCCGTTTTACGCCGGCATCGCCGCGATCATCCGCCACGCGTCTCAACGAGCGGGTCGCCCACCTGTTCGTCCGCGTGTCATCACCGCGAACTTTCCGGCGCTCGTCGCGATCTATTCGGCGGTCCTGGGGGTGTTCGTGCCGTCGGGCGGATCGAAGTGGGTGATCGAAGCGCCGTACGTGATGGCTGCGGCGCACAAGATCAAGGTCCATCTGGGGTGGGTCGTGGCGTCGTACGATCTGGCGAGGCGCTCGCGAACCTGCTGCAGCCGTTCTGGATGTTGCCGACCCTGGGGATGTTCAGGCTGAGCGCGCGTGACGTCATGGGGTACACGTTTATCGTGGCCCTCGCGCTCGCTCCCGTAGTGCTGTTGCTGGTGACGTTGCTTGGGGCGACGCTGTCGTACCCGCTCTAGCTGGCCTTCTTTTTCGCAGGCGCCTTCTTGGCCTTGGCGTCCTTGACGGCCTTGGCGGCAACCTTCTTTTTCTCGACCGTCTGGGCGCCGAACTTCTTGGTGAAGCGGTCAACGCGGCCTTCGGTGTCGATCAGCTTGAGCCACCGTGAAGAACGGGTGGCACTGCGAGCAAATGTAGAGATGCGAGATCCTTGCTGGTGCTGCGGGTCTGCCACTTTGCGCCACACGCGCAATGGACGGTGGTTTCTTTGTATTCCGGGTGGATATTGGGCTTCACGATCGGGTTCCTTCCGCCGGGACCGGGGCGCTCGGCCCACTTACCGGCAATCAAGCGAAACACCGATCATATCATGCGCGCTCAAGCTTCCTCGACCGGGGCCGCTCCGGCCTAACTTCAACCGTATCAGTGATTTCGCGTCGCCGTCCGGCTCTTGCAGAGCATGCGGAGCGCTTGCAGCAGGTAAATCGGCCGCTGCAGCCCGATCAGCCGTGCCGGATCGGCCACGAGGTCGGCGAACTCGAGTCAAATCGATCTCGGACGGCGTCAGGCTGAGCCCGGAGTGGTTCGTCCCGCGATGCACGACTCCGACGCCGTGATCACAATCAAGCACGGCCACTTCGACATCCTGGTGCCGAACTCGGAGGGCGGTAATCGCCTTCCAGCCGTCGCCGGTCCATTGATGGTTCCAGCCAGGCGAGCTGAGCCTGGCCGCGTCCTCGTAGCTGTCGGCCACACGCGCTTCATCGGCCGAAGCCGGCAGGCAGTCGTGCACGAGGATCACGCCACCGGGGTTCAGCAACTCGAGGCAGTTACAGATGTCGCGATAGCTCTGAGCGTAGGTGTGAAGGCCATCGACGAAGGCCACATCGATGCCGTTCGGGAGCCGCTGCCGCGCGACGGACGCGAAGAAGGCGTCGCTCGTCATCGCCTCGTATGACGCGTTTGGTTTTTTGATTTCTCGTACCGCCGCGGGCGTTGGCGCGACCGGATCAACACCGACCTTGAGCGGAACGTTGACCTTGCAAAACGACTGCCCTGGTCGACACCAATCTCCAGATAGGAGCGGGCGGAGAGCTGATCGATCGACCGCTGAATGAGCTCCTGGCGCACCACCTCGTTCGACATGTAGCAACACAGGGGGGTCCGTCGAGCCAGGCCCAAAACCAATCGCATCAACATAGCGGTGACAGTGACACTAGAACAGCGGCTGCTGCTGCGTCAGGCAATGGATCGCGCCGAGGCCCCAGATCAGCTCCACGCAGTCGATGCCGATCACTTTGTGCTTCGGCAGGGCTGCTGGAGCGTCTCGATGGCTTGCGATCGGATTGCGCTGGCGGTACGTGGGACGAGCAGGGCACCGTTGACGAAATAGAAGTTCACGTACGTCGCCGGAAGCCGCTGGCCGTCGTACGACGACGGCTTCGGCATCGGGATCTCGACGATTTCGAACGGACGGCCGTCCTGATCGCGGAGCGAGTCGATCCGCGGCGGGCTTCGCAGGACGCGTAGTTGGCATCCTTCGGGTCGTCTTCAACGCCGATGACGATCGTGTTGGTTGATGAAGCGGGCGAGATCGTCGATGTGGCCGTCGGTGTCGTCGCCCTCGATGCCGCCGGTCAGCCAGAGACGTGCCTCTGGCCGTAGTAGTCCTTCAGGTATTGCTCGATCTGCGTTTCGAGAGAGCGGGTTGCGGTTCTTGTTCAGCAGGCACGCGTCGTGGTCAGCACGGTGCCCGCGCCGTTGAAGTCGACGGCGCCGCCTTCCATGACGATCCCGGATAGAACACCGGCAGCTTCAACTCTTCGGCGATCCGCGTCGGCACCGCGTCGTCATCATCGTACGGCGGATACTTCCCGCCCCACGCGTTGAAGCCCCAATCGACGATCGCCGCTTCGGCTTGCCGCCCGCGTTGCGCAACACAAACGCGGGCCCGTGATCGCGGCCCAGCTTTCATTGGTCTTGATGTGATGAAAGAACACCCGACGCATCGGCAACGCGTCGCTCCGTCAGGCGGCCGCGGACGATGCACTCGTAGTTCTCGTTCGGCACATTGAGGTGAACTTCCTCGCGCGCGACTGGAATCGCGGAACAAGCCGGCGATTCTTCGATCGCCTGTGATACTTCCCCGGAAACGAAATGCCCTCCGGCCGCGGCCATGAAATCCAGGTGCCGCGATGACGATGCCACTCGGGCGGAAATAAAAGCCATGTTCCGCCGGGGTCCCGGTCAGTGCCATTCCACTCAGATTACACCGAGCTATGCCCATACTTTCTGACGTGAACCGGCGCTTGCGCCTCGCGTTGTTCCTTGCGGCACTCGCTGCCGCCGGCCCGATGCCGTCGGTCCGCGCCGTCGACGCGGCCCGGCCTGGAAGTCACCATCGCGTGGTTCCGTGCCGAGCGGATCGTCGGTCCCAGGATCAGGCATTCGAACGCCGCGATCCCCAGCCCGGTTATTGCGCACGGATTCAACGCGCATCCGGATCCGTCTCTCTCGCCCGCCCTTCTTCCGCATTCGCTGTTCCAGCGCCCGCCCCCTCTTCAGAGCTGACGTCATCAGCTTGCCCGCGGCCGCTTTAGCGAAGGTGGGTTCACCGAAGAATCACGAGGGGAGAGGTCCATGCGTAGATGGTGGCGATCCATCACGGCGAAGCCTGCGTTGGTTACGGATACGGTCGAGGAAGTGCGGCGCGCCGAGCGCGCCTATGCGGCGCTCGATGATGAGCAATTGGGCGAAGCTGCGAAGAACGCAGTGACGTTGCCGCAGGTGGTTGCGGTCACGACGCTGCTCGCGTCGCGAGTGCTGGGCATTCGGTTTGTTCGACGTTCAACTTCACGCGGCGCTGTCGCTCACGGACGGAAAAATCGTCGAGATGCAGACCGGGCAGGGCAAGACGGTCGCCGCGGTGCCGGCCATCGCGTGGTTTGCTCGCGCCGGACAGGGCGTGCACGTGCTGACCGCCAACGACTACCTGGCGCGCCGGGATGCCCGCTGGATGGGTGGCATCTACAATCGGCTCGGCCTGTCGGTTGGCGTGATCCAGCAGCACATGACGAGCGAGGAACGGCGCGCCGCCTATGCGTGCGATGTCACCTACGGCACCGCCAACGAAGTGGGCTTCGACTACTTGCGCGATCAACTGGCGCTGGAGTCCCGACGGGCAGGTCCTGCGGCCGTTCGCCGTCGCGGTGTGTGACGAAGCGGACTCCGCGCTGATCGACGAGGCACGCATTCCGCTGGTGATCACCGGCGGCGCGGCCGAGGTCAATGAACTGGCCGCGAGGGCCGATCGCGCCGTGCGGCAACTGCGGCCATGGGATCGCTCGGTCGATGAGACACGGCCGCAATGTGGCGCTGACGCCGACGGGCCTTGCCGCGGTCGAGCGCGAGCTCAATTGCGATCTCTACGCCATCGACGCGGGCGCCGATGATGGCCGCCGTTCACGAAGCGCTCCACGCGCACACCCTGCTGCATCGCGACATCGACTACGTGGTCCATGCCGGAGAAGTGCTCTCGGTCGACGAATTCAAGGGACGCATCGTCCGCGAACGGCGCTGGCCTGGTGGCTTGCAGACCGCGCTCGAATGGAAAGAGGGCGTGCAGAACAAGGTCCAGGGCCGGGTGTTGGGCTCGATCACCGTCGAGAACCTCATCGCGTTATATCCGATGGTGTGCGGCATGACCGGCACGGCGGCCACGCAGGCCCGTGACTTCCGCGAGATGTACAACCTGGACGTGGAGGTGATCCCGACGCATCGGCCGATGGTTCGCGTGGATCATCCGGATGCCGTCTTCGACACGAGAGCCGCCAAGGAAGCGGCCGTCATCCAGGAGATCCGAACCAGCCATGCGAGCGGACGACCGGTGCTGGTGGGGACGGCCAGCGTTCAGGAATCAGAATCGATCAGCCGCCAGCTCGCCGGCATCGCCCACCACGTGCTGAATGCGCGGAACGAGGAGGCTGAAGCCGCGATTGTCGCGCGGGCGGGTGAGCGGGAT
>CAVRTC010000003.1:0-155000 GCA_963723985.1 uncultured Actinomycetes bacterium
GCCCACTCCACCCGACCGACATAGCGGGGCGGCCCGCCGGCTGACCGCCAACCGAGCACGAGGGCGTAGCGCTCGTCCGGGGTGGGCGCGACCCCGAAGACGTCGAAGCGCGCCTGGTCGAAGTGCTTCGTCTTGACCCAGGTCCTGGTGCGCACACCGGGCCGGTAGGGAGCATCGAGGAGCTTGGCCACCACGCCTTCGATCCCCTGCGCTCGGGTTGCCTCGAACAGGGTGGAGCCTCACCGGGATACGACGGCGTCGTGCACCAGGCCGGACCGTCGAGTCCGAGGTCGACGAGCATGGCCCGCCTCGCCTCCCACCGGCGCGCCATGACGTCGTTGGCGCCGAGGGCCAGGACGTCGAAGGCGACGAACAGCAGCCGGCCGGGCGATGGCTGGCCGAACCCCCGGCGGCGCATGGCGTCGAAGTCGACCCGACCCTCGGTGTCGACGACCACCAGCTCACCGTCGAGGGTGGTGCTGGCCGGCAGCGACCCGGACAGCGGCGCCAGTTCGGGGAGCCGACCGGCCAGGTCGGTGCCCCTCCGGGACATGACCCGCGGGCGGCGGCCGTCGAAATGGACGATCAGCGCGGAAGCCGTCCCACTTGGGCTCGAACGCCCAGCGTTCCTCATCGGCCGGGAGCGGCCCGGAGGTGGCGAGCATCGGGTCAACAAGCATCCGAGCATAACAGACGTCGGATCGGCGACCAACGTCCGGCCGAAGAGGCGAGCCGGCCGCTGAACTCCGATCCTGATGCTTCCGCCAGTGCAAGAAGCGCCTGGCCAGCCACACTGGGGGAGTGGACAGTACGGCTGCGTTCGCGTCTCGGCTGCTCGAGGCCCCAGTGGGCGTGGCGCTGTTGGCGAAGCTCGAGGGTCTGTTCCGCCGCGACTGCGCCTGGTTCGGCGCCCCGTTCGGGACTGATCGGGGGGCGGTCGCCGCCGCCGTCGACGCCGTCGGGACGTTCAGCTTCGGGGCTCTGTTGGCGCTGGCCCTCGAAGGGGCGGACGACGTCGCCGGTCCGTGGCGCTCGGAGGCGGCGACGGAACTGCCCGAGGCCTTCCGCTGCGCCGAGCGGCGCGCCCATGGCCGCTGCTGTGGCCGACCGGTTCGCCGAGCGGCTGTGTTGCCCGCTCGATCGGGCCGGGCAGGAATGGTGGTACGGCTCCGGACGGGCTGGCTGGAACGCCGCCGACCACGTCTGCTTTCGGGACTTCACCGACGTCTACGGCGCCGGCGAGTTCCCCTGGGACGGCCTGTGGACGGTCACGGACCCGCCACCCGACGCCCATGACGGGCTCCTCGGCGCCTGGGAGATGGACGACGGGCCGGTCAGCCGCTGGCGGCTCCCGGTCCGCTCCGACGCCCGGGTCTTCGAAATTCACGATCCGGCCGATTGGGCCAGGCTGGTCACCCGGTACCCCCGGGTCGCCCATCGTCGCCACGAAGGGTGGGAGCTGCCCGGTCCGAACCAGCATCGCCGCGACGTGGAAGGCCTCCTGGCCGGCGGGTGGCGGCAGGCGGCCCGCGACACGGTGACCGCCCATCTGGTGCCCGACTGGTCGGCCGTGGCCGGCGACTTCGACGGCGTCCATCTCAGTTGGGCCGGATTCGTCACCGCCGAGGGCTACATCAGCGACCTGGCCGACGGGGCGGTCGCGATGTTGCGCTACTGGTCGAGTGAACGGACCCTGTGGCTGGCCGACGTGTTCGCCGACCCGCAGCCCCTGTCCGCGCCGACCCTTACCGGCGGCTACTGCGGTGTGGTTGGCATCGATGCCGGCAGGGACGGCGGGCGGCTGGAGGCCGACCGCCATGACCTCGAGGTGCTGCTCGGCCGGGAGTGGAGCGGGGTCCGTCGCCTAGCCCGTGCCGCCGTCCTTCAGACGCGTCGGCACCTGAACAGCCACGTACATCAGGTGAGCATACGGACCCGGTATGACAACAAAACGGGCGAACCGCTCGTGGCATCGTCGCTTCCCGGCGACCGGTCGACGCCTGACGAGCGACACCGGGTTCAGCGGCACCGGGTTCATGCGAGACTGCGGGCCAGTGGAGATCAGCATCGTCAAGGCCGACCGGTCCCCAGCGTGGCGTCGCCGCCCGGCCGGGCGGCGACGCGGCCCAGTTCGCCGTCTACGACTACGGGCCGATGCTGCCCCATGACCTGGTCCATTACGTCGTCGAACAGGAGCTGGGCATCGCCTTCGGGTTCTGGGGTCTGGTGGCCGCCGGGGCGAAACCGCAGTCGGTGCAGGCCTACGGCGCCCGCGACCCGCGACGGATCTCCAGAGAGGACGACCCGGTCGTCCAAGCCCATGCCGACGAGCTGCTCACCGCCGAACGGTTCGTCGCCGCCTTCTCCGGCCTTCCCGGCGCACAACCCGACCCGGACCTCGACCCGGAGGTGGTTGCCCGCATTCAGGCTCGCATTGACGAGTTGAATCGACGCTGGCAGGCCACCGCCGCCGGCGAGGTGTTCCGGTTGGGCTGGCCCACGACCAGCTGAGGTTTCACCGGACCCCGGCTCGTAGTCCCTGCCTCAACTCAATGCTCCGAGCGGTGGCGTCGACCCTTCGCGGCGTCAAGGGCCGCTGTGAGCCTCCGGCCTTCGGCCTCCGGTTCTCGCTCAGCCTTCGGCCGACCCCTTGACACCGCTCCGGTCCGACGCGCCGGCGTGGCGGATGGCAGCGACACCGGGGTGTCGCCGCCCACAAGGGCGACGCACCAAGCGACTTGAGCCGAGGAGGCATGGCGATGGGACGGACGATCGAAGACCTGCAGACCGAAATTGAAGCCGGCGTGGCTGACCTGGTGGCGGGGGAGGGGTGGCAACGTTGGCTGGCCGTCGCCGCCCGCTTCCCGCGCTACAGCTTCCAACCAGCTGCTCATCCTGGCCCAGCGGCCCGACGCCCGGGTCGTCATGGGCTATCGGGCCTGGCAGGCCCTCGGCCACCAGGTCCGCCGCGGCGAAGCCTCGATCAGCATCCTCGCCCCCTGCACCTACAAGGCGAAGAGCAAAGCGGGAGAGCTCGAGACCGAGGGGGCTGGCTCCGACGCCGAGACGGAGACAGGAAGGGCCCGCCGGGTGCTCCGAGGCTTCCGGGTCGCCCACGTCTTCGACCCGTTATCTCGGGTTTTGTCAAGGGGTCCTGGCCATGAGGGTGAGGGCGTGGTCGTGGCGGCGCCCGGCTTCGGCTTCGATGGCGGCGGCGACGTCGTGGTCGAGTTCGTCGGCTCGGCGCAGGGCGTGCTCGATCCGTTCGATCTCGAGGTGTCGGGCGGCGATCTGGCCCGGGGGTTCACCGAGCTCGGCGGCCCGGGCCAGGGCCCGCCGATGGCTGGCGAGCATTCTGCGGAAGGTAGGGGCGGCGCTCTTCTTGGGCTGGGCGTGGCTGCAGCCGAGGCAGACCAGCCCTTTGGGGCAGTGTTCCCCGGTGGGGAGGGCGCAGAGGTGGGTGCCCATGTCGCGCATCGAGCAGCTGATGCTGAACGCCGCCCATTCTTCGGCGGTGGGGTTCTTGAGGGAGTCGGGTCCATGGGCGGTGACGTAGGCGCCGCGTAGCGCCTTCCGGTAGCCCTCGATCAACCCGGCCGGGTAGAGCTTGGCGTAGACCATGACGGTGTCGATCGTGGCGTGGCCGAGCAGCGCCTGGATGACGTGGGGCGGCGTGTGATTGTTGAGGTGTTCGGAGGCGAAGACCCGCCGGCAGTCATGGGGTCTGAGGATCAGGGGGCTGCCGTCGCCCCGACGGGCGCCGGCCGCTTCCGAGAGCATGGCGAGGCGGTTGCGGATCGTCTGGGCGCCGATCGTCGACGGATGCTTCATCCCCTGGAGCAGATAAGGCGCCCGTGGCCGAGCCCGGTGTTCCTGGTTGTCCCAGAAGTCCCTGGCCGGGACGACGTCGGAGCCGTAGAAGCGCTTGACCCTGCGGATGATCTCAGCCAGGACCCGGCCGAGCCCATCCCCGATGGGGATGAGCCGAGCGCGGTCGAACTTCGACGGCTTGACGTGGAGCAGGTAGTAGAGCCGGCCGTCGGCTTGGCGGCGTTTGAGGATGTCGAAAACGGTGAGTTCGCAGGCTTCCTCGATCCGGAGCCCGCTGAGGACGAGCAGCTCGAGCAGCGCCCAGTCCCAGAACGCCGCCCCTTCGGCGGCGGCGAGCCGGGCATCGTCGGGGCGGTTCTGGGCCGCGTCGTCGGCGTCGTTCCAGCGGCGGAGGGCGAAGGCGCGGATGTTCGGCATCTCCCGCTCGAGATCGATCACCGTGGCGGTCATTCGGGCGGCGGTCCGTCGCCGGGCCTGTTCGAACCCGACCCCGACCAGATCCCGGCGAGTGAGAGGGATCATCGCCGGGGCTTGACCAGCGAGGGGTGAACCTGGCTCGGCGGCCCACGGGCACAGGTCACCGAAGAAGCAGCGAACGTCGCTCAACCAGGCGTGGGCGGTCGTGCCGTCACCGTCCAGGGCGCTCGGGCCGCGCCGCACCAGCCGGGCCCGTTCGATGGCGTAGGTGACGAAGGGTCGGCAGTGGGCCGGGGTCAGCTCGGAACAGGAACGAATCTCGGGGTGGTGCTCCTCGATGAATCGCCAGAGGTGCGCCAAGGCGATCTGCTTGTGCCGCAACGTGGCGTAGACGTCACTGACCCGAGCGGCGTAGGTCTCCAGGTAGAGGGTGGTGACCGGCCGGAACCGGTCGGGGATGTCGGACTGCTCGACGAGCTCGGCCGGTGACAGGCGTCCGAGCCGGCGCCGCCGCGTGATGCCCCGTTTCGGTGTTCGGGCCAGGACCCCGAGGCGGCAGAGGGCCGCGTCGAGGATGTCCTGACCTTTGGTCTGGGTGGGAACACCGGCCAGGTCCTCGTCGGTGAGGGCGTCGATCTGGGAATGCCCGCCCACCAGAAGGAGCTTGATCCCGAGCGACACGGCGACCTCTTTGCCACGGTCACTGGCCCAATCGCAGCCGTCGATGCCACTGCGGAGCAGAGCGGCCTGGCCGATCAGCGGGTCCTCGGCTGGGAGATGGCCGAGCCACTGGGCGACCCGGCCCGTGGTCATGTAGCCCCAGCCGGGGCGGGCCGCTCTGGTCAGGACGACGGCCCATGAGCCCCAGCGCCACGTCGAGCCACCGACCCGGTCCTGGCCATCGATCCAGCGTGGCCACACGTTGGCTTCGAAATCGTCCCAGCGATCCTGGACCGTGATGCCGGCGCATCCGCCCAGCATCGTGAGGAAGTCCCGACAGCGGCATTCCATGCGCCCTTCGTCGCCGTCGGAGCCGAATCGCCAGCCCGCGAGGGAAGTTGTCACGTGGTCGAGCACCGCGGTGGGGTCGAAAGGGCCGGTCAGCATCGGTCGTCCCTTCCGCCGAGGTCCAGGTGGGCGACGGCGTCGAGTTCCGCCACGGTGACGGAGTCATAGGCGAAGGCGAACTCGTCAACGGCGGGGGGACCGGGTGGCTGGTGGGCGTCGAGGTCGCACCACAGCTTCGCTCGGGCGACCGCCTCGACCATGGCCCGCTGGTCGGTCCGGACATAGGTGTCAGCCGTCGTCCCGATGTGCCGGTGCCCCAGGATCTCCTGGGCGACCTTCAGGCCCGAGGTCTCGACCAGCGCCTGGGCTAGGGCGTGGCGGAACATGTGGGCGTTCACGTTGACGTCAAGCCGGGCGCCGACGGCCCGCAAGGCCGACTCGAAGGTTGAGTAGGTGAGCGGCTTCCCTTTCCCCCGGCGGAACCCCACCCACGCCGCCGGCGTCTCGGCCCAGCAGCGTTCCTCCACGAGGTAGTGGCGCCACAACGGCCAGAAGTCTTCGGTGACCGGCACCACATGCTCGTCCCGGGCGCCTTTGAGCCGCACCAGAATGTTGCTCGCCCGCTCGTCCACGTCACCGGCCCGCATGCCGAGCAGGCCGTGGCAGCCGTGGACGTCATGCCAATCACCGATCCGTTGCCCGGTCCGCCACAACAAGGTCAGGAGCGCCTTGTCCCGCCAAGATCTCGCCTCGTCGATCAGCCGTTCCGCCAGCCCCGCCTCGACACCGCGGGGGATCCGCCGTGGGTTCCGCAGCCGCAACTCGCCACGCCGACCTCGCTGGGGCGCGTCCCGACCCGGACTGCCGTGCGCACCACCGTCCCCACCACCGGCCGGGACCGGGTTCGACCGGCCCCGCCATGGCCCAGACGCCGACCGTTCGTCCCGCTCGATCAGAAAGCTGAAGAACGACGACAACACGCTGAGCCGGTGGTTGACCGTCCTCGGCTGACGCTCGACAGCCGGATAGGCCTTTCGGGTCACCGGATGCAGCTGGCCGGCAACCTCGGTACGGACAGGAGCGGCGCCGGTCTTCGCCCCAACCCGGAAGGCCATCACGTACTCCTGGACGACCCGAACGTCAACGCTCTCCAGGCCGCTGCCACGACCCGCCAACCACGAAAGGAAGTCGGCCAGGCCCAACGAGTACGACTGCAGCGTGTAGGACGCCCTTCCCCGAGCCGTGAGATCCTCGAGGAACTCGCCGACCTCCGGGACGGGCACACCGGCGGCGGTCATCACAACGAATGGCACCGTCACGTCATCTTGACGGACGACCACGAAGGCGGACATGGGAACCCCCTTCCCCGCCCCACCAGCACCATAGGAACCGGTCAGGCGAATCTCGCGGATTCCCGAGACAAGAGATCCGTGAAGTTCTGCGGTTGTGGATCGGTGATCACGGTTTCCGTGCTGTCGAGCGGCTGTCGGGGGTGGACCGCAAGACGGTGCGCCGCTATGTCAAGGCGGCGGTGGAGGCCGGGCTGGACCGGGATGGGGGCGAGGAGCAGCTGACGGATGAGTTCCTGGCGGTGGTGGTCGAGAGGGTCCGTCCTCACCGCCTCGACGGGCACGGCGAGGCCTGGCGGCTGCTGGGGCAGCACAGCGAACAGATCAAGGTCTGGCTCGAGGTCGAGGATCTGACCGTGGTCAAGGTCCGTGAACTCCTGGGCCGGCAAGGAATCGCGGTTCCGGCCCGGACCTTGGAACGCTTCGCGGCGCAGCTCTGTGGGCCCCGGCGGGGACGGGCCACGACGGTCCGGGTGGCCGACGGCGAGCCCGGAGAAGAGCTCCAGGTTGACTTCGGCCGCATGGGCCTCATCTTCGACCCCGACAGCGGCCGGCGGCGGGTGTGCCACGCCCTGATCTTCACCGCGTGCTGCTCTCGCCATTGCTTCGTGTGGCTGTCGTTCTCGCAGACCACGGCGGCGGTGATCGAGGGGTGCGAGGCGGCCTGGCGGTTCTTCGGCGGGGTGTTCCGGATCCTGATCCCCGACAACCTCTCGGCCGTGGTCGACAAGGCCAACCCGACCGACCCGAGGTTGAACCAGGCGTTCGTCGAGTATGCCCAGGCCCGGGGGTTCCTGATCGACGCCGCCCGGGTCCGACACCCCCAGGACAAGCCCCGTGTGGAGCGGACCGTCGCCTATGTGCGCCGCTCGTTCTTCGCCGGGGAGACGTTCATTGATCTGGCCGACGCCCAGCGGCGGGCCGAGGAGTGGTGCTGTTCCACGGCCGGGCTGCGGATCCACGGCACGACGGCCTGCCGGCCGGTCGAGCACTTCGCCCTGGAAGAGCAGCCTCGGCTCCTGCCGGAGCCGACGGAGCGCTATGACCTGCCGATCTACGCCACGGCCAAGGTCCATCGGGACCACCACATCGAGGTCGCCAAAGCGCTCTACTCGATCCCGGGCGGGCTGATCGGCCAACGGGTCGAGGTCCGGGCCGACCGCCAACTCGTCAAGGTGTTCCACCGGGGTGTGCTGGTCAAAACCCATCCCCGCCAGGCGCCCGGCCATCGCTCGACCGACCCCGATGACCTCCCGGCCCACAAGACCGTCTACGCCATGCGGGACCTCGACAAGCTCGTCGCCATGGCCGCCGGTCACGGCCCGGCAATCGGCGCCTACGCCGTCGTCCTGCTCGACAACCCGTTGCCCTGGACCAAGATGCGCCAGGTCTACGCCCTCCTCGGCCTGGTCAAGAAATGGGGACCAGACCGGGTCGACGCCGCCTGCGCCCGAGCGGCCGAGGCCGAAGCGTTCAACGTCGGGTTGATCGGACGGATGCTCGAACGAGGAGGCGAGACCGCCCCGCCGGAGACGTTCCGCCAGCAGAGGCTGCTGCCCGGCCGGTTCGCCCGCCCGCCGGCGGACTTCGCCACCAAGCGCAAGGAGGCCTCAGCATGACCACCCCCGCTCCCAGTCTGAGCAACGAACTCAAGACCGTGCTCCGAGCGGTCAAGCTCGGCCGCTGCCTCGACACCCTCCCCGAACGGCTCGCTCTGGCCCGAGCCCGGGAAATGGGCCACGCCGAGTTCCTCGAGCTCGTCCTGTCCGACGAGGTCACCCGCCGGGAGACCACCTCCGCCGCGCTGCGGGCCAAGGCCGCCGGCCTCGATCCGGGCATGTGCCTGGAGAACTGGGACGACACCACCAAGGTCAACTTCGACCACGCCGTCTGGGACGAGCTCTGCTCGCTGCGCTTCGTCGACGCCGGCCACAACGTGCTCATCCTCGGCCCCGTCGGGGTCGGCAAGACCTTCATGGCCTCCGCGCTCGGCCACGCCGCCAGCCGGCGGCGCTACACCGTCAGCTTCCAACGGACCGACGTGCTCCTCAAACGGCTCCGGGCTTCCCGGCTCGACAACAGCCACGACGCCGAACTCCGCAAGCTCATCCGGGTCGACCTCCTGATCCTGGACGACTTCGTTCTCCAGCCCCTCGACCCGCTCGACACCGCCGACATCTACGAACTGATCGTCGAGCGGCACCGGGCGGCCTCGACGGTCGTGACCTCGAACCGGGAGCCGATCGAGTGGATCGGCCAGATGGCCGACGCCCTCCTCGCCCAATCCGCCATCGACCGGCTCCAGTCCGCCGCCTACGAACTCATCCTCGACGGCGAGAGCTACCGCCGCCGACAAAAACCAGGCCTCGACGTCGGCGGCACCACCCCCCGAACCCGACGGCGACGACCTCGCCCTTGACCCCGGCGGGCACACCCGCCATCATCACCCCGCCGACGCAGGAGACCCACGCCAGGCGGTCCCATCACACTGGCGGAACGACGGTCCCATCACGCTGGCGGGCGACAGTGACGTCTCGTGTCGTCTAGTCGTGTCTATTTCGTGATCACGCCGTGATCACGGATGCCGACATGGGCAATGTACCTGTGGCCGAATGCATCAGGCAGGCATTGGTTCTCAGGCTCCCGGATGGCGGACTTACACCTCGCAGGCGGGATCGGCGGGAAGCAGCGTCGGGGGCGGCGTGCCGTCGAGGAGCAGGCGCAGGAAGTCGGTCCCGCGCACCATGACGATGTCCCGACCGCTCCGCTGGAGCCGAGCGACCTCCGCTTCACGAGACCCTGACTTTACGAACTTGTATCGGGGGCTCGTGCCCTTGACGAAGACGTTCGTCCGGGCTGTCACGTCCTCGATTGCCCGAACGGCGCCGGTCCGGAGCGCGAGCAGCCGCAGTTCGCCCTTCGTGTAGCCAAGGTCACGGAAGTCTCCGGAGACGACGACTTCCTTACCTCGGATGGACTCCAGTACCTCGGCCATGTTCCCGCCTCCAGCAGATCCCACAGTCCCGGGTTCATCCGTAGCTTCGGGCGATTAAAGCCAAGACTTGAGAGTGGGGTTCCATCGGCGTTCCGCGGCGATCGGAGCTGCAGCCCGACCGCTCGAACTCCACGATTCTTGATCGCGGCCGCTAGGACGCTGGTGGGATTACTGGGGTCGGCGCCGCTGGGCATGGATGGCCGCCCAGCCGGGTGACTTGACCTTGCGCCAGTGCCGACTGCGCTCCCCCGGGCGGTACCGAGAGGCGAGCCGCTTGAGGACCACGCCCTCGACGTCGTGGGCGACGCAGGCATCGAGCAGATCGCGGACGTCCGTTCCCGGGAAGCGGCGGACGACACGGCATGCCCCGTTCAAGGGAAGTTCCTCGAGCACCGCTCGACGGTCGCCGTAGGACCGGTCCACCAGCAGCTCGCCGTCGAGCCAGAGCACGTCGAAGGCCCAGAAGGACACCGGGGCGGTCGCCCCGATCGAGCGCCTCCCGATCCTGGGCATGAGGCTGTAGAACTCGGACGCCCGGCCGGCCCCGGCCACCAGCTCGCCGTCGAGCACGAGACTCCGGCCGATCCGTCCGAGGGCCTCGATCCCGGGGACCGATGCGGTGATGGCGTGACCGCGGCGGGTCCGGACGACGACGCCGCCAGGAAGGCCCGGGTCGGCCAGGAGCCATGTACGAGAAGTTGAGCAAACGCCAGCGCCAAGGCTCCCAACGTTGACGCTTAGCGTCCGGTATCCCGGTAGCCCAATGTCCGCGCTCCGAACCGCCACCATACCCGCTGGTTGAGAGCGAAGCGGGGCGATCCATCCAATCGCCGTGCTAACCGAGAGGCGACGGCGTCAGAAGCCGCCGAGCGAGCGGCAGGACCTCGGCCGTCGGGTCGTCGTGGCGGACGACGCGGGTGACGAGCGCCGTCATAGCGCCCTGACGCCCTGTTGCTGTTCATGCATTCATGCTCCGGCCACCCTTTTGAGGGTGAACAACGGTGGTCTGCTTTGAAGACATCGGGGCTGACCGGGACGCTTCGTGCCGGCCGGGGGTCCGGACCGGTTGAAACTCGTTCGGCGCCGCCAGACACCAACCACGAAACACAGAGATCCACGTTCAAGGCAAGGAAGACGGCCCGAGCGCGGCCCATATGAGAACCGGCCGCGACCGACTCTCGACCCCCGCCTGGGTGGTCACAACCACCGGCCGCTTGGCCAAGGTCTACCTTGACAGCCTCCCGCCGTCGACTTATTCTTTCGTCGGATTCATAGAATAAACGTCCTTGGCTGAAGTCGCGGAGTGGCGATGAGGGTCCGAACGATCAACGTGCTTCAAGCTCACGACGAGCACACCGACGAGGAGATGTATCAGCACGAGGTCGCGCTGGCCTTGCTCGTCGAGGAATTCGGCCTCGACACGCTGTGAGCCGTCGAGCATCTCTTCACGGACAGGCGATGTGCCCAGACCCGTGCAGTATCTCAGTTACATCGCCCGGCCCACCGAGGCGATCGAGTTAGGGCTGGGCGTCGTGACCTTCGCCTGGAACAACTCCATGCAGGCAGTGCAGAACTGGCGGGTCTTGCACCGCTGCTCATCCGAGCCGGCGGGAGCGAAGTGCTCGTCGACGATTCGACCCGACTGGCGGCCAAGGCCAGCGCCGCCGCCGCCGCCGTGACGCTGGAGGTCAACGACGGCGCGCTGCATGTCTGGCACGTGTTCGCCTCCTTGCTCCCCGAAGGCCAGCAGGCGATCGAAGGGATCGGCGAGTCCGTATAGGCCCGGACCTCCATGGAGGACCCGGTTCAGGAGAGGAGCACCACATGATCGATCTCACCGGTAAGCGGGCCATGGTGACCGGCGCGGCGAGCGGCATCGGGCTGGCCACCGCCAGCCTGTTCAGCGAGTTGGGCGCCCGGGTCCTCCTCGCCGACATCAACGACGAGCAGGCCTCCAAAGCCGCCGCCGGACTCGGCGCCGAAGCCATCCGTTGCGACGTCTCCGTCGCCTCGGACGTCGAGCAGGCCGTCCAGCGGGCGGTCGACCTCTTCGGCGGCCTCGACATCATGGTCAACAACGCCGGTATGGAGGTGCACCACACATTGGTCGACCAGGACGAAGCCGAGTTCGACCGGGTGGTCGCCGTGAACCTCAAGGGGGTCTGGCTCGGGATCAAGTACGGCGGCCCGGCGATCGTCGCCTCCGGCGGCGGCGCCATCGTCAACACGGCGTCAGTGGCCGGCATGGCCAGTTGCCGGTCCCTCGGTGTGTACTCCGCCACCAAGGCCGCCGTGATTTCGCTTACCAAGACGGCCGCCCTCGAGTTCCGGGACCAGGGCGTCCGCGTCAACGCGGTCTGCCCCGGGATCGTCGACACCCCGATGATCGAGGCGGGCATGCCGACGCTGGTCCCGCTGTTCGTCGACGAGACGAAGCTTCCGGCCGACCAGATCCTGCCCGTCATCCAGGGGCGGATCGCGCTGCCGGACGAGATCGCCAACGCCGTCGCCTTCCTCGCCTCCGATCGCGGCGTCCTTCGTGTCCGGCGCGCACTACCCCGTCGACAACGGGTTCACCGCGCGCCTGTTCTGAGAACGTCGATGCGAACCAGCCTGCGAGCCGTCCTGCCGTTGCTGCTGGCCGTGGCGTTGGCGGGGACCGGCTGCGGCACCCGGACGTCGAGCGCCGACCTCGCTGGTCTGCTCGACGCGGCCAGCGGGGCGGCCCCACCGAGGTCCGGTGCCACTTCCGCCCCGCCCGAGTCCCCCAGCCCGGGCGCCGCGCTCGAGTACCGAACCAGGATCGGCCACCATTGCGGCCGATTCCCTCCGACCGGCGGCAGAGGCTGGCACCACGCCTTCCACCGTCGGCCCTTCCGGTCGCCGTTCGCCGCCGGGCGCGGCGGCGAACGGTCCGGTCCGCAGCACCGCCAGTCCGGTCCCGGGCCCCGGCTCTCCTCCCTCGCCCTCCCCCGGAGTGGTCGCAGGGCGGGCCGAGGCTCCGGGCCAGCCGGCATCGGCGGGCGCCATGCCGGGCGCCTGCACCGGGTCGGAGCGGCCGATCATCATCGGGTCCGTCGGGTCGTACTCCGGCGTCATGAGCTCCATCACCGCCAGCGGAGTGAAGGGCGTCCAGGCCTGGAGCGCCGCCGTCAACGCCCGGGGCGGTCTCAATTGCCGGCCCGTGAAGTACATCGTGGCCGACGACGGAAGCGACGCCGCTCGCAACCAGGCCCTCGTCCGCCGCCTCGTCGAACAGGAGAAAGTCGTCGCCTTCGTCTACAACGGCGCGCCGGTGACGTCCGCGGCGAGTGCGAGCTACCTGAACGCGAAGCAGGTCCCCGAGATCGGGCAGGAAGGGGGCCACATGTACACCTATGACAGCCCGATGACCTTCCCGGTTGGCGCGGCCGCCGTCCCACTCCAGCGCCTCACCCTGACCGGCGGGGCCCGCGTCACCGTCCCCAAGGGCCGGTCGAAGGCAGGCATCATCGCCTGTCAGGAAGCCGAGTACTGCAAGACCGCCGCCCAGACCTACAGGAGTCAGGCGAGCGAAGCCGGCTACCAGATCGTCTACGAGGCGTCGGTCACGTTCACCCAGCCCGACTTCACCTCGATCTGCGTGGCGGCCCAGAATGCCGGCGCCGATGTGCTGCTGATGCTGACCGATGCCAACAGCCATCACCGACTCATGGCCAACTGCGACAAGATCGACTATCGCCCGACCGACGTGCTCACCACCGTGGCCATGAGCGTCGGCTTCAAGGACGACCCGAAGCTCGACGGCGCGGTCATCATCTCCAACAACCTGCCGTGGATCCTCCGCGACCACCCGGCGGTCGCCGAGTACCAGGCGGCCATGAAGAGGTACGCCGCCGGCCAGCCATTCGACGCCGGTTCCATGAACGGATGGTCGGGCGCCAAGGCGTTCGAGCAGGCCACACTGCGGGCGGCGCCGACCGGGATCGTGACCAGCAAGGATGTCCTGGCCGGCCTCTACGCCCTCGACGGTGAGGACCTCGGAGGGCTCGTCCCTCCGCTGCGATACGCCGCGGGTCGGCCGCCCCGACAGGTGGCCTGCGGGTGGGCCATCGTCATCTCGCGGGGCGAGTTCACGAGCGACGGGCAGCGGTACTGCGTGCCTGGTCTCGAACCGTGACCCACCGGCGCGGTGCACGGCTGGTCGGCGGCGCCGCAGCCGCCATCATCACGGTCGCTGCCGGTCTCGGCGCCGACCCGGCTACGGCCGCCGGCTTCGGGGCCAACTACTCAGTCGTCGCCGCGGCAGATGGCATGAGAGTCACGGTCGTTATGCCGGGTGGCCCGCTGAGCGACGACGTGGTCGATATCGGTGGCCCATCCGCCCGGGCGCAGCTCGATTCGCTGGGTACCAGCAAGGCATTCGCCTCCTTCCCCTATCCCGGCGACACGATTGCCAACAGTCCCGGCCTCGTCCGAACCGCCTCGGGTCTTCCTCTCCCCGACCCCCCGTCCTACGTGCAGTCGGACCATCCCATCGTCCCCACCCAGGAGACAAGCGTCGGCCCGTACCTCCTTCGGGCCGAGAGCGACGACCACCACTCGGCGGCTACGGCCGCCATCGGTATGGCAGCCGACGAGAGGGGAGCAGCCGGCCTCGTCTGCTCGGACGTGGCTGTCAGCGCCACCCCGGAGGCCGTCGTCTCCACCGCGCAGAGCGCGGTTGATTCCTTCTCGCTCGGGCCTCTCCGCATCGCCCGGGTCGTCTCCCGGGCTCACTTATCGCTGTTTGCCGACGGGACCCGGGCGACGGAAGCCGACATCGCCGTTGTCGGGGCAGCGGTGGGGTCGACGGGCGTCACGCTCGCGCCCTCCGGTGTTCGCGCCGGGGACAGCGAGGCGCCGCTGCCCGACCCCTCGCCCATCCGGCAGGCGCTGGCCGCCGCTGGCATCACGGTCGAGTTCATGCCCCGCCACGAAGTCCCATCGGGCGTCGTCGCCCCCGCGCTGCGGATCACCCAGACCCAGGAATCGGGTTCGAAGGTGATCTACGTTCTCGGCGCCGCCTCGGCGTCCGGCGACATCGGCGGCCTCGTGGACCAGTCCGGCAGCCAGGCCGACGCGACGCTTCCGGCCGTCCCCGCCACCGAACCGAACCACCTGCCCGCCGACCCCGCGGTCGATGAGGCGGGCCAGCGCAACCCGCCGGCCGCCACGCCCCCCGGCCTAGCGGGGACCGGCCCGGCCCCGCCGTCCGGTACCGGCCACCTTGCGGTCGTTGGCGCGCCATCGGCGATCGCTCACCAGGTGGCTCTCTCCGACCAAGGGCCGGATCCCGGCCCGTCGGCCGCGGAGGGAACCGGGTTGAGCCAGCCTGCAGTTCAATTCGGGGCGGGGTCGGCACGCGCCGCCCGGGCAGCCGCCATCGCTGCGCTCGTCGGCGCTCCGATCGACACGAGACCCCTCTACGGGGTGCTCCTGGTCGGCGGGATTCTCGCCCTCACCCTGGCTGTCGCGATGCGATACCTCCGGCCGGTGAGGTGAGCCGGTGAACCTGACCCGGCTGCTCCGCTCCCAGTGGGATCGCTCCGGTGCGGTCCTCTTCGTGCTCGCCGGGTTCGCCAGCCTGCTGCTCGGGTGGATCGGCATCAGCGACACGGTGTTCACGTTCCAGCAGCTTCCGTATCTCCTCTCCGGCGGCGTGTTCGGAGTTTCCCTGATCACAGTCGGCGTCACGCTGTGGCTCTCCGCCGACATTCGGGACGAGTGGCGCAAGATCGACCGGCTCGAGGCAGCCATCGACCGGGCCGTCGAGGCACAGGCGTCGGGAGCGATCCTCCCAGCCATCGTCCCGCAAGTCGACGGGTACGACAGCCCGGTCGCCGGCAGGCTGGATCTGCGGCCGTCCGAGGTGTGACGGTGCGCCCATCGTTCCCGAGAACCCGCCCCTGCCTGGCCCTTGGTGGGCTGAGCGCGACCGTGCTGGCGGTCGCATGGTGGAAGGCGTCATCGATGCTTCGACTTGACGACCAGGCCGACTGGATGTTCGTCGGTGTGGCCGGGGCGGCGGGTGTCAGCCTGACCGCGGCGCTGTGGGTCCTGGCGGCACGACGTGCCGTCGAGGAACGACTCGTCGCGGTCCTGGCCCGGCTCGAGCCCGGGCGGGTCCCCGCCTGCGATCCGGCGCAGGACGGGGCGTGCCGGGCCCTGGTGGCCACGCCGGCCATGGCCTACTACCACCTGGCCGACTGCCCCCTGGCGGTGGGAAAGCCAGTCTCGCAGGCGGGCCAAGCAGCCCACGTATCGGCCGGACGCCGACCCTGCGGGGTCTGCCGGCCGTGAGGGGGCTGGTCCCGTTCCTCGTCATCGGGGTCACCACCGGGTCGCTCTACGGCCTGGCCGGGGTGGGGCTGGTGCTCACGTACCGCACCTCGGGCGTCTTCAACTTCGCCCACGGCGCCCTGGGTGCTGCCGGCGCCTACCTGTTCTTCACCTTGCACTTCACCTGGGGCTGGCCCTGGCTTCTGGCCGCCCTCGCCGTCGTCGTCGGTTTCGGACCGGCGTCCGGCATCGTCGCCGAACGGCTCGTCGGGGGGCTGGCCACAACCCGGCAGGCGACCATCGTGGTCGCCACTGTCGGCCTCATGCTGTTCGTCCAAGGGCTCCTCCTCCGCGGCTACGGAGTTGCCCGCCGGCCCTTTCCCGACTTCCTGCCGGGGACGACCGCCTTCCGGATTTCCGGTGTGGCGGTCACCTGGGCCCAGGTTGCCACGGTGGCGGTCGGAACGACGAGCTTTCTCGGGCTGTACCTCTTCCTGCGCCGGTCGAGGCTGGGGGTTGCGATGCGCGGCGTCGTCGCCGCCCCTGACCTGCTGGACCTGACCGGTGCCAGCCCCCGGCTCGTCCGGATCGCGGCGTGGTGCATCGGTGCGTCGTTCGCGGCCCTGACCGGCATCCTCGTCGCCCCGGGCCTCGGGCTCGACGCCGGTCTTCTCTCGGCGCTCGTCGTGCAGGCGTTCGGGGCGGTGGCCATCGGGCGGTTCTCCAGCCTTCCGATGACCTATCTGGGCGGCATCATCGTCGGGGTGCTGGCGTCGGTGGGAACGAAGTACCTCTCGGCCCGGCCGCCGTTGAACGGAATCCCGGCGGTGATGCCATTCCTCGTCCTCGTCGTGGTGCTGGTGGCGAGCCCGGCCCGCACGCTTCCGAAGGGGGCCGGACGCCACGAAGGCGCCGCCAGCTGGCCGCGCCGCCTCCCGGCGACCTTACGACTGGCAGGAACCGTCGCGGCTGCCGGAGGGCTCCTGGCCGTCCCCGCCCTCGTGGGCCCCCGCCTCCCGTGTTCACCACTGCCCTGGTGTTCGTCGTGCTGTTCCTCTCCCTGTCGCTGCTCACGCGCCTTTCCGGGCAGATCTCCCTCTGCCATGCTGCCTTCGCCGCTGTGGGCGCGGTGGCGTTCAGCCAGCTCACGTCGGAAAGCCACGCGCCTTGGCCCATCGGTGTCGCCGTCGCTGGGATCGTCACGGTTCCGTGCGGTGCTCTACTCGCCCTCATCGCCGCCCGGCTCTCCGGCGTATACCTGGCGCTCGCCACCTACGGCTTCGGTCTCCTGATGGAGAACGTCGTCTTTAACACCTGGTTGATGTTCGGTGGGCACCCCGAGGGCCTCGTCGGGCCCCGTCCTGCGTTCGGCCCGATCCACGCCGGGAGCGACACGGCGTTCTACTACGTGGTCCTGGCCGTGGCGGCGGCGTGCTGCGCCGTGGTCGTCGGGCTCCAACGGGCCCGGCTGGGCCGGTTCCTCCGGGCGCTGGCCGACTCCCCCACGGCCCTGTCCACCATGGGGCTGGGCCTGCACGTCACCCGGGTACTGGTCTTCTCGCTGTCGGCCTTCTTCGCCGGCGTGGCCGGAGCGCTGTATATGTCCCAGGCCACCCGGCTGATGGCGCCGAGCTTCACCTCACTAAACTCCCTGCTATACCTGGCCGTGCTGGTGGTGGCGGGCGCCATCTCCGGATTCCTGACCTGCGCCTGGCTAGCGGCCGCCTTGCTGGTCGTGCTGCCCAGCTATCTGACCTCGGTCACCGTCGAGACGCAGATGGTCTTCTACGGAGGCGCGGCGCTGGCCGCGGCGCTAGCGTCGGACGGGCGGGTCGACTGGGCGGCTCTGTCGGCCCGGTGGTCGAGCACGGTCGCCCGGGCGGCCGAAGCATCGGAGAGGCTGCGCCGGCGCGGCCCGGTGCAGGAGCGGAATCTGACCCACGCCGCCAGGGAGTCGGGGGTGGGGCCGTGAGCGGCGCCGAGGCTCCCGGGCTGGAGGTCGTCGATCTCTCGGTGCGCTACGGCGGCAACTTGGCGCTCGACCGGGTCAGCCTGACGGCGCCGGTCGGTCGCCTCACAGGGCTGATCGGCCCGAACGGGGCCGGGAAGACGACGACGTTCAACGTCTGCAGCGGGCTCCTGCGCCCCGCCGCCGGCCGGGTGATCTTTCGTGGCGAGGATGTCTCCGGCCGGTCCCCGGCCGCTCGAGCCCGCCGGGGGATCGGGCGCACGTTCCAGCGGATGGAGCTGTTCAACTCGATGACCGTGGCCGAGAACGTCGCCCTGGGCCGGGAGGCGGGGCTGGCCGGATCCAATCCATTCCGGCAGTTGATCGGTACCCGTCGGACCGCGGCGGCGGTCCGCGACGCGGTCGACGAGGCCCTCGAGGTGTGCGGCATCGTCGATCTCGCCTCGCAACCCGCCGGTTCGCTGTCCACCGGTCAGCGCCGTAGTGTCGAACTGGCCCGGGCCTATGCGGGGGACTACCGCCTCCTGCTGCTCGATGAGCCCTCCGCCGGCCTCGACTCCTCCGAGTCGGAGCACTTCGGGACCATCCTGGTGAGGATGGTCCACCAGCGTGGGCTTGGCATCCTCCTGGTTGAGCACGACATGACCCTCGTCATGGGGGTCTGTGAGCATCTCATCGTTCTCGACTTCGGCTGCCTGATCTTCGAGGGGACGCCGGCGGAAACCCGTCTCAGCCCGATCGTCCGAGCGGCCTATCTCGGCGCCGACGACGAGCTCCAGTCGATCGAGGCCTCGTTCGCCCACGACGAGGCGGGGGGTTGAGGCCGATGCTCGTCATGGATGGCATCACCGCCGGCTACGGCGCGACAACCGTGCTCCGTGACGTCAGCCTCACGGTCCCGACCGCCTCGGTCGTGGCCCTCATCGGGGCCAATGGAGCCGGGAAGACTACGTTGCTGCGGGCGGCGTCCGGGCTCGTCCGAACGCGGGTGGGCCGGGTCCTCCTCGAGGGCCGCGATGTGACCGGGTATCCCAGCCACCGGCTGGCCCGGGCGGGCATCTGCCACGTCCCGGAGGGGCATGGGGTCTTCGGCCCGCTCTCCGTCAGGGACAACCTCCTGCTCTTCTCTCCCAGACGTAGCCGACGTGACCGCATCGACCGGGCGGTGGAGGCGTTCCCCGACCTCGGCGCCCGGCTCGACCAGCCGGCGGGGACCATGAGCGGGGGCCAGCAGCAGATGCTGGCGCTCGCCCGGATCTACCTTTCCGGGGCCCGGGTCATTCTGCTCGACGAGGTGTCGGTCGGGCTCGCCCCGGTCGTCGTCGACCGGATCTTCGAGTTCCTCGAGCGGATCAAGGGCGAAGACGTCTCGCTCGTGCTGGTTGAGCAGTACGTCAACAAGGCCCTGGCCATTGCCGATTATGCCTACGTGCTCAGCCGGGGCCGGATCATCTTCGCCGGAGACGCTGCCGAGCTTTCCCGGCAGGACATGGTCGCACACTATCTCGGGCTCGAAACCGCCGCCTCGGGCTGAAAGGCCTCGGCAGCGGCCGGGCTTGGTTCGGATGGGAGGCCCACGCCTGCCGAGATAAGCGCGAGCCTGCGCCGAGTTGAGCTCGCTGCTCGGCGGTCCCTACACGACGACGTAGGCCACCGACGACCTGTGACGGCGGGCCATATCATCCTCCCCGTAGGCGGTCGCTGAAGCTCTCCGCTGACGCGGCGGGTGGCACCCGTCGACGAACTGTTGTGCCTTGACCAGTGCTACCCCTCGCCACGCCTACGAGCCCTCGGCCCCCAGCATCCGTCCTCTCCAAGATGCGAGGGCCAGCGGCAATCATGCCTCCGTCGACGTTCACGGACTCGCCCGTGATGAATCCGGCCTCATCGCCTGCCAGAAAGCAGATCACCGCGGCGACCTGTTCGGGCTCGCCGACTTCGGGCCAAGGTTGAGCATCGCCAACAAGATCCTCCAGACGGACGCTCTTCGGGTGAATCGGTGTCCTGATAACCCCAGGATTGACCGCATTCACGCGGATCCGATAGGGGGCCAGCTCCACGGCTGCGAGTCGAGTGAGATTGATCACTGCGGCCTTGGCGGCCGAGTAAGACTGGGGCCCGATTCCACCGACCAAGCCCGCGATGGAAGCTGTGTTGACGACGCTGCCGGGCATGCCCAGTGCCTGCATGGCCCGAGCGGCGTGCTTAATGCCCAGGAAGACTCCGCGGGTGAGAACGGCGAAGGTGTAGTCCCAGTCCTCAACTTCAAGCTCTGTGATGGGACCGAATGCGCCGCCAACACCAGCATTGTTCACCATGCAATCAAGGCGCCCAAATCTCTCGGAGACCAGCGACACGGCAGCGGCGACATCTTCTTCGATCGAAACGTCGGCTCTGACGAAGCCGACGTTCCCTTTGTAACCCTGAGCCTCGAGGGAGGCGACCAGATGCTCGCCATTTTGGATGTTGAGGTCGGCTGCGAAGACATCCCATCCGGTGGAGAGGAACCGAGAGACGGTTGCTTGACCGATCCCGCTTGCGCCGCCTGTGACCAGTGCCACCTGCCGCTCGCTCATCCGGTCCGTCCCGTTGCAGGCCACCGCAACTCAAACATGCCAACCTCGTTCTTCGAACGTCTGTGGCATGAACGGACCTGTTTCCTTGTGCTGGATCGCCTGGAAGACGAGTCTGGTCGGCGATGGGATCGACACACCGAGCGGTCCCGCGATCTCGAGCAGGAGCCGGCGGAAGGAAGCGACGTCGCCCCGGTCTGACCTGGCCGGAACGGTGATCCGCACGACGCACCGGTCCTCAGAAGTAGAGGTGACCGTACCGACGTAGTTCCCCGCCGGGGGGAGCACGCCGATTTCAGGGACATCGACTTCGAATACTTCGCGGTCGTCCCCGACGACAGGTTCGGCGTAGACAATCCACGGATCGAGCGGGACGAGCATGGTCATCGTCAGAGCCGCTTGTTGCTGACAGCATGGAGCCGGACGTACTCGTCGACGGCGTGGCCGCTCAACTCTCGGCCGTAGCCGCTGTGCTTCACGCCGCCGAACGGGGCGTTGAGATCGATGTTGAAAACGCTATGGCCGTTGATGAACGTCGTGCCGGCCTCGAGCCGGTCGGCCAGGGCGAAGGCCCGATCCTCGTCGGCCGTCCACAGGGACGAGCACAAGCCGAACGGGGTGGCGTTGGCCCGGGTAAGGGCCTCCTCTTCGCTGTCATAGGCCAGGACCGGCAGCACGGGCCCGAACTGCTCGCAGGCGACGACGTCGGCGCCGTCGGGGGGGTCGAGCACGAGATGGGGCCGGATGAAGTAGCCGTTGGCCGGGTCGGCGTCGGGATGAAGGCTCCCTCGCTCCTCGACCGCGAGGCCGGCCCGCCGCGACCGCTCGATGAGGCCCGTCACCGATTCGTACTGCCGGGCGTTGTTGACCGGGCCCATCCGTACGTCGGGGTCGAGTCCGTCGCCGACCACCACGTCGTCGAGGGCCGCCCGCAGCGCGTCGACGACGTCCCCGAGCAGTGCCCGCGGCACGAACAGTCGCTTGATGGCGAAGCAGATCTGGCCGGCGGTGGTGTAGGCCCCGAGCACGATGTTCTCGGCCATGTTCTCGTCGACCACGACGTCCGGGAGGAGCACGGCGGCGTCGTTTCCACCGAGTTCGAGCGTCACCCGCTTCAGGTCCTCGGCGGCACCGGCGGCGACGGCTTTCCCGGTCGCCGTCCCACCGGTGAGGGTCACCTTGGCGACGCCGGGATGGCGTACCAGGGCCTGCCCGAGGGCAGGGCCTTGGCCGGAAATGACGTTGAGTACGCCGGGCGGGAAGTGCTCGGCGACGGCGCCGACGGCGAAGAGCATGGTGAGCGCGGCGTGGTCGGGTCCTTTGATGACGAGCGTGTTGCCAGCCAGCAGTGCCGGCCCGATTTTCATGGCGCTCAAGGCGACCGGCCAGTTCCAGGGGACGACGGCGGCGCAGACGCCCACGGGCTGCTTGCGGACCCGCAGCGTCCCGCGGTAGTCGGTCAAGACCTGCTCGTCGAGGAACTCGGGATGGAAGCCGTAGTAGCGCAGGATGTCTCCGGCCACCTGGATGTCCAAGGCGGCCTCGACCAGCGTCTTGCCGTGCTCCCGGGTGAAGTCGGTCTGCCACTCCTCGATGCGCCGTTGCAGTTCATCGCCGGCCTGTACGAGCCGTTCCGCCCGTTCGGCTGCCGGTACGGCGCGCCACTCGGCCAGGGCGCCCTGCGCCGCTGCCACCGCCGCATCCGCCTCCCGTTCGGTTCCCTGCGGGAAACGGCCGACCTGTTCGTCGAGACGGGCGGGGTTGGTGGCGATGATCGTCTCGGGGACCGAGACCGACTTCCCGCCAATGATCATGGCTCCTTCGAGCACGTCGTCCTCCTCCGCCGGAGCTGTCACCGGTCCTGAACGTTGATGAGGCACAGGAACCGCATGGTCTCGAGGTATTCCCCCTCCCCGCTGCTCCGGTGGTCAGTGGATGATGACGGCCCGGGTGAACGCGCCTCGCTCGAGGTCCTCGAGTACCTCCGGCACGTCGGTGAGCTTGCACTCCCGGTCCATGAGCGCCCCGATGTCGAGGCGGCCGGCGGCGTAGAGGTCGACCCAGGCGGGAAGGTCCCGGTGCGGCGCCAGCGACCCGGCGTACGTGCCGGTCAGCGTCTTCTCCATCAAAAGGCTGAACGTGTCGATGTCCGACGAGATGGTGGCGTGCATGATCCCGACCGCCACCACCGTTCCGCCAGCCCGGGTGGCCCGGAAGGCACTCTCCAGGGTGCCGTCAATCCCGACGCAATCGATGGCGTAGTCGACGCCCCGCCCTCCGGTCAGCGCGTCGACGGCGTCGCTCAGGTCGGCCTCGGCGGAGTTGATCGTTTCGTCGGCGGCGAGACTCTTGGCCTTGGCCAGCTTCGCGTCGGCGATGTCGACGGCGATGACCTTGGCCGCTCCGACCAGCCGGGCGCCAAGCATGGCAGCGAGCCCGACACCGCCCGCGCCGACGACGAGCACCGACGATCCGGGCCATACTTTGGCCTTGTTGATCACCGCGCCGAGCCCGGTGGCGACGCCGCAGCCGAGCGAGGCGACCTTCTCGAGCGGGACATCCTTGCGGATCGGGATCGCCGCCCGGGCGGGAACGACGGTGTATTCGGCGAACGACGACTGGCAGAAGATGTGGTTCACATCCCGATCGCCGTCGTGGAGCCGGACCGTGCGGTCGAGCATCGTCCCGGCGAACGCCAGCGAACCCGCCAGTTCGCACGGCAACTCGCCCCTGGCGCAGGTGTAGCACTGCCCGCAGGTGACTGCGATGCTGCAGATGACGTGGTCGCCGACCTGGGGGCTGGTGACCCCGGGGCCGACCGCTTCAACGACCCCGGCGCCTTCGTGGCCGGGCACGAACGGCGCCGGCACGGGCAGGCTGCCCCGCAGCATCGACAGGTCGGTGTGGCAGATGCCGGTGGCCACCAGCCTGACCAGCACCTCGCCCGCTCTCGGTTCGTCGAGCCGGATGGTGCGTACCTCGATTTGATTGATGCCGTCGACGACGGCGGCGTTGATGTCCATTAGAGGGTGTCCTCCCGGCCGTGCTCCTTCAGGATTCCGATATACAGCTCGAAGCCGGGTTGGAGGGCCGGGAGCAGCGCCATTGCCTTGTCCGACGGGCCCTTGATCTTCGCCTTGCCCTTCATCATCGCGACCGGGAAGTTGAGTTCCCCCTTCCAGAAGGTGTGGGCGGTGTCGGCCGACATGCGGACCTCGAGGTCGACCTTCGTGTCGGGGTCGTCGACCAGCACGGCTGGGGACGTCGTCCCGTCGATGGCGATGAAGTAGGCCGGCTCGGTGTAGTAGACGCCGACCACCACCCCTGTGCCGGTGAACTGCTGGTTCGAAGACTCGATGGCCAGGATGCCCTGCCACAGCTCGTCGAAGATCTTCTTGGCCTCGGCCTGGTCGGTGTAGACGGTCATGGCGATTCCTCCTTCGTGGGTCGGGCCTCGCGAGGAGGCGACGAACTTGTCGTGATGGGACTCGACGTGAGTGGTAGACGCATCAGGCGGTGGCGAGTTGGCGCACTTCTCTAGCGATGCGCTCGGCATCAGGCAGCCAGCAGCGCTCGAGGTTCGGGGCATAGGGCGCAGGTGCGAACGGTGCCCCGATGCGCAGGACGGGGGCGTCGAGGAACCAGAAGGCCTCACCCGCGGCGAGGGCGGCGAGTTCGGCGCCGACGCCGAAGTCGGTGACGGCCTCGTGGGCGATGGCCAGACGGCCGGTCCTCTGCACCGAGGCGAGCACGGTCTCCCGGTCAAGCGGGGAGATCGTCCGAAGGTCGACCACCTCCACATCGATACCATCGGCGGCCAGCTGCCCTGCAGCCTCCAGGCATTCGTGGACCATCCGCGACCACGAGACAAGGGTGAGGTCCCGGCCTGGGCGGACCACGGCCGCCTTCCCGATCGGCACCAAATGCTCCGGGGGCGGCATGAGTCCCTGCTTCTCGTAGAGGAGCCGATGCTCGATGAAGACGACCGGATTGGGATCCCGTATGGCCGCCCGGAGGAGGCCATAGGTGTCTGCCACCGACGACGGCATCACCACGGTCAACCCCGGGATGTGGGCAAGTATCGCCTCGAGGCTCTGGGAATGCTGCGCCCCCGACGAGCGGCCGGCGCCGAATTGCGTCCGCACGACGAGCGGGATCTCGACCGCTCCCCCCGTCATGAATCGCATTTTCGCCGCTTGGTTGAGGAGCTGGTCGAGGCACACACCGACGAAATCGAGGTACATCAACTCGACCACCGGACGCAGGCCGGCCATGGCCGCTCCGACACCGGCGCCCACGATCGCGGCTTCCGAGATTGGCGTGTCTCGCACCCGGTCCGGCCACCGCTCGTGCAACCCCCGGGTGAGCCCAAAAACGTTCCCCCCGGCTCCAACGTCGACGCCGAAGACGACCACAGTCGGGTCGGCGTTGAGCTCGTATTCAAGGGCGGCCCGGATCGCCCGGGAGAACCGGCGCTCCTCCCCCGCGGCCGGAATGGAGGGTTCGGTGATACTGGGGCGGGGGGCAAGGACGAAGTCGAACGACGTGGCATCGTCAGGGGATTTCGCCCCTATGGCCCGGCGCTCAGCGTCGGCGATTTCCTGGTCGGTGTCACGCTCCATGATGGCCACGGCGTCCTCCCCGACGCCGCCCTCGACGAGACCGCGCCGGGCCAGCACGATCGGGTCGAGGTGCCCCCACTCATCATCCAATGCCGCCCTGCGGTACTTCTGAGGATCCCCTTCGTAATGGCCTCGGACCCGGTGCGTCTCGCTCTCGACGAACACCGGGCCGACACCAGCTCGGACCTTGTCGACCAGCCCCGACAGGACGGCGGTCACTTCCTCGACGTCGTTGCCCGCCGCATGGTGATACGGCATCCCATAGGCGGCGGCCCGCTCGGCGAACGACACGGGATGCTGGGCGTCGACCAGACTGAACTCGGCGTAATGGTTGTTCTCGCAGCAAAAGATCACCGGGAGCTCCCACACGGCGGCGAGGTTGGCCGCCTCGTGGAAGGCCCCTTGGGCCACGGCCCCGTCGCCGAAGAAGGCCACGACGACAGTTCCTTCGGCCCGTAGCTGACAGGCCAGCCCCGCTCCGACGGCGATAGGCAGCCCGCCGGCCACGATCCCGTTGGCGCCGAGGATCCCGAGCCCGGGGTCCGCCAGATGCATCGACCCACCCCGGCCCCGGCAGGCCCCACTGTCCTTGGCCATCAGTTCCGCAAAAGCTCGCTCCACGTCGAGACCCTTGGCCAGCACGTGGCCATGACCCCGATGCGTCGAGGTGATGAAGTCGTCCGGGCCAAGGGCCCACGTGGCGCCGACGGCTGTCGCCTCCTGCCCGACTGAGAGGTGCACGAAGCCGGGCACGAGCCCGTCCCGGTAAAGCTCCGCCACCCGCTCCTCGAATCGCCGGATACGAAGCATGCGGCGATACCGTTCGAGCCTCTCAGCCCGGTCGGATTCGACGGCCACCATGTCTCCCTAGTAGCTGCGGGGCATTCCGAGGCAGTGCACGGCGATGTAGTTGAGAATCATCTCTTCGGACACAGGGGCGAACTTGAACAGCCTGGCATCCCGCCACAACCGCTCCACATGGGAATCCCGGGCGAATCCCATGCCCCCCATCGTCTGCATGGCCCTGTCGATCGCCGCACCACAAGCCTGGGCGGCGACAAGTTTGGCGAGATTGGCTTCCGTACCGTAGGGCTGGCCGGCGTCGTACAGCGCAGCGGCGTGGAGGTTCATCTGCCGGGCGCAAGCCAGCTCGGCGTGGGCCTGCGCCAGTGGAAACTGGATCCCCTGGTACGCCGCGATCGGCGTGGAGCCGAACACCCGCCGTTCCTTGGCATAGTCCACCGCCAGCCGCTCGGCGAGGCGCCCAGCTCCGACGAGGGCAGCCGTGGTGACGATCCGCTCGGTATTGAGGACGTCGAGGAGCTCGACCCACCCACCGTCCAGGGTGCCAACCAGCTCGTCGCCGGTGACGAGTACGTCTTCGAAGTACACGTTGCTGGCGGCCAGCGTGTGCGTCCCCACCTTCTCGATCGCGTCGTGGGAAAGCCCCTCCCGATCGACGTCGATCAGAAACATCGAGATCCCCTGCGAGCGGTGCTGGACTTGGTCGAGCGGCCGCGTGCGGGCCACCACGAGCATCTTGTCGGCGTCAGGAACGGCCGTGATCCAGATCTTGTTACCCCGGAGCCGCCAGCCCTCGCCGTCGGGCTGCGCCGTGGTGCGCATGTCGAGAGTATTGGTGCCGGCGTTCGGTTCGGTGAGGGCCATGCAACAGGTCAGCTCGCCGGCGAGCAGGGCCGGCAGTACGGCACGGCGCATCGCCTCGCTGCCGTAGCGCGACACCGACACGCCCCCGAAGATCGGGTTGATCATGAAGAGCTGCCCCACGGTTGCCCCGGCACCGCCCGCCGCCAACTCCTCCACGATGAGCGCCATCTCGACGACACCGAGACCGGCGCCGCCGTATGCCTCGGGGAGTGCCACGCCGCAGAGCCCGGCCCGGCAGATCTCCGTCCACGCCTCGCGGGGGAACTCCTCGAGCTGGTCCTGCCGGCGCCAGTAATCCAACCCGAACCGGTTGCCGACCTTGCGGGCGAGATCCACGATCATGTCCCGCTCGTCGTGGCGCGCGGCCTGGACGGCGGTCATGTCAGGCGCCTGTGAAGCTGGCCGGCCGGCGTTCGAGGAATGCGGTGCACCCCTCGTGAGCATCGACGGTATCGAATACGAGGCCGATCATCGCCTGCTCGTAGGCCAGCGCGGCCGACGGCGGCATCTCCGCTCCCTCGTTGAGCGTTCGCTTCAGGAGGGTGAGGACCAAGGGCGAGTGACGGACCATGCGCTCGGCCAGGCGGCGCGCTTCCGCCATCAGGTCGGCCGAGGGCACGACCCGGTTGGCCAGCCCCAGCGCGACCGCCTCCGTGGCCGTGATCGGATCGCCGGTGAACATCAGTTCCTTCGCCCGGCACAGCGGTACCTGCCGCATCAAGCGCTGCGTCCCGCCGGCGCCGGGGAACAGCCCAAGGGTGATCTCCGGCACCCCGAGCTTGGCGTCGTCGGCCAGGACGCGGACGTCGAGCGCAAGGAGCAACTCCATTCCCCCGCCCAGGGCGTAGCCGCGGACAGCGGCCACCGTGGGCTTCGGAAACCGCTCGATGCGGCGGAGCACCCGATGGATCACCTCGGCGAACTCGCGGTAGTGCGCGAGGCCGCGCCGGGCGTTGAGGTCGGCGATATCGCCCCCGGCTACGAAGGCCCGCTCCCCGGCGCCGACGACGACGACCGCCCGGACCGAGGAATCCTCCTCGAGCGATTGGAACGCCGTTTCCAGGTCGAGCAGGGTCGGAATGTCGAGTGCGTTGAGAACGTCGGGGCGGTCAATCGTGACCACCGCCACCGTGTCTCGTTCGATGGCGATCACGAGCTAAGGATGTCAGGTTTCTGGTCAGCCGTCCAGATTATTCTGGACTAGTGACCAGCTTTACATAGAGGGCAGACCCGGTCGTGCGCCGTCACGACCTGAGCAAGGCGCGGCCTAGGGAGTTCGCAGATGCGAGCCACGTGAGCGAACACGGGCTCGACGTCGACGGTTGAGACCCCCAATTCGAGGACCGTTCCCAGCAGATACCGCGTCAGCGGCGTCGACGAACTCTCGGCGGCGGGAGCCACCGCGGCGAGACGTCGTGCGAACATGGCACGGATCGCCTCGACGGATGACGCCACCCCATGCTCGTATCCGTTGCGGGCCGCCCACGAGCTGTACTCGAACCACAGCAGGGCCATCCGCCGATGCGCCCGGAACCCTTCGACGTACGAGCCGACCGCCCGCCAGAACGCCAGGGCGGGACGGCCTGCATGGCCGGCAACCGCATCGACCGAAGTCACATAGTCGTCCGTCAACCGCTGATAGGCGCTGTTCACGATCTCCCGGACATCGCTGAAGTAGTAGTGGATCGTTCCCTTGGTGAATGGCGTGGCCTGCGCGATCGCTCGAACGGTGCAACCGGCGATCCCCTCGCGCTTTAGGGTCTCGACGGCGGCGTCGACGATGAGGGCGCGGCGGGCTAGCTGCTTGGGGCTCAGAGGCTCATCAATCGCGCTCACGCCGACTGCGAGCATACGGCAGCCCACCCAAGCGGGGGGCGCCCGTCGTTGCGGCGACTCGCAATCGGTTCTACTATGATACGCGACGAATAAACTCCAAAGGGACGAAGGGAGCCTTCTGTTGGCCAAGAGGGCCGTAGAACCAGTGCCGGTCGCCGATCCGCCGCCGAAGCGGCGGCCCGGACGTCCCCGGCTACTCGAGCCCAGTCCGGATTTTGTCGCTCGCCGGGAAGAGATCATCGTTGCCGCCGCCCAGGTGTTCCACGAGAAGGGCTACGACAATGGCACGCTCGACGACGTGGCCGACGCCCTCGACCTGCGGCGGGCGAGCCTGTACTACTACGTTCAGTCAAAAGCGAACCTGCTGAACATGGTCTTCCAGCGGGGCCTGGACGTCGCTCTGGCCGAGTTTGAAGAGATCCTCAAGATCGAAGATCCTGCGGCGCGGCTGGAAGCCCTCATCCGCCGGCACGTCGAGATTATCGCTGGCGAGCCGACGTTGTTCAGTGTGTTCTTCGACCATCGGACCCGCCTCGAACCGCAGTACGAACAGGAGATCCGCCTCCGGGAGCGGCGCTACGTCGACGCCTTCGAACAGGCAGTCAGGGCCGCCGTGGCTGCCGGCGTGCTCGAAGCGGCCAAACCGGAGTACACCACGCAGGCCATCTTCGGCATGATCACCTGGTGCTACAAGTGGTTCCGGGCGGACCGGCACAACATCAACCAGTTCGCCGACGCCTGTGTCCAGCTCGTGCTTCAGCCCGAAGCTGACCGAAGGCGGACTCCGCGGCCGGCCCGCCGGCGTAACTGAGTTGCGGCTGCTGGGTCAGCAGCATGTGGACGAGGTTCTCTCCTCGTGGTTGTGCTTCTACTCGTCTGGGGTCCCCGGCCGCGCCTGGGGCCGCTCGTCCTCAGCCGGTACTCAATCAAACGCTCGCGCTTTGCTGCGGGCTCCTGCTGCTGGTGTCGAGGAAGCGATCGGCGTGGAAAGCCGCTGCGTCGACTCCGATGGAGAGCAACTGCGCCTCGACAGCGTCAACCATTGGCGGAGGACCGCAGACGTAGGTGTCGGACGCTTTCAACGCCGATTCCGGCAGATGTCTGATCGCATCAGTGACGAGGCCCCTCGCTCCGTTCCAACCTGTGTCCGCCGGCTCTTCCGACAAGACTTGAACGAATCGGAACTGACTTCCCCAGAAGCGCCCTACTTCTTCCAGTTCACTCACGCAGTAAAGGTCGGAGCGGGTCCGGACGCCGAAGACGACAGTGAACGCACGGTCCACCTCCTCGTCCCGAGCGGCTTCCAAGATGGACTTGATGGGGCCCAGCCCGGTTCCCCCTGCGATGCACAACACCGGTCGGCTCCCAGGCCGGAGCCACAGATTGCCGAGCGGGCCATGGCATTCAAGCACGGCGCCGGTCCGATCCGCCCCGAAGAGCCAGCCAGTGAATTCTCCTCCGGGCATCTCGCGAACGAAGAAGCTGAGGTAATCGTCAGGGCGTCGGCTCGGTCCACACGAAAACGAATATGCACGAAGGCGCGATTGGCCGGCAAAGCCGATCTCGGCGTACTGGCCCGCCGTGTACTCCATCGGGCCGCTGTCGAGGCGGATGCCGAGCTCGACGATGTCGTGGGTCAAGCTCCGCTGCAGGACGACCTCCGCCTTCCGCGTCACAAACGGGTGGTCCGGCAGATCGGCCAACTGCGGAATGTCGAGAGTCAGCGCCGACCGAGCCACTGACTGGCAGGGCAAGATATATCCGTCGCGGAGCTCTTCGGCGCTTAAGGCGACAGCCGAATCAGTCAGTTCACGAACCTTGCCGGTCACGAGTTTTGCCTTGCACGTGCCACAGGTCCCGACCGTACAGCCGTGAGGCAGCGGGAGACCTTGGCCGAGAGCTTCATTGAGGATCGAATCCTTCCCCGCTGCGACAAATTCACGGCTCAGCTGTTCGACCTTCACCATGAACTCGGGGCGTTCTCGTCGTCGCCGAAGACCCATTCTCTACCTATCTCTGTAAGGTTGTCCTCAGGTCGCGACCGCCTGCACACCGCGACTAACGCTGGCGTCTGCGTTGACCCATTCCGGCCACCCTGCCTTTCGATTCTGCTCCATCGCCAAAGCCCTTTCCTCTGGCGTGGCGAAATGTAGGTCCCAGTGCTGAAGCTTTGGCTTCGCGATCCGATTGATGAACAACGGTGGGATCAGGGCATAGAAGAAACAGAGGAAGGCACTGGGCATCTGTGCGCCGTCCACCCGGGGCTTCAATTCGTAATACCGGAAACTGCTGTCGAAATGGTGATTCATGTGGTTAGTGATTTCGACACCGAGTGGGCGCATGATCATCCCAAGATGATTCCAGGCGTGGTAATGACGGATCGGCGTGCCGGGCACCCTCACCATCCCGTAGTGCTGCAGGTAGTTGAACCCTTCGGTCAGAAGCTTGGCAAAAAGCATCGCTGCCAAAGCCACCACCGTGCCGGTCAATCCAGTACTGACCGTGACGACGGCAAAGAGTCCGGCGATTAGACCGACTTCAACGTAGAGAGGGTTCTTTATATGGAGGACCGATCGCCCCCGCTTGCGGAGTGAGGTCATGCCCATCCTGAAGCCGTCTTTCCAAGCACCGTACGAGGCCTGCCAAATGAAGGTGTAAATGGTTTGACCCCGCCTTGGCGTGTCTGAGTCCACCTCCGTACACAGGTCGATGTGGTGCGTCAACCTGTGACCCATGTCGCGATTAGGATCCAGTGAAACCGTCTCAAAAAGCTTGTTGAGTGCAATCGGAAACCAGTGTCGGCGGTGCATCAATTCGTGCGCTATAGGGAGGTTTGGCACAGCGCCGATGTAGCCAACGCTGAGGACCATTCCGACGATGTCAAGCGCGCCGACACCCTCCCCGCCAGTCCATTCGCCCAGTCGCATGATGAACAAAGCCCATAGGGCGACCATGAGCGGCAAATGCAGGTACAGCGGCAGATCGGCGAGGAACGGGCTCCGCACATCGCGCGTTCGCTCGTCTGAAGGAAGAAGGATGTCGAGGACGGCGAGCACCGGGAAGGTTACGATTCCAAGCCAGACCCAACCACCGCCGAGCCACAGTCCAGTGACTGCGATCGCCACGACGACGGTCACGAGGTAATAACGGAGCACATCCACCCGACCCTCCCCCTTCCGGTCTCTCTTGCGTCTGCGGCCTCTCCGCTCCTGGATTCCGAGAACTGCAGCAGTCCCCCGCCCGCCGGTTCAGGGTCGCGTCACGTGCGTGAGCGCTTGGAGATATCGGCATCTTCGAGGTCGGCGTCACGGACTCGCACCTCGGGTGCAACCCCCCGAACGTATAGTTTGTTTTTACGGACTCGTAGAACTTTTTATCAAATCTTACGGGTGGCCGCAAGCCCTGTTCAGCACTACTTCGCCGCGCCGGCGACGCCGCCGCTCCGCTGGTGGAGGCGCTCGTGTTGCCCGGCGCCGGGGTCTCTACAGGGCTGGCGCCAGCAGCGGGTGCGGGTGTCGAAGCCCCCGAGCTGGCGCCCATGTCAGCGCTGGGAGTCTGGGGGCCGGCGGCACCCGTCGCGGCACCCGTCTGATTACTCCCGCCGACCGACGTTGCGGCCTGGTCACTGGAGCCCATCCCGCAGGTGGTCCCCCTGAGGGCGACCACCGCTAACGCCACCAAATCTGTCCTTGCCGGTTCTCTCACGTAGAACATGCAATCGGCGTTGTAAACCGCAGTCGCATCACGCCACGCGCGCCTCTCAGACGGGAAACCAACTCTCGACTTCTTCGCCCAGGACTTCACGGCGGAAGTCACGCATGATGCAGCGATCCATCACGACTATTTTCTCCGCCTCCTCCAGCATCCGGGCCGTTGACGTATCAATAAGCCCTTCTTGGAACCACACCGCCGGGACGCGAGTCCTGGCCAGCTTTCGCCCTACCTCAGCCATTGCCGATGGATTGCAGAATACCGCCACAACATCGGGAGGGGGATCGATCGTTTCCAACCGGTTGACGGCCGGTAGGCCAGAAATGAAGGAAGCTGCGCCGAGAGGGACGGCCGTAATCTCGTGCTCATCGAGGAAACGAATCACGCGAAAGCTCTTGCGCAACTCATTGTCGGATGCGCCCCAAACCGCAACCTGACGCATGCCCTTCAGCACCTGCTTGGCACGTTCCTCGCTGCGGCTCGCATCCAGGTCGCCGGGCGACCGAAACTCGAGATCGCCAGGCTCGTGCGTGCTCGCGTTCATCGCCGTCGTCACTCCTGCTCCGAGTTAGACAAAGCGGCGGTTGTAGAAGTAAGGGGGCGGCTCGAGCCCCAGGGACCGGAGGAGGGGCACTGCTTCGGTCACGTACTCCTGGCGGAGCTCTTCGTTGCCCTTTTCCTTGAGACCCCACTCCACGTACTGCCACTGACGCTCAGAGTCGGATCGACCGAACATGTCGATGGTGGCCGGCCACCACTTGTAGAGCGCCTCTTGGGCAGCTTCTCTTGCATTGTCGTCCTGACAGAGCTTCTTCAGGTTCATGAAACCGAGTGAGCAGTGACCGCGCTCGTCTTTGTAGACCTGCTGGGCCACTCTCTTCCACGGCATATAGCTGCAATCCAGAGCGTCCTGGAAGACAAACACACCCATACGATCGGCGAGAGTGTTGAGGAGCGCCAAGTCGAGCCATGACTCGACTGCGTATCCGAAGACGTACTGGGCCTTGGTTTCTTCCTGGAAATCGGCTAACCCAACCTCGACTCCAAGGTCCCGGTACATCTTCCAGAAGGTGTAACCATGGACGATCTCCTCCGCATAGAGGCGAGTGATCCGCATCCTGTCAAACGGGGTCGGCGCCAGATCGAGGAAGGGACGCATCCAATCCTTGAACAGTAGAACACCCTCCACGTCGACCTGCACCCTTACCATCTGGAGGAGCAGTTCCCGATACTCGTCGGGAAGTTCGTCGCCCCGTTCGTAATACTCGACCCCACGCTCCTCCAGCTTCGCCCGCCACCTGACACCAACAGGTCGCAAGGCATCGGGTACCTCGTAGTCGAGATTTGCATTCGTTACGAGGCTCAAGTCAACCGTCCCTTTCGGCGCCCACCCGTCTGAGTGCCTCGGCTGGGCCGCCGCACTATGCTTCGGCTCTTGTTAATTTGTTCAGCATGATTGTAGAACGGGAGACCGGCGTTGTAAAGTGGCCGTGGTCACTGACCGGGGTTTCGTCGCTGGGAGAGCGACAGCCCTTTGAAAAGTTCTCCTGCGATGGTGTTCCGAAGGATGTTCACGGTGCCGCCGGCAACGGGTATCACGAGGGCATCCCGGAGGAGCCGCTCGATGGGGAGGTCCTTCGTATAGCCGAGGGCACCATGGAGGTCGGCGGCCTTGTGGAGGACCCGGATGCCCATCTCGTTCGCGTAAAGCTTGGCGACCGAGACGTCCAGCGCTTCGGGGTATTTTCCGTCCGCCGCATTGAGCGCCGCCCGGTAGATGAGGCTTCTGGCGGCTTCGACGTCGACGTGCATGTCGGCGAGCTGCCACTGCACGCCTTGGAATTCAACGATGGGTCGTCCGAACTGTTCTCGCTGCTGGACGAACTCCTTGGACATGTCCAGCGCTGCTTGTGCGAAGCCAAGGCTGAGGATGGCGTTGTGGAGTCGTTCCAGGTTGAAGGCTCGCATCAGCCGCGCGAATTGACCGGGGCCGAACAGAAGGTTGCTGCTCGGCACACGAACGGCTTCCATGGTGAGCTCACGGTGAGGGATGCCGCGGATACCCAGCCAGTCAGGATTGCGCCCGTAGACCACGCCTTCACGATCGCGTTCGATCAGGATGGCCCCGATCCCTTTTGCCCCCAGGATCTCCTCGAAGCGGCAGAAGGTAACGAGATAGTCGGCCACCCCAGCGCCTGTGATGTACCGCTTCTTGCCAGTGACGACGAAGTCGTCTCCTTCCCGACGGGCCACGGTGGCAAGACTGGTCATCCCGGATCCTGCGCCAGGTTCGGTGATATTGATTGCCGCCATCGCCTCCCCCGCAACCAGCCGAGGGAGGATCTCCTTCTTCAACGCCTCATTGTCGGAGGCAAGGATTATGGCGGGGCCAGGGCCGGCGGTCATGAACAGCGGCTCAGCTGGGATCCAGGTGAGCGCCGTCCGGGCGATTTCCTCGACGGCCACGGTCCACTCGATGGCGCTGAGATCCCGGCCGCCGTATTCCGTGCCGAGGGTAATACCGGTCAGCCCGTACGCTCTCGCCCGAGACATGATGGGACCGAGATCGACATCATCACACACGTCCCAGGCAGCGGCCTGATCCGTGTAAATACTGGCGTACTCGTGGACCTTCTCCCGGAAGGCCTCTCGATGATCCACGGGTCGCTGAATCCCAACGGGCATCAATCAGCCAGCTTCCCGACAGGCGAAGGTCAGCGGCTCTTTCACGAACCGTCCGATGGTCTGGAGCGCCTCACGTCCCTCCGGGAGGAACGAGGAGAAGGTTGGGAACATATGGACCATCTGATCAGCGACTTCCAGGGTCACGTCCACGCCCGCCTCCCGGGCCCGGTCGGCCAGCCGCGTGGCATCGTCAAGCAAGGTCTCCGCCGTCCCAGCAATGATCAGGAGCGGAGGGAGGCCGCTGAGTTCGCCATAGAGTGGTGAAGCCAGTGGGGCACGAGGATCCCCTCCCGCGAGGTAGAGGGCCACCATCTGTTGCATGAGGGGCCCCGAGATGATCGGATCTTCCTTCGCCTTGGACTCGAGCGACTTGCCCGTGAGCGCCATGTCAGTCCACGGCGAGACCAATACCGCCCCTGCCGGCAGTGCCTCCCCGCCGTCGCGCAGCGCCAGAAGTAACGCGACCGCGAGGCCCCCGCCGGACGAATCGCCTACGATCACGATGCTCGCAGGAGCAGCACCGCCCGCCACAAGGGAGCGGTACGCCGCCGTCGCGTCCTCCACCGCGGCGGGGTACGGGTGCTCCGGTGCAAGCCGATAGTCAACGGACACCACGCGGGCTCCGGCCGCCCGGGAAAGGGCGGCAGATGTCTCCGCCGAGCCGCGGGCCGAACCAAGCACGTATCCACCGCTGTGGAGATAGAGAATCGTGCGATCCGTGGAGCCGCCGGCGACCACGACCGAGAGAGCCGGAACACCCCCCGTGTCCAGTTCCTCCAACGTTGCATCATCCGGAAAAGGAAACTGCATGAAGAACGCGTCGTAGCGCTCCCGAAGCTCGCCGATCGTGGCACCTTCTCCCTTCACGACGAGTTCCTCGAACAACTCCTCATACAGCTGCCTCGCCAGACCAACCTCGCCACTGGCCATGATCGTCTCCTCCATCTCCTCTTGGCTCAGCCGGCAGCGGCGGCAGTCGCGGGCTCCGCCTTCTGAATGTTGTGAGTGCTGGGCTCCCAGGCCTTGACCTCGGGTGCGACTTCCCGCGCGAAGAGCCGCATCGCCCGTTCCACGTAGTCGTACGGAAGGCTCTGAAAGCTGAACACCGCGTTCAGCTCAAAATCGCCGATGATCTCGCGGCGTTTCCGGAGCTTGTCCAGAATGGTGTCGGGATCGCCGAAGAGATTCGCGTTCAAGAAGCCCTCCACCACGGCTTCCTGCCCAGCCGCCATCATCTGCTCGGCAAACTGCGCGTAATATCGGTACGAGCTGCCCGTTTTCTCGAAATGCGAGACGTCCATGAATTCATAGTGTTCCGCAAGGGACAGGAAATACCCTGAAAGGTGCGCTCGCGCCAAGGCTTCTGCCTCTTCGGCGTCGGGGTGGCACACCACAAAGTCCGCAATGAAGATCGGGGGGGCCTCCGCACCGCCGTTCAACCGGCGGAAGTCATCCCGGTATCCCCACACCCTGTCAGCAACAAGCTCCCAGGGCATCTGGGAGAACATCATCGCGCCAAGTCCGAGCGATGCCGCAATCCCGAAGGACTCCGGCGACATACACACCATGTACCGTCGCCCCGCGAAGGTCTTGAATGGCCGCGGTCTGACCTCTACGCGATCCTGCTTGTAGTATTTCGTGTCCGCTTCTACGAAGCCCGTCTCCAGGCCCCGTAGGATGATCTCAGCTGCTTCGTCGAAGCGCTCCCGGGCTTCGGCCATGTCGACCCCGAAGGCCCGGTATTCCCGTTGCGCCAGCCCCCGCCCGATCCCGAGAATTGCCCGGCCATTGCTCAAGTGATCGAGCAGGATCATCTTCTCGACGGCCCGCACCGGATTGTTCCACGGAAGAATAATCGCGCTGGTGGCCAGCTCGAGATTTTCGGTTCGGGCAGCGACATAGCTGAGGTACTGCATATTGTCGGGGCACATGGCGTAGTCAAAGAAGTGGTGCTCGACCACCCAAAGGGTGTCGTAACCCATCTCCTCAGCTTCGATCGCCAATCGAAGCTCTTCTTGATACATCTCCCGATCCGAGTAGCCATCGTGACCTTGCAAGACGAGCTGCACTCCGGTGCGCATCCGCGCTCCTTTCACCCTTCGATCGAACTCAGACGGTGAGGAACCCAGCGACCACGGTGCGGCGCCAAACGAGCCGCACGGTAAGCCCTTTGTCCACCGGTAGCGCCACCCCACTGATGAAGGACGCTCGATCCGAGGCGAGGAACGCTGCGGCCTCGGCGACCTCGCCAAGCTCTCCCATGCGACTTTGGCATTTGTCCGTGAAGACCGAGGCGATCTCACGCCCGATTCCACTTGCCGCACCGGTGATGAGCGCGCGCTTCCCTGTCAGGATGGTCATCCCTATTCCTTTCACTCACGATCGCGCCCGCCGGCACGGCGCCTTAGGGCCTTCGAACTGCCCGGTCTCCCCTATCGGCGGCCCGGCCCACCGCGGGTTGCGTCAGGCCCGAGGTGGAGTGAGCGGCGCATGCGAAGCTTGTTTGGTGGCGTGAACCAAAGGACGTTCATTGTCGTGGGGCCCAGCCGGGGGCGCAGATGTAGTAGCTGTCCCCTTTGGGGAAGATGAATTTGCGCTTCTCGACTTTGAGCGGGAAGACACAGAGATTGACCCCGTCCTGAGGTTGGCCGGGAAGGAAGGTGACGGGAGGGAACAGCCCTCCGAGGGTCTCACCCTTCAGGCTGTAGAAGCCGTTGACGATGTCGGCGCTGGTCGGCCGGTCGGGAAGGTTCCGGCTTGCCACCTCGAACAATTTCCCGCCGAGATACGCCATCAAACTGATGTTCGACAGCTTGGCCCCCGGTACGTAGCGACTGAGCGCGGCCCGGAAATCGACCATTTTAGGAGCGTCGTAGTTCGGAGCGGCGCCGGCGAGGATCACCCCTTCGACATCTTCGGGGGGTGCCCGATCCAAAAATCGTTGCTCGTAGGCCGCGTAATTGCCAACCATCTGAGGGTAGTAGTTCTGTCGATGGGCCGACCGCATCACGCGGGTGGCCGATGCGTTGTCCACGCCGAGGATGATGGCGTCGGCCCCCGCCCCCCGGGCGGCCAACACCTCGCCGGTGTAGTCCGGCTGGCTGATGGTGACCTGGGCCTCGTGGACGATCTCGATGCCAACCTGCTTCTCCCACTTGCGGACATCGTCCCGGATGAAGCCGCAGTTGGAAGATTCCCGGCAGAACAGGATTGACACCTTCCGCTTGTCCGACAAGGCCAGCAGTTGACCCAGGTGCGCCCAATGGATCCCCGTGTGACCCCCCGGGATGATGTCGAACGTCATCGGACTCTTCGCTGACGCCGACGTTCCTCCGAGCGTGCCGAAGTTCGGAATGCTTCGTTCTTCCAGAAAGGGCATGACGGCATGGAACGACGCCACGCCGTGCTCCCCATAGAAGCCAATCACCCGGTCCTGATCGACCATGCGCCGGGCCAGCGCCAACGCCTTCCCCGGATCGGCGCCGTCATCCGCCCGGATGAGACGGACCGGGTGGCCCTGCACACCACCCCGGCCGTTGACGTCCTCTACCCAGGCCCGCGCCCCTTCCACGAACGGCGCGAACGCGTCGCCCAGCGGCCCACTGTCAGTACCAATCATCCCCAGCACGATTTCCTCCTTCGCCCCCTTGGGTGGGCTGGGAACGCCCGGCTCCGCCGGAGCCGGAACGGCTGGCGCCGCCCGCGGTTGGCCTCGTTCCTGCTTCTGGCCCGCGCCCGACGACACCTGCGCAGCCCCATCTTTCGCAGACGACGATCCCGACGCCGCCGCCGTTGACCGGGGAGCCGATGGCACCGCCTTCGGCGCCCCCGACACCACCGGCGCCGACTCCATCGGTGTGTTGCGGGCCGCGTCCGGACCCACGCCCGTCGCAGGCGACGCCTCGGCACTCCCAACCACCGACGACGCCCCCACCTCGGCCGATCGCGGCTCCGACGAACCCACACTGCTGACCGCCGCGCCCAGCTCCCGGTCACTCCGATTGGACCCACAACCGGAACCAATCAGAGCCACACACACTCCGGCCACCAGGAGAACTCGACCTGAGGCCAACACTCGCTTCAGTGACACACACAACGACATCGGAATCTCCCCCACTACGACTCGACGAACAACACCGCACCACTGACGGCCACCGCTCGGTCCCGCTCCCCATCAGGAGCGCTCCGCTCCGACACCATCATCGATCCCGCCGCTCCCTCTCGTCCTAGCTGGCTTTCGCCGAGAGCCACTGCCACCGGCCAACGGCCCTCACGAATCTCGACCTCGACTTGGTCGAGCCGGTGCCCCTCCTCAACCTGATCGACCAGGACGACCATGGTCAGGCCGACCCCGATGAGGAACAAACCACCGATCCCCCCAGACACGATGAATGACAAGCGCTCAGCGTCATATCGGGAGTGAGTCACGCCCAGGTATCCGACACCGGCGATGACGACACCGGATGCGATCAGCCCGAATCCGAGGCCTCGCCTCCATGCCAACCGCATTCTCCTCCAGGGATCCTTCACCAACCTCAACTCCCCTCGAACAGGTTCCCGAGCCACCCTTCTGCCCGTTCTGCTTAGGCCACCGACCCCACGTATTGCTCGAATACCCGGCTGTCGTGGCATTGGTGGGGTTCACCGACGAAGGCCACCGCACCCTTGTGAAGGATGTAGACATAGTCGGCAACGGCCAACGCTCGGGCGATGAACTGCTCGACGATGACGAGGGAGCGCCCTTCGGCCCGAAAGGACTCAACAACTTCGAAGATCTCGTCGACGATCACTGGCGCCAACCCCATCGAGAGCTCGTCGGCCAGGACGACTCGCGCGTCGACGACGAGAGCCCGAGACAAGGCGAGCATCTGCTGCTCGCCGCCGCTCAGTGTGCCCGCCTCCTGCCCCAGGCGCTGACCGAGTTTGGGGAAGGCCGCTGCGGCCCGGTCCACCGCCTCGTCCACCCGCTGCCCGCCGCAATACATCGCCAGGTTCTCGCGGACGGTCAGGCCTCGGAAGATCGCGTGACCTTCAGGGATCAAGCACAATCCCATCTGCATCCGAAGGTGGGCGGAAAGGTGTTCGACCCGCTGCTCACCGAGCCAGACGTGACCGGACGAGGGGCGCAGCAGACCGGCGGCGGTCTTCAGCAGGGTGCTCTTCCCCGCCGCGTTCGCACCCAGCAGAGCCACAGTCTTCCCGGCCGGCACGACGAGATCTACATCCCGGAGCACGTTCGTGCTCCCGTAGCCGGCCTTGATCCGCTCGAGACGCATCGCCTTCATCGCTGAGCTCCCCCCGCGAACGCTTCGTCGTGACCTGACCGTCGGGCCATCCGATCGAACGCCCGCGACGAGCGCCCCCGCCAGGCACTCCCCTCCGCCAAACCGTTGAAATCGATTCGCCGCAACAGGCCCACGAGCCCATTGTCCACCCGGGCAAGGCCTATGGCCATAACGCCAAACACGACCGGCTGCCATTCGATGACTGCGGACGCTGTGATGAGGGCCGGCACCGTGACGAGGAAGACCGCGGCGACGGCGACACCGGCGAACGTCTCCGCTCCGGCGACGACGAGCACGGTCAGCCAAAGCACGGAGTGGAAGAAGGTGAAGCTCTCTTGGCCAACTGAGCGGAACAGCGACCCGATCAGACCTCCGCCCACCGCGGCGAAGAACGTTGAAACGCAGAACGCCACCAGCCGTGTTGCGAGGGGATTGATGCCCAGCGAGCCGACCGCTTTCGGGGAGTCGGCGAGAGCGACCAGGGTGCGGCCCAGCCGGGATACCCGGATGAGCTCGACTGCACCGACGGAGGCCGCGACGACCGCGAGGGTGAAATAGCAGAAGGCAGTGTCTCCTGCGAGAAAGCCGGGGCGGCCGACCATCAGTTCGGAGTGCCGACCGAACACGAATCCCGTCGGGAATAACAGGCTCTGGGCGAGGACCCCGAAACCGAAGGTCGCCAAGCCGAGGGAAAGAGTGGACAGACGAATCGCCGGGAAGGCCATCGCTGCACCCAGTGGCATCAAAAGGAGACCGGCGAGGGGCAGGGCGACGAGGAAGGGAAGACCGAATGACTGGAGGTGTCCCAACGTCGTCGCACCGAGCACGACGAACACCGCATGGCAGAGCGAGAGCTGGCGGGACACACCGATCAGAAGGCTGAGGCTGGCGAACACGACGAGAAAGGCCGCCGTCAGGGTGAGAGTGAACAGACGCGACCCGTCGAGGAACGGGGGGAGCATCAGAGCAACCAGCAGGGAGAATGTCACAGATCGGACGGGATACCTGAACCGCGCCCCTCTCCGGCGGCTCGCGCTCAGCATGCGGATGGTGGGAGCCTCACGGAGGCCCTGCCCCCGGGAGAAGATCAGCACGACGAAGAGCATCGTGAACGGGATCGCGCTCGGCAGGCCGGCGAGGGAGGAAATTCCTACCTCACTCACGATCTTCGTAGCGAGGCTCTGCGCAACCCCCAACCCGAACGCCGCGGCCACGGTAGCGGGAAAGCTTTGCAACCGACCGACCACTGCGGCCCCGAACGCCTCCACCACCAGAAGGGTGATCAATATCGAGTCCAAGCCGACAAGGGACGCGAAGAGAATGCCTGAGGCGGCGGCATAGGCGCACCCGAGGACCCAGGACAACCTCGTGACGGCGGTTGCATTCGTACCGACGAGGCCTGTCAGGGCTCGGTTGTCCACCACGGCCCGGGTCTGCAAACCGATGTGTGTTGCCCGGAAGAATGCGACGAGCGCCAACCCCGCGCTCAAGGCAATCGCCACGATCAAGGTCTGGTCAACACCGATATTGAGGTCGAACGCCCGAAAGGTCTCCGTGGGGAAGATCGATGCCAGATGACGGGTTGCCCCGCCGTAGATCACGACCGCGAGGCCCTGGAGTCCGACCAGCAGACCCAGCGACGCGGCAATGGCGGCCGTTGGGCCCGCGCCAGCGAAGCTCCGGAACAGCATGTCAAGGAGAACTCCGATCGCCGGCGCGATAACCAGCAGCACGACGAGGAGGGCAACGGGGGTCGGAACATGCTGGCGCAGCGAGTAGAACAGGTAGGCACAGAACATGGCGATCGCGCCATGTCCGAAGTTGAACACACCGGACGTCCGATAGGTCAGAACGAGTCCCAGTGCGGCCAGCGCGTAGACAGCGCCGGTTGTCAGGCCGATGATCAGGAACGGAAGGTAGTCACGCATCTTGGGCGTCCTCTGCGCTGCACAGCAAACACGGCTCCAGGGCGTGCTTCCCAGTGAGCACCACCCTTCGGGGCTCTCCGTCGGCCTTGGAGAAGGCGGGGCACGACCGGTCGTGGAAGAGCCGAAGGCCTTCTTTCGTCCAAAACTCGGAACCCAACCTGTCGAACACCTGCTCCGAGGGCGGGCTCCCAACCAGAGCGGGCGACAGGAGTTCTCGCATCCGACGCGCCAGGTCGTTCCGAATCAGCAGTGCCATGCCAACCAGCGAGCTCATGGCCAGCGCCAGTCCCAGCGTGGCCAGCACCAGTCCTCCGAGGCTGGAGTCCAGAGTCAGGGCATCGGCCGCCTTGCTCCAACCGACAATGAAGAACAGGACGCCGGCCGCTGCCAGCACTACCGCACCAGCCGTCCGCATCCGGGGAGTGGAAGGCAGGACCGCCGGAGTGTCCGGGAGCCCCGTGACCGACAGCAGGGTTTGGATCCGACGGAGCTTGTGACGGCTGTCGATCAGGTCAGAGGACACAACGACCCAGACGCCGGTCGCCGCCAGGAACAGGGAGCCGATACCGCCGGAGAGGAGGTACACGGTCTGATCGGCGGAATACAGGGCATCGGCTGAATGGTGCGAGCTGGCGACGAGCATGCCGAACGCCGCCACGACAAGCGTCGTTGCGAGGGTCCTTTCCCATTCGGTCCGTAGCCAGGTCCCTGCGGTTGCTCGTTGCCCGATCGATATCGGGTCGCGGCCGGGGATCCCGCTCGGGAAACGGTCTCGAAGAGCCAACTCGATCCGGTGCAATCGGCGCCACTGGTCGTGGAACCCGGCCGAAACGAGCACCCCGCAGCCGAGCAACGCGGCCATGAGGCACCCCACTCCGCCGGACAGGAGCAGAGCCAGCTGATCGGCGACCCGGACATTACCCCGGGCCTGGCCGGCGGCGGACAGCAGGATCGCCGCGCCGAGGCCGATCAGGGACCAGCCCGTGACCCGGTCCCACTCGCACCGCAACCACCGAACCACGGCGCTCATCGCCTCACGCCCGCCACGACTGCTTGGCTCGGCCGACGCGCCATGCGGCGATCAGGCCGACGCCGACAAGAGCGAGGCCGGCGAACACTCCGGCGAGACGGGGTAGGTTGCCGGCGGGCGCCGATGCGTTGAACCGGGCCGGTGTGGCGAGCTGACTTGCGTTCGAAACCGTGGCTCCGGCCGCGACATCACTCGGATCTTCGGGTGGAGGTGTTCCAACCGAGGTCGTGTCTACCGCACCCGGACCCGGGACGGCTCTCAGTTCTGATGCAGTTGGGATCCAAGTCGACCCAAGATCGGGCCGAGCGACCGCAGGGGAGGGCGGGGAGTTGGATTCGGGCAGCTGCGAGTCCGGTCGGGGCCCACGTGGCAACAGGTCGATCGAACCCGCCGCATTGTCCGGCGCCGGGGCGCTTCCCGTATCCATGGTGTCCGTGTAGGGCTGCGAGGGGTCCGCCCCCAGAGAGACGAACGACGTCGCTCCCCCGAATCTCAGCCGTAAGCTTCCCTGGCGACCGGTCCCCGGAACCTCCGCCGCGCTGAGGATCTCAAAGGCGGCCGCAGCGGCACCGCCGGGCAGCGACTGCTGGTCGTAGAACCGGATCGAGAGTCCAGCCGGGGCAAGCCCCTGGTTCAGGGCGGCCAAACCTTGCGAAGCCGGCAGCGGCACGCCCTGCTGGGCAACCTCGAGTCCTCCCCCCCCAAAGCGAAAGCTGAGGTCGCCGGCTCGGCCGCCTTCCACCGTAAGGTTGGTTTCGCTGGCTGGGCTCGACAGACCCGAGCTGTAGGTCGTCCTCGACTGCGACGTCACGAGGCCGACCATCAGCGGTCCCACCACGAGGCCCCGTGCCTCGGAACTCGCGACGGCCCGCACGATACCCCCGGTCGTCTCCACCCGGGAGGATGCCCGCGCTCCGGACACTGGCTGTTGGCCGCCGACCAACACGTGAGCATCACCCGTCGACTCCGACCCTGTGCTCTTGGCCGTGAGCCCGTACGTTCCCGATGGGTCGCTGACGAATTGCTCCGGCTGTGCAGGGTGCTCGGCCGATACATACAGCGGGTAGCCGGGAGGTGCGGAACCCACGAGAACTGCCGCGAGCCCCGGATAGCTGACCGCCGTGGAGCCGGGATACGGCAACGATGCGAAGCTCTTCGAGGTCTGGTCAGAACTCAGGGTCGCCTGGGAGACCGGACCGCCACCTTCGATGTAGTTTTCCACGACGAGAAAGCCTGGAATGCCGTAGCGGATATCCATACCGCTCGCCTCGGCGACGGCACTGAAGCTTCTTTGAAGCTCGTCCGCGCCGGCCGGGTTGATGGCCGCCCATAGGCCGGCGAGCATTATCCCGGGGACTGTCAGAAAATAGGTACGGCTACGAAACACTGGGAACACGATCTACCCCCTCACCGATTTCACCGAGCGAGCAGCGGCTTGGTTCATGGCGATTTACCCGGAAGATCGGACTGCCGGCCGGGCATTCTGAAGCCCGGGCTTCCCGGACAGGGACCGTAACGGGTACCGGCCTTTCCCGGGGTGTCACAGACATCATTCATCACGTGCGCCGGCAAGTCGGGGAACGGTCTTCCATAAGGTTGCATGGCCCAGAACGGCCAGACCCCGGTCGCCCAGTTGACGAATTGGACCGCAAAGACCAAGGCCAGCCAGAGAACCACAGTGCGGTACCGCGGCCTGAGGTGCTGGATACCCCGCTCGAGCGGGGTGTGGCCCCGATCGTCCTTGAAGCCTCGCACGAGAACCGGCATTGCGAAAAAGCACATGCCGGCGAACAGCGCCGCGGCTGGATACCGGTAATTCCCCAGAGGCAGGGCGAGCGGGCCTGGGGGGTAGGTCCACAATCCCAAGGAGATGGCTGGCAGCTCAAAAGCGATATCGACGGCCGCTCCGAAGCCGAACAACGCCAAGATCAACTTGGTGGTTGAGATATCCGGCCACCGCCGTCGGATCCGACGCATCACCGCCTCCCCTACGAGCGCAGCGGCCAAGAGCCCGGGGCAGGATGCCATCCAATAGAAGAATGCGTCGGCATGCCTACCGCAATCCGGGTTGGCGATGAGGGGCATGTGCCCGCACATCGCATTCACGGCGACAAAGTTGGAACTACCCAGGAAGTGCGGCTGGAAGAAGGCGCTGCCGAAGCCAGCCCAAACGCCTGTGATGGCGGCACCACAGAAGAGCACATCGAACGTGAAGACTTTGCGCTCCCGCCGGCAACCCCGTACCACATAGATGGCCATGACAATCGTCATCAGCAGGGCGAGCGACTCGTAAACCTTGGCCGCATACCAGCTGGCGCTGTCTCTGTCCTGAAATTGAGTAATGAAGTGTGGCCGGTCAGCTAGCCAGGCGACCACGGTCCACACTTCCCACAGCAGGAAAGGCACGACAAGAACCGCCAGCCACATCGCCAGAGGCCAGCGCTTCCACCACGGGTCCTGCTTCGGCGCACGCACGGGAGCTCGGAGATCCTTCGCCGTGAGCAGCACACCTGCTCCCCCGCCTCTTTCACCCAGGGTGCTCATCGGCGCGACCCCTCCTGGAGGACAATGACCCGCCCTTGGCGTTGGCGTCCACCCGGCTCCCCCCCGAATTTCGTCTACTGACGGGTCGGATGATATCTTTACGAGGTCGATCCGGTCAAGAGGAGATGGGGGGTCCGCGCTGTGACCGAGGTGCTGCACAACCAACAAGAGGCGGTCCTCTTCGAGCACGAGGACCGCGTCGCTCAAGTCATCATCAACCGCCCGGAGGTTCACAACGCAGTCGACCTGGCTGCGATTGATTCCCTGACCGCCGCAGTCAAGCGCGCCGTGGACGAGAAGGCGAGAGCTTTGGTCCTGTGCGGCGCCGGGCCTTCGTTCTGCACCGGCGGTGACGTTCGGCACTTCGATCCCGACGAACCGGGGATCGACACGGTCGAGCAGATGACTCGGTCCGTTGGCACCCTCATCCGAACTGTCGCCGAGGCCCCGATTCCCGTCATCGCCGCCGTCCACGGTTACGCCATCGGCGCCGGATGGGCGATCGTGCTGGCCTGCGACCTGGTCGTCGCCGAGGAGGACGCCACGTTCCGGGCCGGCTTTGCCCGCGCTGCCTTGACACCCGACACCGGTCTGACCTACTGGCTACCGCGGGTCGTCGGACCACACCGGGCGAAGGATCTTGTCTTCCGCGACCGGCGCATCAGCGGAACGGAAGCCCACGGACTCGGGCTCGTCACGACTCTGGCCCCACCCGGTAAGGCCGGCGATGTCGCCCTCGATCTCGCCCGAGACCTCGCGGCCGGCCCCACCCGGACGCTCGGATGGACGAAGACGCTGTTCAGCCGAGCATGGAACGCCAACCTCGATACGACCATCGAGTATGAGTTCCTCGCCCAAACGGCCATACGCTCATCGACGGATTTCCAGGAGGCGATCCGGGCGCTCCAGGCCCGCGAAACTCCGAGTTTCGGTGGGCTATGAGCTCCGAGCCTTTGGCAATGAACGTCGACCAACTGCTCACGACCACCCGCAACGTTCGGAAGCGCCTTGATTCCAGCCGCCCTGTCTCGCGGGCGGTGGTCCAGGAATGCCTCGAACTGGCGCTCCAGGCGCCCAACGGTTCGAACCACCAGCGGTGGGAGTGGATCGTCCTCGATGATCAAGACGTCCGTCGGCAGGTGGCAGAGCTCTGCCGAGAGGGCTTCGCTCACTACATCGAACTCATCGCGGCGCGACCGGACATCTACGAGAACTTCGATATGGGCCGCAACCGCCGCCGTGTCCAGATCTGGGCCGCCGCCCACCAGCTGATGGACACGCTCCACGAGATCCCGGTCTTCGTGATCCCAACGATCCGGGGGCGTACCGACCGGGCCAACGTGTTCACTCAAGCAAGCATGTGGGGATCAATCCTGCCCGCCACATGGAGCTTCATGCTCGCTCTCCGCTCCCGCGGCCTCGGTAGCTGCCTCACCACCACCCACCTGTGGAAAGAGCGGGAGGTCGCCGAAGTCCTGGGTCTCCCCTTCGAGGAGTACACCCAGGCCGCACTCCTCCCGGTCGCCTACACGACTGGAACCCACTTCAAACCCGCCCAGCGACGGCCAGCTGCCGACGTCCTGCACTGGAACCATTGGTGAGAGATGCGGGCGGAAATCGTGGGCCTCCGCGGGGACCAATCCTTAGTCGTCGTCTCGTTCGGCCGCCCTGAGGCTTCGGAACACCTCGAGCACGCAGAGCAGCACGAATAATCCCCCGACGAAGGGGAGCAGTTCGTCGAGCGGACCGACCGCGCCGTGGGCCACCACCTACTGGAGGTCCTTCTTCAGGTCGGCGACAACGAACGACCAGCTCCGCCCACCCGCGCCATCGCCGACGAACACGAGGCCGCCGATCTGCGCCACCGCCGAGTCGGTGCTGATGAGCCCTTCCGCCTTGAGCTGCGGCCCATCGACGACGAGTCTCACCATGTCCGGCCCTTCAGACTCAACGATCAACGGCGAGTCACCGGGCCGAAGAAGGCCCTCCGGAGCGAAGGACAACGGGCCGATGAGGAGCCGCTCGATCCGGACCGGCCGCGCCGTGCCGGTGAGGGTGCTGACGCGCACCGTGAGCTCCAAGGACTGCCTTTTACTGGTGTACACCGCCTCCTGAGCCCGGAGTTCCGCCAGAGGTGCGGGCTTCTGGAGGAGGGGCATCCGCTCCCGGCGGACCTGTATTGGGATCCCCCCCTTCCAGTGGGTGCTGGCATAGAAGGGGGCTCCGATCAGCAGGACGAGGGCGACGCCGACCGCCGCGGCGGTGATGCGCCGGTCCCGGGTGGTGACGAGGGATCGGGGAGACTCCCCTTGTTGAAGGGCCATGTAGCGGTTGAGCAGCCGCTTCCGGAGCCAGACGACGGAAAACGCGCCGCCCAGCGACAACCACAGGAGATGCCAGCCGAAGACGGCCCCTAACCCGTAGCGTTCCAGATCGACCTGCTTCCCCGACCCGAGCCTGACCGTGTTTCGGTAGGGCCCGCCGGACTCGACCACCCGCACCCACCGACCAGGCCCCAACAGCGGACCCTGCCCCTGGATATCTACTCTCGGGTGGATGTGCCAGCGCCCAGGACGCCGCCCCACGGCTTGAATCTCGAATGAGAAAAGGTCCCCCGGTCTCATGGCGACGGAGCCCGCCGCGAACTCACCGTTCATCCTCTTCACCCGGATGGCCAGGACCGGGCCGGGCATGTTGAGACTCAGATAGCCCAGCTTTGGCTCGCCGAGCACGACCGGCCACTGGTCTGAGATGGCCAGGCTTCCTGTCACGTTGATCGACTTCCCGACGCCGAGGACGAGGTCGTCGTCGTCGGATGTGGTTTCGCCGGTCCAACCCAGGTCGAAGAAGGCTGCCGTCTCGGTGCGGACCCAGGCCGGCTGGGTCCGCTCGCCATGGGCCTGCGCCGGGGCTGCCCCGAGCAGGGTCGAGGCTGCGACGAGGACGGCAGCGGATCGCCACCGGAGGCACCAGCGGGAGTGTTTGGTCACGCCCGGTCCCGGCCTCTAATGAAACGCCCGAGCGGCCAGACGACGAGCAGCCGGCCGGCCCCGACGCCGGTCCAGTAAAGGGCGATGCAGGCCAGACCCGTGAACAGCGATGCGATGACGCTCACCTGGCCGGGGAAGGCGTGGAGGCCGCCGACCTGCACCTGTCGCAGATATTCTGGCGACGAGCTCCGGACGTACTCGAACGCCTGGAGATCTGCCACCGTGAGCAGCCGGCCGCCCCAGACCACCGGCTGGAGGAACGGGGCGATGAGGATCGAGTTCGCCACGTAGAAGAGTGCACCGTAGGCGAACGCCCCCAGAAACCCCGCCGCGGTCACGCTCCCGGTCAGGACCAGCACGCCGTCGAGCAGCATGGCGGTCGGAATGAGCGTCGCCGTCCAGATGAAGTTGGCCGGAAAACCGGCGAAGTCCCCGAGGTCGAGGAGCAGATACAACGAGAACAAGCCGGTGGCGAGCACCGCGGCGGGCGTCGCCAGTGGAACCCTGAAGTACCGCCAACCGAGCGACTGGACAGCGCCGAGCCCCAACACCGTCGAGGTGGCGGTGAACAGCGGCCAATAGACGCTGTCCTTCCAGTCGGTCCACGATGCCCAGTCCAGGGCGACGATCTGCCATGAGATGGCGACCGGCAGGGTGATCATCGGGAGGAGGACGATGAGGAGCCCGAGGTTGAAGCGGGCCCTGAGACCCCCTCCTCCATTGTCGATCAAAGCCGGTGCCTCGCCTGGCTCCGAGTGGGGCAGATCAGGCCGTTCCGCCAGGGCTTCGGGTTCGGGGTACGCCACCGTCAGGTCCCGTCCCAGGACCCAGGCAGCCCATCGGTCTGCTCGGTCTCGGCGACCAGGCGATGGATACGCGGCAGCTCAGCGAGCAGTGGCGAAAGGATCGCCAGCGTCGACCAGAAGGGGACCATGAAGGCGAAGTGGTATGGGGTCGACAACCGTTCCTCCGGAATCCACTGGGTGTGGGCGAAGTCGTTCAGGCCGAAGAACAGCATCGTGAACGCCCACCCCGATCCAGCGATGAGGTAGGCGGCCGGGATCCCCTTGGACCGGCCCCAGACCTCGGGAAGCCGCGTCCGTCCGTAGATGAAGCTGGCTACGACCAGCCCGACCGTCACCGGCGCCATCCCGAAGAACATCTCGATGTGGACCGGGGACAGGCTCGTGTCCCGGAGGGTGGCGGAGTGCATCGCAACGTCGTGCATCCCGACCAGACCCGGAGTGCAGATGCCTGAGACCGATGCCCCGATGACCAGTCCGAAGAGGGTCCAGAAGTGGCCGAGCTCGTGGCGGGTCGGCACACGTCCGCCGCGAGCCCGAGCGTCGACGCACACCTCGCACTTCGAACGGGCCAGTCGCCGGACCGCCAGCATGACAGCCGGGACAACGATCATCATCTCGGCCGCCAGGAGGGTGTACCAGTGGGTCCGGTACACCGACGAAGTCGAATCGAGCCCGGTCGTCAGGGCGAAGGTGTGGAGATAGGCGACCAGGGCCAGGGCGAGGGCGACGGCACCACCCGAGGGCAGAAGGAGCCGGGTGATCGAAAACTCCTGATACTTGCGAGCCGTCCGCCCGGCGGCCGACGCCCGCCCTTGACGGGTGACTTGGGTCGCCATCAGTTCGACATGATGTAGTCGCCGTTTCTCCCGAAGTGCCCTTGATGATCCTTCCGCGGAGGAAGCCCGATCAAGCCCCATTCAAAGGGAGACTCATTCTTGTTGGGGGCCATGTCAGCCACCGACGAAGCTGGGGCTGCGCTTTTGCACGAAGGCCTGCACGCCCTCGACGTGGTCTTTGGTGTTGACCAGGACGGTCTGGGCCATCAGCTCGAGGACGTGCCCGGCGGCGACGTCGGTGTCGACACACGCGTTCAGCACGGCCTTGCAGGTGGCCAAGGCCAGCGGCGCCTTGGTCAGGAGCCGCCGAGCGAGCAGGAGCGCCTCGGCCATCAGCTGGTCGTGGCGGACGACCCGGGTGACGAGCCCGAGGGCGTGCGCCTCCTCGGCCGTGAGGATGTCTCCGCCCAGGTAGAGCTCCTTGGCCCGCATGATGCCGAGCTGCTTGACGATGCGGGAACAGCCGCCGCTGGCCGGGATGAGCCCGATCTTCGCCTCAGGGAATCCCATCTTCGCCCGGTCGGAAGCGATGCGGAAGTCGGAGGAGAGCGCGATCTCGAGGCCCTCCCCGACCGCAACCCCGTTGATGGCGGAGATCACCGGCTTCAACAGGTTCTCGATGTTGGGGACGACGTCGGGCTTCTTGTTCAGCCGGAAAAAGAGCGGCAGCTCGTCGTCCTCCCGGAAGGTGCCCTCGGCGAACTTCTTCACGTCGGCGCCGGCCGAGAAGGCCCGGCCGGCCCCAGTGAAGATCAGGACCCGATAGCGGTCGTTGGCCCGGACGGCGTCGACGGCGGCGTTGATCTCGGCCAGCGCGTCCAAGGTGATGGGATTCAGGTCGTCGGGCCTATTGAACGTGACCGTGACGATCCCGTCCTCCGTCTCCTCCCAGAGGAGGTCCTTGAAGTTCATCAAGCCTCTTTCATGGTCGGGTTGCTCTCTGAGACCAGCACACGACTCACTCGTCCGTCAGGGTGAGCTTGACGGTGGCCAAGAGAGTTCCTTGCCCGTCCCGGAGTTCGATGCCGGACTCGGCGGGGATCACAGTCATCGTCTGGCCGGGCGTGTATGGCGCAGTCAAGCGGGCCTCAAAACCCCGGAGCCGCTTGGCTCCCACCTGGGCGACGACGGCGTCGAGGGCACGGGCCAGCGTGAGGGGGCCGTGGGCGATCACCGACGGGAGTCCGGAGGCCCGGGCGAACTCCTCGTCGACGTGCACCGGATTGAAATCCCGCACCGCCCCCGCATAGCGGGCGATCTGTTGCCGGGTGAGGGCCGGCAGGACGGTTTCGGTGAGCGCCATCAGGCAGCTCCTCGCTCGATGAACGTGGCCTTCTGGGTTTGGACCGTCTGGCCGCTGGTGTCGACGAACTGGCAGAGCACGACCATGAACTGCATCCCAGACTTCTCATAGACGTCTTCGACCGACAGCTTCACGGTGACCGCCTCACCCGGCTCGAACGGGCGGGTCCAGGTGTAGGCCATGCCCCCAAGAAGGACCCGGGAGGGGTCGACGCCCAGAGCCTCTACGAACGATTCCTCACCACCGACCGTCGGACCAAAGAAGGGCACGAGGGTCGCGGTCTCGGCGCTGGTCGTGGAGTCCAGAGCGCAGGCGAACTCTTCGAGCTTGAGGAGGTCGACGATGCGCTGGACTTCGAAGAGCGTCCTCCCTTTCAGGCCTTCCTGCACCGCACCTCCCGCACCCCGGATTGCATTAGCGTTTATTCTCTCAGCTAAACAGTCAATTTAACTTCCAAGGAATGCCCTATGTCAAGCCTGCGGCCCAATCGTCAGCCTCGGCCGCCCGTTGCCCTCCGACCCGAGAGGGAGTAACCTCCGCCACAATATTATGACGGACGTAGTGATCGAAACAACGAGCTGCCGTGCGGGATCTCGAGATCCAGGGATTCCAGCACCGATTGCCCTCCGTCGCCCAGGCTCAGCGCACCACCGATGCAGCGAAGTCGAGCCATGAGCAGGGCGCCGGCAACTGACCGGATGGATGACCCTCTGGAGGGCGTGCCCGGACTCCTGGCCAGCGTGGCCACGTGGGAGGACGGGCGGATCCGGAAGCTGAAGGGCCTCGACCACGGGCTCGCCGCCGATACTGGGCACTTTGTGGCCTCGGTGCGGATGGTGTTGGACAACCTGCTGCGCATCTGGGGGGAAGTGGTGGAACTGGACACCGCCCCGCTGCGAACCTGGGCGATAGCCAGCGATCTGCATTGGATTATCGGCACGGGGGACCGAGTCTGGGTGTTCGACCGGGCCGCGGTCGACATCGGGGTGGTCCTCAAGCTCCTCGACCATATCGGGGGCGGGACCGGGAGGTAGCCGCTATGCAGTGGGATGACATCGAAGACATCTGCCAGGTGCTCTCGGAACAGGAGCCTCCCGTTGACCCGAGAGGCCTATCCGAGGCGGAGATCGTTGCCCTCGTCCGGGAGCTACCCGGCTTCGAGAGCGACATCGGCTGTTTCAACGCTGGCCATATCGAGGTGATCAGAGCCGGCGTGTGGTGGGGTTCGACATGAAGCACGTGTCGCCCAGAGCGCTTGGGTCGCCGGTTTGGGACCAGTCGTGTTTCCTTCCCCGGGCCGAGATCGAGCGTCGGCAGCTCGATCGCCTCCAGCAACTCCTCGCCTATGTGTACGAACACGTGCCGCTGTATCGGCGGCTCTACGACGCGCACGGGTTCAAGCCAGCGGACGTGCGCAGCCTGTCCGATTTCCGCACGCGGGTGCCCCGCCTCGACAAGCCGGACCTGATGGTCGACCAGGACGAGCATGGCGTCGCCCTGGCCAACCATCTCCCCGGCGGTGTGGCCACGTACTACCACCAGACCTCGGGCACCACCGGCGCTCCGCTGGAGGAGTGGTCAACGGCCTACGACATGCTCACGGTGGAGGACAGCTGGATCTCCACCTGGTGGGCGGCGGGGATGCGCCCAGGGGACCTCATGTATTTTTGCTTCAACTTCGGCGCCTTCGCCGGATTCTGGACCGCCTTCTACGCCGCCCAGCGCTTCGGCGCCACCATCGTGTCAGGCTCGGGGCTGTCCACCGCTCAGCGCCTGGCCCAAGTGGCCAAGCTCCGCCCGGCCGCGGTGGTGGCCACTCCCACCTACCTGCTGCGGATGGTCGAGGAGGCCCACGCGAGCGGCTACGACCCCTCGACGTTCGGCATGCGCTTCGCGGTCGTGGCCGGGGAACCGGCCACCGCCAGCGCCCGCAAGCGCCTCACCGAGGCGTTCCGGCTTCAGTCCTTCTGTGACCAGTACGGCATCTCCGACGCCATGTGGGGCACCGTGGAATGCCCGACCGACTCGGGCGGGATCCACGTCTTCGAGCCGGCGTTCTATTCGTATTCCATCGACCCCGGCAGCGGTGAGCCCGTCGACGAGGACGGCGTGGTGGGCGAGAACGTCATCACCGCCTTCAACCGCGCGCTCCAGCCGATCGTGAACTACCGCACCCACGATCTCGTTCGCCGCTATACCGTCCATGATCACGGCTGCGGGTGGACATGGCAGTGGCTCGACGGTGTGGTCCTTGGCCGGACGGACTTCATGCTGACCATCCGCGGCACCAACCTCTACCCCACGGCCATCGACAACCTCCTGGCGGAGATCCCCGAGCTCACACCCAACTACGAGCTCCACATCACCACCGACCGGGGCATGGACGCCTTGACCATCAGAGCCGAGACGGCTGAACAGGTCGACTCCCCCGGGGCCCTCTCCGCTCGAATACGCCGCCATCTGCGAGACCGCCTGGCGGTCGACATCGCCGTCGAGGTCATCGAACCGGGCTCCCTGCCCCGGTACGAGCTGAAAACCAAGCGGATCTTCGACCACAGGAAGGACGAGGGCCGTTGAACTACGACGAACAGGAACGATTTGCGGAGGGGGCGCTGCTTCGTAACCTGCTCAGCCTCATCCGCGCGGGACGGGAGACGACCTCCAGCCCCATGGTGGACACGAACCTGCGGACGATGGAGGAGCTGTGCCTCCACACCCTCAGCTTCTTCACGGTTGACGTCGAACTCCACCCGTACATGGGGGCCCTGTCAGATGCGGACTGAGCAGGCCGAGTCTCAGATCTTGGCCAAGCGGCCGGTGGCTGTGATCACGTCGGCGGACGTCGAGAGTCGGTCTCGACCTGTTCTGGTCTGGGCCGCTCTGGGGGCCCTCTTCATTGCCTTCAATGTGTATCTCTATCTTTCGTGGTTCTTGTCTGGCGACGCCAAGCGCGTTTCGACCGGTCCGACCCCCGTGCCAGGCTACGCCAAAGTAGTGGTGCACGGTTGGGAAGCCTTCTTCTGCATATCGCTCGTCCTCCTCGTGTACCGGTGGGTGATCCGGCCGTGGCGCCGGGACGGGCACATCGGGTTCGACGGCCTGTTCCTGCTGTCGTTCCTGACGATCTTCTGGCAGGACGTGCTCATCAACTATGGCCAGGTCGCCTTCCTCTACAACGCCGAGTTCGTGAACCTTGGTTCTTGGTACCGCCACGTGCCGGGCTGGTTGTCGCCCAACGGCAACCAGGTTCCAGAACCATTGCTCGGGATGTTCACGCTCTACGGGCCGTTCTTCTTCCTTGCGGCCGTGGCCGGGTGCTGGTGGATGCGGAAGTGCAAGGCCCGTTGGCCGCGGTTGCGGGCGGTGGCGCTGTTCGGTATGGGCACTGCCTTTTTTGTGGCCTTCGTGATCGTCTTCGAAATCGCATGCATGCGCTTCGGTTACCTGTGGGCCTACCCCGGCGCGGCCCGCTCAGGCGTTCTTGGCTGGTTCACCCTGTTCAAGGGAACCCATTACCAGTACCCGGTGTACGTGGAGGGCCTCCTCGCTGGGGCCGTGATGGCGACGTTTGCTCTCGTCAGATATCACAAGAACGACAAAGGTCAGTCGTGGGCTGAGCGGGGGATCAACGAGGTACGGGTCAGTCCTCGGGCGAGAACCGGGCTGCGGTTCCTGGCACTGTGCGGGATCGTGAACGTCATCTACCTCGTTACATACATGGTCCCGTGGAACGTCTTCAGTCTGAACTCCGATTCGTGGCCGAGGTCGATCGCGGATAAATCGTTCCTGGTGGGCGGGAACCGGTGTGGCCCGACCACCACCTATGCCTGCCCGGGGCCGGGCGTGCCGATCCCCCGGCCCGACTCGGTGCATATAGGTCCGACCGGGGAACTCGTCGTCCCGTCCGGCACGAAGCGTCCCGGTCAGCCCTGATGTCTTCGGAACAGCGCATCGTTGTCTACGTCGAGGAGGTCGCCGGAGCATGAATGCTATGAACGGCAACGAGGGGTCGGGATTCTATGACGGTACCGGTCTGCGGTCCGATGGGATCGTGGTCCGCTTCGGCGGACTCGTGGCCCTCGGCGGCGTAACCGTCGAGGCCCCCCGAGGCCGCATCACCGGGCTGATCGGGCCTAACGGCGCTGGCAAGACGACCATGTTCAACGTGTGCTGCGGCTTCCAAAAGGCGGACGAGGGCACGGTCACTCTGGACGCGAAGGACATCTCCCACGAGAGCCCGGCCCGCCGGGCCCGACTCGGGCTGGGCCGCACCTTCCAGCGGATGGAGCTGTTCGGTTCACTGACGGTGCGGGAAAACGTCGAGCTGGCCGCCGAGGCCGCCCACATCGGCGACGACCCGCTGACCCAGCTCGGGATCGTCGGCGGGCGGGGCAAGGTCCGCCGGGACGTCAGAGCCATCGCCGACGAGCTGATCGAGGAGACGGGGCTGGCAGCGATCCAGAACCGGCTTGCGTCGGAGATCTCGGCCGGCCAGGGCCGCCTCGTCGAGCTGGCCCGGGCACTAGCCAGGGGGCCAACCTGCTCCTCCTCGACGAGCCGTCGTCGGGCCTCGACGTCGCCGAAAGCGCCGAGTTCGCCCAACTGCTCGTCCGCCTCGTGGAAGACCGCGACCTCGGGATCCTCATGGTCGAACACGACATGAGCCTGGTCCTCACGATCTGCCAGTGGATCCACGTCCTCGACTTCGGCAAGCCGTTGATGAACGGCACGCCGGAGCAGGTCCGCAACAGCGACGCGGTCCGAGCCGCTTACCTCGGCCAGGAAGGCGCGGCGTAGCGCAGGCTCAACCCAGGTGCCACTCCCCGACGACCTTTACGTAACGGCTGAGCCGTACGAGAATCGACCGTCCTTCCGATAAGTCCGAGGTGCGGATCGTGTCGAACTGAACCATCCGCCCCAGCGAAGGGAACGGTCCCAACGGCGCAATCCTCTACTGGCCCTTCGCTGAACTGGTTGGTGCTGGCGTGCACATTGATTTGTTCCCGGCACCGGGCCTCCGCGACCCGTTCGGGCCGGCAGGAGCGGGCTGGTGATCTGGGGATCTCGGGCGACCTACACCCGCGCGGACCCTCTCGTTAGATGCGCTAGTCCTCTACCTCGCCCAGGAAGACGCCGCGTCACATGGTAACCCGGGTGCCGCTGACCTAAGTCCTTTACGGTAACGCCAACGCCGAACGAGAATCGCCCCTCGCACCCCCATCCATCCGGGGTGCCGATCGTGGAGACGTTACCCAGCCAGCTCAGACGTTCAGATCCACCGGTATATCGGCCGGTGAGCGATGGGCTGGAGGTGTTCCTCGCCGTCGCGAGGTGACGATGGAAGGCGCAACCCAGCACCACAGCCGAGGTTGCTGCATAGCTCGAACGACTCACCTCGCCCAGAGGTCGCGGGTCCCTTGACATGTCGAGGCAGTACGCTATAAGTTCGAACGACGTGATGGACAAACTCAAGGACCGAGAGCCTCGGGAGGCGTCCTTCGGGAGCCGGTGGAGGCCGCGTTACCTCATAACGTTTATTGGCTAGTGACCGCGCCACCTCATCCACGATCGGCGTCGACGGCGGCCTCTTGACGACGCGCTAGGCCCCATGCTCGCCGCGACACCGCCAAGGAGGCTCTATGTCGCAGACCGCCGTCGCCGATCCCGTCCCGGTCATTGAGGACCTCAGCATCTACATCGTGGGGGGGCGTGCCGACCCGAAGTTCGCCATTCCCCAGGCGATGGAAGCAGAGCGCCTCGGCTTCCGGCGGGTGTGGTTCTGCGAGCGGCTTAACTTAAAGGATGCGGGCGTCGTCCTCGGTGCAATCGCGGCCAAGACGAGTCGCATCGAGATCGGTACAGCGCCGGTGACGGCTATGGCGCGTTCGCCGGTCGTCACTGCGTCGATCGGAGCAACGGTCCACACCGCCTTTGGTCCTCGCTGCATCCTGGGTCTGGGGCGGGGCCCCGCGGGCCACATCGCGGCATACGGCAACCCGGGCGCTACCTATGCCCAGATGGTCGAATACGTGGAAACCATACGGCGGCTGTGGCGAGGCGAAACCGTCTCCTACCACGGCCCGTCCGGCAGCTTCTCGGAGGCGACACTCCCGGACACCTACGACGGGCCGCCGCCGGAAGTCTGGTATGTCGGCCTGGGTGGACCCAAAGCATCGAGGACGAGCGCGAACACGGTGTTCGACGGAATGATGCTGGGTCCACCGGCTACGCCTGAAGCCGTGGCGCAAAGCGTGGCGTGGGCGCGGGAAGAATGTGAGCGCCTCGGACGCGATCCGGCGAGCCTTCGGATTTGTGCGGGGGTGGCCGCGGCGCCGCGGGTCGAGGCCGTCGGGGAAGATGTGGCGTCGATGACGAACCCCGCGTACGGCTCGCAGGGGTATGTCACCCCCGAAGGCCTTCGGGGTTTCCTTTGCCTCATCCTCAACACCAAGGACGCGGTCGCGCCCGGCGGCATCATCGAGCGCAACGGTTGGAAGCGCAAGGACATCGACCGGATCGTGGACCATCCAGTCGCTCAGGAGATCATGGCCGCGGCTCGCGCCGCCGGAAAGCGCGTCGAACTCGCCGACCAGGCGGTTCGGGACCGAACCCTGCTGGCACAATGGGCGGCGGAGATCCCGGACTCGTGGCTTCAGGACCGCGTTCGCCATCGGATCGGCACGCGAGTGCGTCGCGAAGCTTCAGGCCTATCGCGACGCCGGCGCCGACGAGGTCGCCATCTACGTTGCTAGCCCGGCGCAATGCGCTGAGCTGATCGCCGCCTGGCGGAACCGGCCCCAAGCCACGCCCGTCGGTGCAGCTCCAGCGTCGATAGGGGGCCGCTCATGACGTCCAGGACGACGGATACCTCCGACCTCGAGCGCAGTCTCGATCCCCTGGCACTCATCAATACCGCCTGCCAACAGACCGGGCTTGACGACTACGGCGCCGACGAACGGTTTCTTGAGGCGATGACGCGCTGGCTGTCCTCGGTCGCGTCCGAGGGGCGGCTGAACGCCGTCGGCGTTGCGGCTGTGCAGGGCAATGTCATGCGGGTGCTGATGACACGCCTGCGCTTCTACGACGACCTCAAGAAGCACCCCGAGATCCTCGAGGAAGACGTCTCCGACCCCGTGATGATCACCGGATTGCCCCGCACGGGAACCACCAAGTTGCAGCGAATTATGTCGTGCGATCCGACCGTGCGGTTCATCCCACTGTGGCTTCTGATGTTCCCCGCACCCGAACCGGGTTGGAAGCGTGGGGACCCCGACCCCAGGCTCGACATGGCCAAGGCCGCCACCGAGCAGCAGATCCGGCAATACCCCGACATCCAGCTCGGCCACCCTGTGGCGGCCGAGCTCGCCGAGGAAGAGGCCTACCTCCTCGATCTGACGTTCGAGTCGCCTTTGGCGATCACGCGCCGCGCTCCGTCATTCGTTTCCTGGTGGCTCGAGCAGCCTCAGGAGCCGCCGTATGAGTTTCTCCGGAGCATGTTGCAGTACCTCCAATGGCAAGCCGGGGGCAGGCGCGGTCGCCACTTCCTCCTCAAGGCGGTGACTTCGCATTTCGGGAACCTCGACGTCGCAGCCAAGGTCTTCCCGCAGGCGACGATCGTGGTCACTCATCGGGACCTGAAGTCGGTCGTGCCGTCAGGTACTCGCTTGCTCGAGCGGGTCCGGCGCACCGTCAGTGATGACGTCGATCCGCTCGATTGCGGCACGTTCATGTTCGATTTCCTCAAGCAGAGCGTGGACCGGCATCTCGCACAACGTGATGCGCTCGGTGATACTGCCCGGATTGTCGACATGGCGTATAAGCAGGTCGATGCCGATCCGGTGGACGCAGCGAGGACGATCAGTCGCCGACATGGAACCCCGCTGACCCCAGAAGCCGAGCACGCATTGGCGACCTGGGAACAGCGGGACCCTCACGGTGGTTCGCACTCCTACTCGCTCGAGCGACATGGATTCACAGAGGCGCAGATTGACGAAGCCTTCTCGGGATACGTTGAGAGATTCCAGCCGTACCTATAAGCGCAAGGGAGTCCCTTTGGCTGCACGGGCTTGTCGCATGGGACATGGACAATGAAAGATCACCTTGTGGCGGCCATGAAGCGCCGGCGGCGTCGCCTTCCTGGCGTCGGCGAGGCAGATTCGAGCAACGAGGGCAGGGGACGTATCGCACTCGTGACCGGGGCATCGTCCGGCATCGGATGGGCGATGGCGGAACTCTTGGCCGCCAAGGGCTACGACGTTGTTGCCGTGGCTCGCCGGGAGGCACGGTTGTGCGATCTTCAAAAGCAACTCGAGGGCAGATGGGGGGTCCGGGTGCACCCTTTGGCCTGTGATCTGGCAGACCAAGGCGCTCCCGCCTATATCAGAGACGAAATGTCCCGACGCTCGCTCGATATCGACTTCCTCGTCAACAATGCGGGATACGTCGTGTATTCGCCCTATCAAGCGATGCCATGGGAGGACGGCCTGCGGTACATCCAGGTCACCGCGCTTAGCCCGGCGGAGCTCTGCCGACACTTTCTGCCCGCCATGGTCGACCGGCGATGGGGACGCATCATCAACGTCGCGTCGATCGCCGCAGTCCTTCCTGGCACCCCCATGACGGTTCTGTACGGGGCGTCCAAGTCGTTCGTGCTCAAGCTCACGGAAGGCTTAGCGGCCGAAGTCGAGCAATGCGGCGTCAACTGCACGGTCATCATCGTCGGCGCGACGGACACGGAGATGGTGGAGACGAGTGTGTCGCCCGAGTTTGCCGACGCCCTCATGATGCAGGCGGCGATGATGCGCCCAGAAGCTGTCGCTCGGAAGAGCTATTCGGCCTGTATCCGCGGGAAGCGGGTCACAGCGCCCGGCTGGCACAACAAGGTCTGGTCATTCGCGACCGTGCATTCGCCGCCAGCGTTCCGATACCAGCTGGCGCAGGCATCCGTGCGGTCCCAACCCTGAGAAACACACTCTTTCGCAGTCGTTGGGCTTGCCGGCCGGGATCGAGTCGGCCCCGTCCGATCGGATTACCGGGCTGTCGACGCCACCGCCGAGCGCAACCCGGACGCTGGGCTGAATGGCCCCGCAACTGCTTCTTTCGGCGCCACGGTACCGATGGGCTCCAGGTCGTAATCCTTGAGGTTCACCTCGCGGGTCATCTTCCAGTAGTCGATCAGGCGCCACGGTGAGTTGGTGACGACCCGGCCGCGGGCATTGCGGTACCACGTGTCCATGGCCGGATGGGTCCAGACCATCTTCGAGTGGGCTTCGTCGACCCGGCGGTTGTACTCCTCGCACACGTCCTGGCGGACTTCGATCGACCGGATGCCGGACTCGATCATGGTGATGAGCATGCTGACGACGTAGCGCACCTGGCACTCGGCGTGGAAGATGATCGTTCCGCCATGACCCAGATTCGTATTCGGGCCATAGAGCAGGAGAAGGTTCGGAAAGCCGGGAACGGTCATTCCGAGGTATGCCCGAGGATCGTCGTCGCCCCATTCATCCCGCAGCGACCGGCCGTCGCGACCACGGACGTCGACGCCGGCCAGCATGCGGACGGCGTCGAACCCGGTGGCGTAGATAATCACGTCGATCGCATGGTGCTCACCATCGGCCGTGCGCAATCCGTCGGCCTCGATGCGTTCGATCCGCCCGGTGACAACCCGCACGTTTGGGCGCCTGATCGTCCTGTACCAGCCGTTGTCCATCAGTATTCGCTTGCCGTATGGCGGGTAGTCAGGAACGGCAATCGGCCGCAGGTCGATCCGGTCTCCCAGTTCGCGCTCGATGTGGCGGATCAGGTATCGCCGGTGGCCTTCGTTGACCGCGTTGATGGAGAGTCGGCCCGGCCAGTTCGGATCGATCTGGAGCGCCGGATGGATCTTGTCGTTGAACCGCCATACCAGTTGCGCCCTGTAGTAGGCGGCGAAGTAGGGCACTTCGTTGAAGAGCAGGCGCGTTTCGTCGCTGACGTGCTTCACATAGTTCGGGTTGGGCGCCGCCCACTGCGGCGAGCGCTGGAAGATCGTGAGGGACGCGACGTCCGGGGCGATGGACGGCACGACCTGCATGGCCGAGGCGCCGGTTCCGACCACCGCCACGCGCTTCCCGACCAGGTCGATGTCGTCCGGCCAGCGCGCAGTGTGGAAGGCCGGCCCGGCAAACGTTTCGGCGCCTTCGATGGACGGCTCGGCTGGGCGGTTCAACTGTCCAACAGCGCTGATGACCGCGTTGGCGTCGTGCGGTTCTTGGTGGCCGTCGGGCCATTGGACCGTTACGGTCCAGCGACTGCTCTCGTCATCGAAGGTCGCCGCCGTCACCTCGGCCGAGAAACGGATGTCGTTCACCACGTCGTACTCGATGGCGCACCGCACGAGATACTCGTGGATCTCGGGCTGGCGGGCGTAGTGGCTCGACCAGGCGTGATTCGGCGAGAAGGAGAACGAGTACATGTGGCTGGGGGTGTCGACCCGGCACCCGGGATAACGGTTCTCGAACCAGGTACCCCCCAGCGAGGGATTCTTGTCGAATACGGTGAAGGCGATGCCCGCCTGCTTGAGCTTGATTGCGGCGCAGATTCCCGACAGACCGGCACCGATGATGATCACTTTGAAGTCGGAGATGCTCACGTCACCGGCCGACGACCAGGTCGCCTCCCGCGGAACGACGCCCATCTCCTCGAGCATCATCGTGGCGTACTCGGGTGCCACCGGCTCGCTCAGGCAGACGCTCAGCATCCTGATCAAGTAGTCGGGCGACGGTGGCGCGGGATCCGGGAGCCGTCCGTCCCGCCAGTCACGGATCACGTCGAAGGCATGCTCGCGAATGGTGGACTGGACAGACGGGGACAAGCCTCCCGATTCATTGTCCTCGAGACCGCGGCCGCGGCCCGGGGTGAACGGCGGCTCCAGCCAACGGGCGTCGCCCGTGTAGTGCGCCAACACCATGAGTAACGTCGGGATGTGGGCGTCTTCCAACGCTGCCCGGAGCTGGTCATCGTCGCGGATAGTCACAATGTCTCCGTGATCATCAGTTCGGCACCCGCGTAGGGAGCGACCACGTCGTCCTCGAGTTCGGCGGGCTCGCTTGCGCGCATACCCCATCGAAACGTTCGGCGGCTCCGGAGCACCCACGAACCGCAGACCGGCCCATCACCAGCACGTCGGGGAGCCCGAGGTTGAGCCCGGCGATCGCGTAGATGAGTTCCTTTGCCCGCTGGCGCCAATCCGGGCCGCCGTCAGCAATGCCAGTCCGAGGATGGCTGCACCGTTCACGGCTGTTGGCAGCCGGAGAGCGATCGGCGCCGGCGCCGGGCGCGAGTCGTGCAGCTGAATGCGCACCGCACAGTCCACTTGTATTCGGTGCCGGCGGGCGCGGCGAGCTCGGATGAAGCGTCGCCAGCGACCGCCCCGCCCTCCGTCGCCATCCACAGTTCCAACGCGTCAAGGTTGCGGCCACTCGTCCCGCAGTTCGGCCGAGAGCCAGCGTGAAGGCGATCGGGACGAGGAACACGGCGATGAGGCCTCCCGAGATCAAGTAGGAATCTTGCCGCCAGGGTTCCTGGCTCGCCCCTGGGGGGGCAAACCACCGCTAGGGGCCAAAACGGCGCCGGCCGCGGCAAAGGACCGCCGCCGACCGATTCCGCTTGGGTGCGGGCCCCCATTCAGACCATCGCCACTTTCTTCGTCCCGGGATTCGATGGCCCGGTCACCGAGCCTTATAATATGATCGTCCAGGTAGTCAAATCAAGTAAACTCCCCCGACACGGTCCAGCTCGGCAGTGCATAAGTGTCGGGACAGACAACGTTCACCGGTAAAAATTGGGGGGACTCGGTGCTCCGGACGGCGAAGCGGGTCGTGAAGAAGAGCTCCAAGCTGGCAGGGCGGGCCGTTTCGGAGGTGAGTCTCGCCTTGACCGACGTCCCGGGAGGCGACACCATCCCCCTCCGCCGACTCGGGTTCGGTATTTCCATGGTCATGGACCCGCGCGGCTCGACGCTGCTCGATGCCCTCGGCGACGACCTCGACGAGCGGGCCCACACACTCGACCGCTTCCTCAACCGCTGCAGCGACGATGACCTGACGGAGCTGCTGACCGCGTTCCAGGAAGCCGCTGCCCGCCGTGCCGCCCGGGGCGGCACGAACGAGGATCAGTCGACTTAAGGCGTGGCGATCCCGGCGAACTCGGCGGACTCGCCACGGAGGGTCGCCCGATGCAGGGTGGACTTCCGGCAGTCCTGTACCCGCGGACACAAGATCCGGGGGGTTACAGGGTTCAAGTCGAGCATCACTACTGTCCATCAGTGTTGCTGCTGTTGCAACGCTTTGCGGTCCCAAGGACGACCGCTCAGAGGGATCCTCGACAACGTAATGCGCCGACCCAAATCCGCGACTCGTGGTGGAAGGTGCAGCAACACAGCAATCAGCCCCGGAACAGGCCGAACACCGACGAACACTGACGAACACCGACGAACACAGTGAGCCGAAAACCCATATGCCGCAAAGAATTCGCGCTGATCCGAACGGCTGTCGAAAGGCTCAGCGAACTCTAAATCCGCGGGTTCAGGGTTCGTGTGCCTGCGGCCGGGGCTGGATCGCCTGGCCATCAGCCGGGCAGATCGGCGATCTGCCGGCGAGCATCGGCGACCGCCAGGTAGCCCAGCCCGACCGCCGGTGCCCCGAGGACCGCGAGCATTGTCAGCGCGGCCGGCCGCGACCGCCCACTACGGAAAGCGAACCACAGGGAGATCAGGTCGACGGTGTCACGGCCATCCCGAGCCGCAAGGCGACCGGCGCTGCACTCGAGCTCCCGCAGACGCCCGCCGACATCGCCGCCACGAAGGTCTCGCGTGTTCCCCAGATCCGCAGGACGTACGCGTGATCGACGTCGTCCTCCGGGCGCAGGCCCATGACCCGGACGATCCCACCGGGCGCGGCGATGGCGTCGATTCCGAACGCGGCACGGGCGGCGTTCAGCACCCTCCCCGCCTCTGATCGGTGGCGGAGGCGTTTCACCTTCGACACCCCGAGTCTCATGAGCGAACTGGGCGCGACAGACGTTCGCCACTATGGAGCAACCGCAGCTTCTAGAAGCCAATCAATCGGGGAACTGCTTGTCAGCGCAGTTCAGCTTGAACCCGTCTACCGAGACCCAGGTTCCATCTTTGATGACGGTGGTGAACCAGCAGGAGTGCTTCTTCGCTGGTTGGCCCTCGACAAACGTCAATGGCGGCGTGAGACCGCCGAGCGTGTCCCCGTTGATCGTCCAGAGGCCCCGAAGGATAGCTTGGTGGTGGGGGGTTCGACGATGTGGGCGCCAGCCCTCTCGAGAAGTTTCCCTGAGGCCCACCCCGCAGCGTTTGCACCTGAGGGCTTGACGCCGGTGACGGTTCGGATGGCCTGCTGGAACTCGTCCGTGGCTGGAGTGCCGGACTGGAATGGAGGGAAGACACCATGACCGACAATCATGTTGTTCAGGTTCGGGTCTTTCGCCAACTCCTCGTGGGCGGTAACCGAAGGTGCGCTGAAGATCGGACGGTAACCTTGTCTGGCCCGACACGGTGGCCGACGCCGACATCTGGCCGAACACGTAACGGATCACCATCGTCGGCCCACCCGGCGTCGCCTGCTCCTGGCGCACGACCAGGCCCGGGCTCACGACCCTTCTCCGAGAACCCGACCGTCTGGCCGGCGATCGTCATCCGTTGATGACGAACGTCGCTTCCCGGGTCGGGTCGGCCCCCGGACCCCGGGTGACCTTCGCCTTGGCGTCGACCTGCCCGATCCGCAGCACCCCGCCGATGTTGATGATGTCGGCCATGCCCGTGGCCTCAGCCGTCACCATCCCTGACGCCGCGTCTCGGCTCGTCACGGCGTTCGCCACCGTGGACCCGATCGCCGAACCGCTCGACCCGCCTCCGGTCTTGGTCGTCCCTTGCGACGACGATTCACCACTGGTGGCCACCAGTTCGTATCCCGGTTGCACCACCTTCGCCTCCGGCGTCGTCGGATGGCTCGACGACACATAGAACGGGTACGTCGGCGGCGACGGCCGACCCGTCAGGCCCGCCAGCAACCCCCGCCCGGAGATGGCCAGATCCCCCGGATAGGGCAGGGAGGCGAAGGCCCGGGAGTTCCCCAGACCGTCGATCACCGACTGCGACACCGGCCCCCCTACCGTCGATCAACGTCTCCACGACAGCGAATCCCGGCGCCGCAACCGAAACCCGAATCCCGTCGGCCGAGGCCACCGCCTCATACGACACCGGCGCAGCCGGTGCCTCGGCCCCGCCGGCAACGCCGATGGCCAGCGCCAGCACAGCTGTGCCAAGTACGCCGGAGGCGCCGGAGCCGAAGCGCCCGCTTCCCGATGGACCGTGGCCTGTGCAATCGGTTCACGGTCATCCCCCCTTCGATTTGACACTCCGACCCGGCGGAGCCGCGCCGCCGGACCCAGGCTGACTCCTGCAGATCGGTGTGGCGGGCCATGTCGCTCGAGCTCACGGCGCCCGCTGTGCCAAGGGGGCGACGGACGGGTCGTTATCGGCTACTCGGCTCCCGCCCAGCCGGCTGAGCCGCTTATCGAAAGCCAACGAGGAGTTTGAGAACAAGAAGAGCGAACGCCCTGCGACCTGTGACAATTTGTTGGCCAGTGAATTGAGCGAAAGGCAGTGTTGCAGACCCAGCCAGTGCCAGCGAGACTTGCCTTTCCGACGCCATTACTACCCCACGGCCTCTGAGAATCTGCCTCAATTTGCCTGAGAGAGCCCCTGAGTTCATCGCAATCGCCTCCGATCCGTCGGAGGTTGAGTTTAACGGGCGCGTCGGATAAATCAAGCGCTTGGTTTCCATGACCGACCGCGGGAAGTGCGCGCAGCCCCGGAGGGAAGCCGGTCTTGCCGGCGCCGCACATCGACTGACTGCTCTGTTCATGTCGAAGCCCGATGAACCTACCGGACCAAAGCAGGGAGCCGGTCCGAAGACCGGCTCTGACCTGCACTTTCTCCGTCGGGCTGGGGAGATTTGAACTCCCGACCTCTTGACCCCCAGTCAAGCGCGCTAACCAAGCTGCGCCACAGCCCGTTACTTCTGCAACACTCAAAAGCTTACTGGCTAATACACAAGACTACTCGAACAACATCTGTGTCCGAAGGCCGTCACGCAGACGACCATTGAGACGACCACAGCATACTGAGCGAGCGCGCAGGACGGCCGCGGCCGACACCTCGCTACACCGTCGAACCTTCGAGCTCGCCTACGCCGCGGGTGGCTCAGACACCGTTGGTTCCGCTCACCAATAGGTCAAGACTTCGTTGTGCACAAAGGGATTGAGGGTCCAACCGATCGGACGCGGGCTACCGAGTGGGGGTCGGCGCTTACCCTCTTGTCCGGGCCGCCCGCAGCCGACGCCCGGCGTACCGGGGCCGAACGCCGGCGCGGCGCGCTTGATGGGAAGTCAAGCGGTCAGCCGAAGAGCGGCGCCTGTTCTGTGGAGGCACGTCGGGGCTGGTCCGCCGGAGGCCGGCTGATCTCGGAAAGCGGCGCCGAAGGCGCTTGGAGCGGAGGTTGTCTGTCCAGGCTGGCTGCCCAGGCCCGGATCTTCCCGTTGGGGTCGCCCGCGGCGCGGCTGGTGACGGCTTGTGCTCCGTCCCGTACAGCGAGGAGTTGGAGGGCCCGGAGCCGGGCGGGGGCTCCCGGCCAGGAGCAGCCGAGGTCGATCAGTGCCTCCCGGACCTCGTCCGGGTAGCGATCGGCGGCGTCGAGGAGGCCGGCAAAAACAGCGTCACCGGCCCGGGCGTCCAGTTCTCTGGCCCGGTTGAGAATGTCGTGGCTGCGGGACGGGTGGCGACCGACGACCGCTGCTGCCCAGCGCCGCAGGGGCGGGGCGATCAACCGCTCGAGGTGAAGGGGGGTGCCAGGCGGGAGGGCCGGGCCGTCGATGGTGCCGGCGCGATCCCTGATCCAGGCCTCGGGGACGGGCCAGCGGTACTGGTCCGACCAGAGGAAGCCGTTGGCGAACCCTTCGAGTTCGGCTTCGGTGAGCAGGCCGCTCTGCTCGACGGCGGCGACGAGTGGAGCGGTGACCCGCCGCCAGCGATGGTCGGTGCAGAGCAGGCCGGCCGTCTGGATCGCCCCGTCCGGACGGCCGCGGTGGAGCCTTCGCCAGACGGTAATAGCGTCGGTCGGATTGGGGGACGCCCGGAGGTGGGGGTGGAAGACCAGCCATCGCCACAACTCGTCCGGGGTGGCCGCCGTGAGGATGGCCGCCACGTCCTCCGCCACCGACGGGATCATCGGCCCAGCACAGTACCGTCGTGGCTCCCCGCCCGAGCGGTTCATTGCGGGCCGGCAACACCACGACGCGCTCCGTCCACGTCCGAACCCACGCTGTGCCGTCGGCGGGCACGCTCGAGCGGGATCGATAGGCTCGGCGTCGTGACGCGGAGAGGACGCCACGCCAAGGGCGGTCGGGTGACGCCGAAGGGAACACGACCCCTGGGTTTCCGGCCGCGCCACGAGGAGCGGCGCCCCGAACCCGACGCCGACGACTTGATGGCGGACGTGCGCCGGGCGCTGGGCGACGACCACCCGCTCGGCCTTTTGGCGTTCGCCAGTTCGCTGTTGACCGTGGTCGATCCCCGGCGGGTGAGCCCCATGGAGCGGGATCGCCTGGCCGGCCCGTCCCGCGAGGAACTGGTCGGTTCGTTCTTCGAGGCGGAGCAACTCGAGACGTCGGCACTGCTGGCGGCGATCGGCGTGCTGGGCGGCGACGAGGTCGAACGGCGCCGGATCACCAGGACGCTCGAACGGCGGGGCCACCCGCTCCCGGCGTGGATCGCCACCGCCAACGGAGCCGAGGCGACGGGCGCGGTGCAGATGACCCACCTCCTGCGCGACGGCGACAACCTCATGATCGGCGTCCGTCTCCCAACCGGCGAAGAGCTGAGCGCCGTGATCTACATCGACCACAACCTCGGGACGGTCGTGAAGGATGCCTTCGTCGTTCCCGAACCGCTCCACGATCTGGTGGCCTTGACGAAACGCAAGGACACCGATCCGGACATGATCTGGGGCGACGTCGATCCGGCCGACGCCAAGGTCCGGATCACAGAGGCCGTCGCCACCGGCGCCATGACCTTCCCGCCGTTCGAGACCGACACCTGGCCCGTCTGCCGACCCCTGGTCGAGTGGATGACGAGCCTGCTCCCCGACGGGGGAACCGGCTACCAGCGACCAGAGTGGAGCGAGGACGATCGCCTCGCCCTCACCGAGCGGTTCTTCGCCTCGCCGTTCGCCGCCGGACTCGACGACCCCGACCACCGCGACCTGTTCGACTCGCTCCTGTGGTTCGGCTGCGACTACGGGCCCGGCGACCCGCTCCGGTGGAGCCCCCCGGCGGTCGAGATCATCCTCCTCGACTGGCTCCCCCGCAAGATCGTCGCCGACACCGACTACCTGGCCAAGGCCCCCGGGCTGCTCCGGGCCTTCGTACGTTTCGCCCACGCCGAGCGAGCCGTCCCCGCCCACCTCACCGACCAGACGATCGAGGCGGTCGATTCCTTCGAGGCCGAATGCCAGACCACCATCCGCTCTGACCGTCCGCAGGGCCCAGCCGCCCTCCTCGCCGCGCTCGGCGTCGTCGACCCCGACGGCCCCTGGGGAGCCCCCGCCCCTTGGGAAGCGAAGCTCGCCGACGCCCGAACGGGGCTGCTCGACTGCCTTCGCCGGGCCGTCGGCGGCGAGGACGGCCTCGCCAACCTGGACGATGCACCACTGCCCGACGAGCCGTTCGACTGGAGCGGGATCGACGATGACATCCGACCCAAGGTCGCCGAGATCCTGGACCTCTGCGACCGGCACTGCACCGACCTGCTCGACACCGAGTACCGGACGGTCAGTCGCCGGGTCCTGGCCCGCATCGCCCGCCACGGCCCAGACGCCTTCCGCCGCCGGGGACGGGCCGACACCGCCGCTGCCGCCATCTGCTGGGCGGTCGGCCGGGTCAACGACCTCTTCATCCCCCGGCGCGGCGGCCTGACCCAGAAGGACTTCTTCGCCCACCTCGGCGTCTCACAGACCAGCATCCCGGCCCGAGCCGCCACGCTGCTCGACGCCGGCGGATTCCCCCGCCACCCAGCCGACTTCACCCTCGGGTCCTCCGACTACCTCGTCTCCACCCGCCGCCGCCACATCATCGACACACGCGACCGGTACCGCCCCTGACTGCTCAGGTCGGCAGGCGACTGGCCATGAGGTCATGGCCGTCCAGTTCGCCGACCCGGATCCAGCCGTCGTCGGAGAGGAGACGCCGGCTTCGGTCGTTGTCGGGGTGGACGAGGGCGACGATGGCGTCGCCCTCCCTTTCGATGGTGACCAGGTGGGCCTTGGCAGCAGTGAGGACCGCCCGCCCTGTCCCCTGGTGCTGGTGCTCCAGGGAAACGGCGAGCACCTCCAGCCAGATTCCCTCGACGTCAACCCGGACGATGTCTTGCCAGGCGAACACGGCGATCAGTTCGTTGGCCTCGTCCTCCACCACGTGCAGGTTCCGGCGCTGGAACGCCGCGTAGGGCAGGTCGTGGAGCCAGGCGAAGGCCTTCCGGTTGATCCAGCGCTCCACGTCGTCCTCGAATAGCTGGCCAGTCGAGCAGCGGAACCGCTTGAGGCGTCTCGAGTCGGCGGTGACGGCTGGGCGGTGATTCAACCGACGAGGAGGACGTCCCGATCGAACCGGCGCCGTTCGTCGCCCGTCAGCAGCCGAGGCTTTCCCGGAACGCGTACGTGGCGATCGCCCTGAAGTTGCATCGCCGGCCGCACCCACATGAAGGACGACCGGCCGTCGAGGGTCTCGGCATCGACTGCGACGTGAGCACCGAGCGCCCCCACACTCGCCGGCTCTGCAGGAACCGGTATCCCCAGGCGCAGACCGTCCTCCGTTTCCACCACCGCCAACTCGCCGACCCGTCCAACCACCGTCCCCGTCGAGCACCGGACCTGCAAACGGGCCGCCAGTTGCTCACGCCGGCTCGCCGTGAGCAACGCAAAGCGGCTGAGAGCACCGCCCGTGAGCGCATCCAGTTCGGCACCGTCGGGAACCGATCCCGACGCAACCAGCCCTTCCGAGACGAACCGCGCCGCCCGATGGGTAACGAGTTCGTTCGCCTGCCCGAGGACCACCGAGGCGGCGTCAACATCGCCACGCCGGTAGAGGCGGGCAACGTCGAGCATCAGCGCCGAATACCAGACGGACCGGCCGCGCGCCGCGCTCTCCGCGCGGGTCACGACGGACAGCCCGACGCCGCCAAGGCCGTTCTCCCGCAAAGTACGCAGCGCAGAGTCGGGTCGCAGCCGACCACCGGGCCGCAGGACTGCGGCGATTTCCGCCGAGGTCGTGAGAGGAAAGGGCAGGATCACAACACAAGTCTACCCTGAAACAGCGTTTCGCTGGTTCAGAGCCGGCTCGGCCGGACTGGCAAGCCCGAGCGGCGAGGCGCGCCCTGCGAGGAGTGGGTGGCTCAGACGACCATCGAGACGACCACAGGGCAACGCTGTGACCTGCGGCGATAGTTACAAGATTGGTATTTTGGCTGCTCAGGGCGGTTCCGGGCTGTCCCTGTCGCCGTGCGCCTACGACCCCCAGTCAAGCGCGCTAACCAAGCTGCGCCACAGCCCGTGGACCGAAGTCGCCAGCATAGCGCCCGGCCTTTCATGCAGATTCGCATGCTAAAATGCAGATATGCCCAAGAGCATTCAAATACGCGACGTGGACGACGAGGTCTATGCCGCTCTCACCCGTCGGGCGGCGGAGGCCGGGTTGTCGGTGCCGGAGATGCTCCGTCAGGAGGTGACCCGGTTGGCGGCCCGGCCGACGGTGAAGGAGTGGCTCAGCCGAACGCGCCGGCGGCCGTCGGAGATCACGGCGGCGGAGGTGCACGCCGCGCTCGACGAGTTGCGGGGGCCGTGGCCCGATGATCGTGGTTGACGCCTCGGTGCTCTTCGAGGTCGTCGCCGACACGCCCGGAGCCGAGCCGATCCGGGAACGTCTCGCAGCCGACCCCGACCATGCCGCTCCCCATCTCATCGACGTCGAGGTCTTCGGCGTCATCCGCCGGGAATGGCTCCGGGGGGCGCTCGACTCGACTGCCGCTGGTCAGGCGGTCGCCGATCTGCGGGACTGGCCCGGCGAGCGGTACGGCCATCGCCAGCTACTGGAGCGGGCCTGGGAGCTCCGCGACACCGTTCGAGGATGGGACGCCGTCTATGTCGCCCTGGCCGAAGCCCTCGACGTTCCGCTCCTCACCACCGACCGCCGCCTCGCCGCTGCCCCCGGCCCGGCCTGCACCATCGAAGTCGTTCCCTGAACCACGTCAGCGGTGGACCTGCTCCCGTTGGTCCCCCCGGGCGTTGGTTGGGCTCGAGCTACCGGTACTCCTCCACGACGAGTGACCATCCTTCGTAGGAGCCGGATCCGCCGCTGTTGAAGAAGGCCCGCAGGTTCCACTGGCCGGGAGCGACGTGTCGCTCGGCCTGCACGACGTCGGGGCAGTCCTGGTAGTACGGGGCCGGCTGGTTGGAGTACAGGGTGGCTGAGGCGCAGCCCGGGCCGCCCTCCGCCGGGTTCGCCACCGGCTCTTCCAGCCACACCTCGGCGATGTAGGACGGCGGCTGAGGGCCGAGAGGATCGTGCAGCCATTCCTGCCCGTCGTGGAAGACCCTGAGCCGGACGTGGCCCGACTGGAGGGTCACCGGCCGCGTGTCGATGTGGAACTCGTTCCACCACGCGAAACGCCCAATCTCCACCCAGGTCGCCGCCGCCGGAACCACCGTGGTCGTGGTCGTGGTGGTCGGGGCAGCCGTCGTGGTCGTGGTGGACTTCGGCTTCGTCGTCGTCGGCGTCGAATTCGGCGCCCCGGTGGTCGTCGTCGACGGCGATGCCGTCGTCATCGTCGGTCCGGCCTGACCCCCGGCCGGTGTCGACGTCTGGGTTGTCGACGATGATGGCGACGAAGGCGATGACGGCGCCGATCCCGTCGTGCTCGTGGCCCCACCGCCACCCGGGGACGTTTCCGGTGTGCTCGAGCCGGAGTCCTTCTCCTTCGACGCTCCGCCCTTCGAGCGGTCTTTCTGCCGCCCCGACGGCGCGTCCGGATCGGGCAGCGTCGTCATCCACGACAGCTCGGAGCTCACCGATGTCGGCGTGGTGCTCCCGCCGAACTCCAAGCCCGTCTGCACCTGCTCCGACTCCGATTCGTCCGGTACACCGACGGTCAGTGTCAAGCCGACGAGCAGCGCGAACAGAGCGGCAACAACGACGAGAAGCCAACGGCTGGGGTTCACCGGGTGTGTTTCGATAACGCCGTCTTAACATCCTCGGGGGATGAACCACACGAGCCGGCCCAAACACGGCCGACCTCCGCAAAATTCTTTACAAGCGGCCTTTGCCCACTCGGAAAAGCATGGGTAGATTGACGTGACCGAATGCTCAGTCAGTACCGGGAGGAGCCTTCATGGTTGGCGTCCGGTTGGTCGAACTCTTCTTCCTGGTGGCGTGGGTGGCGGGGTTCTGGGTGTTTTGGACGCATACCCGGCGCGCTCTCCTCCTCGGGGTGTACGTGGGGTGCACGCTGTCGTGGACCCACGACTGGGTGTTGGCCGGGCCGGAGATCTGGCGGATGGACTTCCATCCCGACACGATCTGGATCGCCACCTGGGGCTCCCGGCCGGAGGCACTGTGGGCTCCTTTGTCCTACGGCGCCTTCTTCGGCTTGGCCATCTTCGTGTGGCTCAAGCATTTCGAACCTTCGATGCGGGCCCGCCTCGGCGCCTGGCGCTACCTGGCGCTGTTCCCGGCGATCTTCGTGGGCAACGCCGTCGTGGAAGGGGCCATCATCGAATGGGCCCACACCAACCGGTACCACCAGCCCGACAACTGGCTGGTGCTCAACCTGCCCTGGCTGCACCTGGTCACCACCGGGATGATGGTCACCGGCATCCTGTTCTTCACCGTCGAAGCCCTACGGATACTCGAGCACTTCGGCTGGCGGGACCTCGAGCCCGCCGGCCAGCCCGCCACCATTCCGGCGGAGCGGGTCCTGGCTCCGGCCGGCGGCGCACTCCAATCACAGCCGAACAGCCGGCCTGGCGGCGGCACCCGGCCAGGCCGTCGTCCCCCGCCGGGTCCGGACCGCCCTCTTCGTGGTCGGAGTGGCGCTGCCCCAGGCCGGCTTCACCGCCGCCACCATGGTCGGTCTCTACCTCTACGACTGGGTCGGGGTGCCCCTCCGCTGAGGCTCATCCGGCCCTACGCCGCCGGCACCCCTCGCCGGTTCTCGCCGAAGAGCAGGTCGGTGGCGCCGACCTGGCTGCGGGCCCGAACCAGCGCCACGAACTCGTCGGCCGGCACCGGCTTGCTGAACAGGTAGCCCTGCATCTCGTCGCAGCCCCGGGCGGCCAGGTAGGCCAGTTGGTCGGCGGTCTCGACCCCTTCGGCGATCACCTTCAGGCCGAGGCTGTGACCAAGGGCGATCACGGCGGTGACGATCGTGTCGGAGCCGCCGGACAGCTCGGTGATGAAGGACCGGTCGATCTTCAGGCCGTCGATGGGAAGGCGGTTCAGGTAGCTCAACCCGCAGTAGCCCGTCCCGAAGTCGTCGATGGAGCACGTCACGCCCACGGCCCGCAGCTCCTCGATCTGCTGCACCGTCACCTCGAGGCTCTCGAGCGCCGCGCTCTCGGTCAGCTCCAGCTCCAGGGACCGGCCGGGGATGCAGGCCATGCGCAGAACGCTCGTCACGTACTCGGCCAGGCCCTGACGGAGCTGGCAGGGCGACACGTTGACCGCCACCGTGAGGTCGGGAAGCCCGTCCATCCGCCAGGCGGCGACCTGCTCGCAGGCGGCGGCGATGACCCACTCGCCCAAGGCCCCGATGAGCCCGGTCTGTTCCGCCAGCGGAACGAACGAGTCGGGGAACAGCAGCCCCTTCTCGGGATGGTTCCACCGGACCAGCGCCTCGGCGCCGGTGACACGGCCCGTCCGCAGGTCGACCTTCGGCTGGTAGTGCAGGACGAACTCGTCGGCCTCGAGGCCCCGGCGGAGCGCCGCCTCGAGGGCCAGGCGCTCGTTGGCCTCGTGGCGCAACGCCGGGCTGAAGATCTCGAACGTGTTCCGGCCCCGTTCCTTGGCGACGTACATCGCGGCGTCGGCGCCCTCGACGACGGTGTCGGCCTCGTCGCCGTCCTGGGGGAAGAGGCTGATCCCGATGCTGGGGCTCACCACCACCGCCTGGCCGGCGATCTCCACCGGGTCGGCCAGGGAGGCCAGGAGCCGGCGGGCCACGGCCACCGCCCCCTCGATGCCCGCCACGTGCGGGAGCAGGAGGGCGAACTCGTCGCCACCGAGCCGGGCGACGGTGTCCTCGTCCCGCAGGCACGCTTGCATCCGCTCCGCCACATGGCGGAGCAGCTCGTCGCCGGCGGCGTGACCCAGGCTGTCGTTGACCTCCTTGAACCGGTCGAGGTCGACGACCATGACCGCCACCGGCAGGCCGTTGCGACGGGCGTGGGCCAGAGCCCGGGACAGCCGGTCACTGAAGAGCATCCGGTTGGGCAGGCCGGTCAGACCATCGCGTTCGGCGCGCCGTTCGATGACGCTGCGCTGCAGCAGGAGGCTGCCCAGGTAGGCGGCCAGGACGACCGAGGCCACGCCGGCACCCAGGGCCGGGGCCGGGGGGATCGCCTGCTGGCGGATGGCATGAATGGCGATCACGGCCGGCGGGGCCAGCATCCCCATCTGGGTGAGCACGAGATGGGCGGCGCTGAAGCGGGCGGGCTCCCCGATGAGGGGCTCGAACAGCCGCCGGGCGCTGGGGTCGAGTGCCGTGACCGCCAGCAGAGCGAAGGCCACCACCATCAGCGCCGACACAACCCCGTTGGACAGGCCCTGGCCGTTGAAGAGCGCCAGGGCCGACGCCAGGTGCGCCCCGAAGAGGAACCCCAGCCCGAGGGCCGTACCCCGGTAGACGAAGATCCGCTCCCCGGGCAGGAGCAGCAGGTGGACGGCCAGGGTGAGCAGGAGCAGGTCGAGAGCCGCCAGCGCCACCGCCAACTCCGCCCCGCCGAGAGGGATTCCGAGCCGGATCCGGGCCGGGCTGACCAGCACCCACAGCCCGAGGGCGAACGTGGTGGCCACCAGTCCGGCCTGCACGAGCACGTCGGCCGCCCGGTCGGGTAGCCGGGCGCTCTGCAGCCGCAGGAGCCCGACGATCAGCAGCGGGTAGGCGACGAGCCCGACCGTGCGCAAGCCCGCTCCGGCGCGGGGGCCGGAGCCGATGCCGGCGTTGGTGAGCGCCAGCACGGCCACGCCGACGGTGAGGAACAGGCAGGGGTCGATCCAACCGGCGGGGACCCGGGGCGGGCGGGGACGGCGGTGAAGGACGAGCCCGAAGGCCATGGCGGCCGCGGTCGGGACCCCGGCGGCGGGAATGGGCCCGAACCCCGCCCCGAAGAACAGGCCGGCGGCCAGCACGAGCGCGCCGGCCACGGCCAGGACCCTCGAGGCAATACCGGAGAGGTTGTCCACGTCCCTTCAGGTATCGGGACCACCACTTCCGGGGCTGAGGACGCCATCACCCCACAACGGGCGATCCCGTGAGGACGCAACCGCTTAAAAGCGGTGGATCACCCACTCGACGCCCTGGATGAAGCGCCAGCCGAGGTAGACGACCAGGGCGGCGCCCAGGATCTTCAGGTGCAGGGGGACGGGCGGCTGCTCCTCCTCGGCGGCGGGCATGTCCTCCGTGTCGGTGGTGGGAGCGGCCGGCGGGTGCGACCGGCCGGGCTCGACCGGGTGCCCGCAGCTCGGGCAGTGGCCCTCGGGCGTGACCGTCGGCGGAGACAGGAAACGGTCGCAGGTCGGGCACCAGGGCACGACGGTCCTCTACCCCGCGGAAGCGAGCTGGGTCCTCGGGCCGGCCCGCATCACCTGGCCGGGGAGGCGCCGGCCGACGATCTCCTCGGCGAGGTGGGCGGCGGCGATCAGCCCGTCCAGGGAGATCCCGGTGGCGAGACCGAGGTCCTCGATCATGTGCACGAGGTCCTCGGTGGCGACGTTGCCCGACGCGCCGGGGGCGTAGGGACAACCGCCCAGGCCCCCGATGGAAGCGTCGAAGCGGGACACGCCCCGCCCCAGGGCGGCGTAGGCGTTGGCCAGGCCCGTCCCCCGGGTGTCATGGAAGTGGAGCCCGACGAGGCCGAGGTCGATCCCGGCCGCTTCGACGGCGTCGAGCAGCAGCCCGACCCGGCGGGGTGTGCCCATCCCGGTCGTGTCGCCGAAGAACACGGTGTCGGCGCCGAGGTCGAGGAGGCGCCGGGCGTAGGAGGCCACCACGGCCGGGTCGATGTCGCCCTCGTAGGGGCAGCCGAAGGCGGTGGCGACGGCGGCATCGACGGGCCGGCCGGCGGCGTGGGCCAGCTCCACGATCCCGGCGATCTCCTCCAGCGTCTCCTCCGGCGTGCGCTTGATGTTCTTCAGGTTGTGGGTCGTGCTGGCCGACACGAACGCCTCCAGCTCGTCGGCGCCGGCGGCCAGGGCCCGCTCGGCGCCCCGCCGGTTCGGCACCAGCGCGGTGAAGGCCACGCCCGGCCGGCGCGGCACCGCCGCCAGCACCTCCTCGGCGCCGGCCATGGCCGGGATGGCCGCCGGGTGCACGAAGGACGCGGCCTCGATGCGGCGCACCCCGGCGTCGACCAGCGCCGCGATCAGGCGGAGGCGGTCGGCCACCGGCACCGGCGCCTCGTTCTGCAACCCGTCGCGGGGCCCCACCTCGCGGATCTCACACGGCACGATCGAATTCTCCCACAACTGGCCTCCGAACCTAACGCTTGGTAGGGTAACCGATGTGGTCGTCGTCCGCCGAGCCGACGAGATCGTCGACATCGCCGCCCGCCTGTTCTACGAGCGGGGCTATCCAGAGCGTCTCGACCCGGGCGCTGGCCCAGGCGGCCGGAATCCAGGGCGGTTCGCTCTACCACCACTTCGCCTCCAAGGAGGAGATCCTCTACCGCATCATGCAGTACGGCTCCGGGGGGTTCTTCGCCGGTCTTCTTCCTCACCTCGAGGCCTCCGACGCCACGCACCGGGAGCGGCTCGAGCGCTTCGTCCGGGCCTACATCACCGACGCCCAGCCCCGCCGCTACGCCATCGCCGTGCTCTTCCGCGACATGGCCCATCTCTCCCCGCAGCACTTCGTCGAGCTCCAGGCCGTACGCCGCCGCTTCCAGCAGGCCGTGCAGCGGTTCCTGGCCGACGGCGTGACCGCCGGGCGAGTTCGCCGTGCCTGACGCCAAGCTGGCGGGCATCGCCGTCCTCGACCTCCTCAAAGGGGTCGACGCCTGGATGCGCGAGCCCGGCCGGCTCGGCCGCCGGCAGGTGGCCGACACCTACGCCGTCCTCATCCTTCAGCTCATGGGAGCCACCGCGGTCATGACCCCTTCGTTTCCCACCCTGTCGACGCTCCACGACCCTCACACCGAAAAGGCCCAGGAATACCGGGCGGCCATGGAGGCGGTCGTCGCCGACCTCGAGATGAAGATCGACACCGCCGCCGGAGGCGGCCCGGAACGCATGCGGCAGAAGCACCTGTCCCGGGGCAAGCTCCTGCCCCGCCAACGGGTGGAGCGCCTCCTCGACCCGGGCACGCCGTTCCTCGAGCTCTCGCCGCTGGCCGCCCACGGCATGTACGACGACCCGGCGCCGGCGGCAGGGATCATCACCGGCATCGGCCGGGTGTCGGGCCGGGAGTGCGTGATCGTCTGCAACGACGCCACCGTGAAGGGCGGCACGTACTACCCGATGACGGTGAAGAAGCACGTGCGGGCCCAGGAGATCGCCCGGGAGAACCACCTGCCCTGCATCTACCTGGTCGATTCCGGCGGCGCCTTCCTGCCCCTGTGGGACGACGTGTTCCCCGACCGCGACCACTTCGGCCGCATCTTCTACAACCAGGCCACCCTGTCGGGGCTGGGCATCCCCCAGATCGCCTGCGTCATGGGCATGTGCACGGCCGGCGGCGCCTACATGCCGGCCATGTCCGACGAGACCGTCATCGTGCGCCGGCAGGGCACGATCTACCTCGGCGGGCCCGCCGCTGGTGAAGTCGGCCATCGGCGTCGACGTCGACCGAGGAGGAGCTGGGCGGCGCCGACGTCCACGCCCGCACCTCCGGCGTCGTCGACCACTACGCCCTCGACGACGCCCACGCCCTGTCGATCGTGCGCGACATCGTCGCCTCCCTCGAACCCGGAGAAGCGCTCCCGCCGGGCATGGCGGAACCCGAGGAGCCCAAGTACGACCCCCGGGAGCTGTACGAGATCGTGCCCGCCCGACACCCGCATCCCCTACGACGTCCACGAGATCATCGCCCGGCTCGTCGACGGCAGCCGCTTCCACGAGTTCAAGGCCCTCTACGCCACCACCATCGTCTGTGGCTTCGCCCACATCATGGGCTTCCCGGTCGGGATCGTGGCCAACAACGGCATCCTGTTCTCGGAGTCGTCGCTCAAGGCCGCCCACTTCATCGAGCTGTGCAACCAGCGCAAGATCCCGCTGGTGTTCCTCCAGAACATCTCCGGCTTCATGGTCGGCGCCGACGTCGAGGCCGGCGGCATCGCCAAGGACGGCGCCAAGATGGTCACCGCCGTCTCCTGCTCGGTGGTGCCGAAGTTCACCGTCGTCATCGGCGGCAGCTTCGGTGCCGGCAACTACGCCATGTGCGGCCGGGGCTACTCGCCCCGCTTCCTGTGGATGTGGCCCAACGCCCGCCTGTCGGTCATGGGCGGCGAGCAGGCGGCCAGCGTGCTGGCCACGGTGAAGCAGGGCGGCTTCGCCTCCAAGGAGGAGGAAGAGGCCTTCAAGCAGCCGATCCGGGACCAGTACGACCGCCAGGGCCACCCCTACTACACGACCGCCCGCCTGTGGGACGACGGCGTCATCGACCCGCTCGACACCCGCCTCACCCTGGCGCTGGCCATCTCCGCCTCCTACAACGCCCCCATCCCCGAGCCGAACTACGGCGTCTTCCGGATGTAGAGGTCTCATGGCAACCAACCCCATCCTCAAGAAGAAGAGCCCGCACCACGTGCCTACGGTCCTCGTCGCCAACCGGGGCGAGATCGCCGTGCGCGTGTTCCGCACCGCCCGGCGCATGGGGCTGCGCTGCGCCGCCGTCTACTCCGAGGCCGACTTCGGCGCGCCGTTCGTCCGGATGGCCGACGCCGCCTACTGCATCGGCCCCGCCCCGGCCGCCCAGTCGTACCTCCGGGCCGACCGCATCCTGGAAGCGGCCCGGGCGCTGCGGGCCGACCTCATCCATCCCGGCTTCGGGTTCCTGTCGGAAGACGCCGGCTTCGGACGGGCGGTGGAGGCGGCCGGCTACGGCTTCGTCGGCCCGCCCCCCGACGTGCTCGCCGCCATGGGCGGCAAGGACGAGGCGAAGCGGATCGCCCAAGCGGCCGGCGTCCCGGTGCTGCCCGGTTACGGGGGGACCGACCAGGACGACGGCGCCCTGGAGCGGGCGGCCAAGGAGATTGGCTACCCGCTGATCGTCAAGCCGGCGGCCGGCGGCGGCGGCAAGGGCATGGCCGTCGTCCGCTCGGAGGCCGACCTCATCCCCGCCCTGGAGTCGGCCCGCCGGGTGGCGGCCGGCGCCTTCGGCGACACCAAGCTGCTGCTGGAGCGGTACCTGCCGGCCCCCCGCCACGTCGAGGTCCAGGTGATGGCCGACGCCTTCGGCTCGGTGATCCACCTCGGCGAGCGCGACTGCTCGCTCCAGCGCCGCCACCAGAAGATCCTGGAGGAGACGCCGTCGCCCATCGTGAGCCCGGCGCTGCGGGAACGCCTGACTGGCGCGGCCGTGGCGCTGTGCCGCCACGTCGGCTACCGCAACGCCGGAACCTGCGAGTTCCTCGTCGACGACGATGGTGAGACCTTCGGGTTCATCGAGATGAACGCCCGGCTCCAGGTGGAGCACCCCGTGACCGAGATGGTCACCGGCCTCGACCTCGTCGAGCTCCAGCTCCGGGTGGCCATGGGTGAGCCACTGCCCCTCACCCAGAACGACGTCACCCCCACCGGCCATGCCATCGAGGTCCGCCTCTACGCCGAAGACCCCGACGCCGGCTTCCTGCCGCAGTCGGGCCGGCTCCTGCACGTCCGCTGGCCCGACGAGGCCCGCGTCGACTCCGGTGTCGACGAGGGCGCCGAGGTCACGACGCACTACGACCCCATGCTGGCCAAGGTGATCGTCCACGCCGACGACCGCCCGGCGGCGCTGGCGGAACTGGCCGACGCCCTGGCGCAGACCGAGGTGCTCGGAGTGCGCACGAACCTGCCGTTCCTCCGCATGCTGGCCGCCGACGAGACCGTCCAGGCGGGGCGGGTCACCACGACATGGCTGGAGTCAGCTCATGCGGGCTGGACGTCGGGGCTCGACGACGCGGAGATCCCCGAGCCGGCCATCGCCCTGGCCGGAGCCGCCGAGGCGGCCCGCATCCTCGTCGAGTCACGCCGTTCCGGACCCGACCCCTGGTCGGCGGCAGGGCCGTGGCGGCACCTTGATCCCGGGCCGACCCACGTGGTCGTCCAGGCCGGCGACGACTCGACGGAATCGTCGGCTGTCGCCAAGGGCGAGCACACCATCGACGTCCGGGGGACCGGCCCCTTCCGGGTCGGCGACCTCACCCTCGTCCCGGCGGACCCCGATCACGAACCCGACGGCGACACTCACGGCTGGGCCGTCTTCGAGGGGCCCGAAGGAGCGGATGGGGTGCGGGCGGCGGCGGTCGCCATCCCCGGCTCGGTCCATGTCTACTGGAACGGTCAGCCCTACGAGCTGCCCCTCGGCATCCGGCCCCGGCTGGTCGACGCCGAGGGCGGCCCGGCCCAGCTCGGCGCCCCCATGCCCGGCACGGTCATCGCCGTGAAGGTGGCTGCCGGCGACACCGTCGAGCGGGGCCAGACCCTCGTCGTGGTCGAGGCGATGAAGATGGAACTCGAGGTCAAGGCCGCCGCCGACGGCATCGTCTCCGCCGTCCTGTGCAACACCGGCGACACCGTCACCAAAGGCCAGCCACTGGTCGCCCTGGAGGGTGCCCCGGAATAGCCACGACAGCCGCCGCAGCTCATCGGGCCGGCGCGAGTGGCGAAGGCCCCCGGAGCTTGGTAGCGACTACTCCTGACGGGGTCACCGACGCCGCGGTTTGCTGGGAGCATGGTTCTCGTCCAGAAGTCGGTCGACTCCCAGGAACTCACCATTCCGGGCTTGCTCGAGCGCCAAGCCGACGCCCAGCCGGACAAGATCTGTATGTACTTCCCGGACGCCGCCGTGACCTACGAGGAGATGCACCGCCGGTCCACGGCGGTGGCCAACCGTCTCCTCGAACTCGGCACCGGGCCCGGTGACCGGGTGGCGGTCCTGATGTACAACTCGGCCGACGTGCTCTACACATGGTTCGCCACCGCCAAGCTCGGCGCCCTCTTCGTTCCGATCAACGTCAACTACCAGGGTGAGTACCTCCGCCATCAGCTGGACTCGGCCGGCACGCGGATCGTCGTCGCCGACGAGAGCCTGGCTCCCCGCGTCCTGAACGTCAGTCCCGGGGTCGAATCCCTCAGCCATGTCGTCGTCCGCCCCGACGGAAGCGACGGCCTCCTCGCCAGCCCCCCGGGCGGAGACCGGCTGGGCATCCATCCGATGAGCACCCTCCTCGACGGGCCCGACGACAGCCTGAAACAGGGCCGGCGACCCTGCTGGACGGATCCCAACGCCATCATGTACACGGCGGGGACGACCGGCCCGTCGAAAGGGGCCGTGCTGACCCAGAACTACCTCGTCCGGTCGGCGGCCCAGGTCTTCGACATGCGGGACGGGCGATCCGACGACGTCTGCTACAGCCCGCTGCCGCTGTTCCACCTGAACTCCATGCTCCTGAGCGTCCTAGGCCCGATGACGAAAGGCGCAACCGGTGCGCTCGACACCTGGTTCAGCGCCTCCGCCTTCTGGGACCGGGTGCGGCACTTCCGGGCGACGCAGATCTCGATCCTGGGGTCGATGATCGTGATGCTCTGGCAGCGCCCCGAGTCTCCCGACGATGCCGACAACCCGGCCCGGGTGATGCTGGCGGTCCCCGTCCCCGCTGACATCCACCGACGTTTCGAGGAACGGTTCGGCCTGCGGCTCGTCGTAGCCTATGGGCTCTCCGAAGCGGTCCCGATCCTGGTGTCGTCGTTCGACGACCCTCCCCCGCCGGGATACTCAGGTAAGCCCAACCCGCTCTTCGACGTCCAACTCGTCGACGAGGCCGACAACCCCGTGCCTCCCGGCACCGTGGGGGAGATCGTGTGCCGGCCCCGCGAACCCCACGTGATGTTCGAGGGGTACTTCAACAACCCGGAAGCCACCCTCGCCGTGTTCCGGAACCTCTGGTTCCACACCGGAGACCTCGGCCGTGCCGACGACCAGGGTTTCGTCGAGTTCGTCGACCGGAAGAAGGACTACCTGCGCCGACGGGGCGAGAACATCTCCTCCTTCGAGGTCGAGCAGGCGATCATGCTCCATTCTGCCGTCGCCGAGGTGGCGGTCCACGCCGTGGAGAGCGACTTCTCGGAAGACGACGTCAAGGCGTGCGTCGTCCTGCAGGACGGGCACGCCCTCGACCCGGTCGAGCTCATGGACCACTGCGTGGCCAACATGCCGTACTTCGCCGTTCCCCGCTACCTCGAGTTTATGGACGAACTGCCGAAGAACCCGGTGGGCCGCGTCCTCAAGTATCAGCTGCGGGAACGGCCCGGAGGCCCCGACACATGGGACCGGGAGGTCGCCGGCTACGAGGTGCGCCGGTTATGAGGGCGGTCGGCCGATGCGAGTGGTGATCGACCGGCAGCGGTGCCAGGGCCACGGCCTCTGCTTCCTGTTCGGCTCCGACCTGTTCGGTCCCGACGAGGAGGGTCACGGCCGGCCCCTGCTCGACGAGGTCCCCCTAGACCGCCGGGCGGAGTGCGACCGGGTGGCCCAGAACTGCCCCGAGCGAGCCATACGCCTCATCGACGACGAAGTTTTCCGACCGGGAGAGAGGATCGGCGATGTCCGATACGACGACTGACCACATCGGGGTCTACGTGGGGGAAGACGACCCGGAGATCGTGAACTTCCACTACTCGAACCCCGAACTGCAGCAGGATCCGACTCCGTTGTACGAGCGGATCCGCCAGACCTGCCCGGTGGCGAAAAGCGAGCGGTTCGGCGGGTTCTGGATCCTGTCGAAGTACGACGACGTCCAGAACGCCTACCACCAGCCGACCGTCTATTCCTCGCGGTCCGTGTCGATCCCCCCATTCTTCGGCAATGAGCGGCAGGCGATCCCGGTCGAGATCGACCCGCCCGACCACACGAAGTACCGGCAGATCCTGACCCCGCTCTTCACCCCCCAGCGCCTCAAGGCGATGGACGAGCCGATCCGGACCCACACCAATCTCCTCATCGACGCCTTCATCCACCGGGGCGAATGCGAGTACGTCAGCGAATTCGCCACGGCCCTGCCCACCCGGATCTTCCTCGAGTTGATGGGATGGCCGGTCGAGGACGCACCGATGTTCCTCGACTGGACGGTCAAGCTCATGCGGGGCGTGCCCGGCGACGACGAGGCCACCCGGCGGCTGCAGGAAGAGTCGGGCCTGCAGCTCTTCACCTACTTCGCCAGCGCGCTCGACGACCGGGAGGAACTCGGCCCGCCCGCGAGCGGCCCCGACGCCGATTTCATCGACTACCTTCGGGGCGCCTCCTTCGCCGGCGAGCGGCCGCTGACCCAGTTCGAGATCCTCGACATCATCTTCATCTTCCTGCTGGCCGGCCTGGACACCACCCAGGCGATTCTCGGCTACAGCACCGAGTTCCTGGCCACCCATCCCCACTACCGCCAGGACCTCCTCGACCACCCCGACGTGCTCGACTCGGCGATCGAAGAACTGCTGCGCTGGTTCGCCCCCGTGTTCCCCGGCCGGGTGCTGACCGAAGACGTCGCGGTCCGGGGCGTCCCGATGCAGGCCGAGGACCGGGTGCTCCTCCTCATGTCGGCGGCCAACCGCGATCCCGACGAGTTCGAACAGCCCGACCTCATCGACTTCCGGCGGCATCCCAACCGCCACCTGGCCTTCGGCGCCGGAGCGCACCGTTGCCTCGGCTCCCATCTCGCCCGGACCATGCTCCACATCGCCTTCGCGGAATGGCACCGTCGAATCCCCCACTACCGGGTAAAGACGGGAACCGAGGTGGTCCGCCACGCTTGCTCAATCCGCGGCGTCGATGAACTCCACCTCGAGTTCCCCGCTCCCACCTGATGGTCGAAGGTCAGGGGTGGGCGCCCCGGGCGCTCATCGTCGGCGGGACCCGCGGCATCGGCCGGGCCACGGGGTTGCGGCTGGCCCGGTCGGGGTCGCCGCTGGCCATCGGGTACCGCCACGACGAGATGCGAGCCCGGGAGACGGCCCGGGAGATGACCGAGCTCGGTGCGTGCGCCGTGCTCGTCCGGGGGGACGTGGCGACCGAGGCAGCCCGGCTTGTCGACGAGGCCACCGCCGGGCTTGGCGGCCTGGATCTCGTAATCGTCACGGCCACGCCGGTCATCACCGGCCGCGTCCAGGGGATCAGCCTGGTCGAATTTCGGGCCGCCATGGACACGGTCGTGTGGGGCTTTCATCAGACGGTGGTGGCGGCCCGGGCCCATCTCGCCCACGGTGGATCGGCGATCGCGGTCAGCAGCCTCGGGGCCTGGACGTACGCCAGCTACTACGGCGCTCTCGGCCCGGCCAAGGCGGCCCTGGAGAGCACCGTGCGGTATCTGGCCGCCGAACTGGGCCCCGAGGGCGTCCGGGTCAACGCCGTGTCCCCCTGCCTCGTCGAGGACCACCAGCACCTCGTCGCCGAGGCGCCCGAGGTCACCCGGTTCAAGGAGGGGACGGCGAGGCGGACACCGCTGCGCCGCCTGGCCACCCCGGACGAGATCGCCGGCGCCGTCCTGGCCCTCGCCTCGCCCGCCTGCTCGTTCGTCACCGGCGAGGTCCTCAAGGTCGACGGTGGCTACAGCCTCATGGCTTAGTTTCGCGGAGGTTCCCTCGCCATGACTGTGCACGAGCGGCCCTACGGCCGTTACTTCGAAGAGTTCGAGGTCGGCGACGTCTACCGTCACTGGCCGGGCAAGACGATCACCGAGGCCGACGACCACATCTTCTGCCTGATCACCATGAACCACCATCCGCTCCACCTCGACAATTACTACGCCGAGCAGAGCCAGTTCGGGCGCAACGTCGTGGCCGGGCCGGTGGTCTACTCACTGGTGGTCGGCATGAGCATCCCCGACGTGAGCGGCAAGGCCCTCGCCAACCTGGAGACCGAGCAGCTCCTCCACCGGGCCCCCACCTTCCACGGCGACACCATCTACGCCGAGTCCAAGGTGCTCGACAAGGTCGAATCCAAGAGCAAGTCCGACCGGGGCATCGTGACCGTCGAGACCCGGGGCTACAACCAGCGCGGCGAAGAAGTCTGCTACTTCCGGCGCAAGGTGCTGATACCCATCAAGGCGGCGGCCAAGCCCTTCGAGCGCCCCTACTCGTCTCCCAACGGCGACTGACCCGGCTGCGGCAGAGGGCCGAGGGCGGCGGCCAGTTCCGTCCGGCTGGAGATGCCGAGCTTGTGGTAGACGCGCTGCAGGCGGTTCTCCACCGACCGCACGGTGACGAACAACTCGTCGGCGATGTCCTTGTTGGAATGCCCGGCGGCGGCCAACACCGCCGTCTCGTGCTCGGCCGGCGTGAGGCGAGCGCGGGACTCCACCGCGTGGAGGGCGGGGGTGACCGCCCCCTGGCACCGCTCGGCCAGGACGCCCGCCCGGACGCCGGCGTTGGCGGCCCGCTTGGGATTGCCGTCCCGCCGCCAGCACACCGCCGCTTCGGCGGCCGCTTCGGCGGCCAGCAGGGTGGCGCCCATCGTCTCGAAACTCGACGCCACTTCTTCGAGACCGGCGGGGTCGCGCCGGGCGGCGGCGGCGGCGAAGGCGGCCCGGGCGGGCACGAGGTCACCTTCGATCTCGCCGGCCAGTTCGGTCAGGCGCCCGACCACTGACTTGGCCTCGCCCAGTCGGGCTACGCCGTGCAGAGCGGCCGCCTCACCGACCCGGTCGCCGATCCGCCGGCCGAGCGCCGCCGCCTCCCCGAGGCTACGGCGCGCCGCCCGGAGGTCGCCGGCGGCGGCTGTCGTCCACGCCCGAGCCTGCTGGAGGTCGACGGCCGAGTACATGGTGGCCGACAGCCCGAGGTCATCGACCGCCCGCAACGCCTCGTTCGCTTCCCGGGCCCGCCCCGCCAACGCCAGCGCCATGGCCACGTAGCCGAGCACCTCGTTGATGAACAGGGGCCGGCCGATCTTGCGGAACAGCGCCAAGGCTTCGCGACCGTGATGGAGCGCGACCTGGACGTGCCCCCGATCCGCCACCGTCCTCGCCAACCACCACGCCCCCCAGGCCTGCGCTTCGTCCGACCGGTCGGCAAGCGCCTGATGGTATTGGGCCAGGACCAGTGCCTCGGCCTCTTCGAACCGACCGGCGTGGGCCAGGGCCTCGCAACGGAAGAAGAGATGGACCCACGGATACCAGTCGAGCGGCTGGGTCAGCGCCTGATGGGCGGCGAAGCCGCGGCTGGTCGCCTCGTGAGCCTCGGCGAAACGACCCAGGCGGCCCAGGCTGTAGCCCGCGACCAGACAGCCCCAGGCCAGCGCCGGGCCCTCGGCCCGCTTGATGAGCGGGGCCGCCGCTTCGGCCCCGGCCCGGAAACCCTCGGCCGCCAGCAGCAGCGCCGAAGCCCGGGCCGTGACGGAATCGCGGAGCGCCGGATCCCGAATGGCCGCCTCGGCCTCCTCCGCCACCCGGCGCCCTTCGTCGAGGCGAACGAGGTACACGCCGAGGAGCTCGACACGCGCCACCGCCACGAGACTGCGCTGGAGGTCGTCGATGGCCTGCTCGGCCAGGCGGGCCAGATCCGCTTCGGCCTGCTCGTGGCGGCCCTGGAGGCTGGCCAGCTGGGCGATAAGGAGCGCTGCGTCGAACCCGGCCCCGGCGTCGATGGCCGCCCGCGCCAGCCGCTCGGCCAACGGGAAGTCGTACCGCCACCGCGCCATCGTGGCGCCGGCCAGCATAAGGTCGGGGCGGGCGCCGCCGCCATCCAGGCGCCAGGTGGCGAGCCGGAGGATGTCCTCGCGGCGGCGGGCCCCGGTGGCCTCGACCACCCCCGCCAGCGAACCGGCCATGACCCGGCCCGTGATCGTCGGGATCCGGGCCCGGAGCACGTCCCCGTAGATCGGATGCGCCAGACGCACCTCCAGGCGCCGTCCCTGGCTGGCGCTGCGGATCAGACCTTTCCGTTCGAGGCCTTCGGCCACGGCGGCGTCGGCCAGCGCGTCGAGCTCGGCGGTCCCCAGCGGCTCGGCGAAGGACAAGAGCTCGAGCAGCCCCCGCTCTTCGGAGGTCAGGCTGCCGAGCCGGGCCTCGACGAGTTCGACGAGACGCTCGGAGGGGGCAAGGGGGCCGACGAGCCGCCAGATCCCGTCCTCGTCGCGCAGCACGCCGGTATGGACGGCACCCAGCACCAGTTCCCGAAGGAACAGGACGTTGCCCTGGCAGCGGTCGGCGAGCCGGGCGGCGGTGGCCGGATCCACCGGGCCGCCCAGCGCCGAAGTGAGGAGCTCTTCGATGGCCGGCGATTCGAGCCCCTCCAGTTCCACCCGCTCGGCCGGACCGTCCTTCCACAAGGCGACGATGGCGTCGGGAGCGGTCTCGCCGGAGCGCAGCGTGGCCACGACCGTGCAGGCGCCAGTGGCCACCAGCTGATGCACAAGCGTGGCCGACGCATCGTCGAGGAGATGGGCGTCGTCCACGAAGAGGACCAGCCGGCGACCCGAGGCCCGCTCGACGAGCGACGCCGCCGAACGGCGGAGCAGGTCGGCCTTGTCGTCGACCGCTCCCGCCTCGCTCTGCACCGCGGGCAGGAGCGGCGCCAGCGCCCCAAAGGGAAGCCGCGAGGCGGAGCGGGTCGCGGTCACGCGAGCCGTGGACACCCCCGCCGCTTCGGCGAGTTTCAGGCATTCGAGCGCCAGGCGGGTCTTCCCTACCCCGAGCGGCCCAGCCAGCACCAGCCCGCCCTTCCCCAACGAGAGGAATCGGCGCATCTGGCGAACCTCACCGGCCCGGCCGACCAGCGGCCATTCCGTCTCCATCGGCCCATTCTGCAGCCGGTCGTTGTCGAGTGGTAGCCCTCGTCGGAGTTTGGTAGCCGCTACTCCTGACCGAATGCGCTTCAGCGGGTTGAGTGGTCATGGTGGACGGTCTCGAGGTCAGCGGCGTGGTGGTCAGATTCGGAGATTCGGGCGCGCTCGACGGCGTATCCTTCGCCGTGCCACGGGGCGGATCACCGGACTGGTCGGGCCTGTGGGGGCCGGGAAGACAACGGCGTTCAACGTCGCCTGTGGCCTTCAGCTGGCCGACGCAGGCAGCGTCAGGCTGCGGGGAGCCGACATCAGCCACGAGACCCCCGCCCGTCGCAGCCAGCTGGGGCTGGGCTGGCTCCATCACCGGACGGAGATCTTTCCGTCGGTCTCCGTCCGGGACAACGTCGCCCTGGCCGTCGAGTCGGCCTCCGCCGGCGCAGACGGCGCCCCCGCCGAGTGCGACTCGTTCACCGACGAGCTGCTCGAGGCGGTCGGGCTGGCCGCGACGGCCACTCGCCTGGCCGCCCAACTTCCGCTCCACCTCCGCCGCCGGCTGGAACTCGCCCGCGTGCTGGCCCGGCGCCCGAAGGTCCTCCTGCTCGACGACGCCACGGCCGGCCTCGACGGCCGGCAACGGGCGGCCTTCGGGCAGATCCTCGCCGACCTGAGGGCCGAACGCGGCACTGGCATTCTCCTGTTCGAACGGGATCCGGGCCTCACGTTCGAGCTGTGCGACTGGATCCACGCCATCGTCGCCGGCCGGCCGCTGCTCGACGGGCCCGCCGCCCAGGTCCGGTATTCCGATGCTCTGCATCGTGCCTACCTGTCCGAGATCCCGACCGCCATTGGGAAAGGACCGTGATGCGTGAAGAGACCAACTGGCTGATCTCGGTCGACGACCACGTGATCGAGCCGCCCGGCGTCTGGCAGGACCGCGTCCCCCAGCGGTACCGGGACGCCGCGCCCCGCATCGTCCGGGACACCGCCGGAGAGGCCTGGCTGTACGAGGGGAAGCGGTTCCCCACCCTGGGGCTGGCGGCGGCAGCCGGGAAGAACAAGGAGGACTTCAGCCCGGCTCCGATGACGTACGAGGAGATGCGGCCGGGGTGCTACGACGCCAAGGCGCGCCTCGACGACATGGACCGCGACGGCGTGCTGGCCTCGTTGTGCTTCCCGTCGTTCCCGCGGTTCTGCGGGCAGACGTTCTACGAAGCCTCGGACCGGGACCTCGGGCTGCTCTGCGTCCGGGCCTACAACGACTGGATGATCGACGAGTGGTCGGCCACGGTGCCGGGCCGGTTCATCCCCGCCATCATCCTGCCGCTGTGGGACCCGGTCGAGGGAGCCCGCGAGATCGAGCGGTGCGCCGCCAATGGCGCCAAGGCCGTGGTCTTCAGCGAGAACCCCGCTCCCCTCGGCCTGCCGTCGATCCACGACCCCAACCGGTTCTGGGATCCCGTCTTCGGCGCGGCGTCCGACACCGGGCTGCCGCTGTGCACCCACATCGGGTCGTCGTCGAAGCTGCCGGCCACTTCCGACGACAACCCGCTCATCATCACCTTGGCGCTCACTCCGATGAATGCCATCACCACCTGTGTCGACTGGCTCTTCAGCGGGAACTTCCTCCGCTTCCCGAATCTGAAGCTCTGCCTCTCCGAGGGCGGCATCGGCTGGATCCCATACGCGCTGGAGCGCTGCGACTACACCCTCGACCGGCAGGGTGCCTGGGCGGCCAAGGGCGACTTCTCCCTCGATCTCGCCGCCGGGACGATCGACGTCCGATCGGTGGAACGGCTGGAACTCGCAACCCCGAGCCAGCTGTTCCGCGATCACGTCTTCGGCTGCTTCATCGACGACATCACCGGCGTCGACAACCTGGACCGGATCGGGATCGACAACGTCATGATCGAGACCGACTACCCGCACACCGACTCCAGCTGGCCGAACTCGATTGCCACCGCCCGCAAGCGACTGGCGTCGCGCACCGAAGACGAGATCTACAAGATCTTCCAGGGCAACGCCAAGCGGGTCTTCTCCTTCGAGCCCGCACCGATCCCCGAACTCCGCTGATGGGCGAGAGCACCGACCTCGGCGACTTCACCGAAACCCTATCCCGATGGCTGGAGAAGGACGTCCGGCCCCAGGTCATCGAATTCGAACAGGCCGATCGGTATCCGACGGAGATGGTCGAACAGATGCGGACGTTCGGGCTCTTCGGCGCCACGATCCCCAGTGGCTACGGAGGTCTCGGGCTCGGTGCCGGACCCTACGCCGAGATCGTCTCGATGATCTCCGAGGTGTGGATGTCGCTGACCGGCGTCCTCAACTCCCACTTGATGATGGCGCACCTCGTCCACAAGTTCGGAACCGACGAGCAGCGCGACGAGTTCCTGCCGGCCATGGCTGCCGGCGACCTCCGGGGCGGGCTGGCGCTCACCGAACCGGACTGCGGGTCGGATCTCCAGGCCATCCGGACGTCGGCCCTCCGACAGGACGACAGCGGCTACGCCATCACGGGCGCGAAGACGTGGATCACCAATGCCGGTAATGGGAACTGCCTGGCGGTGTTGCTGAAGACCGATTCGGCGGCGGAACCCCGCCACCGCGGCATGTCGGTTTTTCTCGTCAAGAAGCAGACCGACGGCTATCAGGTGGGCCGCAAGCTCGGGAAGCTCGGGTACCGCGGCGTCGACACGGTCGAGGTCTTCTTCGACGGGATCGTGGTCCCCGCCGGCCGGCTCCTCGGCGCTGTCGAGGGGCAGGGCTTCGCCCAGGTGCAGGGGGGCCTCGAGCTGGGACGAATCAACGTCGCCGCCAGGGGGGTGGGCGTGGCCGACGCCGCCCTCCAGGCCGCCTTGCGCTACAGCGTCACCCGCCACACCATGGGCAAGCCGATCGGGCAGCACCAGGCGATCCAGCTGAAACTGGCCGACATGGCGTGCCGCGTGACGTCGGCCCGCCTGCTGGTGCGGGAAGCGGCGGCCGCTTTCGACGCGGGCCAACGCTGCGATCTGGAAGCGGGCATGGCCAAGCTCGTGGCGACAGAGGCGGCGCTGGAGAACGCCACCGAAGCGCTGAGGATCCACGGGGCGTACGGCTACTCGACCGAGGAGCACATCGAGCGGTACTACCGGGATGCGCCCCTGCTCTGCATCGGCGAGGGAACGAACGAGATCCAGCGCCTGGTCATCGCCCGCCAGCTGCTGGCCCGGACGGAACCGTCGTGAGCCGGCAGATCCCGCGACCCGGGCCGCTCCACGGCATTCGCGTCGTCGACTTCACCACCAACATGGCGGGGCCGCTGGCCACCATGGTCCTCGGCGACCAGGGTGCCGACGTCGTCAAGGTCGAACCGCCCGCCGGTGACGTCGTCCGGGGCATCGGCACGATGTCGGCCGGCATGTCGGCCTACTTCGCCAACCTGAACCGCTCGAAGCGGTCGATCGCGCTGGACCTGACCGATGCGGGCTCCCGGCCGGTCGTCGACGCGCTGCTCGATACGGCCGACATCATGGTGCACAGCTACCGGCCGGATGTGGCGCGGGCACTCGGCCTCGACGAGCGGCGGGTCCGCGACGGCCGGCCCCGGCTCGTCTACGGCGAGGTGGCCGGCTACGGCTCGGAGGGCCCCTCTGCCGGACGGCCCGCCTACGACCACGTCATCCAGGCGATGTCGGGCTTCGCCGCCCTGCAGACTCCACCAGGCAGCGGGGAGCCGACCCTCGTCCGACAGGGCGTCGTCGACAAGCTGACAGCCTACGCCACGGCCCAGGCGCTGGCCGCCGCCCTCGTCGAACGAACCCGGACGGGAGAGGGGCGGGCCGTCACGATCCGGATGCTCGACGTCGCCATCGCCGTGCTGTGGCCGGACGGGATGATGGACAAGACGATCCTCGCTCCGGAGCAGCCGCGACCGGCCATCGACGGCAGCTTCCGGGCTACGCCGACCAAGGACGGGCACATCGTGCTGACCGTGGTCACCGGGCGGCAGCTCCAGCAGCTCCTCGTGGCCACCGGCGTCGAGGAGACCGGCGCCGGGCCGGAGACCGGGCCCCGAGGCCCGGGCGGGGAGAAGCTCCGGGAGGCGGTGGCCCGGCTGGCGACGATGACGACGGACGAAGCCGTGGACCGGCTGGCGGCCCACGAGGTTCCCGTCTCGGCCGTGGTGCGCCTGGAGGACCTCCATCGGCACCCCCAGGTCGTGGCCAATCGGAGCATCGACGAATTTCCGCATCCGGTGCTAGGCCTGGTCCGCCAGGCGAATCCGGCCGTGCGGTTCGACGGCGAGCACGCCGGCGGTCTCCGGCCGGCGCCTCGCCTGGGAGAACACGACGAGGAGATCCGGCGCGAACTTCTTCGGGGGGTACGGCAATGAGGAAACACGGACCCGTGACGTCAGCCCTGCTGATCCCGCTGGGTGCCACCCTGCTGGCGACCGCCAGCTGCGGTCTGCGGGTCGACCAGCTTCCGGCGGCTGAGGGTTCCGAGGCGGTCACCACCGAAGTGGCGGCGGCCGGCGACACCTCCGCGTCCGCCGCGGAAACCACGGCCCTGGTGCCCGAGTCGGGGATCCCGGACGCGGCCAGCAGCGCCACCGCCGCACAGGGCCCGAGTCGCGCCGGTGGATCGGCCCCGACCCCGGCCGGTCAGCCGGCGCCGACCGGCGGCGCGGGAAGCAGGGCCAGCGAAGTCGGTCAACGTCGGGGCGACCCTCGAAGCCAACCCGTCCCCGGGCAGGCGGCGGCGCCCCGCGCCCAGAAGGCGTCGACCCAAGGTTCCGGTACGCCCGCCGCCCCCGCGCCCGGCGCGGCGGCCGTGAAGGCCGAGATCCGCCTGGGTTCCATCGGGATCGGCAGCGGCCCCCTGGGGTTTGTGACCCAACCGATCCGTGACGCCTCGAAGGCCTGGGTGGCGTCGGTGAACGGTCGGGGCGGGGTGAACGGCCATCCGGTCCGGCTGCTCTTCGGCGACGACGGGGCCGATCCGGCCCGGGCACTGGCCTTGGCCAAGCGGTTCGTCGAAGCCGACAAGGTGCAGGCCATGTTCGGGCTGCACATGCCGACCACTGAGCAGGCGATCGTCCCCTACCTGATCGAGAAGAGGATTCCCACGGTCGGTACGTGCAACTGCAACCCGGCCAGCGACGAGAACCCGCTGGCGTTCAACGTCGGTCCCGGGCCGACGGCGGGCTTCGCCTGGGAGCACCTTCTCTCGGTGCTGGGACAGACGGGCGCCAAGAAGATCGCCGTCCTGTACTGCCGGGAGGCCACGACCTGCGACGTCGTATTCAAGAACATGCGGCAGTTCACGGACAAGCTCGGGGTGGAGATTGTGCAGGGCTCCCAGGTGTCGCTGGCCCAACCGGACTACACCGCCGAGGTGCTCGCCGCCCGCAATGCCGGCGCCGAGGGGATCATCGGCGTCGTCGAGAACCAGTCGGCCGTCCGGATCCTCCGGGCGGCCCGGCGCCAAGGATGGGGCGTCCCGGTCGGCTCCCAGCACTCGGTCATGGACGATCGCATGCTGGCGCTCCCCGACGCCAAGGGCCTGCTGGGCGCCGTGATCACCGCCGACTACCAGACCCATCCCGGCTTCGAGGAATACCGCCAGGCGATGGCCCGCCTGCCGGGCTCCATCAAGGGCAACACCGGGTCGATCCAGTGGGCCGCCGGCCTGATGCTCGAAAAGGCCAGCACCCAGTTCGGCGACACGGTGACGCCGGACGACATCATCGAAGGCCTCTACGGTCTGCGGGGCGAGACGCTCGGCGGCCTCGTCCCCCCGACGACGTACAAGCGGGGCGTCCCCCACAAGGACGCCAACCACTGCGCCATCCCGATCGTGATCGGCGACGGGAAATTCGACTTCCCGAAGGGTCCCGACTTCCAGTGTGCGCCGGGGTGGCAGCCGGCGCAGCCGTAGGCGGCGGCCGTGCACCGTCGAGCGGTCCTCGGGTTGCTGCGGGCGCAGGGCGACCGGGTCCTGGCGTTCGGCTGCCTCGGCGGCGGCGGCCTCCTGGTCTTCCTCGCCTACTGGAGGCTCAGCGCCAAGGCCGACCCGGCGCAAGGCATGGCTTACCTGGCGTCCGGCGGCATCGGCGGCCTGTTCCTCATCGGGCTCGGTGCCACGCTCGTCGTCTCCGCCGACCTCCGGGACAGCTGGCGGAAGCTGCGCCTCCTCGAACACAGCGCGACCGGCGACACGGGCGCACCGTTGGCTCGCTCAGCCGGCCATCTCGGAGGGCGAGAGTTCCCGGCCAGCGGGTTCACCCGGGGAGCCGCCGGGTTCGGCCTGGGGGCCGGCCTGGCGATCCTGGTGTTCGGCTGGAACCACATCGCCACCGACGGGACGGCCGGCGAAGCCTACGAAGGCCTGGCGGTGGCCGCCGCCGGGGTGCTGGTTGCCGGCCTCGTGGCCGGATGCTTCATCGTCGTCATGCGGAAGGCCGTCGAGGACCGGGCGGCAGCGCTGCTGGCTCCCTGGCTCCCCTCTACCGCCGTACCGGTCGCGGACCATCGCCTCGCCCCCGGGGGCCGCGTGCTCGTCGCCGAAGGCCTCCGCCGCTACCACTCCGAAGGGTGCCTGGCCGTCGCCGGCGTCGCCACCGAATCCGTCGAGGTCACGGCGGTCCCGGCCGGTCTGGTGCCCTGCCTCCTCTGCCAGGAGGTTTCGGTGTGATGGACGACTATTTCCCGTTCATCGTGGTAGGGCTCACGACCGGATCGGTCTTCGCCGTCGCCGCCATGGGTCTCACCGTCACCTACACCACCTCCGGCGTGTTCAACTTCGCCCATGGCGCGGTGGCCATGGTCGCCACCTACGTGTACTACTCGCTGCACGTCGACCTCGGGCTCCCGACCGCGGCGGCGATGGCGGTGGCCGTGCTCGGCGTGGGTCCGGTGGTGGGTCTCTGTGTCGACCGGCTGCTGTTCCGCCGTCTGCACGGCGCACCGGCGGCCACGTACGTGGTGGTGTCGCTCGGACTGCTGATCGCCTTACAGGGCTTGATCATCATCATTTACGGAGCCGACCTCCGGCCGCTCGAACCGATCTTCCCCCGCGAAACTTTCGGGCTGGCCGGCGTGCGGGTGGGCTACGACCAGGCGATCGTCGTCGCCATCTCCGTGGTCGTCGCCCTGGCCCTGGCGGTCTTCTTCAAACGGAGTTCGCTCGGGGTCAAGACGAGAGCGGTGGTCGACGACCCGAATCTCACCGAGCTGGTCGGGGTCAACTCGTCGCTGGTCACCACGTTCAGCTGGATGCTCGGCTGCTCGTTCGCCGCCCTGTCCGGGCTCCTCCTCGCCCCGCTGGTCGGCTCGCTCGACGCCGTGTTCCTCACGCTCCTCGTGATCCAGTCGTTCGGCGCAGCCGTGGTCGGCCGGCTCGTCGACCTTCGCTGGACGTACCTCGGCGGCCTCGGCATCGGTGTCGCCGCCGAGGTGTCGAAGAAGATCTTCGCCGGCGAGCCGTCGCTGTCGGGGTTGCCGACCAGCCTGCCGTTCATCGTCCTGTTGGCGGTGCTCGTCCTCAGCCGCCGGGGCCGGTTCACGGAGGTGGTGAAGATCTCCCAACGGGTGACCGCCCGCCAGAGCCTCGGGACCCGGCCGTTTCCCTGGGCGACCATCGGTCTCGGAACCGTGATCGCCGTCGGCCTGGGGTTTACCCTCGACGGCGCGCCGTTGCTCACGGCGGCGGCGACCGTGATCTTCGTCCTGCTCTTCTCCAGCCTCAGCCTGTTGGTGGGGTTGTCACGGCAGGTGTCGCTGAGCCACGCCGTCTTCTTCGTGATCGGCGCCACCACGCTGTCGGGACTGCAGGATGCCGGGGTTCCCTACCTGCTGGCGCTGCTGCTGTCGGGAGCCGTTCTGGTTCCGATCGGCGCCTGCGTGGCCATCCCCGCCCTCCGGCTCTCGGGGCTGTTCCTGGCCCTCGGCACCTTCGCCTTCGGGATCCTCGGCCAGCAGCTCCTATACACGACCGTGCTGGCCGGCGCCAAGGCGACACGCGTGATCACCCGACCCGAGTTCCTGGGCGTCAGCCTGAAGGGCGACCGGGCCTTCTACCTCTTCGTCGTGGCCGTCGTCCTGACCGGGGTGGTCGCCGTCGAGATCGTCCGGGTGACGCGTCTCGGGCGGATGCTGCGCGCCCTGGCCGACTCGCCCGCCGCGGTTCAGATCCTGGGCGTCAATCCGATGGCGTCGCAGGTCCTCGTGTTCTGCCTGAGCGCCTTCCTGGCCGGGATCGCCGGTGCGCTGATCGGCACGCTCACCGCCGCCATCAACGCCGAAGCCTACGGCTTCCTGGAATCGCTGATCTGGGTGACGGTGCTGATCGCCGCCGGGCGAGAGACGCTCCTCGGGACGATCGTCGCCGCGGTGCTGCTCTTCGCGCTCCCCAGCGTCTTCACTTCGCCGACGGTGCGGGAATGGCAGCCGGTGGCCTTCGGGCTGGGGGCGATCGTGCTGGCTCAGGCCCCGAACGGGCTCGTCGGGCTGCTGCGGCCCCGGTGGCCGCAGTTCGCCCGGCTGGCCGCCGCCAGCCGCTGGCGACTGGAGGACGGACCGCTGCGCCACCGGCTGGCCGAGGGGGCACGGTGAGCCTGCTCCTCGACGTGCGGGGCCTCCGAGCCGGTTACGGACGGACCGAGGTGCTGCACGGTGCCGAGCTCCGGGTCCCGACCGGCGCGGCCGTCGCCGTCCTCGGCGCCAACGGCGCGGGAAAGACGACTTTGCTCAACACCATCGCCGGCGTGCTCCGGGCCTGGGACGGCCGGATCACCTTCCGGGGCCAACCGATCCAGAACTGGGCGGCGCACGCCCGCACCCGGGCCGGTGTCTGCCTCGTGCCGGAGGGCCGGGGCATCTTCCGGGGTCTCACGGTCCGGGAGAACCTGAGGCTCCAGGCCGGGGAGGGTGCGTTCGCCGAAGCACTCGAGGCGGCGGTCGTGGCGTTCCCGATGCTGAAGGAGCGGCTCGACCAGCCGGCGGGCACCCTGTCGGGCGGTCAGCAGCAGATGCTGTCGGTGGCGAGGGCCTTGATCACCGACGCGCCGCTGGTGCTGGCCGACGAGTTGTCGGTGGGTCTGGCCCCGGTGGTCGTCGACGAGATCTTCGCCGCCGTCGAGCTCCTGAAGCGGCAGGGTCGATCGCTGGTCCTCGTGGAGCAGTACGTCGAACGGGCGGTGGCCGTGGCCGACTACGTCTACATCCTCCACAAGGGGGTCACGGTCTTCGCCGGTGAACCGGCGCAGTGCCGGTCGGGCGATGTCTTCGAGCGTTACCTCGGCGGAGCGGCCTGATGCCGCGAAACAAAGGGGGTGCCATCGTGCGGTGGCCAAGGCTTCGGGCGGCGTGGGACCGGGCGCTGGGCGTCGGCCTGATCGCCGGCGGAGGAGTGTGCGTGATGGGCGGCTACCTCGGGGTGAGCGGGACCCGCCGCCTCTCCGAACAGGCCGCCTATCTCGCCTCCGGGGGCCTGGGAGGGCTGTTCCTCCTGGGGTGTGGAGCGACGTTGCTGGTGTCGGCCGACCTGTCGGACCTGTGGCGGCAACTCGAGATAACGGAGGAAGCGGTCGACCGGCGTGAGATCGAGCTGGTTCGAGGGGGGCGATAGGGATGGGCAGACAGACGCGGAGCCGGCTGGGCAGCCTCGTGGCCGGGGCGGCGGTGATGATCCTCGGCCTGACCGTGCTGCCCGACTCCGGGGCGGCGGACACCCGACCGGGTCAGGGCCCGACGACGGCTCTTCTGGGGACGGCGACCGCGCAGGGAATGCGGATCACCTACACGGTGCCCGACTTCCTCGTTGTCACCGAGGTCATGGACGGGGGTGGGCCGGTTGCCCAGGCGGTGCTCGAAACGGGCGGCCAGTCCACGGCGTTCGCCGCCCTGCCCTATCCCGGGGAGAACGGAGTCGGTGGGCCGGCTCTCGTGCTCGGGCTCCTCGGCCAGTCGCCGCCGGCGAGCTACCCGTTCTACGTCCGGGCCGACTCTACGGTGAATCCCAGCACCGAACTGAAGGATCCGAGCGGCTCGTACACCTTGCGGGCCGCGGCCGAAGTCCGGAAATCCGTCGGGACTGCCGACGTGGCCTTCGGGCCGCCCGACCACCCGGCGTCGTCGGCCACGGCGCACACCGAGGTACTCAGCGCCGCCGACGGCACGATGACCGTGACGGCGGAATCGCGGTTCTCGGGCCTGGCGCTGGGGGAGGGGCTGTTACGGATCGCCTCCGTCGAAAGCCGCTCCGTCTCGGTCTACGGGCCGGCCGACGCCGAACCCCGGACCACAACCGCGCTGCTCATCGACGGTGCCCGGATCGGCGATCAAGCCGTCACGATCGGCCCGGACGGCGTCCACGCCGCGGGAGTGCCCTCACCGGTGCCCACCGGTGGCCCCGGTCCGCTCAACCAGGCGCTGGCCCAGGCCGGTTTGACCGTGCGGACCGTGTCCGCCGGTCCCGTCGAGGGTGGTGCGACGGCCGATGCCCTCGAGATCAGCCGCGATCAGGGACCCCCCGTTCCCGGGATGCCCCGGAGCACGCTGAGCCTGCGCATCGGCGGGGCCACCACGGCGGTGAGCGCCGGCAGCACGTCGGCCCTCGTGGGTACCCCTGAGCTTGCGGCGGACACGCCGGAAGCTCAGGGGAACGCCGACCGTTCCCCGGCCCCGTCCGGCGCCGACCCCGTCGTGGCGGCCCCGCCCCCCAACACCGCCAAGGACAACGAGCCCGCAACGACCGGAGCCCGGCCCGCTGCCCCGTCGCCGCGGTCGGCGGCTGGTCCGACCAACGACTTCGGAACCGAGTTCTCCGACAGCTCGACGGGGCTCGGTCTGACACCTCCCCCAACGGCCCAGGTCTCCGCATCGCCATCCCCGGCACCATCCCTGCCGCGACCATCGCGCCCGGCGAGTTCCTCGCGAGCCCTCGCACCGGAGGCCAGGGCCCTGTACGTCCTGCTCGGCCTGGCGGCGGTGGGGACGATCGGGCTCTCGCTCGTCTCCCGCACCCGGACGGCCCCGTCGTGATGGACGACCACTCCCCGTCGGGGGCGGAACGGTGCCGCACCGCCGCCGTGGTCCTGATCGTCACCGGGGCGTTGTTCATCGTCGTCGGCTTCGTGCGCGTCACCGGCTCGCTCACGTTGGCCGAGATGATCGCCTACATCGTGTCCGGCGGCATCGGCGGGCTCGCCCTGGTCGGGTCCGGTGTCGTGCTCCGGTCCTCGGCCCAGTTCCGTGACCAGTGGGACGCGATCGATCGGGCCCGCGCCGACCTCCGGACCCGCCACCAAGGAAAGGAAACCGGCGACGCCTCATGGACAATCCCTTCTTCCCGCACCTGCTCGTCGAAGACCGTGATGGCGTCAAGGTCGTCGTCCTGAACCGACCCGAGAACTTCAACGCCGTCGACACGGAGCTGCACGGTGCCCTCGCCGGCATCTGGCGTCACCTGGCCGGTGACCAGACCGCTCGGGCCGTGGTACTGACGGGGGCCGGATCGGCATTCTCCGCCGGGGGCGACATGCCCATGCTGCAGCGGCTGCGGGAAGACGTCGCCCAACGGCGCATCATGATCGAAGAGGCGCGCCAGATCATCCGGGAGATGCTCGAATTCCCACTCCCGGTGGTGGCGGCGGTCAACGGCCCCGCCGTCGGCCTCGGCTGCAGCCTGGCGCTGCTCTGCGACATCGTGTACATCTCCCACACGGCCTACCTGGCCGATCCGCACGTCGCCGTCGGGCTCACGGCCGGGGACGGCGGCGCGGCGACCTGGCCGCTCCTCACCAGCATCCTGCGGGCCAAGGAGTACCTCTTCACCGGCGAGCGGATCCCGGCCGCGACGGCCGTCACCCTCGGCCTGGCCAACCGGTGCATCGACGCCGACCAGCTGATGCCCGAGGCCCTGGCGCTCGGTGAGCGACTGGCCGCCCTCCCGCCGCAGGCCGTCCGGACCACCAAGCGGGCGCTGAACATCCACCTCCTGCGAGCGGCGGAGGGTGTGCTGGAGTACGCCCTGGCGGCCGAGCACGACTCCTTCAGCACTCCCGAGCACCGGGCCATCGTCGACGGTTTCCTAACCCGCCGCTGATCGGGTCGTGACGGCGCCGGAGCCCAACCCGGCGCTCGTACCCCGAAAACCCAACCGGCGTTCGCCACCGCAGCTAGCCCTGCAGTGATGAACGCCGGTTTTGGGTGAGGCAGGCTGAGTCGGTGACTCTAGTACCTGATCCAGACGACGTGCTCGAACTCTTCCTGGGATTCTGGATTTCCCGGACGGTGATGGCCGCGGTGCAGCTCGGAGTGTTCGAGGCGCTGGGGTCGCCGCCCGCTCTGGAGGGGCTCACGCTGGAGCAGGCCCAGGCGGCGCTCAGCCTGCCGGCCCGTCCCGCCCGGGCCCTGCTCGACACCTGCGTGGCCACCGGGTTGCTCGAGAAGGAGGCCGGTCGATACCGCAACTCCCCGCTGGGCGCCCGTTACCTCGCCGCCGGTTCCGAGTACTCACTCCGGAACTACGTCCTCGACGAGCGGTGGTGCTGGTCCGACTGGGGGAAGCTGGAGGACGCGCTGCGGGCTGACCACCAGCTGCTGCCCGAGGACGCCGAGGGGTATCACGCCTTCCCCGAGGATTTCTTCCTCGACTTCCTCCACGGCCACTCCCTGGCCATGGGTGAGCGGCTGGCCGCGGCCGTGGACTTCGGCGCCGCCCGGCGGATCATGGACGTCGGCGGCGGCTCCGGCGCCGTCTCCATCGCCCTGTGCCGGCGCTTTCCCCACCTCGAGGCCATCCTGGTCGACCAGCCGCCGGTGGCGGCCCGGGCGGCCGTCCACATCGACGACGCCGGGCTCGGCGGCCGCATCACCACCTGCCCGGCCAATATCTTCGAAAGCGTCCTGCCCGGCGGCTGCGACACGGCCGTCCTGGCCAATGTCCTCCACGACTTCTCGCCGAGCCGGGCCCAGGAGATCCTCGGCCGGGTGGTGGCCGCCCTGCCGCCGGGCGGCCGCGTCGTCATCCTGGAGATCGTCCCCGACGAGGATCGGCGGTCCCCGCCCCTGGCTGTGGCGTTCTCGGTGGCCATGATCGTCAACACCGCCGGAGGCGACGCCCACACCGCCTCGCAGTACCGGGCCTGGCTGGAGGCCGCCGGCCTCACAGGGGTGGTCGTGACCCCGATTCCAGGCCGGATGGTCACGACAGTCCTGGAGGCAATCAAGCCGTAAACGGCCGGCCAATTGTAAGGGGCATGAATCTGAATTACCCCCTTGCGTCCTCTGATGCCAGTGGTAGCGTAGCCACGGTTGTTCCTTACGAGGCCTCTGGGGACCGTGGCCTGCGCCAGGTTCCCAGGCGTCGGAAATCCATCGCACGGGATTCGAGATGGACCTGCGGAGACGCACCACCCAAGCCCTTGCCACCGGCGGGGGCCTCCTCATCGTGGCCGGCCTTTCGCTCGGCGGCGGCGTGGCCCTGGCCGGGCCGAGCCCGGCGGCCGCCGGGCCGGCGGCCGACGCCCCTACGGCATCCTCGGACGACAAGTCGGATGACCGGTCGGACGGCAAGTCCGACAAGTCGTCGAAGCGTCGCCGATCGAAGGACGCCAACGAGGCCAAGGACGGCAACGGCACCACCGACAGCGACAGCAACACCGACAGCGGCACCGGCGACCGCGACAGCTCGGCTGACACGACACCGGCGACGTCGACTCCCACGACCTCGACGCCGCCGACGAGATCCACCCCGACTTCGACGGCCACAACGGCTCCCCCCCGCGCCACCCCCACGACGAGGCCGGCGGCGACCGCCTCCACCGCGCCGCCGACGACCGCCACCACTGCCCCGCAACCGTCCGACGGCACGACGGAGTCGGACGACACGACCGGCTCCACCTTCAGCTACAACGGCCGGCCCGGTGGTGACCCGGACGAGTCGGAGGTCTCGCCGCAGCAGACGGGGTCGACGCCGGACGCGCCGCCCCCGAACGTTCCAGCGGCCCGCAACGGCTCAGGGTCCGAATCCGGCTCCGACTCCGACTCACCCCCCGGAATCGATCCGAGCGACCCGAACAGCCGGCCGGCGGGGTCGTCAACCGGTCCCAGGACTGCCTCCGCCCCCGGTCCCGCTCCCAGCTACGGCGCCCCCGGGCCGCCGGGGGCGGTGGCGGCGACCGAGACGCAGCCCGCCCACGAGACCACGAGCGCCACGGCCGCACCCGGCGCAGCCGTTCCGGTCTTCGCCCCGGCGCCCGGCACGGATGTCGACGCCGCCGGGACGGAGCGCCGGGACCCGGCCGCGGCCCCGAAGGGCGAGCTGGTGGTGACCGGCGACGCCACCCGCCGGCTGCTGCTCTTCGGCGGCGTGGCCCTGCTGGTCGGCGCCGTCGTCGTCGGGTTGACGGGTCGGGATCGACCCCGCCTGGCCGTGGCGGCTGCCCTCCCCGTCGGGCCCCGCCGCAGTCCCCGGCCCCGCCAGGAGCTCGACGGTTGGGAGGAGGGCGTTCCGCTGGCCCCGAGCAAGCGGGAGCTGGCCCGCCTCCGCCTCGGGATCACCTCTGGTTTCGACGACGAACCCGGAGCTTGATCGGCGTCGGGCCGATCGAGAACGCCTCCCGGATCTTCCGCTCCAGATACCGGAGATAGCCGGCGGGGAGCTCCCGGGTGGTGAAGAGCGTGAACGTCGGCGGGTCCGTGGCCCCCTGGGTGGCGTAGAGGATCCGGGGCCGATGTCCCCGCTCGGCCGGCGGCGGATGGGCCAGCTGCGCCGCCTGCAGCACCTCGTTGAGGGCCCGGGTCGGCACCCGCCGGTGGTACTCGTCGCGGGCCTGGAAGAGCGCCGGCAGGAGCCTGGTCACGTTGCGGCCGGTCAGCGCCGAGGTCTTGAGGACGGGGGCGTAGGACAGGAACGACAGCCGGTCAGCCACGTCGACCAGGACGCCGTCGCGGTCGTCGGGGCTGAGCACGTCCCACTTGTTGAGCACCACCACGACGGCGCAGCCCGAGGCGTCGATCCGCTCGGCCAGCCGCTGGTCCTGGTGGGTCACGCCTTCGGTGGCGGCGATGACGAGGAGGGCGGCGTCGGCCCGGTCGATGGCCTGCAACGCCCGGACCAGGCTGTAGTACTCGGTGTTCTCGTCGATGCGGCTCTTCCGCCGCATGCCGGCGGTGTCGATGAACCGGAGCCAACCGTCGTCGGTCTCGACCACGGTGTCGATCGTGTCCCGGGTGGTGCCGGGGGCGTCGTGGACGACGGCCCGATCCTCCCCCACCAGCCGGTTGAACAGCGTCGACTTCCCGACGTTGGGCCGCCCGACGATGGCCACGGAGAACGGCTTGTCGGCCGTACCGAGACCCTCCCCGTCGACGGCGAGACCCTCCCCGTCGAGATCGACGGTGACGTCGGGGGCCTCCTCCCCTTCGGGGGGCAGCTGCTCCACGATCAGGTCCAGCAACTCCCCACTGCCGCGGCCGTGCAGCGCCGAGACCGCGATCGGATCCCCCAGGCCGAGGCGGGTGAAGTCCCAGGCGTCGGACTCCCGGTTGGCGTCGTCGACCTTGTTGACCGCCAGCAGCACCGGCTTGGTCGAGCGGCGGAGAATCCCGGCCACGGCGGCGTCCTCGTCGACGGGGCCGACTGCACCGTCGACGACCAGCACCACCACGTCGGCCTCGTCGATGGCCCGTTCGGCCTGGAGGCTGACCTGCCGGGCCAGCGCCTCGTCGCTGCGGATCCACCCGCCGGTGTCGACCACGGAGAACGCCCGCCCCACCCATTCGGCGTCGAGGACCTTGCGGTCGCGGGTGACCCCCGGCCGTTCCTCGACGATCGCCTCCCGCCGCCCGACGATGCGGTTCACGAGCGTGCTCTTGCCGACGTTGGGCCGGCCGACAACCGCCACGACCGGCACCCCGTTCCTCCTCACGCTGATGCTCACGATCGCAGCGCCTCCACCAGAGCGTCGCCGCCGGTGCCCACGACCTCGACCGGCCGGGGAAGTTCGCCAGGACCCGTCCCGTCGAGGAACACGCCCCGGGAGAGGGCCACGTCCGGCAGCAGGTAGCGGACACCCTGCGCCGGCTCTGCGTCGAGGACGGCGGCGATGTCGGCGCCGGCCAGCAGCCCGGTGACGGCGATGTTCCCGCCGAAGAGCCGGTTGGGGACGGGCAGGGCCCGCACCGGCCGCCCGGCGACCTCGGCCAGCCCGGGCAGCACCGGCTCGAGCACCCGGGCGCCGTACTCCCCCGTCAGCAACGCCACCTTGTCCGCGGGCCCTTCGACTCGGTGCGGCGCCATCGCCAGGCCGACGGCGCCCTCCCGCCGCGGGGACCGGTAGCCCTCAGCCGGGGCGCCGTCCACCCATTGGAAGAATCCGCCTCGATGGGGAACCTCGACCTTTATGGCGAGCCGGCCAGGGCCGCCTCCACCTCGGCATAGAAGGTGCGGGCCATGCCGATGCCGTTCTCGTGCTGGGGGAAGCCTTCGTACTCACCGGCTGCGGGGAAGGGCCGGCCGGCCATCAGGTAGTACTCGTCGGCGGCGAAGACCATCCGCCGGCCGAGGACATCGAGGAAGGTCTGCTGCCACCGGTCGATGACAGCCATCACCGCCGTGGCCTCGCCCGGGGCGTGGAGGCGCATGTCGGGCTCGGTGTTGTGGTCGCTCAACCCGAGCGGCACGACGCCGACGCTGGCTAGTTCCGGGAACCGGTCGAGGACGCCGAGGAACGTCTCGTCGAGCGCAGGCCCGTCGTTCACACCGGGGCAGAGGACCACCTGGCCGTGGACCTCGACGCCGTGGTCGAGCAGCAGCCGCAGCCACCGGAGGCTGGTGGCCCCCCGCCGGTTCCGCAGCAGCCGGGCCCGCAGCTCCGGGTCGGTCGAGTGGATGCTGACGTAGAGCGGGCCGAGCCCCTCGTCGAGAATGCGCTCGAGGTCCGCCTCGGTGAAGCGGGTCAACGTGGTGAAGTTTCCGTAGAGAAACGACAGGCGGTAGTCGTCGTCCTTGACGTAGAGGCTCTTCCGCATGCCCTTGGGCAGCTGGTAGATGAAGCAGAACGGGCAGTGGTTGTCGCAGGTGCGGACCCGGTCGAACAGGGCGCTGTGGACCTCGGCGCCCAGCGGCTCCCCGGCCCGTTTCTCCACCCGCACAGCCCGTTCCAGGCCACCTCTCCGGACGTCGAGGTCGACCACCGCCTCGTCGGCCAGCACCCGGTAGCGGATGACGTCGCGTGGCGCCTCGCCGTTGAGGGTGAGCAGCTCGTCGCCCGGGCGCAGACCGGCGCGCTCGGCCGGCGAACCGGGCGCCACGCTGACCACCCTGGGCGAGGACATGCAGCCGAGTGTAGGAGCGCGACCCGGTAGCCTCGTAAGAGATGGATGTGGAGAAGGTGCTGCTGGCCCGCCCCCGGGGTTTCTGCGCCGGCGTGGAGATGGCCATCAAGGCCCTGGCCTGGATGGTCCGGGTGTTCGAGCCGCCCGTCTACTGCTACCACGAGATCGTCCACAACCGGCTCGTCGTCGAACGGTTCCGGAACCTCGGCGTGGTGTTCGTCGACTCCATCGACGAGGTGCCCGCCGGAGCGCCGGTGATGCTCTCGGCCCACGGCTCGGCGCCCGATGTGGTGTCGGCCGCCCGCGACCGGGGCCGGTTCGTGGTCGACGCCGTCTGCCCGCTGGTGACCAAGGTCCACCACGAGGCCCGGGTGCGGGCCGGGAAGGGATACACGATCCTCTACGTCGGCCACGCCGGCCACGACGAGGCGATCGGCACGCTGGCCGAGGCGCCCGCCGCCATGCGGCTCGTGGAGCACGAGGGCGACGTCGACGGCGCCGCGGTCGACGACCCGACGAAGGTCGCCGTCCTGGCCCAGACCACCCTGTCGCTCGGCGACTGGAAGGGGGTGGTGGAACGGGCCCGGTCGAAGTACCCCGGCCTGTGGACGGCGACGCGCGACGACCTCTGCTTCGCCACCACCAACCGTCAGGCGGCGCTCACCGCCATCGCCAGCCGGGCCGACGCCGTTCTGGTCATCGGCAGCGCCAACTCGTCGAACACGCTGGCCCTGGAAAAGGTGGCCAGGAACGTCGGCTGCCCGGTGGTGCAGCGCATCAACGGCGTGGAGGAGCTCGACGAGGCGGCCCTGGCCGGGGCCCGGATCGTCGGGGTGACCGCCGGCGCCAGCGCTCCCGAAGACGTCGTCCAGGCCGTCATTTCCCGGCTCGCCCCCCGCTCGGGGGTCGAGGAGGTCGACGTGACCGACGAGGAGGAGTACTTCCCGCCGCCCCGCACCCTCCGAGAGGTCATGCCGGTGCTCGACGCCGTCGCCGCCCTGGCCACCGGCGGGAGCGTCCCGGCGGCGGCCGCCCTGGGCGGCTCGTTCTCCACCGACCGGTCGGTCAACGCCTCCGACACCCTGGCCGCTCTCAAGGGGTGAGCGGTCAGGGCCCGCATCATGACCGTCGACACCGTCTCGCTCTTCTTGGCCCTGCTGGCCGTGGTCGCCGAGCTGGCCACCACGGCCGCGCTCGTTCTGGCCGTCGGCGGCCGCTTCTCACCCGCCCTGCGCCGGCTGCGACAGCAGGCGGTTGCGGCGGTGGCGCCCTCGGCACTCACATTGGCGGCCCTGGTGGCGGCAGTCTGCATGGTCGGCAGCCTCTACTTCTCCGAAGTGGCGAACTTCCCGCCCTGCAAGCTGTGCTGGTACCAGCGCTACGCGATGTACCCGCTGGTCCCCCTCCTCGCCATCGTCGCCTGGAAGAGCTTCACCCGGGTTCGGCCGTTGGCGTTGGGTCTGGCGTCGATCGGCGCAATGATCAGCACCTACCACATTCTGGTGGAGCAGGGCATCGTGAAGGAGAGCACCAGCTGCGACCCCACGAACCCCTGCTCCCTCATCTGGGTCGAGCGGCTCGGCTACCTGACGATCCCGACCATGGCCCTATCCGGCTTCCTGTTGATCATTACGCTGCTGGTGATCTCCCGGGCCGGTGACCACGGAGTCCCCGGGGGACACCCCCGGACCCCCGGGGATCCCTCCGATCTCTTGAGGAGCGAAGTACATGGCCACCACTAAGCCCAAGCGCAAGGGGAGCGCCGTCGCCGCCGCCCGGAAGAAGCAGCCGCCGTGGTTGTGGATCGGCACCGCCGCCCTCGTGCTCATCCTGGCCGTGGCGGCCATCGCCACCTCCGGCGGCTCCGGCGACGACAAGGAGTCGGCCGAGGGTCTCGCCGAGACCCAAGCGGTGACGGTGACCGGCACCGCCCTGCCCGGGTACGAACCGGGCGGCGGAACCGACTCGGCGGTTGGCACGGCGGCGCCCGAGGTGAGCGGGCAATCCTTCGACGGCAGCCCGGTCGAGATCCGCAACGACGGCCGGGCGAAGCTCGTGGTCTTCGTCGCCCACTGGTGCCCCCACTGCCAGAAGGAGATCCCGATCCTGGCCGACTACCTGAAGTCGAACCAGCTTCCGGCTGGTGTCGACCTCTACACCGTGTCGACGGGCGTGGCGTCGAATCGGCCGAACTACCCGCCGTCGGCCTGGCTGGAGAAGGAAGGGTGGACGGCCAAGACCCTGGCCGACTCCGATGACGGCAAGGCGGCCGACGCCTTCGGCCTGAGCGCCTTCCCCTACTTCGTCGCCCTGGACGGGTCGGGCAAGGTTGCCGTCCGCACCAGCGGCGAGATCTCCACCGGCGTCTTCGGGGACCTGGCCCGGCGGGCGGCCGGCAACCAGTAGCGCCTCGGCGCTGTCCCCCGTTCAGGGAATCGGGGGCGGCCCTCCTTACAATCCCCCTGGGGGATGGAACGGGAGGGCACCGATGCCGGCAGACCGAATCGTCATCGCCAACTGCGGCGGCTTCTGGGGAGACGATCCGACCGCGGCACGCCGCCAGGTGGAGGGTGGCCCCGTCGACTACCTCGTCATGGACTACCTGGCCGAGGTGACCATGGCGATCCTCCAGAAGCAGCGCCAGCGCAAACCCGACGCCGGCTACGCCACCGACTTCGTCACCCAGCTCCGCGACGTGCTGCCGGCCTGCGTGGAGCGGAACATCAAGGTCATCTCCAACGCCGGCGGGGTGAACCCCCTGGGGTGCAAGGCGGCGGTGGAGAAGCTGGCCGGAGAGCTCGGCATCGGTGACCGGGTGCGGGTCGGCGTTGTCCTCGGCGACGACATCTTCGAGCGCCTCGACGACCTCATCGGCGGCGGCCAGCCGCTGGCCAACATGGAGACCGGCCGGCCCCTGTCCGACGAGCGGGACAACGTCATGTCGGCCAACGTCTATCTCGGCGCGGCGCCGGTGGTGAAGGCGCTCGAGATGGGCGCCAACGTCGTCATCACCGGGCGGGTGACCGACACCGGCGTGACCCTGGCCCCGATGATCCACGAGTTCGGCTGGGCGGCCGACGACTGGGACCGGCTCGCCGCCGGGATCGTGGCCGGCCACATCATCGAGTGCGGCACGCAATGCACCGGCGGCAACTTCACCGACTGGCACAAGGTGAAGAGCCACTCCAACCTCGGGTACCCCCTCGTCGAGGCCTTCCCCGACGGCACGTTCACGGTGACGAAGCACCCGGGGACGGGCGGTCTCTGCAGCGTCCACACCGTCAGCGAGCAGCTCCTCTACGAGATGGGCGCGCCGCAGTACCTGGCACCGGACTGCATCGCCCGCTTCGACTCCATCCGACTCACCCAGGACGGATCCGACCGCGTCAAGGTCAGCGGGATCGTGGGCGAGCCGCCGCCGGAGAAGCTCAAGGTGTCGGTCAGCTTCTCCCACGGCTACCGGGCCTTCGGCCGCCTCGTCGTCACCGGCCCCGATTCGCTGGCCAAGGCCGAGAAGGTGGCCCAGCTGGTCTGGGAGTGCGCCGGCGGCACCGATCTGTTCGAGGACACCTGCACGCAGTTCCTGGCCTGGAACGCCACCCACCCGCCGCTCACCGATTCCGAACCGAGCGAGATCATGGTCCAGCTGGCGGTCCGCGACTCCGACGCCGACAAGATCAACAACCGCTTCGGCGTGCAGGTGGTGCCCCGGGTGCTCGGATCGGTCCCCGGGATCACCGTGCTGGCCGACCAGGGGCGGCCCCGGGCCTCCGAGGTCGTCGGGTACTGGCCGGCTCTGATCGACCGCGCCAGCGTGCCGATGCGGGTGGTGGTCGGCGACGACGAGGTCGACGTCCCCCAACCGGAGGTCCCTGTGGGGGGCCAGGTGAAGCCGCCGAATCTGGCCGCCGCCGCACCGGCCGGCGCCGCCGTTCACACCCGATCCTCCGCCTCCCCGACCCGCCGGGGGCGGCGCCACCGTGAAGGTGCCCCTCAGCCGGCTGTGCCTGGCCCGTTCGGGCGACAAGGGCGACACCTGCAACGTCGGCGTCCTGGCCCGCAGCGAGGCGATCCACGGCTGGATGGTCGAGCATCTCACGCCGGCCTTCGTCAAGAAGCGCTTCGCCGGCATCTGCCAGGGCGAGGTGGAGCGCCACGAGGTGCCGAACCTCCTGGCCGTCAACTTCCTTCTCCACGAGAGCCTCGGCGGCGGCGGGACGATGTCGCTGATCCTCGACCCCCAGGGCAAGACCTACGCGCAGTACCTCCTGGCCACCGAGGTCGAGGTCGAGGCCGGCCTCCTCGACGGGGTCGAATGACGGCAGCGCAAACGCAAACGACATCGGCTCCGGCCGCCAACGCCGTCCTCACCCGAATCCGCGACCGGGCCCGCGCCCATCCCCGCCGGATCGCCCTGCCGGAGTGCGACGACCCCCGGGTGAAGGAGGCGGCCCGCATCCTGGCCGGCGAAGGGCTGGCCGAACCCATCCTCGTCGAACCCGACCTCATCGCTGCACGGCGTGATGCCTTCGCCGAGCGGTACCTCGAGCTCCGCCGCCAGTGCGAGCTGACCGAGGAGGGCGCCCGCGCCGCGGTCGCCAACCCGCTGCTGTTCGCCTCGCTCATGGTCACGGGTGGCGAGGCGGACGGGTGCGTGGCCGGGTGCGCCACCACCACCGCCGCCACCGTGCGGGCCGCACTGCACGGCATCGGCCCGGCCAAGGGCGTCACCAGCGTGTCGGGCTGCTTCGTGATGGTCTTCCCCAACACCGGGGTCGGCGCCGGTGGGGCGCTCGTCTTCGCCGACTGCGGCGTCATCCCCGACCCCACCGCCGAGCAGCTGGCCGATGTCGCCATCGCCTCGGCCGGCACGGCCGCCGCCTTCCTCGAGGTCGAGCCCAGGGTGGCCCTCCTCAGCTTCTCGACCAAGGGCAGCGCGGTGCACGCCAAGGTCGACAAGGTGGTGCGGGCGACGCAGCTTATTTTGGCCCGGCGGCCGGCACTCAGCGTCGACGGCGAGCTGCAGGTCGACGCGGCGATCGTCCCCGAGGTGGCCGCCAGCAAAGCGCCGGGCAGCCCCATCGCCGGTCAGGCCAACGTGCTGGTCTTCCCCGACCTCGACGCCGGCAACATCGGCTACAAGCTGGCCCAGCGGCTCGGCGGGGCGGCCGCCATCGGCCCGCTCCTCCAGGGCCTGGCCCGGCCGATGAACGACCTGTCCCGGGGGTGTTCGGTCAGCGACATCGTCGACCTGGCCTGTCTCACCGCCGTCCAGGCCGGATAGGGGCCGCCGGGTGGGGCGCGTAAACCCACCGCCGGAGGCCGGAAAGGGGCAGACTTGTGGCCGCGATGGCGCGACCGACCGCCCCCGACCACGACGACAAGGCTGCGGCCGTCCTGGGCGCCGCCGGTCAGGTGTTCGCTCAGCGGGGTTACGAGGGCGCGACCATGCTCGACGTGGCCCAGGCGGCCGGGTTCTCCAAGGCCGGCGTGTACCACTACTTCGCCTCCAAGGAACACCTCCTCCACGGCCTGCTCCAGGGGTCGCTCCAGCAGGTGGTGGCCGATCTGGCGGCGGCCGATCCCGGCGACGAGGTCGAGCCCGGCGACCGGCTGGCCGCCCTGGTCGACGCCTACGTCCGGTCGTTCTCCACCCGGCTGCGGGTCGTCACCCCGCTGTTGCTCCGCCTCGACCTGCTCCGGCCCGAGTGGCGGGCGGAGGTCAAGGCGTTGGAGCGCCAGATCGTCGACCGTTTCGCCGATGCCGCCGGCGCCCTCGGCCACCCCATCTCGCCCCGGGCGGCCGCCTTCCTGGTGCTGGGGGCGGCCAACTGGACCTACTACTGGTACGACCCTGACGGCGACCTGAGCATCGAGGACCTGGCCCGGGGGGCGGCGGCCGTCTTCACCGGCGGGCCGGTCAAGGCGAACTCCTAGCGAGCCCTTCGGCCTCGTCGAAGAGCACCTGCACGGCCGCCCGCAGCTGCTCGGTGAGGGCGGCGACGTCGCCCCGGCGGACGCTGGCGCCGGGCTCCCGGGCCGGCGGGTGGATGGGCTCGCCGACCACCATGACGACCCGCGTCAGCCGGGGCAGCTTCCGGCCCCGGGCCAGGATGCGCTCGCTGCCGCCGATCCCGATCGGCACGATCGGCACCCCCCGGCGGGCGGCGACGAAGGCCACGCCGTCGTGCAGGTCCTCCACCAGCGGGCCCGACCGCCGGGTGCCCTCGGGGAACATGCCGAGCGGCTCGCCCCCGGCCAGGGCCGCCTCGGCGGACCGCATGGCCGCCCGGTCGGGGGCTCCCCGGTCGACAGGGAAGCCCCCCAGAGTGGAAAAGAACCGGGCCGACCAGCCGTACTTCCACAGCTCCGCCTTCCCCATGAAGCGGATGCGCCGCCGGGTCACGCAGGAGAGGAACGGCGTGTCGAGGAGCGACCGGTGCGATGGTGCCAGCACGCAGGCGCCCCGGGCCGGCACCCGCTCCGGATGCACGACCTTGATGCGCCAGAGAAGCTTGCTCACGCCGGCCACCAACGACCGGACGAACCAGTAGGCGAAGAGCTCCCAACGCGTCGGAGGGCTCGGAGTCAGGGTGGCGGTCGTATCGCTCACGGCCGCTGTCGTTCCGGGGGATGCCCCCGAACCCCCGGGGCCCAATCCAGCGCCTGGCGGTAGCGGCGGAGCACTTCCTCCACGACGCCCTCCACGGACAGGCCGGTGGTGTCGAGCACGACGGCGTCCGCCGCCACTGCCAGCGGTGAAGCGGCCCGCCCCGAGTCGATGGCGTCCCGGCGCCGGATGGCCTCCTGCGTGGCGTCGAGGCCGCCGCCACCCTCGCTCGCCGGTCTGCCACCCTCGCCGGCCACGCCGGCGGAATCGTCCTGGTGCTGGCGGCGTCGGGCCCGCTCCTCCTCGCTGGCCACCAGATAGATCTTGAGCAGCGCGTCGGGGGCCACCACCGTGCCGATGTCCCGTCCCTCCACCACGCCGCCGCCGTGAACCTCGATCCACTCCCGCTGGGCTCCCACCAGCACGACCCTGACCTCCGGGACCGCCGCCACCACCGACACGGCCCCGCTCACCTCGGCCGTGCGGATGGCGTCGTTCACGTCCCGGCCGCCGACGCGCACCGGCGGGCCGACGTCGAGGTCGAGCCGCTCGGTCAAAGCCGTGACCGAGGGGGCGTCAGCCGGATCGAGCCCGGCGTCGAGCACGGCCCAGGTCACGGCCCGGTACATGGCGCCGGTGTCGAGGGCCGGGAGGCCGAGCGCCTCGGCCACCGCCCGGGCCACGGTCGACTTGCCCGACCCCGCCGGGCCGTCGATGGCGACGACGGGGATCTTCGGCGTGGTCACGCCGTCACCGAGGCCAGGTCGCCGGCAAAGCCGGGGTACGACGAGGCGACGGCCCGCCAGCCCCGCACGGTGGACGGGCCGTCGCAGGCGTTGGCGGCGATGGCCGCCGCCATGGCGATCCGGTGGTCGCCGTGACTCTTGAGCAGGGCGGGGCGGGGGGCGCCGCCGGTGATCACGAGTCCGTCCGCCCTGGATTCGACGGCCACGCCCAACTGGGAGAGCTCCTGGGCGATCGTGCCGATCCGGTCCGATTCCTTCACCCGCAGCTCGGCGGCGTCGGCCACTTCGGTGGCGCCGGCGGCGAAGGCGGCCGCCACCGCCAGGGCGGGGATCTCGTCGATCACCCGGGGGATCTCGTCGCCCGACATCGTCGTGGCCCGCAGCGGCGAGGCGACAGCCCGGATGTCGCCCACCGGCTCGCCGCCCCGCTCCTCCTTCACGGCGACCTCGACGTCGGCGCCCATCCGCCGGAGCACGTCGATGAAACCGATGCGGGTGGGGTTGAGGCAGACGTCTTCCACCACGAGGTCGGAGCCGGGGGTGATGCAGGCCCCGACGACGAAGAAGGCCGCCGCCGACGGGTCACCGGGGACGGCCAGGTCGATCGGGGTCAGCCCCCCGGCCGCCACCGGCTCGACCCGCACGCCGCCGGCCACGGCCTCGAGGCGGGCGCCCATGACCGGGAGCAGCCGTTCGGTGTGGTCGCGGGACAGCGCCGGCTCGGTCACCTCGGTGGCGCCGGTGGCCTGGAGGCCGGCCAGCAACAGGGCGGTCTTGACCTGGGCGCTGGCCACGGCCAGCTCGTGGCGGAGGCCCCGCAGGCCGCCGCCCCGGATCGTCAGGGGCGCCAGACGGCCGCCGTCGCGCCCGTCGATATGGGCGCCCATCCGCCGGAGGGGATCCACGACCCGGCCCATCGGCCGGCGGGCGATCGACGAGTCGCCGGTGAGCACGCTGTGAAACGGCCGCCCGGCCAGGACCCCGGCCAGCAGCCGGATCGAGGTGCCGGAGTTGCCGCAGTCGATCACGGTCTCAGGCTCGACCAGGCCGCCGAACCCGGCGCCCCGGACGATCAGCACGGGACCGATCCGCTCGCCGGCGACCGCCGCTTCGCCCGGCGAGCCCGCTCCGGCGCGGACCTTGGCGCCCAGGGCCTCGATGGCCAGACGGGAGCGGACAACGTCGTCGCCGTCGGCCAGCCACCACAGGCGGCTGGTCCCCGAGGCCAGGGCGGAGAAGAGCAGGGCCCGGTGCGAGATCGACTTGTCCCCCGGCACCCGCAGCCGTCCCCGCAGCGGCCGGGGGCCGGTGACCGCCAGCTCGGCCGGCAGCCCGTCGGTGGGCATCGCTTCCGTGGCGGTCACCCCAGCTCCCGGCGGGTGGTGTGATAGCCGAGCTCGCCGAGGCCGGTCACGATGGCGTCGGCCCCCGACGCCGGCACGACCATCAGCAGGACGCCGCCGGTCGGGCCGTGGCTGATGTCGAGGTCGACGATGTTGACGCCGCGGCGGCCGGCCAGAGTGGTCACCTCGGCCAGAACACCGGGCCGGTCGGGCACCGGCATCGACAGCTCCACCAGCGGCCCGGCGCTGGCCGCCCGTTCCGGCAGGTTCGACACCTCGGCCCGGGCGATCTCGAAGAAGTCGAGCAGGGGCCCCCGCTCCTCCGCCGCGACGAGTTCCCGGACCCGCTCCAGCTCCTTCATGTAGCGGTCGAGGACGCCGAGGATCGCCGCCCGGTTCTCGACACAGATGTCGGGCCAGATGCCGGCTGACCGTCCCGACACCCGCGTCAACGCCCGGAAACTGCCGGCGGCCAACCGGCGCAGCGTCTCGTGGTTGGCTTCGTCGTCGGTCGCCAGGTGCATGACGGCGCTGGCAGCCAGGTGCGGCAGGTGGCTGACGATGGCCACCAGCTCATCGTGCAGCTCCGGCTCGACGGCCATGATCTTGGCCCCGGTGAGGGCGACGAGGTCCCGCACCGCGGTGAACGCCCCAGGATCGGTGGTGGCGGTCGGGGTCAGAACCCAGGCGGCGCCGACGAACAGATCGGCGTCGGCCCCCTCGATGCCCTCCTCCCCGGCTGAACCGGCCATCGGATGGCCGCCGACGAATCGGGAGGCGGCCCCGCCCACCTGGGCCTCGACGGCCCGGACGACCGGTGCCTTGACGGATCCGACGTCGGACACGGCTCCGACCCCAGCGTCGAGGGCCGCAGCCACGGCGTCGGCCACCGCCGACACGGTGACGGCGACGAAGGCCGCGTCGGCACCGGCGTAGGCCTCGGCCAGGGAGCCGGCGCCGACGTCGATCACGCCCCGATCCACCGCCCGGGCCAGCCGTTGGGCGTCGGCGTCGTAACCCTGCACCCGCAGCCCGGCCCGCCGCAGGGCGAGAGCGAGCGACCCGCCGATCAGGCCGGTGCCGACCACCGCAACCGTGCCCGGTGAGTACTCGAATTTCATGCTGCTACTGCTGGCCATCGAATGAAATTCGAGTACTCATTTATTCCGGAAGGTCGTCCCGCAGGACGCGGGCGCCTTCGAGGTAGACGTGGTGCAGCTCGTCGCGGCCGCGCTCGCTGTAGAGGTGCATCAGCACCCTCACGCACAACGGCATGCCGTGGGCGATGCCCAGCTCCCGGGCGCACAGCAGCGGCACGTCGCCGAGCCCCAGTGCCCGGGCCGCCGTCGCCGGGAACTCGCTGGTGACGTCGTCCGTGGCCGTGAAGATGATGCTGACGAGGTCGTCGTGGTTGACGTCGTTGCGGGCCAGCATCTCCTTCACCAGCCGCTGGGTCTTCTCGGAGACCTCGTCGCGCGTGTCGGCTTCGAGCGTGATCGCTCCCCGCAGCGCGAGCAGACGAGGTTCCCGTGCCGTCATGGCGCGAGCGTATGCGATGACGCCTGGCGGTTCAGGCGCTGTGGTTGTCGGGTTGAACGGTCGGGGTGGCGCGCCGGGCCAGGAACGCGCCACCCCGCCGTTCTATGTCGAGCGCCTGCTGGAAGGCACGCTGCTGACGCACCTGCGCTCGATCTTGGGAGCGGTCCTCGAGCCCGGCGATCAAGGCGAACGACCGCTCGGCGGGGACCGGCATCAAGCGGGCACCGGCCAGAGCCTCGTCGCAGCGGTGCCGAGCCCACCGACTCGCCCACTCTGCAGCGACAACTGCGACTCCGATGCCCACTCCCCACATGACTCCTGCCACGCCACAATGGTACGCAATTCGCACCTCATTGACAAGAACTTCGTCGAAATCAGGTAAATCGAGCCAAAGCTCCGGGGCCGCTCGGCGAAGTGTGCGGGAATGCTTGTAGAAGGACTTACTTTCAAGCAGTATCGGAGGGAGTCAACACGGAGAGCGCACGGCGACAGGAGAGGTGGGACGCATCGTGGCCGAACCGTCGAAGAGCGAGCAGACGGACGGGGTCGATTGGGCCGCGGTCGGCCAGTACATCGGTGAGCACCGCCGTCGTCTGGGCCTATCGAAGAACGAGGCCTCCCGGCGTGCCCGGGTGTCGAACACCACCTGGCGCCAAATCGAGGCCGGCCAGAACGATCACCCCACCGACGAGACGCTCGTCCGCATGGCCCGGGCGCTCCTCCTCGACCCGGGCGAGCTCATGCGCCAGTGCCAGCGGCGCTACGTGGAGGCGCCGTCCGTGCGGGATCTGCCGCCGCTCGGGCCGCCGATGGCCCTGCTCGAGGTCCTGGAGTCCGACCGGCGCCTCGACCCCCGGGCCCGACGGGTCCTCATGGAGCTGTACGACCTGCTGTCCTCACGCTGACCGGGCGTTTCGCCGGCGCCGCCCGGCGCCCTGACGGCAACTCGTCGGGAGGCGCCATCGACGCCGCCAGACGCATGCGGAGGCGGTTGATCTGGGTGCGGAGCTGGCGGACCTTGCGGTCATGTTCGGTCTCGACGACGGCGACGATCATGTCGACCTCGTCGGACTCCGCCGAGTCGGCCGTGTCGCGGAGGTCGACGACCCGCAACACAGCGCGTCGCTCGGGCTCGGGACCGGTGTCGGTCTCGGCGTCGGTCTCGTAGTCGTATCCGACCGTCCCCACGTTTCGGTCGAGGGTGTCCTGCTGCTCCTCGCACCATTCCTCGAGGAACGCAACATTGTCCTCAATAGCAGCTACACGCATCGCTAATGCTCTCAGCTGCTGCTGATCCTCGTAAGTTTCGTCCATCCCCGTCTGCCCGTTGCAGCGAACAGTGCCCCAACACACTCTTTATCCAACCAGTGCCGCTGTCAACCCAAAAGCCACGACAAACAAATAGGACAGGAAAGAACGATCCATCAACAAATGATTGAGATTCACACAGTGGCGACACTCTTGTGCCACAAGGGAATCTTAAACCTCAGTGCCATCTCCGGCCTCGGAAATTACAGGCTCGATTGCAGCGTAGAGCGCTCGAATTTCGGCTTGTGTAAGAGGCCTCCATTGACCCGGAGCGAGGCGGTTCTCGTGCAGTGGCCCGAAACGGGTGCGGACGAGGCGACGAACCGGGTGACCGACCGCCTCGCACATCCGCCGCACCTGGTGGTTGCGGCCCTCGTGGATGACGATCTCCAGAGCGGCCCCGGTCGGTGTCGCCTGGGCCAGGCGGGCCCGGGCCGGAGCGGTGCGGCCGTCGTCGAGGTCGACGCCCTCCCGGAGGCGCCGGAGGGCGGCCCGCCCCGGCACCCCGGTCACCTCCGCCAGGTACGTCTTCGGCACCCCGCGGCTCGGATGGGCGAGCCCCTGGGCGAGGTCTCCGTCGTTGGTCAGGAGGAGGAGCCCTTCGGTGTCCCAGTCGAGCCGCCCGACGGGGAACACGCGGGGGTCGGTGGGGACGAGATCGACCACGGTCGGGCGGCCCTCAGGATCGTGGGCGGTGGTGACCACCCTGACCGGCTTGTTGAGCAGGTAGTAGACGAACCCCGACCGGACGGGGATGGTGACGCCGTCAACCATCACGTGGTCATGCTCCGGGTCCACCCGCCGCCCCAGCGAGGCCACCTCCCCGTTGACGGCGACCCGGCCTTCCTCGATCAGGGCTTCGGAGGCCCGCCGGGATCCGAACCCGGCCCGGGCCAGGACCTTCTGGAGCCGCTCACCGCCCTCCGGGGGGACCGCCGGCCCCGGGCCCTCGGACCCTGGCCCGGTCAATCCACCGGGGCGTCCCACGCCGGGTCGACGTCGCTCAAGGTCGCCTGACCCGCGCCGGGCCGGGCGGGAGCGGTCCGCCGCCGGCGGACCGGATCGAACCGGATACCGCCCCGGGAGGACTCGGCCAGCCGGGCCTCGAGCTCCTCCATGACACCTGGATCGGGGACGAGATCGGCCAGCGCCGGGAGCTTCTCCAGCGATTCCAGCCCCAGGCGCTCGAGGAACAGGCGGGTCGTCCCGTACTGGACCGGATGCCCGACCCCCTCGGTCCGGCCGACCTCCTCGATGTACCCCCGGTCGAGCAGGCTGCGGACGACGCCGTCAACGTCGACGCCCCGCACCGCCGAGAGCTGGGAGCGGGTCACCGGCTGCTTGTAGGCGATGACCGCCAGTGTCTCGAGGGCGGCGGCCGACAGCCGGGCGTGGCGGCCTTCGAGGAGGTAGCGCTCGACGTAGGGCGCCAGTTCGGGGTGAGTCTGGAAGCGGTAGCCGCCGGCCACCTTGACCAGAATGAAGCCGCGGCCGGCGCATTCTGCGGCCAGCAGGGCGCACAGGCCCTCAACCTCGGCGACCGGCCGCTCGATCAGCTGGGCCAGCACCTGCGGCTCGACCGGTTCGGTGGCGGCCATGAGCACGGCCTCGATGGCCCGCCGCCACTCGTCCGGCTGGCGGGAAGCCTCCGGCTCCGGTGCCGGTGGCGCGGTGTGGACTGCCACCTCTGGCTCAGGTGTCGCCGGTTCGAAGGCAGCCTCCGGCGCCGCCTCCGTCCCCGCCTCATCGCCCTCGGGGGGGGCGCCCTCCGACGCCGGGTACTCCCAGTCGTCCAGGTCGTCGTCGTCTGCTCGCACCTCAGCAACGTGCGAGGCCGCGCTCTCGAGACCCTCCGGCTCGCCGTTGCTTCGGTGCTCGGTCATGGCCGGGCCGGCTCCTCCCAACCCGGGGGAGCCTCGTCGATGGTGGGCTCTTCGGGCGGGGCGGCCCGGACGACGAGGTCGCCGAAGGCGTCGATCTGCTCGATCTCCACCAGCCCCCGCTTGAAGAGCTCGAGGACGGCCAGGAAGCGGACGATGTACTCCAGCCGGTCGGCGGGTTCCTCGGTGTTGAGGTCGAAGAGGGAGAGCTGCTCGCAGCGGGTCAGGGCCCCCAGCACCCGGTCGATGGCGTCGCTGACGCTGGCCCGGATCGGGGTCACGTGGTACAGGTCGACGACCGGCCGCGGCGCCAGGGCCCGGAAGAGGGCGGTGCGGAGCTCGTCGGCCGAGACCGACTCCAGCGGGTCGATGTCGACCGATGCCAGGGGTTCCTCGGGGCCCATCCGGCGGGGAGCGCAGCGGTCGGCGGCCCGGATCAGCGCGGCCAGCACCCGGGCCGCCTCCTTGAAGGTGCGGCCCTGGAGGAGCCGGGCCAGGAGGAGGTCGCGGTCCTCCGGGGTCGGCAGCTCGTCGGGGACCTCGTCGTCGTCCTCGATGAGCAGGTACCGGGTCTTGAGCTCGACCAGGGTGGCGGCCAGCAGCAGGAACTCGGTGGAGGTGTCGAGGTCGTGGGGCTCGGCGCCCGAGGCGACGGCCGCCCTGGCCTCGGCCAGGAAGGCCTCGACCAGCGGCGCCAGGCAGAGCCCGAAGACGTCGAGCTCCTGGCGGGAGACGAGCTGGGTGAGCAGCTCGAGGTCGCCCTCGAAAACGGGCGTGTGAACCTCGTACGGCACGGATCCCGAGGGTAGTGCCCCGGCCGGCGACAGTGGTGATGCTCACGCCGAGCCAGGGGCGTCGCTGGCAAGGACGCACGACGAGACATAGCGGCCTACGGCGAGGAGGAGGACGCAGCCAGCGGCGTTCCTGGCCGGCGTGGGCGCGCCAACTGTCGGCGGTCGGGGCACTCGGGTCGGCGGCCGACCGGACGCGACCCCGCGGCGTGAAACGGAGCCGAACGCGACAATCGGGCGGGGAGGTCGCTCGCGGCCAACCTCTCCCGCCCGATCGTCACAGCGGCTGCAGCAGGGACCCCCGGTGGCGGCGGCCGGTCTGTGGAACCGGCCACGAAGGTGCGTTTCTTGCAGCTTGCGTCGAGCGACGCTGCCCGTTCTCCCCCGACCCGGCAGCGGTACCGGGTTCGGGATCGTCAGGCGGCAGTGGCGCCGTCGCTCGACGCCAAACCAGTTGAGAAGAAAGGAGTGAGATGCAAACGGGCTGTGGTTCCCCAGCTGGTGGCTGTCGACCATGTCCTGTTCACGAAGTTCATGATGCCAGCGACATCTGACGACGCCGCGGCGGTCACGTTGCGGATCCATGACGATTTGGCCGTTCGATGTCGATTCTTCAATCGTTGTCCGCCGCCACCAGGGCGGCGACCACCGGGGCGGGAACCAGGGTGGGATCGAGCCGGGCCCGGTTGTGGTGGGCGCCGGCCCAGTGGGCCACCTCGGCCCGCCCGCCGGCCACCTCGATCATGTCGGCGCCGAGCTCGGGGTGGCGGAGGTAGAGGGCGATCCGGCGGCGCAGACCCCGGTACTCCTCCCAATCGGCCACGGCCCCGTCGGTGGCCCGCCCGACCAGGGTGGCCAGCACCCGGGCGGCCACGCCCAGCCCGGAAGCGAGCTTGCCGATGTCGTGGAGGAGGGCGCAGGCCGGCCACCGGGTGTCGCCGGCGTGGGGACCGCCGGCCAGGGCCGCTTCCACCGCCCGGGCGACCTCGGCGCTGTGGCGCCGGTCGAAGCCGGGTTGGCGGGTCCAGAGGGCCAGCTCGGGCGGCTCCAGCACCGACTCGACCCAGGCCCGGTCGGCGGGGCTGTCACCTCCCGGCCGCAGGGCCCCGAAGAACCGCCGCGTGAGGTGACCCCAGGCCGGTGAGCTCACGGCCGGATCAGGTAGCGGCACAGATCGTCGAAGAACGGCTCGAGGATCCGGCCGAAGAAGTTGAAGTAGAAGAGCCCCAGGAACAGGATCAGGAACCCGTACGGCCGGATCTTGGCGTACGTCTGGAGGTGCCGGGTGGGTAGGACCCGCTCGATCAGGGAGGCGCCGTCGAGGGGCGGGATGGGGAGCAGGTTGAACAGGCCGAGCAGCAGGTTGACCACGGCGAAGCTGGCCAGGATGTTGCCGACGAGGCTGACCCGGGGATCGACGAAGTCGCCGGTGCAGGCCCCCGGGAAGCTGCCGGCCAGGACGATCTTGGCCGGGATGGCGGCGGCGATCATCAGGCTGAAGTTGGTGATCGGGCCGGCCAGGCCGACCCAGAGCATCTGCCGGCGGGGATTCCGCAGCCGGGAGGGGTTGACGGGCACCGGCTTGGCCCAGCCCAGCACCGGCAGGTTGGCCAGGACGGCCATGGCCGGGAGGATGATCGAGCCGAGCGGGTCGATGTGGGGGATGGGGTTGAGCGTGAGGCGGCCGGCCCGCTTGGCCGTGTCGTCGCCGTAGGCGTAGGCCACGACGCCGTGGCTGATCTCGTGGAGGATCACGGCCACCACCAGGCAGCCGTAGAAGATGATGTGCTGCTGTGTCACCGGGCGGCGTTACCTGGCGTCAGGGACCACGTCACCGGCGCGCCGAAGCGCAGTTGATGCAGAGCCGCGCTGCCGGCTTGGCCTCCAGGCGCACCTCGGGGATCTCGGCGCCGCAGTTCTCACAGACTCCATAGGTGCCCTGGTCGAACTTCTCCAGGGCGTGCTCGACCTCGGTCAGGGTCTCGATGAGGCTGTTGGCCAGGGCCTCGACCTCGCCCCGCTCCGCCGTGACCTGGCCCGAGTCGGCGAATCCCTCATCGAACGAGAGACCCGTGCCGCCGTGACCCATCTGCTCGAGCTGCCCGCGGATGCGGACCCGTTCTTCTTCCAGCTGGGCGCGTTGAGTTCGCGTTGGTCACCTCGGCCATGACAGGGAAGTCTAGGCCGAAGGACCCCCCAAGGGGGCGGGCAGCCCGGGCGAAACCCGCAACTTCGCCCTGGGGTGGGCCGCCTCGTACACCGCCCGCAGCCGGGACTGCGTGACCTTGGTGTAGATCTGGGTGGTGGAGACGCTGGCGTGACCCAGCAGCTCCTGGACGACCCGGAGGTCGGCGCCGCGGTCGACCATGTGGGTGGCGCAGGAGTGGCGGAGGACGTGGGGTGAGAGCCGCCCGCCGAGGCCGGCCCGCAGGCCGTAGGCGGCCACGATCTTCCAGCAGCCCTGGCGGGTGAGCCGCCCGCCCCGGGGGTTGACGAAGAGAGCGTCGGGGTTCGACCGGTCGCGCCGGGCCCCGGCCAGGACGGAGGCCCGGGCCGGCAGCCAGGCCTCGATGGCCGCCCCGGCCGTCTGGCCGACCGGGACGATCCGTTCCTTGGCCCCCTTGCCGAAGGCCCGCAGGAAGCCCTCGTCCAGGTCGATGGCGCCCAGGTCGAGGCCCACCAGCTCGGAGATCCGAAGCCCGGTGGCATAGAGCGTTTCCAGGATGGCCCGGTCCCGCAGGGCGGTCGGCCCGTCGCCGGTGACGGCGCCCAGGAGGGCTTCCACCTCGGGCTCGGTCAGCGCCTTGGGGATGCCCTGGGGCACCCGGGGGGCGGTCACGTCCTCGCTCGGATCGAGCGCCAGGAGCCCTTCGGTCAGGCAGAAGCGGTGGAAGGAGCGGACGGCCACCACCGCCCGGGCCACCGAGGCGGCTGACCAGCGGGCCTTCCCCTCCTCGTCCCGGGCCGACTTCAGCGCGTCGACATAGGCGTGGACGTCCGCCTCGGTGAGGCCCGCCACGTCGACCGCCGCCCCGCCGCCCCGCCGCCGCAGAAAGGCGGCGTAGGCCGACAGATCCCGCGAGTACGCCGTCAGCGTGTTGGCCGCCACCCCTCGCTCAATCGCCAGCCAGGTGGCGTGCTCCGCCAGTAGGCGCTCGAGGTCGGCGGACAGGCCACGCCGAAACGGTATTGACCAGCCGGACCCTGGTGGGGAGCCCAACTCGCCTCGGTGACGAACCTAACCGCCCCAGAGGTCGTCGGCCGGGGTGGCGGGCAGGTGCAGGGCCTCGGCCACCGCCGGGTTGACCACGTGCCCGGAGAGGGTGTTGAGCCCGCCGGCCAGGGCCCGGTCGGCGGTCACGGCCCGCTCCGGCCCCTGGACGGCGATCTCCACCAGGTAGGGCAGCGTGGCGTTGGCCAGGGCGTAGGTCGAGGTGTGGGGGACGGCGCCGGGTACGTTGCCGACGCAGTAGTGGAGGACGCCGTTGACCTCGTAGACGGGATCGGCATGGGTCGTCTCGTGGGACGTCTCGATGCAGCCACCCTGGTCGATGGCGACGTCGACGATGAGGGCCCCGGGTTTCATGGCCGCCACCATGTCGGCCGTCACCAGCATCGGCGCCCGCCCGCCGGGGACGAGGACGGCGCCGACCACCATGTCGGCCTCGATCACCGACCGTTCCACCGCCCCGCGGTTGGAGGCCAGGGTGAGGATCCGGCCCCGGTGGATCTGGTCGACCCAGCGGAGCCGGTCGAGGTTGCGGTCGAGAATGGCGACCTCGGCCTCCATGCCGGCGGCGATCCAGGCGGCGTTCCAGCCGACGTTGCCGGCGCCGAGGACGACGACCCGGGCCGGGCGCACGCCGGGCGCCCCGCCCAGCAGCACGCCCCGGCCGCCGTTGTGGCGCTCGAGGAAGTGGGCGCCGATCTGGGGGGCCATCCGGCCGGCGACCTCGCTCATCGGCGCCAGCAGCGGTAGAGCGCCGGTCGGGAGCTGGACCGTCTCGTAGGCGATGGCCGTGACCCGCCGGTCGAGCAGGGCCTGCCCCACCGCCGGGTAGGCGGCCAGGTGGAGGTAGGTGAAGAGGACCTGCCCCTCCCGGAGGAGTCCGAACTCGGCCGCCTGCGGCTCCTTCACCTTGCAGACGACCTCGCCCCGCTCCCACACCTCCTCGGCGGTGGCGGCGATCTCGGCTCCGGCCCGCCGGTATTCCTCGTCGGTGATGGCGGCGCCCACGCCGGCGGCCGTCTCGATGACGACCGTCGAACCGTGGTGGACGAGCTCCGCCACGCCGTCGGGGGTGACGGCCACCCGGTACTCGTTCTTCTTGGTCTCCTTGGGCACGCCGACGACCAGGGGCCGGGTCAGCGGCTCGGGGACGACCCGCAGGTGGGACGGCTCGGCGCTCACGAGGCCGCCTCGACCAGATACCGCTCGGCCAGGGCCAGGCCGATGATCGTCTTGGCGTCGGTGACGGCGCCGGTGGCGATGAGCCGGCCGAAGTCGGCCAGGGGGACGCGCTCGATCGTCATGTCCTGCTCCTCTTCTTTGGCGGCCTCGGGGCGGTCGCAGGGAGAGAGGTCGAGGGCGATGTAGACGTGGGTGAGCTCGGTGGAGAACCCGGGCGAGTTCCAGAACGTGGCCAGCTTGACCAGGCGGCCGGCCCGGGACTGGATCTCCTCGGTCAGCTCCCGGGCCATGGCGTCGTCGGGATCCTCGCCGGGCACGTCGAGCTTCCCGGCCGGGATCTCGAGGAGGAAGTCGCGCAGGGCCGGGCGCCACTGGCGGACGAGGACGACCTCCGGCCCGTCGGGCCCGTCCACCACCGGGACGGCGGCCACCGCCCCGGGGTGCTCCACCACCCACCGGACGAACCGATCACCGGCGGGAGACTCGAACGTCTCCTCGCAGAACGTCAGGAACCCGCCTCGTGCGACCTCCTCGGAATCGACGAGGCTGTAGTCCGGCATGAACCAATTCTAGGAGAGGGTAAGGGCCACGCCCTCTTGTTCTTCGGGGAGGGGAAGCCGCGGGGTGCGCGACTCCGCCCGGGCCAGCGCCGCTTTGACCAGTTCGCCGAACAGCGGGTGGGGCCGGTTCGGGCGGCTCTTGAACTCGGGGTGGGCCTGGGTGGCCACGAAGAACGGGTGCTCGGCGCGGGCCAGTTCGATGAATTCCACCAGCCGGTCGTCCGGCGACGTGCCCGAGCAGCGGAGGCCGGCCTCTTCCAGGCGGCGGCGGTAGCGGGGGTTGAACTCGTAGCGGTGCCGGTGCCGCTCGTAGATCACCTCGGTGCCGTAGGCGTCGCGCACGATCGTGTCGGGTCGGAGCACCGCCGGGTAGGCCCCGAGCCGCATCGTGCCGCCCTTGTCGACCACCTCGCGCTGATCGTCCATCAGGTCGATGACCGGGTGGGGCGAGGCGTGGTCGAACTCCGACGAGTTGGCGCCGGCCAGGCCCACGACGTTGCGGGCGTACTCGATCACGGCGCACTGGAGACCCAGGCACAGGCCGAGGAACGGGATCTTGTGCTCCCGGGCGTAGGTGACGGCGGCGATCTTCCCCTCCACTCCCCGCACGCCGAATCCGCCGGGGACGACGATCCCGTCGAGGTCGTGGAGGCGGCCCGCGGCCAGGAGGCCTTCGGCGTCTTCGGAGGCGATCCAGTCGACGACCACCTTGGCGCCGCTGGCGTAGCCGCCGTGCTTGAGGGCCTCGACGACCGACAGGTAGGCGTCGGGCAGGTTGACGTACTTGCCGACGAGCCCGATGCGGACCTCGGTCGTCGACTTCTCGACCCGCTGCACCAGGTTGCGCCACGGCCCGAGCTCCGCCTCCTCGGCGGGGATCCCGAGCACCCGGCCGATGTAGCCGTCGAGCCCCTCGTCGTGGAGGACCAGGGGGATCTCGTAGATGTTGGGGGTGTCGATGGCCGAGACGATGCCTTCCTCGGGCACGTCGCAGAGCTTGGAGATCTTCTCTTTCAACCGGGTGGAGATCGGCCGGTCGGACCGGCAGACGATGGCGTCAGGCTGGATGCCCCGGGACCGCAGCTCGGTGACGGAGTGCTGCGTGGGCTTGGTCTTCTGCTCGCCGGACGGGCCGATGAACGGCACCAGCGTCACGTGGATGTAGAAGACGTTCTCCCGGCCGACGTCCTTCCGGAACTGGCGGATGGCCTCCAGGAACGGGAGGATCTCGATGTCGCCGACGGTGCCGCCGATCTCGGTGATGACGATGTCGACGTCGTCGGTGGCCAGGCGGCGGATCCGCTCCTTGATCTCGTCGGTGATGTGGGGGATCACCTGCACGGTGGCCCCGAGGTAGTCGCCCCGGCGCTCCTTGGCCAGCACCGTGGTGTAGATCGAGCCGGTGGTGGCGTTGGAGTCGCGGTGGAGGGCGACGTCGACGAAGCGCTCGTAGTGACCGAGATCGAGGTCGCTCTCGCCGCCGTCGTCGGTGACGAACACCTCGCCGTGCTGGAACGGGTTCATGGTGCCGGGATCGAAGTTGATGTACGGATCCAGCTTCTGCATCGTGACCCGTAGGCCCCGGCACTTCAGCAGCCGGCCCAAGGACGAGGCCGTGAGGCCCTTCCCGAGGCTGGACGCGACACCGCCCGTCACGAAGATGTGCTTCGCCAAGACCTTCCTCCTGTCACCTGGGGTTCCGCCCTGCCCTGGTGCCCGTACCGCCCTCTGCTCCCAGCTCCGGGCGGCACTCGAGTGACACAGACGAACCTACCATGCCTCTCTGACAGCTTCGGCGTATCGAAGCTGCCCGGGCACCGTCATGCCTGTTCGACCGGCAGCCCGGCATTGGTCCAGGCCCCCCAGCCGCCCTGCAGGTTCTCCACCTTCTCGTAACCCATCTCGGCCAGGCTCTTGCAGGCCAGGGCGGAGCGGGCGCCGCCGCCGCAGTACAGGACGACGGCGGCGTCCCGGGGGAGGCGCCCGTCGAGCTGCATCTCCAGCACCCCGCGGGGGATCGTGTAGGCGCCGGGGATCGTGCCCCGGGCGAACTCCTCGGGCTCCCGGACGTCGATGACGACGATCTGCTCCCCGCCGTCGAGGCGGGACTGGAGCGCCCCCGGCGCCACCTCGGGGACCGACTGGAGCGCTTCGATCACGATCCGCTGAAAGGACTTGGGGGTGCTCACGCCCCAGGAGGCTAATGGCTACGGTTTCCAACGCCGCCATGCGAACTGTTCCTTCCGGCCCTGCGCCGCCCACGACCGTCCCGCCGGCCCCCGGGGTCGGCGTCGGCCGGTCCGGCCCGCCGCGCTGGCTCCTGCCGGCGGCAATCGGCGCGGCGGCGGTGGCCCTGCGGGTCCCCGCCTACCTCTCGGTGCGCCACCTCAGCTTCGACGATGGCGTCTACGGCGCCTCGGCGGTGGCCATGCGGGAAGGCGGGCTGCCGTTCCGGGACGTGTTCTCCAGCCAGGGCCCGTTGTTCCTCCCCCTGGTGTGGCTGGCCGATCTGCTGGGCCTGCGGACCTTCGACGCCCCCCGCCTACTGGGTCTGGCCTCAGGGCTGGCGCTGGTGCTGGCGACCTGGTCGGCCGCCCGGGCGCTCGCCCTCTCCCGGGGGGCGGCCGCCGTCGCCGCCGGACTGGTGGCCACGAGCGGCAGCGTCCTGTGGATCACCGGCCCCCTCACGTCGGACGGGCCCGCCCTCGCCCTGGCCACGGCGGCGCTGGCCGCCACCCTGGGGTACGCGCAGGCGCCGACGCTGCGCCGGGCGCTGCTGATCGGCGTGCTCATGGGCGCCGCCCTGTCGGTGAAGAGCCTGCTGGTCGCGGCAGCGGTGCCCGTCGGGTTCATCCTCCTGGCCAACCGGCGGCACCTCGCCGGAGCGGTGGGTGTGGCGGCGGCCGTCAGCCTGGCGGTCGCCCTGCCCTGGGGCCTCGGCGACGTGTGGGACCAGGCCTTCCGTTACCACCTCGACGCGGCCGGTTCCCGCACGCCCGTCCGCAACTTGCGCAAGGTGATCTCCACCCTCGGCGACCGGGACCTCCCCCTGATGCTCACAGCGCTGGCGGCAGCGGTCTTCGCTGCTCGGCAGCGAATCGGCCGCGCCGCCGAGCGCGGCGGCCACCGAAGCCCGAGCGGATTACCCACCGTAAGGGGGGGTAATCCGCTCGGGGTCCGCCTGATCACCGTCTGGCTGGGCGCCACCGTCGTCGTACTGGCCGCCGAACACCCACTCTGGCGCAACCATGTCGCCCACCTGGTCCCGCCGGTGGCTCTGCTGGTCGCCGCAGTGGTCGATCGGTTCCGGGCGGTCGCCCGGCCCGCCGGCCGGCGGGCGGCGCTGGTGGCGACAGCTGCCGTGGCGGCGCTGGCCCTGCCCTACCACCTCGTGCACATGGCCGAGGTCCTGTGGCCGGCGCCTCCGGGGGAGGCCCGGGCGGCCGCCCGGGCCGACCTCCGGGCCCTGCCCCCCGGGGCCTGGGTGATCAGCGACGATCCGGGCGTGGTCTGGCGGGCCGGGCGGCGCACACCCGACGACCTCGTCGACACGTCGATCCTGCGGATCGAGTCCCACCGCCTGACGGCTCCGTCACTGGCCCGGGCTGCGGTACGGGACCCGGTCTGCGCCGTGCTCGTGTGGTCCTCCCGCTTCGGCGACCTGACGTCGCTCCCGAGGCTCTTGGAAGACCATGGCTACGCGCCCACCGGCCGCTACGGCGGCCCCAGAGTCCTCTACACCCGGGCCGACTGCGCACTCTGAAACCGGTCGGACTACGGTTTCGGCATGAGACGGCTCGTGGCGGTGACCGCAGTTCTGGGGTTCGTCATCGTCGGGGGCCCGGTGCCGCCCGCCGACGCCGCCGGAGCGGGTGTCTGCACCATCAGCGGGACGATCCGCTTCACTCCCAGGGCGACCGCCCGCGACGGCGCCTGGGACATCAACCCGGCCGTGATCCAGTGCCGCGGCATGTTCAACGTCGTCAGCTCCCCGCGCCACGGCTACGGCGTTGGGGAACAATTCAAGAGCGACGGGCAGCAATTCACCGGTTCCGGGTCGTACAAGACCGTCCCCTCGGCCGACGGAGGCTGCCTCCACGAGCTCGGCGAGGGCACGGTCGACTACATGATCGTCACCGAGAATCAGGACATCTACATGCGGGAGAAGAACAGCTTCCTCCTGGCCGGCGCGGGCGCGTTCACCACCCCGACGCTGTACGGGTCGTTCCAGATCCCGCTGCACAAGGGCAACTGCCTGACCGGAGCGGCCACTACCGCCCTGTTCGTGGCCGAGGTGACGTCGGTCCGGACGACCGGTCTCTGGCAGTAGGCGGCGCCCGTCCTACGACGCCCGGAGCCGGCCGATCTGGTCGAGCCGGTCGAGTGCCGGCGTGTTCCGGATCACCTTGCTGAACGACACCAGGTCGGCCGCCACGTTCAGCGCCAGCAACCCGCCGGTCAGGACGAGACGGGCACCGGGCCCTAGCGTGAGCAGGGCGCCGAGCCCGAGGGCGGCGCCGAGGGCGTTGGCGCCGGCGTCGCCCAGCATCAGGCGCTCGCCGAGGTCCTCTCGAAGCAGGCCGAGCGCGGCGCCGACCACCGGAGCCAGGGCGACCCCGGCGGCACCGCTACCGGCGACCAGCGCCAGCGGCACCCAGGCCACCAGCGAGACCTTGATCGTCCGGCCGGGGGCCCGGTCGAAGGCGTTGGCCAGGTTGGCGGCCAGGGCGACGAGCGCCCCGTCGGCCGCCAGCCGCAGGACGTCTCCGCCGCCGGAGGCGGTCGACCCGGCCGCGGACGCCAGCATCAGGGCCAGGAATCCGCCGGCGAAGAGCTTCACCCCGCCGGCCGAGAGCCGACCGGCGGCCAGGGCCTTCAGGTGGTCGCGCCAACCCCGCTCGGCGTCACCCCCGAGGACGTCGTCGACGAAGCCGAGGGCCCCGAAACCGAACAACCCGGCCAGGATCACTGTCCGGGCCACTCCGGGCCCCGGCACGTCGCCGATCCCGGCCGCCGCGGCCACCGCCCGGCCGCCCTCCACCGTGGCCACCGCCAGCGCCAGCACGATCCCCGCCCCCGTCGGCAGGTAGTGGTTCCGGTAGTTCGGCCGCTGGAGCACCACCGACGCGAAGAGGCCGGCCGACATCCGCCAGATGAGCTGGGCGGCCAGAACGCCGGTGGCCACACCCAGGAGCACCGCCATCAATCGATCCAGTGGAGGAGGGCGGCGCAGGCCGCCCCGGCGGCCAGCGACGGCCACAGGACCTGCGGGAGGCGGGGCGGGAACAGCGGTTGACCCGTCCGGCGGGCGAGCCGGACGCCGAGCACCACCGCCCCGACGAGGTAGGCGGCGCTGTGGGCGGCGCCCATGACCGCCAGTTTGGCCTCACCGTGGGCCAGCGCCCCGCCGGCCGCCATCAGGACAGCCCCCAGGCCGGCCGACGCCAGGGCCACCACCGCCGGCGCCCGGCCCTCACCGAGGGCGTAGTGGGCCCGGACGAAGAGCAGGAAGGCCCCGTAGGGCAGGAGCCCGGCGGCCAGGGCGGCGAGACCGAAGCCGATCAGGCGGCCACCGCCGTCGGTGGTCTGACCGAAGGCCAACGCCTCCATCACCCGGGGCGCCAGGACGACCCCCGCCACGCTGACCGGCACGACGAAGCCGGTCATGCCGTCCAGCGCCCAGCGGAGGGAGCGGCCGAAGGCGGGGAGATCGCCCCGCCCGACCTCCCCGGCCAGCTCCGGCAGGACGGCGGTGATGAGCGGCAGCGCCAGGACGGCGTAGGGCACCAGGAAGCAGGCGAAGGCCACCTGGTAGGCGACGACGCCACCCGACACGCCCATCCCGACGAGCAGGGCCGCGGCCAGCAGGACGCCGGTTCCGGCGTGCTGGAGGCCCGCCCACCCCGACAGCCGCAGCACCGGCCCGAGGCCGGGAACGGCGGTGAACGGCCGGCGCAGCCGGAACCCGGTCCGCCACAGCGCCACCGCCGGGATCCCGACGAACGCCGCCACCCCCAGCGTGCCGGCCGCGCCGAGGGCCAGCTTCTCGGCCCCGGTGAGGTCGAAGCCGCCGCCCGGACCCCGCATCAAGCGGAAGGCACCCAGGCACGCCACCATCATCACCGTGTTGCCGATCGGCGCCACGGCGGTGACGATGAACTGTCGTTTGGCGTGGAGGACGGCGGTGCTCACCGCCCCCAGGGCGTAAAGGAGCACCTGCGGGATGAACAGCCGCAGGAGGAAGGTGGCCAGCTCCTGCTGGTGGGCGGCCACCACCGGATCGGCAGTGCCGGTGGTGAGCAGCCGGGCCAGCGACGGGGCGGCCACCACCCCGGCCAGGCAGATCGGGCCCAGCACGACCAACGACCATCCGAGCAGCGCCCCCGCCAGCCGTTCCGCCGCCGCGCCACCCTCGGCGGCCGGCCGCTGGAACAGATCCACGAAGGCGGGGACCAGCACCGCCGAGAGCGCCCCAGCGGCCAGGAGGTCGAAGAGGACGTTGGAAACCGAGTTCGAAGCCGAGAAGATGTTGCCCAGGTCGGTGGTGCCCAGGACGGCCGCAATCACCAGCACCCGGCCGAAGCCGAGCAGGCGGGACACGGCGGTGGCCACCCCCATGACCCGGGCCGCCCGGCCGACCCTCGCCCCGGACGAGGACGTCGCCTGCTCGGCGACGACGCTCATGGCGCCGTGGCGGCGGGGACGCCTTCCGGCGGCGCCGCCTCCGGGGTCGGCAGCTGGCTCGTGGCCCCGGGACCCTGCCCGTAGTGGCCGGCCCGGCCCGTCCCCAGCTCCTGGACGGCCAGGGTCAGTGCCACCTGGCCCCGGAGCTCGTCGAGGTCGTCAATGGTCGAGATCACCCGGGAGAGGGCGGCGTCGCCCCGCACCCCGGACACCACGGAGCCGCGCTCTTTGACCGTGGCCGTCGGCCGGAACACCTCGGCCAGGGCCAGCCGCCCGCTGGCGGCCGCCGCCGCCCGCAGGACGGGGAGCGACACCGTGCCCGGCAGGGGACGGGCCTGGGGGCCGTCGATGAGGAGCATCCGCGTGCCGGGCGACGGCCACGAGTCCAGGCTGACCGCCCCTCCGCCGAGGGTGTCGAACGACACCAACCCCGCCTCGCTCAATGACACCAGTGTGTCGACGCCGGAGAGGGCCGGGGTCGACACCGATGCGACCCGGGCGCCGGTGGCCAGCCGGTGGCCGAGCGCCTCCAGGGCCACCTGCCGGAGGTCGTCGGTGGCGAGACCCGAATCACCCATCGCCTGCACGAGCTTGGTGCGGGCGCCGGGGTCGGTGGCACTGAACCCGTCCTCGATCCACAACGCCCCCGGCACCAGAGCCCCGGCCGCCTTGAGGATGTCGACGGTGGCCCGCACGTCCTCGGCCGGGATACCCCGCACCGCCACCACGGTGACCGGCACCTGGTGCAGGCGCCGGCCGACGACCTGGGCCTGCGCCTGGACGATGAAGGTCTCGAACCCCTTGATCTGATCCCGCAAGGCCCGGTTCTCGGTCCGGGCCTCGTCGGCCCGCCTCCGGATCGAGTCGATCTGAGTGCTCAGCCGGTCGACGATGGCCCGGTCGATGACCGTCGAGCCCATCACCACCCCGAGCGCCAGGGCCAGGAAGACCGCCACCAGCGACACCAGGTGGAAGCGGAAGTTGATCACCCGGCGACCGTGTCCGCGATCCGCAGCCAGCCGTCTCGGATCACCACCCACAGGCCAGACAGGAACACGTGGAGGGGCTCCGAGACGATGGTGACGACCAGCATGGCCAGGAAAGCCGCGCCGACCAGCATGGCCAGGTCTCGGCGCCGCAGGCGGGTCTCGTAGAGCCGGTTGACGCCCTTGGCGTCGACGAGGAGGGGGCCGAGCCGCAGTCGGGTGAGGAACGTCGAGGCCATCCCGGCCCGACCCTTGTCGAGGAACTCCACCATGCTGGCGTGGGTGCCGACGGCCACGATCAGCTCGGCGCCGGCCTCGGCGGCGAGAAGCATGGCGACGTCCTCGCTCGTCCCTTCGGCCACGAACTCGACGTAGGAGACGCCGAAGCGGAGGAGCTCCTCCTGGCCCGGCGCCCGACCGTCGGGATGGACGTGGTGGACGAGGTCGGCCCCACAGGCCAGCGCTTCTTCCGAGACGGAGTCGAAGTCGCCGATGATGACGTCGGGCCGCAGCCCGACGTCGAGCAGGGCGTCGGCCCCGCCGTCGACCGCCACCAGGACCGGCTGGAACTCCCGGATGTAGGCCCGGAGCGCTTTGAGGTCGCCGCGGTAGTCGTGGCCCCGCACCACCACCAGGGCGTGGCGATTGCGGAAGTCGGCCTTCAAGGGCGGGACGACCAGCGGCTCGAAGGTGAGCTTCGCTTCCCGGCGGATCCACTCCAGGGTGTTGATGGCGAAGGCCTCGAGCTCGGCCCCCATGTCGGCCCGGGCGAGGACCACCCGGCGGGCGAGGTCGCCGGCGTTCTGGCGCTGGCCGGCGGCGAGAAATTCGTCACCCCGCCACAGGTCGCTGCCGACGAGGCGGAGCTCCTCGCCCTCCACGAAGAGGTCGAGCACGTCGGAGCCGACCTCGTCGATGAGGGGGATGCCGGCTTCGGCGATGAGGAGCGGACCGACGTGGGGATAGCGGCCGGTGAAGGAGGGCGCCGCGTTGACGACGGCTGACGGAGCGGCCCGGATCAGGTTCTCGGCGGCCACCCGGTCGATGTCGGCGTGGTCGATGACGGCGATGTCACCGGGGCAGAGCCGCTTGACCAGGTCTTTCGTGCGGCGGTCGGCGCGGGCGGGCGCGACGACGATCTCGCCCGGATCGAATTCGAACTCTGGTTCGTACTGCTCGATGGCCATCGGGGTTGGCTCCTACCGGTCCGCCAGACCGAACTTCGCCTTCAGGACCTGATGGAAGTCACGGGGGTGGAGGGTCATGATGCGGGCCGCCCGTGGGCCCTGCGTGCAGGCCACGCTATCGCCCGGCGAGAGCCGACCCACCTCTCGGCCGTCGAGGACGAGCCCGACGGGCAGCGAGCTGGTCACTTCGAATTCGAGTTCCTCCTCGGGGCCGAGCACCAGCGAACGGTGAAAGAGCATGTGGGGGGATACGGGCGTCAGGATCAGGCAGCGGTGGCTGGGGGAGACGATGGGACCCTGGGCGGAGAAGTTGTAGGCCGTCGAGCCGGTCGGGGTGGCCACGATCACCCCGTCGGCGGCATACGTGGTGAAGAACTTCCCATTGATTGACACGGCCAATCGCACAAGATGGCCGCTGCTGCACTTCTCGAGGACGGCCTCGTTGAGGGCCAGCCACTTCCCGGCCGCCTTCCCGTCGGAGTCGACGACCACCGACAGCACCATACGCTCCGAGATCTGCACCTCACCGGCCAGCGCACGCCGCAGGGCCTCCTCCAGCTGCGGAGGCTCCACCTCGGTGAGAAACCCGAGCTGGCCGAGGTTGACACCGAGGACCGGGACACCCTCCGAGGCCACGAGGTCGACGGTCCGCAGCATCGTCCCGTCGCCGCCGAGCGAGACCACGAAGTCGAGCCCGGCGGGGAAGGTCTCGAGGTCGTGGGCCAGATGGGCCAGGCCGACGTCGGCGGCGTCGGGGGCGGGAACCCGAACGTCGACACCGGCGTCGGAGAGGAACCGGGCGGCCCGCTCGGCATAGGCCGCCGCCCGTTGGGGGTGGGGGACGATGCCGACGGCTCGGGCGGCCGTCACGGCTGGGTCTCCTCACGAGGGGGCAGGTGAAGCTCCCAAGCCTCCTCGACGGCAGCGGTCAGTACCGCCGGGTCGAGCGCCGCACTCCGGTCGCCCCGCACCCGGAAGTGGCCCAGGAACTCGATGTTGCCCGACGCTCCCCGCAGCGGCGACGGCATGACCGCCAGCGGCGTCAAGCCGTCGCCGGCCAGGGCGGCGGTCACGGCTTCGAGCACCGTGCGGTGGACGGCCGGGTCGGTGACGAGGCCGCCGCGGCGGACCTGCCCTCGGCCCGCCTCGAACTGAGGCTTGATGAGCAGCACCGCGTCGGCGCCGTCGCGGGCCACGGCGGCCAGGGCCGGGGCGACCAGCCGGAGAGAGATGAACGACAGGTCGGCCACCACGAGGTCGACCGCCTCCCCGCCCAGGTCGGCCAGGGTCAAATGCCTGGCGTTGCACCGTTCCCGCACGGTCACCCGGGGGTCGTTGCGGAGCGACCAGGCCAACTGTCCGGTGCCCACGTCGACGGCCACCACCGCGGCGGTGCCCCGCTGGAGGAGGCAGTCGGTGAACCCGCCGGTCGACGCCCCGGCGTCGAGCGCCCGGCGCCCGGCCACCTCCACCCCGAACCGGTCGAGGGCGCCGGCCAATTTCTCGCCCCCCCGGGATACGAAGCGCGACGGCGGCGCCTCGAGGTGGACGGGCTCGTCGGGGGACACGAGACGTCCCGCCCGGTCGGCCCTGGCTCCCGAGACGAGGACGAGCCCGGCTTCGATGGCCTCCTGCGCCCGGGCCCGGGAGTCCGTCAGCCCCCGCCGCACGAGCTCGAGGTCAAGCCGGCGGCGCATGGCGCTGTGATACCCGGTCTTGGGGCCCGATCTGTGCTCCTTGAGTCGCAGCACGGCTGAGGTTACCAGCGTGTCGTAGTCTGCCCCGGCATGGTGATCCCGCTCCGGGACGACAACCCGACGAGGGCGAAACCGGTCCTGACCATCGTCATCATCGCCGCCTGCGTTTACATCTTCGCCTTCGTCCAGCCCCGGGGTACGGGCGAGGAGGTCGAGTTCCTGGCCCGCCACGCCGCCATCCCCTGTGAGGTCGTGCACGGTGACCAGATCTCCAACGACCTGTCGCAGGAGTGCGACGGCCAGCTCCTGATCCCCGGCCTGCCCGGGTCGATGGAGCCCTTCCCCGACAAGAACGTGTTCCTGTCGGTCGTGGTGTCGATGTTCCTCCACGGGTCGTGGCTCCACCTGGCGGGCAACATGCTCTTCCTGTGGGTGTTCGGCAACAACATCGAAGAGCGCCTCGGACCGGTGGGCTACGCCGTCTTCTACCTGGTGGCCGGCGTGGCGGCGTCCCTGGCCCACATCGCCACGCAGCCGGACTCGACCGTGCCGGTGGTGGGCGCGTCGGGCGCCATCGCCGGGGTCATGGGCGCTTACCTGGTGCTCTATCCGCGCGCCCGGATCCTGACGATCATCCCGCTGTTCATCTTCCTGCAGTTCGTCTACCTGCCGGCCTTCGTGGTGCTGATCGGCTGGTTCGTGCTCCAGTTCTTCACCAACCCCAACACCGGCGTGGCGGTCGCCGCCCACATCGGCGGATTCGTGTTCGGAGTGGCGGTGGGTCTTCTCCTGCGGGGGACGTCGCGGCCGGCGCCTCCGCCGTCCGCCCCGCCGCCCGACTGGGGGTTCGGCGGTCGCAGTTACTAGGCGGCCTTACCTGGCCCCCGTTCCACCGGGTTCGTCGGCCAGGGACTCGATGATCCCGCCGGCCAGGGCAGCCAGGCTCGGGCCGACGAAGGCGGCGGCGTGGTCGGCCGGCTCTTCGCCCGAGAGCGTGGCCGCCGACACGACGAGGGCGTAGGGCCAGCCCAGCGCCTCGGCCAGCGCCCCGTCGGTGGACGGGCGGTCACCGCAGACGATCCCCCGCTCCCCGAACCGGGCACGGACGAGGGCCACGGTCGGCGCCTCCGGCTTGCCGGCCACCTCGGGCTGGCGCCCGGCGGCGGTGGCGACCGCGGCGACCAGGGCGCCGTTGCCGGGCAGGAGCCCGTCGGGGGCCGGGTAGGTGGCATCGAGGTTGGTGGCGACGAAGCGGGCGCCGGCCCGGATGGCGGCCGACGCCCGGTCGAGCCGGTCGAAGTCGAACGTCCGGTGCCAGCCGACCACGACCGCCTCGGCGGGCCCGGCGTGGACGACCTCGAATCCCTTGGCCTCGAGGGCTTCGGTGACACCCTCGCCGCTGCAGGCCAGGACCCTCGAGCCCGGTGGCAGGTCGGCGGCCAGGAGATCGGCGGTGGCCAGTGCGCTGGTCAGCACCTCGGACGGGTGGGCCTTCACGCCGTGCCGGCTCAGCTTCTCCACGTACCGGGCCACCGGGAGGCTGGAGTTGTTGGTCATGAACCCGACGGCCAGCCCGGCGGCCCGGAACCGCTCCACCGCCCCGGCCGCACCGGGCAACGGCTCGTCGCCGAGCCACAGCACGCCGTCGAGATCGAGGACAACCGCCGCCACCGCGCCGGAACCTAGTGCGCCGGCAACTAGACCGAGGCGCGCCGGAGGGCGTCCTGATAAGCCTCTTCGTCGGGCCGCATGATCGTGGCCATCTTGAGGTGGCCCCGGGCACCGGCCCGGTCACCCGTCTTGAGGAGGCACATTCCGAGCCCGAAGTGGGCGTAGTCGTTCACCGGGTCGAGTTCGAGGACCTTCTCGAACTCGACCCGGGCTGCGTCGACCCGCTGCGACCGGAAATACGCCCGGGCCAGGGCCTCCCGGATCGAACCCTTCTCCGGCTCGAGGTCGCGGGCGCGCTCCAGCGCCACCACCGCGGCATGGGTGTTCCCGGAGTCGAGGAGCCGGCTGCCCTCCTGGAAACGGGCGTAGGCCTCGCCCTCCCCCTCCGGGAGGCCCTCGGAACCTGTGCTAAAACCGGGTCCGTCACCCGCTCGGGGAGCCATGGTGCCCGATCTCTTCCCCTTTCCCGGCCTCCGCTACCAACTTGACGCGCTCGACGCCGATCTCGGCGCGGTCACCGCTCCGCCCTACGACGTCATCGACGAGGAGGGGCGGGCCCGGCTGGAGGCTGCCCATCCGCAGAACGCTGTCCGCCTTATTCTCCCACGCGACGTCGAGCCCGGAGATGGCTACCAACGGGCGCAGACCACCTTCGAGGAGTGGCGGAACCAGGGCGTCCTGGCCGCCGATACGCCGCACCTCTACGTCTACCGGATGACCTTCACCGACGAGGCCGGCACGCCCCGGCGCATGACCGGCGTGATCGGCGCCCTGGAGCTGTCGCCGCCGGGGGACGGCGCCGTACTGCCCCACGAGCTGACGATGCCGAAGGCCAAGAGTGACCGGCTCGACCTGCTCCGGGCGGTGCGGGCCAATCTCGACCCGGTGTGGCTCCTGTCGCTGACGACGGGCCTGTCGGAGCTGTTCGAGCCGGTGATCGCCGCCGGGCCGCCGACGGCGTCCTGCGTCGACGAGGACGGCGTCGAGCACTGCCTCTTCCCGGTGGAAGGCGACCTGGTCGACCGCATCCGGACCGCCGTCGCCGCCGCCCCCATGGTGATCGCCGATGGTCACCACCGCTACGAGACCGCCCTCGCCTACCAGGAGGAGCAGCGCGCCGCCGGCGTCGACGATCCGGGCGCCGACCGGATCATGGCGCTGGTGGTCGAGTTGGCCGAGGACCAGCTGGTGGTGCGGCCGATCCACCGGCTCCTGCGGGGCGCCTCCGGCAACTTCCTCGGCAAGCTGAACGCCGTCGCCGACGTCGCCCCGCTGGGGTCGAACAATCCCGAGGGTGTGCGGCTCCTGGAGGCCGAGATGGACCGCACCGGCGCGATGGGCCTGGTCATTGGCCCGGGCCTGGCCCTGCTCACGCCCCGCGTGAACGAGGTCCTCCGGCCCGACCTCGAAGAGCTGCCCGAACCGCTGCGGGACGTCGACGCCGCTCGCTTCGTCCTCATGGTCCGGCGGCTCATGCGCCTGATGAAGGTCCAGGACGACCTCGAGGTCGACTACCGCCACGACGCCGTCACGGTGGCGGGCATGGTGGCGAAGGGCGCGGCCGAGGCCGCCGTGCTGTTGCGGCCGGTGTCGGTGGCCCAGATCGACACGGTGGCCGAGGCCGACCTGCGGATGCCGCAGAAGACGACCTTCTTCCAGCCGAAGCCTCTTACCGGCCTCGTGTTCCGCTCGCTGGACCTGGGGTAGAGGCGCTCAGATCGACCTCGGCGCCGGGGCCGCAGGTCCGGCACGGCTCCAGCCCGGCGGCTTCGGCCTGTTCGGCGGGCATCGTGGGCAGGTCCCGCCCGGCCACCAGCTTGCAGCTCGGCCGGTGGTAGGCGTTGGGCCCGGCGACGACCAGGCTGTCGTCACCATGGGGCCCGCTCGTGGCCGGCACGCCCGTCACCCGCTCGAGGATGACCCGGAGCTCGTTCAGGTTCGCCTCGAGCTGGACGCGGTCGGCCCGCTGGCTCTGGATGATCATGAGGGCGGCGCCGATCACGATCAGCGCCAACCCGGCCACGCCCCCGGAGATGAGGTAGGGGAACTGCCCTTCGATCTCGTCGTAGCTGGCCGCCCCGTTCCATCCGGCCCAGATCAGGGCCAGGCCGGTGACACAGAAAGCCAGACCCAGTTTTCCGCCCAGGGTGTTCCACCGCAGCTTCATCGTGGTCCTTTCACGCCGGAGTCCCCAGGTAGGTCTCCCGGAGGCTCCCGCTGTGGATCTCGTCACCCGATCCCTGGTAGACGAGCGTGCCCTTCTCCATGATCAGCGCCCGGTCGGCGTAGGGCAGCACGCCGACGTTCTGCTCCACCAGCACGACGGTCACCCCGTCGTTGTTGATCCGGTCCACCACGGAGAACACGGTCTGGGTCAGCGCCGGCGACAGACCGAGAGACGCCTCGTCGACCAGGAGCAGCCGGGGCCGCGACATCAGCGCCCGGGCGATGGCCAACATCTGCTGCTCTCCGCCCGACAGCGTCCCGGCCATCTGCTCCGACCGCTCCGCCAGGCGGGGGAAGTAGTCGAAGGCGAGGGCCCGCGACTCGTCGATCTCCTTCGGGTGGCGGCGCTTCGTCCAGGCGCCCAGCCGCAGGTTGTTCGACACCGACAGCTCGGGAAAGACCCTCCGGCCTTCTGGCACCAGAGCGATGCCCAGCGCCACCCGCTCCGCCGCCGACATCCGGGTGATGTCGGTGCCGTCGAAGTGGATCGTGCCCGCGTCCGGCTTGAGCAGGCCGGCGATGCTGGCCACGGTGGTGGTCTTGCCGGCGCCGTTCAAGCCGAAGATGACGGCCGTCTCGCCCTCCTCCACGGTGAAGGTGATCCCCATGAGGACGGGGAAGCCGTAGCCGACGCGCAGGCCCTCGACCTCCAGCAGGCTCATGTCGAGGCCTCCTCGTGGAGGACCTCTTCGGCCTCCTGGCCGAGGTAGGCCCGGATGACCTCGGGGTCGGAGCGGACCTGGTCGGGGGTGCCCTCGGCCAGCAGTTCCCCGAAGTTCAGGCAGTACACGTAGTCGCAGACCTGGGCCACCAGCGGCACGTGGTGCTCGATCATGACCACGGTGAGGTCGAACTCCCGGCGCAGCTCGAGGAGCGTGCCGCCGAAGGCGTGGGCTTCTTCCGGGCCCATGCCCGACGTCGGCTCGTCGAGGAGCAGCAGGTCGGGGTCGGTGGCCAGCACCGCTCCCAGCTCCACGCGCTTGAGGACGCCGTAGGGCAGCCCGGCGACGCGGGTGTCGAGCAGGTCGCCGAGCCCGAGGATCCCGGCCAGGGCAACGGCTCGCGCCTCGAGCCGCCGTTCGGCCGTGAACGTGGCGGGCAGGCCGACCATCCCGGCCAGGACGGAGTAGCCGGCCTCGAGGTGCTGGGCGGTGAGCAGGTTCTCCCGGACGGTGGCGCTCTTCACCAGCCCGACGTTCTGGAAGGTGCGGCCCATGCCGAGCGCGGTTCGCTCGTGGACGTCGAGCCGGGTGATGTCCTGGCCCTTGAACCACACGCGGCCCTCGTTGGGCCGGTAGAAGCCGGTGATGATGTTGAACGTCGTCGTCTTGCCGGCGCCGTTGGGGCCGATGACACCAACGATCTCCCACTCGCCGGCCTTGAGGCTGACGTCCCTCGCCGCCTGCACGCCGCCGAAGCGGATGGAGCAGCCCTGCACGTCAAGCACGGACATCGATCACCCGCACTTCCGACTCGTGCGTGTCCTTGAAGCTGAACCGCCCGCCCCGCAGCCAACGCTGGAGGGGACGGATCTGCTGGCCCATCCCGCCGGGATGGCGCGTCAGGGTGAACAGCAGCAGCATCGGCCCGATGACGATAGGGGCGTACTCCTTGGGCAGCGACTTGAGGTCGATGCGGAAGTCGAGCAGCGGCAGTGTGAAGGCGATGTGGAGGCCGTGCTCGAAGAGCTTGTCGAAGAAGTAGCCGACCAGGGCGAAGAAGGCCGAGCCGACCACGACACCGGCCCGGTTCCTCAAGCCGCCGATGACCGTCATGATCACGAACACCAGGGCCAGCTGGAAGTTGAACAGGTCCCGGACCACGAACGTGTCGTTGTGGGCCAGGAGGGCGCCGCCGAGCCCGGCGAACACGCCGGCCACCACGAAGGCCATGAGCGTGTAGACCTTTACGTCGGTGCCGAAGGTGGCCGCCACCCGGGGGTTCTCCCGCACCGCCGAGAGGGCCCGTCCCCCCTTGGTCTTCATCAACCGCCAGTCGACCCAGATGACGGCGGCCAGAAAGGCCAGGCACAGGTAGTAGTAGCGCAGGTCGGTGGTGAACCACGTCGGTTTCGGCGCCGGCTGGCCGGCGGAGCCGCCGGTCAGCTTCTGGATGTTGAAGAGGCTCTCTTCGGCCATCGTCCCGAAGGCGAGGGTGACGAGGGCGAAGTAGAGGCCGGTGATCCGCAGGCTCACGGCGCCGAGGACCAGCGCCTGGAGGCCGCCCACGATCATGGCCATCCCGACGGCGGCAGCGAACGGCTGGCCGTGCACGGTGACCATGTAGGCCGACGTGAAGGCGCCGATGCCGACGAACGCCTGGTGGCCCAGCGAGATCTGACCGGTGTAGCCGAGCAGGACGTTGAGGGACAGGCCGATGATGGCGTAGATGACGGCCTGCGTGTAGATGTGCACGTCGACATTGCCCTTGGTGGTGGGCAGGAGGAGCACGAGGGCGGCGATGGCCGCCATGACGAGCGCCCGAGCCACCCAGCCGGCCGGACCGGGCCGGAACTCCGGGCTGGTGGTCTCCACCACGATGGCCTCGGCCACCGCGCCTTCCACCACCGGCACCGCCTCGACCCGGCTCATGACGTCTTCCCGAGGAGGCCCTGGGGGCGCACGGCCAGGACCGCCACCAGGATCACGAACACCATCACCGCACCGGGCCCGGGGATGTCCTTGAAGGCCGGAACGCTCACCGCCAGGCTCTGGGCCACCCCGACGACGACCCCGCCGACGAACGCGCCGGGCAGGCTCGTCATCCCACCGAGCACGGCGGCGGTGAAGGCCGGGATGAGTGAGCTGGTGGTCAGGAACCCCGGCCCGAAGCTGCCCACCACCGGGGCCGTCAGCATCCCGGCGATCGCCGCCAGCAACCCGGTGAGCGCCCAGGTGAAGCTGGACAGGCGCCGGACGGAGACGCCCATGAGCTCGGTGGCCACCGGCTCCTGGCTCACACCGAGGATGGCCAGTCCGAGGTTGGTGCGGGAGAAGAAGAGCCCGAGGAGCACCGCCAGCATGACCAGGGCGGCCAGAACCAGGATGCGCTGGTCGGACACCTGCACACCGAACACCGACACCCGGTCGAGCCGGCCGAGGGCCGGCTGGATGAACCGCAGGCGCGGCCTCCCCGAGCCACAGCTCCAGCGAGATGGCCAGGAGCGACACGCCGGCGGTGGCCACCAGCAGGGTGACCCGGGGGCGCGTCGAACAGCGGCCGGACGATCAGCCGTTCGGTGACGAGCGCCATGACCGCGCCGGCGGCCAGGCCGACGACCATCGCCGGGACCAGCGGGATGCCGGCCAGGTCGTGGGCGCCGTAGAGGGTGTAGATGGCGACCGTGCCGAACTCGCCCTGGGCGAAGTTGAACACGCCGCTCGACTTGTAGATGAGCACCAGGCCGAGGGCCACGAGCCCGTACCCGGCGCCGGTGATGAGCCCGATCACGAGCGCCTGCTTGTGCCCGGAGGCGACCATCACGGCGGCAACAGCGACGGCGATGGCCGTGACGACGAGCGCCGAGCGGCTGGCGAGGATCCTGGTCACAGGGGCGGACGCCTAGAAGCCCGTGGCGAACTGGGCGATCGTCTTGAACCGCCGGTTGGAGCAGTCAGCCTCCAGGAGGTGCGACGACTTGGCTCCAAAGCGGATGCTGCCGTTGTAGCTCACGACCGGGTAGACGTTCGTGGCGAAATCCTTGCCGCTCTCCAGCCCGGCAAGGAAGCTCTGCCGGCTCAGGTCCTTCCCGGCCGCACCCAGCATGGCGCCGACGACCTTCGAGAGCCCCCACTCGGCGAGGCCGATGTCGTCACCCTTTCCGCCGTTGTACTTCTGGTACGACTTCTGGTAGTCGCCGTCGAGGTTGTCGATGACGTCGAGCTGCGGGAAGGGCGAGAGGAACTTGGCCGGCCCGATCGCCGGGCAGCCCGCCTCGGCCACGATGTTGAGCCCGTTGCTGATCCCCGGCCCCATGTACACCGGGCTGTAGGCCTGCGCCTGGCCGTTGGTGGCCAGCTTGATGAAGTTGACCGGCGAGGTGATGAGGTACACGACCTCGGCACCCGAGGACCGGAGCGCATTTGCTTCCGACAGCAACTCGCTGTCGGAAGCGTTCTTGCCGACCCGGCTGTTGCGGACGACGTTCAACCCGGCGGCCTGGGCCAGCTTCAAGACGTTGGCGCCGGTCTCGTTGAGCGCCGGCGTGTTGTTCAGGACGATGGCCAGCTTCGTCTTCTTCAGCTTGTTGGTCATGTACGGAGATCAGCAGCGGGTTCTGCTGGATGTAGGTCTGGGACGTGGCGAAGTAGCTCGCGCAGGCCCGCCAGCCCGTCCTCGTTCACGCCGGCCGACAGGTAGGGAACGTTCATGCTGTTGGCGTAGCGGGCGCAGGCCGTGATCTGCTCCGAGCCGGCCGCGCCCATGAGGATGAAGACCTTCTCCTGCTCCACCATCTCCCGGCAGACCTGCACGGCCCGGGAGGGGTTGAACTGATCGTCGCGGAAGACGATCTCGACGTTCCGGCCGAAGATGCCGCCCCGCTCGGCGAGGAACTTCCAGTAGACGTCCTTCCCTTTGTCGAAGGCGTTCTGGGGGAAGGGCGCAGCGCCGGTGATGGGGGCGTGGATGCCGACGCGGATCTTGGTGTCGGACACGCCGGTCCGGTCGACGGAGCCGCCGGGAGCGGCCGGACCGGACGGCGGGGCCGGAACCCCTGCGCCGCCACCGCCGCCCCCCGCGGGGGCCGCCGACGACGTCGTGCGGCCGCTGCCGCCACCCGAGCCGGCGCCGGCGCTCGGCCCGCCGCCGGACGACGATGACCCGGCGGCCCGCCCCAACGGCGAAGCCGGGCCGGAGGCCGGCGTCGACGGGGCACCGGCGGTTCCGTTGCCGGTCGGACCGGCGGCGGGAGCGGCCGAGGTCGACCCTCCGCCGGTGGCGACGGTCTCACCCCCGCCGGAGTACGAATCGTTCTGGTCGCCGGCCGGGACCCCCCCGGCGGGCTGATCGGTGGCCGACGGGGCGGCGGCGCGGTCGTCGTCGACGTTGGGCTTCTGTCCGCAGGCGGCAGCGAGGAGCAGAGCGAGGACCAGCACCGCGCCACGGGCGGCCGAGACCTTGTTCGAACGACCTCTCATGAAGCTCTCCTGGTTCGATCGATCAGGCGCAGTCGCGACCGGCGGGGTTCCGGCGGGCGAGGGCCCGGCTGAGGCCGCCCTCCCGCCGGAGGGCCGGTGACGGCCGGCCCACCGGTCCAAGGGCCACGCCGACGACAATGGCGAGGCCGACCGCGATGGGAACGAGCAAAACGGTGGGCCCCGGGACGCTCTCCCAGAAGTCGACCGCAGGGCGGGCCCGGAGCACCGGGCCTGGGGGCTCGGAAGCGGCTGACAGCGTCGCGTCAGCGGGCGACTCCGCCGGGGCCCCGGATTCAGAAGTATCGGTGGTCGGCCCGACCGCGCCGGCGGGCGGGCCGGTCGCGCCGGCGGACGGATCGCCAGAGACGCTCCCGCCGGAGGCGAGAACGGCGCCGGTATCGGTGGGCGCGCGACGGGAGGGCAGCGAAGGCGGCGCCGACGCCGCGTCGGGGCCGACGGCGAACGGCTGCGGCGCCGACGGATCCGGACCGCCCGGCGGCGGAGCGGGGGTGCCCGGTGTGGCGGTCAGCTCGACGGCCACGTTTCCCGAGTCGACGTTGAGCCAGCTGACCTGGACGGACGGGGAACCCGCCGGGTCGACCGACAGGACGATGCCGTAGGGGGCGAGCGGGGCGAAGGGATCGGCCCACTGTCGCCCGAGGGCGGCGAGGTCGAACGTCCAGGTGCCGTCTGCGCCCCGCCTGCCCTCGGCGACGCCGAGTTGGCAGTCGGCGGCGGGCCGGTCCTTCCAGGTGGCGTTCTGGCCGGGCCCCCAGGGGACGGTGGCCGGGCAGGCGATCACTTTGGCCTTGGCGGCGTCGACGTTGGCGCCGTTCTCGGTCGACTCCACCAGCCGCAGGACCAGCCCGTCGAGGGTGGCCCCGTCGGCCAGCGCCACATCGAGGCCGACGGCGGCGACCTTGTCGACCTGTCCGGCGGTGGCGCTCACCGCCACGGCGTCGGCCGGCACGTTGGGCGGTCTCGGAAGGGCCGGGACGAGGGGCCGGATCGGGTTGGGTTCCGGTTCGCCTTCCGGCGGGCCCTGGAGCCGGTTCCACCACCCGTCCTGGGTCGCCGCACCCCGGCTGTCAGCCGCTGCGGCCAACCCGGGCGGGGCGCTGACCAGCAGCAACAGACCGGCGGCGAGCACGCGCCCGAACCTCCGGACCGATCGCAGGCGCGCGTCACCAGGCATGCCCGAGAGGATACCCGTCGGTTACTTACACCCGAAAACGGGGGTTTGAGTGTTTTCTTACACTTCCCAGGTGGAGCCGGTGCCGAGCAGGGCCTCGAGGTCACCCTTGCCCTGGCGCTCCTGGGCGGCGGCGATCTGGGAGTTCATGGCGTCGCCGTAGACCGGCCGGTCCACCGCCCGGAACACGCCCATGGGAGTGGGCACGGTGGGCGAGTCGGCCAGCCGGGAGAGGGCGAAGGCCAGCGTTGGGTCGAGGCCGGCGTCTCGTCGTGGACGAGCAGCCGGTCCTCCCCCACCGAGGCGACATCGACGATCTCCAGATGGCCGAGCTCGGTGGCCACGACGCCCTTGTCGCCCTCCTTCCCGAAGCGGATGGGCTCGCCGTGTTTGAGGTCGATCATCATGTCGGCCCGCACGTCCCGGGAGGTGATGGCCTCGAAGGCACCGTCGTTGAAGACGTTGCAGTTCTGGTAGATCTCGACGAAGGCACCGCCGTTGTGCTGATAGGCCCGCCGGAAGACCTCCATCATGTGCTTGCGGTCCATGTCGTGGGTGCGGGCCACGAACGAGGCTTCGGACCCGATGGCCAGCGAGACCGGGTTGAACGGGTGGTCGATCGACCCGAAGGGGGTCGACTTCGTGACCTTGCCCAGCTCACTGGTCGGCGAGTACTGCCCCTTGGTCAACCCGTAGATCTGGTTGTTGAACAAGCAGGATCGTGAGGTTGACGTTGCGGCGCAGGGCGTGGATGAGGTGGTTCCCGCCGATGGAGAGGCCGTCGCCGTCGCCGGTGACGACCCACACGTCGAGGTCGGGCCGGGAGACGGCGATCCCGGTGGCGATGGCCGGGGCCCGGCCGTGGATCGAGTGCATCCCGTACGTGTCCATGTAGTACGGGAAACGGCTGGAGCAGCCGATGCCCGACACGAAGACGGTGTTCTCGAGCCGCACGCCGAGCTCGGGCAGGAGGAACTGCACGGCGGCCAGCACCGAGTAGTCGCCGCAGCCGGGGCACCAGCGGACCTCCTGGTCCGACTGGAAGTCCTTCCTGGTCAGAGCGACGGGCTCAGCCGTGTGGCCGCCGTCACTATTCCCGTTGGCGGCACCGTTCGTCGTCGTGGCGTGGCCGTTGGTTTCAGTCATTCTCGGTCAGCTCCAGGATGCAGGCCTCGATCTCGGCGGCCCGGAAGTGGACGCCCTTGATCTTGTTGAGCTGGACGACCTTCACGTCGTGGTCCATCCGCAGCAGCTTGGCCAGCTGCCCCATGTTGAGCTCGGGAACCAGCACCCGGTCGTAGTTGGCCAGGATCTCGCCGAGGTTGGCCGGGAACGGGTTGAGGTGCATGAGGTGGGCCCAGTCGACCCGGCGGTTGCGGGCCCGGGCCCGGTAGACGCCGGCGTGGGTGACGCCCCACGTGCCGCCCCAGCTGAGGACCAGCAGGCGGGAGCCCTCGACGCCGTCGACCTCGAGGGGCGGGATGTCCTTGGCGATGCCGGCCACCTTGGCCGCCCGGAGGCGGACCATCTTCTCGTGGTTGTCCGGGTCGTAGGAGATGTTGCCGGTCCCGTCCTCCTTCTCGATGCCGCCGATGCGGTGCATGAGGCCGGGGGTGCCGGGGATGGCCCAGGGCCGGGCCAGGGTCTCGGGGTCGCGCAGGTAGGGCCAGAAGTCGTCGCCGTGGTTGGGCTCGGTGGCGAACTCCACCCGCAGGTCGGGCAGCTCGGACACCTCGGGGATCCGCCACGGCTCGGCGCCGTTGGCCAGGTAGCCGTCGGAGAGCAGGAAGACCGGCGTGCGGTACTTGAGGGCGATGCGGGCCGCCTCGAGGGCGGCGTCGAAGCAGTGCCCCGGCGACCTGGCCGCCACGATGGGGACGGGCGCCTCGCCGTGGCGGCCGAACATGACGTGGAGCAGGTCGGCCTGCTCGGTCTTGGTCGGCAGGCCGGTGGAGGGGCCGCCCCGCTGGATGTCGACGATGATCAGCGGCAGCTCCATGCTCACCGCCAGGCCGATGGTCTCCGACTTGAGGTCGATGCCCGGGCCGCTGGTGGTGGTGACGCCGAGCTGGCCGGCGAAGGCGGCGCCGAGGGCGGCGCCGATCCCGGCGATCTCGTCCTCCGCCTGCATGGTGCGGACACCGAACGACTTGTGCTTCGACAGCTCGTGGAGGATGTCGGAGGCCGGCGTGATCGGGTACGAGCCGAGGAAGAGATCGAGACCCGACTGGCGGCTGGCGGCGAGGAGGCCGTAGGTCAGGGCGATGTTGCCGGTGATGTTGCGGTACCGGCCCTTGGGGAGGACGGCGGGGGCGATCTCGAAGGCGTGCTGGAACAGCTCCGCCGTCTCGCCGAAGTTGAAGCCGGCCTTGAACGCGGCCAGGTTGGCGTCGCGCACGACCTCCTTGCTGGCGAACCGCTGGTTGATCCATTCGATCACCGGTTCGATCGGCCGGGAGTACATCCACGACACCACGCCGAGAGCGAAGAAGTTCTTCGACCGCTCGGCCTCGCGGGGCTTGGCCCCGGTCTCCTTGGCCGCCTCCAGCGTCATCGAGGTCATCGGCACCTCGTAGACGGTGAAGGCGTCGAGCGACCCGTCCTCCAGGGGGTTGGCGGCGTAGCCGGCCTTCTCCAGGTTCCGGGCCTCGAAGGCGTCGATGTTGACGATGACGGTGGCGCCGGGGAAGAGATCGCGGATGGAGGCCTTGAGGGCGGCCGGGTTCATGGCCACGAGGACGTTGGGGCTGTCGCCCGGCGTCGAGATGTCGTGGTCGGAGATGTGGACCTGGAAGGCGGAGACACCCGCCACCGTGCCGGCCGGCGCCCGGATCTCAGCCGGGTAGTCGGGCATGGTGGCCAGGTCGTTGCCGAAGGCGGCGCTCACCTCCGTGAAGCGGTCACCGGTGAGCTGCATGCCGTCGCCGGAGTCCCCTGCGAAGCGGATGACGACCCGGTCGAGGTACTCGCGCCCGCGGCCGGCAGGAATGGTTTCTGTACCCATCGTCACCTCGGTCTCGGCAAGGCACGCATCGTTGCGGCGCAAGGTCCACGACGCCCGGCGCACCGACCTCGATCATACCGGCGGAGCCCTCCGAGCACGGTATGGCGCCAGAGCTAGGCTGTGGCCCATGAACGAGGAGCAACTGCAGAAGATGCGCGAAGGCGCCGGGTTCATCGCCGCCCTCGACCAGAGCGGCGGGAGCAGCCCCAAGGCCCTCAAGCTCTACGGGATTCCCGAGGACAGCTATTCCGGCGACGACGAGATGTTCGACCTGATCCACGACATGCGGGCCCGGATCATCAAGAGCCCGGCCTTCAACGGCGACCGGATCCTGGGCGCCATCCTCTTCGAGCAGACAATGGACCGCCAGATCGACGATCTCGACACCGGCGACTTCCTCTGGTCGAAGAAGGGCGTCATCCCCTTCCTCAAGATCGACAAGGGCCTCGAGCCCGAGGCCGACGGCGTGCAGCTCATGAAGCCGATGCCCGGCCTCGACGACCTGCTCGGGCGGGGCGTGGCCAAGAACATGTTCGGTACCAAGGAGCGGTCGGTCATCAAGCTGGCCAACCCCAAGGGCGTCCAGGCCATCGCCGACCAGCAGTTCGACGTCGGCGCCCAGGTGCTGCGGCACGGGCTGGTGCCCATCCTCGAACCGGAGATCGACATCCACTCCCCCGAGAAGGCCAAGGCCGAGGAGCTTCTCAAGCAGGCGCTGCTCTCCGGGCTCGAGCGGGTGCCCGCCGGCCAGCAGCTGATGTTCAAGCTGACGCTGCCGGAGACCGACGGCTTCTACCAGGACCTGGTGGAGCACCCCAAGGTCCTGCGCCTGGTCGCCCTCTCCGGCGGCTACAGCCGCGAGGAGGCCAACGCCCGCCTGAGCCGGAACCCCGGGGTCGTGGCCAGCTTCTCCCGGGCCCTGACCGAGGGGCTCTCCGCCCAGCAGAGCGACGAGGAGTTCGATGCTGCCCTCGACGGGGCCGTGGGCAGCATCTTCGCCGCCTCGAACACCTGACCCGAACCAGCCCTCCCGTCCTCCGGGGCTGCCGGGGGCGCTAGGTGAATCGGCGCGGGTCGAAGAGGGCGATGGGGTGGGCGGTCGCGCCCGATGTGGCCAGGTCGGCGAGGATCTCGCCCACCACCGGGGCGAACTTGAAGCCGTGCCCGGAGAACCCGCAGGCCACGATGACCTGCGGGTGCCGGGGGTGGGCGGCCAGGACGAAGTGCTGGTCGGGCGTGAGGGTGTACATGCACGGCGCCGCCCGCAGGAACCGGCCCGGGGCCTTGGGAAGCCGGCGGCGCACCGCCTCGGCGATCTCGTCGACCTCGGCCGGTGAGACCGTCCGGTCCAGGGTGTCCGGATGGCAGGACGGGCCGGGCCGGTGCCAGCCCACCTTGACGCCCCCGTCGGGCCCGTCGAGCGCCGGGAGCCCGTAGAACAGCCGGTCGCCACCGTCATCCCAGAGCCAGACGGGGAACGAGCCGGGCAGGAACGGCTCGAGGCCACCGGCGGGCTCGAACCAGAACTGGACCTGGCGCTCCACCACCAGGGGGACGCCGAGGCCGGCGAGCACGTCGGGCGCCCAGGCGCCCGGGCAGACGACCAGACGGTCGGCCCGGGCCTCCCCGGCGGCCGTCGTAACCGTCACCCCCGCGCCGTCATCGCCGGCCGTCCAGGCGACGGCCGGCTCGGAGAAGCGCAGCTCGGCACCGGCGGCGGCGGCCAGGTCCAGGTGGGCGGCGACCGCCGCCTCGGGCCGCAGCACGCCGGCCTGCGCCTCGTAGAAACCCACCGTCTCCCGATCGGGGGAGAAGGCGGGGAAGCGTCGCCGCACCTCGGAGGCCTCGAGGACCTGGTGGTCGAGCCCCCATTGCCGGGCGCTGCGCCGGCTGCCGGCCACCGGTTCACTCTCCGGGCCGCCCATCATCAGGACCCCGGTGATCAGGAGGAGGTCGGCGCCGGTGGCCCGTTCCACCTCCCGCCACAGCTCGTAGGCCCGCAGGACCAGCGGCACGTAGGCCGGGTCCTCGAAGTAGGCCTGGCGGATGATCCGGGAGCCGCCGTGGCTCGAGCCCCGGTTGTGGGCCGGGGTGAACCGCTCCAGTCCCAGGACCCGCCGCCCCCGCCGGGCGAGGTGGTATGCCGCCGCGCTCCCCATGGCCCCCAAGCCGATGACGATGACGTCATAGCCCTGAGCCATGGGCGGCCTCGTGCCTCAGCTGAGAGCGGCGAGGCGTTCGGCCACGTCCACGAAGGCCGGGTCCTCGGCCGAGACCTTCCGGAACAGGGTCCGGGCGGCGGGGATGTCGCCGGCCCGCTCCTGGAGGTCGGCCAGGGCGTACCAGAGGCGGAGATGGTGGGGGAGGACCCGCTTCGGGGTGGCCGGCGCCCGCTCGAGGATCTTGATGGCCTCGCCGATCCTGCCCTGGTCGGCCAGTGCGCCGGCGGCCACGATCCGACCCTCGGTCACGATGGCGGCGCCGGGTGAGACGGACCGGAGCTCGTCCCACAGGGAGTCGACCTTCTTGAACCGGCCGAGCGCCCGGGCGCAGTCCATGAGAACGGGGTGCTGGTCGGTCGAGTCGGTCAGGGCGATGAAGGCCTCGAGCTCCTTCTGGGCCAGCGCCCACCGGCCCAGCCGGTAGTAGGTGACGCCGAGTAGCTCCCGCAGGTCGGCCGAGTCGGGATGCGACTCCCGGTGGGGGCGCAGGATCCGCAACGCCTCCCGCTCATATCCCCGGTCGAGGGCCCGAGTCCCCCGGATGAGCGCCTCCTGGAGCCGGTTGACGTCCCGCACCGGCCTCGGCTTCTTGGCGGCCGCCGGCGCCGCGCCACCGGGGGCGGCCCGGCGAGCACCTTTGCCCTTGGCCGGCTCCCGCTTGGGCTTCTTCGCCCCGGCTCCGTCGAGGCCGTGAACGATCCGCAGGGCCGGCCGCTGCTCACCGGTGGCGCGGGCGACCGCCTCCTCGGCCATCGACCGCACGGCGCGCGCCTCTTCGCCGTGCCGGCGGTCCTCACGTTGGGCGCCGCGGAACGGCCCGAACCCGGGTTCCGGCTCGGCCCGGCCGCGAGAATCCCTGCTGCCGCGTTGCAGCTGCCCGCCGGCGGCCCGCGGGGGCCGCTTCTTCCGATGTCCGGGGTCCGACCGGCCGTCCTTCACAGGTTCCCTCCTGCCGAGGTGCCAGAGTACGACACGGTGCGATCGCAGCCGCGCCGGGGCCGCACGGACAAAACGCGCAAGAGCCCCGCACCCGGAGGTTCGGGGGGTTTCCCCCCGGAAAGCCCAGAGCGGGGCTCTTGCAGGTTAATCCCGGCGGCGACCTACTCTCCCAGGAGGCTCCCCCCCAAGTACCATCGGCGCTGGTGGGCTTAACTGCCGTGTTCGATATGGGAACGGGTGTTTCCCCACCGCCATGACCACCGGAAATCTATGAAATCAAGAGTGCTCCTTGAGCACTGAATAGCGAGCACGAACAACAAGAAGACCAAGCCCTCGGCCGATTAGTACCGGTCGGCTGAACACATTGCTGTGCTTACACCTCCGGCCTATCAACCTGGTGGTCTACCAGGGGCCTTACCCGGTTAACCCGGTGGGAGATCTCATCTCAGGGCGAGCTTCGCGCTTAGATGCTTTCAGCGCTTATCCCTTCCGCAGGTCGCAAACCAGCCGTGCCCTTGGCAGGACAACTGGCACACGAGAGCTGCGTCCGTCCCGGTCCTCTCGTACTAGGGACAGCTCCCTTCAAATCTCCTACGCCCACATCGGATAGGGACCGAACTGTCTCACGACGTTCTAAACCCAGCTCGCGTACCGCTTTAATGGGCGAACAGCCCAACCCTTGGGACCTGCTTCAGCCCCAGGATGCGACGAGCCGACATCGAGGTGCCAAACCTTGCCGTCGATATGGACTCTTGGGCAAGATGAGCCTGTTATCCCCGGGGTACCTTTTATCCGTTGATCGACCGCGCTTCCACACGCCACGGCCGGGTCACTAAGCCCTGCTTTCGCACCTGCTCGACTTGTTGGTCTCGCAGTCAAGCTCCCTTGTGTCTTTGCACTCGACGCCTGATTGCCAACCAGGCTGAGGGAACCTTTGGGCACCTCCGTTACATTTTGGGAGGTGACCGCCCCAGTCAAACTGCCCACCTGACGCTGTCCCCGACCCGAATCACGGGCCCAGGTTAGAGTCCCAGCACGACCAGGGTGGTATTTCAACGTTGGCTCCACCACGGCTAGCGCCGCAGCTTCCAAGCCTCCCACCTATCCTACACAAGCCGAACCAAGATCCAACATCAAGCTGCAGTAAAGGTCCACGGGGTCTTTCCGTCCTGATGCGGGTAACGAGCATCTTTACTCGTAGTGCAATTTCGCCGAGTCTCTGGTTGAGACAGTAGCCAAGTCGTTACGCCATTCGTGCAGGTCGGAACTTACCCGACAAGGAATTTCGCTACCTTAGGCATGCTTGTTACTCATCACATTTCAGCTGTGATGGGTCAGGTCATTTCTGCCTGACTCCCCATGTCGCCATGGGGATCGGACTGTATCTTCACCGTTTGGGCACGACTCCGAGCGGCGCCTGGCGTGCAGTCTCTGAGGATCCCACGATGATCTCGTCTAGTCGTCTGGCCCGCTGCTTGCCGTGCTCGTTCATCGAGTAGGCAAGGCGCACCAGTCGTTCGAACCCTTCGGGATCGAGGTGCTCCTTCCGAAGCATTCCCCGGACGATGCCGGCGAAGAGACGGAAGTCACGGTCCTTGATCACCAACGGGTGCTCTTCGAAGAACGGCAGAACTGCGGACTCCAGGGTCCGAAGCGAGTCGACGGCGTAAGTCGCCACGCTGCTGTTGGGCCCCTTCGGCCTCACTGTGCCGCACCCGAAGAACTTGACGAGTTCCTCGAGCACATCTCGATATCTGAGGTGTTGGTACACGTGGAAGACGGGATGGAGCTGCCAGCCGCCCGTTCTCACCGCAAAGTGATTGCGGTGGATCGATACGGAGAAACAGCCTTCTCCATCCACGAACCCAACGACCCAACCAGGATCGAGTGTGGTGCTCGGTGTGGTTTCCTGCTGATTGTCCCCACTCGACGGATTGTCACCGACCATGTCGCCAACCCTACGGAGAGGGTGCGACAGTTCGTCGGTACCGCGAGATACACGGGATGTTCCAGCATATAGCCAGGTTTTATAACGGCCAGTTGCGAAACTCACCGTTATAGTTACGGCCGCCGTTTACCGGGGCTTAGGTTCAGAGCTTCGCCCTTGCGGACTAACCCTTCCCCGTAACCTTCCGGCACCGGGCAGGCGTCAGAGCGTATACATCGTCTTACGACTTCGCACGCTCCTGTGTTTTTAGTAAACAGTCGCTTGGCCCTGGTCTCTGCGGCCCTCTCCAGCTCGGGGAGCAAGTCCCTTCACTAGAAAAGGCCCCCCTTCTTCCGAAGTTACGGGGGTAATTTGCCGAGTTCCTTAACCAGAGTTATCTCGATCGCCTTAGTATTCTCTACTTGCCCACCTGAGTCGGTTTGGGGTACGGGCACCCAGTCCACTCGCTAGAGGCTTTTCTCGGCAGCATGGGATTAGTCACTTCGCCTGAAACGGCTCGGCATCGCGTCTCGGGGTTAAGGCCGGCGGATTTGCCTACCGACCCCCCTACACGCTTACCCCGGGACAACCAACGCCCGGGATGACCTACCCTCCTGCGT
>CAVRTC010000003.1:160000-486046 GCA_963723985.1 uncultured Actinomycetes bacterium
CAGCACGGCGGTGTGGCCCAGGTCCTGGAACTGCCGCAGCTTGCGCAGGACCACGGCGAAGCCCAGATGGATGTCGGAGGCCGTGGGGTCGATGCCGAGCTTGACCCGCAGCGGCGTGCCCCGGGCCAGCTTCTTCCGCAGATCGGCCTCGGAGATGAGGTTCGTGGCCCCGGCGCCGACGATGCGGACGGCCTCGTCGACATGCCCGGGTCCGGGTGTCCCGGAAGACTGTGCGTCAGTCACGGACGGACACCGTACCTGCACGCTTCGTCCATCCCGCCGAAGGGCAGCGGAAAGGAGTTGAATAACCCCATGCTCCGACGTCTCTCAGTCCTCGTCGTCGCGCTCGCTCTGGCGGGAAGCGGATGCGCCTACCGGGTGGACATTGCCGCCCCGGCGGCCTCGGCCGAGACGACGAAGGTGTTCGCCGCCGACGGGTCGCTGATCACCACCCTCCACGCCGAGCAGGACCGGGAGGAGGTACCGCTCGGCGAGATGGCCGCCGACCTCAAGGCGGCCGTGGTGGCCATCGAGGACTCCCGCTTCTTCTCCCACAAGGGCGTGGACCTCCGGGCCACTGGCCCGGGCCCTGCGGCGCAACGTCGAGGCCGGCGAGGTCAGGGAAGGCGGATCGACGATCACCCAGCAGTACGTGAAGAACGTGCTGCTCGACCCGGAGAAGACCGTCGACCGCAAGCTCCGGGAGGCGGTCATGGCCTTCCAACTCGAGCGGACCCACACCAAGGAGGCGATCCTCGAGGGCTACCTCAACCGCATCTACTTCGGTAACGGCGCCTACGGCGTCCAGGCCGCCGCCCAGCTCTACTTCGACAAGCCGGCCTCGGCTGTGACGCTGGCCGAGGGAGCCCTGCTGGCCGGGGTCATCCAGGCGCCGGAGAACTACGACCCGTTCACCGCCCCCGATGCCGCCCTCGCCCGGCGGCAGGTGGTGCTGGGCCGGATGCGGGAGCTGGGCTCGGCCGCCGAGGCCGACATCGCCGCCGCCGAGGCCGCCCCGCTCGGCGTGGTGGCCAAGCCGAGCGACACGCCGCTATCCCGCCGGGTACTTCGTGGAGCGGGTCAAGCGCTTCGTCCTCGACGACGAGCGGTTCGGCGCCACCCCGGCCGACCGCCGCCGGCTCCTCTTCGAGGACGGGCTGCGCATCCGCACCACCGTCGACCTCCGGATCCAGGCAGGCGGCCGAGGAAGCGGTGAAGGCGCGTCCTGCCCAACCCCGCCACCGACCCGTCGGGCGCCGTGGTCGTGCTCGATCCCCGCACCGGCTTCGTGCGGGCCCTGGTCGGCGGGCGGGACTTCTTCGGCGCCGAGCCGGAGGCCAAGTTCGACCTGGCCACCCAGGGGATGCGCCAGACCGGGTCGTCGTTCAAGCCCATCGTGCTGGCCGAGGCCCTGGCCCAGGGCATCCCCGCCGGAAAGGTGTACGAGGCGCCGGCGTCGCTCACCGTGCCCATGCCCGACGGCCAGGAGCCTTGGGTGGTGGGCAACTACGAGGGCGAGGGCGGGCCGCCCGTCAACCTGGTCGACGCCACGGTCTCCTCGGTCAACACCGTCTACGCCCAGCTGATCGAGGAGGTGGGGCCGCAGAGGGCCATCGACATGGCCCACACGCTGGGGATCGCGCGCGCCGCTCAAGCCGTTCCCGTCGGCCGTGCTGGGCAGCAACGAGGTCAGCGTTCTCGACATGGCCTCGGCCTACTCGACGTTCGCCGCCGACGGCATGCACGCCGACCCGGTGTTCGTCACCGAGATCACCCGGGCCGACGGGTCCGTCCTCTACCAGCGCCCGTCGACGCTGCGCCGGGCCATCCCGGCCGGCGGTCGCCCGAACCGTGAACGGGATCCTGGGCCAGGTGGTGCAGCGGGGAACCGGCGCCGCCGCCCGGCTGGCCGGCCGTCCGGTGGCCGGCAAGACGGGCACGGCCAACGAGTGGAGGGACGCCTGGTTCGTCGGTTACACGCCCGACCTTGTCACCGCCGTGTGGGTCGGGTTTCCAGAGCGGCTGCGGTCGATGGTCCCGCCGGCGACCCCGATACGGGTGACGGGCGGGTCGTGGCCGGCCCAGATCTGGCGCCGGGTCATGGAGCCGGCGCTGGCCGACACACCGATCACCGGCTTCCCGGCCCCGGAACCAGAGCCGACCGTCGATCGGTCGGCCGCCGGCGAGGCGCCGCCGGCGCCCGAGACCTTGACGCTTCCCGACTTCGCCGGCCAGTCCGAGACCGAGGCCCGGGGCGTGCTGGAGGCGGCGGGCTTCAGTTTCGACGGAGCGCCGCCCCTCCCGGGAGCGGGCGCGGGGATGGTCGTCGACCAGAGCCCGGCGCCGGGCACACCAGTGCCGCCGGGGGCGACCGTGGTCATCGCCGTCTCGTCGGGGCCACCCCGACCGATGGTGATCGCCAACACCGTCGGGACTCTCGGTCGACCAAGCGGCCCGGATGCTCCAGGCGTCGGGGCTCAACGTCGAGATCGTGGTCGAGGATCCGCCGGACGGAGTCACGGCCCGCCCGGGCAGGGTATGGAAGCAGACGCCGGACGGCGGAGCCTTGGTCGACGAAGGCCAGACCGTCCGGATCTGGGCCCGGAGGTAGCGTCTCTTCCACGGTCGTTCCGAATTTTGTTATGTTGCCACGCCAGGTGCAGGCAGCAGCCGTTGCGCCGCCCACCTACGACCCGCAGCGTTTCTCGTCCTCGGACTGTGCTTCGCCACGATCGTCTTCGACGGGTACGACCTGATCGTCTACGGGTCGGTCGTTCCCGAACTGCTCGACTATGAGCCGTGGGGGCTGACCCCGCAGCGGGTGGGCAACATCGGCAGCATCGGGCTGGCCGGCATGCTGGTCGGCGCGCTGGGCGTGGGCGCGCTGACCGATCTGATCGGCCGGCGCAAGGTGCTGCTGGGCTGCCTCGTCTGGTTCTCGCTGGCCATGGGCGCCTGCGCCCTGGCGCCCAGCGCCGGTGTGTTCGCCGCCTGCCGCTTCCTGGCCGGCCTCGGTCTCGGGGGCGTGATGCCGACGACGGTGGCGCTCACCGTCGAGTACGCGCCCGCCGACCGGCACCACCGGTACAACGCGGTGATGTTCTCCGGCTACTCCGTAGGCGGGGTGCTGGCGGCACTGCTGGCGATCTGGTTCCTCCCCGACTACGGGTTCCGATTGCTCTTCGGGCTCGGCATGCTTCCGCTGGTCACGATCGTTCCGCTGGCGTGGCGGTACCTGCCGGAGTCCCGCCAGTTCGGGACCGACGGCCGGAGAGCACCAGGGCGCCAGCCGCGTCGCCTGCCCGGGCGCTGTTCAGCCGACCGAAGCTGGCGGCCAGCATCCTCTTTCCGCTGGCCAGTTTCTGCGGGCTGCTGCTGGTCTACGGGCTCAACACCTGGCTCCCGAAGATCATGCAGAAGGCCGGTTACCCGCTGACGTCGTCGCTGGCCTTCCTCGTGATGCTCAACGTCGGGGCGGTCATCGGGGCATTGTCGGGGTCGGCGGTGGCCGACCGACTCGGGGCCAAGCTGGTGACCGCCGCCGGGTTCGTCGTCGCAGCCTGGCGGTGCTGCTCATGTCGCGGGGGCTGTCGATCGGCGTCGCTCTACGTCGTGGTGGCGGCGGCCGGGCTCGGCTCGGTCGGCACCCAGATCCTCCTCAACGGCTACGTCGCCTCGTTACTACGGCGCCGACCATCGGGCCTCGGCGCTGGGCTGGACACTGGGCATCGGGCGGCTGGGGGCGATCCTCGGCCCGACGGTCGGGGGCTGGCTGCTGGCCTCGTCGCTCGGCGTGGACTGGAACTTCTACACCTTCGCCGTCGCCGCCACCGCCGGCGCCGTCCTGGTCCTGTGCGTGCCGTCGGTCAGGATCGGCGACTGACGTTCGGGTCGCCGGGGACCCACCAGCGCCAGGGGGATTCGTCGCCCTTGCCGGGGCTCAAGCCGATGCGGACGGAGTTGCCGGGCTCGGGCGGCGGCGGGGTGCCGTCGTCGAGGAGGAAGACCGGGCCCGCCGCCAGGTCGGTGCCGTCGAGGGCGCCGGTCAGGCCCAGCGCCTGGGCCAGTCGGGCGGGGCCGGAGCACAGGTCGCGCTCCCGCTTTGCCTTGGGGCGGCGCGGCCACATGGCGTCGAGCCCGTCCAGCGGGGCGAGCGCCCGCATCAGGACGGCGCCGCCTCCACCGGCCGGGTTGCAGACGACGTTGCTGCACCAGTGCATGCCGTAGGTGAAGTAGACGTACAGCCGGCCGGGCGGGCCGAACATCGTGGCGTTGCGACGCGTTGGTCCCCGGAATGCATGAGAACCGGGGTCGACGCCGGCCCCGAGGTAGGCCTCGGCCTCGACGATGCGGCCGCCGATCGGGCCGTGGACCGGGTCGTCGTGGAGGAGGACCTTGTTGAGGAGGTCGACGGCCACCGCCCGGGGATCCCGGACGTAGAACCGGGCCGGGACCGGCCGGCGGCGGCGGTCAGGCACCCTTGGCGAGGCGGGTTTCCTGGTCGGCCAGGCGGGACCGGGCCGCTTCGAGCTGGGCGGCCACCGAGGCTGTGCCGGCGCCGCCGGGCGAGGTGCGGCGGCGGACGGAGGCACCGGGCTCGAGGGCGTGCAGGGCGTCGGGCCCGAGCTTGGGCTCGGTCATGATCAGCTCGTCGAGGGGGATGCCCCGTTCGACCGACTCCCTGACGAGCTTCCCGACGATGGCGTGGGCGTCGCGGAACGGCATCCCGCCCCGCACGAGGTCTTCGGCCAGGTCGGCGGCGGCGCTGGTGGGGGTGTCGGCCGCGGCCCGCATCCGGTCGTAGTCGAACGTGGCGGTGTCGAGCAGCCCGGCCATGGCCGAACTGGCCAGGGCCAGAGTGTCGAGCGTGTCGAACAGCGGTTCCTTGTCCTCCTGGAGGTCCCGGTTGTAGGACAGCGGGAGACCTTTGAGGGTGGCCAGGAAGCCGGTCAGGTTGCCGATGAGCCGGCCGGCCTTCCCCCGGACCAACTCGGCGATGTCGGGGTTCTTCTTCTGCGGCAGCATCGAACTGCCGGTGGAGTAGGCGTCGGCCAGTCTCAGGAATCCGAACTCCTCGGTGGCCCACAACACGACCTCCTCGCCGAGGCGGGAGAGGTGCACCTGGCACAGCGCGCAGACGAAGAGCAGCTCGGCCACGAAGTCGCGGTCGGACACGGCGTCGAGGGAGTTCTCGAACGTGCCGGGCGAAGCCGAGGTCGGCGGCCACACTGGCCGGGTCGAGCGGCAGTGTCGAACCGGCCAGGGCACCGGCACCGAGGGGTGACACGTCGGCCCGGTCGAGGGCGTCGGCCAGGCGGTCGACGTCGCGGGACAGGGCCCAGAAATGGGCCAGTAGATGGTGGGCCAGCAGGACGGGCTGGGCCCGCTGCATGTGGGTGTAGCCCGGCAGGTACACGTCGTCGGCGTGGGCCTGGGCCGCCCGCCGCAGCAGGACGTGCATGAGGTCGCAGAGGCGCCGGGCCATGAGGCGGCCTTCGCGGCGGACGTAGAGGCGCAGGTCGAGTGCGACCTGATCGTTGCGGCTCCGGCCGGTGTGGAGCTTGGCTCCGGCCGGGCCGGCCAGTTCGGTGACGCGGCGCTCGACGGCGGTGTGGATGTCCTCGTCGAGCGGGAGGAACGTGAACGTCCCCGCCGCGAGCTCCGATTCCACCCGGGTGAGGGCGGCGGCGACCACCGCCCGATCCTCTTCGGTGATGAGCCCGACCCGGGCCAGCATGTCGACATGGGCCCGGGACCCGGCCAGGTCGTCGGTCGCCAGCCGGGAGTCGAACGAGAGGCTCTCGGTGAAGTCGAGCAGCGCCTCGGCGGGGGCGTCGGCGAACCGTCCGTGCCAGAGGGCCGCGCCCTGGGGCGACGTCGTCGGCTTCGGTGCTCCGGTCGGAGCGCCGGCTCCGGGCTCGTCCGGAGCGTGGCGGCCCTGACCGGTGCCCGACCGTCCCGTCACTGGCCGGGTCCCTGGCGGCGGGCCCACGTCTCCACCGACAGGCCCCACAGGCGCACGAAACCCTCGGCGTCGCGGTGGCGGAACGTGTCGGAGGCGTCGTAGGTGGCAAGGCCGTGGTCGTAGAGACCTTTGGGGGCCCGCCGGCCAGACACGTAACAGCGGCCGGCGTCGAGGGCCAGGCGCACCTCGCCGGTGACGTGCTCCTGGGTGTCGATCATGAAGGCCTCGAGCGCCCGCCGGAGCGGCGAGTGCCACAGCCCGTCGTAGACCAGCTCGGCGAAGCGGGACTCCAGCCGGCCCTTCTCGCGCATGACGTCGCGCTCCAGGCAGACACCTTCCAGGTCGGCGTGGGCCAGGATCAGCGCCAGGGCGCCGGGGCACTCGTAGACCTCGCGGCTCTTGATGCCGACGCGGCGGTTCTCGACCATGTCGATGCGGCCGAAGCCGTAGGCGCCGACCGTGGCACCGAGCGCGGCGATGAGCTCGTGGGCGGGCAGGGCGGCACCCTCGAGGGTGGTGGGGACGCCGGCCTCGAAGCCGATCACGATCTCGGACGGAGCCGGCGGACCGCCCTCCGGCGGCCGGGTGAGGAGCCAGATGTCGTCGGGCGCCTGGTTCCAAGGGTCCTCGATGGCGCCGCATTCGATGGCCCGGCCCCAGAGGTTCTCGTCGATCGAGTAGGGGCTCTTCTTGGTCTGCTCGATCGGGATGCCGTGCTCGGCGGCGTAGTCCATCGCCGTGTCGCGGGTGAAGCTCCAGTCCCGGGTCGGGGCGAGGACGTCGAGGTCAGGGGCCAGCGCCCGGGTCGAGACCTCGAAGCGGACCTGGTCGTTGCCCTTGCCGGTGCAGCCGTGGGCCACGGCGGTGGCGCCGTGGCGGCGGGCGGCCGCCACCAGCTCTTCGACGATGATCGGCCGGGACAGCGCGGAGACGAGCGGGTAGCGGCCTTCGTAGAGGGCGTTGGCCCGGACAGCGGGTACCACGAACTCGGATGCGTAACGAGCCCGAGCGTCGATCACCTCGGCCTCGACGGCGCCGGCGGCCAGGGCCCGCTTCCGGATCGTCTCGAAGTCGCCCCCCTGGCCGACGTCGACCGCCAGGGCGATGACCTCGGAACCCCACTCCTCACCCATCCACCGGACGGCGACGGACGTGTCGAGCCCGCCGGAATAGGCCAGGACGACTCGTGCTCCCACAGGAACTCTCCTTCTGCTCGCGTCGGCTACTGCGCTTCCAGCCCGGCCAGCCGGGCCAGGCGGGCGGACACCTTCCGGCCTCCCTCGGGCGCTGGGCACACGACCAGCACCGTGTCGTCGCCAGCCACCGTGCCGAGGATGTCGGGGAGGCCGGCCCGGTCGAGCGCCGAGGCCACGACGTGGGCCGAGCCGGGCGGAGTCCGCAGCACGGCCAGGTTGGCCGAATGGTCCGTCTCCACCAGGAACTCGCCCAGCACGCGCTTCAGATGCTCCTCCGGCGCCAGGCGCTCCTTGGCCAGCTCGGGGATGGCGTAGGCCATCTGCCCGCCGGGGATGCGGACCTTGACCGCCCCCAGCTCCTCCAGGTCTCGGCTGACCGTGGCCTGGGTGAGGGTCAGCCCCTCGGTGGCCAGGAGCTCCACCAGCTGGACCTGGCTGGAGATGACCTGCTCCTCGAGGAGCCGGGCGATGCGGTGCTGGCGCTGCGTCTTGCCGAGCGCCACGGCTCAGTCGCCGCCCATCAGCTCGACCAGGATCGACCGGTAGGAGTGCATCCGGTTCTCCGCCTGCGTCCACACCACCGAGTTGGGCCCGTCGATGACCTCGTCGGTGATCTCGAGGCCGCGCTTGGCCGGCAGGCAGTGCAGCACCAGGGTGTCGGGTCGGGCGGCGGCCAGGAGTTCGGCGTTGACCTGGTAACCCGAGAAGGCAGCCAGCCGAGCTTCTCGCTCCGACTCCTGACCCATCGACGTCCACACGTCGGTGTAGACGGCGTCGGCGCCCTGCACCGCGTCGTACGGGTCGGAAACCAGTTCGATCACACCGCCGAGGTTGCGGGCCCGCTCGACCACGGCGTCGTCGAGCTCGAAGCCCGCCGGGCTGGCGACGACCATCTCCAGTCCGGTGAGGGCGGCGGCCAGGGCCAGAGACGCCGCCACGTTGTTCCCGTCGCCGACGAAGACGACCCGGCGGCCCTCGACGGGCCCGCCAAGGCGCTCCTCCAGCGTCAGCAGGTCGCCGACGGCCTGGCCCGGATGGGCGGTGTCGGACAGCAGGTTGACGACGGGGATGCCCCCGATGCGGGCCATCTCCTCCAGCACACGGTGGTCGAAAACCCGGGCGCCGATGACGGTGCAGTAGCTGGCCAGGGTGCGGGCGATGTCGGCCACCGACTCCCGGCTGCCGAGGCCGAGCTCCTCTCCCCGCAGCGTCACGCAGTGCCCGCCGAGGGTCGCCACCGCCACCTCGAACGACACCCGCGTCCGGGCGCTGGGCTTCTCGAACACGGCCGCCACCGCCTGGCCCCGCAGCAGCTCGGGAACCTTGCCCGGGTCCTCCTTCCACCGGAGCGCCCGGTCGAGGACCCGGCGCAGGCCATGGGCGCTGAGGTCGTCGACGTCGAGGAAGCGCGACTCGTTCACTGCGCCAGTGCCTTGCCGAGGATGGACAGCGCTTCATCGATCTCGTCGTCGGTGACGAGGAGCGAGGGCTCGAACCGCAGAGCGGTGGGGGTGACGGCGTTGACGACCAGACCTGCGTCGAGGCAGGCGGTGGCGACCGCCTTCGAATCAAGGCCCTCGTCCAACTCAGCGGCCAGGAGAAGGCCGAGTCCGCGGACCCCGGACACGCCCGGAGTGGCCGCCAGCGCGCCCGCCAGGCGGGCGCCGGCCCGGGCGGCCCGCTCCGGCACGTTGTCCCGCTGCATCACCTGCACGGTCGTGAGCGCCGCCCGGGCGGCGAGCGGCTGGCCCCCGTAGGTTGTGGCGTGGTCGCCGGGGTCGAAGGCGGCGGCCGCCTCGGCGGTGGCCCAGCAGGCGCCGATCGGCACGCCATTGCCCAGCGCCTTCGCCATGCTCACAATGTCGGGCCTGATGCCGAAGTGCTCGAAGGCGAACCACTTCCCGGTCCGTCCGAGGCCGGTCTGGACCTCGTCGAGGATGAGCAGCGCCCCGGCCTGGTCGCACAGCGCCCGCACCGCTTCGAGGTAGCCGGGCGGCGCCGGCCACACCCCGCCCTCGCCCTGGACCACCTCGAGGAGAATGGCGGCCAGCTTTCCCGCGAACCGTTCGGCCTGTTCCTCCAGCGCCCCGATGTCGCCGTAGGGAACCTGCCAGAAGCCCGGCGCCAAGGGCTGGAACGCCGCCTGCTTGACAGGCTGGCCGGTGGCCGCCAGGGTCGTCAGCGTCCGGCCGTGGAACGAGTTGAGCGCCGAAACGATGTGGTAGGTGTGCGGCACTCCGTGCTTCTGGCCGTAGCGCCGGGCCAGCTTGATGGCGCACTCGTTGGCCTCGGCGCCGGAGTTCGAGAAGAACACCCGCCCGCCGCCGCCGAGGAGCCCATCGAGCTCGGCGGCCAGCTTCGGCTGGAGGTCGTTGTAGTAGAGGTTCGACACGTGGAGCAGCGTGCGCGCTTGCTCCGCCACGGCGTCCGCCACCTCGGGGTGGGCGTGGCCGAGGGACGTGACGGCCAGCCCGCCGAGGAAGTCGAGGTACTCCCGGCCCTCGCTGTCCCACAGCCGGCTTCCCTCGCCCCGCACGAAGGCCACCGGCAGGCGGGCGTACGTCTGCATGACGTGTTGGGCGTCGAGTGCGGCGATCTCGTCGAAGTTCATGGTTCTCCTATCGCCCCAATTCAAGGCACCACCATGGTGCCCACACCTTGGCGCGTAAAGCACTCCAGGAGCAGGGCGTGGGGGATCCGCCCGTCCAGCAGGTGGGCCCGCCCGACCCCGTTGCGCAGCGCCGAGACGCAGGAGGCGATCTTGGGCACCATCCCCTCCGACAGCGATCCGTCGTCGAGCATGGCGGCCAGATCGGCGGAGGCGATCTGGGAGATCAACGTGTCCTCGTCGTGGAGGTCGCCGTAGAGCCCGGGCACGTTGGTGAGGTAGACGAGCTTCTCGGCGGCGAGCGCCTCGGCGATGGCGCCGGCCACGGTGTCGGCGTTGACGTTGTAGGCCTGGCCGTGGTCGTCGACGCCGATGCTGGCCACCACCGGGATCAGCTCCTCGGAGATCTGGCGCTCGAGGATGGTGGTGTTGATGCGGCTCACGTCGCCGACGAAGCCGAGGCGGGGATCGCGCTGGCGGACCGTGATGAGGCCGGCGTCCTCGCCCGAGAAGCCGACGGCGTAGGGGCCGTGGCGGTTGATGGCGCCGACCACCTCCCGGTTGACCTTGCCGAGGAGGGCCATGCGCACGATGTCGACGGTCTCGGCGTCGGTGACCCGCAGGCCGTCGACGAAGATCGGCTCCTTGCCCAGGCGGCGCATCAGGTCGGAGATCTGGGGGCCGCCGCCGTGGACGACCACCGGGTTCATGCCGACGAGCCGCATGAGCACGACGTCCTGGGCGAACAGCTCGAGGTCGCTCATGGCGTTGCCGCCGTACTTCACCACGACGGTCCGGCCGGAGAACTCCCGGATGTAGGGCAGGGCTTCGGCGAGGATGGCGGCCTTGACGCCGGCGTCCACCTCGGCGACCACGGCGGTGCCCGGCACGGCTGCTCGCACCTCAGCAACCTCCGGCCGGCCATCCACAACGATCACCTCGCCGGCCGGGTTGCTTCGGCGCTCGGTCACGACGTCCTCATGTTCTCGTCGATGTAACCCGGGGTCAGGTCGACGGTGGTGACCGTCGCTTCGCCGTTGCCCAGGCGGAGGTCGGCGGTGACCTCGATCTCCCGCTGCTGCATGGACTTCGCCAGGGCGTCGGTGTCGTACCCGCCGGGGCGGCGATCCCGCCGACGCAGACGGTGAAGCCGTTGTAGGCGATGTCGACACGGTCGGGGTCGAGGTAGGCGCCGCTGGCGCCGAGCTCGGAGAGGATCCGGCCCCAGTAGGGGTCGCCGCCGAACAGCGAGCACTTCACCAGCTGGCTCTGGGCCACGGCCCGGGCGGCCTGCAGGGCCTCGGCGTTGGACCGGGCGCCCTTCACGGTGAGGCGGACGAACTTGGTGGCCCCTTCGGCGTCGTGGGCCATCTGGTCGGCGAGGCTGGCGCAGACGGCGGTGAGGGCGTCGGCCAGAGCATGGGCCTCCGCCGTGCCGGCGGTGATCGGCGGGTTTCCGGCGGCGCCGCCGGCCAGGACGAGGACGGTGTCGTTGGTGGAGCGCGAGCCGTCGGTCGTCATGAGGTTGAAGGAGGCGTCGACGGCCCGGGTGAGAGCGGCCTGAAGCGCCCGCGGCTCGACCGCGGCGTCGGTGGTGATGACCGCCAGCATCGTGGCCATGGCCGGGGAGAGCATGGCGGCGCCCTTGGCCATCCCGCCCACGGTGACGGTGACGCCACCGGCGTCGAAGGTGGCGAAGGCCTCCTTGGCCACGGTGTCGGTGGTCATGATGGCCTCGGCCGCCGAGCGGCCCGCCTCGGGAGTGGCGGCCAGGGCGGCCGCGGCGGCCGGGACGCCGGTGGTGAAGGGGTCGATCGGCATCGGGATCCCGATGAGCCCGGTGGAGCAGACGAGGACGTGGCGGCGGTCGCAGCCGAGCGCCTCGGCGGCCAGCGCCGCCGTCGTCTCGGCCACCAGCAGGCCCGGCTCGCCGGTGGCGGCGTTGGCGTTGCCGGAGTTGAGGACGACGGCGGCCGCCCGGCCGTCGGCGGCCAGGTGACGGCGGCTGAGCTGGACGGGAGCGGCGGCCACCAGGTTGGTGGTGAACACGCCGGCGGCGGTGACCGGCCGGTGGTCGGCGGTGGCGACCAGCGACAGGTCGGGCGCGCCCGACGCCTTGATGCCGGCGGCGACACCGGCGGCGACGAAACCCCGGGCGGCGGTGACGGACATCAGGGCACCAGCCCGACGACGGGGAGGCCGAGGGTCTCGGGGAGGCCGAGGAGGAGGTTGGCGTTCTGCAGGGCCTGGCCGGAGGCACCCTTCACGAGGTTGTCCTCGGCAGCGATGGCCAGCACCGTGCCGGTGCGTCCGTCGTAGCGGACGGTGACGTGGACGGCGTTGCTGCCGGCCGTGGCCTTGGTGGCCGGCGGCTGGTCGAGCACGGCCACGAACGGCTCGCCGGCGTAGAAGTCGCGGTAGTGGGCGAGGAGCCCGTCGGTGCCCAGAGCGGCGGCCTCGCCGGTCGGGCGGGCGTAACAGGTGGCCAGGATCCCCCGCGTCATCGGGACGAGGTGGGGGGTGAACAGCACCGAGGCGGAGCCTGCTGGGGCTGAGGCGGCCGAGGGCCAGCTCCATCTCGGCCGTGTGCCGGTGGGTGAGGAGCCCGTAGGCGGAGACGTTCTCGTTGGCTTCGCTGTAGAGGCTGGGGGCCGACAGACCCCGGCCGCGGCCGGAGACGCCGGAGGCGGCGTCGACGACGAGGCCGGTGGGCTCGACCAGGCCGGCGGCCAACAGCGGCGCCAGCGCCAGCGACGCCGCCGTCGGGTAGCAGCCCGGGTTGGCGACGTGGGCGTGGCCTGCGATGTCGGAGCGGAACAGCTCCGGCAGCCCGAAGACGAACCGGTCGATCAGCTCCGGCGCCTCGTGGGCCTCGCCGTACCACTGCTCGTAGGCGGCGGCCGGGAGGCGGAAGTCGGCGCCGATGTCGACGAGGTGGGCGACGCGGTCGACCAGCGCGCCGGCGTGGCGCTGCGACTGGCCGTGCGGGAAGGGCGAGGAAGGCGACGTCGACGCCGTCGAGGTCGGCCGGCTCGAACGGATGGAAGACGAGGTCGGGGTAGGCCGCCACCAGGCTGGGATAGAGGTCGGCGACCCGGTACCCGGCGTTGGAGTCGGCGGTGACGTGAACGACCTCGATCTCCGGGTGGCCGGCCAGGAGCCGGAGGAGCTCCGCCCCGGTGTATCCCGATCCGCCGACGATTGCTGCCCGAAAGGCCATGGAATCAGTATACGCGGGCTGCATAATGATGCGTCACGCAATTGCCGCTCCCGCCCCCCGGGGACGCAAGATAGGGAGATGGGTGGGCTTCTTGATGGTGTGCGGGTCGTCGATCTGTCCCGGGTCCTGGCCGGACCGTTCGGCGCGCAGATCCTGGCCGAGATGGGCGCCGACGTCGTGAAGGTCGAATTCCCACCGGGTGACTTCGCCCGGACGACCGGCCCCCACGTCGGGGGCCGGTCGCTCTCACTTCTCCTCCGTCAACACCGGCAAGCGGGGGGTGGCCATCGACCCCCGCACCGACGAAGGGCGTCGGCGGCTGGCGGCGCTGCTGGGAGCGGCCGACGTACTGGTCGAGAACTTCCGGCCCCCGGCGGCCCGGGAGCTGGGGCTGGTGGCGATCGAGCTGCTGGCCCGGTACCCCCGCCTGGTCATCGTGACCGTGAGCGGCTACGCCTCCACCAGCGAGCGGGCCGGCGAAGGGGCCTACGACGTCTCGATCCAGGCAGAGGCCGGGCTGTTGTCGATCACCGGCGAGCCGGGCGGCCGCCCCGCCCGGGCCGGCGTCCCCGTCAGCGACCTGGCCGCCGGGCTGTGGGCCGCCCTGGCGGCAGTGTCCGGGCTGGTGTCCCGGTCGACGACCGGCCGGGGCGTCCACCTCGAGGTCCCTCTCCTCGACGCCACCCTCCCGCTCCTGTCGTACATGGCGCCGGCCGCCGTCCACCACGGCGTCGACCCGCCGAAGGTCGGGTCCGGCCACCACGTGATCACGCCGTACGGGGCGTTCGAGACCAAGGACGGGTGGGTCGTCGTCGCCGTGCTGGCCGACAAGTTCTGGCCCGGCCTGTGCCGGGCCCTCGACCTGGACGCCCTGGCGCCGGACCGCCGTCCCGAACTGGTCAGCAACGAAGCCCGGCTGGCGGTGCGGGCCGAAGTGGAGACGGCCGTGGCCGACGCCGCCGCCCGCCTCACCACGGCCGAGGCGTTGGCCCGGCTGGCCAGAGCCGAAGTACCCCATGCGCCGGTCAACGGGCTCCTCGCCGCCCTGTCGTCCCCCTATGTCGCCGGCCGGGGAATCGTCCGCCAGGTGGAGAGCCCGGAAGGGCCCTACTCCGTCGTCCAGGGGCCCCTCCACGACGGGCGGCCCCGGCGGGCGGCGCCGGGGCTGGGAGAGCACACCGGCGAGGTTCTGGCCGATTGGGTAGTCCCCTAGACGATCCGCTCTGGTCCCCCAGGGGATCCGCTCTGGTTATTTCTGGCCAGGGCGCTTAAGTGTTGACCCGAATTGTCCGATTCCTCCGCTGTAGCGATTGCCGCGACCTGCCGACAATGGTCAAAGCAACAGTCAAGGAGGGACCAATGTCTGGTATTTCAGAGTCAGCCGCCTGGTGCAGGCGACACGCAGGCAAGCTGCTCGCCGGTGCCGCCCTCGTGGTCAGTCCGGTCGCGGTGTGGTCCGCCCCGGCCGACGCCCAGGTGCCGACGTGCCTCGGCCTCGCGGCCAACATCGTCGGATACGGCCGGCCACGACGTCCTCAACGGGACGCCCGGCAACGACGTGATCATCGGGCTCGGCGGCGACGACACCATCAACGGCCTCGGCGGCAACGACACGATCTGCGGCGAGGACGGCAACGACCGGCTCTACGGCGGCGACGGCAACGACGTCATCGTGGGCGGCAACGGCGAGGACATCGTCGTCGGCGACAACGGGATGGACAGCCTCGACGGCGGCAACGGCAACGACGCCGTCTACGGCGGCAACGACGACGACGACCTCCGCGGCGGCGACGGCGACGACGAGCTGCGGGGCGACGACGGCAGCGACACCTTCTCCGGTGGCAACGGCTTCGACCGCTGCAACGGCGGCCGGGGCCGCGACGCCGCCGACCGGTCCTGCGAGACCCGCGAGCGACATGTAACCGCTCGAGCAGTGAACAGGCAGCGCCACAGCGCCGGCCTTCGGGCCGGCGCTGTCGGCGTCAGGCCTCGAAGTCGCCGGCGGCGAAGCGGAGCTTGCGGAGGAGGCGGATGAGCTGTTCGAGCTCCCGCTCCGACAGGCCGTCCATGGCGAAGGAGGCCTCGGTGACGGCCCGGGTGGCCTCCTCGACGACCTCCCGGCCCTCGTCGGTGATCTCGGCCAGGGTGGTGCGGCGGTCGGTGGGGTGGGGCACCCGGCGGAGGAAGCCCTGGGCCTCGAGGCGGTCGACGATGTTGGTCACCGACGTGGGATGGATCATGAGCCGCTCGCCCATCTTCCCGAGGGGTAGCGACCCCTTCCGGGAGAACTGGAGCAGCACCAGCGCCTCGTAGCGGGCGAAGGTCAGGTCGAACGGGCGGAGCGCCTCGTCGACCGCGCCGAGGACGATCTGCTGGACCCGCATGACAGCGGTGGCGGCGGCCATGGCGTCGCCCCGGCCCCACCGGCTCTCCCAGTGCCGCCGGGCCTCGTCGATCGGGTCGAAGGGGAGCTTGCGCTTCGCGCCCATGGGCCCAGGATACAACAAATTCTAGGTAGACAGATAGTAGGACTTCCGACTATTATGCGGGCATGGCCAAGCCTTCTCTTCACACGCCCGTCACCCGGTCCGGTTCGTCACGGCCGCCAGCCTGTTCGACGGCCATGACGCCTCGATCAACATCATGCGGCGCATCCTGCAGTCGCAGGGTGCCGAGGTGATCCACCTGGGCCACAACCGGTCGGTGGACGAGGTGCTGGTCGCCTGCCTCCACGAGGACGTGCAGGGCGTGGCGGTGTCGTCGTATCAGGGCGGCCACGTCGAGTACTTCAAGTACCTCGTCGACCAGCTCCGGGCCCGGGGGGCGGGCAACGTGAAGGTCTACGGCGGGGGCGGCGGCACCATCGTCTCGGCGGAGATCCCGAGCTGGAGGCCTACGGGGTCGAGAAGATCTTCTCCCCCGAGGACGGGCAGCGCCTCGGCCTGGCCGGGATGATCAACACGATGATCGCCACGTGCGACGTCGACCCGGTGGGCGAGGGCCCGCCGGCGCTGGAGGACGTCTTCGCCGGGGACCAGCGGGCGCTGGCGCGGCTCATCACCGCCCTGGAGTGCGACGCCGTCGCCGGAGGACAAGCCTGGAGGAGCTGCGGCGGGCGGCGGGCGGGCGTCAGCGTGCCCGTCCTCGGCATCACCGGCACCGGCGGGTCGGGCAAGTCGTCGCTGACGGACGAGCTGCTCCGGCGGCTGCGGCTCGACCAGGAGGACAAGCTCCGGATCGCCGTCATCGCCGTCGACCCGACGCGGCGCAAGGGCGGCGGGGCGCTGCTCGGCGACCGCATCCGCATGAACACGCTCGACTCCGGTCAGGTGTACTTCCGGTCGCTGGCCACCCGGGGCGCCAAGGAGCTGCCCGAAGCCCTCGACGACATCATCGCCTCGGCCAAGGCGGCCGGCTTCGACCTGGTGATCGTGGAGACGCCGGGCATCGGGCAGGGCGACGCGGCGATCGTGCCCCACGTCGACGTCCCCATCTACGTGATGACGCCGGAGTTCGGTGCCGCCTCCCAGCTCGAGAAGATCGACATGCTCGACTTCGCCGAGGCGGTGGTCATCAACAAGTTCGACCGCCGGGGCGCGGAGGACGCCCTGCGCGACGTGCGGCGCCAGCTGGTCCGCAACCGGGAGGCGTTCAGCGCCAAGCCCGAGGAGATGCCGGTGTACGGCACGGTGGCGTCCCGCTTCCACGACGACGGCGTGACCGCCCTCTACCAGCACCTGCGGGGTCTGCTGGTCGACAAGGGCCTGAAGCTGCCCACCGAGGGGGCGCTGGCGCCGATCGACGGCAAGGTCAGCTCGGCGGTCAATCCGGTTGTCCCGCCGGAGCGGTCACGGTACCTGGCCGACATCGCCTCCACCGTGCGGGACTACCACCGCCAGACGGCCGAGTCGGCCGCCGCCGCCCGGCGCTGCCAGGCGCTGGAGATGGCCCGGGAAATGCTGGCTGGACGCGGAAAGCGTGGCCGACTCCACCACCGCCGACCTCGACGCCGCCCTGGCCGAGGCCCGCGAGGCGGTGCCGGAGGCCGACCGCAAGCTGCTCGAGCGGTGGCCGACGGTGGTGGCGCAGTACTCCGGCGACGAGATGGTGGTCAAGGTCCGGGACCGGGAGCTGCACACGACCCTCGTCCGGGAGTCGCTGTCGGGATCGAAGATCCCGCGGGTGGCGCTCCCCCGCTACGAGGACCACGGCGAACTGCTGCGGTTCCTGCGGGCGGAGAACCTGCCCGGCCACTACCCCTTCACCGCCGGCGTGTTCTCCTTCAAGCGGGAAGGGGAGGACCCGGCCCGCATGTTCGCCGGCGAGGGCGACCCGTTCCGGACCAACCGCCGGTTCCACTACCTGGCCGAGGGCCATCTGGCCACCCGCCTGTCGACGGCCTTCGACTCGGTCACGCTCTACGGCTTCGATCCCGACGAGCGGCCCGACATCTACGGCAAGGTCGGCACGTCGGGCGTGTCGATCGCCACGCTCGACGACATGAAGGTGCTCTACTCCGGCTTCGATCTCTGCGACCCGACCACGTCGGTGTCGATGACGATCAACGGGCCGGCGCCGACGATCCTGGCCATGTTCCTGAACACCGCCATCGATCAGCGGGTGGAGGCGTTCGTCGAGGAGATGGGCCACGAGCCCACTCCCGAGGAGTACGCCGGCATCAAGGCCGACACGCTGGCCACGGTGCGGGGCACGGTGCAGGCCGACATCCTCAAGGAGGACCAGGGCCAGAACACCTGCATCTTCTCGACGGAGTTCTCGCTCAAGATGATGGGCGACATCCAGGAGTACTTCATCGAGAACCAGGTGCGGAACTTCTACTCGGTGTCGATCTCCGGCTACCACATCGCCGAAGCCGGCGCGAACCCCATCTCGCAGACGGCCTTCACGCTGGCCAACGGGTTCACCTACGTCGAGTCGTACCTGGCCCGGGGCATGGACATCGACGACTTCGCCCCCAACCTGTCGTTCTTCTTCTCCAACGGGATGGACCCGGAGTACTCCGTCATCGGGCGGGTGGCGCGCCGCATCTGGGGCGTGGCCATGAAGGAGCGCTACGGCGCCAACGAGCGGTCACAGAAGCTCAAGTACCACGTGCAGACATCGGGCCGGTCGCTCCACGCCCAGGAGATGGACTTCAACGACATCCGCACGACGCTGCAGGCGCTGATCGCCATCTACGACAACTGCAATTCGCTGCACACCAACGCCTACGACGAGGCGGTGACCACGCCGTCGCAGGAGTCGGTGCGCCGGGCCATGGCCATCCAGCTGATCATCAACCGGGAGTGGGGCCTGGCCATGAACGAGAACCCGCTCCAGGGCTCGTTCATCATCGACGAGCTGACCGACCTCGTCGAGGAAGCGGTGCTGGCCGAGTTCGACCGGATCTCGGAGCGGGGCGGCGTGCTCGGAGCGATGGAGTTCGGCTACCAGCGGGGCAAGATCCAGGACGAGTCGATGCTCTACGAGCAGCGCAAGCACGACGGCTCGCTGCCGATCATCGGGGTCAACACCTTCCGGAACCCCAAGGGCTCCGACGTCCCCGACACGTTGGAACTGGCCCGGGCCACCGAGGACGAGAAGCAGTCGCAGCTGACGCGCCTGCGCGACTTCCAGTCCCGCACGGCCGACGAGCGCCCGGCGACGCTCGAGCGACTTCGCCAGACCGCCCTGGAGGGCGGCAACTGCTTCGAAGTCCTCATGGACGCCGTCCGCTGCTGCTCCCTCGGCCAGATCACCGAGACCCTCTTCGAAGTCGGCGGCCGCTACCGCCGCAACGTATAGCGGTGCCTACGAGGGCGGCATGGAACACCGGGTCAGCCTGATCACTCTTGGCGTCGGAGATCTCGCCCGGGCCAAGGCCTTCTAGGGGCGCTGGGATGGGTTGGGCAGGAGGTCGAGGAGACCGTCTTCTTTCAGGCGGGTGGGTTGGCTGTCGTGTTATGGGGCGGGACAAGCTGGCCGAGGACGCCGGGGTCGACTCCGCTCCGGAGGTTCGCGGCTTCGACGGGATCGCCTTGGCGCAGAACGTCCTCTCGCCCGGGATGGTCGACGAGATCATCGCCGCCGCAGCGCGGGCCGGCGGCACGATCACCCGTCCTCCGCAGCCGACGTCCTACGGCGGCTACGCCGGATACTTCGCCGATCCGGATGGCCACCTCTGGGAGATCGCCCACAACCCGGGCTTCACCTGGCCGACGACGGCACGCTGACCCTTCCGGACTTCAACGCCTGAACCGCAACCGGCTCCGAAGCCGGAGGGAGGCTAGGCCGTCGCGCCTTCGAAGGCGGCGCGAACGTCGGCGGGTATCTCGACCGCTTCGGCGGCGCCGGGTTTGACCGAGACGTAGGTCACCACGGCGCTGCAGACCGGGCGGCCTTCGACGGTGGCGCGGTATTCGAGGTCAAAGGACTTGGTTCCCAGGCGGGTGGGGGTGACGGCGATGTCGATCTCGTCGTCGAAGCCAGCGGGGCCCTGCCAGTCGAGCTCGGCCTTCACCACCATCACGTCGAACGTGGAGAAGAAGACCTCCTTGGGCGGGAAGCCCAGGTGGTCGCAGAACCGGGTCATGGCGTCGTCGAAGTAGGCCAGCCAGTGGCCGTGGAACACCACGCCCTGCTGGTCGACCTCCGCATAGGTAGGCCTGCGGCGGTGGGTGAAGGTCATCCCCGCAGGCTGGCGCCGTGTTCCTTGGCCATGGCGTCGATGCAACGCTTCCGCAGCTTGCCGACCTCCTCGTCGGTGAGCGTGCGGTCGGGGGCTCGGAAGCGCAGGCCGAACGCCAGGCTCTTCTTGTTGGGGCCGAGAGCGTCAGAGCGGAATACGTCGAAGAGGCGCACGTCCTCGAGGAGGTCGCCGGCGGCGGCGCCCAGCGTCCGCTGGGCCGCGCCGGCCGGCACCGACTCGTCGACCACGAAGGCGAGATCGATCGACGACGCCGGGTAGCGCGACGGCGTGACCGCCCGCCGTTCCTTGCGGGTGGCGTCGAGGAGTCGGGACAGGTTGACCTCCATCGCCGCCACCGGACCGGACAGGCCCAGCCGGGCCACGGACGGCGGGGTCGATCTCACCCACGGCGCCGACCTCGGTGCCGTCGACGACGACAAGAGCCGCCCGTCCGGGGGCGAAGCAGCCGTGGTGGCGGTTGCGCTCCGGAGCATCATCCGGCCGCAGCGACCAGTCGGCCAGCGCCAGCGCCTCGGCCACCGCCTCCAGTCGACCGACGACGTCGTGGCCGTCGACCGGGCGGTTGGGCTCGTGGGGCAGGCGGAAGACCGTGCCGGCCAGCACGACGGCGAGATGCTCCCGCTCGTCGGGCAGCGTCTGGCCGGGCGGCGGAGGCAGGAAGACGTGGCCGATTTCGAACAGGCCGACGTCGGGCAGGCCGTGGCCGGCGTTGAACGCCGCGGCCTTGAGCAGCCCGGGCAGCACGCGCCGGCCGGAGCAGCGATTCCTCGGCCCGCAACGGATTCTCCAGCTCGATCCCCACGGCGGGCAGGCCGGCGGCGGCCAGGTCAGCCGGCGCCACCAGGGAGAACGTGTAGGCCTCGGACAGGCCGGTGCCGAGGAGGGCGTCCCGCACCGCTCGCCGGCCGACCTGCACCGGCGTCAGCCCGCCGGACGGCTCCTTCATGCGGGGCAGGGTGCGGACGATGTTGTTGTAGCCGTGGTGGCGGGCGACCTCCTCGATGAGGTCGATCTCCCGCTCCACGTCGGGCCGGTAGGTGGGAACGTCGTACTCCACGATGCCGCCGTGGCCGTCGGCGTGGGCACCGTCGGGAACCCTGAAGCCCAGCGGTTCCAGGTGGCCGCGGATGGCCGCCGTCTCGAGCTCGGTGCCGAGGACGTCGTTGACCCGGGCCGTCCGCAGCGGCACTCGGGTCGGTTCGATCGGCTGCGGATACTCGTCGAGGGTGTCGTTGGCGGCCTGGCCAGAGGCGATCTCGGTGAACAGCTCCCAGGCCCGGTCGGCGGCGATAGCGGTGCCGTTGGGGTCGACGCCCCGCTCGAAGCGGGCCGACGACTCGGTGCGGAGCCCGAGGCGCTTGGACGTGCGGAGGATGCCGTCGCCGGTGAAGTAGGCCGACTCCAGCAGCACCTCGGTGGTGGCGTCGGAGACCTCGGAGTCGCCGGCCCCCATTACGCCGGCGATGGCCTGCGGCACCCGGTTGGCGTCGCAGATCAGGAGATCGGAAGGGCTGAGCGTCCGCTCGACGCCATCGAGGGTGGTGATCTGCTCGCCGTCGTTGGCCATCCGGACCACGATCCCCCGCCCGCCGAGCAGGTTGAGATCGAAGGCGTGCAGCGGCTGGCCCCGCTCCAACATCACGTAGTTGGTGACGTCGACGACATTGGAGATCGGCCGCATGCCCGCTTTGGTCAGGCGCTGCGTCATCCAGCCAGGAGACGGAGCCACGACCACCCGCCCGGTCTTGGCCACGTACCGCGGGCAGCGGTCGAGGGCCTCGACGACCAGCGTCGCCGGAGCGAGCTCGATGACGCCGGGAGCGTCCGGCTCCGGGAACGCGAACGGCAGGCCGAGAGCGGCGGCCAGGTCGCGGGCCACCCCGGCGATCGACATGGCGTCGGGCCGGTTGGGGGTGATCTCGAGGTCGAAGACGATGTCGTCGAGGCCGAGGACCGTGCGGATGTCCTCTCCCAGCCGCGTGTCGGGGGGCAGGATCATGATCCCGCTGTGGTCATCGGACAGCTGCAGCTCCCTGGCGGAGCAGAGCATCCCGTCCGACACCTCACCCCGGATCCGGCGCTGCTCCAGCTTGAAGCCGCCGGGCAGTTCGGCGCCGGGCGGCGCCCAGGGCAGCACGTCGCCGACGGCGAAGTTCGATGCCCCGCAGACGACCCGGCGGGTCTCGCCGTCACCGGGATCGACATCGACGAGGATCAACTTGTCGGCGTTGGGGTGCCGCTCGATGCTCAGCACCCTGATTGTGCGGACGCCGGCGATGTCGCGGCCCGGGGCGTGGACGCCCTCGACGATGAGGCCGATGCCGTTGAGCCGATCGGCCAGTTCAGGGATCGACCCTTCGATGGGAGCGAAGTCGCGGAGCCAGGAGAGAGGTGCCTTCACGGGTTCTCCCTAGAACTGAAGTAAGAACCGGAGGTCGTTCTCGAAGAACGACTTGATGTGCTCGACGCCGTAGCGGACCATCGCCATCCGCTCCAGCCCGAAGCCGAAGGCGAACCCGGTGAAGGCCTCGGAGTCGTACCCGACGGCCTGGAAGACGTTGGGGTCGACCATCCCGCAGCCGCCCAGCTCCAGCCAGCCCGTCTTGGAGCAAACGGAGCAGCCGGCGCCGTCGCAGACGAAGCAGGTGACCTCGAACTCCGCGCTCGGTTCGGTGAAGGGGAAGTAGCTGGGCCGCAGCCGGGACGTGTGGCCGGGGCCGAAGTAGGCGCGGGTGAAGGCGTCGATGGTGCCGGCGAGGTCGCCGAAGGTGATGCCGCGGTCGACGACGAGACCCTCGATCTGGTGGAAGACGGGCGAGTGGCGGGCGTCGAGTGTGTCGCGCCGGTAGCAGCGGCCGGGCATCACGGTGTAGACGGGTGGCTGGCGCGACTCCATGACGCGGATCTGTACCGGGGACGTGTGCGTGCGCAGCACCACTTCTTCCGGCCGGCCGAGCTTCACGTAGAGGGTGTCCCACATGGACCGGGCCGGGTGGGCTTGCGGCATGTTGAGAGCCTCGAAGTTGTAGAAGTCGGTCTCGACCTCGGGGCCTTCGGCCACCTCGTAGCCGAGGCCGAGGAAGACCTCTTCCAACTCCTGCTGCACCTGGGTGATGAGGTGGAGGTGACCCCGGTCGAGACCCCGCCCGGGCACGGTGAGGTCGAGCCGGTCGACGACCTCGCCGGCGCCGTCACCGAGGGCCGCCCGCCGGGCCTCGACGAGTTCGGCGACCGCCGTCTTGTACGACGACACCGCCTGCCCGGCTCGGGGCCGCTCGTCGGACGCCAGGTCTTTGATGCCCTGGTTGACGGTGGCCACCGCCGACCGCTTGCCGAGGAACGCCCTCTCGGCCTCGTCGAGGTCGGCAGCCGTCTCGATCTTGGCGATCTCGTCTTCAGCCCGGGCCCGCTCCGCGTCGAGGAGGGCCGACAGCTCGGACAGTGTCACGGGGCGCCGTCCCCGTCGCCGAAGGTTTTCTCGAAGGCGTCGGCCGGGAGCGTGAACGAGAACGTCGACCCGACGCCGAGCCGGCTCTCGGCGGCGATGCGCCCGCCGTGGGCCTCGACCAGGCCCCGGGCGATGTAGAGGCCGAGGCCCGACCCGCTCGGCCGGCCGCCCTCCGAGCCACGGAAGAACTTGTTGAACAGCCGGGGCAGCTCGGCCGGAGGAATTCCCTTGCCCAGGTCGTGGACGGCGACGGTGATCTGCTGGCGGGTCCCGTCGTAGACGCCCTCGACGCGGACGTCGGGGCTGTCGGCGTACTTGGCGGCGTTCTCCAGCAGGTTGGTCAGCACCTGCTCGACCTTGTCGGGATCGGCGTAGACCCGGGGCAGCTCCTCCGGGAAGGTGACCGTCACCGACAGCTCGGGATGGCCGATCCGGACCTTCTCGACCACCACCTCGGCCAGCTCGGCGATGTTCACCATCGTGCAGCGGAGCCGAAGCCGGCCGGTCTCGAGGCGGGAGATGTCGAGCAGCTCGGTGATCAGCCGGGTGACCCGGTCGGCGTCGTGCTGGACCTGCTCGAGCATCGACCGCTTCTGGTCGTCGTCGAGCCGGTCCCACCGGTTCAGCAGGAGCGAGGTGTACCCCTTGACCGACGTCAGCGGCGAGCGGAGCTCGTGGGAGACCGTGGACACGACCTCGACACCGCTGGCGGCCAGCGTGTTGCGCCGCTCGATCGGCCGCAGAGCGAGGACGACCCCGTCGAGTCGGCCGTCGCCGTCGCGCCGGTACCGCCCGGTGACCGCCACCCGGACGTGGTTGCCGTCGCCGCCGCGAACGTCGATTTCCTGCTCCGGGATGCGCCGCACCCGGATGAGGAGGGCGGCCCGGGGCCAGCCGTTGGCCCAGACCTGCTTGCCGTCGCGGGTGCGGGGCTCGAGCATCTCGTCGGCCGACGCGCCGAGCAGGTCCTTGGCCGGGCGGCCGAGCAGTTCGGCGGCCGCCTCGTTGACGGCGGTGATCGTACGGAGGGCGTCGAGGACGATGATGGCGTCGGGCAGCAGCTCGATGATCTCCGCCGAGGTCGGGACGGTCGGGGTCACGGCGCCAGCACCCCCGCTCGTTGCCGGCGGACCTCGTACAGCAGGATGGAGGCGGCCATCCCGAGGTTGAGCGACTCGGAACGGCCCGGCATCGGTATCGTCACCTGGGTGTCGACCCCGTTGAGGAGGTCGGCGGGCAGACCCCAGGCCTCGTTGCCGAACACGAGCGCCAGCGGCCCGCTCAGGTCGACGCGATCCGGCCGCTCGCCGCCGTGGGCCACGGCGGCGATGCGCATCAGGCCCAGATCTCCGAGCACGCCGAGCACCTCCTGCGGGTCACAGCCTTCGACCACCGGCACGTGGAAGAGTGCTCCGGCCGAAGCGCGGACCGTCTTCGGATTGGTGACGTCGACCGAGCCGCGGCAGAAGATTACCCCGTGCGCCCCAGCAGCCTCGGCGCTTCGGATCAGAGTGCCCCCGTTGCCCGGATCGCGCACGTCGACGCCGACCACGAGGAGCCGGGGCTCCGCTCCGTCGCCGCCGGCCACTTCGGCCAGTGACGGGGGACGCCGCCGGGCGACGGCCAGGACCGGCTGAGGCGTCACCGTGCCCGCCACCCGCTCGAGGACCCCGGAAGCGAGGCGGTGCACGACGATCCCCCGCCGGGCGGCCCGATCGAGCAGAGCTGGGCACTCCTCGTCGGCCTCGGGCGCGGCGAACAACGCCTCGATATCGGCCTCCCCGTCGAGGGCGGCCTCCAGAACGTTCACACCTTCCACCACGAAGGCAGCCTCCGACCGGCGAGCCGAACGCTGGACCAGGAGCCGGCGGATCCGCCGCACCCGGGCGTCGCGCACGCCGAGCCCCTCGGCCGACGCACTAGGCAGCGGCGAGGGCCTCCCGCGCTGCGGCCACGAGCGTGCCGAAGGTGTCGGGATCGGTCACGGCCAGGTCGGCGAGGACCTTGCGGTCGACGTCGATCTGGGCCGCCCGGAGACCGGCCATGAAGCGGGAGTACGGCATGTCGTGCTGACGGCAGGCGGCGTTGATCCGCACGATCCACAGCCGCCGGAACTCACCCTTGCGGCACGCGGCGGTCGCGGTAGGCGTAGACGCCGGAGTGCATGACCTGCTCGTTGGCCGACTTGAAGCTGCGGCTCCGGTTGCCGCTGTAGCCCTTCGCCGCCTCGAGGACGGCGCGGCGGTGCTTCTTTCCATGGACGGAGCGCTTGACCCGGGCCATGACACCTCTCCTTAACGGCGGCCGAGGAGCCGCTCAACGTGCTTCTTGTCTCCGCCCAGGACTTCGGAGCCGCGGCCGAGGCGGCGGGTCCGCTTGCTCGACTTCTTCTCCAGTAGGTGGGCGCGGAACGCCTTGCGGCGACGGATCTTCCCGGATCCGGTGACCTGGAAGCGCTTGGCCGCGCCCCGGTGGGTCTTCATCTTGGGCATCAGTTCTCCCGCCTGGGGGTGCGGTGGTCGGGTGAGGGAAAGGTTACGACGTCGTCGCCGGGGCGTTCTCACCGAGGGCCGGCTCCGAGGCTTCCGGCTCGGACGGGGCGGGGGCCTGCTCCTGCCCCTGCTCCGGCTCCGACTCCGGCGCCGAGGCGGGGCGGGACTTGGACCGGGTGTCCTGGCGGCCCTTGGGCTCCTGTTTCTTCAACGGCGCCAGAACCATCAACATGTTGCGGCCGTCGACCCGGGGAGCGGCCTCGACGTTGCCCACCTCTTTGACCTGCTCGGCGATTCGGTCGAGGATCTTCTTGCCCAGCTCCGGATGGGCCATCTCGCGCCCCCGGAACATGATCGTGATCTTGACCTTCGAGCCCTCGTTGAGGAACCGCTCCACATGCTTCGTCTTCGTGGAGTAGTCGTGCTCGTCGATCTTGGGACGGAACTTCATCTCCTTGATCACGACATTGCTGGTCTTGCGCCGTGATTCCTTCCGCCGCACGTCCTGCTCGTACTTGTACTTCCCGAAATCCATGATCTTGCAGACGGGGGGGTTGGCGTTCGGCGCGACCTCCACCAGGTCGAGGTCGTGTTCACGAGCGATGTGGAGCGCTTCGGGCAGCGGCTTGACTCCGATCTGCTCTCCGTCGGCTCCGACCAGGCGTACTTCTCGGGCCCTGATCCGCTCGTTGATCCTGGCATCGGTTGTGGAAATCGGCGCATCACCCTTTCGGTTGGCGGGTCTGGCTCCGGGACGCGGAAACGGCGCACTGCGTGCGCCGTTCGTGGTCGCCCGGCTACAGGCTCTCCTGTCAACCCGGCGCACCCCGCTCGGTGGCCGGGTGGGAAGTCGCGAACAGCCTCTCGACTCCCATCTTCCCTGTAAGTTGTCGGGCCTGAGGATAACAGCATGAGCACGATCTGGACACCGAGCGGAGAGTACGTACCTCGGGAGGAACCTCCCAAACAGCCCGCGGGGCCGCCTCCGGGAGGGCCGACGCCGGGCGCCCAGGGGGCCGAGGGGGGTCGCGAGCCAACCCCCGAGGAGATCCAGTCGGCCCTGAACGAGGCCCGGAGAGTGCTGGCCACACCCGTCATCGAGCACATCGGCGGGCACGCCATGGCGATGTTCGAACTGGCCGCCCTCCACCTGGAGCGGGAGGCGGCCACCGGCGGGGAGGAGAAGCCCGACCTGGCCGAGGCATCGCTGGCCATCGACGCCATGGCGGCCCTGGTCGAGGGGCTCGGCGACCGCCTCGAGCCCTATCGGGCCCAGCTCGAGAGCGCCCTCAACCAGCTGCGGAGGGCGTTCGTCGAGCTCAGCTAGTGATCCGTCGGGTAAATAGCGGGGTGGGATCTCCGAGTCAGAATCGTTCCTGGCAAGGATCGACGAGGAGGCCTAGCTGGAGCTAGGCCGACGAGGAGGACGCCGCCAGGGGCGATTCTGGCCGGAGAGACCCCCCGATCATTTGCCCGACGGGTCACTAGGGGAAGGCCGGCGGATCTCGACGGCTTCCCAACGGCCCAGGGGGCCGGCGGCGACGCGGAATTCCACGGCCACGCCGATGGGGATCTCGCGGGTGCCGTCGGCGATCTTCGTGCAGTGGAAGGGGTAGGTGTGGTCGTCCACACCCCGGATCTCGCCCAATCCCGCGCCGGGAGTCGAAGGCCACCACCGTTCCCGCCACGACCGGGCCTCCCTGCATGGCGCTAGTGCACGATCTTGGAGATCGGCAGCTCGATGATGTCGGTGGCGCCGTGGTCCTTGAGGGCCGGGATCAGGGTGTTGATGTCCCCTTTGGGGACGACCGTCTCCACGGCGTAGGCCTCGTCGCCGAAGAGCTTCGACACGGTGGGCGACTTCATGGCCGGGAGGATGGCGATGACGGCGTCGAGCTTGTCGGCCGGGACGTTGAGCTTCACCAGCACCCGGCCCCGGGCCTCCAGGGTGCCGAGCAGCAGCGTGGACAGCTGTTCCATGGCGTGCCGCTTCTCGGCGTCGCCGTAGCTGTCGCGGTTGGCCACCAGCTCGGTGTAGGAGACGAGGATCGTGTCGATGATCTTCATTCCTGCCGCCCGCAGCGAGCTGCCGGTCTCGGTCAGCTCCACGATGGCGTCGACGATGTCGGGGACCTTGGCTTCGGTGGCGCCGTAGGAGAGCTGGATGTCGACGTCGAGGTTCTTCGACTCGAAGTAGCGCCGGGTGAGCTCCGGGAACTCCGTCGACACGCGGGTTCCGGGCTTCAGGTCGGTCACCGACTCCACCGCCGATTCGGCGGGGACGGCCACCACGATGTTCACCGGCCGGGCGGTGGCCTTGGAGTAGTGCAGCTGCGTGAGCGTGACGACGTCGGAGTTGGTCTCCTCGATCCAGTCCCGCCCGGTGATACCGAGATCGAAGTAGCCCCGGGCGACGTAGCGGGGGATCTCCTGGGGACGGAGGATCCGCACTTCGCTGATGCGGGGGTCGGCGATCGAGGCCCGGTAGTCGCGCTCCGACGAGCGGCTGACGGCGAGGTCGGCGTCTTCGAACAAGGCAAGGGTGGCTCGCTCCAGCGAGCCCTTGGGCAAGGCGATTCGCAGCATGGGCTTCGCTATTCGCCCTTCGGCAGCTGCCGGAGCAGGTCGGCCATCTCGATCGCCGCCACCGCCGAATCGAAGCCCTTGTTGCCGGCCTTGGTGCCGGACCGCTCGATGGCCTGCTCGATGTTCTCGGTCGTCAGCACCCCGAAGATGATGGGGACGCCGGTTTCGAGCGAGGCCCGGGCGACGCCGGCGGCCGACTGGCCGGCGACATAGTCGAAGTGGGCCGTGGCTCCGCGGATCACGGCCCCGAGGCAGACAACGGCGTCGAACTCGCCGGAGGCGGCCAGACGCTTGGCCGCCAGCGGCAGTTCGAAGGCGCCCGGGACCCAGGCGACGGTGATCGATGCGTCGTCGAGGCCGTGGCGGCGGAGGGCCGACAAGGCGCCGTCGAGGAGCGACTTCGTGATGGTTTCGTTGAACCGGCTGGCCAGCAGGGCGATCCGCAGGCCGGTGGCGTCGAGGCGGCCTTCATACGTCGGCATCGTTGGCTTCCTTCAAATCGATGTGCTTGGTTCCGTTCCCGGACCTTTGCGGCTGGGGAGGCACGTCATGCTCCCCGGTGCCCTCGGCGGCGAGCTCCCTGAGCTCGTCGGCGTCGGTGTCGAAGACCAGGTGGTGGCCGAGCTTGGCCGCCTTCGCCTTGAGGTAGCCGATGTTCTCCACGTTGGGGATCGACTGCAACGACACCCGTTCGACGATGGTGAGGTTGTAGCCGGCCAGGCCACCGTACTTGGCCGGGTTGTTGGTCATCAGGCGCATGGTGGTGATCCCCAGGTCGACGAGGATCTGGGCCCCGATGCCGTACTCCCGGGAGTCGGCGGCGAAGCCGAGCTCCAGGTTGGCCTCCACCGTGTCGCGTCCCTGCTCCTGGAGCTGGTAGGCCCGGAGCTTGTGGGCGATGCCGATGCCCCGCCCTTCGTGGCCCCGGAGGTAGACGATGGCGCCGCGCCCCTCTTCGGCGATCTTCTGCTGGGCCAGCATGAGCTGCGTGCCGCAGTCGCAACGGAGCGACGAGAACACGTCGCCGGTGAGGCACTCCGAGTGGACCCGGACGAGGACGTTCTCGGCGCCGGCCACCTCGCCCCGCACCATGGCGATGTGCTCGGTGCCGTCGATCATCGACTGGTAGGCGTAGGCGGTGAAATCGCCGAAGGGACTGGGGATTCGGGCCTCCGACACCCGCCGCACCAGCTTCTCCCGCTGGCGGCGGTAGCGGACGAGGTCGGCGATCGACATCATCACGAGGCCGTGCTCGGCCGAGAACCGCTCCAGGTCGGGGAGGCGGGCCATGGTGCCCGAGGCGTCGTCGTTGACGATCTCGCACAGGACGGCGGCCGGGTAGAGACCGGCCAGGCGGGAGAGGTCGACGCCGGCCTCGGTGTGGCCGGCCCGCTTGAGCACGCCGCCCTCGCGGTAACGGAGGGGGAAGATGTGACCCGGCCGGTTGAAGTCGTCGGGCCCGGTGTTGCGGTCGATGAGGGCCTGGATGGTGGCGCACCGGTCGGAGGCCGAGATGCCGGTGCTCGTGCCGCTCTTGGCGTCGACGGAAACGGTGAAGGCCGTGCGCTGCGACTCGGTGTTGTCGGCCACCATGAGCGGGATGCGCAGCTCGTCGAGGCGGGCGCCGACGACCGGCAGGCAGATCACACCGCTGGTGTGACGGACCATGAAGGCGATCGCCTCGGGGGTGATCTTCTCGGCGGCGATGATGAGGTCACCCTCGTTCTCCCGGTCGGCGTCGTCGACCACGACGACGAACTCCCCCCGGGCGATGGCGGCCACGGCCTCATCGATCGGCGCGAACGGCATTCCTCAGCCCTCTCTCGCTGCGCCCATCAGGCGCTCGACATACTTGGCCACCAGGTCGACCTCGAGGTTCACCGGCACGCCCGGGCCTTTGATCCCGAGAGTCGTCACGGTAGCCGTGTGGGGAATCAGGGCGAACTCGAAGGTCCCCCGCCCGGAGGATGCAGCGTCGACGCCGGCGACGGTGAGGCTCACGCCGTCGACGGCGATCGAGCCCTTCTCCACCACGTAGCGGAGGATCGTGTCGTCGGCGGCCACCACCACGCGTGTGGACCCGTCGGCCAGCGCCTGGCGCTCGGCGATCTCGCCCACGCCGTCGACGTGGCCCTGGACGATGTGTCCTCCGAGGCGGTCGGCCAGGCGGACGGGCCGCTCGAGGTTGACCCGGTCGCCGTCGGCCAGGGCCCCGAGGCAGGTCCGGCGCAGCGTCTCCTCCACGGCGTCGGCCGCCCACCAGCCGTCGCCGAACTCCACGGCGGTGAGGCAGCAGCCGTTGACGGCGATGGAGGCGCCGAGGTCGGCGTCGTCGAGCACGGTTGTGGCCTCGATCTCCAGGCGCGCCCCGGTGGCGTTCGGAATGACCGCCCGCACGGTGCCGAGCTCCTCGACGAGACCGGTAAACATGTAGTCAGTTTCGTGGTTGAACGGGCTCCCAGTCGAGGCGAGCGTCGCCCCCGAGCTGGTGGACCGCGGCCAACCGCCACCGGGAAGCGTCCCCCAGAGTCGCCGGACCGGGACCGGCAAAGACGGGTAGCCCCTCGGCGCCGAGCACGACACCTCCGCTGTACAGGACGATCCGGTCGGCCAACCCGGCCCGGAGGAAGGCGCCATGCAGGGCGGCACCCCCCTCCACCATGGCCTGAAGGACTCCCCGCCGTCCAAGGAGTTCGAGGGCCGCATCCAAGTCGACGCCGCGGCGCACATCGTCAGCTGAAGGCGCTGGCCCGGTCACCGATCCACTCGCGACCCCGGCGCGGCCGACCGCCGGGGGCACCTCTTCCACCTCCGCCCCGATCTCTTTCCATGCTCGTCGTACCTCTGGATCGGCCGACGCGGTCGTGACGACCAGGATCGGCGCGAGTGCGGCGTCGAACAGAGGCCCGGCGGCGGGAACTCGGCCCCCGGAGTCGAGGAGGACGCGGAGCGGTTGGGAAGGGGTGAGGCCCGCCTCGAAGTCGAGGTTGCGGAAGGTGAGCGTCGGGCGGTCGGCCAGGGCGGTGCCGGCGCCGACGATGACGGCGCCGGACTCGGCCCGGAGGCGGTGGGCGTCGGCCCGGGCCTCGGGGCCGGTGATCCACTGGGAGGTGCCGTCGGCGGCGGCGGTCCGGCCGTCGATCGAGGCGGCGGTCTTGAGGAGGCACAGGGGACGGCCGGTGCGGCGGTGGTGGAGGTAGGGGGCGAGGGAGCGGGCGGCGCCCTCGGCGCCGACACCGACGTCGACGGAGATGTCGGCAGCGCGCAGGATCTCAACCCCCCGGCCGGCCACCCGGTCGTCGGGATCGAGGACGGCGACCACCACCCGGCGCACACCGGCGTCGACCAGTGCGGGGGCGCAGGGCGGTGTACGGCCCTGGTGGGCGCAGGGCTCGAGGGTGACATACGCGGTCGCCCCTCGGGCCCGGTCGCCCGCTTCCCGCAGCGCGTGGACCTCGGCGTGGGGCTCGCCGGCCCGTGAGTGGAAGCCGCGCCCGACGCTCTCGCCGCCCGCTCCGACGATGACGCAGCCGACCCAGGGGTTCGGGGCGGCGGTCAACCGACCGCGCTCCCCCAGCGCCACCGCCTCGGCCATCAGCGCCTCGTCGCTCACCACCACACTCCCTCGTTCTCAGCACGGACGGTAGCGCCCGCCCTTTGGCGGTCGCCGGTGGAGGGAACGGCGGGACCACGACCGCGACCTGTCGCGCTTTGGGATAAAAGCCCAGGTCCCAGAGCCCGTAGCGCAACAGGTGGCGCTGATGGGCGCCCTCGGCCCGCCCCGTTACGGTCAGGCGTGGTCCGGTGCGAAGCACCGCTGCTTCACCGCAGGGGCCCCACGCTCTGGAGGAGGGCGGGGATGGGGCCCCGCCCGGGGCGGCGAAGCCGCCAGAAATAAAGGCCCGTCCCACACCTGAGCGGCGTCAGCCGCTCAGTGTGGGCGACCTCCTGCAAGGAGGTCGAGGGCGTGGGGGATGGCGGAGAGGACCGCCTCCAGACACTCGATCGCGCCCTTGGAGGAGCCGGGGAGGTTGCAGACGAGCGCCTCGCCCACGGCGCCGCAGACGGAACGGGACAGCATGCCGTGCGGCACCTGCTGGTTGTGGCTCACGAGGCGCATCGCCTCGGCCATCCCCGGGGCCTCCCGTTCGATCACGGCCCGGGTGCCCTCCGGGGTCAGGTCGCGGGGGCCGAATCCCGTCCCGCCGGTGGTGACGACGAGGCCGGCAAAACCGTCGGTGAGGGCCCGGAGGGCGGCGGCCACCGGCTCGGTGCCGTCCTCGGTGATGCGGTGCTCCACCACGACGTAGCCCTCGGCCACCAGCCGTTCGGTGAGGCTCCGGCCCGAGAGGTCTTCCCGGGTACCGGCCACGACACCGTCCGACACCGTCAGCACTTTGGCGAAGAGCGGCACGGGGCCGGAGCCTAACCGCCCCGGCACGGCGCAAGTTCTGTTGCCTGCGTTGTTCCTGTTGCTTGTCAGCGAAAGTTTACGTAAGTTACAGGCAACCTTTCGGCGGAGGGGGTGGCCATGGCGGAGGAACAACCGACCCAGCTCGTGGTCACTCTGGGCCCTGCCTCACTGCGACCGGCGGTGCTCCGCGGCCTGGCGCCCTTCGGGGTCAGCCTCCTTCGGCTCAACCTGGCCCACGTGGCCCTGGGCGACTTCGAGGACATGCTCCGCACGGCCCGCATCCACTCGCACCTCCCCGTCTGCCTCGACACCGAGGGGGCGCAGGTGCGGATCGGGCTGGTGGCCACCGGCGTCGCCGTCCGCGTCGGCCAGCCCGTCCGGCTGGTTCAGGACAAGGCGCTGGGCACCGAGCGGCAGCTGTCGCTGCGGCCCGAGGCCCTCTTCCCCACCCTCGAGCCGGGGATGACGCTGGCGGTGGACGAAGCCGTGCTGCGGGTGGCGGTGGTCGAGGAGGGGCGGGCGACGGCGATCGTGGTGGCGGGCGGCCGGGTGCGGTCCAACCGGACCGTGGTGGTCGACCCGGCCCCGGCGCTGCCGGCGCTGACCGAGAAGGACCGCATCGCCGTGGACGTCGCCGTCGCCGCCGGCGTGGACCACTTCGCCTTGGGCCACGCCGCCTCGGCGGCGGGGGTCGAGGAGCTCCGCGTCCTGCTGCCCGCCGGCACCCGGCTGCTGGCCCGGATCGACAGCCGGGCCGGCGCGGAGCGGCGGGCCGAGATCATGGCCGCCGCCGACGTGGTCGTCGTCGGCCGCGGGCATCTCGCCGCCGAGATCCCCATCGAGCAGGTTCCGTTCCTGCAGAAGGCGATCGCCCGGGAGGGGGCTGCGCTCGGCACCCCGGTCTGGGTGGCCACCGGGCGGTCGGGCCCAACCGCCAGCCCGACCGCCACAGTGGCCGAAGCCAACGACGTCGCCAACCTGTTGCTCGACGGGGTGTCGGGCCTCGTTCTGACCGGCGAGACGGCGACTGGCGGTAATCCCCTCGACGCGGTGGAGCGGGTCGCCCGCCTCCTGGAGGGCCTGAGCGACTATGCGGTGGCGGTCACCGACCGCTCGACCGCCATGGCGGACCTCACGACAACCGAGACCGTCCCGAGCTGGTAGGCGGCGGAGCCCTGAGCAGCAGCAGGAACATGCCGTCGCTGCCGGCGGCGCTCGGCAGCAGGAGCGTGCCGCGGCCGTGGGGGGTCCAGGGCGGCCCGGGACCGGGAACGGCGGTGAGGGACGGGAAGTCCTCGGCGGCCCAGGCGTCGATGTCGAGGGTCTCCTCCCGGGTCAGGGTGCAGACGGAGTAGGCGACGAGCCCGCCGGGGCGCACCCGGGAGACGGCGGCCGCCAGCAGCTGGCGCTGCACGACGGCGGCCCGGTCGATGTCGGCCGGGTCCAGCCGCCACCGGGCCTCGGGCCGGCGGCGCAGGACGCCGAGCCCGGAACAGGGAGCGTCGAGGAGTACCCGGTCGAAGGCGGCGCGGAGCGGGAGGTGACGCCCGTCGGCCGCCACGACCTGCACGGAGCGCAGGCCCAAGCGCTTTGCGGCGTCGCGGACTCGGGCGGCCCGGCCCGGGCGGAGGTCGGCGGCGACGACGAGGCCCTCGTCTCCCATCGCCTCCGCCATGGCCGTGGCCTTGCCGCCGGGGGCGGCGGCCATGTCGAGGATGCGCTCGCCGGGCCGGGCGCCGACGGCGGTGGCCACGGCCTGGCTGGCCTGGTCCTGCGGAGTGGCCCGGCCCTCGGCCACGGCCGGCAGCCGGGCCAGGTCGCCGACGCCGCGCACCAGCAGAGCGCCCGGCACGAGCCGTCCCGGCTCGATCGGACCCGCCGCCCACCAGCTCGGCGGCCAGCGCTTCCGGAGAGGTGCGCAGGGGATTCGGCCGCAGCGTCACGGCCGGGGGGTCGTTGGCCGCCGCCAGCACGGCGTCGGCCTCGTCGCCGAGGTCGCGGCGGAGCCGCTCGACGATCCACCGGGGGTGGGAGGTGCGCACGGCCACGGCGTCGGTGTCGTCGCCGATGGGCCAGGGCCAGACCGGTCCGAGGGCCGCCACCCGGCGGAGCACGGCGTTGGCGTAGGGGGTCGCCCGCCGGACCGACGCCGGCGAGGACCATCCGGCCAGGGCCTCGACCGTGGCGCCGACCGCGGCGTGGGGGGCGGTCCCGGCGATGAGCTGGTAGGCGCCGAGCCGCAGGGCGGCCCGGACGGGCGGGTCGAGTTCGGGCAGGGGACGGTGCGACGCCATCGCCAGCAGGTGATCGGCCTGTCCCTGGTGGCGGAGGGTGCCGTAGACGAGGTCGGTGACGAGCGCCCGGTCGCGTCCGTCGAGCCCGGAGTCCCGCAGGAGACCGGGCAGGACGAGGTTGGAGTAGCCCCCGGCGTCGACCCGCACGAGCGCCTCGATCGCCAGGGCCCGGGCGGCGGAGCCCGGAGCCGGTTTCGGCCGGCCCCGCGCCGGTGTCAACTGCCCAGGCGGTCGCCGCGGAAGCCGGCGGCCCAGGCCGTGGCGGGCATCGCCGCCTTGCCTTCGGGCTGCACCTCGGTCAGCGCCAACACGCCGTCGCCGGTGGCAACCCGGCCCGACCCCACCAGGCCGCCGGGCTCGGCGGACTCCGGAGCGCCGGCTTCGGCCCGGGCCCGCAGGAGCTTCAGGCGGGCCCCCTTGGCGGTGGTCCACGCCCCTGGTTTCGGGTTGCCGGCCATCACGAGGCGGGCCAGTTCGGCGGCGGGGCGGGACCAGTCGACGGCGAACTCCTCGACCGTCAGCTTGGCGGCGTAGGTCTCCTCGCCCTCCTGGGGGGTGGGTGTGCGGCCCGGGATCGAGTCGATCTCCGCCAGCAGCAGCTCGGTGCCCTCGTCGGCGAGGCGGCGGCGAAGGTCGCCGGCGGTGTCGTCGGGGGTGATCGGAACGCTGCGGCAGGCGTATACCGGGCCGGTGTCGAGCCCGGCTTCGAGCTGCATGAGGCAGACGCCCGTCTCCCCGTCGCCGGCCAGGATGGCCCGTTCCACCGGCGCCGCCCCCCGCCACCGGGGCAACAGGGAGAAGTGGACGTTGACGTAGCCCGCCGGCAGGGCGGCCAGCACGGACGGAGGGATCAGCTGGCCGAAGGCGACCACGACGCCGAGTTCGGCGCCGCTCTTGGCGATGTCGTCGAGCGCCTCCTTGCACCGTTCCGGTGTGACGACGGGCAGGCCCAGCTCCAGAGCCGTCCGCTTGACGGGGCTCGGGACGAGGTCGCCACCCCGGCCGCGCTTCCGGTCCGGCTGGGTCACGACGAGAGCGATCTCGTGGTCCGCGTCGTGCAACGCCCGCAGGGCACCCTGCGCTTCCGGCGGGCTGCCCAGGAAGACGAGACGCACGACGACCGGTTCCTATTCCGGCTTCGGCGGAAGGCCGCCGTCCCCGATGCCAACCCGCCGGACGTCTCCCACCGTCCCGCCGGAGCGCAGGATCTTCATCGCTTCGCGGCGCAGCTCGGAATCGAGCCGGTCGAGGAGCAGGAAGCCGTCGAGGTGGTCGGTCTCATGGAGGAAGATCCGGCCGAGCAGGTCCTGACCCTCCCGGGTGAACGCCTTGCCCTCGAGGTCGTATCCCTTGAGGGTCACGCATCGGGGCCGGACGATCGGGAAGTACAGCCCCGGCACCGACAGGCAGCCCTCCTCGTACTCCCACGTCTCGGAGGTCTCGACGATGGTGGGGTTCACGACGGTGAAGGGCCCGTCTCCGGCGTCGTAGACGAAGATCCGCTTCTGGATGCCGATCTGATTGGCGGCCAACCCGACGCCGGGCGCGGCGTACATGGTCTCGATCATGGCGTCGGCCAGCTTGGCCAGCGCGCCGTCGAACTCGGTGACGTCCGGGCAGCGCTGCTTCAGGCCGAGGTCGCCGAACACCCGGATGGGAAACGTGGCCATGGCGCATGAGACTACCGACCGTTCGCTTAAGGCGTTCATTTGCGACGGACGGGTGTCGCAAATGAACGCCGGTCCGCCGGATCACACCCGGAGCGGATCAACTTCCGCCCGCAGGCGGCCGGCTGGCCGGCCGGCGGCGAGCCCGGCAGACAGGGCGTCGGCGAGGAGTTCGGGGGACGGCGCCCGGACGAGGACAGCGGCGTCCGCTCCTTCCGAGACACCGATGCCCCCGACGGCGCGGAGGGCTTCGGCGGCGGCGGCCAGGGCCGGCGGGTCGCCGGTCAGGCGGGCCAGGGCGGCGTAGGGCGGGAGGTCGAGGAGCTTCCGGCGGGCCCGTTCGGCGTCGGCCAGGAGGCCGGGGTCGGCCCGGACGGCGGCCTCGAGCACCTCGTGGCGGGGCAGGCGGGTCTGGATCAGGACCCGGCCCGCGGCGGCTCGGGGCCCGACGAGCCGGGCAGCCCGGACCAGCAGCCACAGCGCCTGCTCGGCCGCCCGGAAGCGTGGGGCGAGCAGCTCGGCGTCGAAGTCGAGGAAGACCACCACTGACGTCGCGCCGGCCGGATGGGGCTCGACCCGGTGGAGCACGGCCTCGGTCCCGATGAGGGCGGGCTCGCCGGGCAGCTCGCCAGTGCCGGCGTCGACCATCGCCACGCCGATCCCGGGCAGCAACGCGTCCAGTTCCTCCCGAACACGGGTCACTCCGGACCGCAGGATCTTGAGCTTCGTGCTGTCACACCGGAAGCAGACCCGGGGCCTGGTCGCTCCGCACCGGGCACAGGCGAGGAGGCGGACGGCGTCGTCCCCGGAGTCGACCTCGGCCACGGCCGCATCGCATCGCTCGCACCGGGCCAGCTCGCCGCAAGCGGCGCAGGCCAGCAGCCGGGCCCTCCCCCGCCGGTTGAGCACGCACACGGCCCGGACCCCGCCGCTGGTCCGCGCCGCGCCGGACTCGGCGTCGGCCGGAGCCAAAGCCCGAGCGGTTTGCCCACCGTTACGGTACGTAATCCGCTCGGGGTCCCTGCGGGACGACTCGACGGCGGCTCGGAGGGCCGTCACGCGCGGGGGGAGAAGAGGCCGAGGCCGGGCGGTTCATGGCGGCGGTCGACCACTTCGACGATGGGCCAGCCGGCCCGTTCCATCGTGCGGGACGGGATGAGCACCGGGCCGGGGGCCTGCAGGGATGGAGCAGGCGACACGACCGTCAGGCGGGCGCCCCGGCGGCTGGTTCGTTCGGCGGCCAGGTCGCGGGCGTGCCACGTCGGGGACCGCTCCTCTTTGAGGGCCTCTGAGCCGTCGTCGAGGACCACGATGGCGGCGAGGTCGGGCACCGGCGCCAGCACAGCCGACCGCCCGCCCAGCACCGCGCACGCCCCCCGCCGGGCTCGGTCCCAGGCCCGGGCTCGATCCCGCGGTCGGCCCTCGGTGAGCCACGGCACCACCGTGGCGCCCGCCGCCCGGAGCCGGGCCGCCAACGCCCCGAGCCTTCCCTCTGGCACCACCACGATCGTAGAGCCCTCCTCGGCCAGCAATCGGGCGACCAGGTCTCCGGACCCGAGGGCCGGCGGCCAGCGGACGACCGCCATGCCCTGGCCGGCGGCATCGGCGGCGAGCTCCCGGCCTCCTCCCCTCCGGCTTGGTCGGGGGCCGGCGCAGGACCGGCGCCGCCGGACTCCTGCGCCGTCGCTGTGCGGGGACCGGTGGTCCCACCACCCACCTGAGCGGTGGGTTTCGGACCATCGGTCTCGACGGTGACGATTGCGGGCGGCGAGGCCGCCCGCAGCAGCGGCAGGCGGGGACCGGCGAACCGCCAGGCGGCCCATTCGGTCAGGGCGACGACTTCGGGCGACGGGCCGGCGGAGACGGCGGCGAGCAGGGGGCGGAGCTTTCCGGGAGGCGCCTCCGAGACCACGTCGTCGACGACGACCCAGCCCCGCACCCGCCGGCCGCCGAGGTTGACCCGCACGATCGTGCCGACGCCGACGACGCTGGCCAGGGACTCGGGCACCAGGTAGTCGAAGAGTCGCTCGACGGCCAGCACGTCGACGGCGACCCGACAGATCGCGGCGCAGTCGGTCCTTCCGGGGCAATCGGCCGGGCCGGGAAGAGCCGGCCGGGGGGATCAGCCGCCGGCGGCGGAGCGGAGGACGTCGGCGATGTCGTTGACCTGCTCCCAGGTGAATTCCTTGTCGGGCCGTCCGAAGTGCCCGTAGGCCGCCGTCTTGCGGTAGATCGGACGGCGCAGATCCAGCCGGTCGATGATTGCGGCCGGGCGCAGGTCGAAGTGCTCCTGGATCAACCCCGGCAGCCGATCGGGGTCGATCTCGGCTGTGCCGAATGTCTCCACCAGAACCGAGACGGGCCGGGCCTTTCCGATGGCGTAGGCCACCTGGAGCTCACACCGCGAGGCGAGACCGGCGGCCACCACCGCCTTAGCGGCCTGGCGGGTGGCGTAGGCCGCGGAACGGTCAACCTTCGTCGGGTCCTTCCCGGAGAAGGCGCCGCCGCCGTGGCGGGCCATGCCCCCGTAGGTGTCGACGATGATCTTGCGACCGGTCAGGCCGGTGTCGGCGTGGGGACCGCCGAGCTCGAACGTCCCCGTCGGGTTGCACAGCAGGAGGAAGTCGTCCTCGGCGAACTGCGGGGGCAGCAGCGGACGGATCACGTGGTCGCGCAGGTCGGGCTTGAGCAGCGTCTCGGTGTCGATACCCGGCTGGTGCTGGGTCGAGATGAGGACGGTGTCGAGGCGGACGGGACGGTTGCCCTCGTACTCCACCGTGACCTGCGTCTTCCCGTCCGGCCGGAGGTAGGGCAGCACCCCCGCCTTGCGGACCTCCGCCAGCCGGTGGGCCAGCCGGTGGGCCAGCCAGATCGGCATGGGCATCAGGTCGGCGGTCTCGTCGCAGGCGTAGCCGAACATCATCCCCTGGTCGCCGGCGCCGACGGCGTCGAGGGCGTCCTCGCCCGACCCGGCCCGCCGCTCCAGGGCCGTGTTGACGCCCTGGGCGATGTTCGCCGACTGCTCGTCGATCGACACCACCACGCCGCAGGTATTGCCGTCGAACCCGTACGACTCGCGGTCGTAGCCGATGGAGCAGATCGTCTCCCGGGCGATCTTCGCGATCTCGACATAGGCGGTGGTGGTGATCTCCCCGGCCACCACCACGAGGCCGGTGGTGAGCAGCGTCTCGCAGGCGACCCGACCGGTCGGGTCCTCGGCCAGGATGGCGTCGAGGATGGCGTCGCTGATCTGATCGGCCATCTTGTCGGGGTGACCCTCGGTCACCGACTCCGACGTGAACCTCCACCGGTTGCTGCTCACGGAGCCTCCTTCAGTGCCGGCGCCACCCGGTCCCAGATGGCATCGGCGAGTTCGATCTTGGTCATCTGCGGTAGCGCTTCGGCCGTGCCGTCGGGAGCGAGCAGCACCGCCCGGTTGGTGTCGACCTCGAAGCCGGAGCCGGGAGCGGTCACGTCGTTGGCCACCATCAGGTCGACCCCCTTGGCCGCCATCTTGGTCGCCGCCTGCTCGACGAGTCGCTCCGTCTCCGCCGCGAATCCTACGAGGTACTGCCGGGTTTTCTTCCGACCGAGCTCGGCGAGGATGTCGACCGTCGGCTCGAGGACGATCTCCGGCGGGCCGGCCGCCTTCTTGAGCTTCTCCGGGGCCTGTTCCTTGGGTCGGAAGTCGGCCACGGCGGCGGCCATCACGACGATGTCGACGTCGGCGTAGCGGCCGAGGACGGCGTCAGCCATCTCGGCCGCCGACTCGACCCGGACGACCTCGGCCAGCCCCGGCGGTTCCGGCCGGTCGACGGTGGTGACGAGCACAACCTCCGCTCCCCGGCGGGCGGCAGCCCCGGCCACGGCGTATCCCATCTTCCCGGACGACCGGTTGCCGATGAACCGGACGGGGTCGATCGCCTCCCGGGTGCCACCGGCCGTCACGAGGACCCGGCGCCCGGTCAGGTCGCGGCGGACCGGGGACAGGATGGCCCCGATCGCGCTCCACGATCCGGGCGGGGTCGGCCAGCCGCCCGGCGCCAGTGTCGCCACCGGCCAACCGACCGGACTCCGGGTCGACAATGTGTACGCCACGACGGCGGAGAATCGACAGGTTGTCCTGCACCGCCGGGTGTTCCCACATCTCGGTGTGCATGGCCGGGGCGAGGAGGACGGGGGCCCGGGTGGCCAGCAGCGTGGCGGTCAGCAGGTCGTTGGAGATCCCGCCGGCGTAGTGGCCGATGACCCGGGCGGTGGCCGGCGCCACGACCACGAGGTCGCAGGTCTGGCCGAGCCGGGTGTGGGGAATCGGTTCCGGGCCTTCGAAAAGCGATGTGCGGGCCGGCTCCGACGCCAGCGCCGAGAACGTCAAAGGCCCGACGAACCGGGTGGCGCCGGTGGTCAGAACGGGCACCACGTGGGCACCGGCGTCGATCAGGCGGCGGCAGATCTCGACCGCCTTGTAGGCGGCGATCCCGCCCGAGACGCCCAGCACGATGCGCCGGCCGGCGAGCTCCGCCAACGGCCCTACTTGATCGACTTCTCGACGGGCTCGGGCCGCTCGAAGACGATCTTGCCGGCCTCGATCTCCTCCAGGGAGATCGACAGCGGCTTCCGGGACAGTGACGTCACCTGCGGCGGCACGATCGTGCCGAGGCCCTCACCGAGCTGGTTGAAGTAGGAGTTGATCTGACGGGCGCGCTTGGCCGCCAGGGCCACCAGAGTGAACTTGGAGTCGACCCGGTCGGTCAGGTTCTCCAAGAGCGGGTGCATCAGCGACGGACGGCGTTCCACGAAGTCCTTCTCCTGATCAGGTTCTGCGGGCTTCGAGGATAGCAGCGACCTGTTCGACGGCCGTTTCCAGGTCATCGTTGACCACGACCAGGTCGAACTCGGCGGCCATGGCCTCCTCGGCGTCGGCCTTGGCCAGCCGGCGCTCGATGCTGTCGAGGGCGTCGCCGGCCCGGGTCACCAACCTGTCCCGCTGCACCTCCCGGCTCGGCGGCCGGAGGAACACCAGCACCGCGTCCGGGAACGATTTCCGGACGGCCATCGCCCCCTGGACGTCGATCTCCAGGATCACGTCCTCACCGGCGGCCAGATGGTCGATCAGGGGTCGCCGAGGCGTGCCGTAGAAGTGGCCGAACACCTCGAACGACTCGACGAATTCATCGGTTTCGTGCCACTTCTCGAAAGTGGCACGGTCGAGGAAGACGTAGTCGGTGCCGTCGCGCTCGCCCGGACGCCGCGGCCGGGTGGTCGCCGAGATCGACAGCCACGGCCGGGGCTCCCGGTCGAGCAGCTTGGCGGCGACGGTGCCCTTGCCGGCTCCGGAAGGGCCCGAGAGGACGAGGAGGACGCCCAGTGCGGCGAGCGCCGGCTAACGCTCGAAGTGCTGGAGAAGGGCGCGCCGCTGGTGGGTGCCGAGGCCCCGGACGCGACGGTTCTCGCTGATCTCGAGCTCTTCCATGGTGCGGCGGGCCTTGACCTTCCCGACACCGGGGAGCGACTCCAGGACAGTGACAACCTTGAGCTTGGCGACAGCGTCATCGGTGTCGCCCTGCGACAGCAACTCGCCGAGGCTGATGGACCCAGCCTTCAGCTTCTCCTTCAGCTCGGCCCGCTGGCGACGGGCGGCAGCTGCCTTCTGGAGCGCCGCCTGGCGCTGCGCGGGATCGAGCTGCGGCGGGAGGGGCATGGCCTTGGGACCTCCGGAAGCGTCAAACAAACCTTTGTTCGGAACCCGGACCGGGACACCAGCATGGCGCGTCCGCCCGGGGACCGACGAACCTGGTCAGTATAGGCAGACCCCCTGGCCACACAACCCGTCCGTCATGGTGTTTTCATGGGAAATCGGTCTGGGGAAACGGTTTTCGCGTCACGGACGTGACAGACGGGGAACACAGTGGCCTCCGTCAGGGAACGACTCCGGCGCTCAACGCGGCGGCGGCGGCCTCGGGGTCGGACGCCGCGGTCACCGCCCGACCGACCACGAGCAGGTCGGCCCCGGCCGCCATCGCCTCCGCCGGAGTGCCGACCCGGGCCTGGTCGTGGGTCGCACCGCCGGGGAGGCGGATGCCGGGCACGACCGCCAGGAGGCGTGAACGAGCCTTTACCGCCGGCAGCTCGCGGACGGAGCAGACGACCCCGCCGCAGCCGCCCGCCACCGCCGCCTCGAGCCGGGCCGGAAAGGCCGAAACGTCGGGGTCGCTGGTGAGGACGGTGACGCCGAGCGCCACCGGGCGGGCGGCACCCGCCTCGGCCGCGCCGGCCTCCAACCCCTCGACCCCCGCCCGGAGCATCTCGACCCCGCCGGCGGTGTGCACCGTGACGTAGCCGACCCCGAGACGACCGACCTGGCGGGCCGCCTTCCCGACCGTGGTCGGGATGTCGTGCAGCTTGAGGTCGAGGAAGACCTGCCGGTCGGGGAGCGCCAATTTTTCGACCGCGGCGGGCCCGGCGGCGGTGAACAGTTCGAGGCCGACCTTCACCACACCGAACCAGGGGTGCAGCCGGTCGGCCAGGGCCACGGCGGCGGCCAGGTCGTCGACGTCGAGCGCCAGGGCCAGGCGATCGGTGCTGGCGGGATCGGCGGCTGTCATATCCCATTGGAGCCCTCCCACGAGATCGGCGCTGCGGGCGACGCCGTGCTCGGCGCACCAGCGACGGAGTCCGTCCCCGACCTGCTCGGCGGCCCGGGGGTCGAAGAACGTCGCCGTCCCCACCCCCACCGCGCTGGCCCCGGCCAGGAGCATCTCGACGGCGTCGAGACCGGTGCGGACCCCACCCGTCCCGATGATCGGGGTGTCGGGGAGGGCCCGGGCGACGTCGGCCACGGCCCGCAACGCCACCGGTTTGATGGCCGGACCCGACAGGCCGCCCCCGCCGGCGCCGAGGCGGGGCCGGCGCGTCTCAGCGTCGATGGCCAGACCGAGGAGCGTGTTGACGAGCGTCAGCCCGTCGGCGCCGGCGCCGACGGCGGCGGCGGCCACCGCCACGAGATCGGTGACGTTGGGGGAGAGCTTGGCGAACACCGGGAAGGTCGGCGGCAGCTGGTCGCGAACGGCGCCGAGGGCGGCGGCGGTCGCCTCCGGGTGGGCGGCGAACATGTGTCCCCGATCTTCCAGATTCGGGCAGCTGACATTCACTTCCAAGGCCGTCAGCCGGCCGAGCGCCGGGACCAGCGCGGCCGCCGCTTTGGCGAAGTCCTCCACGGAGCGGCCCCAGATCGACACGATGACCCGGGCGCCCCGGGCCAACAGCGGCGGCAGGTCGTGTTCCAGCCACGCCTCGACACCCGGGTTCTGGAGCCCGACCGAGTTGAGCATCCCGGCGGTGGCCTCCCAGACTCGCGGCGCTGGGTTCCCCTCCCAGGGATAGATGGAGAGCGACTTGGCCGTGACTGCCCCCAGTTGCGACGGGTCGCCCAGTCGGGCCACCTCGTCGCCGTGCCCGTAGGTCCCCGACGCGGTCACGATCGGGTTCGGGAGCGTGAGCGGCCCGAGCCGGCACGTCAGGTCGACGTCGATCCCCGGGCGTTCCGCCCTTCGAAATCTCACGATGTGGCCTCCATCAGGGAGCGGGCGCGGCGTTCGACATTGACCAGCCCAAGGTCGACGGCGACGGTAAGGGCCTCGTCCAGCAATTGGCGGGCCCTCTCGGTGTCGCCCGGCCCGCGGCGGGCAAGGAGCATCCGGGCCCACTCCACCCTCGTGCGGCCGAGATGGGCCGGCGCACCGAGGCGCTCGTGAGCGGCCAAGGCCTCGGCGAAATACTCCTCCGCTTCGGCGAAACGCCCGGTCAGCGTGGCCAGCATCGCGAGGTGGTGGGCGGTGCAGCCGGGGGTGACACCGGCGACCACCGCGAGGATGGCGCTGTAGGGCCGGAGACGTTCGTAGAGCGCGGCGGCCCAGTCCGGATCGTCGAGGACACGGAGCACTTCGGCCAGCAGCGTCAGGAAGATGTGCCAGGTCGAGTCGAAGGGGATATCGAATCCGGTGGCCGCCAACGGCTCGAGCAACCGGCGGGCTTCGTCGAGGCGACCCGACTCGGAGCAGACGAGAGCCTGCCAGATGACAATTCCCGGGACCGCCGGGAACCGGTTCCGGACCTCGAGGATGAACTCGTCGAGCTCGTCCAGCCGTCCCTGCTCGAAGCGACACATCAGACGCTGCATCGACACCACCGCCGCCGCATCGGGTTGGCCGGTGGCGTTGCCAAGGGCAAAGGTCTCCTCGGCCAACCGCTCACCTTCATCGAGCCGCCCGGCGATCAGCACGCGGCCAACCCTCATCCACAAGACCATCCATCGGAACGTCGGCTGGCCGAGCTTCTCCGCGATCGACTCCGCCTCGTCGACGCTGGCGACTGATGCAGCCATGTCACCGGCCTCCAGCAGCAACCTCGCCCGCTGCCAGAGCGCCAGGAACCTCACTGCCGGGTCACCGAGCACGTCGGCCAGCTGAAGGATCTCGGCAGTGTTGGCTAGCCGCTCATCGACGGTGGACGGGGCGCTGATCGTGAAGAACCGGGCCAGCAGCACGTGGGCGAGGGTGGCCGCATCCCCAGTCCGGCGGGCCAGGCTCATGGCTTCGTCGCTCAGGGCCACCCGCCGTTCCCGGTCCGGGTGGAACGCCAGCTCCACCCCGAGCGTGGCCAGCAGCCGGGCCCGGACCGTCGTGACCTCTTCCCCGGTGGCGGCCAAGGCGACTTCCAGCACCTCCAACCGGGCCGGGTCACCGGCGGGGCCGCCGGTCCAGTAGCCACTTCGGAAGTTGGCCAGGACCGCCCGGGCCAGGGCGTCCTTATCGTTTCGGCTCTGGGCCAGGCGGGCGGCGTGGAGGAGCGTCTCGCGATGGGCGGGATCGCCGGCGCGCCGTTGCGCGTCGCCGATGGAGATCAACAGCTCGACCCGCCGCCGGTCCTCCGACCCCACGTGGCCCAGAGCCTGGGAGAAGAACGCCGCCGCTTCGTCGAAGGCCAGCTGGGCCAGCGCCCGGTCGCCGGCGCGGGTGGCGAACTCGACGGCCTGTTCGAGTGCGCCGGCTTCGAGCCAATGGCGGGCGAGGGCTGGGAGGTGGTCGTCGAGCCCGTCGTGATGGCGGGCGGCGATCGCCTCGGCCATACGGCGGTGCATCGACTGCCGGCGAGCTGCGCTCAGATCGTCGTACAGCGTTGACCGGACCAGAGCGTGGGCGAAGCGATGCCGAGGAACCGGCCCGGGGACTTCGACCACGAGCCGGGCGGCCGTCGCGCCGTCCAGCGCGGCGAGGACCTCCTCCTCGCTGAACCCGCCGGCCGCTTCCACGACGGCGGGGTCGAACTCCAGACCAGCCACGGCGGCGCAGGCCAGCACGCGGCCGGCCGGATCGGGCAGGCGAGCCAGTCGCCGGGTGACGACGTCGCGGACGCCGTCGGGAATGGGGACGGTGGAGGTCGTCGTGGACCAGCGGCCGTCGCGCTCTTCCACGGCACCCGATTCGGCGAGATGTCGGAATACCTCGACCACGAAGAAGCTGTTGCCCTGGGTCTCCCGCCACACCTGCTCGGCCAGCGCCATCCCCTCATCGTCGAGTTCGTGGCCGGCAGCGGCTTCGAGGTAGGCGACGACTTCGGGGACCGCGAGGCCAGACACCGCCAGGCGCTCGGCGCTGTCCAAACGGGGAAGGTCGGCGAGGAACTCGGCGAAGGGCGTCCCCGGCGCCAGTTCGGTGTCGCGGTACGTCGCCACCACCAGCAGCCGCAGAGTGTCGGATGACCGGAGCACGTGACGCAGGAGCAGCAGCGTGGGTTTGGCCGCCCACTGGAGGTCGTCGATCACGAGGAGCACCGGCGTCTCCGCCGAGATGTCGGCCAGCCAGCCGGTGATCGCTTCGAAGAGCTGGTACCGCTCGGTCTCGGGATCGGACCGCAACGGCTCAGGGAGAGCCGGGACCAGTTTTGTCAGCTCGGGAACCACCCGGGCCAGCTCGCCGGCGTGGCGGCCGAGCCGCAGCGGTGGCGGCGCGTGGGTGACGTAGTGACGCAGCGCTTCCACCAACGGCTGGTACGGCACGCCCATGTCCTCGTCGCAGCGCCCCCCGAGCACGAGGGCGCCGTCCTCGTGGAGCTCGGCCGCCAGCCCGGCGGCCAGGCGGGTCTTGCCGATGCCCGGTTCGCCGCCGAGGAGGACGAGAGCCCGGCCGCCGGCGGCGGCTTCCTTCCAGCGTGTGCGCAGCAAGGCAAGTTCGGCGGCCCGCCCGACGAAGATGCGGCCCGTCCGCAGCAACAAGCTGGGGAGTGGCACGGCCGAACCGGCCGTTTCGCCCGGCTGCGGCTCCCACCGCACCTCGCAGACCGGCACCGGGTCGGGCAACCCCTTGAGGTCGAGGCTGCCCGCATCGTCGAACGTCACGCCCGCCCGCGTGCCGGCCACCGCCCGTACCAGCACCGTGCTGAGGATCTGCCCGGGGCGAGCGGCGGCCACCAGCCGGGCCGCTTCGACAACCGGAGTACCAAAGACGTCGCCGTCCTCCAGCGCCACTTCGCCAAGAGCGAGACCGACCTTCACCGCCAGGGGCACTCCGGCGGAGCGGCCCTGCCGGTCCGTGGCTTGCTGGATGCCGAGTCGCCGACCCCAGAGCCTCGACGGCCGAGGTGAACGTGGCCAGCAGGCCGTCGCCGGTGTTCTTGATCTCGGTTCCGCCGGCGCCGGTGATCACCTGGCGCAGCTCGGCGAAGTGCTGCGAGCGGAGTTCGTCGAACGCGACGTCGCCCAGCCGGCTCATCAACTCGGTCGAGCCGGCCAGGTCGGTGAACATCACGCACAACACGCCGCCCGCCATCAGGCCACCAGCCTAGGGATTGCGGTCCTGCCGCTACAGGGGGAGCCGGAGCTGGGCGTCGCGGTGGTACTCCTGGAGGGAGCGGACCCGGGGTTCCTCGGAGCGGGATTCGGCGATTCCGGCGGCGGCGGCCAGGGCGGCCGGGATCGTGGTGAGGCAGGGGACGCCGTGGGCGCTGGCGGCCAGGCGGATGTAAGCACCGTCGGCCCGGGGGCCTCGGCCCCGGGGGGTGTTGACGACGAGGTGGACCTTGCCGGAGGCGATGAGGTCCACGGCATCGACACCGACGACATCAGGATCTTCCCGGCCGTCGGGGCCGAGCTTGGCCACCACTGCGCCCACCGGGATCCCCTCGGCTTCGCAGGCGGCGGCGGTGCCGGCCGTGGCGACGAGGGTGAAGCCAAGGTCGGCGAAGCGACGAGCGGCGAGCAGTCCGGCCGGCTTGTCCCGGTCGGCCAGTGAGAGGAACACCGAACCTCGGTCGGGCAGCTTGTTGCCGACGGCCGTCTGGCTCTTGGCGAAGGCCACCCCGAAGGTGCGGTCGATGCCCATCACCTCGCCGGTGGAGCGCATCTCGGGGCCGAGGATCGTGTCGACGCCGAACCGGTCGAAGGGGAGCGCCGCTTCCTTCACCGCCACGTGACCCCCGGCGTCCGCTCCGGCATGGGCGGGAATCAGCCCTTCGGCCCGCAACTCGTCGAGCGTGGCGCCCACCATCAGCCGGGCGGCCACCTTGGCCAGCGGGACGGCGGTGGCCTTGGACACGAACGGGACCGTCCGGCTGGCCCGAGGGTTGGCCTCGAGGATGTAGACGGTGCCGTCCTTCACGGCGTACTGCACGTTGATGACGCCGACGACGCCGAGGGCATCGGCCAGGGCCCGGGTGTGGCCTTCGATGACGGCCACGACGGCGCCGGGCAGGGTGGGCGGCGGAATGGCGCAGGCCGAGTCGCCGGAGTGCACGCCGGCTTCTTCGATGTGCTCCATGACCCCGCCGATGAGGACTTCGCCGCTGGTGTCGCGCACGGCGTCGACGTCGACCTCGGTGGCGTCCTCCAGGAACCGGTCGATGAGGACGGGCCGGGTGGCGGAGAGGCCGCCGCCCGCGCCTCCCTCGGCCGAGGCGGCCAGCGCGGCCATGGCCGCCCGCAGGCCGGCTTCGTCGTAGACGATCTCCATGGCCCGCCCGCCGAGCACGTAGGAGGGGCGGACGAGCACCGGGTACTCGACCCGATCCGCCACCGCCACCGCTGCCTCGACCTCGGTGGCCACTCCGCCGGGCGGCTGCGGGATGCCGAGCCCTTCGCAGAGGGCGTTGAACCGTTCCCGGTCCTCGGCCAGGTCGATGGATTCGGGGCTCGTCCCGAGCACCGGGATGCCGGCCGCCTCCAGGTCGTGGGCCAGCTTGAGCGGTGTCTGGCCCCCGAGGCTGACGATCACGCCGCGAAGCCCGGGGTTCGGGGGTGTCCCCCGGAAACAGCCGCGGCGGACAGCGCCTCGCAGACGTGCAGCACGTCCTCCGGGGTCAGCGGCTCGAAGAACAGCCGGTCCGACGTGTCGTAGTCGGTCGACACCGTCTCGGGGTTGCAGTTGACCATGACGGTCTCGAACCCGGCGGCGGAGAGTTCGAAGGCGGCGTGGACGCAGCAGTAGTCGAACTCGATGCCCTGCCCGATGCGGTTGGGCCCGCTGCCGAGGATCACCACCGCCGGCCGTTCCAGCGGTGCCACCTCGTCCTCGTCTTCCCAGGTCGAGTAGTGGTAGGGCGTGCGGGCGGCGAACTCGGCGGCGCAGGTGTCGACCGTCTTGTAGGTCACGGTGACGCCGGCGGCCCGACGGGAAGACCGCACCTCCGGTTCGGGCACGGACCAGAGATAGGCGAGCTGGGCGTCGGAGAAGCCGGCCCGCTTGACCCGGCGCCAGTCCGCCCTCGACAGCGCCGCCGGCGACGCCGCCTCGACCAACCAGGCCCGTTCCTCGACCAGCGACGCGATCTGGTCGAGGAACCAGGGGTCGACGCCGCTGGCATCGGCCAGCCGCTCGACGGTGATGCCCCGCCGCACCGCCGCTTCGAGGTGGAAGAGCCGGTCGGGGGTGGGCACGGCCGCCCGCCGGACGAGCTCGTCGTCGTCGAGCGGGTCGTAGGCCGCCTCGCCCGGATCGCCGTTGAGGCCGAGCCGGCCGATCTCCAGCGACCGGCAGGCCTTCTGCACCGACTCGGTGAACGTGCGGCCGAGGGCCATGACCTCGCCGACGGACTGCATCTTCGTGCCCAGCACCGGCGGCACACCCGAGAACTTCTCGAAGGCGAACCGGGGGATCTTGACCACGACGTAGTCGATGGTCGGCTCGAAACTGGCCGGCGTCTCGCCGGTGATGTCGTTCATGACCTCGTCGAGGCGATAGCCGACGGCCAGCTTGGCGGCGATCTTGGCGATGGGGAACCCGGTGGCCTTCGACGCCAGCGCCGAAGACCGCGACACGCGAGGGTTCATCTCGATCACGACCATCTCACCGTCGGCGGGGTTGACGGCGAACTGGATGTTGGAGCCGCCGGTCTCCACGCCGATGCGGCGGATGCAGGCGAAGGCGGCGTCGCGCATCGCCTGGTACTCGACGTCGGTCAGGGTCTGGGCGGGGGCGACCGTGATCGAGTCGCCGGTGTGGGTGCCCATCGGGTCGAGGTTCTCGATGGAACAGACGACGACTGCGTTATCGGCGCCATCGCGCATGACCTCGAGCTCGTACTCCTTCCAGCCGGCGATCGACTGCTCGAGGAGGATCTCCCCCACCGGGCTGGCGGCCAGACCGTTGGCCGCCACGACTTCGAGCTCCGTCGGGTCGGCGGCGAAGCCGGTGCCGCCCCCGCCGAGGATGAACGAGGGCCGGCAGATCAGCGGATAACCGATCTCCTCGCCCACGGCCAGTGCCTCCTCCAGGGAGTAGGCGATGCCCGACCTGGGGACGGACAGGCCGATCTCGATCATGGCCGCCTTGAAGCGGCGTCGGTCTTCGGCGGTGTGGATCGCTTCGACACCGGCGCCGATCAGCTCCACGCCGAACTGGTCGAGCACCCCGGCCTCGGCCGCCGCCACGGCCAGGTTCAGCGCCGTCTGCCCGCCCAGGGTGGGGAGGAGGGCGTCGGGCCGTTCCTGCTCGATGACCCGGGTCAGCGTGTCGAGGTCGAGCGGCTCGATGTAGGTGGCGTCGGCCAACTCCGGGTCGGTCATGATCGTGGCCGGGTTGGAGTTGACGAGGACGACCCGGTACCCCTCCGAGCGCAGCACCCGGCAGGCCTGGGTGCCGGAGTAGTCGAACTCGCAGGCCTGCCCGATGACGATCGGTCCCGATCCGATGACGAGGATGCTCTCGATGTCGGTGCGCTTCGGCACTTACCGGCTGGCCTCCATAAGCGCGGTGAAGTCGTCGAAGAGGTAGGTGGCGTCGTGGGGGCCGGGGGCGGCCTCGGGGTGGTACTGGACCGAGAAGGCCCGCAGGCTGTCGACCCGGAGGCCCTCGACCACACCGTCGTTGAGGTTCACGTGGGTGACCTCGGCGCCGGCTGCGATCGAGTCGGGGTCGACCGCGTAGTTGTGGTTCTGGCTGGTGATCTCGACCGCCCCGCTGCTCATCCGGCGGACGGGGTGGTTGGCGCCGTGGTGCCCGAACGGGAGCTTGGAGGTGGTACCTCCGAGAGACAGGCCCAGCAGCTGGTGGCCGAGGCAGATGCCGAAGACCGGCACCTCCCCGAGGAGGCCCCGGATGGCGTCGGGGGCGCCGACCACTCCCGCCGGGTCGCCCGGCCCGTTGGACAGGAACACCCCGTCGGGCCGGAGGGCCAGGACGTAGTCCGCCTTGGTCGAGGCGGGCACGACCTCGACCCGGCAGCCGGCGGCGACCAGCCGGCGGAGGATCGACTGCTTGATGCCGAAGTCGTAGGCCACGACCGAGAACGGCGCGTCCGGCGGGCTGCCCGGTGCCAGGTACGGCTCGGCGCAGGTGACGGTGGCCACGAGGTCGAGGCCGTCGGTGCCCTTCGCCGTTGCGGCGGCCGCCCGCACCGCCGACTCGTCGGTGCCGAACGCCCCGGGGAGAGCGCCGTGGTCGCGGAGGTGGCGGGTCAGCCGCCGGGTGTCGATCCCGGCCAGCCGGGCACCCGGTGGCGCCGAAGGTAGACATCGAGCCCCTCTTCGGAGCGCCAGTTCGACGGCCGCCGGGCCAGTTCCCGGACGACGATGCCGGCGCAGTGCACCCCGCCGCTCTCCTCGTCGGCGGGGTTCGTGCCGTAGTTGCCGATATGGGGGTAGGTGAACGTGATGACCTGCCCGGCATAGGAGGGGTCGGTCAGCACCTCCTGATAGCCCGACATGGCGGTGTTGAACACGAACTCGCCGGTGGCGACGGAGAGCTCCGCCTCGGGATCGGTGAAGGCCCCGATCGCCTCTCCCTCGAACTCCGCCCCGTCCGCCAGGACCAGCAGCGCCGGCCCGACGATCCCGCTCACCCAGACCCCCGCCCTCCGAACCGGCGTTCCTTTTCCGGCGTATGAGCGGAAAACGAACGCCAGTTGCCGGGAGGCCGACCGGAGTCACGAACCGGCGTTCAATTTCCGCTCTATTGGCGGAAAGGAACGCCAGTTCGACAGGCGGCGGCCAGCGTCAACGCTGGGCCTGGCTGTCGATCACGACGGGCTCGCCGGCCAGCAGGGTGTGGCGGACGCGGCCGGTGAGCTTGCGGCCGGCGTAGGGGGTGTTGCGGGACCGGCTGGCCAGCTTGGTCGGGTCGACCTCCCACACCGCCTCGGGGTCGAAGACCGTCAGGTGGGCGGGGCGGCCGGGGGCGACCGGGCCGCCGTGGTCGGTCAGGCCGGCCAGGCGGGCGGGCTGCCACGACAGCAGGGCCAGGGCCCTGGGTAGGTCGAGGAGGCCGGGGCCGACCAGCTCGGTGAGCGTGAGGGCCAGGGCGGTCTCCAGGCCGAGCATCCCGGGGGGCGCCTCGTCGAAGGGGCGTTCCTTCTCCTGGGCCGGGTGGGGGGCATGATCGGTGGCGATGGCGTCGATGGTGCCGTCGGCCAGACCCTCCTTCACCGCCTTCACGTCGCCGTCGGTCCGCAGCGGCGGGTTGACCTTGTAGATGCGGGTCGTAACCGCAGCAGAGCGAGTCGGTGAGGGTGAAATGGTGGGGGGCGGCCTCGGCGGTGACGGCCAGACCCCGGGCCTTGGCCGCCCGGACCAGCTCGATCGAGGTGGCGGTGGAGAGATGGAGGAAGTGGACCCGCCCGCCGGTCAGGCCGGCCAGGGCGATGTCGCGGGCGACGACGACCGACTCGGCTTCGGCCGGCATGCCGGGGATGCCGAGCCAGCTCGACCAGGCGCCCTCGTTCATGTGGCCGCCCCGGGCCAGCTGCGGGTCTTCGCAGTGCTGGGCGAGCACGGCGCCGGGCAGCGCCCGGGCGTACTCCAGCGCCCGGCGCATGAGGCCGGCGTCGGCCACGCAGGTGCCGTCGTCGGTGAAGATCCGCACGCCGAGGCCGTGAAGTTCGCCGAGCGGGGCGAGCTCCTCGCCGACCCGGCCCTTGGTGATGCAGGCGAGGAGTAGATGTCGCAGGGGGCGGCCCGCCCGACCCGCAGCACCTGCTCCACCACCGCCGCCGTGTCGATCGGCGGGTTGGTGTTGGGCATGGCCACCAGCGCGGTGTAGCCGCCGAGGGCGCCGGCCCGGGCGCCGGTCTCGATGGTCTCGGCGTCTTCCCCGCCGGGTTCGCGGAGGTGGGTGTGGAGGTCGACGAATCCGGGGCAGACGATGGCGCCCGTCGGCTTCGAGGACGGTGGCGCCGGAGCGAGAGGTTTTCGCCGACCTCGGCGATCACGCCGTCGCGAACGAGGACGTCGGCCCGGCGGGAGCCGTCGGCGTCGATGACCGTGCCGCCCTGAATGAGGACCGGATCACGCCGCCCTCCCTTCACCGGAGCCGAGCAGCATGTAGAGCACAGCCATACGGACAGCGACGCCGTTGGCCACCTGCTCGTTGATCACGGACCGGGGGTCGTCGGCCACCAGGGCATCGATCTCCACACCCCGGTTGGTGGGGCCGGGATGCATCACGAGGGCGTCGGCGGGAAGGCGGGCCATGCGCTCCATCGTGATGCCGTAGCGGGTGGCGTACTCCCGCAGCGAGGGGAACAGCGCTTCCTGTTGCCGTTCCATCTGGATGCGCAGCACGTAGAGAACATCGGTGTTCGGGAGTACCTCGTCGAGGTCGTAGCTCACCGTCACCGGCCATCCCTCGAGATCGGGCGGCATCAGCGTCGGCGGGCCGACCAGCATCACCTCGGCTCCGAGCGCGGAGAGGGCCTTGACGTTGGAGCGGGCCACCCGGGAGTGCTTGACGTCGCCGACGATCCTGACCTTCATTCCGGCGAAGGATTCGCCCCGGTGTCGCCGGAGGGTGAAGGCATCGAGGAGGGCCTGGGTCGGATGCTCGTGCCAGCCGTCGCCGGCGTTGACGATGGAGGCGTCGATCCAGCCGGAGATCCGCTGGGGCACGCCGCTGGAGCGGTGCCGCACGACGATGGCGTCGATGCCCATCGCCTCGACGGTGCGGACGGTGTCGAGGAGCGATTCGCCCTTGCGTAGCGAGGACGAACCGGCCGAAAAGGTCATGGTGTCGGCGGAGAGGCGCTTGGCCGCCGTCTCGAAGGAGAGCCGGGTGCGGGTGGAGTCCTCGTAGAACATCGAGACGACGGTCTTGCCCCGCAGGGCGGGGACCTTCGGGATGTCGCGGCGGGTGACCTCGAGGAACGAGTCCGCGATCCGCAGCACCTCGCCGATCCCATCCGCCCCCAGGTCGTCGATACCCAGCAGGTGCTTCACGCTCCCCCTCCTCCTACCTTCCTCGCCGGGCGGGCACTCCCAGATCTCGATGCCGTCGTTCTCGTCGATCTGGGGCGAGGTGGACGCGCACGTCCTCGTCCCACTTGGTGGGCAGGTTCTTGCCGACGTAGTCGGCCCGGATCGGCAGCTCCCGGTGCCCCCGGTCGACCAGCACGGCCAGCTGCACAGCCCGGGGCCGGCCGAAGTCGACGACGGCGTCCATTGCCGCCCGGATCGTCCGCCCGGTGAAGAGGACGTCGTCGCACAGCACGACGACGCTGTTCTTCACATCGCCCGGCAGCTCGGTCGGCCCGAGGGGCGACACCTTCCGGAGGGCGATGTCGTCCCGGTAGAAGGAAACGTCGAGGGAGCCCACCGGCACCTCGACACCTTCGAAGGAGGCGATGGCCTCGGCGAGCCGCTCGGCCACCACGATGCCCCGGGTGTAGAGGCCGACCAGCACGACGTCGTGAGCGCCGTGGTTCCGCTCGACGATCTCATGAGCGATCCGGGTGATGGCCCGTTTGAGGTCGTCGGCCTCGAAGACCCGGGCCCGGAGAAGCCAATGCCCCGGACCCGTCGGGTCAGGGGCAGTCCAAGCAGGGGGATTTCGCAATGTTCGCCTCCCGTGGGGACCTCACAGGATCCCCTTCACGGTTACCTGTCGGAAGGTACCACGAGAGGGGCAGGATCGGGCACACCGATCAAGCTTCCTGAAAGCCGGACGACAACCCAGCGCCCATCGCTACGCTCGCGAGCATGAGGCTTCGTTGGGTCTCTGCCATCGTCGTCTCCGCCCGCTCTCATCGGCTGTGGTGCGGCCGAGAAGCTCTCCCCCCGGGTGGCGGTCGGGGAGGCGGTCAAGGAGACGGCCAGCCAGAAGGAAGGGACGTTCACGCTGAGCGTGGTCGGCGCCGAGGGCGACCTCAACGCGCGTCTTCAACGACGGTGCGCCGCTCACCGAGGAGGACCGGCAGGGCCTCGACATCCTCCGCAACGGGCACATCGCGCTGTCGACCGGGCACGACAAGTACGGTCTCGACGTCAAGGCCGGCGATCTGGAGCACGCCTTCGAGCTCCGCTACGTCGACAAGAAGCTCTTCGCCCGGGCCGACATCGCCGGGCTGGCGAAGCTGTTCGGCGGTTCGCCCGAGGAGGTCAACGAGAAGCTCTCCGGGCTGGCCTCCCAGGAAGGGTTCGAGTTCCTGGCGGCCGCCATCGCCGGGCAAGTGGATCGTGGCCGACTTCTCGGCCAGTCAAGGGCCTCTTCGAAGAGCTGGGCAAGGAGTTCGGCTCGGGCCGCGGCGGGTGGATCGATCCCGGCCCCGACCGGCGACCCCCAGGCGGCGTCAGCGAGTACGAGGCCTTCAAGGACGCCATCGGCAAGGCCTTCACCGAGAACGTCGACCGTCGAGAAGCTGGAGTCCGACGACGTCGGCGACCACTACCTGGCGAAGATCAGGCTCGCTGCGGGCCTTCTACGCCAGGGTCCGTCCCCGTGCTCCAGCAGCACATGGGCAACTGGCCTCTACGCCCCGGCGGGCTCCCGGCCGTCAGCGACGTCCCCGACAAGCCGGGTTCGCTCGACGTGTGGATCAAGAGCGGGCGGGTGTCACGGCTCGAGCTCGACCTGGCCCAGTTCGCCGGCCCCGCCGGCCGGCGCCGGGCGCGTGGCGCTCCGACTGGACATCGCCCGGGACGCCGCCTCCGTCACCGGCTCCGTCCGACGCCGTGGCCGTCGACATGGCCGGGCCCTGCCAGCGGTTCATGAGCCAGTTCGGCCAGCTTCCTCGAGGGCGTGGGCGAAGGGATGGCCGACGTACGACTGAGGGCCGGCGAGGCGCTCGGGGCTGAGCCCTACTCGGCCGGTAGGCGGCCCCGTCGGCCAAGCCGGCGTCGCCATTGCTGCCGCCCCACACGAGCATCTCCTGCCCGGTCCAGACGGCGGTGTGGCGGACCCGGCCGCTGAGCGGTCCGGCAACGAACGTCTGCCAGCGGTTGGCGGCGGGGTCGTACATCGCCCCGGCGTAGACCGCCGCCGCTGTCCCCGTCGGCGGGGCGTCGCGCCGTCCGAGCGTCCTCCCCGGAGATGCCCCAGACTGAGCAGGCGGTGCCGGTCCAGACGGCCGGTTCGCCGGGGGCCGGGCCTTCGGGGATCGGGGCGGGGGCGATGGCCGACCAGCGGTCGGCGGCGGGGTCGTAGGCCACCCCGGAGACGTGGGAACAGCGCGCACCTTGCCGTCCAGAGCCCCTCGCAGGCGCTGCCGCCCCCGCACGGAGCCGGGCGTGGGCCGGGCGGCGATGGGCGACCAGGCGCCGGAGACGGGATCGAAGGCGGCGCCGTCGGTGCGGTCGTCGTCGTCACCCTCGTGGTAGCCCCCGGTGATGACGAGGCGGCTGCCGGTCCAGGCAGACTCGGCTCCGCTGCGAGGGACGAGCGGGGCCGGGGACCGGGACCCAGCTGTTGAGGCCGGAACGTAGGCCGACCCGTCGTTCTGCACTGTCCGGGCGCCGTCGGGGGCGGCGTCGGGCGGCTGCACGGTTGCGCCGCCCCACATCACGAGGCGGTCACCGGCCCAGGCCACGATCGCGCCGTCGCGGGGCCCGATCGGCGAGGCCGGGAGGCCCGCCAGCGGTTGGCGGCCGGATCCCAGGCCGCACCGTCGCCGAGGACGTCACCCTCGAGCGAGATCCCGCCGAAGACGATCATCTCTCGGCCGGTCCAGAACGCCCGGGCGTCGTATCGGGACGAGAGCGGCGCGGCGGGAAGCTTTCGCCAGCTGCGGGTGACGGGGTCGAAGGCGGCTCCGTCGGTGAAGGGTCGGCCTCGAAGCCGCCGGTGCCGCCCCAGACGACCATCTCCCGACCCGTCCAGACGGTGACGTGGCCGGCTCGCGGCCGCCGATCGGCGCCTTGGGCAGCGGATTCCACCCGGGGCCCGCCGGGGTGGCTTGGGCGACGGGGTGGTGCCGGCGGCGCGGCGCCGGTGGGCGGGCGTCGTCGGCCCGCCCGCCGGCGGTGTCGACCCTGACCCGGGGGCGGGGGTGGTCGCTGGGGACGTGGCGCCTCCGGCCGGTGAGTCGACCCCGGGGCCGGAGCCTGTCGGCCCGGGGCCGGCGCCTGCGGAGGCGGTGCCGGCCTGCGCCGGCGGCGGCGCCAGTGATCGTCCGGGGCGGTCGGGCTCGGCGGCGCCTGGTGTCGGCTCGGCGCCGGCGCGTCGGCCGAGCCGGAGAATCGGCCGTGCCGTACCCGGCCCTCGTAGCGCTGTCGGAACCGCGCAGGCACGACCACTCCGCCGGCGACGCCGAGCGTGGCCCGGACGGCGGCCGCTGCCGCCACCCGGGCCCGGACGGGGGTGCGCCCAGATCCAGTCCCGAGCCCGGGTCCCGAAGCGCCTCATCATCGATGTCCCCCGGTCTCCCGGCCCACGGAAGCGGCCTGTTCCGGGCGAAACTTCTGCGCCGGGTGCGGCCGTCCCTGCCGCAGCGGATCATTGGGACGGGCGGGCCGCCTACAACAGGGCGTCGATCAGGCGCTCCTCGATGACGCCGAGCCACCAGTAGACGGCGTAGGGGCGGTGTCCGGATCGTCCGGATCGAGCCCCGACAGGTCGAGTCCTCGGTGACCCCAGGCGGGTCCCGAGCGCCAACCGGGCGTCGTTGATCACCGCCAGCCACGCCTGCGCCTGTTCTTCGTCGAGCGTCATCTCGAAGCGGCCCCGGCGGACCATGGCGGCGGCCAGCGTGCCCTCGACGATGGTCAGCGCCCGGCGGCGCCCGTCCACCAGGTCGCCGTGGGCCAGCCGCTGCCACTCGGCCTCGGCGTCCTCCTCGGTGGGATCGAGATAGGCCCGGGGGAAGAGCCGTTCCAGCCACCGGATCCGCCTTCCCGGTCACTGTCGCCGCTGAGCATCGTGTTCAGCTCGTCGCAGAGCTTGGTGAGGACGGCCGCCTCCCCGGCTTCGAGGACGACGTCGAGATCCCCGGAGCGGTTACGGCGGAAGGGCGAGCGGAACGGAGCAAAGTGGTGGCAGCGAAAGCCTCCTAGTCGCGCTCCATGGTGGCCCACAGGCCATGGGCGTGGAGCCGGGAGACGTCGGTCTCCGCCTGCTCCCGGTTTCCGGAGGAGACCGCCGCCTTGCCCTTGTGGTGCACGTCGAGCATCAGCTTCGTGGCCTTCTCCCGGGAGTAGCCGAAGAGCTTCTGGAAGACGTAGACGACGTAGGACATCAGATTGATCGGGTCGTTCCAGACGACCACGACCCACGGCCGGGCCACATCGACGCTCTCGTCGATGTCGGGCTCGACGATGGTCGGAGTCTCAAGCCGGGTGCCCAGCTGTCCGCCCGGAGGTGCTCGCCGATCCGGCTCAGCATCCCGTTGACGAAGCGGCCGGAGTCGTCGGTCGAGTAGCGCTTGGCCAGGTCGACCGCTTCGCTTATGGCGACGCCGAGCGGGATGTCGGGCCGCCAGCCGAGTTCATAGACAGCGATGCGAAGGAGGTTGCGGTCGATGACCGGCATCCGGTCGATCGACCAGCGGTCGGCGAACTTGGTGATGATGGCGTCGATCTCGTCACGGTGGTCCTCGACACCCCGGGCCAGCTCGACGGCGTAGGAGCCGGGGGCGACGGGCAACTCGGCGAGCAGTTCGTCGACGCTGATGGCCCCGGACGTCGAGCTCGTAGCACAGGGAGAGGGCCCGCTCGCGGGCATCTCCTTGTCGGGTGCGCATCAGACCCGGGTCAGGTACTCGCCGGTGCGGGTGTCGACCTTGACGCGGTCGCCCGTCTCGACGAACAGCGGAACCTGGACGACGGCGCTCCGGTCTCCAGCGTGGCCGGCTTCTTGGCCCCCGACACCCGGTCGCCCTGGACGCCGGGGTCGGTCTGGGTCACCTCGAGCTCCACCGACGCCGGAAGCTCCACCCCCACGACCTGCCCCTGGTACGTCGGGCAGGATGACGGTGTCGCCCTCCTTCAGGTACTTCGTGGCGTCGCCGAGGGAGGCCGCTTCGACGCCGATCTGCTCGTAGGACTCGTTGTCCATGAACGTGTACCCGTCGGCGTCCTTGTAGAGGTACTGCATCTCCTTCTTGTCGATGATGGCCAGCGTCAGCTTCTCGTCGGCCCGGTAGGTGCGCTCGAACACGGCGCCCGGTCCGGTAGTTGCGGAGCTTGGTGCGCACGAAGGCGCCGCCCTTGCCCGGCTTGACGTGCTGGAACTCGATCACGGTCATGAGGCCCTCGGGCAGGTTGAGGGCCATCCCGTTCTTCAGGTCGTTGGTCGAAATGCTCACAGCACGAGATCCTTCGGGAGAGCCGGTCAGGATCTCGCAGCCGTCGGGGTGACGACCACGGTGTCCTCGATGCGGACGCCGCCGATGCCCGTGAGGTACACACCCGGCTCCACGGTGACGACGTAGCCGGCGGCCAAGGTACCACGGCCAGTGGACGCCACCCTCGGGTCCTCATGGATCTCGAGGCCCACGCCGTGGCCCGTCCCATGGAGGAACGCATCGGCCCAGCCCGGCCTCGGCGATGACGTCGCGGCAGGCCTTGTCGACCGCCGCCGTTTCAACGCCCTGGCGCACCGCCTCCCGGCCGGCCTGCTGGCTCTCCAGCACGACGTCATACATCCGGCGCGCCTCCGGGCCCGGGTCGCCGACGGAGACGGTGCGCGTCATATCGGAGCAGTACCCATCGACGACGCACCCGAAATCCAGCACGAGCAGCTCGGCGGGCTCGATCCTGCGGTCGGACGGGCGGGCGTGGGGCTTGGCGCCGTTGGGGCCGGCGGCCACGATGGGCTCGAAGCTCATGGCGGCGGCGCCGAGGCGGCGCATCTCGAACTCCAGGTCGAGACCGAACTCCAGCTCGGTCGGGCGGTCGCGCAGCCGACCGGCGACGTTGGCGAAGGCCTGATCGGCGATGGAGCAGGCGGCCCCGATGCGGGCCACCTCGCCGGCGTCCTTCACCCGGCGCAGGCCTTCCACGAGCCCTTCGGTGGCCACGAGCTCGGCGCCCGGGGAACCACTCGGAGGCGAAGCGCCCGCTGCTGCGACCAGGTCACGCCGTGGGCCTCCAGGCCGACCCGGTCGTAGCCCTTGGCGGCGGCGTGGTCGTGGACGATCCGCTTCTGCTCGTTGCCCGAGATCTCGATCCGGGCCGCGACGCCGGCCGCGGCCAGCTGGTCGGCCGACTGGTCCTTGTATCGCCCGTCGCTGACGAAGAGGACGTCGTCGAGCCCGACGAGAAGCAGGGCCGCGGAGCCGGTGAAGCCCGTCAGGTACCGGATGTTGACCAGTCGGGTGACGAAGAGGGCGTCGATCCCCGCCTCCGGAAAGAAGCCCCGGAGGCGATCGATGCGCCCGGCGATGTCCAACGCGGGCAGTGCACTCGTGGTCACTTTGGCGTTTCCTCCAGCAGAGACAGGACAGCTTCGACGGCCAAGCGGTAGCCGGTGCCGCCGAATCCGGCGATGGTGCCGGTGGCCACCGGGGCGATCACCGAGGTGCGCCGCCACGCCTCGCGGGCGGCGGGGTTGGAGAGGTGGACCTCGACGACGATTCCATCGTAGGCGGCGATGGCGTCGGCCAGGGCGTACGAATAGTGGGTGAACGCCCCCGGGTTGAAGACGATCGCCGCCGTCCGGCCCCGGGCATGGTGGATGGCGTCGATCAGGTCACCCTCGTGGTTCGACTGGAGGTGCTCAACCTGGTAGCCGCCGAGGAGGGCCGCCTCCCGGGCGGTCTGTAGGTGGTCGGCCAGGTTCTCCTTGCCGTAGATCTCGGGTTGGCGCTAGCCGAGGAGGTTCAGGTTCGGCCCGTTCAGTACGAGGATCGGCTTGTCGGCCATCCGGACCATGGTTCCACATGCCCCCGGTCAGCGGCCGGGTCCTCCCGCTCCGCGGCGGTGACCCCGAAGCCGACGATGATCGCCGGGAGGAGCAGGGCGGAGCCGAGAGCGAGGCTGGCCACGGTTACGACGACGATCACGCCGGACAGGCCGCATCACGACCCCGGCCATGAAGGCGGCGACGGCCACCCCGAAGAAGGCCCACCCGGCCTTCCGGGCGGCGGCGGCCAGGCGGGCAACCTGTGCCCTCCGGGCCCGGATCGGGTCGACCGTCAAGAAACGAACCTCAAAGCATCTCCGGCCGTTGCCACTCCTTGCCCAGGAGGTGGTGGTCGAGCCAGGCGAGCACCGTCTCGTACCAGACCCGGGCGTGCTGCGGTTTGAGGATCCAGTGGTTCTCGTCGGGGAAGTAGAGGAACTTGGCCTCGACGCCGTGGCGCGTCAGGTCGACCCAGAGCCGCAGGCCTTCGCTGATCGGGACGCGGTGGTCGCGTTCGCCATGGATGACCAGCATCGGCGTGGTGATCCGCCCGATCGAGCGGTGCGGGGAGTGGGCCTCGTAGCGGGCCGGCTCCCGGTAGGCGTCGCCGAACTCCCGCTCCCACCAGGCAGCGTGGTCGGTGGTGCCGTGGAACTGATCGAGCGCCCACAGGCTGGCGTGGGTCACGAGGCAGCGGAACCGGTCAGTGTGGCCCGGCCACCCAGTTGGCCACGTAGCCGCCGAAGGAGCCGCCCATGGCGGCGGTACGGCCGGCGTCGATGTCGGGCCGGGCGACGGCGGCGTCGGTGGCGGCCATGAGGTCGGTGAACGGCTCGTCGCCCCACCGGCCCCGGCCCCGCTCCACGAACGCCTGCCCGTAGCCGGTGGAGAGCGCCGGGTCGGGCAGCAGCACGGCGTAGCCGCGGGCCACCATCAGCCAGGGATTCCACCGCCAGTGCCAGCTGTTCCACGAAGCGAGCGGCCCACCGTGGATCCACACGAGGAGCGGCGCCGGGTCAGCCGCCGAGGCGTCGGCGGGGAGCGCCAGCCAGGAGTGGATCGGCGTCCCGTCGGCGGCCGCGGCGATCAGCTCCTCGACCCGGCCGGGCACGGTGAACCCGGGGGACTCCCCCGCACCCCGGGGGCTGGGACGCCGGGCGTGGGGATCGGGCGGGGTTCCTGGTCGGGGGTGGTGGTGTCGAAGGCGACCGCCTGCGGGGACGACGCCATCGTGGAACGGAGGGCGTAGAGGGTGTCGCCGTCGGGGGACGGGCGCAGATTGGAGAAGGCACCGGCGGCCGAGAGTCGGGTGACCTCACCCGAGGCGACGTCGACCCGAAAGGCCGGGGCCCGTCCATCCTCGTCGGCCACGAAGTAGACCGCCGATGAGTCGGGAGCCCACTCCGGACCGTGCGGCCACAGGTCGAGGTCGGGGGTGAGATCCCGGCCCTCGCCGCGTGGCGAGGTCGACGAGCCAGAGGGTCATCTGCTCAGCGTGGTCGGGGTCGCCGAAGGTCTCGCGGACACAGACGGCGGCGCGGCCGTCGGGTGAACAGCGGACATCCCAGTGGCCGGCGTCACCGCCGCCAGCGTCCGCCGCTCGCTGGTGGCGGGGTCGACCGCCACCAGCTTGGTGGCCAGGTCGGTGGCGGACAGCCGCGGCTGTGCCAACCGGTCACGACGGTGGCGCCGTCGGGCGTGACGTCAAAAGCCGCCTCGTCGTCGAGGTGATGACCGGTGCCGTCGAGGACCAGTTCCGCTTCGGCGCGGCCCTCGCCGGCCGCCGGCGTCGGGATCCGGTAGAGGCGGCGGTCCCGCGGGCCGACATAGTGGTCCCAGTACCGGATCGGATATGACTCGAACAGCTGGGCGGTGACGCCGGCCTCCTTGCGGGCCTTGTGCTTCTCGGCGTCCTCCTCCAGGGTCGAGGTTCCGGGGTAGGCGCCGACGCCGATGATCACGGTGCCGCTGGTGCGGGCCACGGCCAGCCCGTCGACCCCGGCCGGCGGGTCGGACAGCAGGAGGGCCTCACCGCCGCCGGCGGGGAGGAGCCACAACCCCGCCCGGTCGTCGCTCTTTGATCCGGGGGGCAGGTGGAGCTCCCGAGCCTCAGGGTCGGGCCGGGCCGACGTGAAGACGACCGACCCGTCGGGCAGGAAGGCGGCCCCGGTCTCGCCCTTGGCCGATCGGGTCAGGCGGCGGGGTGGTGCCTCACCGGCCGGGTCGAGCTGCCAGAGGGCCGACTGGAACTTCGTGCCATCGGACGCCACGGTGGCCACCGACGTGACGAGGCGCGATCCGTCCGGCGAGAGGGCCAGCCCCGAGACCCGGGGCAGCGAGAGAAACGTGTCAAGGTCGAAGGCCATGACGTGAAGCTAGCGGCCCCGGTCAGACCACCACTCCGACCTTGGCCAGGGCCCGGTCGACGGCGGCGGCCGGTGGGTCGTCGACCCGTTCCAGCGGGCCGCCCGGCGCCGGGAGAACGAAGGTCAGCCCTCCGGCCGCCTTCTTGTCGCGGCCGCATGAGTGCGATCAGGTCGGCGGCGGCGAGACCGTCCGGCGCCGAGGTCGGGAGGCCGAAGCGGGCCAGCATGGCGCGGGTGGCGTCGGGGGCGTCGGGCGGGATGCGCTCGAGGGCGGCGGCCAGCTCGGTGGCGAAGACCAGGCCCACGGCCACGGCCTCGCCGTGGAGGAGCCCGTACTGGCCGAGGGTCTCCAGGGCGTGGGCCAGGGTGTGGCCGTAGTTGAGGGTGGCCCGCAGGCCCGTCCGCTCGTACTCGTCGGCCGAAACGACACCGGCCTTGATGGCCGCCGAGCGGGCCACCACGTCGGCGAGAGTGGCCCGGTCGCGAGCCAGGAGGGCGGCGGCGGCGGTTTCGTCGGCCAGCGTGGCGCCCAGGTCGGCGTCGCCCATGAAGGCGTACTTCGCCACCTCACCGAGGCCGGCCCGGTACTGGCGCTCGGTCAGGGTGGCCAGCGTGTCGACGTCGCAGATCACACCGACCGGCTGGTGGAAGGCCCCGACCAGGTTCTTGCCCTCGGGCAGGTTGACTCCCGTCTTCCCGCCGATCGCCGCGTCGACCTGGGCCAGCAGCGTTGTCGGCACCTGAAGGCAGGCGACGCCCCGGTGGTAGGCGGCGGCGGTGAAGCCGGCGGTGTCGCCCACCACCCCGCCGCCGAGGGCCACGACGGCGTCGCCCCGGAGCAGCCCCCAGGCGGCGAACCGGCGGCAGAGCGACTCCACGGTGGCGAGGGTCTTGGCTTCCTCGCCGTCGTCCATGAGGAACACCTCGGCCACCGCGCCGGCAGTGCGGAGGGCGGCCAGCAGCGGTTCGGCGAAGCGGCCGGCCACGGCGTCCTGGCTGACGACCGCCACCCGGGCCCGTCCGGCCAGGGCGGCCGCCGCCCGGTCGAGGACACCAGCGCCGACCACGATGTCGTGGCTGCGGGCGCCGAGGTCGACCCTGACGGTCCGGGTATCCGGGGCGCTTCCGGTCGACGGGGTCACGCGTTCGGCCAGCCGGTGGCGACGAGGACGGCGGTGGCCGCCTGGCTGGGCGACCGTCCGGCGGTGTCGACCAGGACGTGGGCCGCGCCCTTGTAGGCGTCTTCCCGCTGCCGGGCGATCTCGTCGAGGACCTGCTCCGGGACCGGCCCGGCGACAGCCCGGGGCCCCCGCCGGAACCTCCGGTTCCGGTGGGGTGGAGCAGCGGGCGGGCCGTGCCGCCGGAGCGACGCATCGACGCCGAGACCCGCCGGGCCAGCTCCCGGGCGGGGGCCTGGAGCCACACCACCAGGGCCAGCTGGCGGGCCAGGGTGCGGGTGATCGGGTCGAGGACGGCGCCGCCGCCGAAGGCGATCACGGCATAGGTCTCGGAGTCGAGCGCCCGGCGGACAGAAGCGGCCTCCAGCGCCCGGAACGCCGCCTCCCCTTCGGCGGCGAAGATCTCGGCCACCGTGCAGCCGGCCTCGTCCTCCACCATCTTGTCGGTGTCGAGGAACTGGCGGCCGAGGCGGAGGGCGACCCGCCGGCCGACGGAGCTCTTCCCCACGCCCATCATCCCGATGAGCACGAGGTGGCGCTGGTCATCCATCCGAGGACTGAAGCTGGTCGAGGTATCCCTGGTGGTTGCGGAGCAGCTCGGGCAGCGAGTCGCCGCCGAACTTGCGTAGCGTCTCGCTGGCTAGAACAAGGGCCATCATCGTCTCGGCCACGACTCCGGCGGCGGGTACGGCGGTGACGTCGGTCCGCTCCTTGAAGGAGACCGTCTCCTCCTTGGTCTGGGTGTCGACGGTACGGAGGACGGGTCGGTTGAGGCTGGCCAGAGGCTTCATGGCCACCCGGGCGACGAGCAGCGCGCCGGTGGTCATGCCGCCCTCGGTGCCGCCGGCCCGGTCGCTGGCCCGCAGGTACTCGCCCGACTCGGCTTCCCAGAGGATCTCGTCGTGGGCGTCGCTCCCCCGCCGGCCGGCCACGTCGAAGCCCTCGCCGACCTCCACCGCTTTCATGGCCTGGATGCTCATCAGGGCCTGGGCCAGGAGGCCGTCGATCTTGCGGTCCCAGTGGACGTGGGAGCCGAGCCCCGGCGGCACGCCGTAGGCCAGCACCTCGACGACCCCGCCCAGGGAGTCGCCGGCCTTGGCCGCCTCCTTGATCTCGGTGATCATCGCCTGCTCGGCGCCGGGATCGAAGCAGCGGACCTCGGAGGCGTCGACCGCTTCGAGGTCCGCCGGGGTGGGGCGCCGCTCGGTGGATGCCCGGGCGGCACCGATCTGGATGACGTGGGACAGCACCGAGACGCCGAGATGGGAGAGGAGGGCCTTGGCCAGCGTGCCGGCCGCCACCCGGGCGGCGGTCTCCCGGGCCGAGGCCCGTTCCAGAACGTCGCGGGCGTCGTCGAAGCCGTACTTCTGCATGCCGGCCAGGTCGGCGTGGCCGGGCCGGGGTTGGCGCAGCGGCTTGGCCGTGGCGCCGGGGGCGGGCGACATCTCCTCCACCCACTTCGGCCATTCGGTGTTGCGGATCACGATGCTGACCGGCGAGCCAAGGGTGCGGCCGTGGCGTACGCCGGACAGGAACTCGACGTCGTCACGCTCGAACCGCATGCGGGGACCGCGGCCGTAGCCGAGCCGGCGGCGGGCCAGCTCCGAGGCGACGTCCTCGATCGTGATCGGCAGCCGGGCGGGGAGACCCTCGATGACGACGACGAGGGCCTGGCCGTGCGACTCGCCGGCGGTCAGGTAACGCAACACGCCAGCCAGGCTACCGGCGGACCCCGCCGGGTTCCGGGCCGGGGACGCCCCTCAGCGAGCCGGTGCCCCTGCCGCAGGACCCTGCTCGACGAGTGGGGCGAAGGGATCCCGCAGTCCCGCCGCCGACGTGATGACCGGGGCCGTGGTCGTGGTGGTGGTCGTGGACGAGGGGGTCGCGGCCGGCTCGGCAGGTACTGATCCAGGCGCCCGGGTCGTGGCCGTGACGCGGCCAGCCGACTTCGCCGGCGCCGGATCGTCGGAGTCGGTGAAGAAGAAGGCGGCGAGGGCGAGGGACGGGGCGGCCAGCGCCCCGCCCACCATGAGCACGAGACGGAGGAGTCGGGACTGGCCCATCACCCACCTGCCTTGGCCAGAGTGGCGGTGGCACCAGATTGGGGAGAGCCGCCACTGGAGAACATGCGGGCCTTGATGTCAGCGCTGAGCTGACCGGCCTGTCCGGCGCCGCCCAGCGCGACACCGTCCACCACCACCAGCCGGTCGAGCGCCTCCAACCGGGAGAGGTAGTCGAAGATCTGGGCGAACGACCCGCCGATGTTCATGGAGATCGCCAGCGTTCCCGGCCCGCCGGCGGTGGCCACGCCCGTCCGGCTGGGGACGAACGACGACCATGCCACCTGCGCCTGGTTGGCCGCCTCGTGGAGGGCCAGGATGGCTCCGGCGACGTCCTCGGTGGCCGGAATCAGCTGCCCGAGGCGGGCGATCTCCGCCTCCCGGGCCTGGGTCTCGGCGGCCAGCTTCTGCAGCTGCCCCAGCTGACGGCGCAGCTCCGATTCCTGCTTTCCGGCCGCGGCCAGCTCGACCTTCACCTCGGCCGCCTCGTCGCTCTTCGGACCGAGGAAGACCGCGTTCCAGCCGTAGAACAGACCGAGCCCGGCGACGAGCCCGAAGGCGGCGTACAGCCGGTTCGGCGATCGACGGGCCGCCGGCTTTCCGACCCGCCCGGGACGACGGGGCTTCACAGCGCCGCCTTCGTGAGCCGGGCAGCCCGGTCGGACCGGGCGGCGGGGGTGATCGTCGCCGTCGAGCCGAAGGTCACGATCGCCGGGCCTCCGGTGGTCGACTTGTTGACGGCGCCGACGGTGACGTCGGCCAGCGCCGGATTCGCCGCCAGCTGACGGAGCCAGTCGGCAACCGATGGGAAGTCGAGCCCGGACGCCGTGACCTGGAGCGACCCGATCCCGGCGGGTGGTGTCGCCGTGCCCGGCGCCGCCTTCGAGGCCGGTGCCTTGGCGGCGGGAGCGGCGGTCGGCGTCGCCTGCAGCGACAACGCGTTCAGCCACGCCGTGTCGGGCAGGCTTCCGACGAACTCGTTCAGAAACCGTGTCCATGACACGTCGCTGGCCAGCGCCGACTCCACGCGCTTGCGGCTCGTCGTCAGCTCGGCGTTCAGCTTCTGGAGCGAGGCGAACGGGCCCAGCTGCGCTTCGAGCTTCTCGTTGACCTTCTGCTGGGCGGCGAGTTTCCGGTTGGCGTCGCGGACGGACAGCACGGATCGGACGCTCAGCCCACCGAGGACCACGACCGCGATGGCGGCGACCGCTCCGACCCGTCGGGCCAGCAGCCGGTCGAAGCGGAGCCACCGGCGCTGCGGCGGGCACAGGTCGATCTGCCAGCCGGGCGAGTCGGCTCCGCCGAGGGCCAGGCCGGCGGCGACGACGTGATCGGCCCACTGCCCGGCACCGGCGGCGGCCACGGGAGCGGCCAACGGAACGGTCACACCCCATTCGACCGGAGCGCCGATCAGGAGCGACAGCCGGCCGGCGACGTCACCCGCCCGGGCGCCCGCCCCGGTGAGCACCACCCGGCCGAGCGGCCGCTCCGCCGACGCCATCCAGTAGGCGAGGGAGCTCTGGATCTCACCGAGGATGGAGGAGAGCCGCAGCTCGACGACCCGGGCGGCCCGGCGGGCGAGATCGGGGGCTCCGGGTCGTCGATGGGATCGCCGTCGGCCCCGTCGGCGCCGCCGGTTCCTCGGGCTTGGCCGCCTCGGCGGCATCGGTGCTCAGACCGAGTTCGTCGGCGATGGCCGCGGTCAGGGTGTCGCCACCGACCGCCACCGTCCGCACGAACCGGGGGATCCCGCCCTCGTGGACGACCACCGTGGTCAGGCCGGCGCCGACGGAGACGATGGCCTCGGCCAGGGGCCGCGGCGGGGCGGAGTGGTCCGTCGCGTCGGCCTCGAGCTCGGGGGGGGCGGCCAGGGCCCGGACGAGGGCGAAGGGAACGAGGTCGACGGCGGTGGCCCGGAGCCCTCCGGCGGCCACCGCGGCCAGGAGCGAATCGAGGGTCGAGCGGTGGGCGGCGGCGATCAGCACCTTGACCATGGGCTGGTCGCCGGGCTCGCCTGAGGGGACCGGCTCGAGGACGGCGTGGTCGAGGACGGCGTCGTCGAGCGGGATCGGGATGTGGTCGGAGGCGGAGAACCGCAGGGCGCCGGCCATCTCGTCGTCGGGCATGGCCGGGAGCTCGATGACCCGGACCACCACCCGCGACCCGGTCAGGCCGAGGCGGACGTCGCGGCCCCGCAGGCCGGTCTGGCGCCACAGCTCGGAGATGGCGGCACCCACCGCGGCGGTGTCGAGCACCTCGCCGTCGCGGACCGCGCCCGGGGGAAGGGGCACTTCGCCGACGCGCGTGACGGTCGGCGAGGAGGACAGGACGGCCTCGACGACGCGGACGGAACCCGTCCCGATGTCGAGGCCGAGCACCCGCTCGGCCACTGGAGGGCCCTAGCCGCCGTAGGAGCGGTCGCCGAGATATGACTCGACGTCCGACCGGCGGATGCGGAAGTTCTTCCCGACCCGGATGGCGGGAAGGTCACCCGCCTTGATCAGGCGGTAGACAGTCATGTTGGAGACCCGCATCAGCTCAGCCACCTCTCGAACCATGAGAAGGCGGTCGCCGAGGCTCGCCGCTGTATGCAATCCATCGTGCTCGATGGCCACGGAGACACCTTAGCAACCACTAGTTGACAAGTACAACGGGGAAACTTTGAAACTTTCTAAGCCCCCGAATACCACCGCAGGATGGGGTCCCCGACGAGGATCGTGATCATCGTCCCGAGGGCCAGGAAGGGCCCGAATGGCACGAAGTCCTTCCGGCTCTTGAGCCCCACGGCGATCAGCAGAACTCCCACGAGCGCCCCCAGCAGGAAGGAAAGAAATCCCCCCAGGAACACCTGGCCCCATCCCAGCCAACCCATGAAGAGGCCGAGGGAGAAGCTGAGCTTCACGTCGCCCATCCCCATCCCCCGCGGGTACAGGATGTTGAGCAGGAACAGGAAGGCGAAGAAGGCCAGCCCCCCGAGCAACGACCGGACGAACCGCCCGCCCTCGCCCTCGGCCACGCCGGCCAGGCCCAGGAGGGCCACCCCCGCTACCGTCAGCGGGGCGGTGATCCGGTCCGGCACGATGAAATGCTCGAGGTCGATCAGCGAGATCGCCAGGAGGGCGGCCGTCAGAACCAGGTAGGCCGGCAGCTCCCAGGACCAGCCGAACCGCAACGCCACCGCCCCGAACAGGACCCCGCAGCCCGCCTCCACCAGCGGGTAGCGCACGGAGATGGGATGCCCGCAGTGCCGGCACTTCCCCCGCAGCGCCAGCCAGGCGAAGACGGGGATGTTGTCCGCCGCCCGGATGGGCGTCTCGCAGTTGGGGCAATGCGACGGGGGCCGGACCACCGACAGCTTCCGGGGCACCCGCCAGATCACGACGTTGAGGAACGATCCGATCAACAGGCCGAACAGGCCGCACAACGCCACGAGGACACCGTCCATGAGTCATGACCTTACGGTTCCTTCGAAGGGGCTTCGCGGAGCGGGCGGGAATCGCTTCCCGCCCGCTCCGGATCAGGGTGTGGAATCCCGGCTTAGAAGTCGGCGTACGTGACCGAAGCGTCGGTGCCGAACCCGCCGAAGCAGTTGGCCTCGACGGCGTCGCCCGTCGACAGGCTCGAGCCTCCACCGGTGGCGTTGACGTGCCGCAGGATGTAACAGGTGCTCGAACTGTCGTGCCAGGCCGCCAGGTAGATCGTGTCGTTGCCGACCACGTGGACCGAGATTTCCTTGTCACCGGTCGAGGCGCCGGCCGCCAGGGTCCCGTCGACCCAGTCGAGGCTCGGCTCGTCGGCGGCGAGATCGACGACGAGAGCGGCGGTGGCGGAGAAGGCCTGCTCGTCGGAGAACCGGGTCTGGGCGGCGGCCAGGGAGTTGCGGAGGTTGGACTTGACGGCCTTCTCCTGGGCGCGGCTCTTGGCGCCGAGGAAGGCGGGGATGGCGATGGCCAGCAGGATGCCGATGATCATGACGACGACCATGAGCTCGATGAGGGTGAAGCCGCCCTCACGGTTCTGGCGCTCACGCAGGCGTGCAATGGCTGCGAACACTTGGAATTCCCTTTCCCTTAGTGGATCAACGGTGAGCGGAGCCCGTACTCCGGCGCCTCAGGTCGCCCTAGAGGCATTTCGCCATTGGGCTCCGCTTCCCGGATCGGGAAGGGGCGCCTCCAGGCAGCCCGGCTAGCCGTTCTGGCCCCGTGGCTTTGCGCCCCCGCCTTCCGGCGGGTTTGCCCTTGTCAGGAGTCACTGCTCGCTCCCTCTCTAGATCGGCGGTGAAGGCCCCCTGTCTGAGGAGTACATGCGTGATATCGGGAGCGAGCGAGGACATCGCTGCCGACGACGGCGCGACGCCCTCAGTTGATCTTGCTGAGGATGTTGAACATCGGCATGTAGAGGGCGACGACCATGCCGCCAACCGTCACGCCCATGACCACGATCAGCAACGGCTCGATGAGCGACGTCAACGCTTCGACCACCGCCTCCACCTCGGCCTCGTAGAAGTCTGCGATCTTCTCCAGCATCTCGTCGAGCGCCCCCGTCTCCTCCCCGACGGCGATCATCTGCGTGACCATCGGCGGGAAGACGGGATGGGCCTCGAGCGGTCGCGCCAGTGAGTCGCCCGACTTCACCGCCGCACCGACGTCGACCACGGCGTCGGACACGACCACGTTGCCGGCCGTCTCCGACACGATCTCGAGCGCGTCGAGGATCGGGACGCCGGCCCGGACGAGGGCGGCCAGCGACCGGGAGAAGCGGGCCAGAACCGTTTTGTGGGAAAGGCTTCCGAACACCGGAGCCCGGAGTTTGAAGGCGTCGAGTTGTCGCCGTCCCGTCGGGGTCTTCACCCAGCGTCGGGCCGACCAGACGGCCCCGCCCGCGGCCACCAGAAGGATCGGGAGGAACCTCGTGACGACGTCCGACACCCCGAGGAGCACGCGGGTCGGGGCCGGCAGCTTGGAGTCCATCGAGGCGTACATGCTCTCGAAGGTCGGAACGACGAAGATCAGCATGCCCATGAAGATCAGCACCACGATCACGCCGACCACGATGGGATAGGTCATCGCCGACTTGACCTTGCGGCGCAGGTCGACCTGCTTCTCGATCGTGGTGGCCAGGCGGAGGAGGACGGCGTCGAGGGAACCGCCCATCTCGCCCGAGCGGACCATCGCCACGTACAGCCGGGAGAAGGCCTTCGGGTGCTTGGCCATTGCCGCGGTGAGGGCTATGCCGCGCTCGACGTCCTTGCGGACCTCGCCGATGACGCGACCCAGCTCCTTGTTGGTCGTCTGATCGGAGAGGATCGACAGCGCCCGCAGCAGGGTGAGCCCGGAGTTGATCATGGTGGCGAACTGCCGGGAGAAGACCGCCACCTCTTTGAGCTTGATCCGGCCCGACAGGCCGGGGATCCGCACGTCCCGGGCCAGGCTCTTCTTCTCGTTGCTCTCGATGGAGACGGGCACGTAGCCCATCTGGCGAAGCTTCCCGGCCACGAGGCTGACTGTCTCGGCCTCCAGCCTGCCGGTGATCAGCTTTCCCTGCCGGTCCCGGACCTTGTAGGTGAAGGACTGAGCCATGTCAGCGGCCCAGCAGTCGGCGGAGGTCGTCGGGGTTGGCCGCCCGCTCGAGCGCCACCTCGAAGGCGACCCGTCCACCCCGGACGAGCTCGGCCAGCGACTGGTCCATCGACCGCATCCCGAACCGGGCGCCGGCCTGCATGGCCGAGTAGATCTGATGGACCTTCCCCTCCCGGATGAGGTTCCGCACCGCGGGGGTGGCCACGAGCACCTCGGTGGCGACGGTCCGGCCGGTGCCGCCGACCAGCGGGACGAGCTGCTGGGTCACGACGCCCTGCAGCGAGGTGGCCAGCTGGACCCGGATCTGCTGCTGCTGGTGGGCGGGGAACACGTCGATGATGCGGTCGACGGTCTGGGGGGCGTCCTGGGTATGGAGGGTGGCGAAGACGAGGTGGCCGGTCTCGGCGGCGGTGAGGGCGGTGGCGATCGTCTCCAGATCGCGCATCTCGCCGACGAGGATCACGTCGGGGTCCTGGCGCAGAACGTGCTTGAGGGCGTTGGAGAACGACCGGGTGTCTTCGCCGACCTCGCGTTGGTTGACCACCGCCCGCTTGTGCTGGTGGAGGAATTCGATCGGGTCCTCCACCGTCATGATGTGGACGGGCTTCGTGGTGTTGATCACGTCGACGAGGCTGGCCAGCGTCGTGGACTTGCCCGACCCGGTCGGCCCGGTCACCAGTACGAGGCCCCGGACGAGGTTGGCGAAGGTCGACACCGACTCGGGGAGTCCGAGGGCACCGAGGGGGACGATCTCGTGGGGGATGACCCGCATGACGGCGCCGACGGAGTCGCGCTGGAGGAGGACGTTGACGCGGAAGCGGCCCACGCCGGGAATGGAATGCGAGGTGTCGAGCTCGAGCTCGTCTTCGAAGCGTTCCCGCTGCTTCTGGGTGAGGACGGCGTAGAGGAGCTCCCGGATCGTCTTGCCGTCGAGCACCGGGTACTCGGTGAGGGGGGCAAGCTCGCCCCGGAGGCGAATCGTCGGATGGCAGCCGGCGGCCAGGTGGAGGTCGGAGCCGCCCAGTTCGACGACGTGCCGGAGGATGTCGTCGACGTGCAGCGGCGATGGCGCCGCCGGGCCGGCGGGGCTGCGCTCGAACGGCTCGGGGGCGAACGTGACGCGGAGTGGTCCGTCCTGGGGTTGGTTGGGTTCGTACACAGGGACCTCCTCGCCTCCCTGATCGGGCGGGGGGTGGAGCCTCTTGAACCTGAGGAGGGGCGTAAATCCGACGCCGGTCCGATGGTGCGGTCCACTACCCTCTGGGCTCCTTGGGGACTTCGACGGCAATCGGGGCGGTAGACGCGGAATCCGGCCGGCTGGGCGGTCTCTGGGCCCGTTTGACCGCCCGGCTGACGATCGGTCTGACCGAGGGCGAGCCGCTCTTCCCCCTCTTCGTGCTGTTCGGCCTCAACGCCGTCGACGAGCTCGACAAGACGGCGTTCAACGTGCTCGCTCCGGAGATCCGCCGCTCGTTCGATCTGGGGATCTCGGGAATCCTGGGCCTGGTGGCCGTCATCGAGGTGGTGGCCATCCTGCTGGGACTGCCGCTGGCCTACTGGGCCGACCGGCGCTCCCGGGTGCGCCTGGCCGCCGGGGGGGCCACGTTGTGGGGCGGCTTCTCGCTGGCCACCGGGCTGGCGCCCAGCGTGGGGCTTCTGGCCGCGGCCCGGGCCGGCGCCGGCATGGGGCGGGCGGTGGTCACGCCGACCCACTTCTCGCTCCTGGCCGACTACTACCCGCCGGAGGTGCGGCCGAAGGTGTTCGGCACCCACCGGGCCGCCAACTCCGTCGGCCAGTTTCTCGGTCCGCTGCTGGCCGGGGGGCTGGCACTGTGGCTGGGCTGGCGGGCGCCGTTCGTGCTGTTCGTCGTGCCGACCGTTGTGTTCGTGGCGCTGGCCCGGCGGCTGGTCGAACCGGCCCGGGGGGCGCACGAACGCCGTGCCGCCGGCGCCACCGAGGCCGCGTCCCGGACCGAGGAGGAACCGCCCCGGTTCGTCGAGGGCTGCCGTCTGCTGTGGGGAATCCGGAGCCTGCGCCGCATCTGGTACGCCCTGCCGTTCGCCGCGGTGGTGATCGTCGGCCTGGGATCGCTGTTCTCGATCTTCTACGAGGAGGAGTTCGGCCTGAATTCGGCCCAGCGGGGACTCGCCGCCGCCATCACCGAGCCGGCCCAGCTGCTCGGGCTGGTGGCCGGGATTCCCATCGCCAACCGCCTGCTCGTCAAGAACCCGGCGCTGGTGCTGAGGTTCGTGGCCATCGTGGGCGTGGTGGTGGCCGTCTGCTTCGCCACGCTGTCGGTGACGCCGTACCTGGCGGTGGTGATCGCCATGAACATGGTGATCGCCGCCGCGGCCGCCGTCCTCGCCCCGGGGGTGTACTCCGTGCTGTCACTGGCGCTGCCGCCCCGGGCCCGGTCACTGGGCTTCGCCGTATCGGCGCTGTGGATCCTCCCCGGCCTCGGGCTGTATCCGTTGATCGGCCACGTGGCCGACACGGAGGGGATCCGCACCGCCCTGTTCGGGCTGTCGTTCCCGCTGGTCCTGGCCGGGTTCCTGCTCTCCACCGCCGGCCGGTTCGTCAATGACGACATCCTCCGGGCCCGCACCGCCGCCCGGGTATCGGCCGAAGCCCGTCTCGCCGGCGCCAGGCAGAGGCCGGACGGGCTCGGGGCTGGCTGAGCTCCGTCCCCATCTGGGATCATCACCGAGCGCCGAATCCGAACACGGCCGGAGGGTTCGGTTGGGCGGCGGCCGGCGAGCATGAGGTGCGGTGATGGGGGGAGAGGCCGAGCGGAACGGGCTGGGCGCGCCCCGGCCCGGCGAGCCGAACAAGGTCGTCGTCGCCTTCGCCCACGGCCTGGCCCGCTACCGGTACGGGCTGGCGGCGGCGTCGGCCGTCCTCCTCGGACTGGCGCTCCTGCCCCCCAGCGGCCCCGACGGGGCCGCCGCCGGGAAACCGGGCGACGACACCGGCGGCTTCACCGTCATCGATCCCAGGCCGGGGAAGAAGCCGGCGTCCCGGGCATCGGGGCGGCCGTCGGCACCGGCCGTCGAGACGGCCCCGGAGACGGCGGCGGCGGCGGATCCCGGGGAGGCCGCGCCGCGGCGATCGCCCCCCGCCCGCCGGCCGCCACGGCCACCACCGGCCGGGCCGCGGCCGGGGCGGCCACGGCGCCGGTGCTCCTCCCGAGCCCGGCCTGTGATCCGGCCACCGGCCGGCTGGCCGTGCCCACCCGGTTCGCGCCGCCCTGCGTGGCGTCGGTGGCGGCCAACGGCGGGGCCACCTGGCAGGGTGTGACGACCGAGACCGTCACCGTCGCCGTGTACCTCCCGCAAGGGAACGTCGCCTCCTCGGCGCTGGCGGCCGCGGCCGGCAACCGGGACACCGGCGAGGAGGTCGCCGCCACCTACCGGTCATACGTCGACTACTTCGAGCACCACTACCAGACCTGGGGTCGGCGGGTGCAGCTGGTGTTCGTGACGGCGTCGGGCGCCGACGACGACGCCACCGGGCCCGGGCCGACGCCGGGCGGGTGGCCACGGAACTCGGCGCTTTCGCCTCGTGGGGCGGCCCGGCCCGCACCTCGGCCTACGCCGACGAGCTGGCCGCCCGCCGGGTTCTGTGCCTCTGCGCCGTGCCGGAGCCCGACGCCTGGTACACGGCTCGGGCGCCATATGTGATGTCGCTCGAGCCGACCGTCAGCCAGCGGATCGCGCTCCAGACCGAGTACGTGGCCAAGCGCCTCGCCGGGCTCCCGGCCCGCCACGCCGGTGACGTGAGGCTGGCCACGCAGGGCCGCACCTTCGGACTCGTCTACGAGGACGTACCGGGCCAGGTCGGCCTGCGGGGCGCCGAGGCGCTGGAACGGGAACTGCGGCGGGCGGGGGTGGAGCTGGCCGACTCGCTCGGCTACGGATCGGCGGGCGGGGCCGCCGGCGGAGCGGACGCCCGGCGGGTGGTGAGCCGGCTGCGCCAGGCCGGGGTGACCAGCGTCCTCTACGTCGGCGACGGCCTGTTCCCGGTGTTCATGACCCAGGAGGCGACGCGCCAGGGTTACAGCCCGGAGTGGGTGCTGCTCGGCGCCGGCGTCGCCGGGGTCGGCGGCGGGCTCGCCGGAGCCGACACGACGTTCGCCGGCCGGGCCTACGACCAGACCCAGTGGTCGCACGCTTTCGGCCTGTCGTTCTCCGCCGCCCGGCTGGCGCCGGGCCAGGGCGAGGCGTGGCGCGTCCACGCCTGGCACACCGGCCAGGCGCCGCCGGCCCGGGCGTCCCACGCCCTCGTCTACCGGGCGCCGTGGATGTTCTTCACCGGGATGCACCTGGCCGGACCGGTGTTGACGCCGGGATCGCTCCGCGACGGACTGTTCCGGCTGCCGCCGGCCGGCCGGGGGATGGTGACCAGCCCGTCGGTGTCGTTCGGCCGCCACGGCGTCTGGCCCGGCGACGACCACGGCGTGGGCGACGACGTGACCGAGCTGTGGTGGGACTCCACCACCGCCGGCCCCGACGAAGCCGGCGGCCAGGGCGTGGGGATGTACCGCTACGTCGCCGGCGGCCGGCGCTACCTCCCCGGATCGCAGCCCGCCGCGGAGACCGGCGCCTTCACCCGGGCCGATTCCGTGACCATCTACGAGGAACCCCCACCCTCCGACCGCCCCCCGTCCTACCCCCACCGCCCCTGACCGGTTCGCGGGGTCGCCGGCGCTCCACCCCTCCAAACCGGCGTTCCTTTTCCGCTGTATCCCGGTAAACGAACGCCGGTTGCGATCACGAGCGTCGCCAAGCCAATCCGGCGTTCCTTTTCCGCTATATGCCGGAAAAGGAACGCCGGTTCGTGCTGGCGACAGCGGGGACCGCTACGACTCCAGCGACAGGGCCCGCAGCACTTCCGCCACGACGCTCTCCGGGTCGTTCACGAAGCGGCGCCAGGTGACCTCGATCACGATCCAGCCCAGCAGTTGCAGGCGGTTGCGGCGGACGGGGTCCATCTCGAAGGCCCTCTCGAAGTCGTGGCCGATCCTGCCGATGCATTCGACGGCGACCTTGCGAGGTCGCCTATAGGCCAGGTCGAGGTAGTACGTGCCCTCCGCGTGTTCGACCGGGAACTCGTAGACGGGTGTCGGCAGGCCGGCGGACTCGAGGAGGAGCCCCACCCGCCGGGCGAACTTCGTGCCCGCCGGAGCGGTCCCGTCCCGGGTGAGCAGCACGTCCCGGTAACGCTTCAGCCCCGGCCGTCCCCGACCGGTGTGGACGAGCAGACAGTCCCAGAGCTGGTCCCAGTCAACCAGTTTCATTCGTCGAGCCTCGTCGAACAGGTCGAGCCGCTCCGGAAGGCTTCGGACAACGGCGCACGAGTCGAGGATGGTGCGCGCCACCCCGGTGACCGCCAGACCGTCCTGACACAGCGAGGTCTTGGCCGCCACGTCGAACGACCGGCTCTCGTGGAACTGCACCCCGGGGCGGGACCTCGGCCGGCGATGCCGCGGCACGGTGATGTCGATGATCCCCGGCCTCCGCTCGTCGATGCCGTACAACCAGGCGGCGCTCCGGTGCGAGATGAGCGCTGGCGCCCGGGCCGAGAGCAAGGCGGCGGACGCCCGCAGATGCCACGATCGCCTGACACCCCACGGCCGGAAGGCGCCGGGCGCCTCCCGTAGCAGCGTCCGGGTGGCCAACTCGTGGTCGAGGTCGTCGTCGCTCATGCCAACCGCCCGGAGCTGGCGGCGTGTCACGATCGAATGCTGGTCGCGGCCGAAGTTGTGCACATGCTCGGCGAGACCGAGCAGCGGGTCCTCGGGGTCCTCGTGCGATGCGGTGCTGCTGGCTGGTGGGCTCCACCCGTCCTCCTTTCGAAACTGGCGTTCCTTTGCCGGAATACAGCGGAAAAGGAACGCCGGAATGGCGCGGCGGGGGAAGCGGCTCGAACCGGCGTTCCTTTACCGGGATACGGCGGAAAACGAACGCCGGTTCGGGAGGGGGAAGGGGGGCCGGGTCGTAACGGGGCGGTCGGAGCAGGGACTGAGACCTTGGAAGAAACGAGGCGGCCCGACGTAGGGTAGTGAGTCGGAGTGGAGGTGCTCATGGGGTTTTTCAGCAAGAAGGTCGAGATGGTCGCGCCGGAGCAGGCCCTGCCGGGGCGGGACCGGGAGATGCCGGTGCCGGCGACGCACGAGGTGCTCGGTATGCCGCTGCGGGGGCCGTTCCCCGAAGGGCTGGAGCAGATGGTCGTCGGGCTGGGGTGCTTCTGGGGGGCGGAGCGGAAGTTCTGGGAGGCGTCGGGGGTGTACACGACGGCGGTGGGGTACGCCGGCGGGTACACGCCGAACCCGTCCTATGAGGAGGTCTGCTCGGGGCGGACGGGGCACACCGAGGTCGTGCTGGTGGTGTTCGATCCGGCGCAGACGAGCTACGAGAACCTGCTCAAGATCTTCTGGGAGGCGCACGACCCGACGCAGGGGATGCGGCAGGGCAACGACGCCGGAACGCAGTACCGCTCGGCCATCTACACGTTCTCGAACGAGCAGCAGGCGGCGGCCGAGGCCTCCCGGGACGCCTACGACAAGGCGCTGGCCGACGCGGCGCACGGGCCGATCACGACCGAGATCGCTCTGGCCGGGCCCTTCTATTACGCCGAGGATTACCACCAGCAGTATCTGGCCAAGAACCCGTTCGGCTACTGCGGCCTCGGTGGGACCGGCGTGACCTGCCAGACCGGCCTCACGGCCAGCGAGTAGGCGATTCGAGCCCAAAGGCGAAGTAGTTAAATCACGGCTCAGTGTTGGGTATGTCGACGGAATGGGCTCCGCCCAGCAGGTGAGCAGTGCCGTACCGACCCGGCCCATGGAGTTCGACGCGTGGCTCGGCGACGTACCGCGACACTTCGCCGGCAACGGCGACCTCTTGTTGAGCCACGTTTTCACGGTGCTGTCGTCGGTGTTCCCCGACGGCGAGGCCTACTTCGTGCGGTCCGTCAAGGCGGTGCGGGATCGCATCACCGAGCCCCGTCTGCGCCAGGAGGTCGAGGGTTTCATCGGCCAGGAAACGATGCACGGCCGGGAGCACGCCGTGTTCAACGACCGCATGGCCGAGTTGGGATATCCCGTCCGCCCGATCGGCAGCTATGTCCGGAAGTTGATGTGGCTGCGGGAGCGATTCCTCAACGAGAAGGCCAACCTGGCCGTCACGGCCGCCCTCGAGCACTACACGGCCACGCTCGCCGAGACGCTGCTCGGTGAGCCCGAGGCTCGCGCCGCCATCGGCCACGACGGTGCCCGCCACCTCTTCCTGTGGCACGCGCTGGAGGAGGCGGAGCATAAGGCAGTGGCCTTCGACGTCTACCGGCACGTCGGGGGCACCGAACGGATGCGGATCATCACGATGTGGGTGATCCACCTGCAGTTCGTGCTCGAGACCTCGATCTGGACGGTGTTCTCGCTGGGCCTGGATCCCGCCGCCCGGCGCCACCCAGTCCGCGTCCTGCGGAGCCTCTGGCGGCTGCGGCGCTCACCGTTCACCTCGCTCCGGGCCGTGCGCCAGCTCTTCAGCTACCACCGGCGCGGCTTCCACCCGGGCGACTGCGACTCGAGGGAGTTGATCTCCACCTGGCGGGCGAAGCTCTTCGGCTCCGAAGGGGCACTGACCGACGTGCTCGTAGGGGGCTAGCCTCCGAGAGCATGAGCCTTTCGTACGCCAACGGCCCGTCGACGCAGGCGCTGCTGGGCGAGACGATCGGGGAGAACCTGGAGCGCACCGCGGCCCGGGTGCCCGACAACCTCGCCCTGGTGTCGCGGCACCAGAACCGGCGCTACACCTACGCCGAGTTCGACGCCGCGGTCGACGAGGTGGCCCGGGGGCTGCTGGCCCTCAGGCTGGAGGCCGGTGACCGGATCGGGATCTGGAGCCCGAACTGCGCCGAATGGGTGCTGGTCCAGTACGCCACCGCCAAGGTCGGCGTGATCCTGGTCAACATCAACCCGGCCTACCGGACGTCGGAGTTGGCCTACGCCCTCAAGCAGTCGGGCTGCCGGATGCTGATCGCCGCATGCGCTTTCAAAACTAGTAATTACGCCCAGGTGATCGAAGAGGTCCGGCCCGACCTTTCGGCGCTGGAGAAGGTGATCCTGCTCGGTACCGACGGGTGGGACTGCCCTGGTCGCCGGCGCCGCGTCGATCACCGACGGAGCATTGCGGGAACGCATGACCGGCGCTGCAGTTCGACGACCCGATCAACATCCAGTACACGAGCGGCACGACCGGGTTCCCCAAAGGCGCCACGCTGTCGCACCACAACATCCTGAACAACGGGTACTTCATCGGCGAGGCCTGCCGGTACACCGAGGCCGACCGGGTCTGCATCCCGGTGCCCTTCTACCACTGCTTCGGGATGGTGCTGGGCAACCTGGCCTGCACCACGCACGGCGCCGCCATCGTCATCCCCGAGGCCGGCTTCGAGCCCGGTGCCACCCTGGAGGCGGTGGCCGCCGAAGCGCTGCACGAGCCTCTACGGCGTCCCGACGATGTTCATCGCCGAACTCGACCACCCCGAGTTCGAGAAGTTCGACCTGTCCTCGCTGCGGACGGGCATCATGGCCGGCTCGCCCTGCCCGGTCGAGGTGATGAAGCAGGTCGTCTCCCGCATGCACATGGAGGAGGTGACGATCGCCTACGGCATGACCGAGACGTCACCGGTGTCGACCCAGACGGTGCCGGACGACAGCCTCGAGCACCGGGTGTCGACGGTCGGGCGGGTCCATCCCCACGTCGAGGTCAAGATCATCGATCCCGAGACCGGCCGGGTCGTCGAGCGGGGCAGGCCCGGCGAGCTGTGCACCCGCGGCTACTCGGTGATGACCGGGCTACTGGAACGACCCGGAGCGCACCGCCGAGGCGATCGACACGGCCGGGCTGGATGCACACCGGCGACCTGGCCACGATGGACGCCGACGGCTACGTCAACATCGTCGGCCGCATCAAGGACATGATCATCCGGGGCGGCGAGAACCTCTATCCCCGGGAGATCGAGGAGTTCCTCTACACCCACCCCGACGTGAGCGACGTCCAGGTGATCGGCGTGCCCGACGTGAAGTACGGCGAGGAACTGATGGCCTGGGTCAAGGTCCGCGAAGGCGCCACCCTGACCGAAGAGGCCCTCAAGGAGTTCTGCAAGGGCAAGATCGCCCACTACAAGGTGCCCCGCTACGTGAAGTTCGTCGACGAGTTCCCGATGACCGTCACCGGCAAGATCCAGAAGTTCAAGATGCGGGAGCAGGCGGTGGCCGAACTCGGTCTGGAGGCGGCGGCGGGCGTTCAAACCGCCTGACCGACACGACCGGCGTGAGGCCGCCGGTCAGGACGTGAAGCGCACCGGCAGGTCGCTGAACAAGCCGCCCAGGAAGCCGAACATGGTGACGCCGAGGAGCAGGAAGGCCACCACGATGCCCACGCCGACCCAGCCGACGATGATCCCGGCCCGGGCCAGGCCGGCGCCCCCGAGCGCCGGGTTGGCGGCGATGTTGTTCTGGGCGATCTTCCCGAAGATGATGGCGAGGATGGCGCCGATGAGGAAGCCGCCGAGAAAGTTGGCCACGGCACAGACGATCGACGCGATGGCGAACGGCTCGGTGCGGTCGACCGACGCCATGACCGAACCGACCGAGGCACCACCGGGCGCCGGCGGGGCGGCGGTGCCCACCACCGGGGCGGCCGGGCCGGGCTCGCCGCACTCGGGACAGGCGACGGCCCGGGGGGACAGGTCACGGCCACAGTTCAGACATTGCAACATCGAAGGCTCGCCCTTTCATGGTCCGGCGGGCTGGCGCCCCGCACACCAGGGAGACGTCCAGTATCGGCCCGGATGATGCCGCTCGTCCCGATATTTACAGTTTGTTCCCGCCCCCGCCCCGATGACCGGTGCTCACCGGTGGGCTAGGCGATCACCCGGAAGAGCTCCTCGAGGGTCGTCCGGCCCTGGGCCACCTTGACCAGGCCGTCCTCCCGGAGGGTCAGCATCCCCTGGGCCAGGGCGGCCTTCTTGATCTCCTCCGACGAGTCGCGCTCCACCACCATCCGGCGGATCTCCTCGTTCATGACCATGACCTCGTGGACGGCCAGGCGGCCCCGGTAGCCCGTGCGGGAGCAGGCGGCGCAACCGACCGCCCGGTACAGCGTCGGGGGCCCCTCGGCTCTCAGGAGGGCGGCCGGCCAACCGGCCTCGGTCAGCTCGGCGTGGGTCGGCTCGTACTCCTCCCGGCACCGGTCGCAGAGCTTGCGGGCCAGCCGCTGGGCGACGACGCAGTCGAGGGAACTGACGACCAGGAACGGCTCGACGCCCATCTCCACCAGCCGCATCGGGGTGGAGGCGGCGTCGTTGGTGTGCAGGGTCGAGAGGACCAGGTGGCCGGTGAGGGAGGCCTCGATGGCGATGGTGGCCGTCTCCCGGTCGCGGATCTCGCCCACGAGAACGATGTCGGGGTCGGACCGGAGGATCGACCGCAGCGCCGAGGCGAAGGTGAGGCCGGCCTTGGGGTTGATCTGCACCTGGTTGACACCCGGGAGGCGGTACTCGACCGGGTCCTCCACCGTGATCACGTTCTTGTCCGGCGAGTTGAGGACGTTGAGGGTGGCGTAGAGGGTCGTCGACTTCCCCGACCCGGTCGGCCCGCAGACGAGGATCGTGCCGTAGGGCTTGCGGAAGCAGGCCTCGAAGCGGGGCAGCACCGCCGGGTGGAACCCGAGGTCGGGGAGGCTCAGGCGGGCCTGGGTCTTGTCCAGGATCCGCATGACGACCTTCTCGCCGTAGACCGTCGGCAGTGTGGCGACCCGGAGGTCGACGCCCTTGCCGGCGACGTTGAGGGAGATCCGGCCATCCTGGGGAATCCGCCGCTCGGCGATGTTGATGTCGGCCATGACCTTGAGGCGGCTGATCACGCCGCCCTGGATGGACCGGGGCGAGTGCATGACCTCGTGGAGCACACCGTCGACCCGGAAACGGATCCGCAGGTCGTGCTCGGTCGGCTCGACATGGATGTCGGACGCCCGGTCGCTGCAGGCTTGAGCGATCAGCAGGTTGACGAACTTGACGATGGGGGCGTCTTCGACTGTCTCCCGGGCCAGGGTCTCGTCGTCGTCGACGGCCAGTTCGTCGGCGGCGATCTGGGCCACCTCGTCGACCTCGGCGTCGAGGCGGTGGAAACGATCGATGGCCTCGGTCAGCTGGGTGCGGGTGGCGACGACGATCGTGACGTCGGCCCCGGTGACCGCCCGGAGGTCGTCGATGGCCAGGACGTTGCCGGGGTCGGCCATGGCCACCACCAGCCTCGGGAGTTCGGGGGTGTCCCCGAAGAGTCAGCCTCCGCCCAGGTGACCGGGAGGGCGAGGAGCCGGCGGGCCATGGCTTCGGGGAGGAGCGCCACGGCGCCCCGGTCGATCGGGTACTCGGCCAGGTCGACGAAGTCGAGCCCCAGCTGTCGGGCCAGGGCCCCCATGAGGACGGCGTCCGTGACGGCACCGTCCTCCACCAGCAGCTGCCCGATCGGCAGGCCCCGCTCGGCCTGGGCTTTCAAGGCCGCGTCGAGTTGAGCCTGGGTGATCAGGCCCTCGGACAGCAGCATCTCGCCGAGCGGCTGGCGGAAGAGCAGAGTGGGACTCCGGCTAGGCCCGGGTACGGGTGCCCGGGGCAGAGGAACCTTCCACCCTGATATCGGCGACTCAGGCCCGAGGCTGAATGTCCTCCCACTTCTCCTGCTGCTGAAGGGCGAACAGCGAGGTGTAGCCCCCCGACCAGTCGGGCGGGACAAGACAGGGGCGGGGGTCGTGGTACGCCCAGCGGGCCGGACAGCCCCGCACGATCTCACCGGCGTGGCTGCTCGGCAGCGGGTTGGCGGTGTAGGGGAAGGCGTCGGCGGCGGAGTACACGTTGAGCAGCAGCGGCCGGCCGGCGTCGGCCAGGTTGGGCCGCGAGCCGTGCACCACCCGGCAGTTGTGGATGGTGATCGACCCGGCCGGGCCGGTGAGCTCGGCGGCGGTCTCGGTCGGTACGGCCTTGACGTCGACGTCCGACAGGCAGCCGACCCACTGGTCGTTCTCGTCGTACTGCGAGAACAGCTCGCCGCTGTGGGTGCCGGGAACGACCATCAGCGGCCCCTGGTCGGGACCACAGTCGTAGAGGTAGAGCCCGGCCGTGAGGGGCGAGTAGTTGGTGTGCGGCCAGTAGGTGATGTCCTGATGCCACTTGACCTCTTCGCCGCCCTTGGCCCATTTGAAGTTCAGCTTGCTGTGGTGGAACTTCACGTCCGGCCCGACGAGGTCGACGATGATGTCGGGAAGGACCGACTGCGAGGCGAACGCCCAGTACTCCGGGTGGTGGTCGACGGGGCTGGTGAGCCGGCGGAGGCGGGGCTCGTCGGCGGTGTGTCCCGGCTCCAGGTCGAAGGCGCGATCGGACCGGGTGAGGGCCCGGCTGCGGTCGACCATCTCGGTGGTGGTCGCCCGGAGTCGCTCCAACCAGTCCTCGGAGACGACCGCCTCGACGAGCAGGAAACCGTTGGCGAAGTAGAACTCCCGCTGCGCCTGCGTGAGGACTCTGGGTTCGTGGGCGAGGACCTCTTCCGGCAGCATGGCGCCCCCTTCCTTGACGTTCTCCTAACGAGGCTATCTGCCCAACTCTCCTCCGATCACTCAAGAGTGACGACATCACCTCAGTCTTTTTTGGCACCACGCCGAGACTCCATTGCAGGCAGCGAAAGGCTTGGGGGCTTCACCAGCCTCCTTTGAGGCAGACAGGACCCGCCGTCATGGCTCTCAGTGGAACTCTCGATACCCTCAGCCTCCCCGAGCTGTGCGAGCTGCTCTCGGGGACGAACAAGACCGGTGCCCTCCAAGTCCGGGCCGAGGCCGGCTCGGGCGTGCTGTGGTTCGACGGCGGGAAGGTGTGCGCCGGCGAGGCCGGCGGCCAGACCGGCCCCCCGCCGCCCGGCGCCGCCGGCGATCTGCTGGGGAGGCTCAACGACGTCTGCTTCGAGCTGTTCCGGTACACCGAGGGATCGTTCGAGTTCGAGCCCGAACGCAAGCCGTCCTGGCCGGCGGAGCGAGGCATCGACGTCTCCGGCCTGCTGGCCGAGACCGAGCGGCGGATGGCCGAATGGCGGGAGATCATCTCGGTCATCCCGTCGATCGAAGCCCGGCCCCGGCTGGTCCCCGAGCCGTCGGCCAGCGGCCCCATCACACTCGACGCCGCCCAGTGGCGGGTCGTCACCGGGATCGACGGCCGGCGGCGGGTGAGCGCTCTCATCCGGGTGCTCGACGGCGGTGAGTTCTCCGTCTGCAAGCTCCTCCGCAGCCTGGTCCAGGCCGGCCTGGTCGAGATCGAGAACGCCGACGTGCCGGCGCCGGCGGCCGCCGGGAGCGACGGTCCGGCCGTGGCGACCACCCTGGCGCCGGCCGACGCGGCCACCCGGGCCGGCGAGAGCCGGCCCCCAGCCAAGGGGAATCGCGAACGCCCGCCGGTGGAGCCGGAGGCCGATCCGGAGCCGGCTCCTGACACCCTCGACCCACTGGCTGACGGTCTCGACCGCGGTGCGGTCGTCGCCCTCCTGACCAGCGCCCGGACGAAGTAGGACGTGGACCACCGGGTCCGGCCGGCCGGGCCTGGGCTCACTGCTGCGCTTTTGCGGAACAGTTCCGCAAAAGCGCGTACATGAGTGTCGGACTGGACGGCAGGCGAGGGGTCAGCGGGCGGCCAGGGCGGCGGTGGCGGCGGCCCGCATCGCGTCGAAGGGCGCTGGCTGGCCGGTCCAGAGCGTGAAGGACCGGGCGGCCTGATGCAGCAGCATGGCGAGGCCGTTGACAGCCTGCGCCCCCTGCGCCCGGGCCGCGGTGAGAAGCGGCGTGTCGGCCGGGTGGTAGACGAGGTCGACGACCGCCTGGTCGGCGTGGAGCGCCCCCGGGTCCACCGGCAAGGGGTCGCCGCCCGACATCCCGAGCGGGGTCGCGTTGACCACCAGGGCGAACTGCGCGGGGTCGACGACCGAGATCGAGGAAGGCGCAACGGGCGCAGCGTCAGCCGCCGACGGAGCGGCCCGGGCGGGACCGACGCCACCGGCGACGGACGGGGCACTGGCCCCGGGCGGGGCCGACGGGGTGGCGGCGGCGCCGGTGCTGAGGGCGCCTAGGGGCACGGCGCGGGCGCCGGGGGCGAGGCGGGCGGCGGATTCGGCGGCGTCGGGGCGGCGGGCGGCGACGGTCAAGGACGCGCCGGCCCGACCGAGCGAGAGGACGACGGCCCGGGCGGCGCCGCCGGCGCCCAGCACCAGGACCGGCTTCCCGGCCACTTCGATCGCCTCGTCGGCCAGGGCGTCGAGGAACCCGGGCCCGTCGGTCGAGTCGCCGAGCGTCCGGCCGTCGGGGAGGGCCACCACCGTGTTGACCGACCGGAGGGCGGCGGCGTCGGGCGTCAGCTCGTCGCAGGCGCCGGCGACGTCCTCCTTGTAAGGCATGGTGACGTTGAGCCCGGCCAGTCCGAGGGCGGAGACCGCGGCGACGGCGTCGGCGCCCCGGCCCCGGGGAACGGGGAAGGCGACGTAGACCCAGTCGAGGCCGAGGTCGGCGAAGGCGGCGTTGTGCAGCGTGGGCGACAGCGAGTGCGCCACCGGATGGCCGATGACCCCCACCACCCGGGTGTGTCCCGAGATCGGCGGTCGGCCGGTCACCGGCGTCTCCGCGGTGCCCGTTGGGCCTCCGGTGACAGGCGCATGGCCACCGTTACCGCGACCTGTCGCGCTTTGGGATAAAACCCCAGGTCCTAGAGTCCCAAGCGCGACCGGTCGCGCCCATGGTGAGGCTCATCACAGGAGGCCCTTGCGGCGGGCTTCGTTCTTCAGAGCTTCGAACTCGGCGGACGTGGCGGCGAAAGCGTGTTTGCCGTTCTTATCGGAGAGAACGTAGTAGAGGTAGTCGGTGGCGGCCGGCCGGAGCATCGCCTCCAGCGACGCCCGGCCGGCGGCGGAGATCGGCGTGGGCGGGAGCCCGTCGATCTTGTACGTGTTATAGGGGCTGTCGACCTCGAGGTCCTTGTACAGCACCCTGTCCTTGTGACCGATGGCGTAGAGGACGGTGGCGTCGATCTGGAGCTTCATCCCCTTCTCCAGACGGTTGGAGATCACCGACGCGATGAGGGTGCGGTCCTCTTTCACCTTGGCTTCGCTCTCCACCAACGACGCGGCCACGATCAGCTGGTAGGCGCTGAGCCCGTTCGGACGGTCGGCAGATGCGGCGGCAGGGGAGCCGAGCCGAACCTCGTCGGCCACCTGGTCGAACCGGCTGACCAGCCGGCGGACGATGGCCGTCTCGTCGTCTTTGTCGGTCAGCAGGTACGTGTCGGGGAACAGCAGCCCCTCGAGGTTGGTGCTCTCCGGCGGTTGATACTTCGACCGCACCTCCCCCGACCGGGCGGCCGACAGGAACTTGTCCCGACTGCGGCCCGGCAGTTCACCGACCCGGTCGGCGATCTTTTCGAGCGTCAGTGCCTCGGGGACGGTGAGCTTCTGGAACTTGATGCTCGGCCCCCGCCGTAGCGCGGCCCTGACGTCGCCCATCGACAGGTTCTTGCGCAGGTCGTACTCGCCGGCCTGGATCGATCCGGCGCCGCCGGTCGCCTTGAGGTACAGCCGGAAGATCCCGGCCGACGTGATCACGCCGTCGTCCTCGAGCTGGTTGGCCACGCCGCCGACGCTCGTCCCCGGGACGATGTCGACCGCCACCTTCTCCCCCGGCCCGCCGCCCGGGTTCACCTGCCGGAGCACCCACAGCCCCGTGCCGAGACCCAGCATGAGGAGGACGGCCAGCGCCCCGAACACGAACCGCCCCCGTCGGGTGAGCCGCCCCCGCCGCCCGCCGCCCGTCCCGCCCTCGGAACCGGCCTCCGTCACGGCGTCGTCGTCGCCGGGGACGTCGGTCATGACTTCGCCCGGGGGTGGCCGTCCAACCACGCCTGGAGCATCACGGCGGCGGCCACCTTGTCCACCAGGGCCCGGCGGTCTCTCGCCCGGACCCCGCCCATGGCCAGGGACCGTTGGGCCGTCACGGTCGTCAGGCGTTCGTCGTAAGTCTCCACTGCCACCGGCGGGTCGAGCGCGGCGGCGCGTCCGGCCAATTCGGCGACCTCGCCCAGCATCGCCTGCGCCGCCGGACCGGGGCGGCCGGTGGCCAGCGACAGGGGCACGCCGACCACGACCTTTCCGGCCTCGTTCTCCGCCGCGGCCCGGAGGATGGCGGCGTGGTCGGCGGCCCGGTCGCCCGTCCGCTCCAGCACGGCCAGCGGCCCGGCCAGCACCCCGAGGGGGTCCGACAGGGCGAGACCGATGCGCCGGGCTCCGAGGTCGACGCCGAGGACGCGTCCGGTGACGGGAGCCTCGGGCAGCGGCGTCACCCGCCGAGGCCGGCGACCGCCTCGGTCGCCGTGCTCAGGACCTGGCCGAGGGCCGCCTCGATGTTCTCCACCCGGGGACCGCCGCCCGTGACCAGCTCGGGGTTGCGGGCGGTGCCGCCACCCAGGGTGCGGGCGGCGTCGCCGGCCACCTCGGCGGCCGACACGCCCTCGGCCCTGGAGGTCGGAGCTGACCGCCACGGCGAGGCCCGCCTTCGTGCCGTCGGGGGATGAGCCGATGAGCGCCACGACCCCGCTGCCCATCTCGTCGCGCACGGCCAGCGCCAGGCGGCGGAGGTCGTCGGGCGTGGCCCCGTCCCGCCGGGCGACGAGGACGCCGCCCGACGCCTGGGCGGCCAATGCCTTGGCCTCCCCGGCCGCCTGGCGGCCCCGGGCGGCGTCGAGCTCGTCCTGGAGCTCCTTCACCTTCCCCTGGAGCCGCTCGATGCTCTCCGGCACCTCGTGGGGCGCCACCCGGAGCAACTCGGCGGCCCGCCGCAGCCGGGCCTCCTCGCTGCCGATGTGGGCCAGCGTGGCCGTGGCCGTCAGCGCCTCGATCCGCCGCACGTTGGCTCCGATCGAGCTCTCCCCCAGCACCTTGATGGTGCCGATCATGCCCAGCGCGTTGACGTGGGTACCGCCGCACAGCTCCCGGGAGCGGTCGCCGGCCTCCACCACCCGGACGATGTCGCCGTACTTGTCACCGAAGAAGGCGACGGCGCCGATCGACTCGGCGTGCTCCTTGGTCGTCTCGTAGATCCGCACCGGGCTGTTGCCGAGGACCTCCTCGTTGGCCAGGGTCTCGACCCGGGCCAGCACCTCGTGCGGCACACCCTCGTAGTGGGAGAAGTCGAACCGCAGCCGGTCGGGGCTCACCAGCGAACCGGCCTGCTTCACGTGCTCGCCCAGCACGTCGCGCAGCGCCCAGTGCAGCAGGTGCGTGCCGGTGTGGTTGCGGCGGGTGCGCTCCCGGCGGGCGACGTCGATCCGGGCGGTGGCCTCCGATCCGACCGCCACGTGGCCGGAGACGACCTCGGCCCGGTGGAGGATGAGCTTGCCGGGCACGGCGTAGACGGTGTCGAGCACCCGCAGCGCGCCGTCGGCCGTCTCGATGGTGCCGCTGTCGCCGACCTGGCCGCCGGACTCGGCGTAGAACGGGGTGCGATCGAGGATGACGTCGACGGTGCGGCCGGCCTCGGCCCGGCCGACCGACCCGGTCCCCTCGAGCAGGGCCACGACGCGGGCGGTGGTGACCGGCTCGATGTAGCCGACGAACTCGTTGGGGCCGGAGGCGTCGAGCAGCTCGGAGAACACCGGGGCGACGGCCGCCGCACCGTCGCCCGCGGCGACGCCGGCGCCGGCCGCCGCCCGGGCCTCCCGGGCCCGGCGCCGCTGCTGCTCCATCCGCTCCCGGAAGCCGTCCAAGTCGAGCGAGCGGCCCCGGTCGGCGGCGATCTCGGCGGTCACCTCGACGGGGAAGCCGAGGGTGTCGTGGAGGAAGAAGGCGTCCTCCCCCGTCACGTCGCCCTTGGCCAGCAGATCGTCGAGAAGGTCGAGGCCCCGCCGGAGCGTCTCGCCGAAGCGGGCCTCCTCGCGGGCCGCCATCTGACGGAGGAAGTCGTGCTGGCGCACCAGATCGGGATAGGCCTCGCCCGTCGTCTCGACGGTGGCGTCGACCAGCGGCCCGGTGATCTCTCCCTCGAAGCCGAGGAGCCGGGCATGTCGAACGGCCCGGCGGATCTGGCGGCGCAGCACGTAGCCCCGGCCCTCGTTGGTGGGCAACACGCCGTCGGACAGGAGGAAGGTCATGGCCCGGCCGTGGTCGGCCAGGATCCGCAGCGACACGTCGGCTTTCGCATCGGCGCCGTACCGGCGGCCGGTGGTGGCCTCGGCCACGGCCAGGATGCGGCGCAGGACGTCGGTTTCGAACACCGACTGCTCGCCCTGGAGGAGCGCCAGGATCCGCTCCAGGCCGGCGCCGGTGTCGATGTTCTTCTGGGGGAGGTCGGTGAGCGTCCCGTCCTCCGCCCGGTTGTACTGCATGAAGACCAGGTTCCAGAACTCGACGTAGCGCTCCTCGCCGCCTTCCGCCGGGCCGCCCTCCTCGCCGAACTCGGGCCCCCGGTCGTAGTACAGCTCGGAGCATGGCCCGCAGGGACCGGTGGGGCCCATGGCCCAGAAGTTGTCGGCCTCGCCCCGGCGCTGGATCCGCTCCCGGGGGACGCCGACGTCGTTGGCCCAGATCTCGATCGACTCGTCGTCGGTCTCGAACACCGTGACCCAGATGAGCTCGGGGTCGAGCTCGAAGACCGTGGTGGCCAGCTCCCAGGCCAGGGGGATGGCCTGCTCTTTGAAGTAGTCGCCGAGCGAGAAGTTGCCCAGCATCTCGAAGAACGTGAGGTGGCGGGCCGTCGTGCCGATGATGTCGATGTCGGTGGTGCGGAAGCACTTCTGGACGGTCGTGGCCCGGGGCCAGGGCGGCTTCTCCTCGCCCAGCATGTAGGGCTTGAACTGCACCATGCCGGCCGTGGTGAGCAGCAGCGACGGATCGTTGGGGACGAGGCTCGACGACGGCAGCGGCGTATGGCCCTTCCCCTCGAAGAACCCGAGCCAGGCGCGTCGTAGCTCGTCAGCGGTCATGGGCTTCATCGCCGGACAGGCTATACGCGCCGTCCCGGGCACCGACTCGGCGGGCTACTGTGCCCGGCATGTCACAGCCTGCCGACTGGTACCCCGACCCGTCCGGCCGCCACGAACACCGTTACTGGGACGGCACCCAGTGGACGGAGCACGTCGCCTCCCACGGCCGCCAGAGCGTCGATCCCGACTTCACCTCGCAGCCGCCGCCGACGGTGGACCGCCCGACGGAGAAGATCGTGCGGGACGTGGCCCGCGCCGGGGTCAGCGGCGCCCCCCGGGCGGGGGCACGATCTTCGATGAGCCCGTCCTGGTCGTGAACCAGAAGGCCAAGCTCATCGAGGTCAACAGCGAGTACGCCATCTACGACGCCACCGGCCGTCAACTCGGGGCGGTGCGCCAGGTCGGGCAGAACACGCTCAAGAAGGCCGCCCGGCTCCTCACCTCCTACGACCAGTTCATGACGCACAAGCTCCAGGTCGTCGACATGGCCGGCAACGTCCTGCTGGCCATCACCCGCCCGGCCAAGATGTTCAAGTCGAGGGTGATCATCAACGACGGCCTCGGGCAGGAGATCGGTCAGGTGCTGCAGCAGAACGTGATCGGCAAGATCAATTTCGCCCTCGAGGCCGGCGGGGCGACGATCGGCTCGATCAACGCCGAGAACTGGCGGGCCTGGAACTTCTCGATCCGCGACCACACCGGAACCGAGGTGGCCCGCATCACCAAGACGTGGGAGGGCCTGGCCAAGACGATGTTCACCACCGCCGACAACTACGTGGTGCAGATCCACCGGCCGCTGGAGGAGCCGCTGCGCAGCCTGGTGGTCGCCTCGGCGCTGTCGGTCGACACCGCCCTCAAGCAGGACAAGCGCGGCCTGGGCTGAGCGCCTCGGCGCTCTGCTAGGCCTTGGCGTCGACGGCCGGGGCGGCGAGCCGGGCGGCGGCAGCCGCTCCGCCGGCCGAGAGCAGCACGAGCCAGCGGCCGCCCTTGGGGAGTTTCCCGAACGCCAGCAGCGTGGCCAGCACGTCGCAGGCGTCGGCCATCCCGGACCCTTCCACCCAGCCCCGCACCGGGGCGTCGTGGCGCAGCGCCATGATCACCCCGATGCCGAGGGCGAGGTCGCGGGCGCCCATGGACCGGGCCAGGAGCTTGGCCCGGGGCTGCCAGGCGAAGTCGCGGCCGACCCACGGCCGCATGGGCACGGTCGGGGCCAGGAGGGCGGTGATGCCGATGCCGATGCGGCCCCAGGCGATGGCCTCGGCCAGTTGGCGAGCTTGATCCCGTTCCATGCGGGTCGAAACGTTATCGCTCGGCCTTGGGCTGGTAGTGCACAGGCGGCGGGTACCTGGTCGGGTCGAGTTGCTCGCGGAGCTGAGCCTCCCGCTCCCGCATGGCCTCGCGGCCCTCGGCGAAGGCACTGCGCATCTCGGTGGCCTTCCGCCCCGCCGCCTGGGTCGACCGTCGGGCCGCCCGGGCGGCGACCTCCGGCGGCGCATAGCTCTTGACCCACAGCTTCACCCGACGCTGCGCCCAGGCGCTGACGCCGATCCCCATGGCCATCCACCGCAGCCGTTTCAGCACGTCGACCTCACAGCTCTCGATGCCCGTTCTTGCCGTCCCCGTCCGGCTCCGGCTTTCCCCGCAGTTTGCGACTCACCCGGCTCACGCCGTGGCCGACGGCCAGCACCTTCACCACCGGGTTGGAGAAGGTGACGTAGGCCAGCTTCGACGCCCCGTCGACCCGGCGGGTCACCGACTCCGCCGCCCCCACCAGGTCGCCCACCTTGTCGAGACCCTGGCTGGCCTTGCGGGCGTCACCGGTCATGGCGGCCAGGAGCGGCCCGGCCTCCCGGTCGAGATCGTCGACCACCGTCCGCAGCGACCGCAGCGTGCGCAGCAGGGCGACCGTCACCACGATCAGCGCCACCGCCAGCCCGATGGCCACGACGGTCAGGGCGGCAGCGGCCCAGGTCATGCCGGGATCCTACGGGTTGAGGGTGATCTCGTAGAAGTCGTTGAACGTCACCGTCTGCGGGAATTTGTTGGCGTCGTGCCAGCCCGACATCCGCAACCGGCCGGTCCGGCCGGCGTAGGCACCGGTGCTCTTGTCGCCCTGCACACTGTCGCGGTCGGCGTGGACCCCGATCAGGTAGAAGCCCTGCTTGCTGCCGTCGGGCCCGATGGCCTCCACGCCCTTGTTGGCGAGGTCCCCGTCCGGGAGATGGAACGTGCTGACCAGATCCAGCGTGTTCGGGGACGTGAACATCACATCGTGGGTGACCGTCCCGATCTTCTGGTTGTTCATGTCGAAGACGTCGGGTTCGTAGACGAAGCGCTCCGGCGCCCCGCCAGCCTTGCGGTCGACGGTGCCACGGACCTGGAGGAACAGCGAGCCTGCGCCCGACGAGGCGCTCTCTTCTGCGCCGGCTGACGGGAGCTTGACGGGTGAGAAGGGCGAGAGCAGTGCGATGACGAGGGCCGACAGCGCGAGGGGCCCGAGAGTGCGACGAAGAGCCATGGTTTCCTCCCCCATGGGTGCCGGGACAGGCACCCGCCGGAAACGACGGTAATCGTCAGGCGCCGTCGTCTCCAGAGGGCGGGCGGAGCCGGCCCTCGCGGCCGTGGGGGCTCGGCTCGTAGTACCGGCGGCCTTCCAGCTCCGCCGGCTGGTACTGCTGGGCGACCGAGCCGGTGGGGTCGTCGTGGGGGTAGGCGTAGCCCTTGCCGTGGCCGAGGCTCTTCGCCCCCTGGTAGTGGGCGTCGCGCAGGTGGACGGGCACCTCGGCCGACGGGCCCTTCCGCACGTCCTCCCGGGCCGCCCAGATGGCCAGGGCGGTGCGGTTCGACTTGGGGGCGGTGGCCAGGTAGATGACCGCCTCGGCCAGGTTGAGCTGGGCCTCGGGGAGGCCGACGTACTCGACGGCGTGGGCGGCGGCGGTGGCCACCACCAGGGCCATCGGGTCGGCGAGGCCGACGTCCTCCGAGGCCAGGATCACCAGCCGGCGGGCGATGAAGCGGGCATCCTCCCCCGCTTCGAGCATGCGGGCCAGCCAGTAGACGCCGGCGTCGGGGTCGGACCCCCGGATCGACTTGATGAAGGCGCTGATCACGTCGTAGTGCTCGTCGCGCCCGTAGCGGACGGCCCGGAGGTTGATGGCCGTCTCGGCGTCCTCCAGCGTGATGGTCGACCGCCCGCCCTCGGCGGCCAGGGCGGCGGCCACCTCGAGGCCGTTGAGGGCGGCCCGGGCGTCGCCGTCGGAGCGGGCGGCCAGGTGGGCCGCCGCCTCCTCGTCGATGGTGACCTCCCGGCCGCCGGCGGCGAGGCCCTGAACGGCGTCGGTCAGGGCCCGGTCGAGGAGGGCCCGGAGATCGTCGGTGGAGAGCGCCTCGAGCCGGAAGAGCGTCGAGCGGCTCCGCAGCGGCCCGTTCACCTCGAAGAACGGATTCTCGGTGGTGGCGCCGATCAGCGTGAGGAGCCCGTCCTCCACGTGGGGGAGCAGGGCATCCTGCTGGGTGCGGTTGAACCGGTGGATCTCGTCGAGGAACAGGATCGTGCCCTGACCCCGCTCCCCCAGCCGGGTGCGGGCCCGCTCGACCACCTCCCGAACCTCCTTCACGCCGGCCGTCACGGCCGACATGGGCTCGAAGGCCTTGGCCGTGGCCCGGGCCACCAGCCGGGCGATGGTCGTCTTGCCGGTGCCGGCCGGGCCCCAGAGGATGCACGACGACAGCCGATCGGCCTCGATCAGCGCCCGCAGCGGCTTCCCCGGGCCCAGGAGGTGCGCCTGACCGACGATCTCATCCAGGGCGCGGGGCCGCATCCGGCTGGCCAGCGGCGCCGAGGCGGCCCGCCGCTGTTCCGCCGCCTGGCCGAAGAGATCGTCAGCAGAAGCCACAGGCTCACGGTAGCGACGGTCGGGCGGCTTCGGGAGAAGAACCAGCCGGGTACCCCGAAGGCCGTCGTGTCCCGGCGGCGGGAGGCCCATGATGGGGGTGTGGAGCGCCACGGTCGAAGGACGCCGAGCCTCCGGAGAGGCCGCCGGATCGGGCTGGCGGTCGTGGCCGTCCTGCAACTGACGATCGCCGTGCCGGCCGGCGCCGAGGACCTGCCCGGGGTGGACCTCGACCCGCTGGAGCAGACGTTCACGCTCGAGGAGCGGGGGTGCGGGGACCCCGAATCCGCCGGTCCTTCCTGCTCCGATCTGGCCCGGGCGCTGGGGAGGCGGCCCGGGTGGCGGGTCCGCAGCTTCGACCAGGTCACGGCCACGCTGCCATCGACACTGCGGTCGGACTGCGACGTGCGACCCGGCCACCTCGGCTGGCCCGCCACCTGGATCCGCTGCTTCGACGAGGCCGACACCAGGCAGAGCCAGTGGCTGACCCAGGGCATCACCGGCACCGACGAGTGGCGCACGGAGGAGACGCCCGGCGGCGAGGGCCACTTCCTGATCGCCACCTGGTGCTGGCGAGGCTCGGAGGGCTTCGACGAGTGGGATGTCTGCGACGCCGAGGAGCCCGTCAAGCGGACACGCATCAGCATCGTCAACGTCGAGCGCAACGGCTACCGGAACGTGGAGCTCGTCGAGCCCTACATCCCGCGGTCGCCGGGCGGGGCGTCGGTGGCCGCCGCCCGGAGTGTGCTGCTCCACGCCGGCGGGGCGGCGCTGGCCGGACGGTGGCTGTACGTCGCCGACACCGACTGGATCTACGTCTTCAACCTCGCCCACTTCGTCCAGAAGGGCGACGGCCCGTACCAGCTGCCGGTCTGGGCCCGCTACGTCATCGCCGATGCCCGCCACCGCGACCAGCGCAATCCCTTCTCGTCGATCTCCATCGACGGTTCGGGAACCCGCCCCCGGCTGGTGGCCGCCGAGTACCGGTTCGGCCGGGCCGGCGACTCCCTCGTCACCGTCTGGCCCGTCTTGGCCGACGGCCGGCTCCCGGCCGGCGACCCCCACATCCGCTCCACCCGGGCCTACACGATCGACGGCGGTTCCCGCATCGACAACGTGCAGGGCGTCGCCGCCGCCGGCGACCTGTTCCTCTTCTCCGAGTCGTCGAACACGATCGAACGAACCGGCGCCGGCGTTCCCCGCCGGGAGACCGACACCTGTATCAAGTGGGGCGCCGGCACCGGCGAGGACCTCTACGCCTCCGGTCGCCGGGACCTTCTGGTCGGGATCAACGAGGGGTTCCTCCGGGCCAACTCGGCCTTCTGGGCGGTGTCGTACCGGCAGGCCTTCAACCTGGCCGCCCCGCCGAAGGGCTATCCCCGGCGCGCCTGTTAGCCGGTGCCCGGCTCTACTTGGGCTTCGGGAGCGAGATGCCGAGGTCGCGCAGTTGGACGTGGTCGACCGTGGCGGGAGCGCCGGTCAGGGGGTCGGACCCCGATTGCGTCTTGGGGAAGGCGATGACTTCGCGGATCGAGTGCTCGCCGGTCAGGATCATCGCCAGGCGGTCGATGCCCACGGCGAAGCCGGCGTGGGGCGGGGCGCCGTAGCGGAAGGCGTCGAGGAGGAAGCCGAACCGCTCGGTGGCCACGTCGGGCTCGATGCCCAGCAGGGTGAAGATCCTCGACTGCAGCACCGGGTCGTGGATACGCACCGACCCCGAGCCCAGCTCGATGCCGTTGAGCACGAGGTCGTAGGCCAGGCTCCGCACCGCCAGCGGGTCGGAGTCCAGCTTGGCGACGTCGTCGGGATGGGGACGCGTGAAGGGATGGTGGGCGGGGATCGGCTTGCCGCCTGTCCCCCCTGGACCAACTGGCGAGAACGCTTCGAACAGCGGGAACTCCACCACCCAGGTGAAGTGGAGCGGTTCGCTCAACCGTTCCGGTGCCCCCAGGTCGAGGCGGAGCGTGCCCAACAGCGACTGCGCCCGACGTAGCGAAGGGTCGGCCATGATCAGCAGGAGGTCGCCGGGCGACGGCGCCAGCGCCGTGCGCAGCCCCTCCTGCTCGACCTCGGAGAGGAACTTGACCACCGGCGCCTCGAGGACACCGCCGTCGCGGACCCGCATCCACACCAGGCCGGCGGCGCCGAGCGACTTCGCCCGGTCCGTCAGCCCGTCGAGCTGGTTCCGGCCCATCTCCCCCTTGCCGGGGGCGACGAGCCCGACGACGCCCTTTCCCTTGAAGGCGTTGAACGAGCTGTCGGCGAACAGCGCCGAGAGGTCGCACAGCTCCATCCCGAAGCGGGTGTCGGGCTTGTCGGAGCCGTAGCGGTTCATGGCTTCGGTCCACGTGAGGCGGGGGAAGGGCTTGGGGCGCTCCCCGGTCACGGCTTCGACGCCGACGGCGACGGCCTCCTCGACGAAGGAGAGGACGTCCTCCTGGTCGACGAAGCTGGCCTCCACGTCGAGCTGGGTGAACTCCAGCTGGCGGTCGGCCCGCAGGTCCTCGTCACGCCAGCAGCGGGCCACCTGGTAGTAGCGGTCGAGGCCGGCCACCATGAGCATCTGCTTGAACAGCTGGGGCGACTGCGGGCAGGGCGAAGAAGCTGCCGGGCATGAGGCGGGACGGCACGAGGAAGTCGCGGGCGCCCTCCGGTGTCGACCGGGTGAGGGTGGGGGTCTCCACGTCGACGAACCCGGCGGCGTCCATGACGGCCCGCATGGCCGAGACGAGCTTCGCCCGGGTGACGAGGTTGGCGGTCATGCGGGGCCGGCGCAGGTCGAGGTAGCGGTGGCGGAGCCGGAGTGTCTCGTCGACCTCGACCCGGTCGTCGAGCGGGAACGGCGGCGGTTCGGACTCGTTGAGGACGGTCAGGGCGGTGGCGCCGACCTCGATCTCGCCGGTCGCCTCCTTGGGGTTCACCATCCCTTCCGGGCGGGGGCGGACGGTGCCTTCGACGCGGATCACCCATTCGGAGCGCAACCGGTGGGCATCGCTGCAACCCGGCAGTTTGGGGTCGAGGACGATCTGGAGGATTCCCTCCCGGTCGCGGAGGTCGATAAAGACCTTCCCGCCGTGGTCGCGCCGGTGGGCGACCCAGCCGCAGACGGCGACCTCGGTGCCCTCGTCGGTCGTCCTGAGGCTGCCGGCGTAGTGGGTGCGCATCATTGGCCGAGATCCTTGTGTGTTGTTCCGAGGTGGTCGTGGAGCCATGAGACGACCCGGTCGCGGGGCACCTCGATCTGCTCGCTGGACTGCATGTCCCGAACCGCCACGGCGTTCCGCTCCATCTCATTGCGGCCGACGAGGACGACGTAGCGGGCGCCGGCCCGGTCGGCGGCCTTGGTCTGGGCCTTGAGGGACCGGCCGCCGTAGGCCCGGTCGGCCGACAGCCCGGTCTCCCGCAGCTCGGCCAGCAGGGCGGCCACCTCGGCCCCGGCCTCGGGCCCGACGGCGTCGACCACGTAGGCGTCGAGGCGGGGAGCCGGGGTCGGCAGGACGCCCTCGGCGTCGCAGGCGATCAGCACCCGTTCGATGCCGATCCCGAAGCCGATGCCCGGCGACGGCTGCCCTCCATCTCCTCGGCCAGCTTGTCGTAGCGGCCGCCGCCGCCGAGGGCGTTCTGGGCCGACTCCAGCGCCTCGCTGGCGAACTCGAACGTGGTGCGGGTGTAGTAGTCGAGGCCCCGCACCAGCCGGGGAGCGATCTCGTGGCCCACGCCGATGGCGTCGAGCCCGGCCTGCACCGCCTCGAAGTGGGTCTTGCAGTCGGCGCAGAGGTGCTCCAGCAGCTGGGGTGACCGCTCGGTGACGGCCATGCAGCCCGGCACCTTGCAGTCGAGGACCCGGAGCGGATTGGTCTCGAGCCGGGCGCGGCTGTCCTCGCACAACTCGTCGGCGTGGGCCCGGAGGTAGGACCGCAGCGCCTCCAGATAACCGGGGCGGCACTGGGCGTCACCGAGGGAGTTGATGGCGAGGCGGAACCGCGACAGCCCCAGCGAGGCGAAGAACCCCTGGGCCAGCGAGATGACCTCCACGTCGAGAGCGGGGTCGTCGACGCCGAGCACCTCCACGCCGAGCTGGTGGTGCTGGCGGTAGCGCCCCCGCTGGGCCTTCTCGTGGCGGAAGTGGGGTGACAGGTACCAGACCTTCCACGGCGGCGTGGGGTGGTGCTGGAGGTAGGCCCGCACCACCGGGGCGGTGCCCTCCGGCCGGAGGGCCAGCCGCCGGCCGCCCTTGTCCTCGAACTCGTACATCTCCTTGCGGACGACGTCGGTCCCCTCGCCTACCCGCTGGAAGACCTCGACGTGCTCGTAGGCCGGGGTCATGACCAGGCCGTAGCCGAACCGGCCGGCCCGGGCGGCGAACGTGGCGACGAGGGCGGCCCACCGCCCCGATTCCGGGGGGAGGACGTCGTGGGTACCGACGGGGGCGCGGTAGGCGTCGGCATTGGCCGGCTGCATGACCGGCCATGCTACCGGCGCGTCGTGATGCCCCCTCCCCCGAGGACGAGCGCCAGGCCGGCGACGGCCAGCAGGAGCCGGGTCTCGGACGGGCCAGTGCGGGGCAGCTCGGTCAGGGGCTGCGGCCCGGCCGGCGCCGTCTGGATGCCGGAGAGGACCTCGTTTGGCTGCCGGACCGGTGGGGTCGCCTCCGGCGTCGCCGGCGCCGCGGACGAGGTCGCCGGCGGCGGGTTGGTCGGCGGCCCGGCCGTCAGGGTGATGCACGAGTTCCCGCCGACCTGCCGGAAACCTCCGTCGCCCCCCTCCCCGGAGGCGACGCCGAGGACGCAGAGGCATTCGCCGGGCGTCAGATCGGCCGGCACCACGAACGAGCCGCGGTACCCACCGTCGTTGACCGAAGGCGCCTGGGCGGAGCTGAGGTCGAGCCGGAGCCGGCCGTCGAGCGTCACGACGCGGTGGCCGACCTGTTCGAGGTCGGGCCCGGCGAAGGCCGCCTCGTCCCACCGGAGCGTGACGGTCACGGGCTGCCCGGCTCGGAGCGGCGCTCCGGGGGGCGGGTCGGTCGTGAGCTCGGCGCCGCCGTCGGGCGGGCTCTCGGCCAGCTGCTGGCACATCGACCGCAGACCCGCCGGGCGCGACCACTTACCCGGCCCGATTTCGCCCATGTCGCAGCCATCTGCACGGAAAGTTAGCAGGCGGTTACGTTCACTGCTGGCCTACACGACCTCGCGCAGGTAGACGACCTGGGTGTGGTAGCCGGTCACGGTGGTGGACCCACCGGCGGCCTCGGTGAATCCGGGCGCGACGACCTGGCGGAACTCCAGCTCGAATGAGTTGGAGATGCTCACGCGGCCGGCGTAGAGCTGGCCGAAGAGACGGGTGGAGTTCCCCTTGGTGATCTTGTTGCGGGCATAGAAGAGGGTCGGCGGCTCGATCTCCGTCGAGTTCACCATTTCGATCCCCGCCTCGGGGTTCGCGCCTCCCGGCTGGTGGAGGCTCACCAGGTAGAGCTCGTTGCCTCCGGTGCCCTTCTTGAACTTGGTGGAGTTCTGGAACTTGATCCATCCGTCCGTGATGATGGCGGCGTCGCCCGTGAGTGTGACCGACCAGGAGTTCGAGAGCGTGACCCCGCACGACGTCGAGATGCGGTGCGTCCCCTTGAAGTTGTTCTTGTTGGTGCCCAGCCACGCCGTGAAGTCCGAACAGGCGGTGGCGCCCGTCCAGATCGTGACGGGTTGCGGCCAGGCGTCGGCCTGGTTCCAGGCGAAGTCCGGCAGGCTCTCGACGGGGGGCGACGGGCTCGGGCTGTTGGCGTAGCACCAGTTCGGCGCGCAGGCGCCGGAGGTGTGACCGCCGACGCTCCAGCTGTTGGTCAGCGTGACTGTCGTGGCCGCCCGCACGAACCCGGTCACGGTGGCGCTGTTGGTCAGGCCGACCGAGCCGGTGGCCGAGATGACGTTGCCGTAGACGGTGGCCGAGTTGGTGAGGCTGACGTTGCCGGTGGCCACGACGTCGCCCCACACCTTGACGCTGTTCTGGAGATTGACGTTGCCCTGCAGGAAGAGGTCGCCGTGGATCTCGGCCGAGTTGGGGATGGTGGCGTTGGCCCCGGCGTAGATGTCGGCGTTGTTCCCGGTGCCGTCGCCCAGCACGTCCGTCGAGTTCGCCATGGAGATGGCGCCGGCCGACAGGATGGCCTTGTCGAAGCCGTAGCCGGTGGGCGCCGCCGTCTGGGGAAGCAGGCGGACCTGTGATTCCATGGTGCGGATGAGTGCCCGAGGCGAGGCGGCCGACGGCGAGTAGCCCGTGGCCTCCAGCAGGCGGAGTGGGTCCGTGGCCGTGCACGGCCCGTCGGAGGGGTCGGAGTCGGTCACCGTGACGGAGTACTGCTGGCCACCGGGGGCGTCTCCGCCGCCGGGCAGCACGGTGGCCGGCGACGCCGGTGCGCCGCACCACAGTGCGCCCGCCGCGCCCGAAAGCTGTTTGAGGGCTTCGTTGATTCCTGTCTCGGCGGCGTGGGCCGCCGAGACCCGGTCGCGGCGGCGGGCGCTGGCCTGGTCGGTCTGCACCGCCAGAGTCGTCGCCACCGCGCCGAGGCCGGCCAGGACCGTCAGCAGCGAGATCACCGCCACCATGGCCGCCCCGCGCTCGTCGGTCCTCAGTCGCATTTCTCCTCCGCAAAGGGGGTGTCGTAGTACCGGGTGTTCCGCCCGGTGACGCTCGAGGTCAGCCGGACGCCCTTCCCCGGACTGTTGCGGTTGACCATGAGATCGATGGTGAGCATCTGCCGGTCGGCCGATCGGGTGAAGGCGGCCAGGGCCGGCGACTGCAGTGCGTTCTCCACACCCTGGGTGACCGTCACCCACTCGTCCGGCCACACGATGGCGGCACCCGGATCGCGGGTGCGGCGCTCGAGGCGCCCGTCCGCCACGCGGTACTGCACACAGCGGGGCAGGCCGTTCGCCTGCGTGTAGACCCGCACCTCCATACCGTCGTTGCCGTCAACCGGCCCGGGAGCGGCGATCACGTTGCCCGACCGCACGTCCCGCTCGACCTGGGTGAGGGCGAGCACGGCCTCGCTGTTGGTGTCGACCCGGTCGTTGAGGTCTGCAAACGACCGGAAGGCGGAGCTCACCGACGGCACGATCACGCCGAAGACCAGCAGCACGAGCGTCGACGCCACCGACACCTCGACGAGGGTCAGTCCCTCCTGGCGCCGCCAGCGCGATCCGGGGTCCGGGCGATCAGGCACCGGGCACCGCGAAGTGGGTTTCGGCCACGGTCCGGCCGAGCGAGAAGTCGACCTGGAGCGCGGCGGCGGGGACGCCGAGGCACTGCAGGTCGAGCAGGATGCTCCCGCTCACCGGTGCCACCACCGCGCTGGCCTTGGTGATCGGGTTGGCGGGGTTCCCGTCCTGGTACTCGACGACGGTCTCGGTGCCGCCGGCGCTGATCGTGCCCGTGTAGCCCAGCGAGCAGGCCCCGACGTTCACGGTGGCCGAGATGGGCTCGGAGCTGATCTGGCCGGCGGCGAGGTTGGCGACGGTGTAGCCGCCGCCGTTCCAGAACGAGAGCGTCCCGCTCTGGGTGGCGGCGGTGCCCGCCGCCGTCGCGCCCGGCCCGGCGGCGGCGGTGGCGGTGGCCGACCAGTCGGTGATCCGCACCAGGTAGCCGGCCCAGCCGATACCGGGCAGGGCTCCGACCGGGAACGAGAACAGATCGAGGTTGCCCGAGGTGATCTTCCTCGTGGCCGATGCGGTGATCGCGTCGTCGTCGGCGGTCGAGGCGCTCGCCCCGGGGTGCCGGTCGGTCCAGGTCAGGCCGGTCGATCCGGCCGCCGGAAGGTTGAGCAGCTGGGCGAGCCCGAGGGAGATTCCGCCCACGTCCAGGGAGAGCCCGGCCGTGACATTGGCCGCCCGGGCCGAGGTCGCCCGGGCGTGGGGCAGTTGGTCGGTGTCGAGCAGGTGCACGGCGCTGCCGAGGTTGGCGCTCTGGCCCCCGGCCGCCGCGGCCGCGACCGCGCCACCGGAACCTCCCGCTCCCAGGCTCGCCGTCAGAACCCCGCCGACCAGGCCGGCGTTCCCCGTCACCGACAGCGATCCGGATAGCGGAAACGCCAGTGGGTCGGGATTGTGGTAGGTGCCGTTGGGCGTGGCCAGGGAGTCGTCGGCATCGGCCGAGACGCGGCCGCCATTGCCTCCGACGCTGATGGCGCCGACGGTGGCGCTGACGGCCTCGGGAAGCGAGGAGGTGGCCTGCACGGCGTTCAACTGCTCCGTGGTGATCGTCGCCGTCCGGTCGGCCAGGTCCACGGTCAGCTGGGCCTCCGGGAGGTCCAGCAGCGACCCGGAGACGTCGAACGATCCGTCGCTGGCGTCGGCCAGGGCATACCAGTACGACTCGCACGGTCGGGGCCCCGACTGGGCGACGCAGTGGTACCCGGTGACGAGGGATTCCATCTGGACCTCGCCACCCGTGACCCGCGACGAGGGCGACCAGCTCACCTTGACGGTGACGAGGCGGGCGTTGGAGTTGGCGGCGTCGGTCGTGACATAGACCGAGCGTGTGTAGATGGTCGCACCCGGGCCGGGTGTCGTGGCTTCGACGTGGGGCACGATCGGAGGGACGTCGGTCACCGCCGCCCGGGGGATCTCCCGGCCGCGGAAGGTGTACACCGCGGCGTCGCCCGACCCGGTGACGGCCAGGTCCTCTTCACCGGAGAGGACCGAGGCGGCGAGATCGTTGTTGCCCATGTCGAGCTGATCGAAGGGAAGCGCCCGCACCTGCTCCAGCACCTCGTTGGCCATGGCCGTGGCCACCTGCCGCTGACGGGAGATCGTCACCGAGGCGTAGGCACGAATGAGGTGCGAGCCCATGATGGAGACGGCGACGAAGAGGATGGCCATGGCCACCACGGTCTCGGTCATGCCGAAGCCGGCCTCGGAGGACGTCCGTTTCCTCATGTCAGCTCTATCGGCCGCGAGAGCGGGATGGTCGACGGAACACCGGGCGCGAAGCGGGTCCTACACTCGTTGAGCGACATGGACGATCGACTGTATTTCCGGCAGTTGCTCAGTGGACGGGATCTCGCCCGCTCCGATCCCGTCGCCCGCCAGATGCTGAACTTCGTGTACCTGGTCGGCGACCGGGAGACGGGCGAGGCCGTGGCCGTCGATCCCGCCTACTCCCCGGGCGATGTGCTCGATGTGCTGGCGGCCGACGGGATGCGCCTGACCGGCGTGCTGGCCACCCACTACCACCCCGATCACGTCGGCGGCGAGATGATGGGCTTCTCGCTGGCCGGGGTGGCCGAGCTGCTCGACCGGGTGGAAGTGCCTATCCACGTGCAGCGCGACGAGGCGCACTACGTCACCGCCGTGACCGGCGTGTCCGACGCTCTGGTTCCCCACGACAGCGGCGACGTGGTGGCGGTCGGCTCGGTGGCCATCGAGCTGGTGCACACGCCGGGCCACACGCCCGGCAGCCAGTGTTTCCTGGTCGACGGGAAGCTCGTCGCCGGCGACACGCTGTTCCTCGAAGGCTGCGGCCGCACCGACCTGCCGGGGGGCGACCCGGAGCAGATGTACTTCAGCCTGACGCAGCGGCTGGCCAAAGTACCCGACGACACCGTCCTCTACCCCGGCCATCTCTACGCCCCCGACCCGTCGGCCACGATGGGCGAGACCCGGGCCCGGAACTACGTCTTCGCGCCGAAGAGCCTCGAGGAGTGGATGCGCTTCTTCGGGCGCTGATCGAAGCCGACGGAGGACTTTCCCGCGGCTACGCCGCCAGGCGGAGACGGGCCAGGTGGCGGAGGTAGACCACGCCTTGGCGGAGGGAGGCTTTGCTGTCGCCGGCGTGCCGGGCGGCGAACTCGTAGCCGACCTCGGCCCGGCGCAGACCGGGCGTCCGGACCAGGATCTCGAGCAGGATCTTGAAGCCGGTGGGCCGCAGCCGTTCTACTTCCACGGCCGAGTGGCGCACGAGGAAGAAGCCGCTCATCGGGTCGCTGACGCCGCGGAGGCGGCGGGGGAAGGCCCGGCGGGCGAACGTCGTGAAGCTCTTGGAGATCACGTCGCGGGCGGCGCCGAGCCCGTCGCGGCCGGCGCCGTTGACGTTGCGGGTGGCACACACGATGTCGGCGGACTGGGACTCCGCCGCGGCGAAGAGGTCGGCGAGGACCTCGGGCGGGTGCTGGAGGTCGGCGTCCATGACGGCCAGCCAGCCGCCCCGGGCCCGGCGGAACCCCTCGAGGACCGCGCCGGACAGGCCGCCCTCCCGGTGACCGGGCTCCCGGTGGACGACGTCGACCGCGAAGTCGACGCTGCCGGCCAGGTAGGCGACGGTGGCCGGCGTGTCGTCGTCGCTGTCGTCGACGAAGATCACCTCGCCCAGGACGCCGGCCGGCAGCCGGTCGAGCCGGACCAGGAGCTCGCTGATGTTCTCCGCCTCATTACGGGTCGGAACGATCAGCGACACGGCGCCTGCCAGATCACCCATGCCCTGGTTTTCGACCGGCCCGACCGGCGGCTTGAAGGAGACGGGAAGGGCTTGACGCCGTATGACGCGATTACGCCGGCGCGTCACCACTCGCCGTCGGCCGGCGAAGCCGACATATCGGGCAATTTCTGTCAAAAGGAGGAACTCCGACAAAAGCCACGAATTCGTCAAACGTGGGAACAGGACGGCGTCGACGCCATGGGGCGACGGTGGCACTCTGCGGCGCGCTCTGCGTCGTCCTGGTCTCCGTCGCCCCGGCGGTCCAGGCCAAAGCCGGGGACCTCGACCCCGCCTTCGGTACGGCCGGCAAGGTAACCACCGACTTCGCCGGCTTCAACGAAGCCGCTCTGGCCGTCGTGCAGCAGTCCGACGGCAGGCTGATCACCGTCGGCGGCGCGGCCGTGGGAACCGAGGGCTCCGGCAATGACTTCGCGTTGGCCCGCTACAACGCCGACGGGACCCTCGACCCGTTCTTCGGGAACACCGGGAAGGTCACGACGGACTTCACCGGGGGCTTTGACGAAGCCCGAGGAGGGGCCGTGCTCCAACCCGACGGCAAGGTGGTCGCCGCCGGATTCGTGGCGGCCCCCGGGGGATTCGACTTCGGCCTCGCCCGGTACAACCCCGACGGAACCCTCGATCGCACCTTCGGCGTCGCCGGCAAGGTGACCACCGACCTGGCGGCGAGTTCCCACGACTCGGCCCAGGGCCTGGTGCTCCAGCCCGACGGCAAGCTCGTCGCCGTCGGGTACGCAGGCTTGACGTTCCTCTCGGACGACTTTGCCCTCGCCCGGTACAACCAGGACGGAACCCTCGACCCCACCTTCGGCACCGCCGGGAAGGTCACCACCGACTTCGCCGGGGACGACGACTCGGTCCACGCAGTCATCCTCCAACCCGACGGCAAGCTGGTGACGGCGGGTTCGGCCGTCACCGGTGGGACCTCCGACGTCGCGCTGGCCCGCTACAACCCGGACGGAACCCTCGACACCACGTTCGGCACCGCCGGCAAGGTCACCACCGACTTCGCCGGAAAGGCCGACCTGGCCACAACAGTCGTGCTCCAGCCCGACGGCAAGCTGCTCGTGGTCGGGTACGCCACCTTGGGCAGCCTGGACGTCGCACTGGCCCGCTACAACCCCGACGGAACCCTCGACACCACGTTCGGCACCGCCGGCAAGGTCACCACTGACTTCGCCGGAGCGCCCGACGCGGCCTACGCCGCCGTCCTCCAACCCGACGGCAAGCTGCTCACCGCCGGCTCCGCCACCAGCCAGAGCACCGATGTCGACGTGGCGCTGGCCCGCTACAACCCCGACGGGACCCTCGACCCAAACTTCGGCAACGCCGGCAAGATCACCACCGACTTCGCCGGAAAGGCCGACCTGGCCCTGGACGCAATCCTGCAATCCGACGGCAAACTGCTCACGGCCGGCCAGGCGATTCTGGATCGGTCCTTCGACAGTGCGCTGGCCCGCTACGACACCGGGTTGGCTCCTGACCTGGCGGTGATGCAGACGGCGTCGCCGTTGACCGTGCGGGTCGGGGACACCGTCACCTTCAGCATCACGGTGACGAATTTCGGGTCCCTCGGTGTTCCCGGCGCCACCCTCACGGATCGGCTTCCCGCGTCGATGACCTTCGTCTCGAGCGCCGGAGCCGAGTGCACGACCCCGGCCGTGGGTTCGTCGGGACGGGTCGTCTGTCCGCTCGATCCTCTTCCCCGCGGGGCTACGGCGACCGTGACCGTGGTCGCCAGAGCGGGAGCGGCGGGGACACCCCTCAATACCGCCACGGTCGACGCGGAGGGCCCGGTGGCCGACCTCAGGCCCGAGAACAACGCCACCTCTGTGAACGTCTTCGTGACCGATCCGCTCTAGGGGAACGGCGTCCCGACGTCAGTGGGCGGGCATCTTGCCCGGAAGGACCCTCGACACCTCGTAGATCGAGTCGACCCGGCGCACGGCGGCCAGGATCGAGTCGAGGTGGCCGGGGTCGGAGAGCTCGAAGTCGAAGTGGAGCGTGGCCACCCGGTCGGCGGTGGTGTGGGTCGAGCAGGTGATGATGTCGACGTGGTGGTCGGCCAGGACCTGGGCCACGTCGCGCAGGAGCTTCGACCGGTCGAGGGCCTCGATCTGGATCGAGACGACCCAGCTGCCCGAGCTCTGCCCGTCCCACTCCACCTCGATGAGCCGGGAGCTCTGGCTGGTCAGGCCGGCGGCGTTGGCGCAGTCGGCCCGGTGGACCGACACACCGCGGCCCCGGGTGACGAAGCCGATGATCTCGTCGCCGGGTACCGGCGTGCAGCACCGGGAGAGGCGGACGAGCACGTCGTCGAGCCCTTCGACGTGGACGCCGATCTTGGAGTGCGCCCCCGGGTCCTGCGCCGGGGGCGGGTGGCGGTGGTGGAGATCTGCTCCTCGCCGCCCCGCATCTCCCGCTGGATCCGCTGGGCCACCGCCTTGGCCGACACGTGACCCTCGCCGATGGCGGCGTGGAGGGTCTCGAGGTCGGCGTAGTTCATGGCCACGGCCACCTTGACCAGGATCGACGACCCGGCCAGCTTCTGGACGGGCAGCCCCTCCTTGCGCAGCGCCTTCACCAGCTCTTCTCGGCCAGTCTCGATGGCGTCGTCGCGGCGCTCCCGGGAGAACCACTGGCGGATCTTCGACCGGGACCGGGGCGTCTGGACGAAGCGAAGCCAGTCCCGCGAGGGGCCGGCGCCGGCCACCTTGGAGGTGAAGATCTCGACCGAGTCGCCCGATGCCAGCGCCGAGTCGAGCGGCACCAGCCGGCCGTTGACCCGGGCGCCGATGCAGCGGTGCCCGACCTCGGTGTGGACCGTGTAGGCGAAGTCGACCGCCGTCGCGCCGGACGGCAGCGTCACCACGTCGCCCTTGGGGGTGAAGACGAAGACCTCGTCCTGCTCGAGGTCGACCTTCAGGACCTCCATGAACTCGGTGGGGTTGGCCGTCTCCTGCTGCCAGTCGACGAGGCGCTGGAGCCAGCCGAGGTCTTCCTGCGGCGAGCGGTTCTCCTTGTAGCCCCAGTGGGCGGCGATGCCGAACTCCGCCCGCTGGTGCATCTCTTTGGTCCGGATCTGGACCTCGACCGCCTTGCCCTGAGGCCCCACCACCGTCGTGTGCAACGACTGGTAGAGGTTGAACTTGGGCATGGCGATGTAGTCCTTGAAGCGCCCCTGGATCGGCTTCCACAGGGCGTGGATCGAACCGAGGGCGCCGTAGCAGTCCTTCACCGAGTCGACGACCACCCGGATGGCGACCAGGTCCTGGACCTCGTCGAACTCCTTGCCCTTCACGACCATCTTTTCGTAGATGGAGAAGAAGTGCTTCGGGCGACCGGAGACGTCGGCCCGGATGCGCAGCACCGCCAGGCGGTTCGAGACAGCTTCGAGCACTTCCCGGAGGTAGAAGTCGCGCTCGGGGGCCCGGCTGGCCACCATCTGCTCGATCTCGGCGTAGCGCTTGGGATAGAGGACGGCGAAGCTCAGGTCCTCCAGCTGCCACTTCACGTCCTGGATCCCGAGGCGGTGGGCCAGCGGGGCGTAGATGTCGAGGGTCTCCTGGGCGATGCGGCGCTGCTTCCCTTCGGGGAGGGCGGCGATCGTCCGCATGTTGTGGAGCCGGTCGGCCAGCTTGATCAGCAGGACACGGATGTCCTTGGCCATGGCCACGAGCATCTTCCGCAGCGTGGCGGCCTGCTGGGCCTCCTTGGTGTCGAACTGGAGGCGGTCCAGCTTGGTGACACCGTCGACGATGGCGGCGACGTCGGGCCCGAAGTCCTTGGAGATGTCGGCCAGCGTGACCTCGGTGTCCTCCACTGCGTCGTGGAGCAGGGCGGCGGCGATCGTCACGTCGTCGAGGCCCAGGCCGGCCAGGATCCGGGCCACCGACAGCGGATGGGAGATGTAGGGGTCGCCGGAACGGCGCACCTGGTCCTGATGGGCCTTCTTGGCCAGCTCGAAGGCCCGCTCGATCCGGCCCGTCTCCCCCTTGGGGTGGCGCTCGAGGAAGGCCGACAGCAGCGGGGCGACCTCGGAGCTGGCGTGGTGGCGACGCCAGGGCACGATCGCCCGCCGCCCCTCCGCCCGCAGGTCGATACGCCGGTCGACGGTGCTCATTCGTAGTGGAGCAGCGAGAGGATCTCGCGCCCGGGCAGCTGCCGCCGGCCGTTGAGGAAGCCGAGTTCGATCACGAAGCCCAGCCCGGCCACCTTGGCGCCGAGGCGCTCGATCAGGCGGATGGTGGCGGAGGCGGTTCCACCGGTGGCCAGGACGTCGTCGATGATGAGCACGTGCTCGTCGATGTCGACGGCGTCGCTGTGGATCTCGAGGAGCCCGGTGCCGTACTCCAGCTCGTAGGCCTCGGCTTCCACTTCCCACGGCAGCTTGCCGACCTTGCGGACGGGCACGAACCCGGCACCGAGCCGGTGGGCGACCGGGGCGGCGATGATGAAGCCCCGGGCCTCGACCCCCACGACCTTGGTGATCCCGCGCCCGTCGAAGCGGGAGCACAGGTTCTCGACCACGAGCGAGAAGCCCTCCGGGTCGGCCAGGAGGGGCGTGATGTCCTTGAAGACGACCCCGACCTTGGGAAAGTCGGGGATGTCTCGGATCAGGTCCTTGAGGCGAGGAACGTCAGGCTCCACACATCCAGCGTACCTGGCGACCCAACACTCTCCGTCCCCGGGCTACCGCCGTCGGCGCTTTTGGCGGGGTCGGGGGGCGGCGGCGCCGGGGCGGCGCGTCGGGACCGGGCGGGGGGCGACCCGGGGCGACCCGCCGGTGGCGGACTGGCCGGCGTCGGCCACCTCGTCGTCGGGGGTGTCGAGGACGCGGCCGCCGCTCGCTCCGCCGCCAGCCGTTGGGGCGCCGGCGTAGGCCGGGGCGGCCACGGTGGCGCCCCGCCCGGCCAGCTTGTGGCGGATGGCGGCGTAGCGGGGTTCGCGCTCCTTCAGCACCGCCAGGAACGGCGTGGCCACGAAGATCGACGAGTAGGCCCCGGTCAGCAGGCCGATGAACAGCGCCAGGGCGAAGTCCTTGAGGGTGGCCGCCTGGAGGATGTAGGCGCCGACAATCAGCAGGGACAGGACGGGCAGCACGGCCGTGATCGACGTGTTGAGCGACCGCATCAGCACTTCGTTCATCGACCGGTTGACGACCGCCGAGTACGTCTCCCGCCCGGAGGCGCCGATGCCGGCCACGTTCTCGTCGACCTTGTCGAAGACCACCACCGTGTCGTAGAGCGAGAAACCGAGGATGGTGAGGAAGGCGATGACGGTGGCCGGCGTGACCGGGAACCCGCTCACGGCATAGGCGCCGACCGTGATGAAGATGTCGTGGACCACGGCGGCCAGCGCCGCGATGGCCATCTTCCACTCGAACCGCAGCGACAGGTAGGCGGCGATGGCCAGGAAGAAGACGAACAGGGCCTGGAGCGCCTTCTCGCTGACCTCCCGACCCCACGACGGCCCGACATCGTTGATGCTGACGTCGGTGACCTGGGCGTTGGCGTACTCGGCCAGCGCGGCGCGGACCTTCTCCTGCTCCTCGATGGTGACCCGGCGGGACTCCACCCGCACGGAGTCGCCCCCGACGATCTGGACGCTGGGATCGATGAGCCCGGCGGACTCCGCCGCATCCCCGGCGCCGTCGACGGTGGCGTCCCTCCCCTGGACCTCGACCTCCCAGGCCGTCCCGCCCTTGAACTCGATCCCCAGATTGAGGCCTCGTACCCCCAGGGCGGCGAGGCCGATGAGGATCAGGACCCCGGAGAAGACGAACCACTTCCTCTTGGGCCCGACGAAGTCGTAGTTCGTCTGCTCGTGGAAGATGTCGCTGAGCGTGTCCCGCAGGCTCATGCCGCCGCCTCCTTCACGCCGAGACCGGAGGAGATGCCGAGCCATCTCGCCTTGGTGAAGGCCGGCTTGCGGCCGATGATGCTGACCAGCGGGTGCATGAAGAAGTAGGCCACGAAGATGTCGAGCAGGACCGACAGGCCGAGGAAGAAGGCGAACCCTCGGACCGACCCGACGGCCAACCAGTACAGCAGGCCGGCGCCGATGAGCGACACGAAGTCGGCGGCCAGGATCGTCCGGAACGACCGGGAGAAGCCCCGGTCGAGCGACGACCGGATCGTCTTCCCGCTCCGCACCTCGTCTTTGAGGCGTTCGAAGTAGACGACGTAGGAGTCGACGGTGATGCCGACCGAGACGATGATGCCGGTGACGCCCGACAGCGTGAGGGTCAGACCGATGGTCTGCCCGAGCCACGACGTCAGGGTGTAGAGCGCCCCGGCCGCCAGCAGCAGGCCCGCCCAGATCACCATGCCCAGCATCCGGTAGTACACGAGCATGTAGACGGCCACCAGCGCCAGGCCGAACAGACCGGCGACGATGCCGGACCGGAGCTGGTCCTTCCCGAGGCTGGGCGAGACATCCTGCACCGTCTGGCGCTCCAGCGGGACGGGAAGGGCACCGTACTTGAGCACCCGGGCCAGGTCGCGCGCCTCCCCTTCCTTGAAGTCGCCGCTGATGACGACGTTGTTCACGTCGAAGTTGGGGTCCTGGATCACCGGGTAGGACTGGACCACCCCGTCGAGGACGATGGCGATCTGCTTCTGGTAGTACTGCTGGGCGACTCCCTGGAACGTCTTGAAACCGTCGCCGGTGAACTCCAGGTGGACGACCCAGCCCTGACCGCTCTCGAACGCCGAGCGGGCGGTGCTCACGTCCTTCCCGGTCATGAGCGCCGGCCCGAGCCGCAGGCGGGCGGCCAGCTTGTCGGCGCCCTCGCGGACCGGGAGCACGACCTCCTTGTCAGGCGCGTCCTCCGCCGAAGGCGTCGTCTTCACGATGCCGGTGAGCGGCGCCACCGTGGTCGTCGTCGTGGGCGGAACGGTGGTGGTGGTCGCCCCCGGAGCCGTCGTGGTCGTCGTCGCCGCCGTGGATGTCGTCGTCGCCTGCCCCTGCACCAGCCCGCCCCCTTCACCGGTGACGGAGCCCCGCTGGACGGTGGTCGATGTCGACCCCGGCGTGGTGGCGGTCGTGGTCGCACCGCCCGGGGCGGTGGTGGTCGTGCTGGCGCCTCCCCCGGCGGCCGTGGTGGTGGTCGCCCCGGGAGCGGTGGTGGCGGTGGTGGTCGTCGTCACCGCCTCGGTCTCTCCCGGCAGCTCCTGGAGGACGGGCCGGAAGCGGAGCTCGGCCGTCTGGCCGACGATGCGCAACGCCCGGTCACGCTCCTTCACGCCGGGAAGGTCGATGATGACGTTGTCGCCCTGACGGGTGATCTCCGGCTCGGCCACGCCGAGGGAGTCGACACGGCGGCGGATGATCTCGACCGCCTGGTCCAGCGTGTCGGACGTGGAACCGGAGCCGGCCTTGGGAGCCAGGACGACGGAGATCCCGCCCTGGAGGTCGAGGCCGAGCTGGGGCGTGGTGTCGGTGGCGAAGACGGCGATGAGCGGGACCACCACCAGAGCGATGCTGAAGATCAGCCGGAGGACATAACGCCGCACGTCAGATCTGGACCTTCCGTGAGATGGCCGACCGGGCCACCCGGAACGACGTTCCGGGGGCGACCTCGAGGTCGATGACCTCGTCGTCGAGCCGGCGGATGTGACCGAAGATCCCGCCCATCGTCATCACCTCGTCGCCCTCCTCGAGACTGGCCATGAGAGCCTGGTGACGGGCCATGTTCTGACGCTGCGGCCGGAGGAGCAGCACGTAGAACGCGCCGAGCATCAGGACCATCCAGAGAAGGGCTACCACGGCAGGAGAAACTCCCGGATCTACCGGTCGGGGGAAGCCTGGATGCTACCGCGGTCGTCGAACAGCGCCGGTTCGGTCGGGGCGCTCCCGTCCAGGGGCGCCGCCAGGCCGAGGTGGGCGAAGGCGGCGGCCGTGGCCACCCTCCCCCGGGGCGTCCGCTGGAGGAACCCCTCCTTCAGGAGATACGGCTCGTAGACGTCCTCGACCGTCTCCGGCTCCTCCCCGACGGAGACCGCCAGGGTCGAGAGGCCGACGGGTGCCCCGCCGAACGTGCGGCACAGAGTCACGAGGATGTTCCGGTCGACCTTGTCCAGACCCCGTTCGTCGACCTCGAACAGCTTCAACGCTTCCCGGGCCACGTTCCCGGTGACGAGGCCGTCGGCCCGGACCTCGGCGAAGTCGCGCACCAGGCGCAGCAGGCGGTTGGCGATGCGGGGCGTCCCCCGGGCCCGCACGGCGATCTCGGCCGCCCCCTCCGGCTTCAGGCCCACGCCGAGGATGCGGGCGGCGCGCTGGACCACGGCGTCGAGGTCGGCGGTGTCGTAGTAGTCGAGGCGGGCCACGAACCCGAACCGGTCCCGCAGGGGGCCGGTGATCAAACCCGTCCGGGTGGTGGCACCGACCAGGGTGAAGCGGGGCAGGTCCAGGCGGATCGAGCGGGCCGAGGGGCCCTTGCCGATCACGATGTCGAGGCAGAAGTCCTCCATGGCGGGGTAGAGGACCTCCTCCACGATCCGGTGGAGGCGGTGGATCTCGTCGATGAAGAGGACGTCGCCCTCGTCGAGGTTGGTCAGAATGGCGGCCAGGTCGCCCGACCGCTCCAGGGCCGGCCCGCTGGTGATCCGCAGGCCCGCCCCCATCTCGGCGGCCACGATCCCGGCGAGGGTGGTCTTCCCGAGGCCAGGAGGGCCCGCGAATAAGAGGTGGTCGACGGCCTGGCCCCGCTGGCGGGCGGCGCCGAGGACGATCTCGAGGTGCTCCCGCAGCGCCGGCTGGCCGATGAACTCGGCCAGGCGCCGGGGCCGCAGCGTCGTCTCCTCCGCCTCCTCGGCCGGGGATGCTCCCGCCCGGAGCAGTTCCTCACGCACGGCGCTTGCCGTTCCCGTTGAGGACGGGCCGCTTCGACGGCGCCCCGAGCGGCGCCCGCTCGAACGCCGCCAGCAGCTTGAGGGCCTCCTTCAGCAGCACCTCGACCGGCCCGTCGTCGGGCAACGTGTCGAGCACGTAGCGGACCTCCTCCGTGCCGTAGCCGAGCCCCTCCAGGGCGGCGCGCATCTCGGCCCGGCCGCTCGGCCCGCTCTCGACGAGGGCCAGGTCGCGGCGCGGTGGCCCCGAGCTTGGCCGACAGTTCGATCATGAGCCGCTGGGCAGTGCGCTTCCCGACCCCGGGCACGAGGGTCAGGGCGTCGAGGTCGCCCTCGATCACCGCCCGCCGCAGGGCCGAGGGCGAGTGCGCCGAGAGGATGGCCAGCGCCAGCTTCGGCCCGACCCCGGTGGCGCTCATGAGCGCCTCGAAGGTGTCGCGCTGGTCCCGGTCGGGGAACCCGTAGAGGCTCAGGACGTCCTCCCGCACCACCAGATGGGTGAAGAGAAAGGCGGGCTCCCCGGGCTCGAGGGCCGCGACGGTCCCGGAGGGGACCGCCACCCGGTAACCCACGCCCCCGACCTCGAGGAGCACCTCGCCTCCGATGAGTCGGTCGAGCACCGTCCCGCGGAGGGAACCGATCATGACTGCTCTCCTTCTGGGCGGCTTCGCTCCGCCGACCTCTGGATCGACGGTTCACCGACGCGCTTTGGCGGAATAGTTCCGCCAAAGCGCGCCGGTGACGGGTGGGATGGACGGGACGTGGCGGCGGCGATGGCCCGGGCCAGCCCCGGGACCGGCCGGGCGGCGGCCCCCCCGGCAGGGCCGTGGGCGTCGATGGTCTCGGCGGCGTCGGCCGCGGCCCGGAACCGGCCCGCCGAGAGGTGGCAGATGGCCAGGGCCAGGGCGTCGGCGGCGTCGGGCGGCTTCGGGACCTCGGGCAGGTGGAGGAGCCGGGCCACCATGGCCTGCACCTGGGCCTTCCCGGCGGCGCCGTAGCCGGCCACCGCCTGCTTCACCTCGTTGGGCGTGTACTGGCAGACGGGGATGCCGGCCCGGGCGGCCACGACCAGGGCCAGCCCGCTGGCCTGGCCGACCGACATGGCCGTGCGGACGTTGTTCTGGAAGAACACCCGCTCGACCGCCACCGCCACCGGGCGCAGGTCGGCCACCAGCGCCTCGAGCTCGCCCTGGAGGGCGGCCAGCCGGTCGGGCAGGGGGTCGCCGGGCGGGGTGCGGATGACGCCGAAGGCCACCGCGGCCAGCGAACTGCCCGAGGCCGCCACCGCGCCGTAGCCGCAGCGGGAGACGCCCGGGTCGATGCCCAGCACGACGGCGCCCCCGGCCGATCCGAACATGGGTTCGAGCCTACAGCCGGGGTGTGACAGCCTCGTGGATTTCCCCAGGGCTCGCCGTCCCGAAATGGAACAGATGGGTCCAAACGGCTGTTGCACCCCTTGACCAGCAGGTTTTGCCAGTGATCGCCTCGAAACCCTGATGTGAACGCCGACTGAAGGCGTCGTGGGAGAGAGGTGCATGGTGGCTGAACAAATCCATCAGACGTTGCGCCACCTCGAGGGGCGTCGGGTCAGCCTGGTGCTCAACGACGGGTCCCGAGTCCTCGACGCCCAGCTCATCTCCGCCGGTCGCCCCGGGCTCTCCAGCGTGTGGATCCTGATCGACGGCACCGACAGCTTCATCCCGGTGATGGCTGTCACCGAGGTCTGGGAGATCAGCCCGGCCCATCCGTTCCAGGCGGCCTGACCCGGTCCAGTTCGGTCTGGGCCCGGGCGGTCCAATAGGTCGAGCCGAAACGCTGATTGGCGGCCACCGCCTTCTCCAGCTCCGCCTCGGCGGCTTCGAGGTCACCGAGGCTGGCGGCCAGCATCCCCGTGGTAGAGCGCGATCGAGCCCATCTGGGCGGCCGTCACCGTGACCACCTGGTCCGACCACGGCCGCAGCAGGCCGTAGAGCACCGCGGCGCTCTCGGTGGTGCCGAGGGCGGCGGCCACCTCGGCGTAGAAGACCAGCGTGTAGGCCCAGAACAGGTCGTAGCTCAACCCCACAAACCCGTCAGCCGAGGCCATCTGGAGCAGCTCGGCGGCTTCGTTCCGGCGCCCGGCCTGCCACCGGCAGAAGGTGAGCATGGCCGGCAGCACCGAATAGTCGGGGTTCGCCTCGGCGGCCGCGGCGAGCGCCGGCTCCATCTCGGCCAACCGGCCCTCCTGTCGGCGAATCTCGCCGAGCTGTATCAGCAGGACGGCGGGCGCCTCGGGCTGACCGGTCCGCTCGCCCCATTCGGCCGCTTCCCGAGCGAGCCGTTCCCGCGTCGTCGAGGCGGCCGTCGAGGAGCGCCCGCCACGACCGGATGAAGGTGGCTCCCCACTGCAGCGCCGGATCCCCGGCGGCGTCGGCGTACCGGAGGACGTCGGGGAGGTGCGCGTCGATTCCGCCGAGGTCACCGTCCTGAAGGTGGGAGTACAGGCGGAGCCGGTGCGCCCAGTGCCGGACGGCCGGGTCGGGCTGAGCCTCGGCGCAGGTCACCGCCTCGGCGGTGAGGGCCAGGAGGTCGTCGTGCCGGTCGGGGGCACTGAGGCCGAAGTAGACCATGTTCGCCACCCGGGCCATCGTCACCGGGTCGCCGAGGCGCCGGGCCATCGCCAGGGCATCGTTCACCAAGCTGATGGAGGCAGCGCGATCGCCGAGGAACAGGCTGTCGGCGCCGAGCATGGCCAGCAGCCGGGCCCGGTCTGAGCTGTCCCCGTGGGTCATGCTCAGGGCCCGCTCCATCGCCTCGATCTTCTCGTGGTCGACCTTGTAGGAACTACTCAGGATCCCCCGGCTGTTGTCGAGCACCGAACGGACCAGGCGGCCGCTGTCGCCGTGGGCCAAGGCCAGCCGGGCCGCCTCCAGCAGCGTCTCCCGGTAGCCGATGTCGCCGGCCAGGCGCTGGGCGTTCCCGAGGCCGATGAGCAGGTCCGTCCGGCTCATCTGGTCAGGACCGATCTCCAGCGCTCTCGAGAACCAGCGCCGCGCCTTCCTCCGGCGCCAAGGCGGCCAGCGCCGCTTCCCCGGCTCGTCGGGCGGCATCGACGGCCCGGTGGACGTCGGCGCTCGATGTGGCGGCCAACCAGTGGTGCGCCACTTCCCCGATATGTGCTCCCGTGCCGCGGTCCTCGGCGTCGAGCGCCTCGGCGATACGGCGGTGGGTCATGGCCCGGCGGGTGGCGCTCAGGCTCTCGGCCAGCGTGTACTGGATGACCGCGTGGGCGAAGCTGTAGCGGCCCGGCGCCACATCGGTCAGCAGCCGGGCGGCCACCGCCCGGTCGCAGGCCTCGACGGCGGCGTCCTCGGGCACGGCGGCGATCTGCGCCACGAGCCCGACCTCGAACTCCCGCCCAACCACGGCGCCCACGGTGAGCACGACCCCCGCCGGGTCGCCGAGCCGGCCGACGCGCGCCGGCCCACCACCTCCCGGAGGCTGTCGGGCATGCCGAGCGTGGCCAGCTGCGGTCTCGCCCGCCAGCGGCCGTCCTCCTCGAACAGCCAGCCTCCGTCGATGAGGTGCCGGGTGAGCTCGAGAAGGAAAAAGGGGTTGCCGCCGGTCTCGCGCTGCAACTGCCGGGGGAGGTCGCTGATCTCGTCACCCAGAGGATGGCCGGCGCCGGACTCCAGGAGGGCGGCGACATCGGCCTCATCGAGGCCGGTCAGCTCGACGCGGACGACGCCCTCGACCCGGCGCAGGCTGGCCAGCGTGTCGCTGAGGGGCGCGTCGGGGACGAGGTCGCTGCTGCGGAAGGCGCCCACGATCATGAGCCCGGACAGCGCCGGCGACTCGACGAGATGCCGGAGCAGGAGCAGTGTCCCGGGATCGGCCCAGTGCAGATCGTCGAGTACGAGAATCGCCGGACGGGCGACGGCCATCGTGGCCAGCAAGCCGACGACCGAGGCGAAGAGAAGGTGGCGCTGCCCCTCGTAGTCGCTGCCGCGAAGGTGGTGGCAGCGCCGGCCCGAGCCGGTCGGCCAGATTCGGGACCAGCCCGGCCAGCTCACCGCCGTAACGCGCCACGTGGGTGGCCAGCAGATCCTCGGCGGCGGCGGTCACGAAATCGGTCAGCGCCTCGGCGAACGGCTGATAGGGCAGGCCGAGGTCCTCCTCGCTGCGGCCGTAGAGAACGGTGGCGCCGTCCGAATGGGCCGTGCGGGCGAAGGCGGCCGACAGCGTCGTCTTGCCCAGCCCCGGCTCGCCCGAGATGAGCACCGTCCGGCAGCCTTCTCCGCCGCCCACCTGCTTCAGGACGGAAGCCAAATGGTCAAGCTCCGCTGTTCGGCCGAACAGCCCGACAGGAGGTGCGGCCAGAAGCCGGGTCGGGAGGGGCACCTCCAGCCCCGGAGGCTGGGCTTCCCACACCACCTCGACGGTGGGGAGCGGTTCGGGAAGGCCCTTCAGCTCGAGGTCACCCACGGACCGGAACGTGCACGGCGCCCGGCGGCCGGCCAGCGACCCAACGACCTCGGCGGCCAGGATCTGGCCGCCTTCGGCCCAGGCGCACAGCCGGGCCGCCTCCACCACCGGATCGCCGAAGTAGTCCCCGTTCTCACTGGTGGCCTCTCCGGTGGAGATGCCCACGCGGACCGACAGAGGGCATGCGGCTCCCCGGTTGTGGACCTCGAAGGCCTGCTGGAGGGCGACGGCACAGGACAGCGCGGCCGATGGCAGAGCGAACACGGCCATGATCCCGTCACCGAGGTTCTTCACTTCCGTCCCACCACTGGCTTGGACGGCCGCCCGGAGCAACCGGAAGTGGGTGTGACGGAGCTCGTCGGCCTCGGCCACACCCAGGCGCGCCCAGAGATCGGTCGACCCCACCAGATCCGTGAACACCACCGCGACCTGGACGACCGCCATCCGGCCTCCTCGGTCATCGCCCGGTATCCACCGTATGCCCTTCGCTAGCTCGGCGCCTTGCCTTCCAGCGCCGCCAGGTCGGCGGGGGTGTCGACGTCGGTCGTCTCCCCGGTGCCGTCGCAGGGCACCTCGACCACCGGATGGATGGCCAGCAGCGTGCGCGCCCCCTCGTCGCCGGTCATCTTCATGGCCTCGGCGAAGTGGGTCCGGCCGATGAGGACGGGGTGCCCCCGTTTCCCGCCGTACGTGGCCACGGCCAGCTCGACCCCCTCCCGGTGGGCCTCGGCCAGGCGCCGGTAGGCCTCGGCGCCGATCCGGGGTTGGTCGGCCAGCGCCACGGCCACGGCGGTCACCGACCGGTCGGCCAGGACGGCGGCCAGCCCCGCCCGGAGGCTGGTCGACATCCCCTCCTCCCAGTCGGGGTTCTCGATGAGGACCTCGATGCCGACCCCGGCGGCGGCGGCCACGTCGGAGGCCTGGCAGCCCACGACGACCACCACGGGTCGCAGCCCGCTGGACCGGGCCGCGGCCACGGCGTGGGCTACCAGCGGACGGCGACCGAGGCGGGCCAGCGTCTTCGGGGCCGCATCGCCGAAGCGGCTGCCCCGGCCGGCAGCGAGGACGATGACCCCGACCCGGGGGTCGGTGGCGGCAGAGATTTTGCCGCTCCCCTACTCGGCCGAGACCGCCTGGAAGATCTCGTCGGGGATGTCGAAGTTGGCGTAGACGTTCTGCACGTCGTCGTTGTCCTCGAGGGCGTCGAGGACCCGGAGCACCTTGCGGGCGTCGGCCTCGGTCGTGAGTGGCACGGCCGTGGTGGCGATCATCGTCAGGTCGGCCGAGGCCAAGGTGATCTCGGCCTCGGTCAGCGCGTCGCGCACGGCGGTGAAGTCGGTCGGGGCGGTGGTGATGTCGAAGGTGTCGCCCTGGTCGGTGACGTCCTCCGCTCCGGCTTCGAGCGCCGCCAGCATCAGCTCGTCCTCGTCGACCCCGCTGGTCTTGTCGATGATGATCATCCCCTTGCGGTGGAACTGCCAGGCCACCGCCCCAGGCTCGGCCAGCGAGCCCCCATTCCGAGTGAAGACGTTCTTCACCTCCGACGTGGTCCGGTTGCGGTTGTCGGTCAGGCACTCGGCGATGACGGCCACGCCGTTGGGGGCGTAGCCCTCGTAGGTGACCGACTCGTAGGTGACGCCCTCGAGTTCGCCCGTCCCCCGCTTGATGGCCCGCTCGATCGTGTCGAGGGGCACCGACGCCTCCCGGGCCTTGTCGTACATGGCCCGCAGGGTGGCGTTGGCCGTCAGGTCACCGCCGCCTTCCCGGGCCGCCACCTCGACCTGGCGGATCAGCTTGGCGAAGAGCTTGCCCCGGACCTTGTCCTTGGCCGCCTTCTGGTGCTTGGTGGTGGCCCATTTCGAATGGCCGCTCATGCTCGTTTCACCTCACAAGCTCGAGAGGAAGTGCTGGTGGAAGCGCAGATCGCCGGCCAGCTCGGGATGGAAGGCGCAGACCGTGACCGCCCCCTGTCGGGCCGCCACCGCCTCGCCCCGCGGGGAGTCGGGCGAGCACTTCGACGCCGTCGCCGTGGCGCTCGATCCCCGGGGCCCGGATGAACACACCCGGGAAGGCTCCACCTGCGAGGCCGGTGATTTCAAGTGGTGCTTCGAAAGACTGGTTCTGACGGCCGTGGGCGTTACGCCGCACGGTGAGGTCGATGGCGCTGAGAACGGGCTGGTCAGGGCGCCCGTCGAGCACCTCGGAAGCCAGCAGGATCAGCCCGGCGCAGGTGCCGAGGACGGACATCCCGGCCGCCAGGCGCTCCTGGAGCGGCTCGATCAGCTCCGATGTCTGTAAGAGGCGGCCGACCGTCGTCGACTCCCCACCGGGGAGGACGAGCGCCTCGACCTGGGCCAGGTCGCGGGGCAGGCGCACCTCGACGGCCTCAGCGTTGAGGGCGCCCAGGGCCTCAGCGTGGGGCCGGAAGCCCCCCTGGAGAGCGAGGACTCCGACCTTCACCTGGAGGCACCGCGGCCGAGATCACGCTCACCAACCCCGCTCCGCCAGCTTGACCTCGAGCTTGTCGATTTCTTCGCCTTTCATGGGCTCGCCGAGCCCCCGGGACACCTTGGCGATGATCTCGGCGTCGCGGTAGTGGGTGGTGGCTTCGACGATGGCCTTGGCCCGGGGGGCGGGGTCGGCCGACTTGAAGATGCCGCTGCCGACGAAGACCGACTGGGCGCCGAGCTGCATGACCAGCGAGGCGTCGGCCGGGGTGGCGATCCCCCCGGCGCAGAACAGCGGAACCGGGAGCTCGCCCTTCTCGGCCACCTCGGCCACGAGGTCGATCGGCGCTCGCAGCTCCTTCGCCCAGCCGAAGAGCTCGGCCGGGTCGGCCGTCTGGATCTTCCGGATGTCGCCGAGGATGGAGCGCAGGTGGCGGACGGCCTCGACGATGTTGCCCGTCCCCGCCTCGCCCTTGGAGCGGATCAGCGCCGCCCCTTCGGAGAGGCGGCGCAGGGCCTCACCGAGGTTCGTGGCGCCGCAGACGAACGGGGTCGTGAAGGCCCATTTGTCGACGTGGTGCGCCTCGTCGGCCGGGGTGAGAACCTCGGATTCGTCGATGTAGTCGACCCCGAGGGCCTGGAGGACCTGGGCCTCGGCGAAGTGGCCGATCCGGCACTTGGCCATGACCGGGATCGTGACGGCGGCCTTGATCGACTCGATCATGGCCGGGTCGCTCATCCGGGCCACGCCGCCGTCGCGGCGGATGTCGGCCGGGACCCGCTCGAGAGCCATGACCGCCGCCGCGCCCGAGTCCTCGGCGATCTTCGCCTGCTCGGCGGTGACGACGTCCATGATCACGCCGCCCCGCAACATCTCGGCCAGGCCCCGCTTGACGCGGGCCGTACCGGTGCTGCGTTCGTCGGCCGCCATACCCCGCCCTCTCCTCGGTGCGCCAGTGGATGCGCCTCCGAGTCTAGGCAGCTTCACCCGGCCCTCGGTCCCCGGGCCAGGTGGCGCCTACCGGGTGGTGACCGGGGTGCCGACCGGGGCGAAGTGCACCCAGGTGCGGCCGGCGCTGAGCTTGACCGGGTTGCCGGCCGGCGTCTGTGTACCTGGTGACCGCCGACTGCGACGCTTTCGACCAGCGGCCCTTGGCGATCCGGCCGTTGGACAGGAACCAGGCGTCGCCCGAACCGACCACTTCCGACTCGACGACGTTGGTGCCGGACTGGTCCTTGTAGCCGAGGGTTCGCGTGGTCACGAACTGGATCACGAGGTTGTGGGGGGCGACCTGGGCCCCGGACGCGGTCACGTGGGCCGTGCCGTTCTCACCCCGCTTCCAGGTACCGGAGGCGGCGTCCCAGTCGTAGGTGGCGCTGGCCCGGGGCGAGTAGGTCATTGAGAGGTGGGTGGCGTCGGCGTCGCCGAAGGGCTCGCCGGCCGCCCGGAACTCGAACATCGCCTGGGGCGGAGCGGCGTTGTCGCCCTTGGCCTTGGGCCAGAGCTTCTCGGGGGAGATGAACGTGTTGTGGGGCGCCCGGCGGGACTTGTCCCAGCTGTAGCCGTCGGTGGCGACGTCGACGTTCACGTCCTGCACCGGGGCCTTCCGCATCAGCGAGACGAAGGCGGGGATGCCGCCGGAGTAGGCGAAGAGACCGTGGTAGGCCGCCAGGATGTCGGGGTCCATGGGCCGTACCGAACGGACGGGCCCGGCCACGCCCGGCGCCGCCGAGTGGAAGATGGCGATGAAGCGGGTCACGCCGCCCTCGACGACCTCCTCGTAGACGACGTCGGCCACGTCGAGACCGGACTGGGGCCGGGCCTCGGGGGCGTTGTCGATCTTGACCGCCAGGGATGGGCGGGACCTCGTGGCGCCGCTGGCGTCGGACAGACCGGTGAGCGGCGCCAGAGGCGCGCCCTCCGTCGTGACGGTGCCTTCCGACACCTGGGTGACGGCGGCGACGGGCTTCGGCTCCGAGCCTCCGCAGGCCGCGGTGGCGAGCGCGACGAGACCGATGACGGCGACGGTGCGACGGCGCAGACGCACGGAAGAGCTCCTTCTTCGGCGGACGCCCCGGCGGCACGGGGGTGCCCCCCGGGATGGCAACCTTCTCGACATTTCGGCGTCCGCCCTTGAACCCCTCGTCGTCAGAGTGAGTAAAGCACGCCCGTGTTGCTCTGGAGGGGAAATCCCGAGCCCGGGGGCTCGGGGGTGTCCCCCGGAAAGGGCCTACAGCTTCCGGAGCGCGGCGATGCGCGCCTCGAGACGGGTGGGACCGTCGTCGCCGTCGAGGGGCGAGGAGATCCACAGATGCGCCGTGGCCTGGGAGGCCGTCACGGCTCCGGGGCCGTTGGCCCGGACCTTCTCCAGGGCGGCGGCCAGGCCCGGCGGGTAGCGGGTCAGCCGGACGCCGCCCAGGTCGGCGTCGCTCTCCCGGCCCCGGCCGACCAGGGCGGCCAGGAGCCGACCGGCCAGCCGCCCGGCGGGGAGCAGCGGCAGCCCGACCAGCGCCGTGCCGAGGCTGGTGACCAGGATGTCGTTGCGGCGGATGTGGATCAGCTCGTGGGCCAGCACGCCCTCCAGCTCCATCCGGGACAGCTTCTGAAGGAGGCCCGTGGTGACCACGACGGCGGCGTGGGCCGGGTTGCGGCCGGTGGCGAAGCTGTTGGGGGCGTCGTCGTCGATCACATAGAGGTCGGGCTTCGGTAGCCCGGCGGAGACGCAGAGGCCCTCGACGAGGTTGTGGTAGCGGGGCTCCTCGTCGAGCAGGACGGGCTGGGCATGGCTTAGCCCGAGGACGATGCGGTCGGCGTAGAGGTAGGCCAGGACCGCCAGGACTAGTGCGGCCACCGCCGCCCCGACCAGGACAACCGGCCCGGCCAGGACGGCCAGGAGCGCGCCGACGACCAGCACCACAGCGGCAAAAGCCCCGAGGAGAACGGCCGACTGGCGGCGGTTGTGGGCGATGTGCTCGGCGATGGGCCCATCCTACGGCCAACCAAGCCCGGGAGCGACCTGGGCCAAATTGGTACGAAGACGCGGTGACTAGTTCTTTCGAGCCATCGAAATAGTTCTTTCGGGCCATGTTCCGGGGGGCCCCATCCACCGATCTTGCCCATGTGCCCCCTCGCGGCTGTTGGGGCCGAACATGCGATGAAAGGACGTTCAGTGAACAGGATCCGGATCGGGCTGGTGGGCCTGGTCGTCGCGTCCCTGACGGGGCTCTCCGCCGGTGGGGCGGCGGCGGCCACGTCGGGACGCGGTACGGCCTCCTCCAGCATCACTCTTCTCAGCGTCGACCTCGGCAACTCCAGCACCTCAAGGTTCTGACCGACCAGGGGCAGGGGACCCTGGACGCGGCCCGTCACGGCCTCTCCGGCCCTCAGGCGTTCGCTTCTCTGTCGGCGGTGGACGCCAGCGGCCTGCTGAACCTGGCCCTGCCGAACCCCGCCCTCAAGGCCAGCGCCCCCGGCACGAGCAACGTCTCGCTGCCCTCGCTCCCTGGCGGTCAACTTCCCCGGTAGCGCCGTCTCGGTGGCGGGACGAGCCTGCCGCTCGGCGCCGGCCTCCTGGCCAGCGGCACGATCAACCCGGTCAAGCTCGAGGCCAGCAAGACGAGAACGCCGTGAGCTCGATCGTGGGGACCAGCATCCCCGACCTGTCGGTCCTCCAGGGCCTGCTCAGCATCAAGGGCGTCAACGTCGCCGGCCTCAACACCAACGCCACGGCGTCGGCGAGCATGGGTGACACCGGCATCGTCGGGATCGAGCGCGTCGACGTCCTCAGCCTTGCAGGGCCTCCTCGGCGGCCTCGGCCTGAACAACCTGACCGACCTGCCGCTCGGCACCCTGACCGGCATGCTCGACGGCCTCGGCCTCCCGGTCCCGACCGGCGGCCCTCGGCCTCGGCAACCTGACCGGCGGTGACATCTCCGGCATCCTCGGCACCGCCACCGGCCTGGTGCAGCCTGCAGAACGGCCTCCTGGCCGGCGTCGGCTGACTGCGCCGCGCCTGACCAGCGCTCGCGGCAGCACCTGGGTGGCCTCGTCGACCTCGGCGGCCTCCTCGGCGGCACCAGCGGCCTCCTCGGCGGCCTGCTCGGCACGCTCGGGCTCTCCTCGGGCGTCGGCGGCATCAACGGCCTGATCGGCGGCCAACTGCAGCGCGTGCGAACAGCACCTGCCGGGATCCTCGGCGTGATCCGGCCCCTGACGGGCCGGCTCGGCAGCCTGCTGGCCCCGGCTGAGGGCGTCCTCGGCGGCCTCCTCGGCACCCTGAGCGACGCTCCGCTGATCCAGCTGAGGGCGTCTCGCTGTCGGCCGTGGCCAACGCCGCTGACACCCTGGCCAACTCCTCGGCCACCACGTCGGCCAACTTCGGCACACATCAAGGTGGGCGGCAAGGACCTCGGCGTGCTCGACCTCAACGCCACCGTTGCCCAGATCACCGCCCTCAAGGACAGCGTGCTCGGTGTGGTCAACACCGTCACCAGCACCCTCGGCCTCGGCAACCTGATCGACATCGGCATCCTCGAGCGGACCGCCTCGACCAAGGTGGAGGGCGACTACAACGTGGCCAGCTCCGGCCTCGACCTCCTCCGGGTGAGCATCAACCCGCCGGCCGACCTCGGCGGCCTGCTCTCCGGCGTCGGTCGGCACTGCCGGGCCCCTGTCGGGTGTGCTCAGCGGCCTCAGCCTCCCGATCCCGGCCGTGGCCGGCCTGCCGCTCGGCACCGACGTCCTGGCCAACGCCTTCGGCCTGACCTCGCTGCTGACCCAGCCGACCACCATCAAGGTCGGGTCCCTCGGCGCCGACGCCGACCTCATCTCGGCCGTCGCCGGCAAGACCCTGACCCAGACCCCGGCCGACGGCACCCTCGGTGGTGGCGGCGGCACCCTCCCCCGCACCGGTGGCACGAACGGCGCCTGGTTCGCCGCTCTGGCGGCCATCAGCCTCGCCGGTGCCGCCGGTATCACCCGCTCGCTGCGGAAGCCCGTCCACCAGGGCGACGACCACTAAGCGACCTGAACCGACTCCCGGACGTCGGGCGGCGTCCGGGAGCCGTACAAGGTCTCACCCGGGCCGCCCCACCGATCCGAGGTGGCCCACGCCGGGCCGGAGCTGTCCGACCGGCACCGGTGACGGGTGAGCAACAGAGCAACGACCCCGTGGCGGACTCCCCCCTGCGCCACGGGGTCGCTCTGTTGTCCGGGACCGGAGCGGAGCCGTCAGCCGCCGCCGGCGACGGTGGTGATGGTCCCGGCCCGGTCGACCTTGCGGACGCTCGGCTGTGACCCTCCGTCGAGGATGTACAGGCTGCCGTCGTGGACGGCGAGGTCACCGGGGAAGTCGATCGACGCCTGGAGGGCGGGGCCGCCGTCGCCCCGGGCGGCCCCGAAGCTCCGGCCCCGCCCGACGAACGTCGTGATCTGCCCGGCCGGGTCGACTCGCCGGATGCGGCGGCCGAACTGGCTGGCTATGTACACGTTGCCGGCGGCGTCGGCGGCCAGGCCCGACGGCTCGAGGTTGGCCTTGTTGGCCGGCCCTCCGTCGCCGGTGTCGCCCTCGACCCCGGTGCCGGCGAAGACCGAGATGTTCCCGGCGGGGTCGACCCGCAGCACCCGGTAGAGCGACTCCTGGGCGATGTAGACGTCGCCGGCGGGGCCCACGGCGAGGGCGCTGGGCCGGGTCAGGCGGACGCTGGTGGCCGGCGCCCCGGCGCCGACGTCCCCGCCGCCACCCCCGGCCACCACGACCGTGCCGGAGGCCTCCAGGCGGTAGACCAGATCGTCGTCAGCGATGTAGATGCGGCCGGCGGAATCCTGGGCCAGCGCCCGGGGGTAGACCGAGCTGCGCCCCGGGCCGACCACCGTGTCCATCGTGCCATCGGGGTGGACGGCCCTCACCTGGAAATCGCCCGAGTCGACGACGAAGACGGTCCCGTCGGCCACCACCTCGATGTCGGCCGGCCGCCCGAGCCGTACGCCGCAGGTCGGGCAGGCGTCACTTCGGCGGGCGCCCCCGATCAGGAAGTGGCCCTGCCCGTCGGGGGAGATCCGGATGATGCAGGCCGCCCGGAACTCGGAGACGAGGACGTCGCCGGACGGGACCACGGTCAGCCCGCTGCGGATATACCCGACGTTGTCGTCGGTCAGGGTCGGGCCGCAGTCGGCCCCGGGCCGGAGCCCTCCGTCGGAGCCCTCGCCCTGGGCGGAGACGATGCCGGCAAAGGCGAAGCCGATGGCCACGATCGGCACCGCCAGGTTGAAGAGCCAACCGATCGGCGTCGTCCGGCGCCGTGTGCTCACGAGACCGGCCGGGTCCGCCGCCGGACGGCGGGCGTCGGGTGGAGCGCGCCGAGGTCGCCGGCCAGGCCGGGGTCCCCGCCGGAACCTCCGGTTCCGGTGGGGTGGAGCAGGGCTTCGAGGGCGTCGACGGAGGCGAAGCCGTTGACAGCCACGTCGCCCTCCGGCCCGATGCGGACCTCGAGGCGGTTGGGCACGGCGCCGAGCTCGTCGGCGAGGTGGGCGTAGCGGTCGGTCAGGAACCAGAACCGCTGGTTGTCGGAGCCGACCCAGGGCCGGCGCCGCTCGGGCCGGTCGGCCCGGTAGGGCCCGTCCACCAGGAGGTCGGTGGCGGCCAGGAGCCGGTTCCAGTCGTCGCGCCCGGCCGCCTCGAGCTCCTCGGTGGTATGGCCGGTGAAGGTCATGACCGACAGGCCCTCGGCCCTGACGGCCTCGGCCAGCCGGGCCAGCGGTGCGGCCTGGTCGAACGGCTCGCCGCCGAGGAGCGTGAGCCCCTCGATGGCGTGGGCGGCGGCCGCCGTCCGCACCCGGGCGGCCAGGTCCCCCCAGGAGACGGGGTCGCCACCTTCGGCCGGCCAGCTGTGGGGGTTGAAGCACCCTGGGCAGCGGATGGAGCAGCCCTGGACCCACAGCGCCGCCCGGAGCCCGGGGCCCTCCGCCAGTGTGGCCGGCAGGAACCGGAGGACCCGGACGGCGTCAGACATCGAGCACCCGTCCCCGGCGGGTCGGCCGCAACCTGGGGCGACGCTCTCCCGGGTCGGTGAACGACAGCAGGGGCCGCAGCCGGACGATCTCGTGGGGCTGGAGTTCCAGAGCGCCGGCGAGGTCGTCGATGTCGCGGAAGCCGCCCCGGCGGCGCCGCTCCGAGACCCAGCGCCGGGCCCGTTCCGGGGTCACCCCGGGGAGGCGTCGGAGGGTGCGCTCCCGGGCGGTGTTGGCCTCCACCAGTCTCTCCGTCGGCGGCCCGCCCGACGATGGCCGGGGCAGCGGATCGGCGGCGGCCAGGTACTCGGCCGCCGGGTCGCCGAAGCCGAGCCCGAGGTCGTCGCCGGCCGGCATCGCCGGGCCGGCCACCCGGGCCGTGGCCCGTCCTCGCGCCGGACTGGGCCAGCTCCGGGTCGACCCGGGCGCGGCGTCGAGCTGCCGGAGGTACGCCCGGTTCACGACCAGCGCTTGGATGACGCCACCGATCCAGGCCACCATCACGGCGATGCCGAGCAGGGCGTTGGCGGTGTCGTCGCTCTCGATCTCGGGGCGGCTGAGGGCGAAGAAGAACAGTGCCGAGTACACGCTGTAGGCGGCGCCGGTCAGGATCCAGTCGCGTCGCCGGGCGGTGAACCCGACGATGAAGAACGACAGCCATGTGAAGATGCCGAAGACGAAGGCCGGCAGTACCCAGATGCTCTGGCGGTATCGCCAGAGCCCGCCCTGCTCAGGAGGACGGCTGCTCACGTACGTTCTCGGTCGCAACCTGCGTGTGCTGCGCGTCGACGGCCTGGTAGTCGGCGGTGAAGGCCGACTCCACCGTCTCGGCTTCAAGGAGCTCCTCGAGCAGCGGAACGTAGTCGAGGCACGTCTTACCCGTGATCCCGAGCGTCTCGGCCCTGATGGTCCCGTCGGGGTTGATGGTGACGGCGATTCGGCGGCCCATGTTCGTCGCTCCCCTCTCAGCCGTCGACGTTGAGGACCAGGGTCACGGACCGGTCCTCCGCCACAGTCTCGGACTCGACCGTCATCCCGAGCTGGCCGGCCCGCTCCCGCACTCGCTGCCGCACGGCCTCCTGGACCGCCCGGGCATAGGCGGCGTCGGTGGCCAGGATGAACTCCCGGGCGCGCTCGACGTCGACGCCGAAATCGAACTCGGCCGACAACGTCCCGTCCTCGTGGTGGACGAAGCGGAACGACATCCCTTCCCAGGTGCCGCTCACCCCCCGGGTCGAGGCGGTGGCGGTCGCCCCGAGAGACCGGAGCGCCTCGACCAGGAGCCCCGGGTGCTTCAACCGGGTCTGGACGACGCAGGCCTTCTCCTCCTCGGCGCCCTTCACGGGAGAGACTCACGCCGAGCACGGACGCCACGGCGTGGGCGCCGGCCAGGGCCAGGGGGATCAAGAGAATCTCGACGCTCAAAAGTCCACCGTCCTTCCTCCCCGGGCGCGGTTCACACCGTCGGCCGGCTCCGCTCCGGCGCCAGCAACGGGGCGCGGGGCGTCGTAGTCGTCGCGGTCCTCGGCGGCGGTGGCGGCCACCGCCCGCACGTCGGCCCATTCCCTCAAGGCGCGGATCTGTTCCGCCTGGGTGACCGAGAGGGGAACCATCGTCTCGATCGCCCGGACCAGGTCGGTGTGCTCCAGGGGCCGGCGTTCGGCGAAGGCGTCGTAGAGGGCGGCCACGACCGCCTGCTCGATCTCGGCGCCGCTGTAACCCTCGGAGCGGCCGGCCAGATCGGCCAGCAGGGCGTCGTCGACCGTCAGCTTCCCGCCGGCGCCTTCGGCGGCCACGCGCCGGCTGAGGTGCACCCGCCAGATCGGGACGCGTTCCCGGTCGGTGGGCAGGTCGACGAAGAAGATCTCGTCGAAGCGGCCCTTGCGGAGGAACTCCGGCGGGAGCCGCTCGATGTTGTTGGCGGTGGCGAACACGAAGACCGGCTTGGTCTTCTCCTGCAACCAGGTGAGGAACGTGCCGAACACCCGCTGCGAGGTGCCGCTGTCGCCTGACGGCCCGCCCACGCCGGCGAACCCCTTCTCGATCTCGTCGATCCACAGCACCGCCGGAGCGACGGCCTCGGCGGTGCGGAGCGCCGCCCGCATGTTCTGCTCGCTGGAGCCCACGAGGCCGGAGAAGACCCGGCCGACGTCCATGCGCAGCAGGGGCAGGCCCCACATGGTCGCCGTGCACTTGGCCGTCAGGCTCTTGCCGCAGCCGGGGACGCCGGTCACCAGCACGCCTTTGGGGGACGGGAGGCCCCAGGCGGAGGCACTGTCGAGCCACGACCCGTCCCGCTTGGCCAGCCACCGCTTCAGGTTCTCGAGCCCGCCGATGTCGTCGATCGACCCGGAGGCGCCGACCACTTCCAGGATCCCGGACTTGCGGATCGTCTGGGCCTTCTGGTCGGACACGACGACGACGTCGTCGGCCGACAGCATGCCGTCGTCGACCATGGCCCGGGCGAAGGCGTTCTCCGCCTCGTGGAGCGTCAGGCCGAGGGCGGCCTTGGTCAGCCGCTCGAGGTCTTCTTCCGCCACCTCGATGTCGATCCGGGTCCGACCCTTGTTGGCCTCGATGATGCCGTCCAGCACCGCCCGGAGCTGGACGGCGTCGGGGATGGGGAAGTCGACGATGGTGACGTCCTTCTCCAGGTCGAGGGGCAGCGAGAGCGCCGGTGACAGCAGGACGAGGCAGGCCGGCTGGGGGCTGTGCTGGAACGTGGAGGCGGCGTCCCGCAGGAGCCGCAGGAGGATCGGGTCGGCCGGCCGGTTGTCGGTGCCGAGGAAGTGGTGCAGGTCCTTGAACACGTAGACGGTCGGCTCAGTGGCCCGAAGCGCCTCCTCCAGCGCCGCCTGCGGGGCCCGGGTGCCGGCCGGGCCGGTCTCGCCGGGGGCGGCCAGGCCCGAGGTCGTCGACCACACCTTGACGGCCCGAGGGGTGCGGACCAGCTTCCCATCGGTGGCCACGGCCGTGATCTCGTCGACGACGCGGTCCTCTTCGAAGCTCTCGACCAGGAGGACGGGATGCCGGGCCTTGAGCAGCTCGGACAGGTTCTGCCGGAACGAAGCGTTCATCGCCGGCACGCTACCGTCCGCCTTGCGGCCGGTGCTACGGCCAGGCGTGGGGCAGGGGCCCCACGCTCTGAAGGAGCCCGGGGTTGGGGCCCCGGGCGGGGCGGCGAAGCCGCCAGAGCAGCGTTAGGAGCGCGAAGCGCTCCTAACCCGTTCGGGCCAGCAGGGATTCGTACAGGTCGACGTAGCGGGCGGCCAGGCGCTCCATGGAAAAGCCGGCGGCGCGGGCCGTACCGGCCTCGACGAGACTCCCGGCCAGCGACGGGTCGTCGAGGACCCGCCGGAGACCCTCGGCCAGGGCGGCGGGATCGCCACCGGGGACGAGCACCGCCTCGCGGCCGCCCCGAGCGACGTCGCGGTAGCCGGAGATGTCGGAGGCGACCACCGGCGTGCCGGCGGCCATCGCTTCCAAGAGCACCACCCCGAACGACTCGCCGTGGAGCGACGGCGCGCAGAACACGGTGGCGGCCCGGAGCCGCTGGGCCAGCTCGGCGTCGGAGATGCGGCCCAGCCACACGACGCCGGGCGGGGCGGAGGCCTTCAGGGCTTCGGTGTTGGGCCCCTCGCCGGCCACCCACAGGACGGCGTCGCGGTCGAGACGGGCGAAGGCGTCGAGGAGGACGTCGAGGCCCTTGCGGGGTTCGTGGCGGCCGACGAAGAGAATGGCGCGGCGCTCTGCGTCACCGGGGGCCAGCTCACCGGGGGGCAGGTGAAGCTCGGCTGCTTTGGCGAAGCGTTCGATCTCGACGCCGTTGGGCAGGACGTGGCAGGCACCGCCCAGCCAGCGTTCGGCCAGGGCCCGGGCCTCGGGAGACACGGCCGTCCGCAGGCCGATGCGTCGGGCGACGGCCCGCACCGCCGGCCGGAGCCAGACGTAGGCGGGGACCCGACCGGAGGCGTGGAACGTCCCCACCGCCGGAACGGACCCGCCCAGCAGGGCGGTCAGCGCCGGGCCGGGTACCAGCGGTTCGTGGAGGTGGAGGACGTCGGGTTCCTCGGCGGCCAGCACCTCGAGCGTGCGGCGGATGGCCGGCGGGCTGAGGGCCAGCGGCGCCACCGACCCGTTGGCGGCCAGCGACACGCTGGACCCGACCGAGATGACGCCGGCTTCGGGCGGGGGCCCGTCGCAGGGGCCGAGGACCGTGGCCGTGATGCCCTGCTGCCGCAGCGTCCGGGCCAGGCCGAGGACCTGTCCCTGGACGCCGCCGGGGACCGTCAGGGAATACGGACAGACGAGCACGACCCTCATGCCGCCCGCCCTTCCGGCTCCTCCCGCCCCGCCCCGACGAGAGCGAAGTCGCTGGGCCAGTTGGGCTGCAGGAGGTGCCACTGGTCGGGGGCCCGCCGGATGAGGACTTCGAAGTCGCGGGCCAGGGCCTGGGTGACCCGGGCGATGTCCTCTCTGATCGTCCCCTGCCGGGAGGTGTCGAGCGGGGGCCGGATGATGCAGCGGTGGCCGCCGTCGTCCTCGAAGTAGTTGGCCCCGGGCAGGAGCGGGGCGCCGGCCCGCAGCGCCAGGGTGGCGGGCCCGGCCGGGAACGTCGTGCGCTCCCCGAAGAACTCGACCTCGATGCCGTTGCCGACCAGGTCCCGGTCGCAGACGAGACCCACCATGAGGCCCTCCCGCAGCTTCTTCAGGAGGATCGATGCGGCGTCGGGCCCGAGCGGCACGATGCCCAGGCCGAGCGCCCGCCGGTAGGAGCAGAACCAGTCGAACAGCGCCGGAGGCTCGAGCGGCTCGACAACCGTGGTCGGCTGGTAGCCCTGGGCGGCGAACCAGGCGGCGCCGAGGTCCCAGTTCCCGAGGTGGGGCGTGCCGATCACCACGCCCTTCCCCCCGGCCAGACCCACCTCGACGTGGTCGCCGCCCTCCAGCCGGAAGCGGTCGCCGAGAGCCAGGAGGTCCTGGCGGGGGAGCCGGAACACCTCCAGCCAGTAGCGGCCGTAGGAGGCGAAGGTGGCGGCCACGGCCCGGTCGAAGGCCCGCCCCTCCAGCTCGGGGCCGTGGACCCGTCGCAGGTGGCGGCCGAGCATCTGCCGGCGGCCCCGCAGGGCCAGGCCCAGGGCCCGGCCGGTCAGCCCGGCGGCGGGACGCGACAGCGTCTCGGGGAGAGTCATGGCCACCGCCGCGGCAGCGCGGTAGCCGAGGTAGGTGGCGGTGGCGGCCGGGCCGCTCGTCGACACTCCCTTCGGCGTTATGGACGCGTCCGGCTCCGCAGGCGCCGGAGGTCCTCACCGAGGCGGGACGGGCGCCGGGCGGGCCGTGACGAAGACCACCACCGGCGGTCGCCCTCGCCGGCCGGCGGGCGGGCGGTGAGCAGCCAGTTGGCCAGGCGGGACCGTTCGCCGGGAGGCCGGTTGGCCAGGCGCCACCAGACCAGGCGGGATTCGTCGGACCGGGCGTCGCGGGCGGTCACCCACCAGCTCGGCCGGACGCTGCGCGCCGATTCCGGGGTGGCCTGGCGCCAGACGAACAGGAAGCGCTGGACGACCGTCATGGCGGTCAGCCCGGCCAGCAGCCACAGGGCGGGCGTGAGCCGGCCGAACGTCAGGCCGAGGCCGAGGACCATCATCCGCTCGGCCCGCTCCATGAGGCCGCCCTTGCCGTTGAACCCGAGGCTCTCGGCTCGGGACCGCTCGTAGGAGACGAGCAGCGACAGCATGGCCACGGTGAAGGCCAGGACGGTGAGGTGCGGGTCGCGCCCGGCGTAGTACCAGGCCGCGCCGCCGAGGACCACGGCGTCGGAGACCGGTCGCAGACCGAGTCGAAGAAGGCGCCCCGGGGGCCGGCGGTGCCGCCCGACTTGGCCACGGCCCCGTCGAGCACGTCGGTCAGCCCGGAGAGGGCCAGGAAGAAGGCGCCCCACCCGAGGCGACCGGTGGCCACGGCCAGGCCACAGGCCACCGAGGCCGTCAGGCCCAGTACGGTGATCTGATCGGCACTGATCCCGATCCGTCGGAGGAGGGCGCCGGCGGGGCGAAGACCCCGCTCGATCCCCGCCCGCCATCGTGTGTCAAGCATCAAGACTCCCTGAGGCGCTCGCGAGCGTCGCCGTGGAGTCTAGCGGGGAGGTAGTGCCCCGACCGGCAACGCTCGGCGGGCTCATGGCGAGTCAGCGTCACCGGCCGGGGCACTGTCGCCCCGGTTCCCGCCCGGCCGATACGATCAGCGGCCACCCGCCCGCCGGTTTGTCCGTGATCCCGTCACCGGCGGCCCGACTGTCGCTTCGGAGGCTTCGGTGAAGACATTTCCCTCGGCCAAGATCCGCAATGTCGCCCTCGTCGGGCACGGCAACTCCGGGAAGACGACCCTGGCCGAGGCGCTCCTCTTCATCAACGGGCACACCCAGCGGATGGGCCGGGTGGAGGACGGCAACACCGCCTCCGACTTCGACCCCGAGGAGCACAAGCGGGGGATCTCCACCAACCTGTCGGTGCTGCCGGTCGAGTACGAGGGCCACAAGCTCAACATCCTCGACACGCCCGGCTACGCCGACTTCGTCGGCGACGTGGCCGCCGCCCTGCGGGTGGCCGACCTGGCCCTGTTCGTGATCTCCGGCGTGGAGGGCGTGGAGGTCCAGGCGGAGATCGTCTGGAAGCAGGCGGAAGCGGCCGGGGTGCCCCGAGCGTTCTTCGTCAACAAGCTCGACCGCGACCGGGCCAGCTTCTCCCGTACCTGCGACGACCTGAAGAGCCACTTCGGCGCCGGCGTCGCCCCCATCCAGCTGCCCATCGGCGAGGAGGCCGACCTCTCCGGGGTCGTCGACCTCCTGACCGACAAGGCCTACACCTACGTCGACGGCCGCTCGACGCAGGGCGAGGTGCCGGAGGGGCTGGCGGAGCAGGAGCACGCCGTCCACGACGCCCTGGTGGAGGGCATCGTCGTGGCCGACGACGACCTCATGGAGCGGTACCTGTCCGACGAGCCGATCGAGTACAAGGAGCTGGCCGGGGCGCTGGCCAAGGGCGTCGCGGCCGGCGCGGTGTTCCCGGTGCTGTGCGGCAGCGCCACCAAGCTGATCGGGATCGACCGGCTGTGCCGGTTCCTGGCCGACGAGGCGCCCGCCCCGTCGGCGGCGGGCGACGGGCCCCCGGCGGCCTTCGTCTTCAAGACGATCGCCGACCCCTACGTGGGCCGGGTCAACGTGTTCAAGGTGATGTCGGGCAAGGTGCTGCCCGACGCCGTGCTGACCAACGGCCGGACCGTGGCCGACGAGCGCCTCCACCAGCTCCTGACCCTGCGGGGCCGGGAACAGGAACCCGCCTCGGAGGTGCCGGCCGGCGACATCGCCGCCGTGGCCAAGCTGAGCGACACGTCGACCGGCGACATCCTCGCCCAGCGGGGGGCCGACATCTCCATCGAGCCGTTCGAGTCGCCGGACCCGGTGCTGCCGACGGCCATCCGGCCCAAGAGCAAGGCCGACGAGGACAAGCTGGCCAACGCCCTCCACCGCCTTCAGGACGAGGATCCCGTCCTCCGGGTGGAGCGCAACGCCGAGACCCACCAGACCCTGCTGTGGGGAATCGGCGAGACGCACCTGTCGATCGCCCTCGAGAAGCTCCAGCGCAAGTACGGCGTCGAGGTGGAGCAGGAGGACGTGAAGGTCGCCTACCGGGAGACGGTCGGCACCAAGGCCGAGGCGGAAGGGAAGTACAAGAAGCAGACCGGCGGTCACGGTCAGTTCGGTGTGGCGTTCCTGCGGGTCGAGCCTCTCGAGCGGGGGGCCGGCTTCGAGTTCTCCGACGCCATCGTCGGAGGTGCCATCCCCCGCCAGTTCATCCCCGCCGTGGAGCGGGGCATCGCCGACACGATCGTCCACGGCGGCGCCCTCGGCTTCCCGGTCGTCGACGTCAAGGTCACCTGCTACGACGGGAAGTACCACCCGGTCGACAGCTCGGAGATGAGCTTCAAGATGGCCGGGTCGCTGGGCTTCAAGGAGGCGGCGGCCAAGGCCCGGCCGGTGCTGCTGGAGCCGATCAGCGAGCTGATCATCACGGTGCCCGAGGCCTACCAGGGCGACGTGATGGGCGACCTCAACTCCAAGCGGGGTCGGATCCAGGGCACCGCCGCGGTCGGCAACGGGGAGCAGGAGATCTCGGCGCTGGTGCCGACCTCGGAGGTGATCCGCTACGCCATCGACCTGCGGTCGCTGACCGGCGGTCGGGGGCGCTTCATCGCCACCCACTCCCACTACGACCCGGCCCCGCCCAACCTGGCCGACAAGATCGTCGCCGAGGCGGCCGCCGCCCGGGAGGGCTAGCTCAGCCGGCAACGGGTGACCGGTTTTGAGTAGCCGGGCACTCATGACAACGCGCCGCGCCTTCGGCAGGCTCCTCGGTGCCGGCCCGGCCGCGTCGGGACGGCCAACCCGATCGGAAGGGGGCGCAACCGATGGCTCGACCGCGCAAGCTCCTCGGCCTGTTCGCCAGCGGCGCGGCGGCGCTGCTCATCACCTCCCTGGCGGTGATCGCCGACCGGGGCGGGGCGGCGCCCGTCGTCCCCGACAGCGATCTGGGGGTGGCGGACGTTCCCGGACTGGCCCGGCCGGGCCTCGACGCCATCGCCCGACCGCCGGCCCGACCCGGCATCCTCGTCGCCTGGCGCAACACCGAAAGGATCCTCGAGACCGAGGTCCGGGTCCGGAACCTGGGGACGCAGACGGCCCGGGCCCGGCTCACCGTTGAGATCCTCGACGCTGAGCACCGCGTCCTCCACTCCCGGCCCGACCCGTCGGCTCCGTTCATCGTCGAGGTCCCCGCCGCCGACCAGGGTGGAGACATCGGCCGCCTCGTCCAGGTGCCCGGCACCCTCGAGATGAATCGCACGCTCGATGCGCTCGACCGCAACCTCACGCCGTACTGCCTGCGGATCACGGTCGACCCGCTCCTCGCCGAAACGAACGTGGCCGACAACTTGGCGGTCAAGTGCTACAACGCCGCCGCCCGGATGGTGCCCGGCGGCACCGCCCTCCACCAGTTCACCCTGGTGAACACCTCCAACCGGGCACTGCGGGGCGTCATCCGTTACGAGGGCCGGGCGTTGCCCGCCGGGTGGACGATGACGACCGATCCGGCCGAAGGGGAGGCGGTTCGGCTGGCGCCCCACGAGGTCCGGCGCGGCACGGTCGTGGTGCACGGGCCCGCCCGGCTCGACGGGCCGGCGTTCGCCGACATCCGCCCCCGGCTCATCGACGACGAGGGCAAGGTGCTGGACAAGAGCGAGTTCTTCGTCGCCGCCGACGACACCCCGCCGGAGTTCACCGAAGCCAGCGCCGCCGCCGGTCCACCCGACCGGCCGGGCACCGTGTACGTCCAGGTGCGGGCGGCCGACTCGGGCTCCGGTGTCGCCGAGGCCAGCGGGGCCTCGGTGCTGTTCTCCACCGACGCCGGCCGGACCTACGCCCGGGGACCGCTCGCCTACGCCGACGGCAACTTCACGGCCCCGACCGGGTTCGACGGCACGGTGGGGCCCTTCGCACCCGGCACGGTCCTCACGATGTTCGTCACGGTGCGGGACGTGGCCGGCAACGAGACGGCGACCCGACCCCTCACCGTCCGCATTCCTCTGACGGACAGGGTCGACCTCCGGTGACGTCGCGAGCGGCGCGGTGCCCTCGGGCTCGTGCTGGTGGTCCTCGGCGGTCTGGGCGGATGTACCGCGGGTGCCGCCCCACCGGCGGAAGAGCGCGCCGACGCCGGGCATCCCGCCGGGCTGGGAGCGCGCCCCGAGGCCTTCGGCATCGCCGGCGGCCCGGCGGCGGACGGCCGCTCGTCCTCCTCGGGCCTCGAGGTCAGCTGGGAGACCATCGGCACGGATCCGGCGGTCGTGGCCGTCGCCGAGCTCTGGGATCCCGCCGCCCGGCAGGCGGTGACCGCCGACGGCCTGACGTCGACGGTCGACCGGTACGCCCGGCGCTTCGGTGGACCCGACGCCGAGCTGGTCACCCGGACCCTGCTCGGCGGCGTCGACGTCTTCCAGTACCGGGCGGCCTCCCTCCGCCCCTTCTTCCGCTCCTCCCCTGACCCGGCCGCCCGAGCCGGCCTGTTCCTCGTGGCCGTGACGCTCGCCCCGGACGGGCCGCCGTCCCGGGAGCGGGCCATCGCCGCCGACCCCGCCGATCCGCGCCGGATCCCGCCCGGGACCTTCAGCATCGCTGTCCTGGCCGGGAACCCGTGGCCGTGAGCCGGTCGCCCATCTCTCGGATCGTGGTGGCTGCGCTGGCCCTCGGGGCCGGCGCCGGTTGTGCCGGGGAACGGCATCCGAACCCAACCGCCGGTTCACCTCCGTTGGTGCCGACGGCCGGCCCGGTCAGCATCATCCTCACCGGCAGCTCCTACCGGCCGTCGACCCTCCACGTCCGCCCGGGCGAAGCGCTGCTGCTGTCGCTGTCCAACCCCGACGCCGAGCCGCACGACCTGAATCTCCTCGGCCTGGCCGAACCCGTCCATCTCTTCTTGAACGGGCAGAAGACGATTGCGAGCAGCGTGACCTTCCCCCGGCCGGGAAGGTACCGGTTCTTCTGCTCCCGCAACGGGCACCGGGCCGCCGGAATGGAGGGCGAGATCGTGGTGGAGGGATGACCTCCCCCCGCCGCCGTGGCGCGCTCCTCGCCGGAGGGCTGCTGGCGGCGTCGACGGTGGCCGGAGCGCTGCACTACCGCCACCGGCCTGCCCCGACGCCACCCGCCACCGTGACGCCCGCTTCCACCTGCACCGGCGCGGTCGGCCTCGTCGGGCCGGTCCGGGCCGACGAGCCGACGGACGTCGTGGCGCTGGGCCGGCGGCTGTTCGAGGACCGGCGGCTGTCGGCGGACGGGTCGGTGTCGTGCGCCACCTGCCATCGGCCGGAGCGGGCCTTCACGGACGGCCGGGCCCGGGCGGTCGGGATCGCCGGGCGGGTGGGACGGCGCAACTCGCCGCAGCTGTTCAATCTGGCCGACGCAGGTGTGTTCGGCTGGGACGGTCGGGCGCCGGTTCTCGACGACGCCATCCGGGCCGCCCTCACGAACCCGGCGGAGATGGGGATGACCGACGACGGCCTGTCCGGGGCGCTGCGGGCGGAAGCCCCGGAGTTCCAACGGATTCTCGGTGCCCGCCTCGACACCGTGTCGGTGTCCCGGGCCATTGCCGCCTACGTCGGCACGCTGCGGACCAGTGGATCGCGGGCGGACCGCTTCCTGTACTGCGGTGACGGCGCGGCACTCGACGAGGCGGAACGGAACGGGTTGCGCCTCTTCGCCGGCCGGGCCCACTGCGTCCGCTGTCACGTCTTCGAACACGAGAACACGACCCCGCTGGGGGGCCGGCTGGCGCTGTTCACCGACAACCGCTTCCACAACCTCAGCGTGGGCGCGGGCGACGACCCGGGCCGGGCCGCCGTCACCGGCCGGTCGGAGGACACCGGCGCCTTCAAGACCCCGACCCTGCGCAACGTGGCGATCACCGGGCCGTACATGCACGACGGGAGCCTGGCGACCCTCGAGGCCGTCATCGACTTCTACAACGACGGTGGCGGGCGGCGGGCGGGCGTCGATCCCGCCGTCGTCCCCCTGGGGCTCGACACCCGGGAGCGCCACGACCTCGTCGCCTTCCTGCGGGCCCTCACGAGCGCCGACGCTCGGGGGCTTCACCTGCCTCCCCCGAGCCACCCGACCCCGAGTTCCGATCCGGGGCGGGGAGGAGCCACCGCTGCCTCGGGGCGGTGACCAGCCGCTCGATCCGCCCGGCAGTGACGAGCACCTCGATGCGCTCGGGGGCGAAATCGAACCATCGCCGCGCCTGGCGCTCGGGGACGACAACGGCGGCGCGGAGCGCCGTTTCGAGCAGGAGATCCATGCTGGTATCCAGGTCGGGACCGCCGTCGCCGTTCCCGCACCGGCGAGCCAGACGCGACTCGCTCCAGGGCCGCAGCGCGACGGTGTGCGAACCCCGTTCCGTATGGATCCCCATGGCCGCCACCAGCAGGTGCCGTTCGAGGCGCAACCGGGCGGCCCGGCCCTCCTTGGTCGACATCCCGCTGTGGTCCATGCGCACGTCACCCTGGCGCTCAACCCGGGCCAGCAGCAAGGCCGCCGGGGTTGGCAGCTCGGCGACGATCCGGGCCCGACGCTGTGGGTCGGTGGCCACCCGGTGGACGGCCGGCGCCAGGGACGGATCGAACGTCGTCACCTTCCCGTCCACCAGCGAGGCCGTACAGAGGTCGTGCCCGGTGAGCTCGTTGAGCAGGTCGTAGATCCGGTGGACCTCGGGTGCCGCCATCCAGCTGCCGACGAGGGCCCGGCCGGCGATGGCGTGCGCCAGCACGGGTACACCGGCATGCGCCGTCTCCGTGGTGATGCCGCACTCCCGGACGAAGGCCGCGACGGCGGCAGCATCGGGCAGCGGCCGTGAGGGGCACAGGCGATGGAGGCGGCCCCGCTCGATCTCCGCCGTCCGCAGGCGATCCTCGGGGGTCAGCGGCGGTACCACTCGTAGAGCTGGATGAGGTTGCCCTCACAGTCGACGATGTCGGCGGCCCGGAATCCCTCCTCGCCGCCCGAGACGTCGCGTTCGATGCCCACGCCGCGCTCCCGCAGGATCCGTACGGTGGACTCGAGGTCGTCGACCCGGAAGGTGGGCAGGCAACGGGGGGGACCGCCGGCCTCGAGGCCCGGAACGCCGTAGAGCGCCAGGCGGCAACCCCCGCCCTCCGGCTCGAGCTGGCAGTACCCGTCGTCGGGGTCCCAGGCGGCCACCTTCAGGCCGAGCTTCTCCTGGTACCACTCGACCGCGGCCTTCCAGTCCTTCACCCGGACTTCGACCATGTCCATGCTCTCGAGCATCGCGGCCTCCCTCGTCGGCCGGTACCGACCGCCCGTCGACCCTACGCCCCTTCGTCGGTTCCGGCGAGGAACTCACGGAGCCGGTGCCGCTCCTCTTCGGGAACCGGCCCCGCCATCCAGGCGGCCAGATGCTCCGGCGAGCAGTACCAGTCGGTGCCGAGCCCGACGCCGGGCAGTAGGCCGCCTCCCGCCGGAGCCTCGAACGGGACGACGATGACGGAGCTGTCGGGGTTGACGCCGAACCACAGCTCCCGGACACCCCCGAATCCCGTGTCCTTCTTGTCGAGGGACTTGGGGGTGGGGCCGATGGGCGGCCCGAACGGGAACACGAGGTCGGCCAGCACCCGCCGGTCCCGCAGATCGACCACCCTCCAGAGGTTCAGGCCGGAGACCCATGCGTAACGACCGTCGAGGCAGGCGATCGAGATCGGGTTCTCGTTGTCGGCGAAGGTGAACTGGGCGGTCGGTTCGCCCCGGTCGAGGTCGACCGCCCGCAGGGTTCTGGTCCGGAAGTTCGTGACCCACACGGTGCGGGGGTCGGAGAAGGCGGCGTAGCAGCAGTCCCCCGTTCCCCACTCGGGATGCGGGTCGCTGAGCCCCGGCCGGCCAACGGGGATGGTCCGGCCGGGGGCCAGCGACTCGGCGTCGACGGGGGTGATGGCGGCGTCGGTGAAGCCGACGGCGACGACCGTGCGGCCGTCCGGACTCTGCTTCATCGAGAACGGGCCCCGGGCCACCGCCACATCGGCAATGACGGTGTGGTGTTCGAGGTCGACGACCGTGAGGCTGGCGCCGTCGTGGTTGGCGACCCAGAGGCGGTTGCGGCGGCGGTCGAGCAGCAGGCCGTTGGGGGAGGCTCCGACGGGTATCGACCCGGCCTGGCGACGGGCGGCGACGTCGACGATCGAGACGGTCGACGGGCCGACCCGGCCGTGCCCGGCCGCCTCGTCGTAGGTCGAGTTGCTGACGTAGGCGAAGCGGCCGTCGTTCGACACGGCGACGTCCCACGGCACGTCGCCGGTCTCGAGCGGGATGACCCCGTCGACCTCGAAACGGTGGCGGTCGATCACGGCCAGGCTGTTGGTGTCCTGGCAGGCGAAGAGGCACCAGCGCCCGTCCGGCGTCCAGTCACACATCGCCGGATGCTGGGCGCTGTCAGGCAGCTTGATGCGCCGGACGCCGCTGAGCACCTTCGTCGGTACGCAGCGGTCGTCGCCCGGCGAGACGAGCGGCGGCCATCCCCGGCCGAGGAAGACGCCGGCCGCTCCGACGTATCCCAGCGACGAGAGGAACTGGCGCCGGGACCAGGACTCAGCCATCGCTACCTCCTGTTCAGGCCGAGAGCGGAGCGCACAATCTCAGGGCGAGAGCCTTGCGGTCGGGAACGTCGAGCTTCACGTAGACCTGGTACAGGTGGTTCTCGACGGTACGGAGGGAGACGTAGAGCTTGCCGGCCACCTCCCGGTTGGAGAGGCCCAGGGCCACGAGCCGGGCCACCTCCCGTTGCCGCGGTGTGAGGAAGGGAGCCAGGATCACCTCGGGGATGAGCGCCGGTGTGCGGGCGCCTTGGCAGCGGTCGAGGCAGGCCCTGGCCCGGCCGGCGGCCGTGGCCGCTTCCGACCGGCACTCGCCGGCCCGGTGGACCGCGCCGGCTTCGGTCCACGCCTCGGCGGCCAGCAGGTCGGCACCGAGCCACTCGAAGCGGGCGGCGGCCCCGGCCAGGCCTCGGGCGTCGGCGCCCTGCAGCGCCACGGCGTGGGCGGCACAGGTGTCGAGCAGCTCGCTGCCTTCCCGAGCGGCGGCGTCACGCAGACGGTCACTGACCGCCAGCCCCGCCCCGAGCCGGACGGCGTCGTGGAGCGCCAGGGCGGCGAGCGCTCCGCCGTCCCCGTCGTCGGCCGCCTCGGCGGCGGCGTCGGCGGCAGCCATGACCAGCGTGGCCGCCCGGCCGACCTCGCCCTGGGCCGCCACGACCCATCCCCGGGCCAGGGCCAGGTCCAGAGCCCGCCGGGGAGGCGCCGACGACGCCAGGTCCTCGGCCTCCCCGAGCGCTCTCTCGGCCGCGGCCAGGTCACCGGCCAGCGCCGCCGTGCGGGCCACCCCGGACAGGCACCAGTGCAGCAGTGGCCCGGACCGTCCGGCCCGGGCCCGCAGGGCCGCTTCCCGGAGGAAGTGGCCGGCCGACTGCACCTGGCCCCGGGAGAGCATGACCCGTCCGAGGAGCCCGGCGGCCAGCGCACGGGCCGCCGGCTTCCGGGCCGGGATCCGCCGATAGAACTCCTCGGCCTCGGCTTCGGCGTCGACGAGCGAACCCGTCAACCCCTCGACCCGGTCCCACAGCACATTGAACACCACAAGGGCGTTGTACCAATCGGAGCCGGGCCGCCCAAGGTGCGTGGCGGCGCTGTCACGGCCATTGCCGCCACGGCGTGCCCGTTGCACCGGCGCAATGCCCCTCGGCCCGAGGCGGTGGGATCGGTAGATTGGCGCCACATGGCGAACCTCAAGGCCGCCGGGGCCGCCCGACCGGCTCTTCTGCGGGCGGTGCCACCGCAGCCCGCTGCGCCGCGGGCGCCGAAGACCTTGCGGGAAATCGCCGACGAGGCCGGCTACACCGCCCAGAACGTCGCCGCCCTGACCGGCCTGCATCTGTCCACGATCCTGCGGCACTGGCACGACCCGCGGTGGCTCGAGCAGTTCGAGGGCGGTTCGCTCCAGCGGTTGATCGTCGTGGTGCCCGGTGTGGACGAGTACATCCGCCACTATCCGCAGCGCCTCCGCCACGAGCGGCTGGCCGCCGAACTGACCGACGAGGGCATCGCCGTCGATCCGGACGGCGTGCGCCACGCCAGCGAGGTCATGGGTATCGCACCGGCGTTCCTCGGCAACGCCCTGGAGACGACGCTGCATCTGGCCCGAGGGGACGCCCGGCAGTCGGTCTCGTACCTGACGACGTTCTGGGGCTGTCACCAGGACCGGGCACTGTGGGTGCTGTTCTCCTCTGACGGGCCGGGGCGCCTGTTGGAGGACTGCGGCCCGCTGCTGGAGGCGGCCCAGGCCATGCACGAACAGCTCCGGCTGCGGCGAGGCTTTTCCTTCCCCCGGATATTGAGCCAGCAGATCCTGGTGCACCATCTGGCCCGAGTGACCGGCCAGATGCCCGAGGGCTACTACGAGCCGCGGCACACCCGAACCGCCTTCATCCTCCGCGGCGCCTTCATGGGCGCGATCATCCACAGCCGCGACATCGCCTACGCCCGGCGGTACAAGGAGATCGTCGACAGCAATCCGGTCGCCCGGTTGATCGAGCTGTGGGCTTTCCCGACCTGGGCCCGCGACCGCAACGCCACCCCGGACTTCACGCTGGAGCGGTCGCTGTTGCTGCGCCACACCGCCCGGGAGATCATCGGGGAGCTGGAGCACTACAACGAGGCCTACGTCTGGTATCTGGCGACGACGTACCTCCCCCTCGCCCTGGAGTTGGACCCGACGTTCGGCTTCCAGCTCGCCGAACTGGCCACGGCGTTGCGGATCCGGATCGGAAGGCTGGCGTCGGAAGACGTGCGGGACGCGTGCGAGCGCCTCGTCAAGACGCTCTAGCCCGGCGCTCCCGGCCCTGGGAGCGGAATGCCGAGTTCTGGATCCGGATCATCCGGGAGCGGCTCGACCCGTTCCGCACGGAGGTCACCGACGCCGCGGTGCTGCGAGCGCTCCGGCCGGGCCCGGAAGAGATGATCCTCGACGCCGGTTGCGGCGAGGGATACCTGACGCGCCGGCTCGCCGGACGAGGCGCGCTGTCCGTCGGTGTCGACCGGGCGGCTGGGCTGATCGACGCGGCGGTCGCCGCCGGCCGGGCCGGGCCACGCCGCGCCCGGTTCCTGCTCGGCGACCTCCGGGCTCTTCCCCTGCCGGACGGACGGTTCGACGCCGTCCTGTGCAATCACAGCCTGAACGAGCTGCGCACCCTCGGGCCGGTGTTCACGGAGTTCGCCCGCGTGCTCAAACCGGGCGGGAGGCTCGTCGTACTCATGCTGCATCCCTGCTTCTACGGAGGCCGGGACGCGTCGGGGCGGCGCCACGACGTCGACAGCGACCACTACTTCGGGGCCCGGCGGGTGGAGCAGCGGTTCAACGTGTCGGGTCTGGTGTCCCCGGCCCCGACAGTGATCTGGGTGCGGCCGCTGGAGTCGTACTTCGCCCTGCTGGCCGAGTCCGGGTTCGCCGTCGACGGGCTGTGGGAGCCCCGCCCACCCCGCCGTCTGATGGCCGAACGGTGGTGGCGGGACAACTTTCACAAGCCGATGTTCCTCCTCTTCCGGGCCGTCCGCCGGTGATCAATCAGAGCGGGGCCCAGGCGGCAGGAGCCCGGGCCGATGGCCGGGGAACGACAGCCAGCACCACCAGCGTGGCCAGGTGCGGGGCGAAGAAGACGAGCTGCGGCGGCACCGTGTCGGCCACCGCGAACCAGGCGGCGAACCCGACCCCGACCGCCGCCCACGCCACGCCGCGCCAGGGACGGCGCCGGAGCGCCGCCCGCCCCGCCAGCGCCAGCAGACCGACGGCCGCCAGGAGGATGACGGCCCGCAACGCCCGGGCCTCGCGGAGCTGGACGGCGTCGGCGTAGCCGAACAGGCCTGCACCGGCGGCCACCCCCGCCGGGCGCCAGTGGCCGAAGACCACGGCCGCCAGACCGATGAAGCCCCGTCCTCCGACCTGGCCCTCCCGGTACTGCCCGGCCCCTTCGAGCACGAGGAAGAAGCCGCCCAGCCCCGCCAGGACGCCGGAGACGAGCACCGCGGCCACCTGGGTGCGGGCGACGCCGACCCCCATCGACCGGGCGGCCTCCGGATGCTCGCCGACGGCCCGCAGGCGCAGACCGAGACGGGTCCGCCGCAGGACGTAGGCCGTGGCGGGGACGAGGGCGACGGCGGCGATCGCCAGCAGCGAGACGTCGGCGGTCAGCCCCCGGAGCAGGCCGGCGCAGTCGGAGAGCGGGAAGACCCGGCGGCCTTCCAGCCAGCCCAGTACGTCGGGGGTGTCCCAGCCGAAGAGCCGGCCACCGGAGAGGAACGGAGCGGTGAAGTGGCCGGCACCTCCCGGGACCCGCGGTGACTGCGTGAGGCCGCCGCCCGCCTGGCCTTCGAAGGCCCGGGACGACAGCACCCGGACGGCCCCGGCGGCCAGGAGGTTGACCGCCACCCCCGAGATGATCTGGTCGACCCGGAATCCCACCGCGGCGGCGGCGTGGACGGCGGCGCCGGCCGCCCCGCCCAGCATGGCGAGGGCGATGCCGGTCGGCGTTCCGTAGCGGATGGTTCCCCAGGCTCCGAACCAGCTGCCCAGGACCATCATGCCTTCGAGGCCGATGTTGACCACCCCGGCCCGCTCGGACCACAGGCCGCCGATCCCGGCCAGGAGGATGGGGACCGCCAGCCGGAGGGCACTGCCCGTGGTCCCCGACGAGGTCAGCTCGGCGCTGCCGGAGACGAGGCGGATCCCGCCGTAGATAAAGAGGCCGACCAGGACCCAGCGCCATCGGGAACGGAGGAGGCGGTTCATGCCGTCTTCGCCGTGCCCACCTGGTAACCGATCACGGCGGTGAGGATCACGACGCCCTGGACGATCAGCACGACCTCCGGGGGCAACCCGTTCAGTTCGAGGATCTGCGACGAGCGGTCGAGGGCGCCGAAGAGGAGGGCGGCGGCGGCGACACCGAGGGCGTGGCGGCGGCCGAGCACGGCCACGGCGATCCCGGCGAACCCGAAGCCGGTCGGCAGGTCACTGCCGTACCGGTAGGAGGCGCCGAGGACGGGAGCGAGGCCGACCAGCCCGGCCATGGCGCCACCGGCCAGCATGGCCAGCATCGTGAGCCGGGCCGGGCTGATGCCGGCGGCAACGGCGGCCCGGGAGTTGACCCCGAAGGCCCGCAGCTCGAACCCGAACCGGCTGCGGCGGATGGCCAGGTGATAGAGCACCCCGACCACGACGGCGATCAGCAGGAACCCCCAGAGGCGAGCGCCGGCGGGGACGGTGGCTCCGGCCGTCTCGAGCAGCGGGTTCAGCGTGGGCATGCGGCCCGAGGGCGGGATGACCCGGGTGGCACCGGCCGGGTCGTCGGGGGCCCGCATCCCCGTCGTCAGGAGCCAGGCGACGAGTCCGGTGGCCACGAAGTTGAGCATCAGCGTCGACAACACCTCATGGACGCCGCGCCGGACCCGCAGCACGGCGGCGACACCGCTCCAGGCGGCGCCGGTCACGACCGCCACACTCAGGATGAGCGCGACGTGGAGGACGGGTGGGAGGTGCACCGCCGCTCCGACGGCGGCGGCCAGCAGTGCCGCCAGCCGGTACTGACCCTCAACACCGAGGTTGACGAGGCCCATCTCCAGCCCGATGGCGATCGCCAGCCCGGAGAGGTAGAGCGGCACGGCCCGGTTGACGATGGCGATGGCGGAGTCGAGCCGGCGGTTGAACCGCCACATGTCGGCCAGGAGATCGAACGGGTCGTGGCCCGTCACCAGCGGGGCGAGCAGGACCACCGCGGCCACGCCGGCCGCCACGACGAGGGGTGCCGCCAGCCGCGACGGCACACTGTGCCTGACCATCATGGGCATGACCTTCACCGGACGGACCCTCCGGCCATGAGCAGGCCGAGCCGTTCTGCCGAGAGGGCCGCCCCTTCCAGCCGGGCGGTGACCCGACCCCGCCGCATGACAAGGACGACGTCGGCCAGCTCGGCCAACTCTTCGGGGTCGGCGGAGACGACGACGATCGCCGTGCCGTCCCGGCGGGCCCGGCGGAGCGCGCCGTGGACGACGTCACGGGCGGCCACGTCGACCCCCTGCGTCGGGTGGGCGATCAGCAGCAGGCGGGGCCGGCCGGCCAGCTCGCGACCGACCACCAGCTTCTGCTGGTTCCCGCCGGACAGGGTGAAGGCGGGAGCCTCGACGTCCGCCGGACGCACGCCGAGCTCGGCACACAGGTCTTTCGCCCGCTGGCGTGCCGCCGGGCGGTCGATCCACGGGCCGCGACACAGTGGCGGCGTGCGCGAGTGGCCGAGGGTCACGTTCTCCCACAACGGCGAGGTCGGGAGGAGCCCGGACCGGGAACCCTCTTCCAGCACGACGGCCATACCGCGGCGGCGGCGCTCCCCTGGGCCGGCGGCCGTCAGGTCCCCGCCGGCCAGCAGCATCCGACCCGACGCCAGCGGCCGCAAACCGGCCAGCGCCTCCAGCAGCTCGACCGGGCCGTCGCCGACGAGCCCGGCGAGGCCGACCACCTGGCCGGGCCGCACCTCGAAAGCGACGTCGTCCACGACCCTGTGACCGTGCCGGTCGGCGACGGCGACGTCGGCCACGACCAGTGCTGGGGCGCCGGGCTCTTCATGGCCGGTGCCCGCGGGGGCCGTCCGGGACGGGGATGGGGGACGGTCGCCGCCGATGAGGACCGCCAGCCGCGCGACGTCGACAGCGCCGCGGTCAAAGGTGGCCTCGGTGCGGCCGGCCCGCATCACCGTGATCCGGTCCGCCGCCCGGATCACCTCGTCGAGGCGGTGTGACACGAGCACGATCGAGACCCCCTGGGCGGTGAGCCTGGACAGGCGGCCGAGGAGCTCTTCCGCCTGCCCGGGGAACAACGCGGCGGTGGGCTCGTCGAGGATGAGAACCCGCCCGTCCCGGTAGAGCAGGCGGAGCAGCTCGACGCGGAGCCGGTCGGCGTAGGGGAGCCGCCCGACCAGTTCGGTCGGGTCGACCGGGAGGTCATAGGCGGCGCTCAAATCGTTCAGGCGCTGCCGGGCGGTACCGGGGGAAAAGCGAGCTCGGCGGATCGGCTCCCGGCCGAGCATCACGTTCTCCAACACCGTCAGCCCTTCGACCAGCCGGAGTTGCTGGTGCACCATGCCGATGCCGGCGGCCAAGGCCCCGGCCGGCGACCGGAACCGCACCGGTTGGCCGTCGAGGCGGACCGTTCCCTCGTCGGGGCGCAGCGAGCCGGCCAGGATGGACATCAGGGTCGACTTGCCCGAGCCGTTCTCCCCCACCACGGCGTGGAACTCCCCGGGTCGGACGGCGAGATCGGCGCCGGCGTTGGCCACCACTCCCGGAAACCGCTTGACGATCCCCTCGAGCTCGATCACCGGCCTGGCACCGGCTGCTCAGGGTGCGGCGGGAACGTCGATCTCCCCACGGATGATCTGGTCTCGGATGGTCTGCAGCTCGGCGCCGATGTCGTCCAGGGCACCGCCGCTGCGGGCAAGCTCAACGCCGCCCGACGCCAAGTCGAGCCGCAGCTGACCAGAGCGGAACTCGCCTTTCCGGAAGGCGCTGATCGTGTCGTACACCGCCGTGTCGATGCGCTTGAGCATGGACGTGAGGATGAAGGGCCGCAGCTCCGATGCCGCCGTCTGGTACTGATCGGAGTCGACGCCGACGGCCCACACCCTGGCGGTGGGGGCCGAGGATTCCCGGGCGGCCTCGAAGACGCCGACCCCGGAGCCGCCGGACACGTGAAACACGACGTCGGCGCCGCGCTGGTACATGCTGCGGGCGACCTCCCGGGCCCGAGCCGGGTCGGCGAAGCCGCTGAGGTCGGGTGGTTGGGTCAGGTAGAAGATGTCGATCTGGGCGTCAGGGCGGATCCGCCGGGCCCCGGCGGTGAACCCGGCCTGGAAGCGCCGCACGGCGTCGGTCTCCACTCCGCCGACGAAACCCAGTTTGCCGCTGCGGGTTTTCCGGGCGGCGGCCACCCCGGCGAGGAACGCGCCCTGCTCCGAGGCGAACTCCAACGAGACGACATTCGGCGCCGGAACGGGTGCGTCGACGATGCCGAAGGACGTGTGGGGGAAGTCCCGGGCCACCGAGGCCAGCGGGCCGGCGAAGGCGAACCCCACGCCAAAGACCAGGCCGTACTTCTCCGAGGCGAGGAGTCGGAGCAGATCCTCACGGTTCTCCCCGCCTCGCCCGGCGGTGACGGTGCGGGCCTCGATGCCGAGCTCCTGCGCGGCCCGATCGAGTCCGGCGGCGGCGGCGTCGTTGAAGGACCCGTCGCCCCGCCCTCCGAGATCGAAGACCAGCCCGACCTTCGCCCCCCTGGCGGCGGAGTCCGTTGACGTTGCCCCACCGGTCCCGCCGGCGCAGGCGACCAGTGACGAAAAGAGCAGTACTGCCAGCGCCCGCATGCGGGCGGACAATATCCCCTTCCTCCACCCGCGTTTGGGGAATTTATGGATGACCGGCGGCGGCCTCGACCCGGTCGACGGCGGTGCTGATGGCCTTGGCGAAGGCCGGGCCGCGGCAGAACGGGGCGAAGTGGTCGCCGTCCAGCGTCAGGATCTCGGCGTCGAGGGCGTCGGCCAGCTCGTACTGCTTCTCCGGGCGGACCATCTGGTCGGAGGTGGTCACCACGACGGCGCAGGGAACGTTGACGTCGTCCGCCAGCGGCCGGCCGTCGTAGGTCGAAAGGGCCCGCCCGGCGCCGGCCAGGTCGGGCGGGTAGCCCCGGTGGAACTCGCCCTGCACCCAGGGGTCGAGGGCTTCCAGCTCCGGTGCCCCGTCGATGACCTCCCGGAGCACCCGGGACACGATGCCTTCCCCCGTCCCGCTGCGGAGGGCGACCTCGAGGAGGCTCATCCCCCGCCAGACGAGGCGTTCGCGGGGGGTGGCCTTCCACTCCAGGGCGGTGCCGCAGAACACCATCCCCGCCACCCGGTCGGGGTGCCGCTGGTGGAGGAGCATGGCGATGGCGCCGCCCATGGAGAATCCGACCACGATGGCGCGGTCCACGCCGAGGTGCTCCAGCAGGGCGGCGGCGTCATCGGCGCAGTCCTCCAGGGAGAAGGCCGTTCGGGGCCTCATGCCCCGGCCGTGGCCCCGGTGGTCGAGGGCCAGCACCCGATGCCTGGCGGCCAGGTCGCCATACAGGGCAAAGAAGTTGAGGTCGGCGCTGACGGTCCAGCCGTGCAGCAGGAGGACGGGCGGTGCTGTCGAGCCCTGGCCGCCGGTGTCCCGGACGAACACCTCGCCCCGGCCGGGCAGGGCGACGACGGAGCCGGGCGGCAACGGCGGCGGCACCGGCGCGCCGGCCGGAGGGACACCCAGCGGACGGGCCAGGCGGCGGAGGCGGCGAGCCTCGTCGCGCAGCGCCGGGTTGGCGGCGACGGCGGCCGCGGCTACGGCCGCCCCGGCGGCAGCCCCACCGGCGGCGAAGATCTTGACGGTACGGCTGACGGCCACGCCGTTACATACCCGTCAGGCCACTAAACGAACGAGAACCCCGAGAACACGGCGCCGAGCGTACCGAGGCCGGCGGCCAGAACGATGACCAGAAGGGTGAGGACGGCGACGCGCCGCTCACGAAACGACAGTTCCATGGGTGTGGTCCCCCCGAGTTCCGCCCGCAGGACCTCTGCCCTTGTTCGGACAGATTGCTGTCATATCGGCCCGGGTCCGCGGGAACTTGAGTGCGCTCAGACTCGACCCCGTCCGACCGATTGAGACGACGAACACGTTCCATGGAGGGAACCGAAATGTCGTTGCCTGGATCGCGGCCGCGGAGCGCGCCGTCGATGGCGCAGACCGCCGCGCTGGTCGAGCGGATCTCGCTGGAAGCCGACCTGCGCGACGCGCTGGTGGGGGGCGACCTCGTGCTCCGCTACCACCCCATCGTCGATCTGGGCACCGGCCGGATCATCGCCTTCGAAGCGCTCTGCCGCTGGCGGCACTGGTCGAAGGGCCTGCTCGGCCCGGCGCAGTTCCTCCCGCTGGCCGAGGAGACGGGGCTGATGGTGCCCATCGGGGGCTGGGTGCTGGAGGAGAGCTGCCGGCGGCTGTCGCGATGGCGGGCCCGCATCGCCGACGCCGGCGACGTCGACGTGGCGGTCAACCTGTCAGGGGTCGAGCTCCGCGACCGCGGCCTCGTCGACCGGGCCGCCGAAGCGCTCGGCGCCGCACGGCTTCCGGCCGAACGGCTCGTCGTCGAGGTCAACGAGGCGGCCGCCTACGCCGAGCCTCACGGGCCCGCCCTCCGCAACCTGTCAGGTCTCGCCGAACTCGGCGTCGGTGTCGCCATCGACGACGTCGGCGCGCCTGGACGCGCCAACCGCCGAGGCCCGCTCGACGCCGACGGCTGGCTGTGGAGCCTGCCCATCCGTCTGGTCAAGATGCCCCGGGGGGTGCCCGCCGGCCTGGCGGAGGGACCGCCCAGTCGGGCGGCGCAGATCCTTCCGGCGGTCCTGGCACTGGCGGCCGCACGGGACGCCGTGGCGGTGGCCAAGGGCATCGAGACACCGGAACAGCTGGCGCTGCTCGACCGCCTCGGCTGTCCGGCCGGGCAGGGGTTTCTCTTCGCCCGGCCTATGGACGGGACCGACGCCGAGGCGTACCTGCGCCGGCGGACTTCCGAGGCGCGGCGCGCCGGGGAGCAGCGGCGCCGTTCTCGGCTTGCGGGTGGCGAGGGGGCAGGGTGGGCAGCTCGAGCCGGGGCCGGCGGGCCAGATCGGCGCTGAGCGGCTTGTGCTTCCGCAGGGCGGCGACCGCCAGCCTCACCGCCTTGTCGAGCTGGGGGTCGGCGCCGGCCACGTGGTCCTGCGGCCGGATGTCGACCTCGACGTCGGGGTCGGTGCCGTAGTTCTCCACGCTCCACCCGACGTCGGAGAACCAGAAGGCGTACTCCGGCTGGGTGGTGAGGCTTCCGTCGACCAGGGCGTGGCGGGGCGAGATGCCCACCACCCCGCCCCAGGTTCGTTTCCCCACCACCTGGCCCAGGCCGAGGAGCTTGAAGCAGTGGGTGAAGATGTCGCCGTCGGAGCCGGCGTGTTCGTTGGTGATGGCCACCAGCGGCCCGGCCGGCGAATCGGCGGGGTAGGGCTCGGGCTCGCCCCACCGGCTCACGTCATAGCCGATGCGGCGGCGGGCCAGTTTCTCCAGCACCAGCTGGCTGACATGACCGCCTCCGTTGAAACGGACGTCGACGATCAGCGCCTCCCGCTCCACCTCGGCCAGGTAGGAGCGGTGGAACTCGGCGTAGCCCCGGGCACCCATGTCGGGCACGTGGACGTAGCCGACCCGACCGTTGGTGGCGGCGTGCACCTTGCCCCGGTTGGTCGACACCCATTCCCGGTACCGGGCCTGGCGGTCGTCGCGCAGGGTCGAGACGACGACGCTGCGACGGCCGCTGCCGTCGGAGCGGGCCACGGTGAGCTCCACGGCCAGGCCGGCCTGGTTCACCAGCAGGGCCGCCGGCGTGGTGGCGGCGTCGACCCGCCGGCCGTTGACCGCCAGGAGCCGGTCGCCGGGGGCGATCCGCACTCCGGGGGCCCGCAGCGGCGAGCCGGCCTCGGGGTCCCACGGGTCGCCGTCGACGATCCGGGTGAACCGCCACGTGCCCGCCCCTTGTTCGTCGGGATCGGGGTCGTAGGCGAGGTCGGCGGCCAGGTGGGCGATGAGGTAGGCGGGGGCGGGGCGGTAGTCGCCGCCGAGCTCGTAGGCGTGCGACGTGCCGAGCTCGCCCTGCATCTCCCACATCAGGTCGGAGAACTCGAGGCGGGTGGCCACCTTCCAGACCAGGGGCAGGTATCGGTCGAGGACGAGCCACCAGTCGACCCCCGACATGTCCTCGGCCCAGAAGTGGTCGCGCTGGAGGCGCCAGGCCTCTTTGAACATCTGCATCCACTCACTGCCCGGATCGACCGACACCCGCACCCGGTCGAGGTCGAGCCAGCCGCTGCGGCGCGACGCCCCGTCGTCGTGGTCGGGCGGCTTCTCCCCCGCCTTGACGACCCGGAGCCGCCGCCCCGACCGGTAGGCCAGCGTCTGGGTGTCGCGTGACACCTCGAAGCGGTTGATGCCCCCGGTGAGGACGTCGTGACGCTGCTCGCCCAGGTCGTAGACCTCGAGGCTCCCCCGCGGCCCGGCGCCACCCGAGAAGGTGTCACGGCCGAGACTGCCCTGGACCGGCCACGACGTCAGGAGGATCTTCCCCTTGATGCCGACGACCTGCGAGTAGCGGCCCTCCGGAACCGGCACCGGCACGATGCGTTCGGTGATCCCCTCGATGTCGATGCGCATCGGCGCCGGCTCCGACGGTGGGTCCGGCTCCGGCTTCTTCTTGGCCGACTTGGCTTTGGCCGGGGGCGGCCGTTCGGGTGGTTTCGGGGCCGCCCCGCCCATGCCTTTCGGCTTGGGGACGAAGGGCGAGGGCTCATCCGCCTGCAACGTCACCAGGTACGGACGGATGGCCCGGGGGAAGCCGAGGTCGAAGTACAGCGAGTCGTAGACAGGGTCGAACACCCGGTAGGACAGGAAGTACAGGAACTTCGAGTCCGGATCCCACGAAGGGTGCACGTCGCGGAACTCCGGCTTCGTCACCAGGTGGGTGGCGCCGCTCGCCACCTCGCAGAGCTTGATCGACCGGGTGCGGGCGCTGGTGGCGAAGCTGTAGGCCAGCCACCGGCCATCGGGAGTCCAGACGACGCCGTCGAGGGCGCCGTGCTCGGAGCGGTCGAGCAGCCGGGAGGTGCCGGCGTCGAGATCGACGAGGTGCAGTTCGTGGCGATGGTTGGCCACGGCGATGTGGGTGCCCGACGGCGGGGTGGCCAGATCGGTGATGCAGCCGAGGTCGAGCGGCTCCAGCCGCCAGCCCGACCGTGTCGCCCGCCTTGTGGATCTCGATACCGTCCTCGCCGCCCTCGTCGCTGACCACGACGATGGAGGAGCCGTCACCCATGTACTTGGCCAGGCGGTAGCGGACCCCATCAGGCTGGCCGTACTGGCGGACGGCCTCCTCCCACAGCGGCATCGTGAACAGCTTGCCCCTCGTTTCCAGGGCGATTGAATGGCCGGCCGGGTGCAGGGCGAAGTCGCCCAGGTACCGGTCGGCGGGCACGAACTTGCGGTGCCGCTGCACCCTCGGGCTGTGGAGGTCGACCTCGACGCGGTGCCCGACGCCCGTGGCCGGGTCGTGGATCCAGATCTCGGCGGCGTGCTGGTAGACGATGCGGGCGCCGTCGGTCTTGGCGAACCGGGCGTAGTACTCGTCGTGGTCGGTGTGGCGGCGGAGGTCGGTGCCGTCGAGCTTCGTGGAGTAGAGGTTGCCGATCCCTTCGTGGTCGGAGAGGAACCAGATCCGGCTCCCGATCCACATCGGCGAAGCCGGGTTGCCGGGCAGGCGGAGCAGCCGGCGGAAGTTCCCGTCCCCTCTCCGGTCGATCCACAGGTCGCCGGCCGTGCCGCCCCGGTACCGCTTCCACCGGGCCGGATCGGCGGTGTTGCGGCCCAGGACGATCGGGGTCTTCCCGTTCCGGCCCGGAGCGCCGAAGGCCACCTCCCGGGCCGGTCCGTAGGCGAGGCGCTCCACCGGGCCGCCCTCGGGGGCCACGGCGTAGGCGTGGATCATGTGGTGGAAGGGCTGCCCGGCTTCGGAGGTGAACAGGATCCGCCCGTCCGGCGTCCAACCTCGAACGGTGGCGCTGGCGCCGAGAAACGTGACCCGGGCGGCCGGCCCCCCGGTGGCCGGCATGCAGTACACCTCGGGGTGGTGCTCCTCCCGGCTGGTGAAGGCGACGTTCCGCCCGTCCGGTGACAGGGCCGGGTGGCTGACTTCGGAGAGATTGGCCGTGAGCCGCCGGGCCACCCCACCCGCCGCCGGCACGGACCACAGATCGTCTTCCGTGACAAAGGCGATCGTGTCCCCCCGGAGACTGGGATGACGCTGGTAACCGCTCGTCTCAGGCATGACCGATCAGGCTAATGCTCGTCGCCGCACCATTCCCCGGGGCCGTCACGCCACAATGGCGGGGATGACGTTCTGTGCCCGGTGTGGCGGTGAGCTGCCGGCGACAGCCCGGTTCTGCCCGGTCTGCGGGCGGCCGGTCGAGCCGGAGGTGGGGCCACCGGCCCCGCCGCCGACGGCCCCGATCTGGTCGGGATTCCGCCTACCCGACTGGGTGAGGTGCGACTGGCCGCTGGTCGGGCTGGGGGTGGCGGTGATGCTCGGGCTCCTCTTCGCGGCGTCGGCGCTCGTCGGCGTCATCGCCGCCGTCGTGGTCTTCGGAAGCCTGAGCGTCGTTCCCTGCGGCGCCGGAGTCGGCGCCCATCTCGCTTTCGCGGCCTTCGGGGCGCGGACCGCGGTCGGGTGCCGCAGCCCGTCCGGCGCGGCCTTCGCCATCTCGTTCCTTCCGCTCTTCTGGGCGCTCGTCGGCGGCCTGGTCACCGAAGCGGCGCTGCGCTTCGCCTGGCCGCGTTTGGTCGACGACCGGCGGCGCCGGATCGCCTACGCCGCCAAGCTGGCCTTCGCCGCCGGTGTGGCCCTCGGAGTGATCGCCGGACTGGTCGACGGCGGCGACCCGGGTGGCGGGTCCCGGCTGGGAAGCAGCCTCAACGGCGGCGAGGTGTGGTTCTACACCACGGTCCTGGCCTGGTTCTGGAGTTGGATGGCGCTGCGCAGGCGAGCCATCCGCGTGCTGGGGCCGGCACCCGACGCTGCCGCGCGATTCCGGTCCCCAACCCTTGACCGATGGAGGCGCATGGCCGGAGAAGGGCGCGCTGGCGTTCGTCGCCCTGGCGGGAGGACTGGCCGTTGTCGGAATCGTGTTCGCCCTGGCGGTGGCCGATGGCGGCGCCGACCGGCTCGGCATCATCGTCGGCTTTCCCATCGTGGGGTTCAGTTTCGGAGCGGTGCTGGCCGACGCCGCCATGGGCGCGGCCCTGGCCGGAGCGGGCAGCCACACCAGCCTGCTGCAGTTCGGATTGCCGGCGGCGCCGGGAAGCGGCGCCGCCCCGGCCTGGCTGTTCGCCACCATGCTGCTGGCCCCCGCTGTGGTGGCGCTGGCCGTCGGGCGGCGGCTCGGCCGGGTGACGCTCAGCGCCTATGTGGGGCCCACGGTGGCCGGCGGCTGGTCCCCGTTCCAGACGCTGGAGCGCAGCATGCACCCCGTCGCCGTTGTGGCTCGACCGAACCCCGCCAGCGTCCTCGGGCTGGCGCTGCTCTGGGGCCTGGCCGGTGGACTCGGAGCGGCCTTCCTATGGGCGTCGCGGCACAACGCCCGATGGAAGCTCGACGGCGCCGGGGTCGCTCCGGCGGCGCCGACGGCGCCGGGTGCTCAGGAGGCGGGAGCGGTCGAGGACCCGCCGGCCGAAGGGGATCCGGAGAAACCGTAGGCCGACCAGTCCTCGGGGTTGTCCTCGGTGTAGGTGCCGAGGATCTCGCCGTCGACGGCGTCGAGCTCGACGAGACCCCGCTTGGAGGGCGGCTCGTCGGCCGAGTAGAGGAGGACCCGCCAGACGGGACGACTCCGGAGACCGCGCCAGGCCAGCTGGGCCGAGGCGTGGCCGACGGGGAAACCGACGGCGGCGGCCGAGACGCCCAGGGCGCCGGTCTCGTCGAGCCGGAGAGGCCAGGCACAGGCGACGTGGTAGGCGGCCACCAGGGCCAGGAACAGCGCCGCGGCCAGCAGACCGCTGTTGCCGGAGGTGGCCGCCCCGGCACCACAGGCGACGACCGCCACCACGTAGCAGCCGGCGGCGATCCTCCGCTTGCGGTTGTCGGGCACCTTGTAGGGCCGGGCGACCGTGATGTCGAGCTCCTCGGGCAGCTCCACATCACCGTCGGCGGGCGCCAGCCCCGGGGTCGGGGCCGGGGTTGGGGTCTCGTCGGTCATGCCGGCCACGCCGCCCGGAGCTTCTGCCAGGTCGTGCGGAGATCCTCAGGGATGACGCGCACCTCCGCCAGCGAGGTCATGAAGTTGGTGTCGCCGCCCCAGCGCGGCACGGCGTGGAAGTGGAGATGGCCGGGAACACCGGCGCCGGCCTCCCGGCCGAGGTTGGCGCCCACGTTGAACCCGTCCGGATGGCTGACGTCGCGCAGCGCCTGCGTCGCCCGTTGCAGCGCGTCGAACAGCGCCACGCCTTCCTCGCCGGATAACCCGTTGAGCTCCGCCTCGTGGCGGACCGGCGCCACCATCAGATGGCCTGAGGTGTATGGGAATGCGTTCAGGACGGTGAAGCTGAGCGACGTCCGCTCCAGGATCAGCGCCTCTTCGTCCTCGCCCGACAGCAGGGTGCAGAAGAGGCAGCCGTCCTCACCGCCGGCGATGCCGGAGACGTAGTCCGATCGCCAGCCGGCCCAGACGCGGTCCATCACGATTTGGCCATCACGACCTGGCCGACACCTGCGCCTCGAGCCGGCGAACGAAGTCGTCGAGAGGAACGTCGCGCTCGGGGCGTTCTGCGCCCCGCACGTTCACGCCGACCGTTTGGGCTTCGACGTCGGCGTCGCCCACCACCAGCAGGTAGGGGACCTTCTCCAGCTTCCCCTTGCGCACCCGGGCGCCGAGTGTGTCGTGGGTGGCGTCGGTCAACTCGGCGCGGAACCCGGCCGCCCTGAGCCGGTCGGCCACCACGGCGGCGTACTGGTCGTGACGGTCGGCCACCGGCAACACCTGCACCTGCACAGGCGCCAGCCACGTCGGGAAGGCCCCGGCGTAGTGCTCGACGAGGATGCCGAAGAAGCGCTCCACCGATCCGAACAGGGCCCGGTGGATCATGATCGGCCGGTGCCGCTCGTTGTCCTCGCCGACGTAGGTCAGGTCGAAGCGGATGGGGTGGTTGAAGTCGACCTGGAGTGTCGACAGCTGCCACCGCCGGCCGATGGCGTCGTGGAGGTGCACGTCGATCTTGGGGCCGTAGAAGGCGCCTTCGCCCTCGGCCACGGTGTACGGCAGCCCTGACTGCCGCAAGGCCTCGTGCAGCGCCTCGGTGGCCCGTTCCCAGTCCTCGTCGGCGCCGACCGACTTCCCTTCCGGCCGGGTCGACAGCTCGGCCTCGAAGTGCTCGAAGCCGAATGTCCGCAGCACCTTGAGCACGAACGCCAGCAGCGACGTGAGCTCCGGCACGATCTGGGTCGGAGTGCAGTAGATGTGGCTGTCGTCCTGGGTGAAGCCCCTCGTCCGGAGCAACCCGTGGAGCACCCCGGAGCGCTCGTAGCGGTACACCGTTCCGAACTCGAAGAGGCGCAGCGGCAGTTCCCGGTACGACCGGGTGCGCGACCTGAAGATCAGGCAGTGCATCGGGCAGTTCATCGGCTTCGGGTAGTACTTCGCCCCCTCCATCTCCATCGGGGGGTACATCCCGTCGGCGTAGAAGTCGAGGTGCCCGCTGGTCTCGAAAAGGTGCGCCTTGGTCAGATGCGGCGTGACGACGAACTCGTAGCCGCCGGCCTCGTGCTCGGCGCGGGAGTAGTCCTCCATCTGCTTGCGGACCTTGGCGCCCTTGGGGTGCCACACCGCCAGCCCGCCCCCGAGCTCGTCGGGAAAGGAGATCAGGTCCAGCTCCACCCCCAGCTTGCGGTGGTCGCGACGCTCCGCCTCGGCCAGGCGATGGAGGTGGTCGTCGAGGTCCTTCTTGCTGGCCCAGGCGGTGCCGTAGATCCGCTGGAGCATCGGCCGCTTCTCGTCGCCCCGCCAGTAGGCACCGGCCACCTTCATGAGCTTGAAGGCGCCGAGCCGCTTGGTGTGGGGGACGTGCGGCCCGCGGCAGAGGTCGATGAACGACGCCGTCCCCCCGTCGGACGGGTGCGGGTTCCGGTACACCGAGACGACACCGCCCTCGGCCCCTTCGGTGCTCTCCGCTCCCTCGATGATCTCCCGCTTGAACGGCTGGTCGGAGAACAGTGCCAGCCCGTCCTCCCGGCCCATCTCCTCCCGGACGAAGGGCTGCCCCTCGCCGACGATCTCCCGCATGCGGGCGTCGATCCGGTCCAGGTCGGCCTCGGCGAAATGGGCGCCGCCCGGCAATTCGAAGTCGTAGTAGAAGCCGTCGGCGATCGGGGGGCCGATGGCGTAACGGGCGCCGGGAAACAGGTCGAGCACCGCCTGAGCCAGCACGTGGGCCGTGGAGTGGCGCAGGACGTAGAGCCCCTCGGGCGAATCGGCCGTGATGATGGCGACGTCGGCGTCGTCGGAGACCGGCCGGTCGAGGTCGACGGTCGCTCCGTCGACCTGGGCCGCCACGGCCGCGTCGGCCAGGCGCCGCCCGATGGAGGCGGCAACCTCGGCCGGGGTCACCCCCGCGGGGTACTGGCGGGTCGAGCCGTCGGGGAGTTTGACCGTGACTTGGTCAGTCACGCTGCGAGGGGCCTCTACGCCTCTTCGTCGTCGGCGCCATCAGCATCATCAGGTGATGCTGCCTCGGCGCCGCCATCAGAAACTTCAACAGTCAGGTCTTCCATGGCCTCGGTGGGAGCGTCGGCGGCCTCGGCGACGACGTCTTCCGCCTCAGGCACCACCGCCACCTGCTCCTCCCGGGGGCGACCCGGCCCGCCGGGCCCGCGGCCACCCCGACCCCCGCGCCCACCGAGCCGCTCGGCGACCGTGCGCTTGGCGTAGGGCAGAAGGGCCAACTCCCGGGCGGTCTTGATGGCCACGGCCACTTCCCGCTGGTGGCGGTTGCAGTTCCCGGTGGTGCGGCGGGCCTTGATCTTGGCCCGCTCGGAGAGGAACCGACCGAGAAGGTTGGCGTCCTTGTAGTCGACCCAGGGGATCGAGTCCCGGCAGAAGACGCAGACCTTGGGCTTGCCCCGGCGGGGGCGGAGCGAAGCGGCGGCCGGCGCCCGCTTCGAGCCTCGGCTGCGATCGTTGTTGCGGGCCATCAGAACTCCTCGCGTTCGACCTGCGGCCCGGGCGCGGCCAAGCTCGCCGGACCCCGGGTGACGGCCCGTCAGCGTAGCAGTGAGCGGTCCGGAAACGGTCAGGGCCCGCGTCCCGTCTGGCCGATCGGGCCTGATACGGTGCCCCTGAAGGGTTCAACAGATCAACTCGCTTCGAGCACTTCCCTTTCGGCCCCCCGCCCATTCGGCGTCGCGGGTCGCTTGCCCGGGGCGGCGTTTCACCAGGAGGGACGTTCGTGCCGGTTGGAGTAGTCAAGTGGTTCAACGCCGAGAAGGGTTTCGGCTTCATCTCGCAGGAGTCCGGGCCTGACGTGTTCGTACACTTCAGCGCCATCGAGGAGACGGGCTACCGCTCCCTCAACGAGAACGACAAGGTCGAGTTCGAGGTGAGCCAGGGCCCCAAGGGCCCCCAGGCCGGCAACGTCCGGCGCGTCACCTAGCGCCCCGAACCTCCGAGCAGTTTGAGGGCCCGCTCCGGCGGGCCCTCGACCTTGGGGCACTGGCTACCGTCCTCCGTTCCAGTCCTTCTGGAACTGCTCGAGGCCCGCGCCGTAGACCGCCCGCAGGCCCTGGTCGACGCGGTAGTCGGCCGTCCCCGGCGCCACCCGCAGGTCCCCCACCCGGACGAGCAGGTCGAGAGGGGCGGACTCACCCTTCTTGGCGGCCAGGAACGCCATGGCCGAGGTGCTCTCGTCGTAGGCTCGGAGGATGGACTCGCCGCCGCCGGTGGTGAACTCCCAGTCCTCGGGGAGGACGCTGTCGGTCCCGTCCACCGCCGTGGGAGACCCCTGGCCGCCGGCCATCCAGTCGGCCAACCCCTCGTGGATCCACGACGGCACGAACGGCCCGGCCAGCGGGAAAGCCGCAACGTGGGCGAACTCGTGGTGGAAGGTCTGGAGCTGAAATTCGCGGCGGCTGCGGGACAGGTTCGTGTCCTGGACGTAGACGCGCGGCGCCGTCGACCGCCAGCCGTCGTCGCGGTCGACGGAGGCGCTGGCAAAGGCCACGAAGTTCGACAGGTCGAAGGTGGCCTGGAGGATCTCGCGGAGCTGGTCGAGGTTGTGGGGCAGGACGACCACGATCTGCTGCGGGATCGCCTGCCCGAAGCCGGAGGTGAGCCGGTCGTAGCCCTGCTCGCAGAGGGCGGCCAGCGCCTGGGCCCGCTTCCGGTCGGCCGGGTCGTGCAGGACGGTGAAGTGCTCCGTCCGCTCCTGCTGTACCGGCCCGTAGTCCCAGAGGTTGCGGGCCGAGGGGAGTCCCACATCCTCCAGGTCGCCGTCGGAGACGATCCGCCACCGCCCGTCCCGGAGGAGGAACGTCGGGTAGTAGCCGTCGACCGCGTCGATGGTGTCGATCCCGGTGAAGCGGTAGCGGGCCTCCACCGGCGGAAGGAACACCGCCTCGGCCCCCGGATAGCGACCGACCAGCCCGGCGGAGAGGTCGGGCGCCTCGTCGGTGCGGAGCTCCAGCTCGTACGAAGCCAACGGCAGCGACCGCAGACCGTCGTAGAGACGCCCCTGGCGGGCCTTGAGGTCGTCGTCGGCCGACGGGTCGACCGTGTCCAGGAACGCCGCCCGGTCGCCCCGCGTGAGGGCGTCGGCCCGGGAATCGAGCACCCGCTGGACGGCCTCCTCCCGGGTGAGGGTCGCCGTCTGTGCCTCGACCGGCGGGACCAGCGCCGGAACGGCGACGCCGAGGGCGAGCGCCAGTACCCCGAGACAGACCGGCGTTCTCACTCTGTTCGCGCCGCCACGGTGAGATCCACACCGACGAGGTCGGCCAGTTCGACCAGGACGGCCGGGGCGTCCCGGTGTTCACCGCCGGAAAGGATGGCGCTGGCCAGGTCGTCGAGAGCATCAAGCGCCCGGGGGACGTCGAGGTCGTCGTCGAGGGCCGCCCGCACCTCCTCGGCGAACGGGCGGGGGTCGGCGCCGCCGGCGAAATCGGGGTCGGCGGCAGAGGTCGCCGCCGCCATCAACCGGCGCAGCAGCGCCTTGCCCTCGTCGAGGTCGGTGTCGAACCACTCGAACCCGGCCCGGTAATGGTGGCGGAGCAGCGCCAGCCGGATCGCCCGGGGATCGGCCACCTTGAGGAGGTCGCTGACGAACACCAGGTTCCCGAGCGACTTGCTCATCTTCTCGCCGTCGTAGGCCACCATGGCCGAGTGCATCCAGTGCCGGGCCAGGGGCACGCCGCTGATCGAGGTGCTCTGGGCAATCTCGCTCTCGTGGTGGGGAAAGATGAGGTCGGTCCCCCCGCCGTGGAGGTCGAGGGTGGGGCCGTGGGCGGTCAGCACCATGGCCGAGCATTCGATGTGCCACCCCGGCCGGCCGGGGCCGAACGGTGCGTCCCAGGCCGGCTCGTCGGGAGCCGACCGCTGCCAGAGCGTGAAGTCGAGCGGGTCCCGTTTGACCGGGTCGTCGGGGCGGCCACCCCGCTCGGCGGCGATGCGGAGCATCTCCTCCCGGCTGAGGTGGGAGAGGCGGCCATACGCAGGGAACGTGCTGATGTCGAAGAACACGCTTCCGTCCGCCTGGTAGGCGTTCCCGTTCTCGAGAAGCTTCCCGACCAGCTCGATGATCTGCGGGACGGCCTCGGTGGCCCGGGGCTCGGCGACCGGCGGGCGCATCCCCAAGCGCCTCCATGTCGGAGCGGAACCGGGCCATCTCTGCGTCGGCCAGCTCCAGGTAGTTCACGCCCAGCTGGCGGGCCTTGGGGAGGATCGAGTCGTCGACGTCGGTCACGTTGCGGACCAGTGAAACCTCGTGACCCAGCTCCTCCAACCGACGCATGAGGACGTCGTAGGTCAGATACGTGGCGGCGTGGCCCAGGTGGGTCGAGTCGTAGGGGGTGATGCCGCAGACGTACATCCGGACGAGCCGGGGCGGCTCGAACGGGACGATCTCCTGCCGGGCGGTGTCGTAGAGGCGGATCGGCACGCTCTTCGAACCTAGTGACTGGCCGGGCGGATAGCGGAGCGAAATCGCCGAGTCAGAATCGTTCCTGGCAAGGATCGACGAGGAGGCCTAGCTGGAGCTAGGCCGACGAGGAGGACGCCGCCAGGGGCGATTCTGGCCGGCGAGACGCTCCGAGTATCCGCCCGGCCAGTCACTTCAATGAGCAGGCATCAGTCTGAGGGTCGCCTTGCCTCCGTAGCGCAGGTTCACGGTGAGGAGGACGGCGCAGAAGGCCTCGAGGCCGATGGCGTTCTCCAGCGGCCCGCCGTCGAGCGGCCGCAGCTCCGGCATGGCCGAGACCATGGCCTGGGTGGCCCGCATGGCCTCCAGGTCGTCGGCCACCACGGCCACGTCGCCCTGGATCACGCGGCTTGTCGAGGTCCATCAGGGCGACGGCGGGGATGTGGTGGAGGGCGGCGGCCACCAGCGCGTCGGGCGCGGCCTTCTGTACGGCCTGGGCGATCGAGCCCTCCTCGATGGGGACGGGTTCGAAGCTCGACCCGACGCGGCGCATGGCGTTGGCCATCGACACCACCGGCTTCCCGGCCAGCCGAGCGGCGTGTTCGCCGGCGGTCGACACCGTGGCCCGGGCCGTCGTCCCGAGGACCACGATGTCGGCCCGCTCGGCCACCTCGGCGTTGGAGCCCGGCTCGATGTGGCCCAGGCGGGGCCCCCACTGTTCGACGAGCTTGCGGACGGTCGCCTCGGCCTTGGCCGGGTCGCGGGAGCCGAGGTAGACCTTCTGACCCCCCGCGGTCAGCCGGGCGGCGAGGCCTCTCCCGGCCGGTCCTGTGCCTCCGAGGATCCCGATTTTCACAGGAGAAGCTTCGCGCAGCGACGTTACGCTCGACGCCTTGACCCTGCGCCGGATCCTCGCCGCCACGCTCCTCCTCCTGCTCCCCGGCTGCGGGCAGGACGACGCCCGCAACCGCCCGCCAGGCGGCGACCGAGGAGGAGGGCTCAAGCCGGTGCGGCGGGCGCCGCTGCCGGCGCCGCCCCGCACGGAGGTCGTCGCCGCCCCCTTCTTCTTCGGGCTGGCCGTCCTCGGCGGGCTGACCGCCGACGGTCAGGCCAGCGCCCAGGTCGACCACTACACCTTCGCCGAGCGACGAGTGGCGGTCCCTGCCGCCGCTGCCCGTCGCCCTCCACCACGCCGGCGCCGGGCAGCTGGGCGACCGGCTCTACGTCGTCGGCGGCTACGCCGAGGGCGCCCTGGCCGCCTCGACGCCGACAGCCGAGGTGTGGAGCCTCGGCAACGAGGAGACGGCCTGGCGGAAGGAACCGCCGCTGTCCCTCCCCCGGGGCGCCCTGGCGGTGGCCTCGACGCCCGACGCCCTGGTGGCGGTGGGCGGCGTCGCCGGCCCCGACCTCGTCCGGACCGAGATCCTCGAGCTCGGCGCCACCAGCTGGAAGCGCGGCCCCGACCTCACCACCCCCCGGGAGCACCTGGCCGCCACCTACCACGACGGCCGGGTCTACGCCATCGCCGGTCGGGCCGGGTCGCTGGAGAGCAACCGGGACTCGGTCGAGTCGTGGGCGCCGGGAGAGACGGCCTGGCGGCCCGAGCCGAAGCTGAACCACGCCCGGGGAGGGATCGGCGCCGCCACGGTGAAACGAGCGCCCTGCGTGGCCGGCGGTGAGGCCCCGGGCGACCGCACGATCGCCGAAGTCGAGTGCCTGCACGACGGAGCCTGGAAGGTCGTGGGCCGGCTCGAGGTCCCCCGCCACGGCCTGGCCGTGGCCGCCCCCGACGCCCAGCTGCACGTGATCGGCGGCGGGCCGAAGCCGGGCCTCCACGTGAGCGACGTCCACGAGATGTTCTTCTTCTAGTGCCTCGGCCCTACAGGTAGAGCCCGGTCGCCCCTTCGCTGCGCTCCGAGGCGACGGCGTGGATGTCGCGCTCCCGGAGGATCAGGTAGTCGTCGCCCCGGATCTCGACCTCGTAGCCGCTCTCGGGGGAGAACAGCACCCGGTCGTGGGGCTCGAGGTTGCGGACGGTCGGACCGAGGGCGATGACCTCGCCCCACACGAGGCGCCGGTCGACGTTGGCGGTGGCCGGGATCAGGATCCCGCTCCGCGACTTCCGCTCCCCCGCCTCCTTCGACGGCTGCACCAGGAGCCGGTCGGCGGTCATCCGGATCGACTGCTTGACGTCCGAGCTCGCCGCCGACTCTTCCCGTTCAGCCATACCCGGGGAAGGTTAATGCTCGGATCCGGATCCGGGAGAGGTCAGGCGATACGCTCGGGGCCCTGATGATGAGGACCTTCCGGTGAGCGCCGCGGATGCCGGCGCCCTCGCCCCCGCCACCCGGTCCGGCTGGCGGAGCCGCGTGGCGGCCTACGTCGGCCTCACCAAACCCCGCATCATCGAGCTGCTGCTGGTGACGACCGTGCCCGCCATGGTCCTGGCCGACAAGGGAATGCCGTCGCCCTGGCTCGTCCTGACCGTGCTCTTCGGCGGGACGCTGGCCGCCGCCGGCGCCAACACCATCAACTGCGTCTGCGACCGCGACATCGACGAGAAGATGAAGCGGACGCACGGCCGACCCCTCCCGCTGGGTCTCGTGACCCCGGAGCATGCGCTGCGGTTCGGGATCGGCCTCGAGATCTTCGCCTTCGTCTGGCTGTGGGCCACCACCAACCTGCTGGCCGCCACGCTGGCGGTGAGCGCCACCGCCTTCTACGTGTTCGTCTACACGATGTGGTTGAAGCGCACCACGGCCCAGAACATCGTCATCGGCGGCGCCGCGGGAGCGGTCCCGGTGCTGGTCGGCTGGGCGGCCGTCACCGGCCGGGTGGGCCTGCCGGCCTGGGTGATGTTCACGATCATCTTCATGTGGACACCGCCCCACTTCTGGGCCCTGGCCCTCAAGTACCGGGACGATTACGCCGCCGCCGGCGTGCCGATGCTGCCGGTCACGGCCGGCCCCAAGGTGGCCGCCCGCCAGATCCTGGCCTACTCGGTGGTGCTCGTCGGCGTGACGCTGACGCTGTGCCCGGCGGCCCAGATGGGCCCCGTCTACCTGGTGGCCGCCATCGTGCTGGGCGCCCGGTTCCTGCAGTGCGCCCGCCAGCTCAACCGGGACGCGTCCGCCAAGGCCGCGCTGGCGCTCTTCTCCTACTCCATCACCTACCTTGGCCTGCTCTTCGCCGCCATTGCCGTCGACGCGGTCATTCAACATCGCTTCTGAGCCTCCGGCGGAACCCTCTCGCCGTGGCGGCCGCGTCGTCCGGTACGGCGCCTTCGTTCTCATCGTCCTGGCCGTGCCGCTCAGCCTCGCCGTCCGCCGGGCCGTCGATCCGGTCGAGCGTGTCGATCCCCGCCACTCGGGCCCGGCCCCGGCCTTCGAGCTGCGGTCTCTCGACGGAGAGACCGTGTCGCTGGCGCAGTTCCGGGGCCGCCCGCTGGTCGTCAACTTCTGGGGGGCCTGGTGCGAGCAGTGCAAGCTGGAGCTGCCGCTGCTGGCCGAGGTGCGCCGCCGTCACCCTTCGGTCGAGATCGTGGGGATCCTCTTCCGCGAGGCGCCCGACGTCGGACGGGCGGCGGCGGTCCACGGCGACGCCACGTGGCCGACGCTGATCGACCCGGACGAGCAGGTCGCCGTGGCCTATGGCGTGAACAGCGCACCGGCGACGTTCTTCATCCGCCCCGACGGCACGATCGCCGGGCACCTCGTCGGCCCCAAAAACATCGGGATCCTCGACACCCAGTTCCGCAGGATTCTCGGGGCGGGCTAGCGCCCGCCCCTCAATGCCTGCGGCTATTTCTGCGGCTTCGCCGCCCCGCCTGGGGCCCCAACCCCAGGCTCCTCCGGAGGATGGGGCCCCTGCCCCATCCCCGGCCGTCCTACCTCTCACTCTTCCCAGCGGAAACGGCGGGCGGCCAGGAGCGGCGCCAGGACGGCCCAGCCGACCAGGATCGACAGCCGGGCGCCGGGGATCCCCGAGCCGTTGAGGGCGCTGCGGAGGCATTCGGCCAGGGGCGCGGCGGGCAGGACCCGGGCGATGTCCTGGACGGCCGCCGGCAGCTTCGCCAGGGGGTAGGCCATGCCGCCCAGCACGAGCAGCAGCAGGTAGGCGCCGTTGGCCACCGCCAGGGTGGCCTCGGCTCGGAGGGTGCCGGCCATGAGCAGGCCGAGGCCGGCGAAGGCGACGGTGCCGACGACCATGACGAGGACGGCTTCGGCCAACCCGCCGGCCGGAGACCAGCCGAGGGCCAGGCCGGCCACGACGAGGACGATGGTCTGGCCGATCTCCACGGCTACGACCGTCAGCGTCTTGGCCGCCAGCAGGCCCGACCGGCCGAGCGGCGTGGTCCCCAGCCGCTTGAGGACGCCGTAGCGGCGTTCGAAGGCCGTGGCGATCCCGAGGCTGACCATGGCCGTCGACATCACCGCCAGGGCCAGCACCCCGGGCACGAGAAAGTCGAGCGGATCGCGGTAGCCGGTGTCGACGAGGTCGACGTTGGCGAAGAACACGAGGATCCCCACCGGGATCCCCAGGGTGACGAGGAGGGTCTCGCCCCGCCGCAGCGTCAGCTTCGTCTCCACCTCGACCTGCGCGGCGACGCCCCGTACGCGGCTCACGGTTCCTCCCCCCCGGCAGCCGACGGCTCGGATGTCACCTGGAGGAACACCTCCTCCAGGCTCCGTCGGCCGGCCCGCAGGTCGCCGAGGGCCACGCCTTGGTCGCGCAGCCAGGCGGTGAGGGCGGCCACCAACTCCGGGCTGGGCGCGGCGTGGACGACGTACTCCCCCGGCTTGGGCTCGGCCACCGCCGCCGGCGCCAGCAGAAGAGCTGCGGCCAGCCCGGCGGTGTCGAGCCCGGGGGCGGCGGTGAAGCGGGTCTCCCCGCCCCCGGCGGAGCGGGTGAGGTCGCCCGGTGTCCCGAGCGCCACCAGGCGGCCGCCGTCGATGATCGCCACCCGGTCGCAGAGCCGCTCGGCCTCGTCCATGGCGTGGGTGGTGAGGATGACCGTCGCCCCCCGCTCCTTGAGGCCGCCGACGACCTCCCAGGTGGTGAGCCGGGCGTGGGGGTCCATGCCGGCGGTCGGTTCGTCGAGGAAGACGATGTCGGGTTTGCCGACCAGCGCCAGGGCCAGCGACAGCCGCTGCCTCTGCCCGCCCGACAGGCGCCGCACGAGCTTCCGGGCCACCGGCTGGAGGCCGACGAGGTCGAGGAGCGCCTCGGGGTTCTCGTGGTCGGCGTAGTAGGCGGCGAACAGCCGCAGTGCCTCGAGGGGGCGGATCCCGGGGTACAGCCCGCCCTCCTGCAGCATGACGCCGATGCGGGGCGTGAGTCGGCGCCGGTCCCGGATCGGGTCGAGGCCCAGGACGAGGACGGTGCCGCCGTCGGGTGGGCGGTAGCCCTCCAGCGTCTCGACCGTCGTCGTCTTGCCGGCGCCGTTGGGCCCCAGGAGGCCGAAGACCTCGCCGGACGCGACGGTGAACGACAGCCCGTCCACCGCCACCTGCGGGCCGTAGGCCTTGGTCAGGCCCTCGACCACCACCGCCGGGCTCTCCGCGGCCACGGCTGCTCCTTCAGGGGCTGCGGGTCAGCAGCACCAGGAGCGTGGTCAGCAGGTAGATCCCCGCCAGCCCGACGGCCAGCCGCCGGTAGCCGCCCGGACCCAGATCGTCGGCCCGGTGCAGGCCGCAGTTCGGGCAGCGGCTGTGCTCCTCGGGGAGCTCGGTGCCGCAGAGGCGGCACGTCGTCGGGTCGTCCATCGGCCCCGACGCTACTGCCCCGGCGCGCGGCCGGTCAGCAGCCGAGCGAGTAACTGACCGCGGAACACACCTTGCGCATGACGTCGTCGCCGACCTGACCGACGAGGCTCGTGAGCGATTTCTGGGTCACGGTGTGGATGCCGTCGCAGTTGATCACCGAGGGGAGGTCAAGCCCAACCTGGGCGTGATCGACCTCAACTTCAGAGGCGAGCCCCCGGACCCTGGTGGTGACCTCGGCCACCGTGACGAGGGCGCGCACGTCGAGGACTTCGGAGCGGGTCATCACGAGGACTGGTCGCTTCTTACGACCGACCTCGGCCAGCCACAACTCGCCTCGCCTCACTCCTCGCCCCACGCCTCGGCTTCAGCCCAGAAGGAGTCCAAACGTTCCGGCTGCCGCTGATACGCCTCACAGTCCGCTCGGGCCAACGCGGCGCGCACGGCATCAGCGACGCCCTGGCGGGCAGCGGCCGAGATGTTGATCCCCAACTGTCGGGCGCGCTCGGCCAAATCGTCATCGAGCGTGAAGGTGGTGCGCGATGTGGCCATACGCGGATGCTATCAGATTTGTATAGCAAGCAGCGCGTCGTCTCGCGTGCGGGTTCGACCCAACCGGCGTTCGTTTTCCGGGATATAGCGGAAATCGAACGCCAGAATGGAGGCGGTGGCCGCCCCGGCTCAACCGGCGTTCGTTTACCGAACATATGGCGGAAAAGGAACGCCGGTTCGTGCAGGCCGCGGCGGGGGACCAGCGGCACGCGCGTTTATTCACAGGTCCTTACCCGGCGGTACGATCCGGCCATGATCACCAAGGACGAGTTCCGGGCCGAAGCGACCGCCTTCCTCGAGGCCAACGCCCCGCGGCGGGTCGAGGTGAGCCAGGGGTGGGGTGAGGGCAGCGACGAGGTGTCGATCCTCCCCGAGCGCACGCCGGAGGAGGACGCCCGCCTGCTGGCCGAGGCCAAGGCGTGGCGGGCCAAGGTGTTCGACGCCGGGTTGGGGTGGATCACCGGCCCGGAGGCCTACGGCGGCCGCGGCCTGCCCCGGGAGTACGAGCGGATCTGGCAGAGCCTGGAGAACGACTACGACGTCGCCAGCATGGCTCCCTTCGGCATCGGGCTGGGCATGGTGGCCCCGACGATCCTGGCCCACGCCGTCGAGGACGTGCGGCACCACTACCTGCCGTCGCTGTATCGGGGCGACACCGTCGCCTGCCAGCTGTTCTCCGAGCCGGTGGCGGGCTCCGACCTGGCCGGCATCCAGACGAAGGCCATGCGCGACGGCGACGAATGGGTGCTCAACGGCCAGAAGGTCTGGACGTCGGGCGCCCACTTCTCCGACATCGGCGAGATCATCACCCGGACGTCGACCTACCCCGACAGCCGCCACCGGGGCCTGACCATGTTCCTGGTCGACATGCGGGCCCCCGGGGTGGAGATACGGCCCCTGCGGCAGATGACGGGGGGTGCGTCGTTCAACGAGGTGTTCTTCACCGATGTGCGGGTCCCCGACCAGTGGCGCCTCGGCGACGTCGACGAAGGCTGGACGGTGGCGCTGACCACGCTCATGAACGAGCGCATGGCCATCGGTGGCGGCGGGGTGGGAGCCGGCCTGAACCTGGCCGGCCGCCTCCAGGCGCTGGCCCGGCACATGGGGGTGGCCGACGACCCCTACGTGCGCCAGCAGCTGGCCGACGTCCTCATCCGGCACTCGGTCAACCGCTACACGAGCCTGCGGGCCATGGCCAAGATGCGGGCCGGTCAGCTGCCCGGGCCGGAGCTGTCGACCCTCAAGCTGGCGCTGACCAACAACATGCAGAAGATGTCGAGCCTCCTCACCGGGCTGCTCGGGCCCCGGCTGATCGCCGACACCGGCGAGTGGGGCACGTTCGCCTGGTCCGACTTCGTCCTGAGCGTGCCGGGCCTGCGGGTGGCCGGCGGCACCGACGAGGTCCTGCGCAACATCGTCGGCGAGCGAGTGCTGGGCCTGCCGAAGGGCTGAGGTCCGATGGAGCTGTCGGAGGCGGTCCGCCGGCGGCGGATGGTTCGGAACTTCGAGGACCGGCCCATCCCGGCCGACGCCCTGGCCCGCATCCTCGACCACGCCCGCCGGGCGCCGTCGGCCGGGCACACCCAGGGGTTCGCCTTCCTCGTGCTCGAGGGGCCGGAGCAGGTCGGGCGGTTCTGGGATTGCACGTTCCCCGAGGAGCAGCGGGGTGAGTTCCGCTGGTCGGGCCTGTTCCGGGCGCCGGTGATCATCCTCCCCTGCGCCTCCAAAGAGGCCTACCTCGATCGCTACGCCGAGCCCGACAAGGGCTGGGTCGACCGCGACGAGAGCCGCTGGCCCGTCCCCTACTGGGACATCGACTGCGCCTTCGCCACCATGGCCATCCTGCTGACCGCCGTCGACGAGGGCCTCGGCGCCCTCTTCTTCGGCGTGTTCGTCGGGCTCGCCGAGCTGCGGGCGTCTTTCGGCATCCCCGACGAGTTCCACCCCATCGGGGCGGTGGCCCTCGGGTGGCCGTCGCCCGACGAGAAGTCGCCATCGCTCCGGCGGGGACGTCGCTCCGAGGAAGAAGTCATCCGCCGCGGCCACTGGTGAGAGGATGCACGCCGTGGGTGGCGGGACTCAGGAGATTCACCAGCCTCCCGTTCGAGGCACGATCCTCGTGGTGGACGACGAGGCCAACATCGCCGACCTCGTGGACATGTATCTCCGCAAGGAGGGGTTCCGGGTCCTGAAGGCCGCCACCGGTGAGGACGGGCTGGCCGCGGCCAAGCGGGAGCGTCCCCGCCTCGTCGTCCTCGACGTCGGGCTCCCCGGGATCGACGGTCTCGAGGTCTGTCGCCGGCTGCGGGCCGACAGCGGGCCGGGACCGGGCATCCCGGTCATCTTCCTCACCGCCCGGGACGGCGAGATCGACCGGATTCTCGGCCTGGAGATGGGGGCCGACGACTACCTGACGAAGCCGTTCTCCCCCCGGGAGCTGGTGGCCCGGGTGAAGGCGATCCTGCGCCGCTCGGAGGCCTCCGCCCCCGCTCCCGAGGTCATCGAGATCGGCGGCGCGGTCATCGACCTCGGCCGGAGAGAAGTGAAGGCCCACGACGCCGTCATCGACTGCACGGGCAAGGAGTTCGAGCTCCTCCGGTACCTGGCCGAGAACCGGGGTCGGGCTCTCTCCCGCCAGCAGATCCTCGACGGCGTCTGGGGTTACGGCTGGTACGGCGACGCCCGCACCGTCGACGTCCACGTCGCCCAGGTCCGCAAGAAGCTGGGCGACGCCGTGGCCATCACCACCGTCCGGGGCGTCGGCTACCGGCTCGACGCGCCCTGATGACCACTGCGCCACGGTCGCTCCGGTCGCGGCTCACCCTCGCCCTCGTCGGGCTCTCGGTCGGGTCGGTGCTCCTGGCCGGCGCGATCACCGTGGTGGCGGCCCGGCCGGCGACCCGTTCGGCGGCCGAATCGGATCTCCGCCGGTTGCTGACGGCAGTGGCCGAGGCAGACCGGGAAGGGGAACGGGCCCGCCTCACCGTCGCCCGTCTCCGCAACCAGCTGCTGGCCGACCAGGTGGCGCTCGTCGTCATCAACCGGCGGGGGGTGATCGCTCCCCGCACCAAGCTGCCCACCGGCGTGCGCCCGGCCGACCTGGACCTTCCCGGCCTCACCGCCGGCCAGACCCAGTCGGGCGGCCGGGGGCCGACCGTATGGGTCGCCCAGCCGCTCACCGCCGCCGGCGACGGGACGCCGGTGGTGATCGCCACCCGCCGCGTCGGCGTCTTCGGGGTCGGCCGGCTCGGCGGGATCCTCCTCGTGGCCGCGCTGGTGGCGGCGGTGGCCGGCGCCACCCTCTCCCTCTGGCTCGTCCGGCGGCTCACCCGGCCGCTGCGGGCCATGGAGCGCACCGCCCGGGCCATCGCCGGCGGGGATTTCACCGCCCGGGTGGGCCTCCCCGAGCAGGACGTCGACGACGAGCTGGCCGCCGTGGCCACCGCCATCGACACGATGGCCGCCGAACTCAGCCGCCACCGGTCCCTCGAGCGGGCCTTCCTGATGAGCATCTCCCACGACCTGCGCACACCGTTGACCTCGATCCGGGGTTACGCCGAAGCCGTGGCCGAAGGCGCGGCCGACGACGATGAGTCCCGCCGCCGGGCGGCGACGATCATCGAAGCCGAGGCCCGCCGGCTGGAACGGCTGGTGGCCGATCTGCTGGAGCTGGCCCGGCTCGACGCCCGGGAGTTCTCGCTCCACCCCCGCCCGGTCGACGCCGCCGAGGTGGCCGGGCAGGCCGCCCTGGCGCTCGAGCCGGCCGCAAGGGAGGCCGGTCTGCGGCTGGTGGTCGCCGTTGAGCCCGGCTCGGTCATGGCCGTGGCCGACCCCGAGCGGCTGGCCCAGGTGGTGGCCAACCTGGTGGAGAACGCCCTCAAGTACGCCGCCACCACCGTCGAGGTCACCACCCGGGCCGTGCCGTCGGGAGAGGTCGAGATCGGCGTGGCCGACGACGGGCCGGGAATCGCCCCCGAGGATCTGCCCCGGGTCTTCGAACGGCTCTACACCTCCCGCCGCCAGCCGGGCCGGAAGGTGGGGACGGGGCTCGGGCTGGCCATCGTCCGGGAGCTGGTGTCGGCCATGGGCGGGCGCGTCGACGTCGAGGGGGCCGGGGGCGGGACGAGGTTCGTGGTGACGCTGGGCGGCGGCCCGGCGCCACCGGGACCGCGGCTCAGCGGGACGACCGGGACCGGGTCGACGTCGTGGCGTAGGACTTCGGACGGGTCGAGCTCGTCACCTTCGGCTTCGTCGAGCTCGTCGACGACGCCCCCGGAGGAAGGGTCGTCGCCGTCGTCGTCGTCGTCTCCAACGGGTCGTGACAGGCCGGGACGCTGAGGTTCCAGTCGCGCCCGCCGACGAAGGCGCTGATCCGCTGATCGCCCACTTCGGTGCAGGTCATCGTCCACGACGTCCGCCCGTTGAACTCGGTCGCCTGGGTGGGGTCGCCGGTGACGACCCACTTGCCGGTCACGTTGAGGGTCACGGCCGCCCCGCCGACGGGGGACCGGTGCACGACGCCCTCCTCGTCGACCGACTGGGTCATCACCAGCACGGCCAGCTCGACCGGCGACCCGGTGAACGGCGGGTTCGGGGCGATGCTCGAGGTCACCACGATGTCGGTGGCGGCCTTCACCTTGAGGTCGACCCGCCGCTGCTCCGTGTAGCCGAGGAAGAAGGTGTTGTCCTCGAGGGTGGCCAGCTCGGGGGCCCTCCAGGCCCGGATCCGCCACCGGCCTCCCAGCACCTGTTCGAACCGGTAGGTACCGTCCTCCAGCGAGAGGACCTCGATCACCTCGGGCTTGTTCAGGTCGCCGTAGTAGGTGGCCCGCACGTAGGCCCCGGGAACGGTGCCCCCGTCGGCGTCGACGACCCGGCCGAGGATGGTCGCCTTGCCCCCGCCGAGCGGGCGGGTGGTCGACGTCGCCTTGCCGCTGACGGCGATCGGCTCCAGCGACACCCGGGTCAGGTCGATCGGCTCGGTGGTGGTGGTCGACTCGTCGGGAACCGGCGGCGGCAGGGCCTTGCCCTCGTCCTTCGAGCACCCGGCCAGCAGCGGCAACAGCAGCGCCACCCCCGCCAGCCCGACGGCGGCGACGCGGCGAGCGCCTGGCAGGCTTCGACCGGCTCGGGCGGCGGACGGGAGCCTCATGCCCGCTCCGGGAGGGCGGCGGCCACGGCCGGCACGTCGCCCCCGTCCCACCGGACGACGACGTCGGCCGGCACCTCGATCTCGCGCCGGATGTAGCCCAGCGCCACCACGCCACGTTCCGATCGGGCCACCGTCGTCAGCGCCCCTACCTCCTTGTCTCCCACCACGATGCCCGCTCCAGCCGGCGGCGTGGTGTCAATGGCGGCCGATCCGATCTCGAGGCCCCGCAACAGGCGGTTGACGTGGCCCCGGGTATCGATGCGGCACACCAGCTCCTGCCCCAGGAAGCACCCCTTCGTGAAGGATACGGCGTCGAGCTCGAGGAATGCCTCCTGCGGGATCGTCTTCTCATCAATATCCAAGCCCTGGCGGGGGACGCCGGCCCGTACCCGGGCCGCCTCGTAGGCCCTGAAACCGGCACATGTGGCGCCGGCGGCCACCAGGGCCTTCCAGATCTCGCCGAGCTCGGAGACCGGGCCGACGATGTCCGCGCCGGGCGGCCCGCCGGGCCAGTCCGCCCGGACGAGGCGAGCCTCACCCGCCGGATCCCAGGGCTCGTGGGCGTGGGGATCGGTGGGCAGCGGCGGCCCACCGGCGCCGTCCAGCCGCTCGGCGACCGCCGGGCCCCGCAGCGTCAGGCAGCCCCACTGGCCGGTCCGGTCGGTCACCTCGGCCTTGATGCGGATCTTGAACCGCCGCAACGAGGCGGCCAGCCCCTCGCCCCGGCCGACCTCGCAGTCGAGCCAGGCGCCCTCCCCCACCCGGAGCAGGCGAAGGTCGGTGTCGAGCTTGCCCTGGGGCTGCAGCAGGAGCGTATGGACGCCCTGCCCGTCGGCCAGATCGTCTAGGTCTTGGGACAGAAGGCTCTGCAGGAACTTGAGGGCGTCGGGCCCGTCGACCAGGACGGCGCCGCGCCCGCTGCGGTCGACGAGGGCGGCACCATCGGTGAAGGCCCGCTCCTCGGCCACCGGATCGCCATAGTCGGCGATCACCTCGACACCGAGGTCACAGGTGACGTTCACCAGGCCTCGGTCGGCTGGGGACGGGCCCGCATGTTTCGGGCGGCGGCGGCGGAGGCCAGGATCGCCCGGGCCTTGTTGTGGCACTCGAGATCTTCGTCAGCCGGGTCGGAGTCGACGACGATGCCGGCGCCGGCCGAGACGGATGCCCCGCCGGTGGCATCGACGATCATCGTGCGGATGGCGATGGCGGTGTCGAGGTTGCCGGAGAAGTCGACGTAGCCGACGACGCCGGCGTACGGACCCCGCTTGACCGGCTCGAGGTCGTCGATGATCTCCATGGCCCGCACCTTGGGGGCGCCGGAGACCGTCCCGGCCGGGAACGTCGCCCGCAGCACGTCGACGGGCCCCTGGCCGGGCCGCAGCTCACCCGACACCTGCGACGTCATGTGCATCACGTGGCTGTAGCGCTCCAGGGTCATCAGCTCGTCGACCTGCTCGGTCCCGAAGCGCACGACCCGGCCGACGTCGTTGCGGGCCAGGTCGACCAGCATGACGTGCTCGGCCCGCTCCTTGGGATGCTCGATGAGCTCCCCGGCCAGGCGTTTGTCGGCCGCCTCGTCGCGGCCCCGCCGGCGGGTGCCGGCGATCGGGCGACTGATGACCCGTCCGTCGAGCAGCTGCACCATCGGCTCCGGCGAGGAGCCGCAGATGGTGATGAGGCCGGGGGTCCCCCCCGGCACTCCGTCCTCCCCGGGGACGCCCCCGGACCCCCGGCGGCCCCCTTCAGGAAGTACATGTAGGGCGACGGGTTCACCTGGCGGAGCACCCGGTAGACGTCGAACGGGTCGCAGCCCAGCTCGAAGTCGAACCGCTGGGCCAGCACCACCTGGAAGATGTCACCGGCCAGGATGTGCTCCCGGGCCACCTCCACCGCCCGGCCGTAGGCGCCGCCGGCCATCGACGACCGGAACGGCGGCAGCTCGCTGCCCTCGGCGATGCCGGTCGGGGGCGCCACCGGCTGGTAGGGCAGGGGCCGGGCCAGGTCGTCGACCAGGGCGTCGAGCCGGCCGGCGGCCGCCTCATAGGCGGCGGCGACGTCGGCCTCGCCAGTTCCCGGCCGGATCAGCACGTTCTCGATCAGGTAGATCCGCTGCCGGAAGTGGTCGAAGGCAGCCACGTGCCCGGTCAGCGACATCACGGCGTCGGGCAGGCCGGGGTCGGTGGCCGGGACGTTGGGGAGGCGCTCGATCTCCCGGACGATGTCGTAGCCCAGCCAGCCGACGATGCCGCCGTGGAACGGGGGCAGATCGGGGAGGCGGGGGGCCCGGAACCGGGCCAGGAGCGCCTCCAGCGCGCCCAGGGCCCCCCGGTCGTCGGGCAGGCCGGCGGCCAGGCTGGCGTCAGCATCGGCCTCCAGCCAGCTGACGGCCCCGGCCCGGGCGATCAGCGTCAGCGAGGGGTCCCGTCCGACGAAGGAATACCGTCCCCACCGCTCGCCGTGCTCCACCGACTCCAAAAGGAAGCCCTCACCGCCGCCGACCAGCTTGAGGAAGACCGACACCGGCGTCTCGAGGTCAGCCAGCACCTCCCGCCACACGGGCACCACCGTGTAGGTCTGGGCCAGCTCGGAGAACTCGGCGGGGGACGGGTGGAGGGGCTCGGTCATCCGCCGGCCGAAGGGTCGGCGAAGCTGCGGAAGAAGCACGTCCGCTCGCCGGTGTGGCAGGCACCCTTCCCTTCCTGATCGACCACGATCAGCAGCGTGTCACCGTCGCAGTCGTAGTAGGCCTCCCGCACGTACTGCCGGTCGCCCGACGTCTCGCCCTTGCACCAGTACTCCTGCCGGCTGCGGGACCAGAACCAGGTGCGCCCGGTGTCCAACGTCTGCCGGAGGGCGTCCTCGTTCATGTAGGCCAGCATGAGGACAGCGCCCGTCCCGGCTTCCTGGACGATGGCCGGCACCAGCCCCTCGGCGTCGTACTTCACCCGGGCGAGATGCTCAGGCGCGGCGGTGATGGGCGTGGCGGTGTAGGCGGTGGACACACCGCCAATCGTAGTGGTGGTGCCCTGCGATTACGCCGAGCGTGAGGCGAGGCGCGGCTCCATGGAAATGCCCCGTCGCTCAAGGAAGGCGAGCTTGCGGCTCAGCACCGATTGCCAGGCGGCGTAGTCGGTATCGAAATGCTCCCGATCGCCGTCTTCATAGGCATGCTCGAGTTCGTCGAAGGCGTTGTCCTCCGCGTCGAGCAGCTCCCGGTAGCGCCGCATGAACGCCTCGTCGAGCACTGGGTCTTCCATAGCCACCCCCGTCTCGCGGCCGACCCTCGGACAGGTCGGCTCCGGTTTGAGCCAAGGTACCGAATGTCGGGGGAACCATAAAGACCCATTCGCGGATCGTCACGAAGTAGCAACGCGACGGCCTGGCCGCACCGATATGCCCCGGGCGGCCAGGTACTCCTTCGCTTCCCCGACGGTGTGCTGGCCGAAGTGGAAGATCGAGGCGGCCAGCACGGCGCTGGCGCCGCCGTCGGCCAGCCCCTCGTAGAGGTGCTCGAGGGTGCCGACCCCCCCACTGGCGATCACCGGGACCGGGACGGCCCCGCCCACCGCCCGGAGCAGCTCGCAGTCGTAGCCGGCCTTGGTTCCGTCCCGGTCCATCGACGTGAGCAGAATCTCGCCGGCGCCGAGGCCGACGACCTCCTCGGCCCAGGAGACGGCGTCGAGGCCGGTCGGCTTGCGGCCGCCGTGCGTGTAGACCTCCCAGCCCCGGGCGGCCCGCCGGGCGTCGATGGCCACCACGATGCACTGGGAGCCGAACTCGTCGGCGCCCTGGGCGACGATCTCGGGGGTGGCCACCGCCCGGGTGTTGAACGACACCTTGTCGGCCCCGGCCCGGAGCATCTTCCGGACGTCGGAGGCGTCCCGGACCCCGCCCCCCACGGTGAAGGGGATGAAGACCTGCTCGGCGACCCGGGACACGACGTCGACCATGGTGTCGCGGGCGTCGGAGCTGGCGGTGATGTCGAGGAAGACGAGTTCGTCGGCTCCTTCGGCGTCGTAGCGGGCGGCCAGCTCGACCGGGTCGCCGGCGTCGCGCAGACCGACGAAATTGACGCCTTTGACGACGCGACCGGCGTCGACGTCGAGGCAGGGGATCACACGGGCGCCAAGCACTGGAGTGCCTCCTCCACGGTGAAGCGGCCTTCGTAGATGGCCCGTCCGACGATGACCCCGGCCAGGCTGTGGTTTCCTCCGTTGGGTCCCCCGGCCCGGAGGCCGGCCAGGGCCCGGACGTCGTCGAGGGTGCCGACCCCGCCGCTGGCGATGACGTCGATGCCGGTGGCCTCGAGGACGGCGGCCAGCTGGTCGAGGTCGGGACCGGCCATGGTCCCGTCCCGCCCGATCTCGGTCACGATGAGGGCGGCGACGCCCTCGCCCTCGAAGCGCCGGGCCAGCTCGACGAGGTCGGCGCCGGTGGTTTCGGTCCAGCCCTTGGTGGCCACCTGCCGGCCCCGGGCGTCGAGGCCGACGGCCACCCGGCCGGGGTAGCGGCCGGCCAGCTCGGTGACCAGCTCGGGCCGCTCGACGGCGGCGGTCCCGATCACCACCCGGGTCACGCCGGCGTCGATGAGCCGCTCGGCGGCCTCGACGGAGCGCACGCCGCCCCCCGTCTCGATCTCGCAGCCGACGCTGCGGGCGATGGCCGCCACGTACTCGAGGTTGCCGGCCTCGCCGCTGCGGGCGGCGTCGAGGTCGACGACGTGGATCCAGCGGGCGCCGGCCGCCTCGAACGACCGGGCCACGGCCACAGGGTCGTCGGAGTAGACGGTCTCGGCGGCGTAGTCGCCTCGCAGCAGGCGTACCGCCCGGCCGCCCCGCAGGTCGATGGCCGGGTAGAGGTCAACCACAGGCATCAGCAAAATTCTTCAAGAGCCGCAACCCGTTGGCGGCGCTCTTCTCGGGGTGGAACTGCGTCGCCCAGACCGAGCCGGCTTCGACGGCGGCGACGACCGTCCCGCCGTACTCGGTGGTGGCTGCGATCACCGCGTCCGAATCCGGCACCGGGGCGTAGGAGTGGACGAAATACAGCCAGCTGCCGTCGTCAATCCCATCGAACAGCTTCGAACCCGTCCGGATCTCGAGCGTGTTCCAACCCATGTGGGGGAGCCGCTCTGAGGTCTGCAAGCGCCGAACCTCACCGGTCACGATGCCGAGGCCCTTGACGCCGGGGGCCTCCTCGCTGGCGTCGAACAGCATCTGCATGCCAATGCAGATGCCGAGGAAGGGCTTGCCGGCCTCCACCGCCTCGTGGACGACCGGCTCCAGCCCCGACTCCCGCAGCTGCTCCATGCACCGCCCGAAGGCGCCGACACCGGGGAGGACGACGCCGGCTGCCTGCCGGGCCACGGCGGGGTCGGTGGTCAGAGCGGCGTCGACCCCGAGGTGCTGCAAAGCCTTCTCGGCCGAGCGGAGGTTGCCGATCCCGTAGTCGAGAACGGCAATCAATGAGTACTCCAATTTCCTGCTGTTGTTTCTTGATCGAAGGAAATTGGAGTACTCACAGGACATCTTTGGTGGACGGGATCCCGCCGCCCTCCACCCGCACGGCGTCGCGCAGCGCCCGGGCCACACCCTTGAAGGAAGCCTCGAGCACGTGATGGCCGTTGCGCCCCGAAAGGCTCTTCAGGTGCAGCGTGATCCCGGCGCTGGTGACGAAGGCCCGGAAGAACTCCTCGGCCAACTGGGGGTCGAAGGTGCCGATCCGCTCCGGTGACAACTCGACGTCGTAGACGAGGTACGGCCGGCCCGACAGGTCCAGGGCCACCTGGATCAACGCCTCGTCGAGGGGCAGGAGGTAGGAGGCGAAGCGCCGCACGCCGGCCTTGTCGCCCAGCGCCTCGGCCAGCGCGGCGCCGAGCACGATGCCGGTGTCCTCCACTGTGTGGTGGGCGTCGACCTCGAGGTCGCCCTTGGCCGTGACCGCCAGGTCGAACCCGCCGTGGCGGCCCAGCTGCTCGATCATGTGGTCGAAGAACGGCAACCCGGTGGAGACCTCGACCTGGCCCGACCCGTCGAGGTCGAGGCGGACGGTGATGTCGGTCTCCTTGGTGGAGCGGGTCTTCTCGGCGACCCTCATGAAGACAGGACCTCCTTCAGGGCGGCCAGGAAGGCGTCGTTCTCCTCCGGCCGGCCGATCGTGACCCGCAGGCAGTCGTCGAGCCGGGGCCAGCGGGCGAAGTTGCGGACGAGCACGCCGGCCTCGAGCAGCCCCTCCCAGGTGGCCTGTCCGTCGGCGGCAGCCCCGGGGGTTCGGGGGTGTCCCCCGACACGCAGCAGGATGAAGTTGGCGCCGGAGGGGAACACCTCGACGCCGTCGATGGCTGCGAGAGCAGCCCCCACCCGGTCCCGCTCGGTAATGATCGACGAGACCCGGGAATCCATGTCGCCGGTGAAACGCAGGGCGACCGTGCCGGCCAGCTGGGTCGGCACCGACAGGTGGTAGGGCAGCACGACCATGTCGAGCTCCCCCACGATGGATTCCGGCGCCACGCAGAACCCCAGCCGGAAGGCGGCCATCGACCACACCTTCGAGTACGTCCGGGCCACCACCAGCGGGACACCGTCGGCCACCAGGTCGATGGCGCTCCAGGGCGAGAACTCGGCGTAGGCCTCGTCGACGATCAGGAGGCCCGGCTTGGCCCGCCCGTCGATGCGCTGCACCAGCGCCTCGACCGTCTCCCGGGGTTCGACCATACCCGTCGGATTGTTGGGCGTGGTGAGGAACACCACGTCGGGTTCGTGCTCCTCGACGAGTCGGACGGCGGTGTCGGGGTCGAGGGTGAAGTCGGGGCGTCGCTCGCCGGTGACCACGCCTGTGCCCGTGATCCTGGCGATGTGGGCGTGGAGGACGTAGGACGGCTCGAACACCAGGGCCGTGCGGCCCGGCCCGCCGTACGTCAGCAGGAGCGTCTGGAGCACCTCGTTGGAGCCGTTGGCGCAGAAGAGCCGCCCAGCCGGCTGGCCGAGGAACTCCCCGACGGCGCGACGGAGCGATCGGGCGGCCCGGTCGGGATAGCGGTGGGCGTCGGCCCGGCACACTTCGGCCGTCCAGGCCTCGAAGAACTCGGGCGGCGGCGGGTAGGGGCTCTCGTTGGTGTTGAGGCGGACGGAAACGTCGACCTGCGGCGAGTGGTAGCCCTCCAGGTCGCTCAGGTCGTCGCGCCGCTGCGGGCCGCTCACTGCTGCTCGGGCCTCATTTGCGGGCCCCGCGCATGCGCACCGACTTGGCGTGGGCTTCCAACCCTTCGGTGTCGGCGAAGGCCGCCACGTAGGGCGCCACCCGGCTGAGGGCGGTCTCGTCGAGGCCCACCACGTGGAGGTGCTTACAGAAGTTGGCCACCCGGAGGGCGGACGAGAAGCGGGCGGTGCGGGCGGTGGGCAGTACGTGGTTGACGCCGGCCACGTAGTCGCCGACCGCGGCGGGGGCGAAGTGGCCGCAGAACACGGCGCCGGCATGGCGGACGAGCGGCACGAGGGCGCCCGGGTCGGCGTTCATCAGCTCGAGGTGCTCGGGGGCGACGATGTTCACCACTTCCATCGCCTGCTCCGGCCCGTCGACGAGGACGATGGAGCCGCCGCTGCGCAGGGTCGACTCGGTGTCGGCCCGCCGGGACGACTCGGCCAGCAGGCGATCGATGGCGACCACGACGTCGGCGGCCAGGCTCTCCGACCAGGTGACGAGGAGGGCGGCGCCGTCGGGGCCGTGCTCGGCCTGGGCCATGAGGTCGATGGCCACGTAGTCGGGCGGGGCCGATTCATCGGCCACCACGACAAGCTCCGACGGGCCGGCGGTGGCCTCGATGCCGACGACGCCGGCCACCTCCCGTTTGGCCAGGGTGACGTAGACGTTGCCGGGGCCGACGATCACGTCGACCGGGCGGATGGTCTCGGTGCCGTAGGCCAGGGCGGCGATGGCCTGGGCGCCGCCGACCCGGTAGACCTCCTCGATCCCGAGCAGGGCGGCGGCGGCCAGGGTGGCCTGGGGGACCGCACCGTCGGGGCCGGGCGGGACGCACAGGGCGATCTCGGGCACGCCGGCCACCTGGGCCGGGATAGTCGTCATCAGCACGGTGGACGGGTACACCGCCCGCCCGCCGGGGACGTAGCAGCCAGCCCGGTCGACGGGCCGGACCAGGTTGCGGATGACGATCCCCTCCCGCTCGTGGCGGGTCTCCTCCTCCACCTGCGTGCGGTGGTAGGCCATGATCTGGTCGCGGGAGAACTCCAGCGCCTCCCGGAAGCCCGGCGGCAGCTCGGCCAGGGCGTAGGAGAGGTCGCCCCGGGGGACGAGCAGGTCGTCCAGCACGCAGCCGTCGAACCGTGCGGTGAGGTCGCGCAGGGCCTCGTCGCCCCGCTTGCGCACGTCGGCGATGATCTCCCGGACGGCTTCGAGCGGCCCGTCGCCGCCGTCGGCGTCGGGGCGCGCCAGGGCCGCGGCGAGTTCGTCGCCGGTGCGGCCGCGCAGGTCGAGACGGGTAAGCATCGGAAGGGCCAGAGTATCGGCCCGACCTGCGGTCCCGCCCCTCGATAACCGCCGCCTACCCTGTCCGGCAATGAATGCTTCCTCCCACCGGGCCGAGCTGTCGAGCGTGCGGTCCCAGCTGGAAGAGTTGCGGGCCCGGGTCGAGAAGATCGCCCTGACCTACCAGGGCACGCCCGACAGCGCCGTGGCCGCCGAGCTGTTCGAGGCCGACCGGGCCCTGACGACCGCCGGCCGGACGATCGACCGGGCGCTGACCGCCCTGTCCGAGCTGGCCGCCTTCCAGTAGCCGGTCGAGGTAGGAGCCCGTCGCAGGAGTGGACCGGCAGCAGGGGTCCGGCCGGCCCGCTCTCGTGACGGGATCATCAAGCAGAGGGCGGCGCCTGTTCGGCGCCGCCCTCCGTGCCTCTCGGGGCGGCGGATCCCCGAGGTGGGCTTGCACGGAACGAACCGCGAGGCCCGATCCGTACCTGGTGGAACGCCCGATGGGCTGAGTTCGTTCCCGCTAGGAAACGATCGTCTCCCAACCGCCATCAACCACCGACGACGGCTGGAGGCGCTCCTTCCGGCGCTCGAGGCGCTCCTGGCGTTTCTGCCGCCGGTCCTGGCGCTGCTCGAGCCGCTTCTGGGCCCGGTCGCCCTTGGAGAGCACCCGCTCGGCGGTGTCACCCGACGATACGACGACCACCGCCGCCCCCGACTGGAGCTCCGCCCGGGGCGTCCCGTTGAACACCGTGGCGTCGGTCAGGTTCTTGGAGACCGACACCCCGTCGGGCCGCTCGATCGTGATCGACCCCTCCGAGAGGGCGGTCACCTTGCCCCGGTCGAAGGTGACCGTCCGGGTCGACCCGTCCTCGCCCAGGACGAGCAGTTCGCCATGGATTGCGCCCTTCAGCACCCCGGCGCCGGGGCGGGCGGCCTTGGGGGCCCCGGCCGGGGCGGCGGCCGCCGGGGTCGAGGCGACGGACGGGTCGGCCGGCTGGCTCCCGGCGTACGCCACGCCGGCGGTGGCGAGACCGGCGGCGACGATCAGTCCGGCGGTTAGGTGGCGGCGCATGGCTCCTCCTTGGAGCTTTCGAGTGTCCGTGTTCCTTCACTCGGATGATCGACTCCCGCTGTGAAGTCCCCGCCAGCGGAATGTGATGGGTTTGTGAAGCCGCCATAATCCAGGCCATGTCCGATCTGCCTGTTGGGTTCTCACCCGGCGGCCTGCCCGAGACCGTGCTGCCCCTGGCACCGGCCGAGGCCCGCGATGCCCTGGAGGCGGCGCTGGCGCTCGACGGCGGCCAGCGCCGGGACGCGATCGCAGCGGTGGTCGCCCGCTTCCCCCGCTTCCTCGACGGCTGGGCCCGGCTCGGCGAGTTCGCCCGGGACGACGTCGAGGCCTACGCCGCCTTCCGGGTCGGCTACCACCGGGGCCTCGACGCCTTGCGCCAGGCCGGTTGGCGGGGCTCCGGCTACGTCCGGTCCTCCCGTCCGGAGAACCTCGGTTTCCTCCGGGCCCTCGACGGCCTCCGTCGCCAAGCCGGCCGCATCGGCGAAGCCGACGAGGAGGCCCGCTGCGCCGAGTTCCTCCATCAGCTCGACCCGAACTGGCCGGTCAGCTAAGCGTCGTCGTCCCCGTCGTCGGTCTCCGACGGCGTGGTCCCCAGGGCGGCGTCGACGGCCACCACCTGCGCCGGGAACGTCTCCTCGAAGAACTCCCGCCACCCGGCCAGCCAGTCGACCCGCGCCTTGTCCAGATCCCGGAAGAACATCGTCGGCCGGCCGGCGGCGATGGCCTGGAAGTCACCCTGCTTCACGAAGAAGTCCGGTTCGCTGGTGGCCGACACCTTCCCCGATCCGGGGAGACGGGTCGGCTTGGCGGCCCTGGGCATGCCATGACCTTACCTCCAGGTTTTTCTGGTCCCCTGAGCACCCATACCGTGGGGGTAGAGCAGGTCGGGAGGACAGCGACCGAGAGGAGACGGCGATGACAATCCGCTTCGGAGTCTTCGCCCCGCAGGGCTGGAAGCGGGAGCTGCGGGGCATCCCCGACCCGCAGGCGGCCTGGGCGAAGACCAGGGAGATCACGCTGGCCGCCGAGGCGGCGGGGTACGACTCGATCTGGGTCTACGACCACTTCCACAACGTGCCGAAGCCCTCGCACGAGGCGGTCTTCGAGTGCTGGACGACGATGGCCGCCCTGGCCGAGGCCACCAGCCGGATCCGCCTCGGGCAGATGGTCGGGTGCGCCCTCTACCGGCCGCCGGCGCTGCTGGCCAAGATCACGTCCAACGTCGACGTGATCTCCGGCGGGCGCCTGGAGTGGGGTATCGGCGCCGGCTGGTACCGCAACGAGTTCGCCGGCTACGGCTACGACTTCGGCGAGCCCAAGGAGCGGATCGGCCGGATGGCCGAGACGGTCGAGATCGTCACCTCCATGTGGTCGCAGCCCGAGACCACCTACGAGGGGAAGTACTTCACGCTCCATCGGGCCCACTGCGATCCCAAGCCGGTGCAGTCGCCCCGGCCGCCGGTGTGGATCGGCGGAGGCGGTGAGCAGCTGACGCTCCGGGTCGTGGCCCGTCTGGCCGACTGGGCCAACTTCGGGGGGAAGCCGGAGGAGTGGGCCGCACAAGCGGGAGGTCCTCAAGGGCCACTGCAAGGCCATCGGGCGGGACGAGGAGGAGATCGGCAAGTCGTGGAGTCCCGACGTGCTGATCCGGGAGAGCGAGGCCGAGATCGGCCAACTGGTCGACGCCGGCCGGGCCGGGCCGATCTGGGGGGAGGCGTTCGACTCCTGGGCCGCCGGCAATCTCGTCGGCACGCCGGAGCAGGTGGCGGAGAAGATCGCCCGCTACGTCGAGCTGGGCTGCACCTACTTCATCCCCTGGTGCAACGACTATCCCGACGCCACCACCCTGACCCTCCTGGCCGAACGGGTGAGGCCCGAGTTCAGCTAGTCGCCACGAGAGGGCGCCTCCCGGATGGCGGCCCAGTGGTCGGGCGTGGCGTGGTGCCAGACCCAGAACGAGAAGCCGGTGGCGCCCCCGGACCGGGCAGCCTCGATGAAGCGCGCCAGGTGCTCCTTCGGCGGCGAGCCGGGCGCGCCGCCGTCGAGACCGCCGTCGTAGGCCTGGCCGACCGGCATGATCGGCTTGCCCAGAATGGCCAGGTCGGTGATGGTCCGCTCGACCTCGGCCACCGGGTCGCGGCCCAGCCAGTAGACCATCGGCGCCACGGCGTCGAACTGCCGGACGATCTCGGCGAACGGGTAGCCCGGGTTGTACCGGGGACGGGGCACGGTGGCGATGAGCGGATAGTCCGGCCCGACGAGCTGGCGCAGGCGGCGGCTGTACGTGTCGGCCACCGGCACGGAGATGTTCACGCCCTCGTGGCGGGTTTCGATGTCCGACGAGAAGGCATCGATCCGATGGCCGTCGGGCGTGGTGTGGGCGATCTCGGCCACGGCCCGGCGAGCGTCAGCCTCGGCGTCGAACAGGTAGGGGAAGTCCCACCCGACAACCCGCAGACCGGCGGCGTGGGCCGCCGGGAGGAGCCGGTTGAGGTCGGCCTGGCCGTAGAACCCGTCCTTCGAGGAGCCCAGCCGGAGGTACACGTGGCTGAGCCCCGTCTCCTTGGCCTTGGCCACCAGAGCAGCGGGGTCGTTGCCCGCCGCCTGCCGGAGATAGTGGAGCCACATGCCCTTTCCCTTGGGCAGCGCCGGCGGCGCGCCCGGCGGGATGGCCGGGTCGGTGGGAGCGGGAGCGGTCACGAGGGTGGCCGCCAGAGGCCGCTGGGGCTTCCCCGCCGCGGCGGTGGCGCGGGCCGCCGAGGCGGGTTCCGGCTCCGACTCGGCCACGACCATCAAGCCGCCGAACACGACGAGAGTGGCGACGAGCCCCAGGACGCCGGCGACCATCCCGGAGTCGGGCGCGACCCGTCCCACCGGGAAGGTGCTCGCGCCTCGCCCGTATACCGAAATCACAAGCGTGTAATTTAGCGTCCACTTCCGGGGCAGGAGGTGGACCGTCGGGCGTCAGCTCGTTCAGCCGCTCGGTGGGGGATGGATGCTGACTCGATGGATGCGCCACTCGCCCGGCACGCCCTTGAGCTCCCGGATACCGCAGTCCTCGAACTCGAGGCCGGAGCCGGCCACCAGGGGTGGGACGGCGCCGGAAACAAGGACCTCGCCTGGGCCGGCGAGGGCGGCCACGCGGGCGCCGATGTGGACGGCCATCCCGGCGATGTCGTCGCCCCGCCGCTCGATCTCTCCGGTGTGGAGGCCGGCTCGCACCTCGAGTCCGAGGTCCCGGACAGTCTCGGTAATGGCGCAGGCACACCGGATGGCCCGGGCCGGCCGATCGAAGATGGCCACGAATTCGTCGCCGACCACCTTGACCTCCTGACCGCCGTGCCATTCGAGCTCCCGGCGAACAATCTCGTCGTGACGGTCGAGCAGCTCCCGCCACCGCCGGTCACCCAGCTCGGCTGCCTGCCGGGTGGAACCGACGATGTCGGTGAACAACACGGTGGCGAGTACCCGGTCCGGCTCCGATTGGGAGGCGGCCATCGACTCGACCATCGCTCGGTGTCGTGGCATCCCCAGCCGGCCGTAGGCCTCTGAAGCCTCAGTCAACAGCGCCGAGACCCGCCTCTGATCTCCGGCCCCGCCCCGCTCGAGGAGCATCCTGGCGAGGAAGCGCTGGGTGTGGGCCCGCTCCACGACGTGGGGCAGCTTCTCGGCCTGCTCCAGGGCTGTCAGCAAGTGGCGTTCGGCCACGTCCCAGTGCGCCCCGGCAGCCGCCGCCATGCCGGCGATGCGGTGAGCCAGGCGGCCGTCCATGAGCGGAGAGGAGACCACGCCGGTGCGCTCGATGCACTCGATCACCAACGGGTACAACTGGGCCGCTTGGTCCCCTTCGCCGAGGACGACGAGGCCCTCGACCACGGACAACAGCGTGATCCATGCCCCCCAACCATTGGGCTGTCCCGGACTGGGCAGGTCGGTCCGGCCCCGCTTCAGGATGTCCAGCGCTTCGCCCCGCTGTCCGGCGTAAGCCCGGTACTCGAAGTGGAGCGCCCGCTCCATGCCGTGGAGGGCGCCCGGTACCGCCAATGCGTCGGCCTTTTCGGCGTGAACGATCGCCGTCTCCCAGTCACCCCGGAGGAACTCAGCGAGGGCCAGCCAGCCCCAGCCGTGGGAAACCCAGACAAGACCGGCGCGATCGCAGACCTCGATGTCGCGTTGGGCGAAGTCCTGAAGGGCTTGGATATCGCCGGTCTCGTAGAAGTGAACGAGTGCGTCACAGCGGAGCGATTGCATGTACAGAGCGCCGTAGTTGCCGAGCCGATCGGCAAGCGGAACTGCCTCCTGGCTCACTCGGCGCACTTCGCGGAAACGGCCTCCGCAGGTGAGCGCCACGTGGACGATCCCGAGGTTCACCGAGAGTTGCCACAGGTCGCCGGCCGCCCGCAGGTGGTCAGCGGCTTGCCCGCCGATCTCAGCCGCGTCGTGATGCTCGAGGTAGGCGTAGCGCACCCAGGCGTCCATGGCGAGCACGTAGCCGAGCACTCCCGACTCGCCGAGCTGCTCGGCCATTGACCGGGCACGGGTGACGCGCTGATCGGCCTGCTCACGATGACCGGCGAAGGCGAGCGGGAAGGCGGACATGGCGAGCAGCCGGGCATGGTCGGGACTCACCTCCTCCCCCAGGGCGGCAAGTCCTCTCTCGGCCATCTCGTCGGCCTCGACCCATCGCGACGCCCAGCCGAGGCTGAAGGCCGCCACGAGACAGGCCCGTCCGACGGCCGCGGTGTCACCCAGCTCCTCGTAGATCTCGATCGCCGTGCGCCACGCAGGCATGGCTCCGTCCCAGCGACCGGCGTTGCGCTCGGCCAGGCCGAGGTGGAAAAAAGCGTCGGCGCGCTCGGCCGGCTCGGCCCCCCCGGCCAGGGCGGCGGCTCGCTCCAGATGACGCTGGGCTTCCTCGAAGGCGGCGGAGTCGAGGGCGCCCTTTCCGGCCAGAACGAGGTAGGAAAACAACCTGGTGGCGTCCGCCGAGGCGCCGGCCTCGATGAGGTGGTGGGCGACGGTGGCGGCATGGGCACCCCTGTCGCCGGCGTGAAGTCGCTCCACAGCGTCGGCGACGCGGAGGTGAAGCCGCCGGCGCCGAAGACCCGAGACTTCACTCAGCAAGGTCTGGCGGATGAGTTCGTGAGCGAAGATGAAGCTGTCGTGTCCTGAGGCGTCGGAGGTGGAGCGGATGAGGCCAGCCCGCTCGGCCCGGTCGAGCCCGTCGAACAGCACGTCGCCCTCGTCCTGGCAGGCCATCTCGAGCAGTTCGAAACTGAACCCCCGACCCATGACGGCGGCGGTGCTGAGGACTCGTCGATCGTCATCTCCGAGCCGCTTCAGTCGCCGGCCGAGAACGAGGCGGACCCCGGGTGGCACCTTCAGTTCGCCGATCTCCAGGTTGGCGGGGAAGCGTCCGCCGGAGTCGAACAGGCGGCCCTCCTCGACGAGGAACTTGAACACCTCCTCCACGAAGAACGGGTTTCCCTCCGTCTCGTGAAAGAAGACGTCGACGAGGGCCGGGGGAGGGTCCTGGCCACCGAGCGCCCGCAGGATCTGGGCCACCTCTGCTTGGGGCATGGGCCGCACCGGGAGATGGCGGGCGAGGTGGCGCCGGAGCAGGTCTTCGAACGTGTTGGCCAAGGGCCATCCCACGTCTGCCTCGGCGTCGCGGTAGGTGCCCACCACGAGGACCGGGGTCTCGGACAGACCCTCGGCAAGGTGGGTCAGGAGGAGCAGGGTCGGCTCGTCGGCCCAGTGGACGTCGTCGAGGACGAGGAGGACAGGACGCTGGCGGGCGGTGCGGAAGAGCGTGTCCCGTACGGCGTTGAACAGGAGCCGGCGCGCTTGTTCAGGGGGCACGTCGAGGGGTGGGGGAATGTCGGGACAGAGCCGACGGATCTGCGGAATGAGCTTGGCGACCTCAGGAGCGTCGTGGTCGAGCGCCTGGCGGAAGGCCCCGGGGGTCCCGGCGCGGGTCAGAGCCTGCTCGAGGATCTCGACGAACGGGATGTAGGGCGGGGCGCCCGCCGTCTCGTAGGAGTGGCCGACGAAGACCTGCATGTTCCGCGCGGTGGCGTCGCCGGCCAGCTCCTCCGCCAGGCGGGTCTTGCCCACTCCCGGTTCGCCGCCGAGGAGCACCAGCGCCCCGCGACCTTCTCGGGCGTGGTCGAGCAGGCGCCGCAGCTCCGCTCGCTCCGCCTCTCGTCCGACGAAGAGCGTGCGCTCGACCCGGGCCCCCTCCCGTCCGGGAGCGACGGGCGCCATCCAGCTTGATCCGATCGTGCGTCCCAAGACGCCGAGGTCGCTGCGGCTTTCGGCTCCCAGCTTGCTGAGGAGCGCCGAGACGTGGCTCTCGACGGTACGGACGGAAATGCAGAGCCGGTCGGAGATCTCGGCATTCGAGAGGCGCTCGGACACTGCCTGGAGGACCTCGGCCTCGCGTCGCGTCACGCCGCGGTCCCGGAGCGGCTGGGGGAGCGCTCCCCTCCTCGCCATGGGGACATTGTGCTCTTCCGTGGTGAACTCCGTGGTCGGCACGGATGCTTCATGGCCTCGATCGTCACAAACTCCTCGACAGTGGTCACATGGGAGGACGAGCCATGAAACGCATTCGTTTGGTCCTGGTCATCGTGCTGCTGGTCGCACTTGGCCCTCCTGTTCGCTTGGCTGTGGCGGGCCAGGAGAAGCTCGACCCTGGATGCAGCGCGGCGTCGCTGAAAGGTACGTACGGGTTCAATGGGCAGGGGTTTTCGGGCCGAGCGCCCATGGCCTGGGTCGGGGTCTTCAACTTCGACGGCACCGGGAACTTCTCGGGCTATCACGACGAGAGCATCGACGGCACCGTCGCCTCCGCCACGGAGGCGGGCGACTACAGCGTCGACCCTGACTGCCACGGAGTCATCCATTGGACGAACCATCGGCACACCAACCTGCCGGGGGACCTCACGCATACCTTCAAGTTCGTCGTCGTCGACGGAGGGAAGGAGGCGTGGTTGCTCGGTGTCGACACCTCGCATCCCAACATGGACCTGTCGAAGGTCCCCCAGGCCGAGATTGTCTTCTGGTCCTCCCTCAAGCAGATCTAGGCAGAACCGAATGGCCGTCGTCGTCATCACCGGTTGTAGCAGTGGTTTAGGGCCACTGGCGGCCTTGGCCTTCGCCCGACGGGGCGACCGCGTGTACGCCACCATGAGACGAATTGACCGGGGCTACGACTTGGCGGAGGCGGCCGCCGCCGAGGGTCTCGACGTGCGGCTCCTCGAGCTCGATGTGACTGACGACGCATCCGTCCAAGAGGCCATCGAACAGGTGCTTCACGCCGGCGACGGCATCGACGTGCTCGTCAACAACGCCGGAATCATGCATTTCGGGTCGGTCGAGCTCCTTCCCGATGAGCGGATGCGATCGACATTCGAAACCAACCTGTTCGGGCCTGTGCGCGTGCTGCGAGCCGTCGTGCCGACGATGAGGTCTCAGCGGTCTGGCGTGATCGTCAACGTGTCGTCCGTGTCCGGCCGGGTGCCGTCTCCGCCCATCCTCTGGTCGTACATCGCGAGCAAGCACGGGCTCAGCGTTTTGAGCGACGCGCTCCATATGGAGCTGGCACCTCTGGGAATAAGCGTCATCTGCATCGAGCCCGGCTTCTTCCGGAGCGACATCGTCTCCAAGGCGTCGCGACCCCCACAAGGCGAGTCCCCATACGTTGCTCTCGACGAGGCGACTGTGGCGTTCTTCGAGGACGGGGCCGCGAGGGGATCGCGTCCAAAGTTGTTGCTGATGCTGTTGTTGATATCGTCGCCAGAGATGATGGCCGGGTTCACGTTCTCGTTGGCTCTGACGCGCAGTTCTTCCTCAGCCAATACGGGGCGCTGACCGAGAGGGAGATGTTCTCGTTCTACGAGGAGCTCATCGGCATCGCTCCGCGGGTCAGCGCGGATCTCCGGCCCCTCCCATGAGCTCCAACCCAGAAAACTACGAGAACCAGACCTTCTGGTATTCCCGGCTCTGGGGGTGCAGCAGCAGGGCCAGCAGGGCCGCGGCGAACATCAGCTCGATCGTGTGGACTCGGAGCACGGCGTCGAGCGACGAGCCGGCGAGCAGGTCGACCAGCCGGAGGACGGCCACCGCCAGGCCCAGCATGTAGCCCCACTTCTTCCCGTTGGCCATCCCGTAGCCGGCGGCGCCGTAGGCGAGAGCGAAGATCAGGACGAAGCCCAGGAAGGCGAACACGGCGTCGAGGTAGAGCAGCAGCGTGGCGATCTGGAGCGTCTGGGGCTGGGATTGGTCGAAGAAGCGCTGCGGTCCGGCCACGTCAGGATCCTCCTCGTCGCTGCAACATTGTGGCAGGAGCACCCAGGTCGGCGGGGGCGGCGGGCTCCCGGCGCCCAGAATCACGGCGCGTCCGGAGCTGGCCACAGGCGGCGTCGATCTCCGTGCCGCGGTTTCGGCGGACGGTGGCGCCTACCCCACCCGAGCGGAGCCGCTCGGCGAAAGCCGCCACCCGCCAGGGGGGGCTGGCCCGCGCCCCGAACCCCGGCGTGGGGTTGAGCGGGATGAGGTTCACGTGCGCCGCCGGCGAGAAGCCCCGGAGGCGCCGGGCCAGGGCGTCGGCCTGGGCCGGGGCGTCGTTGACGCCGCCGATCATGGCGTACTCGAAGCTGAGCCGGCGCCCCGACGCCGCCAGGTACTCCCGGGCGGCGCCCAGTACCTCGTCGAGCGGATAGCGGCGGTTGAGGGGGACGAGCTCGTCGCGCAGCGGGTCGTCGGGGGCGTGGAGCGACACCGCCAGGGTGACCGGCAGCCGCTCGGCGGCCAGGCGCCGCATGCCGGGGACGACCCCCACCGTCGACACGGTGATGTGACGGGCCGAGATCCCGAAATCGTCGTGCAGGCGCACGACCGCTTCCCAGGTGGCGTCGTAGTTGGCCAGCGGCTCGCCCATGCCCATGAACACGACGTTCCCCACCCGCGGCTCGGTGGCGTGCTGGGCCCGGACGACCTGCTCGACGATCTCGTCGGCCCGAAGGTGCCGCTCGAAGCCGGCCTGCCCGGTGGCGCAGAAGGTGCAGCCCATGGCGCAGCCGGCCTGCGACGAGACGCAGACCGTGGCCCGGGACGGGTAGCGCATGAGGACGGTCTCCACCGAGGCGCTGTCCGCCCCGCCCCACAGCCACTTGAGGGTCTGGCCGGCGTCGGCCGAGCTGGTGTGCAGCGGCGTCAGGGCCAGCGGCAGCGCCTCGGCCAGCCGGACCCGGAGCGACCGGCTGAGATCGGTGAGGTCTTCCAGCGGGGCGCGTCGCCGGTACAGCCCGTCCCACACCTGGCGGGCCCGGTAGGTCGGTTCGCCCCAGGCGGCCAGCACCCCGGCGATCTCGTCGGAGCCGGCGCCGTACCGGGTCCTCATCCCGGGGGAGGGGGTCACGAACGGAGCTCGGCCACGTAGGCCCGGTCGACGTGGTGGACGTCGAAGCCCAGGTGGCGATAGAGGCCGACGGCGCCCTCGTTGGCGGCGTCGACGTAGAGCATCCCGGTCGGCAGGCCCCGCTCGGCCAGGCTGGCCAGGCCGCCGAGCACGAGCGCCTTGCCGAGCCCCGTCCCCTGGCCGCTCGGGTCGACGGCGACGGCGTAGATCTCGCCCAGCCCGTTCGGATGCACCTTCGTCCAGCAGAACCCGGCCAGCTCCGAGCCCCGTTCGGCCAGGAGAAAGCCGGACGGGTCGAACCATGCCTCGGCCACCCGCTGGGCCAGGGTGGCCCGGCTCCAGCCACCCTGCTCGACGTGGCCGTCGAACGCCCGGTTGTTGACCGCCAGCCAGGCGTCTTCGTCCTGGCCGGGGACGAACCGGCGCACGACCGTGTCAGCCGGCCAGCGGGGGGCCTCGGGATGGGGCAGCGGGCGGCGCATCTGGAACAGCTCCCGACCCCGGGTGAACCCGAGCCGGTGGGCCAGGGCCTCGTGGATCTGGGTGGGACGGAACACCCAGAAGTGCACGGTGCCGCCGCCGTGGCCGGCGGCATGCTCCAGGGCCGCCTCCACCAGCGCCACCTCCACGCCGATGCCCCGGTGCTCGGGATCCACGACGACCTCGAGGCCCCAGTGGGGCGGCGGGCCGTCGCTTTCGGCCGAGAGGTGGGCGTAGCCCACGGGGTGGGGGTGGGGCGGGTCCTCGGCGATGAAGCCGGTGAAGCGGGGCCGGCCGCCGTGGACGAGGTCGAGCCACTTGTGGTCGCCCAGCGCCTGGTGGTCGTCGAAACGGCCCACCGCCTCGAGGAGGTCGCGGACCTCAGCCAGGTCGACCTCGCTGATGTCGCCCACGACGCGCACTTTGATCATCGAAGGGCAGGTTAGGACCGGCGCCTCCCGGACGAGGACCGGACGGGCACCCGGTCCTGGGCCCCCGGACCGTCAAGGAACTGTTGGAAAAGCAGGAATTGGGGGCCGTCCTCTCGTACTCCTCTCCAGACCCAAATGCGCGGCCGGGCTCCCGCGGTCTCCCGTCATGGTGCCAATGCCGGCCAGAGCAGCTCTACCCCCCGCGGTACCCAGCAGGACCCCTCAGTTTCAAAGAACAAATCCCCTCGCTCCCCCCTGGAGGACAACAGAAATGTCGTACCCGTCTCTGAAGCGGCGGCATCCCGCCCGTGGCATCGCGGCTGCGGTCGCGGCGCTCCTGGCGGGAGGCGCGGGTCTCGCGGCCCTTCCGTCCGCCCACGCTGTCCCGGCTCCTGCCGTCCCGGCCGGCCACATCAAGACGATGGGTGGTATCACCCGCAACTTCGTCCAGGGTGGTTACGGCCCCGAGAACGTACTCGCCACCGAGTCGCAGTTCCAGAACCCCCGGGGGCTGGCATTCGCGTCCAACGGTGACCTCTACATCACCGACGCCCTGAACCACCGGGTGCGCAAGATCGACGCCAACGGTGTCGTGAGCCTGGTCGCCGGCAGCGGTGTCCCGGGCTACGCCGGTGACAACGGCGACGCCTTGGCCGCCCAGCTGAACGAGCCGCACGGCGTGGCCGTCGACTCCGAGGGCAACGTCTACATCGCCGACAGCAAGAACTGCGTGATCCGCAAGGTCGCCGGCGGGATCATCACCGCCTACGCCGGTACCGGCGCCAAGAACCCGGCCAACGGGGCCTGCACCAAGACCCAGGACGGGATCGACGGCCCGATCGGGCAGATCGCCCTCGACCAGCCGAAGTCGCTCTTCATGCACCGCAAGGGTGGCGTCGACACGCTGTGGGTCGCCGACATGGGCAACAGCCAGATCCGGAAGATCGACGTCGACAGCGCCAACCCGACGAACACCCGGGTGGCCGGCCAGAACCGGAAGATGCACTACAGCGACGGCGGGCAGTCCAAGGACGCCAAAGAGGCCGACCTCCGTCACCCCGAGGGCGTCTGGGTCGCCCAGGACGGGACGGTCTACGTCACCGACGGCGGCAACAACCTCGTCCGCAAGATCGACGTGGCCGCCCAGAACAGCGCCACCCGCAAGATCTCGACGATCGCGGGTGACGTGGCGATGGCCGAGGCCAACAAGTTCGGCCTCGAGGACCTCCCCGGCAACAGCGACGGTGACGGTGGCCAGGCCACCGCCGCCCACATCGACAAGCCCCGGGGCATCGTCGGCGACAGCTTCGGCAACCTGTACATCGCCGAGGAGCACGGCTCCCGGATCCGCCGGATCAACATGGTCACCGGACAGATCGACACCATCGGTGGCGACGGCACGATCCTCGAGCAGCGCTCCAACGGCGGTAGCGCCTTCATCAAGGGCGAGAACGGTCCCGCTCTCGAGACCCAGTTCGCCATGCTCCACGACTTGGCCATGGGCCCCGACGACTCGCACCTGTGGATCGCCGACAGCCGGAACAACCGGGTGCGGGTGATCGCCGACGCCGCCTCGGCCTCCGGCGCTCACATCCCCACCGGTGGTAACGCCCCGCCCCCGCCCCCGCCCGGTGGCGGTGGTGGTGGCACCATCACCCCGGTGCCCGGCAAGTCGGGCTACTGGATGCTGGGCAACGACGGCAAGGTGTACGCCTTCGGCGACGCCAAGAGCGCCGTCTTCGGTGACGCTGTCGGCCGGATCCCGGCCGGGGCCAAGGCCGTCCACATCGAGCCGACCCCGTCCAACGGTGGCTACTGGATCACCGACGACCGCGGTGGTGTCCACGCCTTCGGTAACGCCGCTGCCCTCGGTGGGCTCGCCGCCTCGCAGCTGCAGTCCAACGAGAAGGTGACCAGCCTCTCCCGCACCCCGTCGGGCGGCGGCTACTGGGTCTTCACCAGCAAGGGCCGGGTGTTCCCCAAGGGTGACGCCCAGTCGTTCGGTGACCTGTCCCAGATGAGCCTCAACGGCGCCATCCAGAGCTCCATCCCGACGACCAGCGGCAAGGGCTACTACATGGTCGGCTCCGACGGTGGCGTGTTCGCCTTCGGTGACGCCAAGTTCCACGGCTCGACCGGTGACATGAAGCTCAACAAGCCGGTGCTGTCGCTGGTTCCCACCCGGACCGGCAACGGCTACTGGCTGGTGGCCTCCGACGGCGGCATCTTCGCCTTCGGTGACGCCGGCTTCAAGGGCTCGATGGGTGACCAGAAGCTCAACCAGCCGGTGGTGGGCATGGTCCGCTACGGCAACGGCTACCTGATGGTGGCCGCTGACGGAGGCATCTTCTCCTTCTCGGAGAAGGGCTTCGCCGGCTCGCTGGGTGACAACCCGCCGGCCCGTCCGATCGCCTTCGCTGCAACGCTTGACGCTTAACTGACCGACCACCAGGGGCCCCGCTGCGGTTCGCCGCAGCGGGGCCCACTGGCTTGACTCCCCTTCAGAGAGGTGCCGTGAACCCCTCGCTCCCCCTCACCACCCGGCTGCGGCGCCGGCTGGCGGCCGCCCTGGCCGTCACCGTCACCGCCGTCCTCCCGCTGGCCGCACCGGCTGCTCCCTCCGCGCAAGCCGACGACCGACTTTCCGCCGCGGCCGCGCCCAAGGGTTACTGGATGGTGGCCTCGGACGGGGGCATCTTCGCCTTTGGCGACGCCAGCTTCTTCGGCTCCACCGGCGACATCAAGCTGAACCAGCCCATCGTCGGCATCGCCGCCACCCCGTCGGGTCAGGGCTACTGGATGGTGGCCACCGACGGCGGCATCTTCTCCTTCGGGGACGCCAAGTTCTTCGGCTCCACCGGCGACATCAAGCTCAACAAGCCCATCGTCGGCATGGCCTCCACCCCGTCAGGCAAGGGCTACTGGCTCGTCGCCTCCGACGGCGGCATCTTCTCCTTCGGCGACGCCAATTTCTTCGGCTCCACCGGCGACATCAAGCTCAACAAGCCGATCGTCGGCATGGCGTCGAGCCCCTCGGGCAAGGGCTACTGGTTCGTGGCCTCCGACGGCGGCATCTTCTCCTTCGGCGACGCCAAGTTCTTCGGCTCCACCGGCGACATCAAGCTGGCCAAGCCGATCTCGGCCATGGCCGCCACGCCGACGGGTGCGGGCTACTGGTTCGTGGCCTCCGACGGCGGCGTGTTCGCCTTCGGCGACGGCCAGTTCCAGGGCGCCACCCCGGCGGCCAACCGCACCGTGGCCGCCCTGGTCCCGAGCCCCGACGGAGCCGGGTACTGGATGGCCAGCACTGCCGGCGAGCTCCTGGCCTTCGGGAGCGCCACCGACTTCGGCGGTCTCACCTCGAAGCCGAACCTTCCGATCGTCGGCATGGCCGCCCTGCCCGGCGGCGCCGTCGTGCCGAGCGGCGGCGGTGGTGGCGGCGGTGGCGGCGGCGGCGGTACCACCAACCCCACGGGCCCGACCACGGCCACCACGATGCCGACCAGCGGGCTGGGGCGGTTCTCCTCCACCGCCCTCACGCCGTCCTGGGGCACGCCGCCCGACCTCAAGAAGAGCCGCGTCAACCAGGCCGGCGAGACCGTGTACCCCTACGCCCAGAAGGTGGCGGGCGTCGTCGAGATCAACGACCGCATCTTCATCGGGGGCTCCTTCACCGACCTGCACAAGAACGACCACCCCAAGACGCCGACGATGTCCGGGATCGCCATGAGCTGCAAGCCGGGTGAGACACCGGGTCGCTGCTACGTGGCCGAGCTCGACACCAACGGCAATCTGGTGGCGGATTCGCCGTTCAACACCACCGTCTCGATCGACGGCCCGGTCCGGTCGGTCACGCGCTCGCCTGACGGGAAGCGTCTCTACGTCGGCGGCGAGTTCAACAAGGTCAACGGTGTGAACCACCCTCACCTTGTCGCCCTCAACCCGCTCACCGGCCAGATCGACCCTTCGTTCACCCCGTCGGCCCCGAGCCACTACGTCTCCTCGATCGTGGCCCACGGTTCGCTGGTCTACATCGGCGGAGCCTTCACCTCCGTGGGGTCGACGCCGAGGAACGGACTGGCGGCCCTCAACCTCGACGGCAGCCCCAACACCGGCTTCGTGCCGCCGGAACGGCATCAGGGCCGGATGGAGGGTCAGACGGCGACCCACAACGAGGACAACCCTCCCGCCGACGACCTCTACGGCCGGGTGGAGAGCCTTCTCGTGACCCGCGACGGCCGGTACCTCATGGTCGGCGGGACGTTCATCCACTTCGGCTACGACCACGCCGCCGACGACAAGCACACGCACGCCGGTCTCATCGCCCTCGACCCGACGACCGGCGGCCTCGCCACCTGGCAGCCCCAGCAGAGCTCCACCACGTCCAGCAAGCGGCGGCCGGTGTTCGGGATGGCCAACTACAACGGCAATCCCCGGGACATCGGGATCAACGCCGACCAGGTCTTCTTCGCCGCCGCCGGCGGTTCCGGCGGACGCGTGATCGCCTGGGCAACCGACACACCCAAGGGCTACCCGCTGTGGCGGGGCGGCACGGACGGCGACGCCATGGGCGTGGTAGCGACGAAAGACCGGGTTTACCTCGTCGGCCACTTCGACCACGCGGTGCCCGACCCCAACGACCCCTGCCTCGATTTCGGCCCCCTCCCCAACGGCGGGAACGGCGTCCTGTGCGACAACGGGAACCCGAGCCGGCACCTCGTCGCCTGGGACGCCCGGGGCGAGATCGTCAACGGGAAGAACAGCGGCAAGGCCGTCTTCGACCCGACGTTCACGGCCCAGGCCAACACCAGCGAGGGTCCGTACAACGTCTATCTCGGCACCAGCCGGATGTACGTCGGTGGCAACTTCACCGAGGTGGCCTCCACGCCGGTCGCCAGCGGCGGCGCGCCGATCAAGCAGCCGGGCCTCGCGGTCTACCAGCAGCTACCGTAGTCGCACCCTCTTCCGACGGGCCCGCCTCCGAATAAAACCGGAGGCGGGCCCGTCTTTGCGTCGGGACCTCGGTGCTGGGTGCTCTTGCCAGCGCCGCCGGGAACGGTAACGATTGGGTGCCTGCTGGGGCTCTGGGGCGCAGCTTGGGGAGAGCTAGGGGGAGCCGCAGTGACAGATGTTCTGAGTGCCGCATCGGCTGTGCCTACCGCGCCCGCCGTGCCGGGCTCACCGCCCGTCACCGCACCGCCGGAGGCGGAACGGCGTCGCGTCGCTCGACTGTTCTCCCGAGCGGGCTTCGGGGCCAGCGTCGAGGAGATCGATCAGGCGGCGGCCAAGGGGTACGCGGCGGCCGTCGACGCGCTGCTGGCCTTCCCGCCGGCGGCCACGCGGCCCGACGAGGTGACCGTTCTCACGCTGGAGGCCGGCGCCCCGGCCAACCAGTCCGCCGCCTTCAACATGGCGCCCTACCAGCGGTGGTGGCTCGACCGCATGTCGGCCACCCGGTTCCCGCTGGAGGAGAAGCTGACCCTCTACTGGCACAACCACTTCGCCACCGGCTTCTCCAAGGTGGGCCGGCCCAAGGCGATGCTGGCCCAGAACCGGCTGCTGCGCGACCACGCCGGCGGCAACTTCCGGGCGCTGTGCAACGCCATCACGGCCGACGCCGCCATGCTGATCTGGCTCGACGGCAACACCAACCAGAAGATCAAGCCCAACGAGAACTACGGCCGGGAGTTCATGGAGCTCTTCACGCTCGGCCGCGACCGCTACACCCAGGAGGACGTGCACCAGGCGGCCCGGGCCTTCACCGGCTACACCACCAACGGGCAGGGCCGGCCCACGTACCACAAGGAACTGCACGACGACGGCGAGAAGACCATCCTCGGCCAGACCGGGAAGTGGGGGGCCACCCACGTCACTGACATCGTCCTCGACCGCCATCCCGAGGGGCCGGTGGCGGCCCGCTTCGTGTCGGCCCGCCTCGCCCGGTTCCTCTACAAACCCGACCCCGAGCCCGAGGTCGTCGAGGCCATGGCGTCGGCCTTCCGCAGCGCCAACTACGACATCAAGGCCATGGTCAGGGCCCTGCTGCTCCGCCCGGAGTTCACCGACGGGCCGGGCCTCACCATCAAGGCCCCGGCCGAGTACGTCGCCGGCACCATGCGGCTCCTCGGGCTGACCGCCTCCCCCACCCCGTCGTTCCAGCCCCGCCGCCGGGAGCTCGACGAGATGGCCGCCGCCTGCGCGGCCATGAGCCAGGAGCTGTTCGAGCCCCCCGACGTGTCGGGCTGGAAGGGCGGGGCGGCCTGGGCCAACACCGCTGCCACGCTGGCCCGCTACAACTTCGCCGCCCGCATCGGGAAGATGGTCACCGACAACGCGGTGCGCACCGTCCTCGACACGGCCGGCGGCGAACCCCGTGACACCGCCCCCCTGTGGATGCAGCGCCTCGGGCTCCTGTCGCTGTTCCCGTCCACCGAAGCCGCCCTGGTCCGGTACCTCGACGCGTCACAGGCGGCCAAGACCGAGCCGGGGGTCCGCACCCGGGGCGTCCTCACGCTCCTGCTGGCCTCTCCCGACTTCAACCTGAGGTGAGCGAGATGAGCGAGAACGTCCTCTCCCGGCGGCAGTTCCTCGAGGTGACCGGCGGCGCTCTGGCCCTCGCCACCACCAGCCCGTTGTGGCTGCGGCTCGGGATGGCCGGCGCCGAGCCGGCCCCCGCCACCGGGCGCAAGCTCCTCCTCCTGCTCCTCGAAGGCGGCAACGACGGCCTCAACACGGTGGTGCCCTACGGGATCGGGGCCTACTTCGAGAAGCGCAAGTCGATCGCCTACAAGCCCGAGGAGATCATCAAGCTCTCCGACAGCAACCTGGTCGGGCTGGCGCCGCAGCTGCCCAAGCTGGCCAAGCTCTACGAGGCCCGCAAGGTCGGCATCGTCCAGGGCGTGGGCTACGACGACCCGAACCTGTCGCACTTCGAGTCGATGGACATCTGGCAGACCGGCCGACCCAAGAACGACCTCGCCACCGGCTGGCTGGGCCGGTACCTCGACCGGAGCCCGGCCGGCCCCAGCGTGGTACGGGCGGTGGCCATCGGCAACCAGCTGCCCACGGCCCTGGCGGGTGGGGAGCAGAGCGGCGTAGCCGTCCCCTCGTTCGGCGGGTTCACGTTCTTCGACGGCAGCGACCGTGACCCGGCCTCCGAGCCCTACCGGCTCCACGAGGCCTTCCTCCAGTTCGGCGACGCCGCGCTGACGGACCCGCCGGCCCAAGCGCTGCTGGCCAGCCAGCAGGCCACGGTCAAGGCGGTGCGGGCGATTCAGAAGCTCGCCGACCCCCAGGCGCAGCCGCCGGCCACCCTGGCCGACAAGGTGTCGATGGCGACCAAGCTGCTGGCTTCCGACCTCGGCGTGGAGATCGCCATGGTCTCGATCGGCGGGTTCGACAACCATGCCGCCCAGAAACCCAACCATCCCAAGTTGCTCACGCAGGTCGACGACGCCATCGACCGGTTCGTCACCGACGCGGCGGCCACCGGCCGGCCGGGCGACTACCTGCTGATGACGTTCTCCGAGTTCGGGCGCCGCGTCGAGGAGAACAGCAGCGGCACCGACCACGGCACGGCCGCCCCCCTCTTCGTGGTCGGCGACGCCGTGGCCGGCGGCCTCTACGGCGAGCAGCCCAGCCTGACCGACCTCGACGACAACAAGAACCTGATCCGCACGGTCGACTTCCGCGAGGTGTACGGCACCATCCTCGACGGCTGGTTCCGGAAGGTCCCGTCCGCCGGGGTGCTGGGCACGAAGCCGGCTGACGCGCTCCAGCCGGTCGGCTTCCTGCGATGAGAGCGGTAGCCGTAGCGGCGGCGCTGGCGGTCGGCCTGCTGCAGGCCGGCGCTGCGCCCGATGCGTCCGCCGCCCCCTCGCCCCGGGCTGCGGCGCCGGCCACGGTGTCCGACACCATCGCCGGGTTCACCTTCGTCGTCGGCTGGGCCAGCCTGAACGCCCCCGGCCAGGCGCTGCGGATCCGCCCCGGCGACACGGTGGAGTGGACCAACCTCGACCCGATCGGCCACAGCATCTCCTTCGATGCGTTTCCGAAAGCGCTGTACCTGAAGCAGCCGGGCGACAAGGTGGCCCACACCTTCACCGCCGCGGGTTACTACACCTATCGCTGCCCCGAGCACCCGGAGTTCCCCGGCATGGAGGGGCTGGTCTTCGTGACCGACGGCTGAGGCCTCAGGGTTTCGGCCGGCCGGGCGGGCCGGGTGCCCCGGGTGGGGGCCCGCCGGGTGGTGACGGACCCGGAGCCGGGCCCGGTTCGGGACCCTCCGGCGGAGCCGGGGGGCGGACCGCCGACGCATCAGCTGTCGTCTGGAAGGACCACTCGTGGTCCTTGGTCATGACGTTGCCGACCAGGTCTTTCACCCCGGCCGAAACCTTGGCCCGGTAGGCGGTCAGCGGGAGCAGAGCCTGCTCGGGCCGGAGCTTGGCTTTGCGGGTGGCCGGGTCGTAGGTGACCTGTCCGGTCACCGCCTGCCCGGTGGCCTCGGCGACGAGGGTGAAGGTCTCGCCGACCACGCTGGCCGGATCGAGCGCCTCCGAGAACGTGGCGGTCACCTCCGACCCGGGCGAGACGTCGTTGGCCCCCTCCTTGGGGGACGTGTTGGTGACTCCCGGGCCGGTGGTGTCGACGATCCACTCCCGCCGGGCCGGGGTCGGGTCGGGCCGGCCACCGGGGCCGATCGCCCGCACCGAGAAGCTGTGCCGGCCGTCAGGAAGCCCGGTGATCGTCTGGGGCGACTCGCAGGCTTGCCAGCGACTCCGGTCGAGGACGCACTCGAACCCGTAGCCCTTGCCGGTGGCGGAGAATCCGAAGGCCACGTCGCGGGAGGGAACGGTGCGTTGCGGCCCCGAGTCGATGATGGTGTCGGGCAGGGTTTTCTCCACCGCCGGGTTGAACCAGGGGTCGGACCCCATGGCGGCAAAAGCGGCCATCGATTCGTCGGAGCTGTCCATCCGCCAGTCGTCGGCCGCCGCCTCGGCCGTGACCGCCGGCGCCTGGGTGGAGTCGTAGACCACGGCGTCGATCCCCGACAGGCTGCCCTGGAGGGCCCGGCGGGCGGCCTCGACCCAGGCCGGCTTGTCGCCGGGGGCGTCTTCCACCGTGCCGTAACGGCCGACCATCATCGGCTTGTCGCGGCCGGAGCCCCAGTTATGGAACGGGGTGAAGATGATCCTCGAAGCTGACGGCGATGCTGTCGGGCCGGGCCGGGTTGCGGGGGTTGTAGCCGTCGGCGCAGATCCAGTCGACCGTGTCGTCGCCCGGATACCAGGCGTCGGCGGTGCCGTTGGCGAAGTCGGCGGCGTCGGCGCACCACACCCAGATGGCGTTGCGGGCCTCCTCCTCGCTGAAGATCCGGCGGATGCGGCGCCAGGCGGCGATGTACTGGCTGGCGTCGCCCGACACGGCCGTGTTCCGGGAATTGGCCGGGTCGGCGAACCAGCTGATGAGGACCGGCTGGCCGAGATTCCTGATGCCCTTGGCCCGGAGGCGGATCTGCGTGTCCCAGCTCCCCCGGTTGACCTCGCCGGTGGCCACCGGGCCCCAGGAGATCATCGGGATGCGGCCGGCGGCGACGTCCCACTGCTCCCGCCCGTCGGGGAAGACGGTGCCGAAGGGACGGTCGTAGCGGTCGATGACGACCTGGCGGCCGAGCTTGCCCTCGAGGTCGGCCAGCGGCTGGTAGGGCGCTTCCCGCTGCCCCGGGGCCACGGCCGCGCCGAACAGCGCCCCGTCGGCCGGGGCGAGGGGCGCCGAGGGCGGCCCGCCGGCGGCACCGGCCGGGGCCGGGGCGGGACAGCCGCCGCGGCCACGACAATGATCATAATAACAAAGCGGCCCAACTCCGAGCACGCATAACGTAAGACTACGCCTGTAACGGCTCCGTCGGCCAGTGGTAACCGAACCGGCGGCCGTGAGTGGTGCGTCCGCCAATTGACGGCGCGGTTATGGCGAGCCAGGGGCGTTCCTGGCAAGGACGCACGACGAGGCGTAGCGAGCTACGGCGAGGAGGAGGACGCAGCGAGGGACGTCCCTGGCCGTCAGAACCGCCCGATCAATTGGCGGACGCACCACTAGATTCGGCGCCGGGATGGGGAGACCGCGGACGATCAAGGGGCGGGCCCGGGAGGTCGCCCGGCGCCTGGCGGAGGAGTACCCGGCGGAGTGCGCCCTGGTCCACGCGAACCCCTTCGAGCTGGTGGTGGCCACGGTCCTGTCGGCCCAGACCACCGACGAGCGGGTCAACATGGTCACGCCGGAGCTGTTCCGCCGCTGGCCGAGCCCCGGCCGACCTGGCCAAGGCCGATCCCGAGGAGGTGGAGTCGGTGATCTTCCCCACCGGCTTCTTCCGCAACAAGGCCAAGAGCCTCCTCGGGCTCGCCCAGGCGCTGGAGGACCGCTTCGGCGGCGAGGTGCCCACGGCCCTGGAGGATCTCGTCACCCTGCCCGGCGTCGGCCGCAAGACCGGCAACGTCGTCCGCTCGGTGGCCTTCGACCTGCCCGGCCTCCCGGTCGACACCCACGTCGGCCGCATCACCCGCCTGCTCGGCCTCACCACCTCCGAGGACCCGGTGAAGGTCGAGCACGAGCTCGGCGGCCCTGCTCCCCCCGAAGGAGTGGGGCGGCTTCTCCCTCCGCACGATCCTCCACGGCCGCAGGATCTGCGTCGCCCGCCGCCCCCGCTGCGCCGAATGCCTCCTCAACGACATCTGCCCGTCGTCCCAGGCCCCCGCCTAATTCAGCAGCGCAGCTCCCGCGCCACCGTCTACGGTCCTCGCAATTCCGCGCAGCCCGATCCGGCGTTCCTGGTAACATCTACGTTCGTCAGGAACGCCGGTCTGTGGCCTCGCTTCCCCCGCTCGCTGAACCTGCGTTCTTCCGCAACACTGTCCGTTGCGGCAGGAACGCCGAAACCGTGGGAGGCGCAGTGGACGAGGTACTTGGCGCTCGTTCAGGCTCTCGCCGAGCGAACAGCATTCGGTCGTCAGCTGTCGATCAGATGACGCCTGCGGCGCCAGCGCACGTGGATCACCCGACCGAGCGCAACGAGCGGTGCATCATCCGCGGACGGGCCCGTCGGTCTACCGGATGGGCGGCGTCACGCGAGCGTTCGAGAACCGGGCCATGGCGGCAGTGCTCTCGACCCGGGGGCCGGCGCTCGTGTCCCACGCGGCGCCGCCTACCTCCATGGGTTCGAGCGGGTCCTCGAGCCGATCACGGTGGAGATCACCGTGCCGCGCCATCGGCGGCCGCGGGCGCGGACGGGACTCAGGGTGCACGAGTCGCTGGCGTTCGATCTCGCCGATCCGACTGTTCGCGACGGGATTCCGGTCGACCGGCGTGGCACGGACGATTCTCGACTGCGCTCCGAAGTTCGAGAAGCCCATCCGGCTGCTCGACGATGCGCTCCGGCGGCGGATCGTCACGTGGGACGAACTCTGGGGGTGCTACCTCTCGCACAACGTCGTCGGGCGGAACGTGAGGCCGTTCCGGCGGATCCTGCTCGAGCGGGACGGGAACACACCGCCGGGCGGCGAGTTCGCTCGGACGGATGGCGGAAATGCTGATCGGCGCCGGCGTCTGCCGATGCCGGTCTTCGAGCACCGGGTCGTCGTCGGACGGCCACGAGTACTACCTCGATCTCGCCTGGCCCGACCGGATGGTGGCCGTCGAGTGCAACGACGCCGGGAGCCACGACACGCCGAAGGCGTTCCGCCGGGACCCGATGAAGCGGAACCGCTGCGAGCGGGCCGGCTGGACTGTACCTCGAGTTCACGTGGTGGGACATGGTCGAGAATCCCGGCGGGTGGTCGCCCTCGTTGCTGCAGCGCTCGAACGGCGGCGCTCGAACGTTCCGACTGCGAGCCACCCCGGGGCAGTCCCTAGACTCCCGCGCATGATCGATCCGAGCACGATTCTGCGGGTGGACGGGAAGGTTGCCCTGGTGACGGGGGCGACCCGGGGGATCGGGCGGGCGATCGCCGAGTCGCTGGTGGCGGCGGGGGCGGCGGTGTGTGTCACGGCCCGCAAGCAGGACGAGCTCGACGAGACCGTCAGGACGCTGCGGGCGGCGGGGGGCGAGGCCACGGCCTTGCCGGGTCGGTCGGCGACTCCGAGGCGGTGGAGGCCGGCGTGGCCCACTGCGTGGCCGAGCTGGGCGGGCTCGACATCCTCGTCAACAACGCCGCCACCAACCCGTGGTTCGGGCCGGTGGTGGCGGCCGACATCGCCGCCGTGACGAAGACCTGGCAGACCAACCAGGAGGGGCCGCTGCGCTACATCCAGGCGGCCTGGGCGGCCACCATGGCCGACAAGGGCGGGGTGATCCTCAACATCTCCTCGCTGGGCGGCCTCAAGCCGACGCCGGGGATCGGCGTCTACAACATCTCCAAGGCGGCGCTGCATCCACATGACCCGCCAGCTGGCCATCGAGCTGGCCCCGACCGTGCGGGTCAACGCCCTGGCGCCCGGGATCATCAAGACCTCGTTCTCCCGGGCCCTCTACGAGAACGACGAGGCCGGGCGTCGCCGCCCGCCAGCCGATGGGCCGGCTGGGCACGCCCGACGACGTCGCCGCCGCCGCCCTGTTCCTCGTGTCCGACGCCTCGTCGTGGATGACCGGCGAGGTCATCGTCGTCGACGGCGGAGGCGCCCTCACCTGGCCTTCCTGACCGCCGGGTGGGGCACGAGGACGGCGTTCCCCGAGCACCGTTCGGCGCCATTCCCGACCCGGCCGTCGCCGACCGGCCGCCATGCGCCGGTCGAGGTAGGCGGCGATCGCCTCGTAGAGGGCGTCGCCCACCATGGCCCGGAGCTCGGCCTCCATGCTCCGGTAGACCGGTTCGGTGCCGGTGAAGGCCTCGGGCGCTTCGGTGCACCACCAGGCGAACTCGTCGCCGCCGGGGCCCCATCCCGAGCGGGCGAACTCCGACAGGGTGGTGGTGACCGTGCCGTCGCTCCTCCTCGCTTGTCCTCCTTGCGGAGGGGGAGCTGCCAGCAGACGTCGGGTTTGGTGGCCATGGGATGGACGCCCTGGCGCATGGCCAGCACGTGGAGGGCGCAGCCGGCACCGGCGGGGAAACCCGGGCGGTTGAGGAAGATGCAGGCGCCGTCGACCAGCCGGGTGCGCCAGCCGCCCGGCGGCCAGGCGGGCGGTGACGCCCTTGCGGCAGCCGGCGGCGAGGTGCTGCCACTCGTCGGCCCGGAGGTCGCGCGGCGGCGGCCAGCACCCGGTCGCGGTCCTCCTCGTCGCTGAAGTGGGCGCCGTAGGAGCAGCAGCCCTGCTCCATCTCCGGGGCGGGGCCGGTGAGCACGCCCTGGCAGCCGCAGCCGAAAAGGCACCGCCACGGCGAGGTCAGCCAGGTGACGTCGACCATCCACCGCCGCTTGGGGTCGTCGGGGTCGGGGAACGTCGCCCACTCCGGACGGGCGCCGGTGCGCTCGGCGGCTGCCACGTCCCCGCTAACATGGACCTAAAGGGTAGGCCGAAGGGACCCGCGATCTCGGGTCCCGATCCAATACGCTTCCGTTGTAACTTTCGATTACAAAAACAACAGTATAAACTCTATTACTTGGAGCCAGGAGCCTACGGATCGGGGGCCACATGAAGCCGTCCATGCTGCGGATCCTGTGCGGATCTGCCACCGCCGCACTGCTGGCCGTGGGGCCAGTGGCCGTCGTCGACGCCTATGCCGGGCCGAACGGATACGCCGAAGGAGACCGCCCGGCGGCGGTGATCCCTGCAAGGGCGATCCCAACTGCAGCTCGGGTGGCGCGACCGCCCCCAGCGGTGGGGCCTACCAGGGCAGCCAGCCCAGCGGCAGCCAAGCGGGCGGCGGCCAGCCCGGCAGCCCGCCGCCGAGCAGCGGCCAGCCGGGCAGCGGCCAGCCCAGCAGCCCGCCGCCCAGCAGTGGCCGGCCGGGCGCGGGCAGCGGAGGCAGCCGAGCTCGGGCGACTCGGACTCCGCCGACGACGCGGGCTCCGGCTCCTCAGACAGCACCGGCTCGGGCTCCTCCGAAGCACGGGCTCGGGTGGCTCGGCCGGATGGCACCGGCTCAGCTGGCCGTCCGGCAGCACCGGCTCCGGTGGCTCGTCCGGCAGCACCGGTTCGGGCTCCGCCGACAGCACCGGCCGGGCTCGGCAGCGACAGCACCGGATCGGGCAGCGCCACTGACGACAGCGGCTCCGACCGAGAGCGGGGACGACGACAAGGCCGACAGCAAGGGCTCCGGCAAGGACGCCAAGGACGACAAGGACAGCAAGAAGAGCAAGGGCAAGAAGAAGGAAAAGACGGAGAAGAAGGGCGGCAAGACGGCCGGCCCCAAGGACACGAAGGACCGCAAGGCCACCGCGTCCCAGCGAGGCATGGTCGCCGACCCCGAGCGAGCCGGCGGAACGACAACTCGGCGGCTGACAACGATGACGATTCCAGCGACGGCGCCAAGGACTACGTCCGACCGTGACCGAGACAAGGCCGACAACGACAAGTCCGACAACGCCAAGGCCGACAACGCAAAGGCCGGGACAACGACAACGCTGACAGCGAGCAAGGCCGACAGCGACAAGGCCGATAGCGACCGAGACCGTCCGACGACGCCGGGACGATCCCGACCACAACGACCCGCCCAAGAAGGCCAGCCCCTGCAAGTCGGACGGCAGCCCGAAGCGGGCCGACGAGGAGGACTGCCCGAGCGACGAGCTCCAGCCAAGAAGGGCAAGGCCAAGGACGGCACCAAGGACGGCGGGAAGGACGGCACCAAAGAGGGCGGGAAGGACAGCAAGGGGAGCGGCGAAGGACAGCAAGGACAAGGGCACGGCGGAAGAAGACCAGGACCCCTGTGCGAACGGCGGCAAGGGCTGGGTCAACCGCGTCGAACTGCACCTTGACGGAGAACAGCTGATCCCGGCGCCGATCTGTCCGGACCGGCCATGAGCGGCGGTCACGAAGCGATCGTCGAGCGACTCATGGCCATCGAGGAAGAGCTGCGGGACCTCGCCTACGACCGTCTCCGCGACGCCGCTCGACTCCCCCGCGCTCCTGGCCGAGGAGCGGCGGCTCCACCAGGCGAGGCGGGCCATCGAGAAGGCCATCCGCGTCCTCAGAGCCGACGCCGGCGCCCGACCGACGACTGACGGCCGCCTTCTACGCTACAGCGTGGAGGAGGGCGATCCCGGGCCGGGGTTCGTCGACCCGGCGGATCCGGTCGTTGTAGGTGTCGGCCACGAAGAGGCGGCCGGCGGAGTCGACCGCCACCCCCCGGGGTTCGAACAGCCGGGCGACCGTGGCCGGGCCGCCGTCGCCGCCGTAGCCGTGACCGGCCGCACCCGGCCACGGTCGAGATGACGCCGCCGGGATCAAGCATCCGGACGCGGTGCGTTCATGCTGTCGGCGATGAACAGGTTGCCCCGGCCGTCCACCGCCACGCCCCGGGGGTGGTCGAGCTGCGCCGATCGGGCCGGCCCGCCGTCGCCTGACGAACTCGGGGACACCGGTGCCGGCCACGGTCGTGACCACTCCGGACGGGTCGATCCGCCGGATGCGGTGGTTGTTGTCGTCGGCCACGTAGAGGTTGCCGGCGCCGTCGCCGGCCAGTCCTCGGGGGCCGTCGAACTGGGCGGCCGTGGCCGGTCCGCCGTCGCCGGCGTAGCCGGGGCCCCGGTCCCGGCGACAGTCGACGATCGTGCCGCGAGCCCTCGACACGGCGGATCCGCTCGTTGCCGGAGTCGGCGATGTAGAGGTCGCCCGACGGCGCGGCGTAGACCGCTTTCGGGTCCTGGAGCCGGGCGGCGGTGGCCGGCCCGCCGTCACCGCCCCAACCGGCGGGGCCGCCGCCGGCGACGGTGGTGATGATCCCGGAGGCGAGGTCGACCCGCCGGATCCGGTGGTTGGCGGAGTCGGCGATGTAGAGGCCGAGCCCGCCCGGATCGACGTCGACGCCGTGGGGCCAGTGCAGGGTTGCCGCCGACGCCGGTCCTCCGTCGCCGGAGTGGGCGGCCTGACCCGTGCCCGCCAGCGTCGTGACCGCCCCGGAGGGATCGACCCGCCGGATCCGATGGTTGAACGTGTCGGCGATGTACACCGTCCCGTCGGGACCGACCGTCGCCGCCCGGGGCTGGTCGAAGGCCGCCGACGTGGCGGAACCGCCGTCCCCGGAGAACCCGCGTTGGCTGCTCCCGGCAACGGTTCGGATGACGCCACCGCCGCCGCCGTTTGTCTGCTGCTGCTTCTGCTGCTGCGCACCGGCCCGGTCACCGCCGGACTTGTCGTTGGCGCGGGCGCTGGCACCATCGATCCCGGCCGACCAGGCCAGCGGTGAGAACGCCGCCACGGTGGCCGCCGCCACTGCGAGCCGAGGGGAGCGCACCGGTTATCTCTTCGTCGGCGAGGACGGGGGCTGGTCCGGGTATCCCGGAGTGAACGGCGGATCGGGCGGGTTGAAGTAGGGATCCTGAGCCCACGTGTTGAAGGCCTCGTGGCTCTCCGGCGACGTGGTCACGCGCCAGTCGAAGGCATGAACCACGGAGAAGACCACCACCGCGGCGATCGCCGGCAGCTTCTCCCGGGTGGCGATCTGGGCGTCGGCGATCCAGGCCGCCTTGTCCCCCGGCCTCCGTTCCTGGACCCCCCATTCGCCGATCATCAGCGGTTTGTTGTGGGCGACGCCGAAGGCGTAGAAGTCGTCGAAGATCTCGACCCAGGAACGCCAGTCCTCCTTGCGCCCGGGCGACCAGTTGTACCCGTCGGTGCAGATCCAGTCGACCCACTCGTCACCGGGGTAGAAGGGCTGGGCGTCGTCCGTTTTGAACCCCCGGGCGTTGGGGCACCAGACGCGCACGACGTTGTCGGCGCCCCGGGCGTGCAGTCGCCCCCAGAGGTACTTCCAGGCGGCGATGAACTTCTCCGGTGACTTGACCTTGCTCTTCTTCTCCGATCGTTCCCCGTCCATCTCCCAGCACCAGCGGAGGAACAGCGGCTTCTCGAGGGCCCGCAGGGCGTCGGCCCGGGCGTCGATCAGCGCGTCGTGGCTACCACTCAGGATCTGGTCGACGTCCTCGCAGCCCCAGGAGATCAGCGGGTAGCGACCCTTGGCGAAGTCGTAGGGCTCACGCCAGGACGGGAACTCGTCGTCCCAGGGGTAGTAGTACAGGTTGATGTCGAACGGCCGGCCGGCGTCGGCCTCGTGCTGTTCGATGGCGTCCTGCTCGGGGCCCGGGGTGTCGGACTGCTCGAAATGGGCTCCGAACAGCGCCCCCTCCGGCGGGACGAGCTTGCCCATCGGGCGCTGGTACTCAGGTGGCGTGGCCGGGACGGGATAGTCGGGGGGCGTGTCGGCCCCCCGGGCCACGAGCGGCCCGCCCAGCTGCGCCCCCAAGAGCAAGAAGCACGCCACTGCGGTTTGAGGTGCAGTGAGTCTCACAAGAGTTCAATGTTAGTTGAGTCCTATTTTGGGTCAACTGTGCCATTTGTTGCTTACGTCCCTTCGACCGGGCCCGGTCACGAGCGGCAGAATGGCGGCATGCAGACCGAGAACCTGATCGTCAAGGACGAGGGCACCATCACCCGGATCACCCTCAACCGGCCCGAGAAGCGGAACGCCCTCTCGTACGAGCTCATGTCGGAGCTGATCCCCGCCCTGAAGGGCGTCACGACGCCCGTGGTGGTCATCGAGGGCGCCGGGCCGTGCCTGTCGGCCGGCCACGACCTCTCAGAGATGACCGGCCGGTCACTGGCCTTCTACCAGGAGCTGGTCACCGTCTGCACCGAGCTCATGGAGACCATCCAGGGCATTCCGCAGCCGGTGATCGCCAAGGTCCACGGTTTCGCCACCGCCGCCGGGTGCCAGCTGGTGGCCGCCTGCGACCTGGCCGTGGCCGCCGAAGGGGCCTGGTTCGCCACCCCCGGGGTCAAGATCGGACTGTTCTGCTCCACCCCGATGGTGGAGGTCTCCCGGGCGGTGGGGCGCAAGCGGGCCATGGAGATGCTGCTCACCGGCACGCCGATCGACACCGCCACGGCGGCCGACTGGGGTCTCGTCAACCGGGTCGTCCCGACCGAGCAGCTCGAGGAGGCGGTGGCCGAGCTGGCCGGGAAGATCGCCGCCGCCAGCCCGCTGGTCGTGGGGCTCGGGAAGCAGGCCTTCTACCGCCAGATCGACCTCGACAAGCGCCAGGCCTACGACCTGACCAAGGCCGTCATGACGATGAACGCCATGACCGGCGACGCCCAGGAGGGCATCTGCGCCTTCCTGGAGAAGCGCCCGCCCAACTGGAAGAGCGAATAGGAGACAACGCCCTCCCCTTTGCTGGAATGTCCGGCAATGGAAAGGAACCTGGCTGACATCTTCGAGGCCGTCGTCGACGCTGTGCCGGACCGGGAGGCGCTCGTCGTCGGGTTCGGCGACCGGCGCCTGACGTACGCCGAACTCGACGAGCGGGCCAACCGCCTGGCCGACCACCTGGCCCGGGGCGGAATCGGGACGGGCGACCACGTCGCCGCCTACCTCTACAACGGCTGCGAGTTCATCGAGACGATGTTCGCCGCCTTCAAACTCCGGGCGGCGGTGGTCAACGTGAACTACCGCTACGTGGCGGCGGAGCTGGCCTACGTCCTGCGCGACTCCGACGCCAAGGTCATCGTCTACGACACCCGGTTCACCCCGATCCTGGCCGAGGTGGTCGACGACGTGGCGAAGCTGGGGGACCGCCTGGCGGTCGGCGCCGGGCCGGTGGTCGACGGCTCGATTCTCTACGAGGAGGCATTGGCCGGCGCCTCGCCCGTCCGCCCCCGGATCGAGCGGACGGGCGACGACCTCTACCTGCTCTACACCGGCGGCACCACCGGGATGCCCAAGGGTGTCATGTGGCGCCAGCGCGACATCCTGACCGCCGGCCTCGGCGACCTCGACGGCGTCACGACCCGGGAGGAGCAGATGGAGCGGGCTCGGGCGGGGGATGACCGGGGTCTGCCGGCCTGTCCTCTGATGCACGGCGCCGCCCAGTGGGTATCGCTGGCCACCTTCTTCGGCGGCGGGACCGTCATCCTCTCGCCCGACACCCGGCTCGACCCCGGCCGCCTGGCCGAGCTGATGGCCGCCGAGCGGGCCACGGTCGTGACGATCATCGGCGACGCCGTGGGCCGGCCGCTGGCCGACGCCCTGGTCGGCCGGCCCGACCTCGACGTGTCGCCGGTCCGGGTGGTCATCAACAGTGGCGCCACCCTCTCACCCCGGGTGAAGGACGACCTCATGACCCGGATGCCGGACGGCTTCGTCTACGACACGTACGGGGCGTCGGAATCCGGCACGTTCGCCAAGTCGACCAGCGGCGCCGGCAACACCCCGGCCCAGGGCCGGTTCGCCCCCCGGGACGACGCCGTCGTCCTCGACGACCGGCTGCGCCCGGTCCCGCCAGGCTCGGGCGTGGTCGGGCGGCTGGCCCGGGGCGGCGCCGTGGCCCTGGGTTACTACAACGATCCGGAGAAGTCGGCCGCCACGTTCCCGGTCATCGACGGTGTCCGCTACGTCGTCACCGGCGACCACGCCACGGTGGAGTCCGACGGCACCATCCAACTCCTCGGCCGCGGCTCGGCCTGCATCAACACCGGTGGCGAGAAGGTCTACCCCGACGAGGTCGAAGGGGCCCTGAAATCGCACCCCGACGTGGCCGACGCCATGGTGGTCGGGCTGCCTGACGAGCGCTTCGGGGAGCGGGTCGTGGCCCTGGTGGTCGTGCGGGGCGCCGGCGGGAGTCAGAGCAGCGTCCCGGCCGACCTCGACCAGCACGTCCGCCGGCACGTGGCCGGCTACAAGGCACCCCGCCAGGTGTTCCGGGTGGAGGCCGTGGAGCGCTTCCCGTCGGGGAAGCCCGACTACGCCTGGGCCCGGGAGCGGGCGTTGACCCTGGCGGCCAGTCGGGAAAGCACCTCGTCCCACAGCTCGGCGTAGGCGGCGACGGCCGGGCTGCGCCGGTCGAAGACGGCCACCGGCGACTGGTGGGCGCCCATCCGCTCGACGGCCGTGGCCGACGGCACCCCGGTCCGGAGGATGTCGGGATGGGCGAGGGAAAGATCCTCGATGAGCTCCCGATGGAGCCGCTTGCGCCGGTCGACCATGGAGAAGAAGGGCAGCACCACCGGCGAGCGCAACCCCTTCCCCTGCTGGGCCCGCTTGGCCAGGAAGCCGTCGAGCTGATCCAGGGCCCGGATCGAGAGCGTGGTGGGGATGATCGGCACCAGCAACGCGTCGGCGGCGCTGAAGACGTTCTCCGACAGGCGGGAGATGCTCGGCGGGCAGTCGAGGAAGACGTGCTCGTACCGCTTGGTCAGCGGGCGCACGACCCGGGCCAGGCTGCGGCCCGGATCCTTGGCGGCGTCGAGCACGACATCGAGGTTCCGGAACGAGAAGTCGGACGGGATGAGGTCGATACCGGGAAAGTCGGTGGGGGTGATGGCGTCCCGCACGTCGACCTTCCCCTGCACCAGCGACTTCCCCCGGCGGCGCACCTTGGGTGCCGCCCGGAAGTAGTAGCTGGCCGCGCCCTGCGGATCGAGGTCGAAGACCAGCGTGCGGGCACCGTCGCCCTGCCCGGTGATCGCCGCCCGGTGAGCCAGGTTGACGACGGTCGCCGTCTTCCCGACGCCGCCCTTCACGTTGTAAGTCGCCAGGACGGCCATAAGGGGCGAACTCTAGGGCGAGAACCTGACGCCGAGGTAACGGCTACGAACCAACGAGCCGAACGGGATCGCCGCGGCGGATCTCGCCTTCGGCCGCCACGTCGGCGTAGACGCCGACACAGGGATAGGGCGTGCCGGTCTCAAGGACGTCGATGGAGTTCGTCTCGGCGATGGTCCGCAGCACCTCGCGGTCGCCGGGCAGGTCTCCCTGGGGGAGGGTGGTCATGACACAGCGGGGCACGGTGATGGAGACCCGGAGCTCGACGGGCGCCGATGAGAAGAGTGCGACCCTGCCAGGCCGTCTCCACGAACCCGTCGTCGTCGGTGTCGACGACGAGGTTGGGGCGGAAGCGGTGGGCGTCGAACCGGCTCTGGGGAGCGTGCCGGCCAAGCTCACGGACGGAGCCGCTGGTCACGAGGTGAACGTCTCCGTAGTTGAAGAAGTTGCCGTTCTCCCTCATGAAGCCGCCGCCGTCGATCATCTCCTCGCCCTCCTCGACTCGGGACTCCATGCCGAAGTAGGGCTCGGCGCCGCCCTTCAGGTCCCTGACCCACACCTCGTCGAAGCGGGCATCGGGGGGCGTCATGTCGGCCACCGAGACCGGCCGGCCGAAGAACTCCGCCAGCCGGACATCCAGCTTGGGGTCGCCGACGGTGACCGCCTCCCCGTCGGGGAAGGACACGACGGCCCGACCGTCGTCCAGGGTGCTCCGCCGTGAGCTCGAACAGCCGCCCCCAACGTCGGGGCCGCTTCACGCTGGCGACCTTGCCGGTCTCGTCATCGACGAGCGCATACTGGCGGTCGCCCACGACCCCGCCCTGACCAAAAACGACGGACTCGAACTCCTCGCCGAGTAACGACTTGACCGGGTAACGGCGAATCGCCGACACCCTCCCGACCACGATCTCGCTCATGGGAACACGGTATAGCCTCGACGGGATGAACCGCCTGGCCGACGAGACCAGTCCCTATCTGCGCCAGCACAAGGACAACCCGGTCGACTGGTACCCCTGGGGCGACGAGGCGTTCGCCCGGGCCCGGGCCGAGGACAAGCCGATCATGCTGTCGGTGGGGTACTCCGCCTGCCACTGGTGCCATGTGATGGCCCACGAGTCGTTCGAGGATCCGGCGACGGCCGAGGTCATGAACCGGCTGTTCGTGAACATCAAGGTCGACCGGGAGGAACGGCCCGACGTCGACTCCGTCTACATGACGGCGGTCCAGTCGATGACCGGGCGGGGCGGCTGGCCGATGACGGTGTTCCTCACGCCCGACGGGCAGCCGTTCTACGGCGGGACGTACTACCCCAAGGAGGACCGGCACGGCCTGCCGGGCTTCACCAAGCTGCTGGAGGCGATCGACGACGCCTGGCGGGACCGGCGCGACGAGCTGCTGACCCAGGCCGGCAAGCTGGCGGCGGCGCTGGCCCGCAGCGGGGAGCTGCCCGGCGCCGGCGACGGCTCCGGCCCTCGGGGTGGAGGTGCTCGACCGGGGGGCCGCCCAGCTGGCGGCCCAGTACGACGGGCGCTTCGGCGGCTTCGGCGGCGCCCCGAAGTTCCCGCCAGGCGATGAGCCTCGACCACCTGCTGCGCCACCACGTCCGGACCGGCGACGCCCGGTCGCTCGAGATCGCCCTGGCCACCCTCGACGCCATGGCCGCCGGCGGCATGTACGACCAGGTCGGCGGGGGCTTCCACCGCTACTCGGTCGACGCCCAGTGGCTCGTGCCGCACTTCGAGAAGATGCTCTACGACCAGGCCACGCTGGCCCGGGCCTACCTGCACGCCTGGCTGGTGGCCGGGAGGAGCGCCGGACCGGCGGGTGGTGGAGGAGACCGTCGACTACGTGCTGCGCGACCTGCGCCACCCGGCCGGCGGCTTCTACTCGGCCGAGGACGCCGACAGCGAGGGCGAGGAGGGCCGCTTCTACGTCTGGTCGCTCGACGAGTTCGATGGAGGTGCTGTCGGGCGCCGGTCTCACCGAGGCGCAGGCGACGGAGATGGCCGCCTGGTGGGGCGTGACCGCACGGCGGCAACTTCGAGGGCCACAACATCCTCCACGTCGCCGGGTTCTCGCTGGAGGCGAGGATGGGCTCTCGTTGGAGGCACCGGCGGGCCGGGACGGGGCGCCGCCCCCCGAGGGTCACGGAGCGGGCCCGGGCGGCGCTGTTCGACCATCGGGAGAAGCGGATCCGGCCGGGGCTCGACGACAAGGTCCTCACCGGCTGGAACGGCATGTTCCTCCAGACGCTGGCCGAGGCGGCCGCCGCGCTCGGCCGGGACGACTGGATGGACGCGGCCCGGGCCAACGCCCGCTTCCTCCTGGCCGAGCTCGCCGGGACGACGGCCGCCTGCTGCGGTCATGGCAGGGCGCGCTCGGGCCCGCCACCTCGGCTACGCCGAGGACTACGCCGCCCTCCTCGGGGCGCTGGTGACGCTGGCCGAGGTCGACGACGTCGCCTGGCTGGCCCCGGCCGGCGAGATCGCCGCCGGCCTGTGCGACCTCTTCGCCGACCCCGGCGGCTTCTACACCACCGGCACCGACGCCGAGGCCCTCATCACCCGGCCCCGCGACGTCTTCGACAACGCCACCCCGTCGGCCAACTCACTGGCCGCCAACGGGCTGCTGCGGCTGGCCGCCCTGACCGGCGAGACCCGCTGGCAGGAGGCGGGCGAGGTGGCCGTCCGGGCGGTCGGCCCGACCATGGGCGAGCACCCGACCGCCTTCGCCGAACTCCTCGGCGCCCTCGAGCGGATGGTCGCGGCCGCCGGTCGAGGTGGCCGTCGTCGGCGACCCGGCCGACCCCGCCACCGCCGCCCTGGCCGGCGAAGTCCGCCGCCGCTTCCTCCCCACGGCCGTCTCGGTGACCGCCGCCCCCGGGACGGGCGCCGACCTCACCCCCCTCCTGGCCGACCGTCCCCTGGTCGACGGGAAGCCGACCGCCTACGTCTGCCAGCACTTCGCCTGCCAGCGCCCGTCACCGACCCCGAGCCCTGGCCGACCCAGCTCGACAGACCCGCTCTGGCCTGAACCACCGCAAACCGGCGTTCGTTTACCGGGATACAGCGGAAAAGGAACGCCGGTTGGGGGAAGGCGTGCGGGCCCGGAAGCGCCAGAGCGGCCAAGCCGACCAGGGCGGCCAGAACGACGCCGTAGCCGTCGCCACCAGCGGCGACGGGGTCGGCCGGAGGAGGAAGGGCGCCGGTGTCGGCGCACGGCGGACCGGGAGGCACGCTGCTCCGCGGCGGCAAGGTGGGCGCCGCTGGCGTCGGCTCCTGGCCGCCGCCGATGAGCGTCTGGTGAGCGCCGTCCGGGACGTTCCAATCTCGGATGGCGCCGCCCAGCAGGCCGGCGCCGCCGGCAAGTCGGCCGGGCCGGGCGGAGCAGCGGGGTCGACCACGGCCGGGGTGACCGTCAGGTGGCGGTGCGGCCGGGGCCGGAGTCGGCGGTCAGGGTGACGGAGTAGGGCCCGGGCTGCGGTGGCGGCCGGAGGGTCAGGCGGTGTTCCTCGGTGCCCGCTCACCTGGAGGCGAGGACGGGGGCCTCGGCCCCGCCGGGCGGTTGGGCCGAGGCCGAGACGACCGCGGGAAGGTTCGACCTGAACCGCACGGTCAGGGGCTGGCCGGGGGCGGCGGCGGCGGCTCGATGCCGAGCACCGTCAGGCCGGGGGCGCCGGCCTGGTCCCGGGGCGGCAGGAGCCGCAGGCCCTTGGCGGCGGGGACGATCTTCCACGAGCCGGTGGCGACGGGGACGACGACCTTGCCCTTGGAGTCGAGGATCCGGAACGTCCCGGAGGCCGACACGACCGCATCCGCCGCTCCGGCCGGCGGCGCCGCAGCCGACTTCGCCCGGGGCTGGCCGTTGGCGGCGGCTTCCGGCACCGGCCTTCGGCTTCGGTGCCGGTTTCCCGGCGGCCGCCGCCTGAGCGCGGGGGCGGAGATGGCTTGCCGTTGTCGATCGCCACCCGCACCCGGGCCGGGAGCTTGGCGGCCGGCACCTTGGTGGGCTGGATGCCGCCGTAGTAGGCGGCCAGGATCGGCCGGCGCCTTCATGCCCCGCAGGGCCTTGCCGTAGGCGCCCCACTGGCTCATCCCGATGGCGTGGCCGAAGCCCCGGCCGTCGAGGGTGGCGACCCGGGCGCCGTCGTCGGGCCGCAGCGTGAACAGGATCGACGGCACCGTCCGGGTGCGGTCGGGCGGCGGCGGGACGGCGGCGCCGACCTTGGCCCGGAACTCCGTCCGGGGCACGGTGAGGCGGCCGCCCGCCGCCGTCGGCCGCCCAGTCGACCATGACGTCACCCGGCCGTGGCCCGCACGGACTTCACCGTGCCCGGCACGGCCAGGGCCCGGCCGATGTCGTCGTAGGACACCGAGAGGCCCCACCGGTGGAGCGGGCAGCGGGCGTCGTCGGGGTCGTCGACGACCTTCAGGTACGGCTTCCCGCCGCTCACGCTGCGGCCGCCGTTGCAGGCCGAGTACTTGGCCAGGATCGGCGACCCGCCCGACAGCAGCGCCAGCCCGGCGGTGTCCCGCACCGCCGCCGCCCAGCGCGTCGCCGTTGGGCGCCCGCTCCTTGGCCACGCCGCTGTAGACCTGGCAGCTCTCGGTGGCGCAGATCTGGGCGCCGAGGGCGGCGGCGGCCCCGGCCGGGCCGTTGCCCAGCACCCACAGCAGGTAGGTCCGGGCGGCGATCGCCTGGGCCCGCAGCACCTCGGGCGGCCAGCTCGACGGCACCTCGGAGATGCCCTTCAGGTAGTCGTCGAGGCGACCTCGTTGACCGCGCCGATCCCCGCTCCCGCCCGGCGGACCTCGAGGATGCCCCGGTACTCGCCCGACCCCCTCGAGGTCACGGTGGGGCGGCCGCCGCTCCCGGCGGCCGGCAGCGGCTCGATCCGGGCGACGTCGGCTGACCAGGGCCGGAACCTTCGGGGCCTTCGCGTCTTGGAGCCGGGCGGTTTCCCGGCGCTCCCGCCCTTGGCCTGCGCCGGCGGGGCCGGACACGGCCAGCGTGCCGGCGACGAGCGCGGCGAAAACCAGGCGGGGGCCTGTCCGCATGGCCCGTCACCCTGACACAGAAGTCACTCTGGCCACAAGGCTGCACCCAAGAGTCGACCTCGGTCTCCGACGCCCGTCAGCGTCCGTTCTTGGCCAGGACGGCGGCGAGCGACTCGGCCGGGGCCCACCCGAAGGCGATCAGGGTGTCGCCCTTCTCGGGGTCGACCGGCGCCAGCAGCTCCTCCACCTCGGGCTCCGGCTCGCCCGGCGAGCTCGATGTCGAGCTTCGGCTCCGGCGTGCCGTTTCCGGCCGAGCAGAAGGCCCGGTCGTCGTAGCGGGAGTCGCACCCGAACCGCTTGGCCAGGCGCCGGCCCCAGGCCCGGTCTTCCCCGCTGGCCCGGTAGCCGGGGCGGGGGCACGGGCTCCTGCAGGCCGCCGAACAGCCGGTACAGCGCCGGGTGGGCGATCCGCCCGGCGACGAGCACGTCCTCGTCGGGGAAGGAGATGGCCGCCCGCCGGTAGAGCTCGGTGGTCATGGCCTCGAGCATGGGGGCGGCCTCCCCGTTGGCGCGTCCGTGGCGCCGAGGCCCCACAGCACGCAGGGCGTGCCGCCGATCCGCTCGAGGGAACCGAAGAGGAAACCGTGGATCTCGTCGTCGTTCACGACCATCGTGACGCGGCTGAACCGCTCGACCTGGTCATCGATGGTGCTGTCGGGGAGGGGGCTCCCGGCCTTCCGGAGAACCTGCGACAGTTCGTCCAGCTCAGCGGGTTTGAGGGAAGCCGAATCGCGAATATCGACGTCCATGGCCCGACATTCTGTCGCGGTCGCGCCCCTCGATGAAAGTCGTAGCTTCCGGCTACCCCTTACAGGCGGCCCGGCGGGTCGAGGCGCGCCGGTCAAAAGACCGCGTCCGCCCCCAAAAGCACCCGGAGCTCGGCGTGGAGGGCGTTGCCGGCGTCGACGCCGAAGCCCGGTCCGAGGCGCAGAACCGTGGTGCGGCGCCCGTCCTCCACGTGGAGCATCACGGCCGAATCGCCCGGGTGGGCCTCGAGGATCCGCTTCATCTCGGCCACCAGCCTCTCGCTCAGCCGGGAGGCGGGGATCCGGAGGCGGACGGGCGGGCCCTCGCCGATCACCAGCTCCGGCCGCTTGACCTCCATGGCGATGAACTTCGCCTGGTCGTCACGCCGGTCGATGCGGCCCTTCACCGCGACGACGCTGTCCTCCTCGAGGAGATGGCCGAAGTCGGCCATCGTCCGGGGGAAGACGAAGACCTCCATGGCCGCCTCGAGGTCCTCCAGCACGAAGGTGGCCATCAGGTCGCCCCGCTTGGTGTAGCGGCGGTTGAGGGCCGTCACGACGCCGCCCAGCGTCGTCGGGGCGCCGTCGTTCATCTCCTTGGCCTCGGTCAGCGTCGACTCGATGTGGCGGGACAGCGCCTGCTGGGCGCCCATGAGCGGGTGGTCGGAGACGTAGAGGCCGAGCATCTCCTTCTCGTAGGCCAGGCGCTGCATCTTGTCGAACTCGACGTCGGGGATGTCGACCCGGTCGATCTCGGACGGCCCTCCGCTCGGGCGTGGCCTCGCCGAACAGGCTCATGATCCCGGCCTCGGCCTCCCGGCGGCGGGCCAGGGCGGCGTCGGCGATCCGCTCGAAGACCATCAGCAGGCCCTTGCGGGGATGGCCGAGGGAGTCGAAGGCCCCGGCCTTGATGAGCGACTCCAGCGCCCGCTTGTTGAGCACCGTGGGGTGGACCCGGTTGCAGAAGTCGAAGAAGGAGGCGAAGGGCCCGTTCTCGTCGCGTTCGGCCACGATGTGGCCCACGAGGCCCTCGCCGACGTTGCGGACGGCCGACATGCCGAACGGGATCGAGCCGGCCTTCCCGACGAAGTCGCTCTCGGCCACGTTGACGTCGGGGACGAGGACGGGGATGCCGAGCACCCGGCACTCGTTGAGGTAGACGGCCGTCTTGTCCTTGTCGTCCTTGACCGAGGTGAGCAGCGCGGCCAGATACTCGACCGGGTGGTGGGCCTTCAGGTAGGCCGTCTGGTACGAGACGAAGCCGTAGCCGACCGAGTGGCTCTTGTTGAACGAGTAGTCGGCGAACGGCTCGATGACGTCGAACATCTGCTCGCCGAAGGCGGCGCCGTAGCCCATGCGTGTCGCAGCCGGCCACGAACTTCGACCGCTCCTTGGCGATCAGCTCCCGCTTCTTCTTGCCGGTGGCCTTGCGGAGGTTGTCGGCCTCGGCCAGCGAGTAGCCGGCCATCCGCTGGGCCACCTGCATCATCTGCTCCTGGTAGATCATCAGCCCGTAGGTCGGGGCGAGGATCTCCTCCAGGTCGGCGTGGTAGTAGGCGACCGGCTTCCGGCCGTTCTTCCGGTCGGCGTAGTCGGTGTGCATGTTGGCGCCCATCGGCCCGGGCCGGTACAGCGCCACGAGGGCGGCGATGTCCTCGAAGCTGGTCGGCGCCAGCGAGCGCATGAGGGAGCGCATCGGCCCGCCCTCGAGCTGGAACACGCCGATCGAGAGGCCCTTGCGCAGCATCTCGAAGGTCGGCTCGTCGTCGAGGGGGACGTCGTCGATGTCGAGCCGTCGGCCGGTCGAGGCCTCGATGAGCTCCAGCGTCCGGTCGATGACCGACAGGTTCCGCAGGCCCAGGAAGTCCATCTTGAGGAGGCCGAGGTCCTCCACGCCGTGCATCTCGTACTGGGTGACGATCGGGGCGTCCTCGAGGCGCGCCGCCGGGCTCGGGCTTGCGCTGGATCGGCAGGTACTCGGTCAGCGGGTCCCGGGTGATGACGACGGCGGCGGCGTGGATGCCGTCCTGGCGGCGGAGACCCTCGAGGCCGAGGGCCACGTCGCAGACCCGCTTCACGTCGGGGTCGGCCTCGTAGAGGTCGCGCAGCTCGCCGGCCATCTTGTAGCCGTCCTCGAACTTGTCCTTCTTCTCGAAGCAGGCGTGGAGCGGCGTGTCCCGGCCCATGATCAGCGGGGGCATGAGCTTGGCGATCTTGTCGCCGACGGCGTAGGGGTAGCCGAGCACCCGGGCGGCGTCGCGCACCGCGGCCCGGGCCTTGATGGTGGAGAACGTGACGATCTGGGCCACGTGGTCGGCGCCGTAGCGCTCGGCGGCGTAGCGGATCATCTCGGAGCGGTAGCGCTCGTCGAAGTCCATGTCGATGTCGGGCATCTGCTTGCGGCCGGGGTTGAGGAACCGCTCGAAGAGGAGGCCGTAGCGGAGCGGGTCGAGGTCGACGATCTTCAGGCAGTAGGCGACGCAGCAGCCGGCCGCGGACCCCCGGCCCGGGCCCGACCCGGATGTTGCGGTCGCGGGCGTGCTTGATCAGGTCCCACACGACGAGGAAGTAGGCCGAGAACCCCATCTCGGAGATGACGCCGAGCTCGTAGTCGATCCGCTGCTGGACCTCGTCGGGGATCGGACGTCGCCGTAGCGGTCGTGGGCGCCCTCCTCGGTGAGCTTCCGGAGGTAGTCGTCCTCCGATGTGGCCCGCCGGGCAGGGGAAGTCGGGCAGCGCCACCTTGCCGAACTCGATGTCGACGTTGGCCCGCTCGGCGATCCACAGCGTGTTGTCGCAGGCCTCGGGGACGTCGGAGAACAGGGAGCGCATCTCGGCCGAGGACTTGAGGTAGAACTCCTCGGCGTCGAACTTGAAGCGGTTCGGGTCGTCGCGGGTGGCGCCGGTCTGGACGCAGAGCAGGGCGTCATGGGACTCGGCGTCGTGCTTGTGGACGTAGTGGCTGTCGTTGGTGGCCAGCAGCGGCGCCCCGATCCGCTTGGCGATCTCGATCAGCTGGGGGTTCGTCTGGTGCTGCTCGGCGAGGCCGTGGTCCTGCAGCTCGACGAGGAAGTTGTCCTTCCCGAGGATCTCCTGGAACCGGCCCGGCCGCCTCGATGGCGCCGTCGAAGTCGTCCTTGAGGAGCGTCTGGCAGATGACCCCGCCGAGGCAGCCGCTGGTGGCGATCAGGCCCTCCCGGTGCTGCTCGAGGAGCTCGAAGTCGAGCCGGGGCTTGTAGAAGAAGCCGTCGAGGTAGGCGGCCGAGGAGACCTTGATGAGGTTCTGGTAGCCCTTCGTCGTCTCCGACAGCAGGGTCAGGTGGAAGATCTCGTGCTCGGCCCGGCGGGGCCGGTCGTGGCGCGACCCGGTGACGAAGTACCCCTCCATCCCGATGATCGGCCGGATCCCCGCCTTCTTGGCCGCGTTGTAGAAGTCGAGGACGCCGTACATGTTGCCGTGGTCGGTGATCCCGATCGCCGGCTGGCCGTCGGCGGCGGCCGCGGCCATGACGTCGCCGATCCGCGCCGCCCCGTCGAGCATCGAGAACTCGGTGTGGAGGTGGAGGTGGACGAAGGAGTCGCTCAACTGGCCCTCCGGCCGGGGACGGGGTGTCCCCGAGAAGTTGTCCACAGCCTGTGGATGGGGCTGTGGGGAATGACACCCCTGTAACTTTCGCTCTCTGGCAGGGTAAGCGACGGCCGGGCGGGGTGCAACCGACGCGGCGTGCTATCCCTTCTCCTCCGATGACCGCCATCGAACAACTCGTCCAGCGGGCCGCCGCTTCGGGGGATCTCAGGGTTCCGGGGCCTCCCCGGCTGCGCCTCGCCATCGTGACCTGCATGGACTCCCGGATCGACCCGTTCCAGATCTTCGGGCTGGAGCGGGGCGACGCCCACGTCCTCCGCAACGCCGGCGGCGTCGTCACCGACGACGTCCTCCGGTCGCTGATCCTCTCCCAGCGCTTCCTGGGGACCCAGGAGGTCATGCTGATCCACCACACCCGCTGCGGCGCCTACAAGCCTCCCGGAGGAGCGGTGAAAGCGGAGCTCCAGCGCGAGACCGGGATCCGGCTCCCCTTCTCCCTGGAAGGCTTCGCCGACCTCGACGCCGCCGTCCGGAAGTCGATCCGCGGGTGCGGCTGAGCCCGTTCCTCAAGCATCGCGACGCGTCCGGGGCTTCGTCCTCAACATCGACAACGGGAGCCTGCGGGAGATCGGTGACTGAGGTGCGAGGAGGGTTTCCCTACTGCTCGGCCTGCGGCGCCAAGCTCCCGGGCCGGCCTCCGGTCACCTGCCCGGCCTGCGGGGCGGAGCACTGGCGCAACGCCAAGCCCTGCGCCGGGGCGCTGGTCACGACGGGACGGGCGGCTCCTGCTGCTGCGGCGGAACACCGAGCCCTGGCTGGGGTGGTGGGACATCCCCGGCGGGTTCTGCGAGGCCGAGGAGCACCCGATGATGACCGCCGCCCGGGAGGCCCGGGAGGAGACCGGCTTCGCGGTGGAGGTGACCGGGTTCCTCGGGATGTGGCTCGACCGCTACCCCGACCCGTCCGACCCCGCAGCCCGCGTCACCCTCAACGCCTACTACCACGCCACGGGCCGGCGCCGAGGTGGGCGTGCCCGACCCGGCCGAGACGTCGGAGATCGGCTGGTTCGAGCCCGACGCCCTGCCGGCGAGTCGCCTTCCCCCACCACGCCGAGGCCGTCCTCGCCGCCTGGCGGGAGGCGGTGAAGGAGGGCCGGACGGTGACCCCCCTCCCCGACCGCCCCTAGTGCCGAGGAACTAGCGGGAGATAGCGCCGCCCCGGGAGCGGCGGACCAGGTAGACGGCGCCGGTGGCGACGAGCACCGATCCGATGATGCCGGCCCGGGCGTTGAGCAGCGCCCGGAAGACGATGCCGGCGACGAACGACGAGCCGACCCCGATGAGGATCGTCTGACCCATCGACATCGGGTCGGGCCCGGGCAGGGCCAGGCGGGCGAGGCCGCCGACGATCGCCCCCCAGACGAGCAGGAAGAGGATGAAGACGATCAATCCATGGAGAGGCCTCCTCGAGGCTCCAGGGCCTAGCGGAGCGGGCCGCAGGCACTACTCACCGCGGCGGGCCCCGCCGCGGCGCTGGGCGACGAACAGGTAGACGCCGCCGAGGATCAGGAGCGGGAGCAGGAGCCCGAACAGCGCACCGAAGATGGCCCGGAGGACGAAGCCGATCACGAGCCAGCCGACGACGCCGATGCCGATCGTCTGGGCAATGGTCCACCGCTGCTCGCCGGGGAGGATCGCCCGCAGCGCCACCCCGAAGAGCGCACCCTGGATCACCAGTCCGAGGACGAAGCCGATCATGGAGACTCCTTCAGGGATCGCCGGCCGCGGCCGGCCAGGAGGGGGACGAGCATCTCGTCGGGGCTCAGGCTGCCGTGGCCGGCCCGGAGCCGGGTCTCGTGGGGGTGGGTGGGATCGGCGAAGGCGACGTTGCCCTTGGCGGCCAGGGTCACGTCGCCGATCCGGGTCAGGACGTCGCCGGGCGGCGGCTCGGGCCCGAGCCACCCTTCGTCGACCAGCTGGTCGCGGCCGAAGACCCAGGCCTCGTCGCCGAAGGCGTCGGTCGCCGCCTTGAGGAGGTCGCCGCTCGCGGCCGGGCCGGGCGTAGAGGTAGCGGAGCCGGGCGTCGCCGGCGTAGGCCCGGACCTGGGCCGCCACCGGCTCCATCGTCACCCACCGCTCGAACTGCACCTGGCCGTGGTCGGCGGTGATGACCAGCGCGGCGTCGCCGGGGAGGGCGTCGAGCAGGTCGCCGACGAGGCGGTCGGCGGCCGCCGTCTCGGCGGGGAAGAACCCGTCGGTGATGCCGTACTCGTGGGCCACCTTGTCGACGCCGTCGTAGTAGGCGTAGACGAACGGCTCGCCGGCGTCGACGAGCCGGGCGACGTGGGTGACGAGCGTGGCCGTCGTCCGCCAGCCGACGAACCGGACGCCCCGCATGTGCGACTCGGTGAACCCGCTGCGCTTGAACTCGGCCCGGACGACGGTCGGCACGTTGCGGCCGCAGAAGGCCGGGCCGACCAGCGTCACCGAGCCCGGGTCGGGGGCCCTCCCCTCGGGGACCTTCCAGCGGAGGACGTCGAGCACCTGCCCGCCGACGAGCATCCGGTAGCCGACCATGCCGTGGCGGGCGGGCGTCAGCCCGGAGGCGATCGACGTCAGGGCGGCGGCGGTGGTCGACGGGACGACCGTGGTGATCGGCCCGCCCTCCAGGCCGCCGAGCACCGGCAGCCGGGCCCGGGCGGCCTCGATGGCCCGCCAGCCGAACCCGTCCAGCACGAGGAGGACGACGGCCCGGGCGCCGGCGACGCAGGCCGGCAGCCACGGCCGCCGCTCCGGACCGAGCAGGGCCGGCACGAGGCCCGCCACCGAGGCGCCGGCGTAGTCGGGCCGGACGGGTTCGTCGCCTGGGGTCCCTCCATTCGTCACTCCTGGAGGGTAACCGCCGGGCTCCGTCCTGCAGTCGACCCTGGGCGGCGGGCGCGCGACCATGGCGGGCGTGAAGGTGTCGACCCGGGGGGACTACGCGGCCAGGGCCCTGCTGTCCATGGCGTTGCACGGCTACGACCGGCCGACGTCGGTGAAGGAGATCGCCGAGCGGACGGGCCTGCCGCAGCCGTACCTGGAGCAGATCCTGCTGGCCGTGAAGGGCGCCGGGCTGGCCCGGTCGAAGCGGGGGGTGGGCGGCGGCTACGTCCTCGCCCGGCCGCCGGAGGAGATCACCCTGGCCGACATCGTGTCCGCCGCCGACGGGCCGATCACCACGTACTTCGACTCCCACGACCACCGGGAGGGCCACTGCGCCCTCCAGGACGTGTGGGTGAAGGTGTCGGAGTCGATGCGTTCGATCCTGGAGGGCTTCACCCTGGCCGACCTCGTCGACCTGGCCCGGGTCGGCCACTCGACCTGACCGACCAGGCTTCGCGAGCCGGCGTTACGCGTCGAGCTGCCAGCCAGCGAGCACCGCCGCCAGCTCCGGCGGCAGGGGATCGGTGAACTCCAGGCGCTCCCCGGTCGACCGGGTGGTGCAGCGCCAGGGCGTGGGCGTGGAGGAACGGGCGGCCGGGCCGCAGCGGGTGGCGGTCGCCGCCGTAGGTGCCGTCGCCGACGACCGGGTGGCCGATGGCGGCCAGGTGGACGCGGATCTGGTGGGTGCGGCCGGTCTCCAGCCGGCACTCGACCAGGGCGCAGACCGGGTGCTCGTACTGGGCGAGGACCTCGTAGCCGGTGCGGGCGTCCTTCCCCGCCTCCCGCACCGCCATCCGGGTCCGGCGGGTGGCGGAGCGGCCGATCGGGGCGTCGATCGTGCCCCGGCGGGCGTCGAAGCGGCCCCAGGCCAGCGCCAGGTAGCGGCGCTCGATCTCCCGGGCGGCCAGGGCGGCGGTGAGCGCGTCGTAGGCCCGGGGGGTGCGGGCCACGACCATGAGGCCGCTGGTGTCGCGGTCGAGGCGGTGGACGATGCCGGGCCGCATCGGGTCGCCGACGGCGGCGATCTCCGGGAAGCGGTGGAGGAGCCCGCCGGCCAGCGTGCCCGTCTCGTGGCCGGCGCCGGGGTGGACCACGAGCCCGGCCGGCTTGACCACCACCACGACGTCGTCGTCGGCGTGGACGACGGGGAACTCGACCGGTTCGGGGACGGGCGGGGCGTCCTCCTCCGGTTCGCCCTCGACCTCGACCTCCTCGCCCTCGGCCAGCCGGCGGCTCTTGGCCACCGGCTCGCCCGCCGATCCGCACCGCCCCGTCGTCGATCAGGGCGGCGACGTCGGCCCGGCTCCAGCCGGTGAGCAGCGCCACGGCCCGGTCGACCCGCTCCCCCGCCAGCGACGCGGCACCGACCGAACTGTCTCGTTCCGGGGACACCCCGGACCCCGGGCTGGGGACACCGCCGGACCCCGTCATGTCCTCCAGCCCCGGATGGCGATCAGGATCACGCCGACGGTGATGGCGCAGTCGGCGACGTTGAACGTCGGCCAGTTGGGGACCTTGATGAAGTCGACGACCTCACCCCGGAGGAACCCCGGCGAGCGGACCAGGCGGTCGACGAGGTTCCCGACCGCCCCGCCGAGCACCAGGGCCAGCGAGTAGGCCATGACGACGTCGGCCGTCCGCCGGGTGGTGCGGACGATGTAGACCACCATCACCACGGCCAGCACGGCCAGGACCGGCGTGAGGCCGGTGAGCAGGCTGAAGGCACCGCCCGGGTTGCGGGTCAGGCGGAACTGGAGGAGCGACCCGATGACCTCGACGGGCCCGTCGGACAGGGCGGCGACGGCCCAGATCTTGGTCAGCTGGTCGAGGACGACGATGACGGCGGCGACGGCCAGCGGGCCGACCGGCGACCGCCGCCGTCAGCGACGCCGTTCCTCGCGGGACTTGCACTCGATGCACAGCGCGGCGAACGGCAGGGCCTCGAGGCGGGCCACGGCGATCTTCTTGCCGCACCGCTCGCAGATCCCGTAGTTGCCGGTGTCCATCCGGCGCAGCGCCCGGTCGATCTCCTCGACGGCCTGGTTGGCCGAGGCGGAGAGGGCCAGGTCGCGCTCCCGCTCGACGTTGAGGGTGTCGCCCTCGCCCGACTCCTCGTCGAACTGGGTGTCGCCCGGCTCCCGCTCCGGCGGCCAGCGCCTCGGCCTCGGCGGCCAGGTCGCGGGCCTGGCGGACGTAGGTCTCCCGCTCCTCTTCGAGGAGGCGGCGGAGCTTGTCGAGCGTCTTGGCCGGGAAGTTCGCGGGACTTCCGCCTTGGCGGGACGGCGGCGGGGGCCGCCTTGGGCGGCGCCTTCGTCGCCGTCCCGCCCCGCCTGCCCTTGGGCGCTTCCGCCACCTGCGCTACCTCCGCGTTCTTCTTCGGGCGAGTGCTCCGAGCCGGCGTGAGCGGCTCTTGGCCTTGAGTTTACGGCCTTGGCCGGAGCGGCCTTGACCGCCGCCGCGGTCTTGGCCTGGGCCTTCGCCGGTTTGGTCGCCTTGGCCGACCGGCTTGCGGCCGCCTTCGTCGCCTTACCGCTGCTTCCCGGCGGGGCGGCCTTTGTCACCGGTTTCGCTGCCTTGGCGACCGTTTTCGTCGCCTTCCACTGGCTTGGCGGCCTTGGTGGTGGCCTTGCTGGCGGCTTCGGTGCAGACGGCGGCGGGTTCGGCGTCTTCTTCCGGGTCGTCTTGGCCGCCTTGGCCGCCGCCTTGGCCGGCGCCACCGCCTCCTGACGCGCCACGTGCCTTCGGAGCCGGCTTGTCGAGGGACTTGCTCGCCCCTGCTCGTGCCATGACCGCCTTCTTGTCCTCCGGCAGACGCGCCTCGGGCCGCTCAGGAGCGGCCCGTGCCTCGAACGGGTGATTTTACCAGCGTAAGGCCTCCGACCGGCCGCGGACGCGTCATTCCGAGGGCCCAGGTGTCATCAGCGAAGGCCCAGGTCAGACGGCGCCCATCCCCGCCCGGACCGTCCGGCTGCTTGGCGTCGTCGAGGGCCACCCGGAGACGCTTCTCGCGCCTCCTCGGCGTCGAGGCCGTTCAGCCGGAACCGCTTGGACCGGGACGACTGGCCCGGAGGTCAGCTCGACGTCGGACTCCGGGACGCCCAGCGCCTCGGCCAGCAACTGCGGGAGCCTCGTTGGCCCGGCCCTCGACCGGCGGGGCGGCCACCCGGACCTTGAGGGCGTCGCCGTGGCGGCCGACGACGGCGCTGCGGCCGGCGCCGGGCTGCACATGGATCCGGAGCACGATGCCCTCCGGGCTGTCGTCGTAGAGGTCGCTCGACTCTCGGACACGTCATCTATCCTACGGCGGATGGCCTTTCCCCCCGTCGAGTCATCGGTGGACTTCGTCGCCCTCGAGGAGCGCGTCCTCGAGCGGTGGCGGCAGCACGACGTGTTCGCCGAGAGCCTCCGCCGCCGCGAGGGCGCGCCGGAGTGGGTGTTCTACGAGGGCCCGCCGACCGCCAACGGCCGGCCCGGCCTCCACCACGTCTGGGCCCGGTCCTTCAAGGACCTCTTCCCCCGCTTCCACACCATGCGGGGCCGCTACGTCGCCCGCAAGGGCGGGTGGGACTGCCACGGCCTGCCGGTCGAGGTGGAGGTCGAGAAGGAGCTCGGCCTGTCGGGGAAGACCCAGATCCGCGACTTCGGGATCGAGGAGTTCAACCGGCGCTGCCGGGAGTCGGTCCAGCGCTACGTCGAGGAGTGGGCGGCGCTGACCGAGCGGATGGGCATGTGGCTCGACACCGACGGCGCCTACTGGACGCTGACCAACGGCTACATCGAGACGGTCTGGTGGCTGGTCCGCCAGATGTGGGACAAGGGCCTCCTCTACGAGGGCTTCAAGGTCGTGCCCTACTGCGGCCGGTGCGGGACGGCGCTGTCCAGCCACGAGGTCGCCCAGGGCTACCAGGACATCACCGAGGACTCGGTCTACGTCCGCTTCCCGGTCGTCGATCGGGCCCGGGGGTCAGGGGTGTCCCCGGATGACTGCGATCTGCTGGTGTGGACGACGACGCCGTGGACGCTCATCTCCAACGTGGCCGCCGCCGTGGGCCCCGAGGTGGAGTACGTGCGGGTCCGCCGGCCCGGCGTGGACCGCGACGTCGTCCTCGGCCGGGACCGGGTCGAGGCCGTGCTCGGCCCGGCCGAGGAGGTCGGGCTGGGAGATCGTCGGTCGCTGCGGGCCGCCGACCTGGCCGGCCTCCACTACGAGCGGCCCTTCGACTTCGTCCCCATCGACGAACCCGATGCCAACCGGGTCGTCGTGGCCGACTTCGTCACCACCGAGGACGGGTCGGGCATCGTCCACCTGGCCCCCGCCTTCGGCGAGGTCGACCGGGAGGTCGGCGAGGCCGAGGGGCTGCCGACGCTCAACCCGGTCGACGCCGCCGGCCGCTTCGAAGCCGGTGGTCGAGCCGTGGGACGGGCTGTTCGTGAAGGAGGCCGACCCCGGCATCATCGACGCCCTGCGGGCCGCCGGCCGGCTGGAGAAGGTCGAGGCCTACACGCACTCGTACCCCCACTGCTGGCGGTGCGGGACGCCGCTCATCTACTACGCCAAGACCTCCTGGTTCGCCCGGACGCAGGCCGAGAAGGCCGCCCTCCTGGAGCAGAACGAGGCGATCAACTGGCATCCCGAGCACATCAAGGCCGGCCGCTTCGGCGACTGGCTGGAGAACAACATCGACTGGGCCCTGTCGCGGGACCGCTACTGGGGCACCCCGCTGCCGGTGTGGCGCTGCTCCGGCGCAGACACCGCACGACACCTGCATCGGGTCGGTGGCCGAGCTCGGCCGAGCTGGCCGGGCGGGACCTGTCCGACCTCGACCTCCACCGGCCCTACGTCGACGAGGTCACCTTCCCCTGCCCGGTCGACAGCTGCGGGGCGACGGCGACGCGGCTCGAGCCCGTCCTCGACGCCTGGTTCGACTCCGGCTCGATGCCGGCGGCGCAGTTCCACCACCCGTTCGACGAACGAGGACGTCTTCGAGCGGCGCTTCCCGGCCGACTTCATCTGCGAGGCGATCGACCAGACGAGGGGCTGGTTCTACTCCCTCCTGGCCGTGAACACGCTGGTCTTCGGCCAGACGCCGTACCGCAACGTCGTCTGCCTGGCCCACGTCGTCGACCAGGACGGGGCCAAGATGTCGAAGTCCAAGGGCAACGTCATCGACCCCTGGGAGATCTTCCGCACCAAGGGCGCCGACCCGCTGCGGTGGTACTTCTTCTCGGCCGGCTCGCCGTGGACGAACCGCCGCGTCTACGGCGAGGGCATCGACGAGTCGATCCGCAAGTTCCTCCTCACGCTGTGGAACACGCTGTCGTTCTTCGTGACCTACGCCAACCTCGAGGGCTTCACCCCGGCGAGGACGCCAGGACGCCGCCGAAGGAACACGTCCTCGACCGGTGGCTGCGGTCCCGGCGGGAGGGCACCGTGGCCGCCGTCACCGACGCCCTCGAGGGCTACGACACGCTGGCCGCCGCCCAGACGCTCGAGAGCTTCGTCGACGACCTCTCCAACTGGTACGTCCGCCGGTCCCGGCCCCGGTTCTGGAAGGCGTCGGACCCCGGAGCCTTCGCCGCGCTCTACGAGTCGCTGTCGACGGTGGCCCTGCTGCTGGCGCCGTTCACGCCCGTTCGTGGCCGACGAGATCTACAACGTCCTCAGCGCATTGGTCAGCGGGAGGTCTCGGTCCACCTGGAGGACTGGCCGGTGGCCGACGGTCACCTGATCGACGCCGGCCTCGAGGCGGAGATGGCCCTGGCCCGGCGGCTCGTGGCCCTGGGCCGCGCCGCCCGGGGCGAGGCCCGGATGAAGGTCCGCCAGCCGCTGCGGCGGGCGCTGCTGCTCGTGCCCGGGCGCCGGCCGGCTCTCGCCCCGAGGTGGCCGCGCCAGGTGTCGGAGGAGCTCAACGTGAAGAGCCTCGAGGTGGTCGAGAGCCTGGCCGGGCTGATCCGCTACTCGGTCGTGCCCAACTTCCGGGCCCTCGGCCCCCGCCTCGGCCCGAAGCTGCCGGCCGTCAAGGCGGCGCTGGCGTCGGCCGACGGCGCCGAGGTCAGCCGCTCCCTGGAGGAGACCGGCGGCTACACCGCTCGACGATCGACGGGGAGCCGATCGTCCTCGGCGCCGACGACCTCGAGGTCCGGGCCGAAGAGCACGAGGAGTTCGCCCTGGCCCAGGACGGCCCCTTCGCCGTGGCCCTCGACCTCAAGGTCGACGACGACCTGCGGCTCGAAGGCCTGGCCCGGGAGCTGGCCCGGGCGGTCAACGACCACCGCAAGGCCAGCGGCCTGGCCATCGCCGACCGGATCAGCGTGCGCCTCTGGGCCGACGGGCCCGGTGGCCGAAGCGGCCGAGCGCCACGGCGACTGGATCGCCGGCGAAGTCCTGGCCGTCGACTGGCAGGTGAACCCGGCCGAGACCCCGTCCGGCGCCACCCTCGACGTCGAGGGACACCGGTCACGTCGCCTGAGGTGGCCTCGTCGACGCCGCCAGGCCCGGCCGTCAGCGGGCTTTCAGGGCCCCTTCGATCCGGGAGAGGACGCCGGCCCGGTTCTTGTGGCGCTTCTCGTAGGTCCCGGACCTGGCGGAGCTCGGCCGGGCTGAGGCTCGATGAGGCGGGCCTGGATCTGGGCGACGTTGAGGTTGTCGTAGTCCTCGATCGGAAGGTTGGCCGCCGCCTTGGACGGCGCCTCTTGGCCGCCGGCCGCTTGGCCGGGGCCGCGGCGGGCGCTCCGGACGTCGCGGGCGAGGAGGCCGTCGATCCGGGCCAGGATGCTGGCCCGGGCCTTCCCCGCCGCCTCCTCCTCCCGGACCATCTTGAGGTCTTCGGCGCCGAGGTTGGCCAGCAGCGGGCAGGATCTCGGTGACCCGGAGGTCGTCGTAGCGGTCGATGGGGAAGTCCCGCACGACCGAGAGGTCGTCGTAGTCGGACCCGGAGTCGAGCGGGAAGTCGGACGGCCGCCCAGTCGGAGTCGCGGGGCGACGCCCAGTCGGCGTCGTCCGGCTCGACCTCGACGATGTCGTCGTCTGCTCGTCGAGCAGCCGGCCCTGCTGGCCCGACGCCCATCGGGCCCGGCGCCCAGGCGTGCTCGGAGTGCGGTGTCGGCGTCGGCCTCCGCCTCCAGCAGGGCGTCGACCCGGGCCAGGATCCAGGGATGGGCCCGGCCCGACGCCTCCCGCTGGCGCACCAGCTCCAGCTCGGCCGGTTCGAGGTCGCCGAGGAGCGGCAGCACCTCGACGACCTCCAGCGAGTCGTAGTCGGGGATCGGGAACTCCCGACCGTCGGCCCGCCGCGGCCGGTGCCGGCCGCCCGGCGGTCGCCCTCGGCCCCGACGTCGGCGGTGGCCGTGACGGCCCGTCGCCGTCGGCGGCTGGGACCGCGGCTCGGCCGCGGCCGGCTCTGCATGACGGCCACGACGAGGACGATCCCCGCCAGGGCCGAGCAGGCAATGGAGATGAAGATGAGCGCCAGATCCTTGGTGAGGAAGAGCCCCGACAGGAGGAAGATCGTGGCGACGATCACCAGGAGGAAGCTCACGAGGAGCACGAGCGCACCGCCCTCGGTATGGCTATGACCACGGAAGATGGTAGCGGCGGACTCTACCCGGCACGTGTGATCTCCAGCGCCCGGCACCAGGGCGCGCCTCGACGTCAGGCACGGCGGCGGGTGCTCGCTCCGGACGGACCCGAATCGGCCAGCTCCTCGTCGAGCACCACCAGCGCCTCGGTGGGCGGACCGCCCTCGGCCGGGTCGCCCGGGCGGGCGAACACCGACGCCGTGTGGGTCGGGGCCGGTCGGCCTCGATGACCTCGGGTCGCCCCCGGGGGCTCGGGGGTGTCCCTCGGAAAGCCAGCGTCCGGGACGGGCACCGCCGACAGGTCGATCTCGTGGAGCTCGGGTCGGCTCGGCGCCGGCAGCGCCGCCCTCCGGTCGAGCTCTTCCAGCTCCTTCTCGAGGACGGCCCGCAGCCGGCCGCGGTAGTCGGCCTGGACCCGCTCGAGGGCGTCGATGTCGAGCGTGAGGAGATCCCGCCGGGCCGACAGCTCCGACACGATCGCCTCGTACTTCTGCCGCTGGGCCTCGCCGACGATCCGGGCCTGCTCCTCGGCCTCGCTCGTCAGCGTGAGGGCCCGGTCCTCCGCTTCCTCGACGAGCTGGCGGGACCGCTCGTGGGCGGTCGGTGACCGTCTCGTCGGCGGTGCGCTGGGCGAGGAGGAGCGTCTGGCGGAGCACGCTCTCCATCTCCTTGGCCGTCGACCCTTCGGCTTCGAGCGCCGCGACCTTCTCCTGCAGCTGCCGGTTCCGCTCGTGCATCCGCTCGAGGGTGAGGGCCGCCCGCTCGAGGAGCTCTTCGACCTCGTCGGGCCGGTAGCCGCGGAATGCCTCCCGCAGCTCCGCGTTCCGGAGATCATGAGGAGTCACATCCATAGGCCGATCCTAACGATCAGCCACCCGGGTACGGGTGGACCCGGCTACGTACCGTGGTCAAAGCATGCAGACTGCAGATGGCGCTCTGCAGGATCCGCAGCCCGAAGAACACCACGATCGGTGAGATGTCGATCATCCCGACGGTGGGGATGAGCCGGCGGACGGGCCCCATGCACCGGCTCGGTCAGCTGGTAGATGATCGAGGCGATCGACGCCATCGCCGTCCCCGGCTGCATCGGGAACCACGACAGGATGATCCGGGCGAACAGGACGATGAAATAGACGTTGATGAGGGAGCAGAGAAGATCCACGCCGGTCGAGGTTAGGCGTTAGGCCCGGAACAGGCCGCGGGCCTGGAGGCGCTCCTTCTCCTCCTGGGAGACCTCGACGTTCGACGGGGTGAGCAGGAAGACCTGGTCGGCGACCCGCGACATCGACCCGCCGAGGGCGTAGGCCAGGCCGCTGGAGAAGTCGATCAGCCGCCGCTGCAGGTCACGATCGAGACCCTGCAGGTTGAGGATCACCGGCTGGTTGGCCTTCAGCCGGTCGCCGACCTCCTGGGCGTCGTTGAAGCCCCGGGGCTCCACGACGTGGACCCGGGCCGCGGTGGAGGCGGAGGGCATCGTCCGCACGACGCTGGGCCGGGGGGCGGCCGCGGGCCGTCGTCGCGGCTCAACGGCCGCACGTTGGGCCCGGGGTCGGCGGCGCGGGGGGCCATACCGACGCCGTCGTCATCCTCAGGCTCGTCGACGAGGCCCAGGTACACCATTGCCCGTCGCCACATCGCAGCCATCGAACTGCCCTCCTTCTCCGGCCGGTCCCTATCGTTGCAGACTCGGCGGTGCCGATCGTGGATCGGCCCGGGCCTCCGGGGCTCGGGCCCGAAGATCGCCCGTCCGACCCGCACGATCGTGGCCCCTTCCTCCACTGCCACTTCGAAGTCGTCGCTCATCCCCATCGACACCTCGGCCAGGCCGAGACGGTCGGCCAGCTCCGCCAGGGCGGCGAACGCCGGTCGGGGGTCCCGCCCGGCGGCGGGGATCGTCATCAGCCCGTCGACGCGTCAGCCCGGCCGACCGCAACCCCTCGACCAGGGCCGGCGCGTCGTCGGGGGCCACGCCGGCCTTGGCCGGGTCGTCGGCCACGTTGACCTCGGCCAGCACCGCCGCCCCCGGGGCCCGGCCGGCGATGGCCTGCCCGAGCTCGAGCCGGTCGACCGACTGCCAGAGGTCGACCAGCGGCGCCAGGGCGGCGACCTTGTTGCGCTGCAGCCGCCCGATGAAGTGCCAGGTCGGGCGCCGGGGGCTCGGGGTGTCCCCGGAGGACCAGCGAGCTCCGGGGCCTTGGCCAGCAGCTCCTGGGCCCGGTTCTCGCCGAGGTCGGTGGCGCCGGCGTCGAGCACGGCCTGCATCACCGGCGGCGGCACGCCCTTGGTGACGACCACGAGCCGCACCGCCGACGGCCGGGCGCCCGACCCGGCCGGCGGCGTCGGCCACCCGTTCCGCTGACCGCCGCCAGCCGGTCGGCGACGTCCTCGGGCCGGACGACGGTGGCGTTCACCGCGAACCATCCGCCGGCCGCGTCCGGAGACCTCTTCCGAGCCGCCATGGCTCGGCGCCCGATCACCGGGCCGCCACCAGCATGGTCTGCAGGCCCGTGCGCGCCCGTCGCGCCGGTGGGAGAAGTGGTCGGCGGAGCAGGCGGTGCACACGTCGACGTCGGTGATGTCGGTCACGCCCGCCCCGGCCAGGGCAAGCGCGACCGCCCGGGGCACGTCGAGGGCCAGCCGACCGCCGGCCGTGCTGCCGGCCACCTCCGGCCCGAGCCGGTCGGCGATCGGCTCGAGGTCGGCGGGCGAGAACTCGTAGCACTCGGGATGGATGCACGGCCCGAGCACCGCCCGGACCGGCCCCGACGACCGCCGGCGCATCTCGGCCACCGCCGCTTCGAGCACGCCGGCCAGCGACGCCGCGCCAGCCGGCGTGGACCGCGCCGACGACGCCCGGCGCCACGAGGGCCACCGGCGCGCAGTCGGCGGTGAGCACCGACAGCACCGCGTCCGGCTCGGCGCTCACCGCCGCGTCGGCCTCCGGCGCCGGGCCGGCCCGGACCAGGTCCGGGGGCCCCGGCCACGATCGGCGGGATAGACGCCGGGCGCCGTGCACCTGATGGAGGCGAGATCCACTCGGCCGGATCGGAGCCCGGACCGCCGAGCGCCGCGCCGATGCGGCCACGGTTCTCGTCGACGTTGGCGGGGTCGTCACCCCGGCTGTAGCCGGCGTTGGCCGTGTCGAACGGTGGTGCCGAGACTCCTCCGGTCCGGTCACTGAAGAGGATCTCGGCCCCGGGGAGGTCGAGGCGGATCCAGGCCAAGGCGTGCTCGGCGCTAGGGCCGGTTGATGAACGATGGCACGTCGAACTCGTCCTCGACGAGTTCGCCGTCGCGCAGGTCCAGCTCGTCGAGCGGGCCGGTCGTCGTCGTCGTGGTAGCGGAGGTCGACCACCCGCCGCTCCGTGACCCGGGGCCGCTCGCCGTCGAAGCGGTCGAACCCGGCGGCCACCACCGTGATCCGCACCTCGTCACCGAGGGCGTCGTCGATGATCGTGCCGAAGATGATGTTGGCGTCGGGGTGGGCGGCCTGGGCGATGAGCTCGCAGGCCTCGTTGACCTCGTGGAGCGAGAGGTCGGACGGGCCGGCGATGCTGAGCAGGATGCCGCGGGCGCCCTCGATGCCGGCCTCCAGCAGCGGGCTGGAGACGGCGGCCCGGGCGGCGTTGACGCCCCGGCCCTCGCCGGAGGCGAGGCCGATGCCCATGAGCGCCGAGCCGGCGTTGGTCATGATCATCTTCACGTCGGCGAAGTCGGTGTTGATGAGGCCCGGCGTGGTGATCAGGTCGGTGATCCCCTGGACGCCCTGGAGCAGGACCTCGTCGGCGGCCTTGAAGGCGCTGGTCAGCGCGGTCTTGTCGTCGACGACCTGGAGCAGCCGGTCGTTGGGGATGACGATGAGGGTGTCGACCTTCTCCTTCAGCTTGCGGATGCCGTCCTCGGCCTGCATCGACCGCTTCCGGCCCTCGAAGGCGAACGGCCGGGTCACGACGCCGACCGTCGAGCGCGCCGAGGCTCTTGCCGATCTCGGCGATGACGGGCGCGCCGCCCGTCCCGGTGCCACCGCCCTTGCCGGCGGTGATGAACACCATGTCGGCCCCCTTGAGGACCTCTGTCGATCTCGTCGCGGTGTTCCTCGGCGGCCAGGCGGCCGACCTCGGGGTCGGACCCGGCGCCGAGGCCCCGGGTGAGCTGGCGGCCGATGTCGAGCTTGACGTCGGCCTCGCTGCTGAGCAGTGCCTGGGCGTCGGTGTTGATGGCGATGAACTCGACGCCTTTCAAGCCGGCGTCGACCATCCGGTTCACCGCGTTGCATCCACCGCCGCCGACACCGACGACCTTGATCACGGCCAGGTAGTTCTGAGGAGCGCCCACCATCGCAAACCTTCTCTCATGCTCGTGGCTCATTACAGCCGGCGTGCTTGTCCCGGCCGCTCCCTCGCGACCCCGACGAGGCCGCGACCTACCTGGCCGGTATGTGGCAAATCGCTTGTCCAGCAAGGGATCCAGCAAATCCACAGGTACTGCAGGGGAAGAATCCTGGCGACCATCCCAGCCCCCGGTCGCCTTCGGGGCACCCCGCACATCCATTCGCTTGAAGCTCTACTTGAGCCTGAACGAGGGGTGAACCTGCGGTTGGCGCCGAGACTCTAAACCAGTTGCGCGGAACGGTGCAATTGCCGCGAATCCCTTATCTGGCTTCAATCGCGCGGCTTTCCGGGATCGGCGGGAGCGGTCGCGCCCCGCCCGGTGCAGGGGTGCTGGTCGCAGCGGTGGGAGCGAGCGGAACGACCACCGGAGCCTGCGGAACGCGCACGTCGAGAACAGGCCACGGAACGGCTCCCGACGCGCTCCAGAAGGACGCTCAGCGCGGCCACCTTGGCCGCCAGCTGCGTCGGCGGACCGATGCGGATCTCCCTCACCCCCGTGTGGAGCGTGACGGCTTCACCGTCGAGGTTGACACTGGTGACCGTGCGGCGGATCGCGCTCGGGCAGCGCGGCCACGACGTCGAGCGCCGGGCGGGCCGCCGCCATCGGTGCTCGCCGGGGCCGGCGGCGCGCCGGCGCCCGATGACCTCGGGGAGGTCGCCGGGGCGGTCCGGCTGCTCGGCCAGCGACCCGGCCGCCGCGGTCGAGGAGCGACCCAGCCGCCGGCCGGACGGGCGGCGGTGGCGACGGCCACCCGTTCGGTCGAGGTGGATCCGGACGGTGTTGGGGAAGGCCCGCTCCACCGCGGCGGTGTCGACCCACGGCAGGCGCCGGAGCCGCCGCTCGGCGCGGGCGGTGTCGACCGACACCATGGGCTGACCCCGGTGCAGGCCGGCGCCGGTGGCGGCCTGGTCCGGGGTGACGAGGCAGCCCGCCCGACACCTCGATGTGGTCGACGTCGAGGAGCGGCGGAGCGGGTGGTCGTCCAGGTCGCCCCGGTGAAGAGGGCGATGGCGGCGACGGCGGCCAGCACCGGCCGGCCACGCGTCTGGGGCATGCCCCGCCGCAGCCGGTCCCGCAGCGAGCGGGTGGCGCTGGCGGCCGCCTTGCCGGCGCCGGCCACGGCCCGACCGGCCACCGGCGCCTGCCAGGCCAGCGGCCGCTGCAGGGGCCCGGCAGCCTGGCCCGCCATCCCTCGGGACGCGGCCCGGGCCGGCGGGCGAACCGCCCCGCCGCCGGCGGCCGGGTGTGGCGCACCACCGTGACCCGGCGCTGCGTACGGTCCTCTCGTCGGCTCACGTGATCCCTCCGGCGACTCGCCCGGCCTGCGGCACCGCCGGTCCGCTTCCGAGGTCGGGTCTGCAGCTCGACGGAACGCCGGTCGGCGACGCTGCGTGGTCCTCGCCGGGCCAGGCCTCGGGCGCGCCGGGGCGGGCGCCGGCCAGACCGGCGAAGGCGACGCGGCGCAGCTCGGGCACGAGGCGGATGCCGGTGGCCGCCTCGACCCGCCGCTGAACCTCGAGGACCAGGGCGACGACGTCGGCGGCCCGGCCCCGCCCGTCGGGCTCGGCCTGGAAGAAGTTGGCGTGGCGCTCCGAGACCCAGGCCGTGCCGACCCGGAAGCCCTTGAGGCCGCAGGCGTCGATCAGCCGGCCGGCCGAGTCGCCGGGCGGGTTGGTGAACACGGAACCGGCGTTGTTGCCGCCGGGCTGGTTGGCCCTGCGCCACCGCACGACCTCGTCGATCTCGGCCTGGCACTCCTCGGCCGGACGGGCCGTGACGGCGAACTCGGCCCGGACCACGACGTGGGCCGGGCCGAGGTTCGAGTGCCGGTAGGTGAGGTCGAGCGTCTCCGACCGGGCGCTCCTGCGACGGACCGCGCATCGCCGGCGGCCGAGGTCGACGACCCAGGCCCGGCGCAGCACCTCGACGGTCTCCTTGCCGTGACCGCCGGCGTTCATCCGGACGGCGCCGCCGACCGAGCCCGGGATGCCGGCGAAGAACTCCACGCCGCCCCACCCGGCGGCCGCCGCCTGGCGGGCCAGCACCGGGCAGCCGCACGCCGCCGCCGGCCACGACCGCCGTTCCCCGGTCGCCGGGTCGGATCGATGCCAGCTCGGCCAGCGGCGCCGTCGAGGAGGACGGCGACGCCGGCGAAGCCCTCGTCGGCCACGAGCAGGTTCGAGCCCCGGCCCACGCAGAGGAACGGGACGCCGGGCGGAAGGGCGCCGGCCACGCGCCTCGAGGTCGGCCTCGTCGACGCGCCCGGACCAGCACCGCCGCCGGGCCGCCGAGCCCGTAGGTGGTCAGGCGAGGCGAACGGCACGTCGCGCTCGACCGGCTCGGCCGAGGCGCGGCCAGCCGGGCCGCGGCATCGTCGAGCCGTCGGTCGCACGCCGGCTCACGCAGCTCGGCCCGTCGCGCTTCGGCGTTCGCCGCCGAAGCCCGCCGGAGCCACTCGTCGGGCAGCGACGTCACGTCGCCCGGCCCCGAGCGTGATCACGAGGTCGCCGGGCCGGGTGAGCTCCGGCAGCCGGGCGAGCGATGTCGGCCCGCTTCGGGCAGGTAGAGGACGCGCTCCGACGGCCGGGCCTCGCACACCGCCTGGAGGATGAGCCGGCCGGACACCCCGGGCTGGGGCGGCTCCCCGGCGGCGTAGACGTCGGTCAGGACCACGACGTCGGCGTCGACGAAGGCGTCGCCGAAGTCGCGCCACAGCCGGGCCGTGCGGGTGTAGCGGTGCGGCTGGAAGACGGCCACGATGCGGGACCAGGCCCCCTCCCGGGCGGCGGCCAGCGTGGCCTTGATCTCCCCGGGCAGGTGGGCGTAGTCGTCGACCAGGGTGACGCCGTCGATCTCGCCGTGGAACTGGAAGCGGCGGGCCACCCCGGCGAAGCGGCCGAGGGCGGCCCGGACGGCGTCGAACGGGACGCCGATCTCGGTGGCCAGCGCCGCCGCCCCGGCGGCGTTGCGGGCGTTGTGGCGGCCGGGAGCGGGCAGGACGATCTCGCCGAGCGGTCTCGCCGTGGCGGAGCAGCGTGAAGCGGCTGCCGAGACCGGTCGCCGACGTAGCCCTCGATCCGGTAGTCGGCGCCGGCCGCCTCGCCGTAGGTGACGACGGGCCGGCCGGCGGCCGACACCTCGGCCGCCAGGCGGGCGGAGCCGGGGTCGTCGGCGCAGGCCACCCGGGGGCCGGGGGCGCTCGAGCAGGTAGCGGGCGCAGGCCGCCTCGAGGGCGGCCATGTCGCCGTAGTGGTCGAGGTGGTCGGGCTCGACGTTGGTGAGGATGACGGCCTCGGGGGCGATCTCGACGAACGTGCCGTCGCTCTCGTCGGCCTCCACCACCAGCCATTCGCCCTCGTCGTAGGCGGCGTTGCTGCCGACCTCGTTGGGTTCGCCGCCGATGAGGAACGACGGGTGCCAGCCCGGCCGCCCGGAGGATCAGGGTGGTCATCGTCGACGTGGTCGTCTTGCCGTGGGTGCCGGAGATGGCCACCGTGCGGCGGGTGTCGACGATGGCGGCCAGGGCCTCGGCCCGCCGCAGCACCGGCACGCCCCGCTCCCGGGCCAGCGACCACCTCGGGGTTGGTCGGCGGGATGGCGGTCGACACGACGACGGCGTCGACCTCGGCGGGCAGGCAGGCGGCGTCGTGGGGGACGTGGACGTCGACGCCGAGCAACCGGAGGCGCTCCAGGCCCCGCCAGGTCTTGAGGTCGGAGCCGCTGACCGTGTGCCCGAGCCGGACGAGGACGGCGGCGATGCCGCTCATGGCCATCCCGCCGATCCCCACGATGTGGATGCGCCTGGCGGAGCTGAGATCGAGGCATCGCCGGGCTCCCGATCGCGGCCGGCGCGGCGCAGGGGTCGCCGTTGGAGGAGGGCGGTTGGGGCCGCCGGGGCGGCGAAGCGCAGCTAGCCCGAGCGGCCGAGCGGCGCTTCGACGAGGTCGGCCAGGTCGTCGGCGGCCTCGGGGCGGGCCAGCGTGCGGGCGGCGGCGGACATGGCTTCGCAGCCGGGCGGGGTCGGCCAGCAGCGGCTCCAGCTCGGCGGCGAGGCGGGCGCCGGTGCATTCGGCGTCGGGCACCAGCACGGCCGCGCCGGCGTCGACCAGCGCCTCGGCGTTGCGGGTCTGGTGGTCGCCCGGGCGCTCCGGGGAGGGGGACGAGCACCGACGGCACGCCGGCGGCGGCCAGCTCGGCGACGGTCGTCGCCCCGGCCCGGCAGACGGCGATCGAGGTGGCGGCGTAGAGGTCGGGCATCCGGTCCTCGTAGCGGACGAGCCGGTAGTCGAGGGCGTCACCGCTCCGCGGCGCTGCGCGGCCAGCGCCGCCTCGGCCGCGGCGTGGCCGGCGGCGCCGCTCACGTGGTGGACGGTGACGTCGCCCCGGTCCCGCCAGAGGTCGTAGAGCTCGGCGGCGGCCTCGTTGAGCCGCCGGGCGCCGAGGCTGCCGCCGAAGATGGCCACCAGCGGCCGGTCCGGCGGTGGGGCGCCGCTCGACGGCGATGACCGCGGCCCGCACCGGGTTGCCGGTGACGACGGCGCCCGGCAGCGGCGTCCCGGGCAGCGAGACGGCGGCCCTGGCGCCGAGGCGGACGGCGATCCGGTTGGCCAGCCCGGGGGCGGCGTTCTGCTCGTGGACCACGGCCGGGATCCGGCGCAGCCGGGCGGCCACGAGGCAGGGCAGCGAGGCGTAGCCGCCGACGCCGACGACGACCGCCGGCCGGCGTCCGGCGCACGATCCCCCTGGCCCGCGCCGAAGGCCTGGCCGTCTTCAGCACCACCGAGACGTTCTCGACCGTGAGGCGGCGCTGCAGGCCCCGGCCGGGCAGCAGGTCGATGCTGAACCCGGCGGCCGGTACGGCCGTCTCCTCCAGCTTCCCGGCGTTGCCGACCCAGTGGATCGACTCCCGGGGATGGCCCCGGGCCACCAGGCGCCTCGGCCAGCGCCAGGCCGGGATAGACGTGACCGCCCGTCCCGCCCCCGGTGATGAGGGCGAAGACCGGCTTCGTCGGTGCCGGCCGTCACCGGCCCTGCCGGGCGACGTTGAGGAGCACCCCGCTGGCGCACATGGTGAAGAGCAGGGCCGACCCGCCGAACGACACGAAGGGGAGCGGCACGCCGGTGACCGGCAGGGCGCCGGTGACGGCCCCGACGTTGATGATGGCCTGGCCGACGATCCAGCCGGTGATCCCGGCGGCCAGGAGGGCGCCGAACCGGTCGGGGGCCCGCAGGGTCGTCCGCACGCCGAGCACGGCCAGGGCCCCGAAGAGGATCAGCACCAGGGCGCAGCCGACCAGGCCGAGCTCCTCGCCGATGATGGCGAAGATGAAGTCGGTGTGGGCGTTGGGGAGGAACAGCCACTTGGCCCGGCCGGCGCCGAGGCCGACGCCCGTCCACCCGCCGCTCCCGAGGGCGATGAGCGACTGGGCGACCTGGTAGCCGCCTTCCTTGTAGTGGTCGAACGGGTCGATGAACGACATGAGTCGGGCCCGGCGGTAGGGCTCGACGATGGCCAGGAACGTTCCGGCCACGAAGCCGCGAGCCGAGGACGACGGCCATGTGGCGGCATCCGGATCCCGCCGACGAAGAGGATGCTGACGGTGAGCGATGGCCATCGTGATCGTCGTGCCCATGTCGGGCTGGAGCATCACGAGCGCCGCCGAAGAAGCAGAACACCAGCCCGACCGGGCGCAGCACCACCCGCCAGTCGCCGACGCTGGCCGCCCGGCGGGCGAGCAGGTCGGCGCAGTAGAGGAGCAGCCCCAGCTTGGCCAGCTCCGACGGCTGGAAGCGGGCGGATCCGATGCCGAGCCACCGGGTCGAGCCGTTGACGTTGATGCCGACGCCGGGGACGAGCACCAGCAGCAGGAGGCCGGCGGAGACGACCAGCAGCGGGCCGACGTAGCGGCGCAGCAGGCGGTAGTCGATCCGGGAGGTGACGACCAGGCCGAGCGAAGCCGAGCGTCGTCCAGGCCAGCTGGCGCTTGAAGAACAGCCACGACGACCCGTAGTTGGCCAGGGCCTCGACCGACGACGAGGAGAGCACCATGACGAGCCCGACGAGGTTGAGGACCACGATCGTCGCCAGCAGGGCGTAGTAGCCGGGCGGGCGGAGGCGGCCGCCGTCGCGCCACACCTGGCGGGCCCGGCGGACGGTGCGGCCGATCGCCGACTGGCGGGCCTCGCGGCGCTCCTTGCGGGGCGGCGGCGGCGGCGCCGGCTTCGGCTTGACCACCCGCCGGCGGGCCCGGGTGGCGGCGGCGGTGCTGGTGGCCCGGGCCGCGGCTCCGGTGCCCGGCTCCGGCGCGGGTGCTGGGCCCGACGGCTTGGCGCCGCCGGGCCGGGCCACCGTGGTGCGGTGAGTCGTCGGGGGGCGTCACGGGCGGGACTCCAGGAGGGCGGCGACCTCGCGGGCGAAGTCGTCGCCCCGGGCGGCGTAGCCGCTGTACCAGTCGAAGGAGGCGCAGGCCGGCGAGAGGAGGACGGTGTCGCCGGGCGCGGCCAGCTCGGCGCCGAGGCGGACGGCCTCGGCCATCGAGCCGGCCCGGCGGACCGGGCGGAGCCCGGCGAAGCAGGCTTCGCAACCTCGCCGGCGGCTTCGCCGATGGCCACCACGGCCCGGATCCGCGCCGACTTCGCCCCGGAGCACGCCGAGGTCGAGGCCCTTGTTGCGGCCACCGGCCAGCAGCACCACCGAGTCGAAACCGGCCAGGGCGGCCAGGGCGGCGTGGGGGTTGGTCGCCTTCGAGTCGTCGACGAAGGTCACCCCCCCACTTTGGCCTACCGGGGTCACTCGGTGGGGGAGCCCCGAAAACGAGGCCAGTACTCGGCGTCAGAGCGTCGTCGGTCACGCCGAGATCGGCGGCCGCGGCCGCCGCCGCCAGGGCGTTGGCGATGTCGTGGGGCCCGCGCGCGCGGCGAGGTCGCCGGCGGCGATGAGCGGGGTGCCGTCGGGCCCGACGAAGCTGTCCCCGTCCAGGCGCCAGACCCCTCGGCGCCGGACCCCGAGCGCTTTTCCCACAGATTCGGTGGAGTTTCCGCTCGGGGTCGAGCGTGAAGGCCACGGAGCGGGCCGGAGCCGCGGCCGCCGCCTCGCGCCACGGCCTCGTCGTCGGCGTTGAAGACCAGCAGGTCGTCGCCGGCCTGGTTGGCGAAGATCCGGGCCTTGGCGGCGACGTAGTCCTTGAAGCTCGGGTGCCAGTCGAGGTGGTCCTCGGCCACGTTGAGGAACACCGCGACCCGCGGCCGGAACGTCTCGGTGAACCGGAGCTGGAACGACGACACCTCGGCCACCACGACGTCGACGTCGTCGTGGACGGCGTCGAGGAGCGGGCGGCCGATGTTGCCGGCCGCCAAGGCCCGCCGTCCGCCGGCGGCGAGCATCTCGGCGATCAGCGTGGTGACGGTGGTCTTCCCGTTGGTGCCGGTCACGGCCACCAGCGGGACGCCCCGGCCGGGCGGCGGCCGACGCCGGCCAGCTCGATCTCCGACTGGAGCGGCACCCCGGCCTGCCCGGCCAGGCCGTAGACCGGGTGGGCCTCGGGGACGCCGGGGCTCGGCACGACGAGCTCGGCGGCGGCGACGAGCTCGGCCAGCCGCTCCGGGGCGGGCGCGCCGACGACGGTGACACCGAGCGCTTCGAGGGCGGCGGCCCGTTCGGCGAAGCGGGCCGAGTCGGGATGGTCGTCGACCACCGTCACGGGCCCGTCGGCGGCCAGCCGCCGGGCCACCGCTTCGCCCGTGACCCCCAGCCCGACCACCAGCTTTCAATCGAGCGCCCCGCGGGATGCGGATGAAGTCGGCGTAGAAGAGGCCGAGGCCGAAGGCCACGAACAGGCCGGCGATGAGCCAGAACCGCACGATGACGGTGAACTCCGGCCAGCCGGCCAGCTCGAAGTGGTGGTGGATGGGCGCCATGCGGAACACCCGGCGCTTGAAGCCCCGGAACGAGATCACCTGGATGACGACCGACACCGTCTCGAGCACGAACAGCCCGCCCATGATCGGGAGCAGCAGGTGGGTGCTTGGTGAGCAGCGCCAGCCCGGCCAGCCCGCCGCCGAGGGCCAGGGAGCCGGTGTCGCCCATGAAGATCCGGGCCGGGGCGGCGTTCCACCACAGGAACCCGGCGCAGGCGCCGAGCATGGCCGCCGCCACCACCGCCACGTCGATGGCCTCGTTGGGGTCGAACGCCGTAGATCGAGCCGTGGCGGCCCTGCCAGAAGGCGATGATGACGAAGGCGGCGGCCACGAAGGCCGACGAGCCGGAGGCCAGGCCGTCGAGCCCGTCGGTCAGGTTCACGGCGTTGGCCGAGGCGATGATGATGAGGACGGCCCACACCGCCCAGCCCCCAGGGCCCGAGGTCGAAGTCGAGGTCCCGGGCGAAGGACAGGTTGGTGGAGATCCCGACCCAGTGGATGCACAGCAGGACGAAGGCGAGGGCCACCAGGAGCTGCCCGGCCGACTTCGCCCTCTTGTTGAGGCCGAGGTTCCGCTGGAACCGGATGCCGAGGTAGTCGTCGATGAAGCCGACGAGGGCGCAGCCGACGATGAGCGCCATGAGCGCCACGCCGCTGCGCTGGAATCCCTGGCTGCCGGGGCGCAGGTCACCGACGATGTAGCCGGCCAGCGCCGAGGCGACGATGGCCAGCCCGCCCATCGTCGGGGTGCCGGCCTTGGTCTGCGTGGCCCTCGGGCCCGTCCTCCCGGATCAGCTGGCCGATGTTGCGGGCCCGCAGCACGCCGGATGAGCAGCGGGGTTCCGACCAGCGAGAGGATGAGGGCGGTCGCCGCCGCCAGCAGCAGCGCGATCACGCGCGCGCCCTCCGGCCAGGCCAGCAGGGCGGCGGCGACCCGCTCGAGCCCCGCCACCCGGCTGGCCTTCACCAGCACGGCATCGCCGGCTCGGAGACGGGGCGCGAGGGCGCGCGAGCGCGGCGTCGGGTGTCTCGACCTCCACGGTGTCGGCGCCGGCGGCCCGGGCGCCTTCCGCCAGGTCCGGGCGCCCCGACCGCCACGAGCAGTTCCACTCCGGCCGCCGCCACCAGCTTCCCGAGCCGCTGGTGCTCGGCGGCGGAGTGCGGGCCGAGCTCGGCCATCGGGCCGAGGACGGCGAAACGGCGGCCGCCACCCGGGCCGCCGAGGCCGGCCAGGGCGTCGACGGCGGCGGCCATCGACGTCGGGTTGGCGTTGTAGGAGTCGTTGAGCACGACGAGCCCGGCCGGGCTGCTGCGCAGGTCCATCCGCAGCGGCGAACCGACCGCATCGGCCAGGCCGGCCACGGCGCCGTCCAGGGCGACACCGAGCGACGCCGGCGACGGCCACGGCCAGGGCGGCGTTGCCGGCCTGGTGGGCGCCCCGCACCGGCAGGGGCGGCACGTCGATCGGAACCCCAGGGCGTGTCGAGATGGAATGCGGCGCGGAGGTCGTCGTCGAGCTCGCACGGCGCTGACCCGCAGGTCGGCTCCGACCGATGACCCGGCGGTGACGACGGCCGCCGCCGTCCGGGCCCGGAGGCCCGGCGTCATGTCGTCGTCGGCGCAGAGGACGGCGTGGCCGTCGCCGGGCAGCGCCTCGAGCAGCTCACCCTTGGCCCGGGCCACCTCCTCCCGGCTCCCGAAGAACTCGGCGTGGGCCATGCCGATGTTGGTGATGACGCCGATGGTCGGCCGGGCAACGGCGGCCAGGGTGGCGATGTGGCCGACTCCCCGGGCGCCCATCTCGGCGACCACCGCCACGGCGCCGTCGCGGGGCCGACAGCAGGGTGAGCGGCACGCCGATCTCGTTGTTGAACGAGACCGGGCTGGCCCCGACCGGGCCGGCCGGGGCGAGGGCGGCGGCGGTCAGGTCCTTGGTCGAGGTCTTCCCGGTGCTGCCGGTGATGCCGACCACCGGCACGCCGGCCAGCCGGCGGCGGGCGGACCGTCCCAGGGCGGTGAGGGCGGCGGCGGTGTCGTCGACCAGTACGAGCCCGACCCCCTCCACCGGGCGCGACACCAGCGCCCCGGCGGCGCCCCGGTCGAGGGCGTCGCCGACGAAGTCGTGCCCGTCGCGCTCGGCTCGCAGCGCCACGAACAGCGCGCCCGGGGCCAGGGTGCGGGTGTCGATGGAATAGGAGGTGACGGCGGTGTCGGGGTCGCCGCCCAGGATCTGCCCGCCGGTCATCCCGGCGATCTCGGCCAGCGTCAGCCTCACGCGGCCGTCCCGCCGTCGCTCCCGCCGGTGAAGCCGAGCCGGGCCAGCTCCTCCCGGGCGACGACCCGGTCGTCGAACGGCACCGTCACGCCGCCGGCGGTCTGGCCGGACTCGTGGCCCTTGCCGGCCACGACAACCACGTCGCCCGGGTCCCGGCCGGTCAGCGCCAGCGCCACGGCCCTCCGCCGGTCGGCCTCGACGATCGGGTGGACGCCGGAGGGCACGCCGGCCACGACCTCCCCGATGATCGCCATCGGGATCCTCGGACCGGGGGTTGTCGGAGGTGACGACGATCACGTCGGCCAGTGCGGCCGCCGCCTTGCCCATGGCCGGACGCTTGGCCCGGTCGCGGTCCCCGCCGCAGCCGAACACCACGACGAGCCGGCCGGTCTCCGGCTCCGACCAGCGGCCGGGCGGCCCGCAGCACCTGCTCCAGCCCGTCCGGCGTGTGGGCGTAGTCGACGAGGACACCGAACGGCTGCCCGGCCTCGATCCGCTCCATGCGGCCGGGCACGACGATCGGCGCCGACAGCCCGGCGGCCACCGTGCTCGACGTCGAGCCCGGCGGCCAGGGCGGTGGCCGCCGCGGCCAGGGCGTTGGAGGCGTTGAACGGCCCGACCAGGGGCGAGCGCACGAGCGGCCGAGCCGTAGGGGGTCACCAGCCGGAAGCGGTTGCCGCCGGGTCCGGCGTCGAGGCCCTCGGCCCGGACGGCGGCGGCCGGTGCCTCGAGCCCGAAGCCGAGCACGGACAGGCCGGCCGCTTCCGCCCGCCGGGCGATCTCGGCGCCGTGGGGATCGTCGAGGTTGGTGGCGGCGGCGCCGGTCCGGGCCGGGTCGAACAGGAGGGCCTTGGCCTCGAAGTACTCCTCCAGGCCGGCGTGGAAGTCGAGGTGGTCGTGGGAGAGGTTGGTGAAGCAGGCGGCGGCGAACCGGGTGCCGTCGACCCGATGCATCGCCAGGGCGTGGGAAGACACCTCGATGGCGGCCAGCCCGACACCGGCGTCGACCATGCGGGCCAGCAGGGCCTGCAGCTCGGTGGCCTCCGGGGTCGTCCGCTCGCCGGGCAGGGGGGCGCCGTCGATGCGGGCCCCGATCGTGCCGATGACGCCGGCCCGGATCCCGGCCGCCCGGGCGATCGCCTCCAGCAGGTACGTCGTGGTGGTCTTGCCGTTGGTGCCGGTGACGCCGAGCACCGCCAACCGGGCCGACGGGTCACCCCAGGCGGCCGCCGACACAGGCCCCATGGCCGCCCGCACCGAGGCCACCTGCACCTCGGCGGCGACCGCCAGGCCCAGCCGGCGCTCGACCAGCAGGGCGGCGGCGCCGGCGGCCACGGCGGCCGGGGCGTGGTCGTGTCCGTCGGCCACCGAGCCCGGCACGCAGCAGAAGAGGTCGCCGGGGCCGATGGCCCGGCTGTCGTGCGTGACCGACGCGATCTCGGTGCGCGGGTCTCCCCGCAGCTCGAGCACGTCGACCGAGTCGAGGAGCTCGTGGAGCAGCACCCTGGTAGATGCCCCTTATCTTTCTGATTGGCCCGAAGAGGCCGGATCGGACCGGCCTTCACCCCGCTCGAGGGTATCGCTCCGTTTGCTCCCCGACGTGCCAGGCGAGGTCGTCGATGTCGTCGATGCCCCGGCCGATGAACTCGAGCGCGGCGCTGTCGTCGTGGTGGCCGACTTCGGCCGGGTCGTGGTCGTCGTGGAGCCGCCCGCCGACTTGCGGGTCGTGGTTGTGGTGGACGACTTGGTGGTCGACCCCTTGGCCGTCGTGGTCGTGGTGGACGACTTGGTGGTCGACCCCTTGGCCGTCGTGGTTGTGGTGGACGACTTGTTGGTCGACCCCTTGGCCGTCGTGGTTGTGGTGGACGACTTGGTGCCTGGCTTCGCCGGCTTGGCCGTCGGCTTGGTCGTCGAGGTCGTCGAGGCCTTGGGGACGTTCGGGTCGTCGTTGGCCGGGGCCTCGTCGAGGGCGCGGGCCGGACCGCTGGGCGCCGGAGCCGCCGGCGGCGGCGATCCGGGCGGCGGGGGAATCCGCTCCAGCCGCAGGGCGTACTGCATGATCCGGGCGAAGACCGGGGCCGACACCTGGCCGCCGTAGATCGGGGTCGGCTCGTCGAGCACGACGACGGCCGCCAGCCGGGGCTCCTGGGCGGGTACGAAGCCCACGAAGCTGGCCACGTAGTTGCCGGAGTATCCCCGGGCCCCTTCAAGCGGCTTGCGGGCGGTGCCGGTCTTGCCGGCCGCCAGGTACCCGGGGACGGCGGCGTTGGTGCCCGTCCCCGTCTGAGACGACCTGACGTGAGCATGGTTGACAGCTTCCCGGCGGTCTCGGCCGAGACCACCCGGCGGGGCTCCTCGGGGGGAATCGGGTGGCGCACCCCGTCGGCGTCGATCGTCGCCTCGACGAGACGGGGCGGCCGGTACATCCCGCCGTTGGCCAGCGTCACGTAGACCTGGAGCATCTGGAGGGCGCTCACCGCCAGCCCGTTGCCGATGGGAACGGTGCCCATGCTGGTCACGTACCAGTGGTCGGGGTCGAGGAGGAGACCGGCGGGCTCCCCGGGGAAGCCGACACCGGTCCTCTTCCCGAAGCCGAAGGCCCGCAGGTAATGGTCGAGGCGGACCTTGCCGAGCTTCTGTCCGACCATGATCGTCCCGACGTTCGAGGAGTTCACCAGGATGTCGTTCACCGACCAGGGGATCGGCGGGTGCGGTTCGTGGTCCTCGAACACGGCGTTGGCCATGGGCAGCTTGTCGGGAACGGTGAGCTTGGTCTCGGGGGTCACCAGGCCGTCCTCGATGGCGCCGGCCATGGTGATGACCTTGTTGGTGGAGCCCGGCTCGTAGACGTCGGTGACGGCCCGGTTCTTCTCGCCCTGTCCCGACGGCCGGGCCGCGCCGCCCCCGTCGCCGGTGACGTTGGCCATGGCCAGGATGCTGCCGGTGCGGGTGTCCGCCACGATGGCCAACCCACCCTTGGCGGTGGCGGCGGCCACGGCATCGACCAGGGCCCGCTCCAGCTCGTACTGCAGCGACTGGTCGAGCGACAAGATGAGGTCCGACCCCCGCACCGCCGGCTCCAGCCGGCTGTAGCCCTGGGGAATGCGGCGGCCCTGGGGATCCTGCTCGACCACCAGCTCGCCCGGCTTGCCGGCCAGCTTCTTGTCGTACTGCACCTCGAGGCCGGCCAGACCGTCGTTGTCGATGCCGACGGAGCCGAGGAGCGGGGCGGCCAGCGTGCCCGAGGGGTAGAAGCGCTTCGACTCCGGCACGAAGTCGACGCCCTCCAGACCCAGCTTCTTGACGGCCTCGACGGTGGCGTCGTCGACCTTGCGGGCCAGGTAGACGAAGGCGTGGCTTCTCTGGCCGAGCCGGTCGGCCAGGACCTTCTGGTCCAGGCCGAGGACGGGCGCCAGCTTGGCCGCGTAGCCGGCCGGGTCGGTGACGACCTTGGGGTTGGCCCATACGGTCTGCTGGTTGACCGACAGGGCCAGGTCGACACCGTTGCGGTCGAAGATCGCCCCCCGCTCGGCGGCCAGGGTGATCTTCCGGATCCGCTGCCCGGCCCCCAGCTTCCCGTACTCGGCGGCCGAGACCGCCTGCACCTGGGTCAGGCGCAGAATGATGGCCGACAGGCCGAGCGACAGCACGACCAGCAGCGCCATGGCCCGCCGACCGGTCAGGCGGTGGCCGGTGGCGGCCTTGCCTGCTTCCGCCTTGGCCCGCCGGGCGGCCATCCGGCGGTTGGGCTTGGGCGGCCCGCCGGCGGTGCTGCGGGCCCGAGGCGAGCGCGGCGCGGCGTCGGAGTCGCTACGGCCGAGTGCCAAGGTAAGGCTTCACCTCCGCCCAGCCGCCGGCCAGGCTCGGCGCGGCGGGATCGTTGGGGTCACCGGAATCCCGGGGGGCGGGCGCCATCAGATAGGCGATCTGCGGCGGGACGACCATGCCCAGTCGTTGCTGGGCGGTGGCGACGATGCGCTCGGGGGCGGACCGCTGGGCCACCTCGAGGCGGAGCTTCTCGTAGCGGACCTCCTCCCTGGCCGCCTCTTTGTGGAGCTGGTCGAGCCGGAACTCCGACTGGACCAGCAGCACGTGGAAGATGGCGGCGCCGAAGATGGTCCCCACGGTGAGCACGGCGGTGGCCAGCAGCGCCAGCCGCAGGGGCCGGTCGGGGGCGGGACCGTGGCGGGGGCCGCCCCGCACCCGGTTCCGCTCGAGGCGCCGCTGGTGCAGCTGTCGGACGCTGGGACCCGTCGGCGGCGTCCGACGCTCCCTCTTGATCAGTTCCTTCACCATCACACGCGCTCCAGGACTCGGAAGCGGGCGCTCTCCGCCCGGGGGTTGGCGGCGATCTCCTCTGGCGAGGGACGGGCCGCGCCCCGGGTCACGAGGCGGGCCGGCGGCGCTTCACCGGGAATGCCCGTCACCGGAAGGCCGCGGGGGACGGGCGGACGGGAGGTCCAGCCGGTGAAGCGCTCCTTCACGATCCGGTCCTCCAGCGAGTGGTAGGCGAGAACGGCGAGCCGGCCGCCGGGAGCGAGGACCGAGAAGGCCGAGTCCAGCCCGGCCCCGAGGTGTTCGAGCTCCCGGTTGACCTCGATGCGGATGGCCTGGAACGTCCGCCGGGCGGGATGGGGCCCGGTGCGACGGGTCGCAGCGGGGATCGCCGAGCGCACGACCTCGGCGAGGGCGGTCGTGGTCTCGACGGGCCGGTGCGCCACCAGGGCCCGGGCGATCGACCGGGCGAAGCGCTCCTCCCCGTAGCGGGCGATGACTCGGGCCAGCTCCTTCTCCTCGTATCCGTTCACGACGTCCCGGGCGCTCAGGGCCTGGGATCGGTCCATCCGCATGTCCAACGGGGCGTCGGCCCGGTAGGAGAAGCCCCGGCCCGGGTCGTCCAGCTGCCAGCTGCTCACACCGAGGTCGAAGAGCACTCCGACCACCGGAAGACCGAAGGCGGCCACCTCGGGGGAGGCGACCACTCCGGCCAGATCCTCGAACCCGCTCCGCCGGACCATCGCCCGGGCGCCGTAGCCGGTCAGCCGCTCCCCGGCGGCGGCCACCGCCTCGGCGTCCCGGTCGAGGCCCAGGACGACGCTGTCCCGGAGGGCCTCGAGCAGGGCACCGGCGTGGCCGCCACCTCCGACCGTCCCGTCGACCAGCAGACCGGCGGGAACCGGAACGAAGGCGTCGACCACTGCGGCGACCATCACCGGCTCGTGGGCGAACCCGGGTGGGTTACGCACGGCTTGGGCCCAGCCCCCCAGGTGGGCCGTCCGGAAAGAATCGCGGACTGACACACGGATGGAAGCGGGCGGAGTAGGGCCTTCCACCGCACCACCGGGGGGACTGGGCGCAGGCCGTGCGACGCACGCCCGCACTGTCAAGGAGCTGTGTGTGCCTGGCGGGGGACCAGGCACAACTGTCAAATACCGAAGTCGGGGATGCCAACGGCGTCTGTGATGACCTGCTCACCCTCCTGTTCACGCTGCACCCACCGCCCGGCGTCCCAGATCTCGATCCGGGAGAGCACGCCGGCGACCACGACGTCACGGTCGAGGGAGAGGCCACCGAACTCGCGGAGGTGGGCCGGCACCGGCACCCGGCCCTGGCGGTCGGGGACGATCTCGGCGGCGCCGGCGAAGAACGTCCTCGCCGCCTGGCGCTGCTGCGGACCCCTCGTCGCCAGCTCCCGCATGTTGTTCGACACCCGCTCCCACTCGTCATCCGGATACACGCACACACAACCGTCGAGACCCCGGGCCATGTAGGCCCCGCCCTCGAGCCGGCTCCGGAACTTGGCCGGCAGGATCACCCGGCCCTTGTCATCGAGGGAGTGCTGGTACTGCCCGAGGAACACCGCTCACTACCTCGACTCACCCGTTCCGCCACCGGCTCTCAGCCGTCTAGGTCACGTCTGGGACCTTATTCCTCCACTTCCCTCCCGTCAACACCATTCCACACCACAAATCCCCCCAAAAGCGACCTCACAAACCACTTCAGCCTTCAAACGGGAAGAAAACGGACGGGCCAAGGCCGCCACCAGTGTGGCAACTGCTCGTTACTGTGGCGCGGAATCGGGGCTTTTACGCCGGGAGCGCTTCTGCCGCCGGGCCCAGGTAGGGCGCCCAGGCGGGGTCGACCGTGCCGACCGCAACCACGATCCAGATCGTCTCCTTGGGAGCGAACGGCGGGCGACGCAGCGTCAGGTGCGTCTCCGAGAGGAGCCGGTCCTCCTTCTTGGCGTTGCACGGCCGGCAGGAGGCGACGACGTTCTCCCACACGTGCTCACCCCCCCGGGAGCGGGGGATCACGTGGTCGATGTTCTCCGCCGCCGCGCCGCAGTACTGGCAGCGGTGCCCGTCTCGGACGAAGACCGACCGCCGGGAGAGCGGCGCCCGGGCCCGGAACGGCACGCGGACGAAGTGGACCAGGCGGATGACGGACGGAACGGGGAGGGACATGCGCTCCGAATGCAGCTCTTCATCGCGGTGCTGGAGAACCTCGGCCTTCTCCTTGAGCACGAGAATCACGGCCCGGCGCACCGGCACGACGCAGAGCGGCTCGAAAGTAGCGTTGAGCACGAGCGCTCTCCCCAAGCCCCACCCTCCTCCCATCTCCGTGGCTGCGTTGCCACTTACAAGTTTACCCAGGTGGGGGACGGTTCCCAGCGGCGCGAGTGATCAACTGCTGAACTCCCGGCACCAGCTCAGATACGCCACGAGGTCCTCCGGTGCCGGCGTCCCCGCCGACCCGTAGGCCGTCTGCATCCGGAACCGGACGTACTCCCGATCGGGCACCGGGAGAAAGGGCGGCCGCTTCCACCACTCCGGCCGGGCCAGCCGTCCGGCCTGCGCGACCGCCGTAGGCCACAGCCCGGGCCGGCGTAGGACCGCCAGACCCGCCGGGACCCACCACCCGAAACCAGCCCCCGCCCCCGCCCGGCCGGCGCCCCCCGTCATCCGGCCCCCCACAAACCGGCGTTCCATTTCCGCCATATCCCGGTAAACGAACGCCGGTTGCGTCGAGCCGGGCTCTCGCACCCAACTGGCGTTCCATTTCCGCCATATCCCGGTAAACGAACGCCGGTTGGGGGGCGGTGGGCGGCAGGGTCGGGGACCACAGCCGGAGGGTAGCGTCGGCCGTGGTGGACCCTCTGCTCACCGATCTCTACGAGTTCACAATGGCGGCCGCCCTCCTCGCTGAGGGCAGGGCGGAGGAGTCGGCGACGTTCAGCCTGTTCGTGCGGAACCTGCCACCGAGCCGGGGGTTCCTCGTGGCAGCCGGGCTGCACGAAGCCGTGGGCTTCCTGCGGAACTGGCGATTCGACGGCGAGGCGTTGTCCCGGCTGGGTCGGGTGGCTCCGTTCGACCAGGCGTTTCTCGACTGGCTCGGGGAGCTGCGGTTCTCCGGGAGGGTGCGGGCCATCCCGGAGGGGCGGCTGGTCTTCGCGGCCGAACCCCTGATCGAGATCGATGCGCCGTTCGCTCAGGCGCAGCTCCTCGAGACCGCCCTTCTCAACCTCATCACCTTCCCCACCGCCGTAGCCACCAAGGCGGCCCGGTGCCGGGAGGCGGCGGCCGGGCGGACGCTGGTCGACTTCGCTCTGCGGCGGGCCCATGGCGCCGATGCCGGGATGGCCGTGGCCCGAGCGGCGGCCATCACCGGGTTCGCCGCCACCTCGAACGTGGCCGGCGCGGACCGCTACGGGCTGCCGGCCAGCGGGACCATGGCCCACTCCTTCGTCACGGCGGTGGCGGGCGGGGCGGCCGAGGGCGAGCTCGGCGCCTTCCGGGCTTTCGCCGAGCATTACCGCGGCGACCCCGTTCTCCTCGTCGACACCTGGGACACCGCCGGCGGCATCGACCACGCCATCCTGGTGGCGAAGGAGCTGGCCGTGGCGGGCCGGAGGCTGGCGGGGATCCGGCTCGACTCCGGCGACATCGTGGCGCTGGCCGGTCTGGCCCGGGAGCGGTTCGACGCCGCCGGGCTGGGTGACGTTGCCGTCTTTGCCAGCGGCGGCCTCGACGAGTACGAGATCGCCCGTCTCCTGGCCGCCGGCGCCCCGATCGACGGCTTCGGCGTGGGCACCAACTTCGCCACCTCGGCCGACGCTCCCACGCTGGAGACGGTCTACAAGCTGGTGGCCGTCGACGGCCGGCCGATGGCCAAGCGCTCGACGGGCAAGGCCACGCTGCCCGGCGCCAAGCAGGTCTGGCGGCGGCCCGGCTTCGGCGGCGACGTTCTGGCTCTGGCCGACGAGCCGGTCCCGGTGCCGGGCGGCCAGCCGCTGCTCCATCAGGTCGACCTCGCCGCCGAGCCCGGCGACCGCCAGGCGGTCGCCGCCGCCCGGGAGCGGTTCGAGGCCGACTGGTCCGCCCTGCCCCGACAGTTCAGAGACCTCACCAACCCCACGCGGTACGACGTCGAGATGTCGGTCGGGTTACAAGCTCTGTCGGATGGCAGCTTCGCCCCCGGATGACCGCCAGAAGCATGCCCGTCCCCATTTACAATCACATCGCTCGGGCTCCGACCGTGTGGCGCCCCGAGTTTGATTCGAACCCCTGAGGGAGGGTCCGTGGCACGTAGGACGGCGCTCGGCGCGACGACCTTCGAGGAGCAGTTCGAAGCCCTCGTGGGCAACGTCGAGCGGGTGATCCAGGGCAAGCGGGAGGTCATCCAGATGGCCCTGGCCTGTCTGGTGGCGGACGGGCACCTGCTGATCGAGGACGTGCCCGGCGTGGGCAAGACGATGCTGGCCAAGGCGATGGCCCGCTCGATCGACGGCAGCTGGCACCGCATCCAGTTCACCCCCGACCTGCTCCCCTCCGACGTGACCGGCGTCTCGGTGTGGAACCGGGCCAACAACGAGTTCGAGTTCCGCACCGGCGGCATCTTCGCCAACATCGTCCTGGCCGACGAGGTCAACCGGGCCTCCCCCAAGACGCAGTCGGCCCTCCTCGAGGCCATGGAGGAGCGCCAGGTCACGGTCGATGCCGTGACCCACGACCTCCAACGGCCGTTCATGGTCATCGCCACCCAGAACCCGATCGAGTACGAGGGCACCTATCCCCTGCCCGAAGCCCAGCTCGACCGGTTCCTCATGCGGGTGAAGATGGGCTACCCCGACCGGGCGGCCGGAATCGACATTCTCGAGACCCACGGGGCGGTGGAGCCGGTCGACGACCTGACGCCGGTGCTGAGTGCCGACGACGTCGTCAGCCTCCAGGAGACCGTGACCAGCATCTACGTGGCCCCGAGCCTCAGGGGCTACATCGTCGACGTGGTCGAGGCGACCCGCACCGAGCGCGACCTCGTGCTGGGCGTGAGCCCCCGGGGGGCGCTGGCCCTCCAGCGGGCGTCCCGCGCCTTCGCCGCCGCCTCGGGGCGCGACTATGTGATTCCTGACGATCTCAAGCTGCTGGCTGGAAGCGTGCTCGAACATCGCCTGATCCTCTCTCCGGAGGCCCAATTGCGGGGTGCCTCCCCCACCGACGTGCTGGAGTCGGTGCTCGGCCGCGTACCGGTGCCGAGCGTCCGGGCCGGGGCGGGCAACTAGCGCCCGTGCGCCCCTCCCTCACCAACCGGGGATGGTCGCTCTGCGGGGCGGCCGCCGCCCTGCTGGTCGGGGCGCGGGTGCTGGGTGTCGAGGAACTGGCCATGCTGGCGGCGGCCGCCTTCCTCGTGGTGGTGGTGGCCTTCCTGCGGGTGCGACGCCACCGGTTGCGGCTCTCGGCCGAGCGGGTGCTCCGCCCGACCCGGGCCGAGGCCGGCGAGGCCGCTCGCGCCGACCTCACGCTGATGAACCTCGGGAAGCGTTCGACACCCGTGCTGGCGGCGGTCGACTCGTTCGACACCGGCCGCCGTGTGGCCCGGTTCCTCGTGCCGCCGCTGGCGCCGGGCGAGACGGCGGACGCCGCCTACCGGCTGCCGACGACCCGGCGGGGGATCTACACCGTCGGGCCGCTGACCCTGTCCGTCCACGACTTCTTCGGCGTCGTCGAGACCGGGGTCACCCTGGCCGGCGAGGACCGCTTCGTCGTCTACCCGAGAGTGGAGGTGGTCCTGCCGCTCCCCGGCGCCGCCAGCCGGGAAGCCCGGATGGGGTCGATGCAGGCCTCGCGGGTGCCCGTCGGCCTCGACTTCTTCGGCCTGCGCGAATACGAGGTCGGCGACGACCTCCGTCGCGTCCACTGGCGCTCGACGGCCCGCACCGGCGAGCTCATGCTCCGCCAGGACGAGATGCCCTGGGAGGCCCGTTCGACGATCCTGCTCGACACCCGACCGTCCACCCACCACGGCGAGTCCTTCGAACGGGCGGTCGAGGTCGCCGCCTCGCTGGCCACGGCCATGTGCCGGGGGCGTCGCCAGGTGCGCTTCGTCACCACCGGCGGCGTCGAGATCCGGTCGTCCGGCGTCGACCGCTACCCCCAGATCATGGAGTACCTGGCCGGCGCCTCGGTGGAGACGTACGTCCGGTGGGAACAGGTCATCGAAGGTCTGCGCCGGTCCGGGGAAGGCCCGTTGGCGGCCATCGTGGCCGACGCCGACCGGGCCGACCTCGCCGCGCTGGGGGCACTGCGGCCCCGGCTCGGCCTCATCGTCCTCGTCGCCATCCGGCCGTCGGCCTACGGCGAGCTCGACGTCGGTCCCGCCCCCGCCGCACCCGGCGCCCTCGTGGTGCCGGTCTCGACCAATAGCCCCTTCCAAGCCGCCTGGAATCAGGCAGTGGTGACGTGTTCGCGCCGCGCAGCGGTTCGCTCGTAACCCTCGCCACCCTGTCGGTGGTGGCCACGCTGGGCTTCGCCCGGCTCTTCAACGACGCCTCCTGGGTGTTGCCGGTGTTCCTGGCCGCGGTCGGCGCCCACGGCATCGGCCTGGCCACCCGGCGGTGGCCGATGGCCTTGGCCGGAGGCGTCTCGGCGGTGGCCTTGGGCCTGCTCGTCTGCGCCGTGGTGGCCGGGCACACTTCGTTCTACGGCCTGCCCACCACCAGCACCCTGGAGGCCCTGGGCCGGGCCTGGACGGCCGGGCTCGACTCCTTCCGCAACGCCGTCGCCCCCACCGAGGTCACGCCGGGGCTGCTGCTGCTCAGCGTGGGAGGCACCTGGGTCTGCGCCACCGCCGCCGACTGGCTGGCCTTCCGGGGCGACGCCACCCTGACCGCCATCCTTCCGCCGTTCGTGCTCTACGTGATGGGGGCGGCCCTCGGGAAGGACGGCTTCCAGCTCCCCACCACGTTCGTGTTCGTCGTGGCCGCCCTCCTGTTCGTGGCGGCCAACCACGCTGCCGCCCTGCCCCGCGCCTGGTTCTCCGGTCGGTCCTCCACACCACCGGGCCTGACCCGGCTGGCCATGGGGGCGGCACCGGTGGCCCTGCTGGTGGCGGCGGCCGGGCTCGTGCTGGGACCCAACCTGCCCGGCGCCCAGGCCACCCCGTTGGTGGAGCTGCGGGGGAGCGGCGGGGGCGGCGACACATCCCGCATCACGGTGAGCCCGCTGGTCGACCTCAAGGCTCGCCTGACCAGCAACCCGGTGACGCAGCTGTTCACCGTCCGCTCGCCGGTGCCCGCCTACTGGCGGCTGACCGCGCTGGAGGAGTTCGACGGTCGCATCTGGTCGTCGCGGGGCACGTACCGGCCGGCCGGCGACCAGCTGCCCCAGGAGGCCGGCGACCAGGCCCTGACCTACAAGGTCACCCAGGACTACCGCATCGGGCCGCTCGAGTCGTTCTGGCTCCCGGCGGCCTACCGGCCCGGAGACATCGACCTCGACGGGGCCAGGGTCAACGCCGAGTCACTGACCCTGCTGACCGAGGAGGAGTCGGCCGAGGGCCTCATCTACAAGGTGCAGTCGGAGATCCCCCGCTACACGTCGGCCGACCTGGCCCAGGCCGGCGGCGACCCGGGCGAGAGCATGCACCCCTACCTGGAGCTCCCCGAGGACTTTCCCGAAGACGTGCGCGACCTGGCCCGACAGAAGACGGCCAATGCCAACGGCCCGTACGCGCAGGCCTTGGCCCTGCAGGACTTCCTCCGCAACGACTACACCTACGACGAGGCGGCGCCCGCCGGGCACTCCGACGACCACCTCCGCTACTTCCTCTTTCGGTCGAAGATCGGGTACTGCGAGCAGTTCGCCGGCGCCTTCGCCGCCATGGCCCGCTCGATCGGGCTGCCCGCCCGGGTGGCGGTGGGCTTCACCCCCGGCACCTACGACCAGGCGCTGGACATCTTCCAGGTGTCGACCAAGGAAGCCCACGCCTGGCCCGAGGTCCACATCAACGGGATGGGCTGGGTGTCCTTCGAGCCGACGCCGGGCCGGTTCGACCCGAACCCGTCGAACTACACGGGCACCTACAACCCGTCGGCCTTCCCGGTGGTGACGACCACCACGACCACGCTCAGCGCCACCGACCCGGCCGCCCCCACGCCGACGACCGTCCGGCCGGAAGAGGCAGAGGAGGACCCGTTCCAGTCGGACGAGACCTCGGCCGGGAACGGGCTGATCCGGTGGCTGGTGCAGCTCGGAGCCGCCGGGCTGGTGGTGGCCGCCGTGCTGGCGGTGCCGCCGGCCCTCAAGCGGCGGCGGCGGCTCCTGCGGCGGCGGGCCGGCCCGAGCCGGGCCCGGGTGGCGGGAGCATGGTCGGAGGCGCTGGACCGGCTCCGCGAGGCGGGAACGGCGCCGGCGGCCACGCTGACCCCGATGGAATTCGCCCGGGGTGGCGCCCGATCGGTCGCCGCCGACATCGGGTCCCCGATAACCCGCCTGGCCCGGATCTTCACCAAGGCTTCGTACTCGCCCGGCGACCCGTCGGAGGAGGAGGTCAGCCAGGCCTGGGCCGAGGTGGAGACGCTGACCAGAGCACTCGATTCCAGCGATTCCGTCCTCGGCCGATGGCGGCGCCGGCTGAACCCGACGACGCTCCTGCCCCGGACCGGCTAGCGAGGCGCTAGGGCGTCAGCTGCCCGACTCGTCGCGGCGGAAGGGCTTGCGGAAGTTCTTCCCGGCGTCGCCGAAGAGGGCCTTCAGCCGCTTGCCCTTCACCGATGCGGTGATGCTCTCGAGACCCGCCTTCCCCATCTTGCGGACGTTGCTCACGACCACGAAGGCGCACCCGAGCATGGCCAGGAAGCCGACGAAGCCGAAGAAGAGCGACGAAGCGAACGACGTCAGGAGGACGACGAACCCGACGACGAAGCCCAGCGCCGCCCACTTGATGTTGCGGGAGGCGTGCCGGTAGAGCGTCGTCTCCGAGACCTGTTGAGCCAACTGGGGATCATTGGCATAGAACTGCGCCTCGATCTCCTGGAGGATTCGTTGCTCGTCTTCGGAAAGGGGCATCGGTTCTACTTCCGCACCGGTTCGAGCCCTAACTGATGGGGACTTCATTCTCGCACAGCGCCTCGGGAGCGAACAATGCGGCCCCCAGTGCCCCGGCACCGTAGCGGCGGACCGACGGCGGGCCGACCGGGCACCGGCGTTAGAGGATAAGACGGCCCATGATCCCCAGGTTGAACCATGGGTCATGGGCTATTTGACGAAAGGCTTCGAGGGCGGAATCTGACGTCGTGAGCCGCCAATCGTAGTCCTTGTCGGCGTCGAAATAGACGATCGCCCGCAGCAGTGGAAAGTCGGTTTTGATGACTTCGCGGGTCGTCGTGATCCACTGCGCCTTCTCGCCCGGATTGCGCTCCTGAACACCGAATTCGCCCACCATGATGGGCTTGTTGTGCAGCGTCGCCCAGCCGTAGAAGCCGCCGAAGATGTCGGTGAACGATTCGTACTCGTCACCGGCCCGGCCCGGGGCCCAGTTGTATCCGTCGGCGCACGTCCAGTCGACGAAGTCGTCGCCGGGATAGAACGTCTGGGCCTCGCCGTCGTTGAAGGCCGAGGCGTTGGGGCACCACACCCAGCGGACCTTGTCGGCGCCCTCCGCCCGGAAGGTGCTGACGATGTGCTGCCAAGCGGCGATGTACTCCTCGGGGGTGCCGGCCCACTCCGCCTTCTTCTTCCCGTCCATCTCCCAGAACCACCGGATCAGCACCCGCTCCCCCAGCGCCGCGGTGGCCCGGGCCCGCTGCTTGATGAGGGCGTCGTACTGGCCGGCGGCGATGGCCCGGGTGGTGACGCCCCGACCGTTCCAGCTGATCATGGGAATGCGGCCACCCTTCAGGTCCCACCGCTCGTGCTCGGTGGGGAAGGCCTCGTCCCAGGTGTAGAAGTTGTGGTCGATGTCGAGCGTCCGCCCGATGCGCTGCTCCAGACTCTCGACCGCCGAGCGCTCCTCGGCCGAGCCCCGGTTCTCGGGGCTGGTGCTGGCCCCGAGCAGGACCCCGGTCTGCACCTCGACCGGAGGGGAGGTCGTCGTCGTGGTGGACGACGGGGTAACGGGCACGAGCGGGGGCTCGTCGTCTCGGAAGGCGAACGCGGTGGCGGCGGCGAGCGTCAGCGCGCCGATCGCCAAGAGAGCGATCCCGGAACGGGAACTGAAGAAACCCCATGAGCGACGGGACGCTCTTGACGACATGACTGGACGGGCCTCCACCGGCGGCAAGGGACCTCTTGAGGGTACCAGCCCTCCGCCGGTTCTTTCGGTCAGCGACTACCCCGGAGTACTAGTACTTCCGGGCCAGTCACGGCCCGTTTCCACAGCGCCTTTGTCCGGGTTGTCGGTTTTGTGCTCGCGGCCCGGACCCATTTGACCGAAACAGCCCCCTGGGTATCTGGTCACTGTCGTGGTACCTTACTTTGAGAGGTAGACATACGGCGCGGGCCCGTCGTGACGTCTGCTCTTGTCGGGCCGCTCATCGTCATCGACGGGCTGTTTCCCCGTTGAGGTGACGAGTGGCTGAACCCCCCGCTGGAGCGAAAAGAAAGCGACCCTCGTGAGCACAAGGATCTCATCGGAGACCTCCGTCGAGATGGGCGACTACTTGTCGGTCATCCATCGGCGGAAGCTCCTGATCGCCGCCATGACCCTCGCCGGGCTGGCGCTGGCCCTGTTCTACTCCGTCGCCGTGGCGAAGCCCTCGTACGTGGCGAGCGCCAAGGTGCTCGTGCGGCCGATCACGACCGAGATCACGCCGGATAACGTCGACCGGCTGGTCGTGATGGGTACCGAGCGCGAGATCGCCACCTCGAACGACGTGGTCACGATCGCCAAAGAGCGGATGAAGTCGCCGGCGCCGATCAGCACCATCAAGAAGAAGGTGACGGTCACTGTCGTCGGTACGACCCAGGTCATGACCCTGTCGTGCAGCGACAAGACGAAGCTCGGCGCCCAGACCTGCTCCCAGGCTTTCGCCGACGCCTACCTCCAGTGGAAGACCCAGGAAGCCACGAAGAACCGCGACGGCAAGATCGCCAACGCCAACGCCGCGCTGAACCCGATCAACGCCCAGATCGTCGAGGCGACGAAGCGCCTGGCGGCCGCCCCGGTGGGCAGCCCCGCCCAGGCTGAGGCCGAGTCGACGCTGCGGAGCCTGCAGGAGCAGGGCTCCCCCTACCGGCAGGTCCTGGCCGACATGGCCAAGCTCAACGTCAACGACACCGGGTCCGTGGTCACCGCCGCCAACCGGCCCGGCTCCCCCGCCAGCCCCAAGCCCAAGACGAACGCCATCCTCGGCTCCTTCTTCGGGCTCTTCCTCGGGCTGCTCGTGGCCTTCGCCCGGGACCGGGTCGACAACCGTCTCCGGGGTCGGGTCGACCTCGAGGAGTACCTGCGGGCCCCCGTGCTGGCCACGGTCCCCCGCACCCGGCGCAACGGCCGCACGGCCCCGACGCTGGTCACCATGCAGCACCCGAACAGCCCCGCCTCCGAGGCCTACCGGGCTCTGCGTACCCGGGTGCTGGTCATGGCCGAGCGCCAGGGTCTGAAGACGATCATGGTCGCCTCCCCCACCGGCGAAGACGGCAAGACCGCCATCGCCGCCAACCTGGCCGTGTCGCTGGCCCAGGTCGGCAAGCGGGTCGTGCTCCTGTCGGCCGACCTGCGGGGTTCGAAGGTCCACCAGTACTTCGGGCTCGACAACGAGCGTGGTCTCTCCAACGTCCTCGCCGGCGAGATGCCGCCGTGGGAGGCCGTGCAGGAGCCGGCCGGTCTCGAGCGCCTCTGGGTGTTCGGGTCGGGCCCGGTGCCGGCCCAGCCGGCCGAGCTGCTCCAGAGCGACCTCATGCGGGAGCTCCTCGCCGAGCGCCGCAAGGTGGCCGACTTCGTGATCATCGAGGCCCCCGCCGCCCTCAACGCTTCCGACTGCCTGGCCCTGGCTCCGCTGGTTGACGGCATCCTCGTGGTGGCCGACGCCAAGCACACCGACCGCGACGAGGTCGAGCAGGTCCGGATCCAGTTCGAGCAGGTCGGCGGCCACGTCGTCGGCGCCGTCATGAGCAACGCCGTCTCGAACCGCTAATTCAAAGTTCACCCTCACCAAAAGCAGTAACGGCTAGAGGCCCGGTCAAGGATGACCGGGCCTCGCCGTGTCCCCAGTGGCTGTTTCGGCCGCGACCGCCGCGGGTCGGAGCGCCGGAGAACGGGCAGGGAGTCCACCCATCCGAGCCTGCCTGCGAGCGCTATGCCTGTCGCCATGCGTCACTCTGGCGATATCCGCCTCATCGGAGCGAACCTGGCTGGTCCGGGCAGGTTCAGCGGCTCCGGGGGCGAAGGTGGCGTCCGTGGGCCGTTCTGATCGTCGACTCCGGGGCAGTGCCGGCCTTTTCGTGCTGTTGTGTGGGCTCGTGGCGTTCACGTCGGGTTGCGGTCGACAGATCCAGAATGGTGCGGCCCTCGGCGCACACGATGTGGTGCCCGAGCCTGGTTCTCCGGACGACCCGGTGCCAACCTGGAACCTGGCTCAGGAGGGCACCGACTCCGGGGTCAAGTGGAGTGTCTTCATCGGCGACTCTTCCAAGCAGCGCCTCCGGTGCATTTCGTTGGACCTGGACCCCAGGCCTCCGTCACTGTTCCCGCCCCTTGCCGACCTTGTGGACCCGGTGACGGGCGAGAAAATTCCCCCTCCCCCGCCACTTGCATCGCTCGCCTCGGGCGGAGGCCGAGAGCACAACGGCTGCGCCCCGGTGCCGTCCCTGACCAGCATGAGCAGCCAGCCGCTCCACACCCTCACGGCCCATCAGCCCGATGGGGGAAAGGGAACCTATAGCTAAGCTACGCCGCCGGGACCGTTGTCCGGGAGATCGGGCAGATCACCGCCGAGTTCTCCGATGGCACGACAGCCCAGGCCATCGTCAGTCAGGGGACCTTCATCGTGATCTACCCCCCCACCAAGAAGCTGACGGCCTTGCGTCCGGCGGTGCCGAAGTTCCCCGAGCTGCGGTGTTCCATCACCGAGGTTCCGGTCCCTCCGATTCCTGGAGGCGGGCCGAACTTCACGATTCACGGCGACGGCGGCTGTACCGGATACACGGTCAAGTTCGGCCCGTTCGGACGATAGGACTGAACCCTCGTCCACCATGGCCGAATCCGGTGAGGGATCGTGCTAAACGCCCAGACCCGTCCGGCAAGGGCACCTATGCGCTCAACCGGCGTTCGTTTACCGGGATACAGCGGAAAAGGAACGCCAGTTCGCGAGGCGGCGGCGACCCCCCGCTTTTGGCAGCCGCCACCCAAGCAACAGCAGGGGGGCGCCTTCCCGGACACTTGGAGCGGAGTCCGGGCGATGGGTGCCAATTCCGACTATGAGCGAAGCGAATTTGGAGGAGTTGGCACCCATGCCCGGGCTCCGCCGGGCCGAACGCGTAAAAGGGGCCTGACGGAAACCCGGCCAGGCCCCTTCACACCAACCGGAGAACCTAGAGCTCGGCCTCCGGGCCGATGTAGCCCTCGCGCTCGAGGTACAGGATGATCTCCTGGGCCGCTTCTTCGGCGGTCAGTTCCTCGGTGTGGATCACCTGCTCGGCGTCGGCCGGCTCCTCGTAGGGGTCGGAGATGCCGGTGAACTCCTTGATGATCCCGGCCCGGGCCTTGGCGTAGAAGCCCTTGCGGTCCCGGGCCTCGCACTCCTCGAGGGAGGTGGCGACGTGGACGAGGATGAAGCCGCCGCCTTCCTCGATCATGGCCCGGACGTCCTTGCGGGTCTGGTCGTAGGGGGCGATGGGGGCACAGATGGCGATGCCGCCGTTCTTGGTGATCTCGGAGGCGACGTAGCCGATCCGGCGGATGTTGAGGTCGCGGTGCTCCTTGGAGAAGCCGAGCTCCGAGGAGAGGTTCTTGCGCACCAGGTCACCGTCGAGGATCGTCACCGGGCGGCCGCCCATCTCCAGCAGCTTCACCAGCAGCACGTTGGCGATGGTCGACTTGCCCGAGCCCGACAGGCCGGTGAAGAACACCGTGAAACCCTGCTTGGACCGGGGCGGGTAGCTCTTGCGGAGCTCCGTGACGATGTCGGGGAAGGTGAACCAGCTGGGGATGTCACGACCCTCGGACAGGCGCTTGCGCAGCTCCGTACCGGAGATGTTGAGGACCCGGGAGCCCTCCGGCACCTCGTCCTGGGGGACGTACTTGGCCAGCTCTTCGACGTAGACCATCATCTGGAACGGCACCATCTGCACACCGATCTCGTCGGCGTACTTGGCTAGGAGCTCCTGGGCGTCGTAGGGACCGTAGAAGGCCGTGCCGGAGCGGTCGGACGGACCGGCGTGGTCCCGGCCGACGATGAAGTGGGTGCAGCCGTGGTTCTTGCGGATGATGGCGTGCCACACCGCCTCCCTCGGCCCGCCCATCCGCATGGCCAGGTTCAACAGGCTCAGGGCGGCGGTGTTGTGGGGGTAGGTCGGCAGCAGCAGCTGGTAGGCCCGGGTCCGGGTGTAGTGGTCGACGTCGCCCGGCTTGGTCAGCCCCACCACCGGGTGGATGAGCAGGTTGGCGCCGCTCTCCTTGGCCGCCCGCAGCGTGATCTCCTGGTGGGCCCGGTGCATGGGATTCCGGGTCTGGAAGGCCACCACCTTCGTCCACCCCAGCTTGTGGAACTGGTCCCGCAGCTCGGCCGGCGTCTGGCGCAGCGTGCGGAAGTCGTAGTGGTGGGGCATCGCCAGGCCCTCCAGCCGACCCGAGACATAGCAGGGGTTCGTCCGCTGGAGAACGTGGGCCACACCGGGGTGTTCGGTATTGGTCGTCCCGAAGACCAGCTGCGCCTCGGCCTCCCGGTCAGGCGTGTACACCTCGTCGACGTGGAGCACGGCCAGGATCACGCCTTCGAGATCACGCAGGGCCAGCGACTGCCCGTTGACCGAGTTGGCCAACTCCTCGGGTAGGTCGAGGCAGACGGGCATCGGCCAGATCGTTCCGTCCGCCAGGCGCATCTGGCTGCAGACGTTCTCGTAGTCAGCCTGACCCAGGAACGTGCGCAGCGGCGAGAAGGCGCCGTTCATCAGCAGTTCGAGGTCACAGATCTGGCGGGGCGTCAGGTCCCACGAGGGCCAGTCGGCGGCCGCGGTCTTCAGTTCGGCGGCGCGGTGCTCGTCGACGACCAGGTTGACCAGCGTTCCGCCGTGGGGGGCGATGAGGTGATCAGACAATGTGTCCCTCCGGGGGAAAAGAATCGAAAATCCACGGTACAGGCTCCGCGTCCGCCCTGGCAGGGATGAAACCGGACGCTTACGGATAATCGGTTTCGGACACGCAGAAAGGGGGCTGCCGAGGCAACCCCCTTTCGGGACTTCCGGGATTCTGGGCCGATCCCCAGGGCCCATCCTCCGTCAGTCAAGCAGCCAGGACACCGAGGCGCTGTCGGCCGCCGGGGCCGTCCGCTTGCGGAACGCCCGGATGCCCCGGGTGGCCACGGTCTGGACCGTCGAGAGGAGGATGGCCAGGTCGAGGCTGACCGACCAGTTCTCCACGTAGAAGAGGTCGAGCCGCTGGTAGGCCTGGAAGGAGGCGCTGTCGCGGGCCTCCACCTGCCACAGGCCGGTGATCCCGGGACGCACCCGCTGGCGGGCCAGCAGCTCCTCGTCGAACTGGGCGACCTCGACCGGCAGCGCCGGCCGGGGGCCCACCAGGCTCATGTCGCCCCGGGCCACGTTGATCAGCTGGGGCAGCTCGTCGAGGCTGGTGGCCCGCAGGAGGCGGCCGACCCTCGTCACGCGGGGGTCGTCGGTCAGCTTGAAGAGGGCGCCCTCCCGCTGGTTCTTCTCCATCAGGTCGGCGAGGCGGGCCTCGGCGTCGATCACCATGGTCCGCAGCTTGAGGATGGTGAAGGGCTTGCCGTCCAGCCCGACCCGCTGCTGCCGGAAGAACACCGGCCCCTTGTCGGTGAGCTTGATGGCCACGGCGCAGGCGGCCAGCACCGGGGCGGCCAGGAGCAGGCCGACGCCCGACATGACGAGGTCGAGAGCCCGCTTGGTGACGACCTGCCAGCGGGCGAGGGAGACGGGCTCGAGGTAGAAGAGCGGCTCGTGGGCCATCGGCTGGGCCCGCATGCGGCGCACGTCGATGCCCCGGATGCCGCTGGAGAGGTGGACGTGGACGCCGGCCACGAGGAGGTCGCGCACGACCCGGTTGAGCTGGACGGAGGGGACCGAGCTGGCGGCCACCAGCACGCCGTTGGCGCCGACCCGGCGCACGGCCTCGACCACGTGGTTGAGGTCGCCCAGCCAGGGGACGTCGTAGCCCCGGTCGGCCACCTCGGAGGGGCTGCCGACGATGCCGGTCACCCGGAAGCCGAGCTCGGGGTGGTTCCCGACGAGGCGGTAGAGGTCGTAGCCCTCCTCGTTGGCCCCGATGATGACGATCGGGCGGCTGTGACGGCCGGCCCGGCGGTGGGCCTTGAGCCAGGCCCGGTACCCGTCGCGGAAGGCGGTGAGGAAGCCGAAGCAGAGGGCGGCGCCGCCGATCACCTCGTTGAGGGAGAGGTGGATCCCGAGGCGACGCTCACCGGCCTGGAGGAGGAGGGCGGTGAGGACGGCGGTGCGGCCGAGTCGGACGGTCTCGACGGCCCGGACGCTGCACACCCGGGCCAGGTACAGGCGCTGGGAGGCGATCATGGCCAGGGCGGCGCCGGTGGCCAGGATCACGGCGAAGACGAGATTGGGAACGGCGGAGACGCCCGGGCGGTCGACCCCGTCGGGCACCAGCAGCGCGATGGACCAGGCCACCATGATGGCGGTGGCGTCGAGCACTACCAGGATGCGCCGCAGCGACTGCGACCCCCGCCCGGCAGCTTCCCGGGTCGGGGCCGGCGGCGTTTCGAGCGACGGTGTTTCCACCGCCGGCGAAAGCCGCCGGGAGTGTTGCGTGGCGGATGCCACCCAGTCACCTCCGTAGTTGGTCGTCATTCCCCAGATATGACGGCCCACCGGACATCCGGACCGACCAGGAGGTCTGTCGTGCGATGCTGTCGTCCTTCGGGCGCCGCCGAATACAGGAGGTGGCCGAGCAGACTGGACCGCCACGCTGCGTAATGTCTACGCAGAGTGGTCGAACCCCAGCTCGGCCGTCTCGAATACCCGGTGATGAGTGAACGCTTACGGTCGAGGTTCATGACGCAATTCGGGAGACAGGGAAAATCGCCGGGCATTGCTGTGCTCCTGGCCAGCCGGAACTGGCCGCGAAATCGCCCGCTGCTGCGCGCTCGGAGCACATCTGTTGTCACGTTCCGTGGCTCACCTTCATACGCCAGAGTGTCCCATGATGACCTTTCTGTCCTCTGCTTTCAATGTTGACGACGTGGATATAGAGGAAGTAATCGCTGAAGTTACGTCCGTGGTCGGTGAACGACCGCAGATCGTGACGACTCGCCCCGGCCAGCCGTGGGTCGGTCTGACGACGGGCTGCGCCATCCACATGGCCCACGACGACCGCACCCGAAGCCGCATCCGGGAGGAGGCGGAGCGCCTGGACTGGGCGGCCCGCAACGGCATCCCGGTGCCGGCCGTGGTCGAGCGGCGGGACGGGTGGCTGGTGACGACCCGGGCCGTCAACGACGGGGTGACGAGCGGGCGGCCCTACGTCGAGGCGGCCGTCGGGGCGGCCCGGGCCATCTCCGGGGCCGCCGAGCCGCCCCCCAGCCTCCGGGCGCCGGTGGCGGCCCACGGCGGCGGGCAGTGGGCCGGGCTGGTGAGGCTGGGCCGGATCGTCCGCAGCCCCCTGTCCCCCACCGAGTTCCGGACCGCCCGGGCGGCGGCGGCCCAGCTGCCCCGCGACACCCTGGCCCACGGCGACTACGTCCTCCACAACATCCTGTTCGACGCCTCGAAGTCGGCCGTCACCGTCATCGACTGGGAGTACCTGACCCGGGCACCGGCCCACCAGGACCTCCTGATGCTCTGGCCCCGGCTGGAGGAGGCCGACGACCGGGCGCTGGTCCTGGAGGAGGTGGAGCGGACCACCAAGGACAAGGCGGCGGCCGGCGTCCTCCACCACTGGCTGGCCGTCCGCCTCCTGGCCGACCTCGTGACGAAGTTCGCGCCGGGCGACTGGGACCGACGCCGGATCAAGGCCACGGTGGAGCGCGTGAAGGAGGCCAGGGCCACCCGGGCCCGATGGGAGAAGGGCTGAAGAGACGGGGATCGGCGTCGGTACGCTGCGGTCATGAGCACCGCCTCTCGTAGCCCCGCCGTGGCCGGCTGCGGCGAGATCGTTCAGCACGCCACCTCCGGTCCCGGGCTGCTCGGGGCACTGGACCTGGCGGTCGAGGCCGCCCGGCGGGCCGGGGACGACGCCGGCGGCAAGCTCCTTGAGCGGGTCGAGGTCGTCGGCGCCGTCATGAGCATCTCGCTGCGGCATCCCGACCCCGGGCGGCTGGTGGCCGACCGGCTGGGGCTGTCGGGGGTCCGCACCCTGCAGAGCCGGATCGGCGGGAACATTCCGCAGTACCTGCTCAACGAGCTCGGCGCCGAGATCGCCGCCGGACAACTGGACGTGGCGCTGATCGTGGGCGTGGAGAACATCCACAGCCGCAAGCGGGCGCCGGCCGACGCCATCGCCGAGCTGGACAAGCCGCTGCCGGCCGGCGAGCCGGCGCCCCTGATGGGCGACGACCGGCCGGGGTGGTCCGACGACGAGACCGTCCACCAGGCGGCGCTGCCGACCGCCATCTACCCGCTGTTCGAGTCGGCGCTGCGGGCGGCGGCGGGGCGGGGCCTGGAGGAGCACCGCCGGGTGGTGTCGGAGCTGTGGGCCCGGTTCGCGGCGGTGTCGGGGACCCGGGGGGCGGCCTGGTCGTCGAAGGCGTGGTCCCCGGAGGAGATCCGCACGGCGGGGCCGGAGAATCGGATGGTGACCTACCCCTACACCAAGCTGATGTGCTCCAACATCTACACCGACCAGGCCGGGGCGGTGCTGCTGTGCTCGCCGGAGGCGGCCCGGGCGACCGGAGTGGCCGACGACCGGCTGGTGTACCTCCACGCCGGCGCCGACGGCGCCGACACCCAGCTCTTTACTGAGCGGTGGTCGCTGGCCGAGTCGGCCGGGCTGCGGGAGACCGCCCGGGCGGCGCTGGCCGGGGCGGGGGTCGGCGTCGACGACATCGCCCGGTTCGACCTCTACTCCTGCTTCCCGTCGGCGGTGGAGATGGCCCTGCAGGAGATCGGCCTGGCCGGCCCGGCCGGCGGCGACGACCGGCCGCTCACGGTCACCGGCGGCCTGTCGTTCTTCGGCGGACCGGGCAACAACTACATGACCCACTCGGTGGCGGCCATGGCCGACGCCTGCCGGGCCGACCCGGGCTCCCTGGGAATGGTGACAGGGCTCGGCTACTACCTGACGAAGCACTCGGCGGGCGTCTACTCCACCCGGCCCCCGGACGGGGGGTTCGTGCGGGTCGATCCCGGCGACACGAACGCCCGGATCGCCGCCAACCCCACCCGGGTGCCCGCCGGGGCCTACGCCGGCCCGGCCACCATCGAGGCCACGACCGTGCAGTACGGGCGGGACGGCCGGCCCGCCCTCGGGGTGCTGACGACGCTGACGCCCGACGGCCGCCGGACCCTGGCCAACAGCACCGACCCGTCCGCCCTGGCCTCGATGACCACCGAGGAGTGGGCCGGCCGCCCGGTGGAGCTCACCACCGACGGAGCGGTCAACCGCCTGGGCGGGCGGCTGAGTCGGACCGATACCTTCGGGTCGTGTCGGACGTCGCATCCGTCCTCGGGTCCGCCCTTGCAGGAGGTGGCATCGGTCTCGGGCGGGAAGCCTCCTGGCTCGATCCTGGTTCGGGAGGACCGCTGGCACGCCTCAGCAGGTCGTTCACGGGCGTTCGAGGGACCGCTAAGCGACGGAACGACCTTCCTGCTCGGCGGATGGCAGCGGGAACTCGACAAGCTCGAGGCCGAGCCCACGACCTGGCGGGACTGAAAGCCGCGGCCGAGCAACTCCACACCTCTGGGGGTCTGTTGGGCGTGCGACTTCCTTCCGGAGACGGCAGTCACGGCGATCACAACGTGGGCTCAACGCACCCCCGGTCATCTGCAGTTCGAGCCTGGCGGATTCGAGTCACGCCAGCGGCGGGGTGGGATGCGCCGGATGGACACCGCCGAGGCCCGTCATCTGACGCGGCAGCTCGACAAGGCCGCCGATGACCTCGACGGGTGCAGGCGCAGGCTCGGGAATGCCCTCAGCCAGTTGCGGCTCGACTCGCCTGGGAGTTGGGAGTGGATCGCCGGCGACCTCCGTGGGTTGGCCCGTGGAGCTTGACAGGCGGGTGGCGATCATCGAGCAGGCCGACCGGGCCGAGCAGTCGCGGCCGCGGCCTCTGTGGCGGCGGCGTTCTCCGGCTTGTTACGCCACGGGTGTCCGACGCGCTGCATCTCCGATCGCGCCGCCGTCATCTCCGGGACCTCAACGATCGCCGGCGGTGACGGCCCCGGCCGTCGAGTCACGGCCGAGTCCCGCCGCTATACCCCGCGATCAAGGCCGCCTGGGAGCCTCCGACGCCCGCCGGATCCGGGGAAAGCTCAAGGGTGGCCTGTTCCGCCTGACGGATCCCAAGGGGGCCAGAAAGATCCTGGCCCGGGCCAAGGAAAAGGCGGCTGACGACCCCGCCTACGCCCGGGGATTCCTGAAGGAACTGGGTCCGAAGGGCTTGGCCGCTCTCCTCGACGCGGAAGTGCTCGACCCCTGCGACCTCCAAGCCGTCGTGGCCCGAGCGTCTGTCCAGGAGGACTCCGAGGGGCGGGCGCGGTTTGGGGCCAGACTTCCTCAAGAAGGTCCTCGGGAAGGACAGGGCGAAAGCGCCACGCCGGGCCGCCCTCCTCGGCATGTGCCCATGCCCCGACGCCGCCTTCGACCCCGCCTGGACCGAACAGCTCGTGGAGGTGCTGTACAAAGGCCGCGACACGAGCGGTCGGGGTGACCCGAGACCCTGGTACCGGGAGATCGCCGCCAATCTCATCCCCCAGATGGCGGTGTTCCCGCCGGAACGGGCCAGCGAGGCCGATGACGCCCTCGAGCGCCTGATCGCCTTCGCCCACGACCGACCTTTTGAACCGGCCGCGAAACAGGCCTTCGCCAACCTGCTCGCCCAGCCGGGAAGGATGGAATCGCTGGCCCGTGGCCTCCGCTCGAAGGCCGGCGACCATCGCGAGGACAAGAGGTTCGCTCCCGATCCCACCGAACTGCGCTCGGTCATCGCCGACCTGGCCGCCGACCCCATCGCACGCCAGACCCTCCTGAGCGCTGCCGGGGATTACGCCCGCGACGAACTCGCGTCGTCCGGCCCCGCGCTGGCCGCAAAGGATGCCGACCCTGTCGCCCGGGAGGAGTTGAGCCGCATTGGGGCCCTCTTCGGCGCCATCGCCTCAAAGTCCTACGACATTCAATCGGCCCTCGATCTCGAGAAGGCCGGGCAGGATATCGCCAAAGGCGTCCTCGAGAGCGTCGGCGGCTTGCTCATGCGCGGAGCGGAAAAAGTGCCGCTTGTCTCCCTGGCAGTCGACACTGGCAAGACGATCGTCTTCGCCTTAGGTTCCGAGGAGTTAGCTCGCCGAGACCGGCTAGAAGAACTCCGCCGAGCAAAGACAGACCAGGAACGCCGTGAGAAATTCATCCGGTCGCTTGGAGGCACGCTGGAACACCTGGCCTACGTCAGCGTCCTCACCGATCCGGGCACCCGGTCGCGATTGCACGTCAACCTCGACCCCCGCAACTTTCCGCCCGACCTTCCGGCCGACCCGGTCTTCCGGGATGGGCGCATCGAAGAAGTGTCGCAATGGCGAGAAGCCCTCTTCCCGACGGAGTGCTTCAGGTCCCGCATCCGTCGGACGCTCACAAATGGGACCTGTTCGTCACATGGGTCAGGTACACCAATCCGGAGCTGGCCAACGCCGCCGACGGGATACGTGACCAGATGCAGGAGAGCTTCCGCGAGCAGATCTTGGTTTCGCTGTGAATGTTCCGCGCCGGCTTCGATCGGCCGCCGTCCCTCTGATGGTCGCCGTTGCAACGCTTAGCTGCCGCGGTCCGACGCCTCGCCCGCAGGCCAAGCCGGGCGAGATCGTCGTCGTCGTCGAAGCGGGGAAGGGCGACTGGTTCACCGCGATGACAGTCAGCCGTGATGGTGAAGTATTCGTCGCGCAGAGGGGAATAGGAGACGAGGAGGTCCGGGCGTTGACCGGAGCGGGCGGCGGCGAGACGTGTACCGGGATGACTCCGTGCCATTCACCGCGTTCGTTTTTGACTCGAGCCGGCAGCGACTACTCGCAGCCCAATCGGAGGCGGGCGACGGGGTTTGGGAGGTGGTCGGCCGCACGCGGCTCCGGGCGCTCGTCGGCGGCCCAGATCTGGTCGGCTTCGAGCTGGACAATCCGAGGGGCGTGGCGGTCGACGAGGCGAGCGGCTATGTGTACGTGGCCGACTCCGGAAACCGCCGGATCCTCGCTGTCCCAAAGGGCGAAGGACCCCCTGTCGAGTTGCCCGGCGTCACCGGCCTGCAGGTACCGACCGACCTGGCGTTCGACTCGGGCGAGAAGGTGCTGTACGTAGCGGACGGTCGGCGAGTGCTGCGGACTGATTTGAAGCAGCCACCCGTGGTCGTCGCCGGCACCGGCGAAGAGGGGTTTGCTGGCGACGGCGGCCCAGCGGTCGCTGCCCGGTTTGGTGGGGCAGTCGGCCTCGCTTTCGACTCGACCCGCCGTTTGCTGTATATCGCCGACACCCGAAACCACCGGGTCCGTTGCGTCAACCAGTCGGGGACCATCCGCACCGTGGTCGGCACCGGCGAGGATCTGAGGATTACGGCTGACCGGGAGCCAGCCCTGGAGGCGGTCGTTCGTTACCCCAGACATCTGGCGGTTGACGGCGACGGCCACCTGTACGTTCTCGCAGACGCCACTACCAGCCCACGAGTGGTCCACATAGTGGACAGGCCCACCTGTTAGTTGACCAGCGGCGAGATGCGCCCGGCGCCGTAGCCCTCGATCTGGACGGCGAGAAGTCGCGGGGGCGGAACGCGGCGTGAGGACGCCACGGCGGCCTCCGGCTCGGCCTCCCCGTCTTCATCCATGGTTACGTGCAACCCACCCAGCAGCTCGAGGTGTCCCTGGCCTCAGCCCGCATCGGTGAAGTCGACGCCCACCTGATGGCCCGGCGCTCCACCCTCCCCTCCCGCCACTGACGCCCAGAAACCCGAGCGCGTCGCCGGCATTGGCCCGTCGCGAGGACGGATCGATCCTTCGGGACGGGGCGCGGGAGATTACGCTTCGTTGCTGGGCATTGGCCCGGGAGGTGGCACCGTGGCGGAGACACCGACCTGTCCGGCCTGCGGGGCGGGCGCGTCGAGTGGGCAACGGTTCTGCGGATCTGCGGCGCCGGTCTGCCCCTCCCCTGTTCTTCCTGCGGCAAGCCCAACCCGGTCGGGTTTCGTTTTTGTGGCTCGTGTGGGGCAGGGCTTAAGCTCGTCGCCACCCAGGTCCGGATTCCCGCCGAAGAGCGGCGCTGGACCACGGTGGTCTTTGACGACCTCTCGGGGTTCACCGCCCTTTCCGAGCGGATGGACCCCGAAGACGTCCGGTCCTTGATCGACGGGTGCATGGCGACGATGGGCCAGATCGTCTCACGCTTCGGCGGGTCGGTGGACAAGGTCGTCGGCGACGAACTCATGGCCCTGTTCGGGGCACCGGTCGCCCACGGCGACGACCCCGAGCGGGCGGTCCGGGCCGCGCTCGAAATGCACCGCTGCACCGTCGAGCACACGGAGGAACTCGGCGCCTTCTCCTGCGAATCGGGGTGAACGGCTTGGTGATGTTCGCTCCTGTCGGACCGAGGGAGCCCGAGGCTTCACCGTGATGGGCGACCGGTAACGTGGCCTCGACTCGTAGGCGGGATCGGGCAGACGCTCGTCGGGAAGAACGTGGCGCCGGCCAGGACGGGCCTGCTCCTATCACGGTCGAGCCCTTGCGAGTGAAGGGAAAGGAAGCGCCGCTTGGCGCCTGGCTGGCACTCGGGTCGGCCGTGGCCCCCGCTGAACGCCCGCCGTCGGTGGCCGCGGTGGTGGGGCGGAACAGCGAACTCGGGCTCCTGCGGGCGACGTGGGAGCGGGTGGTGGCCGAACGGCGGCCGCATCTCGTCACCATCCTGGGCCCGCCCGGCATTGGCAAGACCGGACTCAGTCAGGAGTTCGTCACCCTGGTCGCAGCGGCCGGGGGCCGGACACTGACGGGAAGATCCCTGCCGTACGGCGAGACGGCTGGCTACCGGGCTTTCGCCCAGTTCGTCAAGGAGGTCGCGGGCGTCTTCGAGAACGACGCCGCCCCGTTGGCTCGCGAGAAGCTGAGCCGGGCCGTGGCCGCCCTCCTCCCGGCCGGGGAGTTGAGGACGTGGCCTCCCGCCTCGTGGTGGACCGCCGAGGTGACGAAGCCGAAGCGGACAGGGCGTGTTGCCCTCGGCCCGGGGCGCGCGAGGGAGACTCGATCGGACCGTTCATCTCCGGCATGTTCCAGTCGGACCAGCTCTGGATCAGGTCGAGTTCCTCGCCAGTCGGTGCCGGGATGCTCGGCCCTCTTCCTCACTCTGGCGCGGCCCGAACTCTTGGACACCCGCCCCGGATGGGGCGGCGGGATCGCTTCTTCCACCGTGCTCGATCTCCAGCCCCTCTCGTCGGGTGACTCCCGGAAACTCATCGGCTCGCTGCTCCAGGGGAGACGGATCAGGTCGACGCCTCCGGCCCGCACGGCCAGCAGCCCCATCGAAGAACTGGCGGCCTCGTCGCTGAACGAACGACGGAGGTCACAACCCTGCCGACCACCGTCCAGGGCATCATCGCCGCCCGCCTCGACGCCCTGCCCGCCACCGAGCGAGAGGTGATCTTCGACGCCTCCGTCGTGGGGAAGATCTTCTGGCGGGGCGCACTCGCCGGCTGGGGACCGGGGACAGTCTCGACGAAGTCCTCGATTCCCTCGAGGCCAGAGATCTCATCCGCCCAGAGCCCACCTCGCGCCTCCAGGGTGACCGGGAGTTCTCCTTCAAGCACATGCTCATTCGGGAGGTGGCCTACGCCACCCTCCCAGGGCAGCCCGTCGGGAGCGCCACGCCGCCGTGGCCCACTTCGTCGAGAACGCGGCCGGGGACCGCTTGGCGGAGGCGGCCTCGCTGCTCGCCCACCACTGGCGGGAAGCGGGGGATGACCAACAGACGCTGCGCTATCTGGTGATGGCGGCTGAGCATGCCAGCCGGACCTGGGCCAAGAGCGAGGCCGTCTCCCTCTACACCCAGGCGCTCCAGCTCGTCCCCGAGCAGGAAGGGGCGCGGCGCAAGAGCCTGCTGCTGCGGAGGGGGATCACGCTGCTCGAGAGCGGCAAGTTCACCGCCGCGGCGGATGAGCTCGACGCCGTTCGCCCCCTCCAGGTCATGAGCAGATGGAGGCGCTTCTCGGGCGGGCGAGGCTGGGCTACTGGCTCTCGGACCCCGAGGCGGCCGGGTCATCGGCCCGCCGAGCCACAGAACTGGCTGATTCGCTGGGCGAGGGCCGCCTCCGGAGCCGGGCCCAAGCGGCGATGTGCCTGGCCGTCAGCTTGGATGGGCACCTCGACGAGGCGGTTGCCTGGGCGAGCAGGCGGTCGACTCCTGGCAAGCTGGGGACGACCCGCCGAAGCTCGCCATCCTCCTCGGGTTCCTCGGGACCTTCCAGTACCACGTCGGCGGGTACGAGCGCGCGTGGAGGTTTCTCCCAGCGCGGCTACGACCTCGGGATGGAGGTGCATGAGATCCAGGGCATGATGCTTTCCGGGGGCGATCTGGGCATGGCGCTCACCGGGCTCGGGCGCCACGAGGAGGCGCTGCGGGTTTTCGAGAGAGTGTTGCCCAGGGCAGAAGCTCGAGACCACCTTCACATCACGAGCGATGAACATGCAGGCGGGGGCGCTGCGCGAACTGCTCGACCTCGAAGCGGCCCGGCGGCTGAACGAGGAGGCGATCGAACTGGCGGGACGGTCCGCCTTCACCTACGGCGAAGCGCAGGGGAAGATCGACCTCCTCGTCACCGACCTCGCCGAGGGTGATGTCGGCCGGGCGGAGACGGCCTGGCCACAGCTCTGGGACGCCACCCAGGCGGCGAAGGGCCTGCACCGATGGCTGATGGCCGGCCGGCTGATGACTGCCAGAGCCGAGATCGAACTCGGCGTGGCCGTAGCCGGCCTGGCGCAGCACCCGGCTGACGATCATCCATGCCTGGCAGTATCAACGAGGAGAATTTTCACGTCTTCCACGATCGGCGTTGGCGTCGCTCAGTAAAGGAGATCCGTGCCGAGGCCGTGATCGAACTTCGCGCGCTCTGACCGGAGCTGAGCGCCTCGCACACCCACCTCGGTCTGGCGAACCCTCAACGTCCTCGGCCACGCCTGTTGGCGCAGGGAGACGATGACGGTGCCGCCATGGCGTTCGGCCGGGCCAGGAGATCATCAAGGGATTCGCCGCCACCCTCTCCGACGCGCGCTGCGGCCTTCCTGGCGCATCATCGGAGATGTGGGCCCCGCGCTTCAGGCGGCGAGGGTGGCGGGGTCGGAGTCGTCTTCGGTGGTTCGGTCGCCGCGCCGGCGGTGCGGTGGCGCCGGTTCGGGGGTGGGAGGGGAAGCAGGCACGGACGGCGCCGGAGACGGACCGGGCGAGGGGGCCCCGGCTCCGGCGGAGTCGTGATGCTGCGCCGCCCGGTAGGCGTTGACGAGACGGGCGAGGAAGCCCAGGGCCAGGCGGGAGGCGAAGAGCGCGGCCAGGTAGCGCAGGCCGGCGGGGGCCAGGTCGAGGTCGCCGCGCAGGCAGGCCTGCATGGACGGGAACCACAGGACCAGGCTGGTGACGAGGCTGGTGGAGAACACGGTGTGGGGATTCATCGGGCCCCGGTGTGGGCCAGTTCCTGACGGAAGACGAAGCGGCGCAGCCGGTCGGCGCCGCCCCGGGGCAGCTCGGTGAAGCGGAAGACGATGGTCACGCCACCGGGGGCGAGCGCCCAGCGGACGACTTCGGCCCTGGTGGTGAGCAGCTGGCCGTCGACGTCGAACGACACCTCGACCGGCTCACCCGGGTCGAACGGCGCGACCTGGGAGGCCAGGCAGCGGATCCCGCCCTCGGCCACGTCGAGGATCGTGAGACCCCAGGCGCCGCGGCGGCCGACGGCTCGGCCGGGCAGCACGACGGGCACGCGGGCGTAGCGGCGGCGCTGGAAGAGAGCCGGCGGGCCCGGAGCGAGGAGCTCCCAGGCGGGCACGATGCCGGCCCGGGTGGCCGCGATGACCTGGCCCTCGACCATGCCGACGCCGTGGGGATCGCTCCACCGCAGCGCCACCGAACTGTCCGGACGGGGGACCGGCCGGTGCTCTTCGGGATCCTGGGGGACGGCAACGACGAGACGGGAGCCCCGCCGGTCCTCGACCCGGGATGGCAGCCAGGCCCCCCAGCTCGAGCCGAAGATCTCCAGGCGCTGGTTCACCTCCGGCCAGGGTCCGGGCCGGCGGGTCACGTCGTCGGGGTTGGCGGTATCGCCGAGGAGGGACCGCATCGGGTCAGGCCACCAGCCGGGGGGCGAGCAGCGAGGCCCAGTGGAGGGGCGTGGCCGGTCGGCCCTCGAGCCGGCCGACGGGAATGCCGCACTGCAGCACGGCCGCCGGGCTCACGGTGTGGTCGATGCCGGTGACGCCGAGGGCGTCGAAGCCGCCGAGCTGCTCGGCCCACTCGTCGAGGTCTTCCGGCTTGCGGGCAGCGTCGACGGCACCCCAGACCATGGTCGGCTCGAGGGCGTCGATCACCCGCCGGGCCCAGTCACCGTTCCGGCCGATCGGGGCGTCGACGGCGACCACCGTCGGCCGGGGCCGGCGGCGCCAGCTGCTGCGGGCCTCGGCGGCAACCTCCGCGGCGGTGAGACGGCGCTCGGCGGGGATCGCCCGACCCTTGTAGGTCGTTGAGGCGATCAGCAGCCCGTCCGGATCGAGACCCAGGTCGGTGGCGATCTGGCGGGCGAGGTGGAGAGCGTCCTCCCGGCCGCCGGCGACGACGACCACGGACCCGGGGCCCTGCGGCAGCCGTCCGGGTACGGGCAGCCCATCGAGGAGGCCGAGGAGCCAGACCGACGGGTCGATCCCGGCCACGGCCGGCTTGATGGAGGCGGCCCGCCGGATGTCCTCCGGAAGTCCGATCCGAGCCAGCATCCGGACGTCGATCGCCGAGGGAGGCTGCTCCGGCGGCGCGGGCGGTTCAGCCGCGGCGGACGGACGGAACGTGAGGGTCGGCCGGCGTACATCCATGTGCCGAGTGATCGAGTCGAGCACGGCGGCGAACTCCGGCTGCTCAGTCGAGATCGCTTGGGTCAGGGGCTCGGCGCTTGCCTGGACGTTGTCACTCACATCGTCAGCCAGTTTGAGGAGTCGCTCGCAGAAGTCCTCGGTAGCCTCGACGCCATATTCGGGCGGGAGTTCGGTAGGCGCCGGTGATGTGTCGTCGTCGATGTCGACGACGACCTCGAACCGCTCCTTGGCGAAGAAGCCGCCGACGCCACCCTTGCGGAGCCGGTTGGCCTCCACGATCGTGACGGTGTCACCGAAGCGGTTGCGCACCTCCTCGAGGACCGACTCCAGGTTGCTGCCCTCACACCGTTGCAGGGACAAGGCTCACCACTCCCATGCTCTCGAGCTCGAGCTGACGTCCGATCTCCAGGTAGGAGAGGACGGCGAGCCCGGGGTTGACGTTGCGGACCAGGCGTCGCAGCGCCGGCCGGATCGGCGCGGCGCAGACCAGCACCGGTTGGCGGCCCTGCTGCTCGGCCGCGGTGGTGGCCCGGCCCACCTCGGCCAGCAGGCGCTCGGCCACCTCGGCGTCGAGGGCCAGATAGCTGCCGGACTCGGCGGGCCGGACCGATTCCAGCAGGGCGTGCTCCAGCAGGGGTTCGAGGGTCAGCACCGGCAGCTTCCCGTCGGACGCGTGCCCGGCCGAGATCGACGGCCCGAGCGCCATCCGCACCGCTTCGGTCAGCACCTCGGGATCCTTCGTGAGCCGCGACCGTTCGGACAGCACCTCCAGTATCCGGACCAGGTCGCGGATCGGCACCACCTCGTCGAGCAGGCCCTGCAGGACCCGCTGCGCCTCCGCCAGCGACAGGCCGGCGGCGCCGAACTCGTCGGCCACGACCGGGTCGGTGCCCCGCACCGCGTCGACCAGCAGCTTGACGTCCTGCCGGCTGAGGAGCCGGCCGGCGTTCCCCCGCACGACCTCGGCCATGTGGGCGGTCACCACCGAGCCCCGGTCGACGACGGTGGCGCCGGCCAACTCGGCCTGGGGCCCGAACTCGGCCGGCACCCACGACGCCTCCAGGCCGAAGACCGGGTCCCGGGTCGGGGTGCCGGGAACGCCGGAGGGCCTCTCCCCCAGGACCAGGACGCAGCCGCCCGGCGCCTCGCCCCGGGCCACCTCGACGCCGTGGACCCGGATGGCGTAGGCCGACGGTGCCAGCGCGAGGTTGTCGCGGGTCCGCACGGGCGGGATGACGATGCCGAGCTCCATGGCCACCTTCCGGCGCAGGGCCCGGACCCGGTCGAGCAGGTCACCGCCCCGGGCCGTGTCGGCCAGGTCCATGAGGCCGATTCCGATCTCCAGCTCGAGGGGCTCGACCCGCATGGTGACGGCGAGTTCCTCGGGGGTGTCGGGCAAAAAGCCCGTGGCACCACCGGCGGCGCCTCCGGCGCCGGCCGAGCTCGGAGCGGCGGCTTCCGCCGCCGCCGCAGCCTCCGCCGCGTTGGCGTCCTTCGCCCGGGCGGAGGCGAACCACAGGGCGCCCCCCACGACGAGGAACGGGATCTTGGGCAGGCCGGGGACCAGGGCCATGAGGGCGATGCAGCTCCCGGCCAAGCGGAGCTGCTGCTCCTGGCGACCGAGCTGGGTCAGCAGGTCGGTCCCCATGTCAGAGTCGGTGGCCGCCCGGGTGACCACCAGGCCGGAGGCGATCGAGATGAGCAGGGCGGGGATCTGCGACACCAGCCCGTCCCCCACGCTCAGCAGGGCGTAGCGGCTGATCGCGTCACTGATGCTCAGGTGGTGCTGCACGACGCCGATGACGAACCCGCCGAACAGGTTGATGATGATGATGAGGAGACCGGCGATGGCGTCGCCCTTGACGAACTTGCTGGCGCCGTCCATCGCCCCGTAGAAGTCGGCCTCGGCGCCCACCTCCCGCCGGCGCCGGCGGGCCTCGTCCTCGCTGATGAGGCCGGAGTTGAGGTCGGCGTCGATGGCCATCTGCTTGCCGGGCATGGCGTCGAGCGTGAAGCGGGCTCCGACCTCGGCCACCCGGCCGGCACCGTTGGTGATCACGATGAACTGGATCACCGACAGGATGAGGAAGATCACCAGCCCGACGACCACCGACCCGCCGACCACGAAGTGTCCGAAGCTCTCGATGACCTTGCCGGCGTCGGCGTGGAGCAGGACGAGGCGGGTGGAGCTCACGTTGAGGGCCAGCCGGAACAGCGTGGCGATGAGCAGCAGCGACGGGAAGATCGAGAAGTCGAGCGGGCGCCGCACGTGCATGCTCACCAGGAGGATGACGGTGGCGCCGGCCAGGTTGCAGACCAGCAGCAGGTCCACCAGCACGGTCGGCAGCGGCACGACCATCATCACCACGATGGCGACGACGGCGGCGGGAATGCCGATCTGGCTCAGCCGGGTACTTCGCACACGCGACCTCGACGGGTGATCTCAGGGGAGGCTGGTGAAGGCTCCCGAGGGTCGCCGTCCGTGGGCGTCAGCGAAACCGCCGTCCTGGCGGCTTGACGTTTCCCTGATCGGCCCCCGGCGTCCCGAACTGAGCGCCGGGAACCCGGCGACGCGGGTTCAGATGATCTTGCCCGGGTTGAGGATCCCGGCCGGGTCGAGGGCCCGCTTGACGGCGGCGTAGAGGGCGAGCACGTCCGGGCCCACCTGGGCGGCCAGACCGGCCCGTTTGAGCAGCCCGATGCCGTGTTCGCCGCTGACCGTCCCGCCGAGGGCGATGGCGGCGGCGATGATGTCGTCGAAGGCCCGCTGGGCCCGGTGGCGGGCGTCGTCGTCACCGGCGGGGACGACGAAGAGCGGGTGCAGGTTGCCGTCCCCGGCGTGGGCGATGTTGGCGATCGTCACTCCGTGGCGGTCTCCGGTGGCCTCGATCGCCGCCAGCATGTCGGTCACCCGGGTCCGGGGTACGCAGACGTCCTCGGTGAGCAGCGGCCCGAGCCGTTCCAGGGCCGGGTAGGCGAGGCGGCGGGCGGCGAAGAGCGCCTCGGCCGTCTCCTCGTCGTCGGAGCGCAACGCCCCGGTGGCGCCGGCCGCCTCGAAGCAGCGCAGGACGGTGGCCGCTTCCCCCTCGCCGACCGCGCCGGGCGTGTCCACCCGGGCCAGCAGCAGGACGGCGGCATCCAGGTCGAGCTCCATCCGCTTCCAGTCCTCGACGGCCCGCAGGCAGTAGCGGTCGAGGAGCTCGAGGGCGAGGGGGATGACGCCCGAGACGGTCACGGCGGCGACGGCGTCGCCGGCGGCGGTGAGGGTGTCGAAGAAACCGACGATCGTGGTGGGCGGCCCGGGAGGCAGCGGCCGGAGGCGCAGCGTCACCTCGGTCACCACCCCGAGCGTCCCCTCGGAGCCGACCATGAGGCCCCGCAGGTCGTAGCCGGCGGAGTTCTTGTTGGTGGCCGACCCGAGCCGGACGACCGTCCCGGAGGCCAGGACGACCTCGAGGGCGAGGACGTAGTCCCGGGTGACGCCGTATTTGAGGCAACACAGTCCCCCGGCGTTGGTGGCCACGTTCCCGCCGATGGTCGAGATCTGGTAGCTGGCCGGGTCGGGCGGGTACCACAGACCCTGCTCGGCGGCGGCGCGGCGGAGGTCGTCGTTGATGACGCCGGGGTCGACCACCGCGATCTGGTTGGCCGGGTCGATGGTCTTGATGGCCGTCATCAGCTCCGTGGAAAGGATCACGCAGCCGTCGACGGCGTTGGCCCCACCGGACAGGCCCGTCCCCGCTCCCCGGGTGACGAGGGGCGTGCCGGTGGCGGCGCAGGCCGACACCACTTCGGCCACCTCGGCGCTGCTGCGGGGCCGGACCACCGCTGCCGGCTGCCCGAACGGTGCCCACTCCGCCTCGTCGTGCACGAAGCGGCCCATGATGTCGGGATCGGTGACGACCGCTCCGGCCGGGAGCCGGGCGGTCAGTCGTTCGAGCACAGGAGGGCGTCGAGGAGCGCGAGGACGGCGGTGGTGAGCGGCGTGGGGACATCGTGGCGCCGGCTGAGGGCCACCACCGGGCCGAGGAGGCCGTGGTGCTCCAGCGTCCGACCGGCGGCGCGGTCCTGGAGCATCGAGGAGGGAAGGTGGCCGGGAAGGCCCTGCAGCCAGGCCAGGATGTCGCGGGCGCCCTCGGGCGTGAGGTGAGCACCTTCGGCCCGGGCGACCTCGACCGTCTCGAGGGCGAGGTCCAGCGCCAGCGCGGCCATGGCCGGATCGGCCAGTACCTCGATCGGGCGTCCGGTGAGGGCAGTGAGCGGATTGGCCATCACGTTGGTGAGCAGCTTCGCCCAGACGGCGGTGGTGAAGTCGGCCGCCGCCTCGACTTCCAGGCCGCCGCCGGCGAACAGGGCCACGGCCGCCCGGCCGGCGTCGTCGTCCGGCACCACGAGCCCCCGGCCGGTGCGGCTGACCCGTACCTCGCCCGGGCCGGTCCGCACGGCGTTGGGGTACACCAGCGTCGGGGCCACGGCCGCGGCGGTCATCGGTGCGATGCGGGCCCGGTGGTCGACCCCGTTCTGGGCCGCCACCACGACGCCGCCCGGGGGCAGCACGGCCAGCCAGTCGGACACGTCGGGCGTGTGGTGGATCTTGGTGGCCAGCACGGCGTAGCGCAGCGGCGGGAGGTCGGCCGGTTCCGCCGCCCACGTCACCTTGTGCTCGGTGGTTTCCCCGTCGATGGTCATGACCAGGCGTTCGACCGGAGCCCGACCGCAGAGGACGATGTCCCACCCGGCCAGCGCCAGGTGGGCGCCCAGCATGCAGCCGACCGACCCGGCGCCGATGACGGCGATCGGCTCGGGCTCCCGATGGGTTCGAACAGTCATGCCCCCACTGTCGCGCGTCTGGGCTTCAGACTGAACACGAAGGCCAGGAGGCGGGCGACGGCCTCGTAGAGCTCGGGAGGGACCGCCTGGCCGAGCCGGCAGGCGGAGTGCAGGGTGCGGGCCAGAGGGACGTCGCGCACGATGGGGACGTTGTGCTTCTCGGCCTCTTCGCGGATGCGGGCGGCGATGAAGCCCTGGCCCTTGGCCACCACCCGGGGGGCGCCGAGCTCGGGCCGGTACTCGAGGGCGACGGCGACGTGGGTCGGGTTGACGACGACCACGCTGGAGACGGCCACGGCGGCCATCATGCGGTTGCGGCTCATCTCCATCTGCCGCTGGCGGATCCGGGACCGGATGTGCGGGTCGCCTTCCGACTGGCGGTACTCATCCTTGACCTCACGCTGCGTCATCATCATTCCCTTGCGGACCCGGCGACGCACGAACCCGTAGTCGAGGACGGCCAGGGCCAGGCCGGCCAGGGCGGTGGAGCGGATGAGGCCCAGCGTGGCCGACGACACGGCGGCGAGGACCTGGCCGCTCGGTACCTGCCCGCCGGCGGACAACGCCGCTCCGAGGTGCGACACGCCGGGCCAGGCCACCGCCGTCAGCACCGCCAGCTTCAGGGCGGCCTTGACCGCTTCCCAGGCGGAGTGCGGCGACAGCATCCGCTTGAGGCCCTTGGCCGGTGAGATCCGGTCGAACTTCGGTCGGAGGGCCTTGCCGGAGAAGGCGAAGCCGGTCTGGGCGAAGTTGCCGATGAGCCCGATGGCCACCATCCCGAGGGCGAGCGGGGCGATGGCCAGGAGCCCGCCGAGGAGACCCGACCCCAGGAGGCCGACGGCGGCGTCGGGGTCCGGCCGGCTCACCAGCACTCCGACCTGGTGCATCACCTGCCGCAGCGACCGCACGCCCAGACCCAGGCAGGCCGGGAGCAGGAACGCCGCGGCCAGCATCTGAGCCCAGGTCACGAGCTCCGACGAGCGGGCCAGGTTGCCGTCGCGGCGGGCCTCCCGCTTCCGTTTGGCGGTTGGCTGTTCGGTCTTGTCGGAGCTCACCCGGCCTGGCCTTCTCCTAGCCCCGGATGGCGGTCAGGCCGTGGCGGACGATCTGGTTGGTGACACCGCTCACGGCGTCGGGCAGCAGCGGGAGGGCGAGGCCGGCCAGGGTCAGCGTCACCAGGATCTTCACCGGCAACCCAACCTGGAAGACGTTCATCTGGGGCGCGGCCCGGGCCAGGAGCCCCAGCGCCGCTTCCGCCAGGAACAGGGCGGCCAGCAGCGGCGCGGCGATCTCCAGCGCGGCGACGAAGAAGAGGCCGATGTCCCCGGTCAGGAGCTCGGCGATCGTGCCGGCCGACAACGACGTAAGCGGCGCGGCGTCGAACGACGTCAGGAAGCCCCGCACCAGCAGGAGATGCCCGTCGATGGCGAACAGAAGCGTGGTGGCCAGCACGCTGTAGAACTGGCCGAAGATGCTGACCGGGGCGTTGTTGCCCGGGTCGAACAGCTGTGCCGTGGAGTAGCCGCTGAACAGGTCGATGAGCCCCCCGGCGAAGGAGAACGTGGCGAAGAGGACCACGCCGATGAACCCGAGGGCGAGGCCGGCGGCGACCTGGAGAACAGCGGCGCTGAGCAGTGGCCCCACCTCGAGGGGTACGGCCTGATCGGCGAGGCGGGGTCCGACGACCAGCGCCAGAGCGGCGGCCAGGCCGACCTTCACCGGCGCCGGCACCGACCGGTTCCCGAACGGTGGGCAGACGAACACCCAGGCCGCGGCCCGCACCATGGCCAGCAGGTAGCCCGACACGAGGGCCGGAGCGAGATCGATCGTCATCAGGCCGACTGCAGCAGCCGGGGAACCATGTCGAAGAGGTGGTTGGTGAAGCCGATGAGCTCGCCCAGCATCCAGTGACCGGAGAGCATCAGCACCAGCCCGACCCCGATGAGCTTGGGCACGAACGTGAGGGTGACCTCCTGGATCTGGGTCACCGACTGGAAGAGCGACACTCCGAGACCGACGGCCAGGCTCATGATCAGGATCGGGGCGCACAGCTTGGCGCAGACGATCATCGTCTGGACGGCGATCTCGACGACGTTGGTGTCCATCAGGCGAAGCTCTTCAGGAGGGAGCGGACGATCAGGCCCCAGCCGTCGACCATGACGAACAGCAGGAGCTTGAACGGGAGGGAAACGAACACCGGCGGGAGCATCATCATCCCCATGGACATGAGCGAGCTGGAGACGACGATGTCGATCACCAGGAACGGGATGAAGACGACGAATCCGATGATGAAGGCCGTCTTCAGCTCGGAGAGGATGAACGCCGGGATGAGGGCGGCAAGGCCGACGTCCTCGGGTTTCTCCGGCCGCTCCTCACCGCTGGCGGCGCTGAACATGGCCAGCTCGCCCTTGCGGGTCTGCTTCAGCATGAACGTCCGCAGCGGGCCGACCGCCGCGTCGTAGGCCTGACCCTGCGTCTTCTCGCCCTTCAGCATCGGCTGGATGGCGTCACGGTTGATGTCGCCGAAGGTGGGCGACATCACGAAGAAGCTGAGGAACATGGCCAGACCGACGATGACCTGGTTGGGCGGGATCGTGTGGAGACCGAGGGCGTTGCGGGTGAGCGACAGCACGATCACGATGCGGGTGAAGCTCGTCATCATGATGAGCAGCGCCGGCGCCACGGCCAGCAGCGTGATCAGCACGATGATCATCAGGCTCTGGCTGGGTTTCCCGCCGACGCCGCCGAGGTCGAGGCTGACCGATGCCCGGGGGTCGGTCCCATCGGCGGGGGCACCGGCGATCGCGCCGCCGGCGGCGGGGGTGGCCGCCGCCGTGCGGGTCGCCGACGGGCCCGGCGCCGGTGCGTCCGAAGGAACCGGCACCGCGCCGGCCGGGAGCGCCCCGAACGAGATCCAGGCGAGGAGGGCGAGCAGGCACGCCTGCCGGGCGCGCCGGCCCAGGGAGGTCGGCATCACGGGTCTCCGGGCTTGGGTCAGGACCGGCGGACGGTCCGGTCCCGCAGCTGCTCGAGGGCGACCTTCCATGGGAGGGTGCCGGCGCCGATCCCTGGGCCGGACGGGTTTGCAGCATCGAACTCCGGCGGAGCGTCGAGCTCGGTGGGGTCGATCTCGGTCAACAGTGAGACGCGGTGCTCGGTCACGCCCAGGACCAGCGCCCTCCCGCCCAACCGGACGATGGTCACCGACGTTCCGCGGCTCAGACCGTGACGGGCGACGACCTCCAGCGGCACCGTGCGGCGCCGCACCCTCCGCCCCACCCCCGCCGTTCCCACCACGCCGCTGCGGCGCAGGACGGCGGCCGCCCCCGCCATGACGGCCAGGACGACGCCCAGGGAGACGACGACGCGGATCAGGAGAGCGACGAGGGAGGTGTCCATGGGTCAGCGGCCGATGACTTCGGTGATGCGGATCCCGAACTCCTCGTCGATCACGACGACCTCACCCCGGGCGATGAGCGTGCCGTTCACCAGTACGTCGATGGGCGCACCGGCGGCCCGGTCGAGTTCGACCACGGAGCCGGGGCTCAGGTCGAGGATGTCCCGGACCAGCATGCGGGTCCGGCCGAGCTCGACGGTCACGCCCATCTCGACCTCGTGGAGGAGCTCGATGGGGCCGCCGACCAGGCTGCGGCGCGCCGCGGTGGCCGGGCCCGGCGGCGGCGGGAGCGGCGCGAACTCGTGGTCGGCCACGGCGGACGCCGCCATCACTCCCACCGGGGCCATGAAGGCCAGGCTCGCCTGGTGCGCCTCACCGTCGAGCAGGAGGAGGCCGTGGGCCTCTTCACCGGGGCCGGGTGTGAGGGCGGCGACGTCGACCTCGCCGTAGTCGGCCAGCGCCGCCGCCGTCACGCCGAACGCCGCGGCAGCCGCGGCGAAGGCCGGCTGCAGCCCGTCGAGCAGGTTCTCCGCCGGGGGCGGGCCGACCTGGACCTCCCGGGCCAGCGGCGCGGCCACGGCCAGCACGAGGCGGCCCAGCCCCGGGAGGGTGGCGGCGACGGCCGCGGCGCCGTCGCCGGGAGCGGCGGGGGCGACCCCGTCCACCGTCTGGCCCGACCATTCCGTGCCGGCGGGGAGGATGTCGCAGGCGGCGCCGGCGGCGGCGGCCAGCGCCTCGTCGAGGGCCGCCGGAGCGGCGACGGAGGGCCCCGCGGCAACCTCGCCGGCCAGGCCTTGTCCGGACTGGGTCATGCACTCTCCTTGGGGGCGACCGAGGTGATCACGCAGGCCAGGCGCTTGCCCCGCCGGCCGGGCCGGGCGGCGAACCGGGCCACACCGCCGACCGACACTTCGAGCGGGGCGTCGACGCTGTGGTCGAGCGGGACGACGTCACCCGGCCGGAGATCGACGATGTCCGACAGGGCGAGGACAACGGGCGGGAAGCTCACGCTGACCGAGACCGGCGCGGCGCCCACCCGCCCGGCCAGGGCGTCGCGCACCGACTCGGCGTCGGCCTCGACGCGCCCGGCCAGCAGCGAGTTGGCCGCGATCTCGTCGAGGACGGGCTGGAGAGCGGCGAAGGGGATGCAGAGCGTCGCCTCGCCGGCCTGGCCGCCGATCCGCAGGTCGAAGACGAAGACGATGACCATGTCGCTCGGCGAGCCGATCTGGGCGAACTGGGGGTTCGACTCCTGGTGGAGCACGGTCGGCTCGAACGCCGTGAGCGACTCGAAGGCGTAGGCCAGCTCCCGCAGCACCCGGCCGAGCAGGTCGCGCATCAGCGACTGCTCGATCTCGGTCGGCGGCCGATTGACCGCCGGGCCCGTTCCCGGCCCGCCGAGCAGGCGGTCGACAGCGGTCATCACCACCGGCAGCGGCAGGTGGAAGATCGACGCTCCGGCCAGCGGCGGCAGCGACAGGATGGCGAGGTACGTCGGGTTGGGGATGTCCCGGATGTACTCGTCGTACGTCAGCTGGTGGATGCCCTTGGCCTGGACATGGGAGACGGTCCGCAGCGTGGTCGACAGCACCGTCGTGAACTGGCGGGCGAAGGTCTCGCTGGCGATCTGGAGGGCGCGGACGTGCTCCCGGGTGAACTTGTTGGGTCGTCGGAAGTCGTAGGCGACCGGAGTCGCGCTGGGTGACGGCATGCCCCACCCGATCGACCCCGGGGTCCCGCACCTGATCTCACTGCATGACGAAATCGGTGAAGTACACCCCTTCGACCTCATCGTGGTAGACGTGCTTGAGTTTCTCGGCCAGCTCGTCCTTGGCCTTCTGCCGCCCTTCCGGCGTGACGAGATCCTCGTAGGAGTGGCCTCCGAACGTCTCGATGGTGAGGTCGAGCGCTCGGGCATAGCCCTTGGTGGGGTCGTCGGAATCAGGGGCACCGTGGCCACCATCGGCGGGGGCAGGCTTTCCCCACAGCTGCAGGCCGAGGCCGACCTTGAGGAACCGGTCGCCCTGGATGTTCACGGTGATCGGGTCGAGCGTGACGATCGGCCCCGGTTTGGTGGTGGTCGTCGTGGCCGTGGCGTCGGCCGCCGCTGCCTTGCTGCCGCCGCCCAGCACGAACCCCTTGAGTCCGCCCAGGATGGCGAGCGCGGCCAGGGCGTACAGGACCAAAGTCTTCCCCTTGCCGCCCTTGGCTTCTTCGCCGTCGCCCTTCTTCTTCTTGGCCATCGTCAATGTCCTTCCGTGGAATGGGTGCTCGGGGCCGCGTCCTGTGGGCCCGGGTGGATCTCACCGACGGGTGGCTCACCTCCGGAGGCGATGTCCCGCAAGGCCGCGGCCACGTCGGCCAGGACGACGAGCTCGACGCGCCGGTTGGCCGCCCGCCCGTCCGCCGTGTCGTTGCCGGCCATGGGCCGTTCGTCGGCGTAGCCGGACGCCGAGAGCCGCGCCGGCGCCAGTCCGTGGCGCTCGATCAACTCCCGGAGGACGGTGGTCGCCCGGGCGGTCGACAGCTCCCAGTTGGACGGGTAGCGTCCCGAGATCGGCACGTTGTCGGTGTGGCCCTCCACCGCCAGCTTGTTGGGCAGCCGGCTGATGGCGGCGGACAGCCGGTCGATGACCTCCCGGCCCTCGGTCCGCAGTTCGGCCTGACCCGGTTCGAAGAGAACCTTGTCGCTCACGATGGTGACGACGAGACCCCGCGATTCCAGGCGGAACCTCACCGTGTCGCCGAGGCCCTGCTGGTCGAGGCTCCGCTGGATCTCCTGCTGCGCTCCCTGGAGGATGGAGCGCTGCTGGCGGGCACCGGCGGTGCGGGCCTCGGCGTCGGCCAGCGCCGCTTGCGCCGCCTGGGCCGACGTCACCGCTTCCGTGCCGTGCAGGCCGGCTTCGAAGACACCGCCGCCGCCCTCCAGCGGACCGGCCCCGCCGGAGAGTGCCCCGGCCGCCGCCGGCCCGCCGAACCCGCCGGCGACGCCCTCCTTGAGCCGGCGGAACTTGGCCAGGTCGACCTGGGAGATCGAGTAGAGCACGATGAACAGCACCATGAGCAGGGTGATCATGTCGGCGTAGGTGATCAGCCAGCGCTCGTGGTTGACGTGCTCCTCGTGCTCCTCGTGGAGCCTGGAACGGCGATGGCTCTTGGCCGCGGCGGTGGCCATCGGCTACGCCGCCTTCTCGGCCGCTTCCGGCCGCTCGGCCGCCGGGAGGAACGACAGGAGCTTCTGCTCGATGACGCGGGGGTTGGCGCCGGCCTGGACGGCGAGGACGCCTTCCATCACCAGCTGCATGTGGTGAGCCTCGATCTCCCCGACCCGCTTGAGCTTGTTGCCGATGGGGAGCCACATGACGTTGGCGGAGAGGACGCCCCACAGGGTGGCGACGAAGGCGCCGGCGATGAGGTGGCCGAGCTTCTCCGGCTCCGACAGGTTCTCCAGCACGTGGATCAGGCCGAGGACGGTGCCGATGATGCCGAGGGTCGGGGCGAAGCCGCCCATGTCGTTGAAGAACTTGGCCCCCGACTTGTCGGCCGCCTTCTTGGAGGCGATCTCCGCTTCCATGATGTCGCGCAGCTCGTCGGGGTCGGTGCCGTCGACCGCCAGCTCGATCCCCTTGCGCATGAAGGGGTCGTCGACCGACTTGGCCATCTCCTCCAGGGCCAGCAGGCCCTCGCGGCGAGCCCGCTCGGCAAAGGCGACGAGGGTGGTCACTGTCGTCTCGGCGGAGTGCTTCTTTCCCATGAGGGCGGTCTTGACGGCCCCCAGAGCACCAGTGGCGTCTTTCAGGAGGCCGCAGGCCATGGCCACACCGAAGGTGCCGAGGAACACGAGGAGGAGGGCCGGCGGGAGAAGGATCGAGGCCGGGTTGCCGCCCTCCATGATCATGGAGATGAAGACGGCGGCAAAGGCCAGGCCGATCCCGATGAGGGTTCCCGGATCCATGTCAGTCCTCGTCCTGGTCGTTGACGAGGCGGAGCGAGGCCACCGGAGGAAGGGCGACGCTCCCGAGGGGTCCGCCCTGCGTCATCTCCGCGCTGCGGACGAGCACGCTGGCCCGGAAGTCACGCACCCGCTCGACGACCTGGCTGAGAGATTCGGCCACGATGTACTTCGTGGCATCGACGAGCGTGAGGACCGTGTTGGGGTGGGCGTCGACGCGCTCCACCAGGTCGCAGTTGACTGCGAACTGCTCGCCGTTCAATCGGGTGAGGATGATCATCGCTCCGTCCTTGGAGACTGGGTGGTTCGGGGACACCCCGAACCACGAGGGCTACCGGTCCATGGCGCCCGTGACGACCCTCAGATCGGTTCGGTGTGAACCGACCTGAGGGCTGGGGGCTTCACCAGCCCCCTCGTCCGGGCTAGCGCTTCAGGTTGACGAGGTCTTGGAGCAGTTCGTCCGAAGCTGTGATGACCCGGGAGTTCGCCTGGAAGCCCCGCTGGGCGATGATCAGGTTGGTGAACTCCTGGGCCAGGTCGACGTTGCTCATCTCGAGCGTGCTGCCCGCCAGGGTCCCCCGCCCGCCGCTGCCGGCCAGACCGATCTGGGGCAGGCCGGAGTTGACGCTGGCCCGGTAGAGGGAATTGCCGGTCTTCTCCAGGCCTGAGGCGTTGGAGAAGGCGGCCAGGGCGATCTGGCCGATGGCCCGGGTGCGGCCGTTGGAGAAGACGCCGGTGACGACGCCGTCCTGGCCGATGGTGAACGACTGCAGCGTGCCGAGCGCCGAGCCGTCCTGGGAGATGGCGGCCACACTCGACTGGCCGGCGAACTGGCGCAGGGCCGTGGCGTCGGTGGTGGCGCCGAAGTCGACGGCGATGGTGCCGGCGGCCCACGATCCGGTGGCCGCCGTCGGGGTGAGGGTCAGTGACGGCGCCGGGTTGAACGCCGGAGGGGTGGCGGTCGGGTCCCACACGAGGTTGGCCGTCCCCACCGTCACGGGGGCCTGCGTGGTCTGGTCGGGCATGGTGGCGGTGACGGTCCAGGCGTCGGCCGCCGTCTTGGCGAAGGTGAAGGTGGCGTCGATCGGCATGCCCTGCATGTCGTAGACCGTGAGCGAGGTCACGATCTGCGTGCCGACGGCGGAGTCGGCCGGGAGGTTGCCGCCGAGACGGACGTTGGTGGTCACCTGGGGAGCGGTGCTCTGGCCGAGAGGCATCGACAGGTCGCCGACGGCGGCGTTGGGGTTGACGGCGCCGGTGGCGTCGGCCGTCCAGCCTTGGAGGATGGAGCCGTCGGCGGTGGTGAGCCGGCCGAGGGCGTCGAAGTTGAGGGAGCCGCCCCGGGTGTAGAGCTGCTGGCCGTTGTCGCGCACGACGAAGAACCCGTCGCCCTGGATCGACAGGTCGGTGGACCGGCCGGTCAGCTGGGAGGCGCCCTGGGTGAAGTTGTTGGCGATCCCGCTGATCGTCACGCCGAGACCGACCTGGGCCGGGTTGGTGCCGCCGGCGCCGTCGGCGGCCCCGTCGGGAACTCCCGCGCCCCGGATCGCCTGGCTGAGCAGATCCTGGAAGACGACCGTGCCGGCTTTGTAGCCCACCGTGTTGACGTTGGCGATGTTGTTGCCGATCACGTCCATCATCGTCTGGTGACTGCGGAGGCCGGAGACCCCGGAGAACATCGAGCGCAGCATTGCGTTCCTCTTTCTGTATCTAGGAGGCGACGAGGCGAACTTCGCGCACGTCGGTGAGGGAGATCTCGGTGGTACCCAGCCGGAGGACGGGCCCGTCGGGGCCGAACTTCGTGCCGGTGACGACGCCGGTCTGTTCCGCACCCTGGTCGTCGAGGTAGGCGACCTGGTGGCCGAGGAGCCCGGCGGCGCGTTGCGACGCCTCGCCGGCCACAAGGGCGTCGGTCTGGGCGGCCAGCGCCTGAAGCTTCTCGACCATGGTGAACTGGGCGGTCTGGGCCATGAACTGCGAGCTGTCGACGGGCTCCATGGGGTTCTGGAACTTGAGCTGCGCCACCAGCAGCTTCAGGAACATGTCCTGGTTGACCGGACCAGGATCGGCCCGGGTGGTGGCGCCGTCGGTCGGCCCGGCGGTCGAGGGAACGGCGGTCAACGCCAGCCGCAGTGCGTCGATGCTCACCGGCGGTCCTTTCGTGTTCAGAGGAACAGGTCGAGCCGGCCGGCGTCGGCCGGGCGGTTGGAGCGGACGGGGGCGGTGGCGCCGGTCGGGTGACCCGGTTCGGCCCGGCCGTGACGGTCGGCCGGGGCGGCGTCGGTGGACCGGCGGCGCTGACCGGTGCTGTTTCCGCCGTCGGGCCCGACGGCGAGGTGACCGGCGGTGAGGCCGGCCTCGGCCAGCGACGAGCGGAGCTCGGGCAGGGCGGCGGAAAGAATCCGGGTGGTGGCCGGTTCGGCCGCGTGAAGTGTGAGGTGCACCGTGCGGTCCTCGACCCTGACCTCGACCCGGATGGTGCCGAGCTCCTCCGGCCGCAGCTCGAGCGTGATTTCGTGCCGGCCGTCGCCCCGCCCGTGCAACGGGACGACAGCCGACACGATCTGGTCCGGCACGGCCGGAGGGGCCGACCATCCTGGCCACCGGCCCGGCGACCGAAGTGGGGCCTTCAGCCCGATACACGCTCGCCAGCGGGGCGACGAGAGCAGGGATGGTGTCGCTGCGCCGAGGCCTGTCGGACGCCGGTGGCGCCGGTTGAGCGGAGAGATCGGGCTCCGCACTGTCGGTCGGGCTGAACACCGCGCCTGCGTCGGGAAGCGGAGCCCCGGCGCCTGACTCGGGCGCTTTTGCTGAGATATTCAGGCTCAGGCGCGTCGGTCAGAGGTGCGGCGGGTGCTGGGCGTGCTTCATCGGCGGCGGGCGGCGTGTCCGACGCGGTCGGCGCGGAGAAGGCCGCGGCCAGAACCGGCGACCTCTCGACCGCGACGAGCGGAACCGTGACCTCGGCGCGGGGAGCGTCGTGACGCGACGGGGAGACGACGGCCGCGATCCGGCGAGATGGCGCCTCAACCGACGGCCTCTCAACCGGCCGGAGCTCTCCGGCCGGCGAGATCAACCGGTAGCACCGGAGGGACCACAACCCCGGCCGGTTTCAGCCGTGCAGGGACAGGCTCCGGCCGCAGTGCGTCGGCGGGCGGCGCTTCAGCAGGCGGCGCTTCAACCGGCAGCGCCTCAACAGGCGGCGCCTCACCAGCCGGCGCCTCAGCAGCCGGCGCCTCAACAGGCGGCGCTCCCACCGGGGAAGCTGCAACCGGGAACGGCGCAAGCGGCGGCACCTCGGCGGGCCGCACCTCGACCGGTGGGGTGGCGAGGGGGAGCAGCATCGACTCCGCCGATTCCGGAACAGTGTCGTCACCCCCGCTCGACTGCTTCTCCATCGGCGCCGGGGTTGGGCCGACGCCGGCGACGATGGCCAGCAGGGCGGCGAAGTCGCCCGACGTCGTAGCGACGTCGGCGTCGACGTCGGCACCGGGAACGGGCGCCGACGCCTTCGGAGCGGAGATCGGCAGCGGCATCATGCAGCACCCCCCAGGAGCGACAACAGCATCGAACGCTGCAGGCTCAGGTCGGAGCCGAAGGTCCCACCGGTGCCCAAGCTGACACCGGACCCGGACGGCAGCACACGGCGGATGGCGGTCGGCTCCTTGGAGATGGCCTGGACCTTCACGACGTCGCCGGTCTTGGGGGCCACAACCATGAGGCCGTTGCCGGCGTAGATACCGATATGGTCGACCGGGTCGTTGAAGGCCACGAGGTCGCCCGGGCGGGCCTCGGCCAGGCTGGGCACCGGCTGCCCGACCCGGGCCTGATCGGCGGCGACGCGGGGCAGGTTCACGCCCAGTTGGCGGTATACGTACTGGATCAGCCCCGAGCAGTCGAAGCCCGACGGCGACTCGCCGCCCCACACGTAGGGGACGCCGAGGTGCTGCTGGGCGAGGTCGATGGCCGGTGACAGTCCGGACGGGAGCCGGGTCGGAGCCGGGGCTCGGGGTGTCCCCGAAAGCACAGCGCCGGTGAACGACGTCGCCGTCCGCAGACCACCGAGTTGGTGGGCCAGCACGGTGCCGAAGGCGACGCCGCTCAGGAAGCGGGACTCGATCTCGCTGATGCGCGCCTCAACGGCGGCGATGCCCGTCGTCGGGTTCCGACCGGAGACGGCGGTCACGTCGACGGTCATGGCCGCTCCCGCCTGGTCATGACGATGTCATCGGCGGTCTTGGCCTCGTCCCGGCGGCGCTCGACGGTGTGCGCCTGGCGGCCCCGCTCGTCGAGGTTCTCGAGGGCCGCCACCCGGGCGGCGGCCGACGACCAGTCGTCCCGGCGGGCTTCGACCTCGTCTTCGGCGGCCTGCACCTCGGACCGGGCGTCGCTCAGAGCCTCGCCGGCCAGCATCGTCGTCTCCGTCCAGGCCAGGAACGAGACGGCCGGCTGCAGCCCGCCCCGGGCGCAGCGCGACGCCAGCCCATGGGCGGCCGTCGCCTCCTTGCGCTCGGCGGCGGTCGCCGCGGCCCGGGCGGCGGCCAGCCGGGCGGCGGCCTGCTCCTCCTCGATGCGCCGCACCCGGAGCACCTTGGCCAGCGAGAAGGCGTACTTCTTCATGCGGCGGCTCCGATGGTGTCCGTCGCCACCAGGGCGGCCAGACGGGCCCAGCTGTCGGCGGCCGGGGCGACGTCGTCCATGTCCTGGCAGAGGAAGCGGCGAATGTCGGACGCCTTGGCCAACGCCTGGTCGGCGTCGGGGTTGGTGCCGGCGACGTAGGCACCGATCTCGACAAGGTCCCTGACCTCCCGCTCGGCGGCCAGCAGGCGGCGCAGCCCGACAGAGGCGGCCCTCTGCTCGGGCGTGGTAACGGCGGGCGCCACCCGGGAGATGGAGCTCAGCACGTCGATGGTCGGGAAATGGCCGGCCGAAGCGAGGCGCCGGGACAGCACCACGTGGCCGTCGAGGATCGAGCGGGCGCAGTCGGCGATCGGCTCGTCCATGTCGTCGCCGTCGACGAGCACGGTGTAGAGGCCGGTGATGCTGCCCGCTTCCGCCGCGCCGGCCCGCTCCAGCAGTCGGGGGAGCAACGAGAACACCGACGGCGGGTAGCCCCGGGTGGCCGGCGGCTCACCGGCCGACAGCCCCACTTCCCGCTGGGCCATGGCGAAGCGGGTGAGGCTGTCCATCATGAGGACGACGTCCACACCCTGATCCCGGAACCATTCGGCGATGCGGGTGGCGGTGAAGGCCGCCCGCAGCCGGACGAGCGCCGGCTGGTCGGAGGTGGCCACCACCACCACGGAGCGGGCCAGGCCGTCCGGCCCGAGGTCGCGCTCCAGGAACTCCCGGACCTCCCGACCCCGCTCGCCGACCAGGGCCAACACCGAGACCTGCGCCTCGGTGCCCCGGGCGATCATCGACAGCAGTGACGACTTACCGACGCCCGACCCGGCGAAGATCCCGAGCCGCTGGCCCCGGCCGCAGGGGATGAGCGTGTCCAGCGCCCGTACGCCGAGCGGCAGCGGCCGGTCGACGTTGGCCCGCAGCAGGGGATGCGGCGCGGCCCCGTCCACCGTGACGGTCTCGAGCCCGGCGGGGAGCGGCCGCTCGTCGATCGGCTGGCCGAGCCCGTCGAGCACCCGGCCGAGCAGCGCCCGTCCGACGGAGATCGTCGGGGGATGACCAGGCGTCCACACCGGAGCGCCCGTCCGCAGGCCGCGGAGGTCTCCGAAGGGCATGCAGACGATGCGGTCGCCGTGGAGGGCGACGACCTCGCCGCCGACCTTGCCGGTGGGAGCGAAGATGACGACAGCGTCGCCGATGGCGGCGTCGAGACCCGCCACCTCGAGGTGAAGGCCCACGACCCGTTCGACGCGGCCGAAGCGGCGGGGCCGGGCAGCCTCCAGGGCCGCAGCCAGCCGGCGGGCGTCGAGCACCCTGACCCGGCTCACCGGTCCCCCAGCAGCGTGGCGCGGACGCGATCGAGGGCCGGTCCGAGCTGCGCGTCGATGCGGGAGTCGCCGACCTCGAGAATGCAGCCGCCACGCTCGATCGCCGGATCGGCGATCACCGTGACGGAACCGGGCACCTCACCGAGGGGCCCGGCGTCTTCGGGATGGAGGCGGACGATGGCGGCGCAACCGGCCGGGACCAGAGCCAACGCCCGGGCGAGGGCGTCCGCCCCGGGAGACGCCGCCAGCTGAAGCTCCCGACCCACGATGGCGGTGGCGAGGTCGAAGGCGGCCCGGGCCAACGCGTCCTCCAGACCCGTCAGCTCCAGCGCCTGGCGCTGGCGCAGATCGTCGGCGGCTTCGGCCAGTCTCCGGCCGAGGACCTGCAGGCGATCGGCGGCCATGGCGGACTCGGAGGTCGCCGCGGCCCGGCCGGCGGCGAGACCCTCGGCCTGGCCGGCCGAGTAGCCGTCGTCGTAGCCGCGCTGCTCTTCCGCTCGGGCGGTGGCCGGATCAACCGGCGCGGCGGACATCGGGATCTCGATCTCCAGCGGAGAGACGCCCCGCCGGAACGAGCCGCCCCGAATGATTCGGTTCCCGGAGACACCCCCGAAGCCCCGGGGGCTACTCGACGAACTCATCGGCGCTCCTCACCAGGACCAGCTGGCCCGATTCCTCCAGCGCCCGCACGACCCGGACGATGGCGCCCTGCGCCTCTTCCACCGTCTTGAGCCGAACGGCGCCGAGCAGAGCGATCTCCTCCAGGAGGTTGGCGCCGGCCCGCTCCGACATGTTGCGGGTGATGGCGCTGCGGACCTCCTGGCGCACACCCTTGAGCGCCACGGCCAGCTCCTTGGAGTCGACCTGGCGCAGCACCAGCTGGATCGACCGGTCGTCGAGACCGGCGATGTCCTCGAAGACGAACATGCGCTGTCGGACCTCGTCGGCCAGGTCGGAATCCTTGTTCTCCAGGCCTTCGAGGATGAGGCGCTCGGTGGCCCGGTCGGAACGGTTGAGGATGTCGACGAGACTCTGCACGCCGCCCACCGACGACAGCTCGCTCGGCTGCAGGACCGATGACAGCTTGCGCTCCAGCATCTGCTCGACGTGGGCCACGACCTCCGGGCTGGTGCGGTCCATCACCGCCAGGCGCATGGCCACGTCCCGCTGGAGGTCCTCCGCCAGGCCGCTCATCACCATGGCCGCCTGGTCGGGGGTCATGTAGGCCAGCACCAAAGCGATCGTCTGGGGGTGCTCGTCGGCGATGAACGAGAGGACCTGGCGGGGGTCGGCCCGGCGCAGGAACTCGAAAGGCAGCTCGATCAGCGAAGCGGTGACCCGGTCGAGGATCTCGGTGGCCTTGTCGCCGCCGAGGCTCTCCTCCAGTAGGGTCCGAGCCCGCTCCAGGCCGCCGGCGGTGATCGTGACCTTGGCCTCGGCCATCTCCTTGAACTCGCCGACGACCTCCTCGACGATGGAGCTGTTGACCGTCCGCATCCGGGCGACCTCGGCCATGATCTCGGCCACCTCGGCCTCGCGCATCGACCGCAGCACCGAAGCACTGCGCTCGTTGCCCATGAGGAGAATGAACACCGCCGCCTTCTGGGCGCCCGTGAGCGTGCGGTCGCGAGCCATCACGCTCTCCGGTCCGCCAACCAGCCCCGCAGGATCGAGGCGACCTCGTCGGGCTGGCGGTCGATGAGCTCGGCAAGTTCGTCGTTGACGTCGGCGGACGGGCTCGGCAGCGCCGCGCTCCGGCTGTCATAGCGGGGCCCACCCCCCAGCCCCCGGGGCTCACCCGGTTGCAGGGCGTCCCCGTTGGAGGCAGTGGAGGCCGGCCCGGCGCCGATGGCCGTCAGCGCGGCGTGCAGCGCTTCGGGCGGCACCGGCCCGGCGGGCAGGACACCGGGGACCGGAAAGCGGGTGACACCCGCTTTCTTGGCGCTGCGCCAGGCCAGGAAGAGCGCCACCAGCACGATCAGCAGCACGCCGCCGGTCCGGACGAGGTTCATCATCTGGGCCTTGCTCCTGGCCGCCTCAGCCACCTTCTCTTCTTTCTTGGCGGCCTCGGTGGCGCTGCGGTCGAAGGCCATGGCCTGCACCGAGACGACGTCGCCGCGCTGGCTGTCGATCCCGGCGGCGGCGTTGACGAGGTTGGTGATCTCGGCCGGGGCGACCTGCACCTTGTTGTCGACGAGAACGGCCACCGACAGACGCGACACCCGGCCGGGGGCCGATTTCACCTGCTCGGTGACCTTGCCCACGGCGAAGCTCCGGTCGGACTGCTCCTTCTCGTAGTTGTTGGCGTTCGACGCCGCGCCAGCTGCCGGGGCCTGGCCGTCGGTGCCGAGCACACCGCCGGCCGGGGTCGAGGCCCCTGGGCCGGCGAAGGTCTCGTTGCTGGTTGATTCGTTGACGATCGGCGCGGTCTGGCCGGCCGGGGGTTGGTCGAACCGCTCCGTGGTGGTGGAGCGTTCGTCGAAGTCGAGGTCGGCCTTGACTCGCACGACGGCGCCACCGGCGCCGGTGACCGGGGCCAGCATCTCCTCGAGGCTGCGGGCCAGCCCGTCCTCGAAGGTGCGGGCCTGGGTGGCTTGGGCGTCGCCGGAGGCGTCGAGGCCGCCGTCGCCGGGCGCGGAGAGAACGTGGCCGGCCGAGTCGGCCACCGTGACCGCTTCGGGGGTGAGGCCCTCGACGCTGCCGGCCACCAGGTTGACGATGGCCCGGACCTGGTCGGAGCCGAACTTGTGGCCGCCGGCCGAGTGCAGGAGGACGGAGGCGCTGGGCTTGCGACTGTCGTCGGCGAAGACGTCGTCGGCGGGGATCACCAGGTGGACGTCGGCGCCGGAGACGCCGTCGATGGCGCCGATGGTGCGGGCCAGCTCGCCTTCCAGGGCCCGCTGGTAGTCGACCCGCTGCCGGAACTCGGAAGTGGTGATGCCCTGCTTGTCGAGGAGGGCGTAGCCCTGGGAGCCGCCGGTCGGTAGGCCCTTGGCGCTCATGTCGAGCCGCAGCTGGTACACCTGCGCCTGGGGCACGAGCACGGTGGCACCGCCGTCGGCCAGCTTGTAGTTGGCGCCCTTGCCGGCCAGTTCCTGCGTGACCGAGCCGGCGTCAGTGGCGCTCAGGTTGCCGTACAGCGGTGTCCACGTCGGCTGGGCGGCCCACTTGGTGAAGAAGTACCCGCCGATGAGGACGGCGGCCAGGGCCAGGCCGAGCGTCGTCTTCTGGCCGGAGGTGAACCCCGACCAGACCATGGTGGCCCGGCGGCGGGCAGTGGTGACGTCGAGAGCCATCCGGTCAGACCGCCATGTGCATGATCTGGTTGAACGCCTCCACGGCCTTGTTGCGGACGGCGACGGTGAGCTGGATCGCCAGCGACGCCTCGGTGGCGGCGATCATGTAGTCGTGCACGTTGGTGAGGTCGCCGGTGGCGGCCTGGGTGGCCAGGCCGTCGGCCTTCGTCTGCGTGGCCTGCAGGCGCTCGAGGGCCGAGGTGAGGTTCTGCCCGAAGCTCTGCGGGCCGCCCACCGCGGCGGCGCCGTCGGTGGCGGTGGCTGCGGCGGCGGGGAGGGCCCCGGTGGCGGCCGGTCCTGTGCCGCCCGACCAGCCGACCTGGCCGCTGATCTGCAGCGTGGGCACCGTGGGAAGTTGCGCGGCGGCGGCCGCGATCGCCGTGACGGCCATGGTCAGCGTCCGATCGAGAGCGCTTGCTGGTAGGCGTCCCGGGCCCGGTCGATGACCGACAGGTTGGCCTGGTAGCCCCGCTGGGCGATCATCAGCTGGGTCATCTGGTCGCCCAAGTCGATGTCTGGCTGGCGGACCATGCCCGCCGTGTCGGCCAAGGGGTTCGTCGGGTCGTGGACGAGACGGCCGGTGGGGTCACCGAGGCTGATGCCGCTGACCCGGGCCCCGGCGGGTCCGCCGGTCATGGCCTCCTGCCCCGTGCCGATGGCCGTGGCCACCACGAAACGGGCCTGAAAGGCCGATTCGCTGGTGGGGCGGACCGTGTTGAGATTGGCCAGGTTGTCGGACACCGCGTCCATCCAGGTGCGGAACAGGCCGAGGCCGGAGGCGGCGGTGTGGAAGGTCGGGAAGAGCATCAGGCACCGCTCCCGATGGCAGTGCGGAGGAGGCCGAACTTCTGGTTCAGCGCCGAGATCATGAGCTGGTAGGCCAGATCGGTCTCGGTCAGCGACACGACCTCGGTGTCGAGCGACACGTTGTTGCCGTTCAGGTTGACGGGATCGGCCGAGCGGAGCGTCGCCACGGAGGCGGCGCCAGCGTCGCCGCCGGCGATGGCGGCCCGCAGGCTGTCCTCGAACGAGACCCGGCCGGCGATGAAGCCGGGGGTCTCGACGTTGGCGACGTTGTTGGCGATGACCCGCTGACGGGCGGACAGCCCGCCGAGGGCGGCGTAGATCACCGAGCTGGTGGAATCGATCATCGCGGCAACGACCACGGACACATCACGGCGTTCTCCCAAACGAGTTCTTCTGGGCGGCCGGTCCGTGGCGGCGAGATCGCACTCCGTGCGTTCGTGCCCCACCCGTTCGGAGAACATCCCCGGGAGATGAGACAGCCGTCGTTTGTTTGTCCAAAGGGCGGAGGTTTCTTGCCTAGAGTCCCAGGGTGCGACAGCGCCCGTCCGAGCAGGTCAGCGGCATGTCCGCATGCCGTGATGGCCTCTCCGGGGTTCCCCCGGGGTTGAACACCGTGCTAAGGCAACGCAACACCGGTGCGCGCCTGCGCTTCCACGCAGGCCTGCACCGTGACGACGGGAAAGGTCGGCGGGTGCTGTCGCCATGACGACCATTGCCGGCGGCCCGGACCCGCCTGACCCGCCGGGGCCGCCGGACGACGCCGTCCCGCCGCCCCGGGGCCGCCCGGCGGTCGCCGCCCGGGCATTGGCCGCGGCATTCCTCAACGGGCGGTGGGACCCGCCGCTGATGGCCCGGCGAGGGCAGCGGTTGCTCGGTGAACGCGGCGAATGGGTCCCCGACCTGGCGCGGACCGTCCGGCACCAGTTTCCCGACAAACCGCTCGATGCTCTTCGCGACCTGGCCCGGTTCATCCTGGCCTGTCCGCAGTTCCGGGAGGCGGTCGAGCGACGCGAGGGGAGAGCCTGGGACATCCCGTTCCTGCTCCGGCCCCGCGTGGAGATGGTGGCCAACCCCTTCGGCGTCCCGTCTATCGAGGACGCGCCGGCGCTGGCTGCCTGGCTGGGCGTCACCGTCGACCATCTCGATTGGTTCGCCGATCGGTTCTCCTTCGAGAACCGGGCCGCCGACGAACGCCTCCGCCACTACCGCCGCTCGTGGATCCGCAAGGCCGACGGCTCCGGCCGGCTTCTCGAAGCCCCGAAGCGGGAACTGAAGGACCTTCAGCGAATGGTCCTCCACGGCATCCTCGACCGGATCCCGCCCCATCCGGCCGCCCACGGATTCACCCGGAAGCGGTCGGCTCTGACCGGCGCACGCCTCCACACCGCCCCCGGAGCATTGCTGCACCTCGACCTGGAGTCGTTCTTCACCGCCGTCAGCGCCGGGCGGGTCTTCGGGATCTTTCGCACGGCCGGCTATCCGGAGCCGGTCGCCCACCTGCTGACGGCGCTGTGCACGACGACGGCGCCGCCCTGGGTGCGCCGGCAGGCGCCACCCGCTTCCGCGGCGGGCGCGGTGGAGCGGCGGCGGCGGATGCTGGCCGCGCTGGCCGTCGCCCATCTCCCGCAGGGGTCGCCGACGTCGCCGGCGCTGGCCAACCTCGCCGCCCTCCGTTTCGACCGTCGGGTGACCGGCCTGGCCGTCCGCTTCGGCGCCACCTACACGCGCTACGCCGACGATCTCACGCTCTCCGGCGACCGCCCCCTGATCCGGAAGGCCGGTCACATCATCGCCACCGTGGAAGCCATCGCCGCCGACGAAGGCTTCCGGGTCAACGAGGCCAAGACCAGGGTACGCGAGCCGGGCCCAGCGTCAGCTCGTCACCGGGCCTCGTCGTCAACGACTGGCCGAACGTCGCCCGGTCCGACTACGACCGCTTCGGGCCGTCCTCCACGACGCGGCGTGAACGGCCCGGCCGCCGCCAACCGCCAGGGGCATCCCGACTTCCGGGCCCATCTCCTCGGCCGTATCACCTGGGTTGCGGCGACGAACCCCGCCCGGGCCGGCAAGCTCCACGCCGCCTTCGCCGCCATCCGCTGGGACGCCTAGCCCTTCTCGGCCGGGCGCCGGCGGAGGCAAGGGTTTTCTCACCTCCAGGCCAGTTCTCCTACGGCCCCCTTTTCGTGGAGGATGGCCTGGCGACGGTCGAGGAGGTCAGGATGCTGGGGCGGAGAGAGTGGCTGGCGGCCGTGTCATCGGCTCTGCTGGCCGGGCTGGCGGTCGTGACGATGTCCTGGGCGGACGACCCTGACGTGGTCGAGGTCCGGGTGCAGGGCCGGGCGTCCACCCCGGATCAGACGAATCAGACGGACGGCCCGCCGGCGGAAACCAGCCACTCGGGCCGGATTGGTGTGGGCGGAGAAGGGAGATGTCTGGCTCTACGAGGCGGAGACGGGGAAGCCCCGGGCGTTGACGACGGACGGAAAGGCATGGGACGACTCCCTCCCCCGGTTCCGGACCTCGTCCCGGGTGACGTACCTCACCTCGTACGACCCGGACGCCGGTTCCGCCCTGAGGGAGGTCGACATCGCAACCGGAGTGAGCGCCCAGCTGCGCTGGCTGCCCGGCAGTGTCCGCGCCTACGACTGGAGCCCGGACGGTCAGACGCTGGCCTACTACGGAGCCGACAGCTATGCGGCCCCCACGGCGTTGCACATCGTCGGACGGGGGGCGCCGCTCATGCGCCCGTTCAGCCCCATCTTCGGGCGGGGCGGCTTCGTCAACTACGACGAGACCCGGGTCGAGTGGTCACCCGACGGTCGTCACCTCCTCGTCGCTCGACACGGCCCTCGATACCTCCCAGGACCCGACCCTCTACATGCTCAATGCCGACGGCACCGACGCCGCCGCCCCCCGGCTCGGCACGTGGGCCCGCTGGTCGGCCGACGGGCGCACGATCTACTGCCTGTGCGCACCACCCGCCTCCGCTTCGGACGGGTGCGTCTGGCAGGCCATTGATGTCCTGACGGGCGTCAGCACTCCGCTCCCGATCGGGGCGGCGGCACGCCCCTCGATCTCACCTGACGGTCGCCTGCTCGCCTTCGACGACGGCAAAGACACCCCGAGCGTCCATGTCCTCGACCTGCAAGAGCCCGGCACGCCTCCCCGCTTGCTTGCCCGGTCGGCCATTGCGCCGCTCTGGCTCGGCCCGTCCCGCCTGGCCGTCACCGACACCCGCCCCTGCCCTCATAGCAAGGACGACTGCGAAGCCGGCGGCCACGGGTCGATGTTCCACCCCGCCGGCACCGCCTCCGCCGTCGACGTGACCACCGGCCGCCGCTCCCCGCTCCCCCCGCTCTCCACCGACGGCGCCGACGCCGACCCTGCGACCAGCTGACCGGGGTGGTCTCTGGACCCGAAGCGGTACAACGTCCTCAACCGGGCGTCACGACCGTGACACTCGTTGTGCAGCAGGTGGAAACGACACCGGTCGACTCTCTCCGTATGGTCGGGTTCATCGAACCTGACTTGCGAGGAGGAGGACCGAGTGATGCGTACGACGGCGAAGCAGGCGAACTCCTGGTACGACACCCCACTTGGGCGGCTCTACGGGGGCGAGACACGCCGGCGGGCTCAGCCGACGGTGGCTGTGGTGGTGGCCCAACTCGTCCGGCGCCACTCCTAGGCGCGATTGCCGCCCCACACGAGGAGCTTGATGACCATGGTCGCCAGTGCAACATTGCCCCGGGCCCCTCGGCCGCACCCCAGGCCCTTCGTTCGTGCCGTCCCCCCGGTTGATCCGGCGATGACCGGGTTCTTGGTGTGGGCGCTGGCGATCGGCGCCGTCCGCATTCCCGTCCCCAGCTGACACTTCGGCGGTGGAGAGCATCCCGGAGGACGGGATTCCCCCGAGTATCGGAGCGGATTGGAAGGACCAGGGCGTCCTGTTCCTCTTCGGCAGCACGAAGGACGAGCCGGGGCTCCGCAACCACCTCACCGGGTTGAGACGGGTCGACCGCGCCCGTTGGGACGCTGAGGTCGCCAAGGCTCCCCCGCCACAGCCGTGGCCACCCGTCTCCAGCTCCACGTTGCCGCGGTCTCCGACGACGACACCCACCCAACCGACTCGGTGAGGACACGCTCCGCCGGCGGCGTTCAGTGTCACACCCTCTCCGTAGGATCAAGGCATGTTCGACGCTGGGGTCGAAAGTCCGCTGGGTGAGCTGCTGCCGTTGGTCCGGTCGATGGTGGGCCGGGTCGACGTCGGCGAGCTCGAGGTGCCGGAAGCCGTCCGGGTCGTGGAGGAGTGCGCCGAGGCCGAGCGGCTCTTTGGCGCGCTTCGGCTCGTGGTGGCCGCCACGTTGAAGAACAAGGCGGTGTGGCGGCGGGAGGGTTTCGCGTCGTTGGCGGCGTGGATGGCGTCGAAGGCCGGTACGGCGGTCGGGCCGGCCATCGCCAGCCTGGAAATGGCCGGGCTGCTCGAACGTCTCCCGGCATTGGCGGCGGCGTTTCGTGACGGGCGGTTGTCCGACATCCAGGCCCGGGAGATCGCCGAGGTCGCTTCCGAGGTGCCCGAGGCCGAGGAGCAGCTCGTCGAGGCGGCCGGAAAACTCTCATTGAAGGAGCTACGGGAGGAGTGCCAGCGGGTCGAGGCGGCGGCGCTGATCGACGAAGACGAGCGGCACCGGCGGGTGCATAAGAAGCGCCGTACGCGGGCCTGGGCCCGCAAGGGAGCCGGGCATTTCAGCGCCGACATGACTGCGGACGAGTTGGCCCGATTCATGGCGGTACTCGACGCCAGGACCAACGAGATCGTGGCCGAAGCCATCCGGGGCGGGTGGTTCGAGAGCCGCGAGGCGCACAGCGTGGACGCGCTGATCGACCTCATCCGGCCCGAGAGCACCGTGACGGCCGGGCCCAACACGATGGTCCACGTCGTCGTCGACTACGACGCCCTGATGCGAGGCCACACGGTGACCGGAGAGAAGTGTGAGATCCCCGGCATCGGTCCGATCCCGGTGACCCTGGCCCGGCAGATGGCTGACGACGCCATCTTGAGGGTGCTGCTGACCAAGGGCGTTGACGTCGTCACCGTCGCCCACGCCGGGTACACGCCTCCGGCGCACCTCCGCTCGGCACTCGAGGTCCGTGATCCGACCTGCATCGTGCCCGGCTGCAACCGACGCCGGAACCTTCAGATCGATCACCGCAACAGCTTCAACCGCACCAGGATCACGAAACTCGAAGACCTCGCCCGGCTCTGCCCGTTCCACCACTACCTGAAGACGTTCCTCGGTTACACCTACCGGGGCGGGCCTGGGACTTGGCAGTGGATCCCGCCGGAGCACCGCGACATCGACCTCACCGCTCTGCGGCGGGTCATCACCAACGCCAGGCGTTGTTGAGGGATGGGATGGTTCAGGCTCGAACCTCACCCCCGACGTCAAGCCGTCCCGCTACGCCTCGGCCGGCGTTTTTCACCGCACGTCGTGTGGCCGGTCAATGGCGTGGCCGATCGATTCCGGGACAGACAACGTTTCGCGCCCTGCCGGTCCCTGGACCGCCACTGCGGAGGCGCCAGCCGGGGTGAAGGCGACGTCCGAGATCTCGGACGTGAGAAAGGTTCGGGTCTCCTCGAAGACCGAGCCGTCCTCCCGCACGCCGAGCATCATGTGCACGAACCGGTCGCCAGCGACGGCGTCGACGTCCCAGCATCCCTGCGGACAACGGGGATCCACACCGGTCCGCTTCTTGATCACACGGACCTGGGCGTGCGCCGTCGCGGCCATGATCCGGGCGTGGATGTCGGCTGGGAGGTCGTCCCATGTCCGGTCGGCGATCGTCACGGATTTACCTCGTTTCGATTCGTGGACGGCTCGGCTTGTTACCGCCGACGGCGGCGACCGAAGCGTCGGGCAGCCAGACCGAACGAGGCCAGCCCGGCACCGATCACCGTCAGCGCGCCGCTACCGGTTCCTGTTCGGGGCAGGGCGGAAGCGTCCCCGGCCGCGCCGCTGGACAGGGCGGTCTGGGCGGTCTGGGAATGCTGAAGGTGCATCTGTGCCTTGGGGAGGTAGTCGGTGGCGAATGCCTTCACGTCGGGATGCGAGCCGGAGGAGATCTCCTGTTGCGCTTTGCTGACCGACTTGGTGTGCCCTTCGACCTGGGCGGCGACATAGGCGGCGTCGAACGCCGCGCCGCTCTGAGCCTTGATCTTGTCGCCGGTGGCCTGCTGTTCCGCGCTCGGCTGTTCAGGGACGGGGAGGCCCAGCTTGGTCGACAGGGCGCGATTGAGCTCCAGCACCTGCTGGTGGTCGGAGACGAGGGCGCCGGCCAACTCCCGGACCTTCTCCGACGTCGCTCGTTCCATGGCCACCTTGCCCAGCGACACCTCGGCCAGGTTGGTCTCCTGCTGTCCCTTGAGGAAGGTCTTGTCCTGGTCGCTCACCTCGGCAGTCTGCGCGCCGCGCTGCGCCGCTGCCGGCCACGGCCAGTGCCAAGGTGGCGAGGATGAAGAGTGCTCTTCTCATTGGTCCCCCTGGGTCCCCCTGATTGCCTCAATGAAGGCGCGCTACCCAATGTCGCCCCCACCGAATCCGAGTAGCTTCACCACGCTCGCGACCGGAGAGGGGACGGGGCGATGGAACTGCGCAACTTGTCAGCCAAGGGTCCGGCGGTTCCGGTCGTCGGACTGGGAACCTGGGCGCGGATGGAGGAAGCGGCTCGGGCCGGCAACGTCGAGGCGTTGGTCAGCGCGGCCCTCGATCAGGAGATCCTGGTGTTCGACTCGTCGCCGATGTACGGGCAGGCGGAGCGGTTGCTGTCCGATGCCCTCGGTTCCCGGCGGGGCGAAGCGTTCGTGGCCACCAAGGTGTGGACGGCTTCGGCCGCCGAGGGCCGACAGCAACTTCGAGCGCGCCATCGAGTTGTTCGGCGGTCGGATCGATCTCATGCAGATCCACAACCTCGTGGCGCGGAAGGATCACCTGCCCATGCTGGAGGAAGCCCGTGACGCCGGCACCGTCGGCCTGATCGGCGCGACCCATTGGTCGCCCGGGGCTTTCCCCGAACTGGCGAGCGTGATGCGGACCGGTCGGATCGACGCCATCCAGATTCCCTACAACCCGTTGGAAACCGAAGTAGAGCGGGAGATCCTCCCGCTGGCCGGCGACCTCGGCCTCGGCGTGGTCGTCATGCGGCCCTTCGGCGAGGGCGGCCTGCTCCGCTCCGATCCCGGGCCAGAAGCCCTTGCGCCGCTAGCTCCGTTTGGCGTGCGGACGTGGCCGCAGGCGCTGCTCAAATGGATCCTGAGCGATCCCCGCTGTCACGTCGCCATCCCAGCCACTTCGCGGCCAGACCGGCTCGGCGAGAACGCCGCCGCTGGCCGGCCACCGTGGTTCGAGCCCGACGAGCGCCGTCTGGTGAAACGTCTGGCCGGCGCCGGCTGACCCGTGGTGTCAGGCCCGGGTGTCCAGGAAGCGGGGGACGTTGGGCGTCGTGGTGGCGGCGGCGGCGGTGCGGGCGGCGGAGAGGCCGACCAGCTCGCGGGCGATCTCGAGCGCGCTGATCGTCGAGCTGCGCTTCGGCTTCGGCCATACGGCGCAAAATGCGCTCGGCCCGCTCCACGAGCGCCGGTGGGATCGGGCCCAGGTCGGCGGGGAGGACGTCGACGATGATCGGCGGGAACGGGTCGAGGCCCGCCTCCATGGCGTCGAGGAGCGCCGGCCAGTCCGAATCGGTCATGCGGAGACGGCGGCGGCCAGGGTGGGGGCAGCGGCCAGCTCGGCGGCCTGGTGCCAGGCGTCCTGCAGGGGCTCGACCAGGTTGCGGACGGAGATCACCTTGTCGGCGTCCTTCTTCACGTTGGCGGCCAGGAGCTCGTCGAGCATGAACTGGTAGAGGGCGGCCAGCGCCGGGCCGCCGCTCCACTTCGTGGCGTCAAGCCCGGCGGCCAGCTCCCATACGACTTCCTGGGCGTGAATCAGGCCGTTGTTGGCGCCTTCCAGGTCGGAACCGGCCAGGGCCGCTTCGGCGGTGAGGAGGTCGCGGACCAGGCGGTCGTAGAGCATCGTCACCAGCCGGGCCGGTGAGGCGGTGTCGACGCTGGCGCCGACGTAGCGGTTCCTGATCATGGAGGCGTTCATCCGTGAATCCCTCTCTGGCTGCGGGTCGAAGTGATTCCGAGCTGCTAATCGGCAGAGTTGCTGCTCGTCGGAAGGCTGGCGAGCTGGCCGGCGAGCCAGTTGCTCTGGTTGCGCAGGTTGCCGAGAGCGGTCTCCATGGCGGCGAACTGCCGGCGCATGGTCAGCTTCGCGGGCGGCGAGGCGGACGTCCCAGTTGGAGATCTGGCTGTCGAGCCCGCTGATCCGGCCCTGACGACTGCTGATGGCGGTGGTGATCGAGCCGGTGCCGAAGTCGATGGCGTCGGACGCGGCCTGGTCGAGCCGGGCGGCGATGCCGGGGATGTAGGTGAACGTGCCGAGCGCCCCCGGGATGGTGGCCGTGACCGTGAGGGCGAGGCCTCCGAGGGACGGGTCGAGAGGCGGGGCGATGAGAGCCTGTCCGTTGCCCGTGGCCGTAACACCGTTGATGGTGCCGGCGACGTCGGCGCCGGCGTGCGGCTCCCATACGCCGGTGGCGGCCACCAGACCGGTCTGCTCACCGGCCGCCCCCAGCGCGCTGGAGCGCACCTCGAACGTGGCCAGGCTCCCGTAGGCCGAGGACCGCAGCACCAGCTGCCCGCCCACCACCGAGGCCGATATGGCCAGAGATTGCTGACGCGAAGGCGGCGTTGAGGCCGTCGGCCACCGACTCCAGCGATTCGCCGGCCGAGGCGGCGTAGGTGGCGGTCACGCCGCTGGCGCCGCCCACCCGAACGTCGATCGTCTCCGCCGCCACGAGCCCGGCGCCCGACAGGGCGGTGCCGGTCTGGGACGCCTGGGCGGCCGCCTGGGTGATGGCTACGGCGTAGGTGCCGGCCCGGGTGTTGTCGGAACCGGACAGGTAGGAGACGTGGCTGTCGGTGGCGGTGCCGCCCTCCTGGAACAACGCCGCCACGGCTGCCGGGTTGGCGTTGTAGGCGGCGAGGAACTTGTTGCGGTCGAAGGAGACCGTGCCGTCCTTGACCAGCGAGATGCCGACGCCGCCTCCGCTGCCGAGGCTGTTGCCCGGCACCAGCGACGAGATGGCCGAGTACACCTGGTCGGCCAGCCGGCGGGCGTTGCCGTCGGCCAGGAGCAGACCCGCCGTCTTCGTCTCTGCGTCGTACTTGGAGTTCTCGGCGATGGACGCCAGCGCGGCGTTGGCCGTGTCGACGAGCGCGGCCACCTTGTCAGCGATGGCGGTGCCGTCGCGGGCCACGCTCACCGTCACCGTCGTGGCCGGGTCGGCCTGGTGCAGCGTCACCGACACGCCGGGCAGCAGGTCGGTGATCGAGTCGGTCGGCGACGTGACGTCGTAAGCGCCGGCGCCTTCACCGATGCGGATCACCGCGTCTCGTCCGGTCTGGACAGTGGCGAACGACCCGAGCGACCCTGACAGGTTCGCGGTATCGACTGCGATGGTGAAGGCGGCGCCCGTGGTGGTCGAAGAGACCTGGAGGCGGTAGCCGGCCGTTCCGACCTTCACGGCGGCGGCGGAGATTCCCGCGCCGCTGGCGTTGATGGCGTCGACCAGCGCGCCGAGGCTGCCGTTGCCGGGATCAATGTTGACCGTATCCCCGCCGACCTGCACCGCCACCGGGCCGGTGGCCACGATGACGGCGGTGGAGGCGACCGTGCCGGTGGAGGCGACCGCCTCCGCCCGGGCCAGCTGCTGCACGCTGAAGCTGAGCTGTCCCGACGAGGCGCTGGCGGTGGCGGTGGCGGTCACCGCCGAGCTCGACGACGTGGCCTTCATGGCTGCCCAGCCCGAGGGCCGGGCCAGCTCCTGCGCCTTGGAGGCCAGCGTGGAGAACTTGGAGTTGAGCGTCTGGTAGATGGCGATCTCGTTGCCGAGCGTCGTCTTGCGGGTCTTCAGCCGGTTCTGGGGCTGGCGTTCCAGCGACATCAGCTGGCTGATGATCGTGGTGGTGTCCAGCCCGCTGACGAGCCCGTCGATGCTGCTGTTAGCCACCTTCCTAACCTTCCCGCTGCTGGGTTGCGGCGACGAAACGCGAACGGGGGCGGCCCCGAAGAGCCGCCCCCGTCGACGAACTGCGGACTACCGACTAACCACGCAGGAGCTGCAGGACCTGCTGCGGCGCCTGGTTGGCCTGGGCCAGCATGGCCGTACCGGCCTGGGTGAGGATCTGGCTCCGGGTGAAGGACACCATCTCCTGGGCCATGTCCGTGTCACGGATCCGGCTCTCGGAGGCCGAGAGGTTCTCCGCCGCGACCGACAGGTTGGAGATCGTGTGCTCCAGGCGGTTCTGCACGGCACCGAGGTTGGCCCGGTTGGTGGAGACCGTCTGGATGGCGGTGTCGAGCGTGGTGATGGCCGAGGAGGCGCTGTTCACCAGGTCGAGGCTCGAGACGCCGAGGATCGAGGCCGAGATGCCGTTGAAGCTCACGGCCAGGGTCTCGCCGTTGTTGGCGCCGATCTGGAACGTCTGGCTCAGGCTGTTGGCCTGGGCGGAGGACGTACCGTCGCTCGACACCGACGGCGTCGCTGTTGGCGATGGTGAAGGCGTTGCCGTTACCGACCGAGGCGCTCGACAGCTCGACCTTCCACACCCCGCCGCCGACGTCGGAAACCGTCGCCTTCAGCGAGCCGGCGGTGGCGCCGTCGGTGGTCAGCGCGTTGTCGATGGCGTTCTGGAGGGCGGTCTGGTACGCACCGGCGCTGGCGTAGGTGCCGTCGGCCACCGCCACCGTCTCGGCGACGGCCTGACCGCCGAAAGTACCGGACAGGTCGAAGCTGGCGCCCGACGAGGGCACCGGTGGTGCCGCCGGTGACCGCGCCGGTCGACTTGGCGGCCGCACCGTTGAGCAGGTTGACGCTGCCGAACTTGGTGGTGCTGCCGATCCGGTCGAGCTCGGCGTTGAGCTGGGTGAGCTCGGTCTGGGCGGCGGTCCGGGCGTTGGTGTCCTGCGAACCGGACGAGGACGCCTGAACGGCCAGGTCACGCATACGGCCGAGGATCGAGTGGACCTCGTTCATCGCGCCTTCAGCGGTCTGGACGACCGAGATGCCGTCCTGGGCGTTGCGGACGGCGACCTTGAGGCCACCGACCTGGGCCCGCAGGCCCTCGGAGATGCTGAGGCCGGCGGCGTCGTCGGCGGCCCGGTTGATGCGGAAGCCCGACGACAGCTTCTCGAGGCTCTTGGCCATCTGCCCGTCCGTCACCGAAGGTTCCGGTAGGCGTTCATGGCGGCGATGTTCTGGTTGATGCGGAGACCCATTGAAATTCCTCCTTGATTGGGTCAGGGGCCATTCATCCGTGGGATGCATGAAAGAGCAGGCCAAAGCAAGTTTCTCCGGGCGCTCTTTCATGCATCGTTAGGCCCCGGGGCCGCCCGATTGCGGTCCGGCCCTTCCGATCGGCGGGCGGGACCGGAACCTGAGCTCTTTTCAGGCGGTGATGCGGTCGTCGAGGACGCCGCCGGATTCCCGGGGGCCCAGCGGCCGGGGGTCGGCGTCGAGCCGGTCCCGGTACGACGAGCCGGCGGCCACGGCGGCGAAATAGGCGGCCTTGCGCCGGGCGACGCGGCCCGAGGCGGGCTGGGCAGGCGTCCGATCTCGGTCTCCAGCGTGGCGTCGAGACCCTCCCGGAGAAGGCTGAGGGCTTCGGCCTTCATCTGCGACACCCGCGACTCGGTGACGCCGAGCTCCCGGGCCAGGTCGAGCATCGGGCGCTCCTCGAAGAAGCAGCCGACGACGACGACCCGCAGACGCTCCGGCAGCGCGGCGACGGCGTCGCGGAGGTAGGCCCGCCGCTCCCGGCGGAGGATCACCTCGCCCGGATCGGCCTCGTCGGCCGACAGGGCATCGCAGTCCTCGGAGTCGCGGAAGACCGAGTCGTAGTTGAGGACGGTGGCGCGGTGCACGTCGTCGTTGAGCCGGCTGACCTCGTCGGCCGACAGCCCGGCGGCGGCGCCGGCCTCGGTGGCGGTGGGCATCCGGCCGAGGCTGACCGTCAGCTCGTCGGTCACCGACCGGACCTTGCGGGCCTGGGCCCGCACTCCCCGGCTGGCCCAGTCCCGGCTGCGGAGGTCGTCGAGCAGGGCGCCCTGCATCCGCCGGCGGGCGTAGCGGTCGAAGGTGACACCCCGGTCGGGTCGTAGGCCCGGGCGGCCTGCACCAGACCGAACAGCGCCGCCGAGGTCAGCTCGTCCCGGGGGATGTGCCGGGGCACCCGGGCGATCATGTCGGCCACGACGTGGTGGACCAGGGGCAGGTGCTGGCGCACCAGATCGTCCGGGGAGGGCGGCATGGGAACGGTCGACGAGATCGATGTGCGAGGGGGGAGCCGTCTGCATGCAGCGGATGATCCGGGTCTGTTAAGGGCCGCGGTAAACCGTCCCGCGGTATGACCCGGAACGCCCGCCATCGCTCGATAGGACTAGAGCGCATAGCCTGTTCGGGTGGCCGCGCGGACAAAGTCCCTAAGCTTTGCTCAAACTCCCCGCTGACCAGACCGATGTCGAGCGCAGATGAGCTCTCCACCCTCACCCCCGCCCCGCCCCCTGATCGGCCTCAAGGCCGTGATCGTCGACGAGTGGGCCCTCTACCGCCAGGGCGTGGCCAGCGTGCTCGCGCAACCTCGGCATCGAGGTGGTCGGTGAGGCGGCGAGCGCCAGCGACGGGATGATGCGGCTGTGGTCGGGCCGACCCGACCTGCTGGTGGCCGGCAGCCCCGCTCATTCCCGCCTGCCCGACCTGGTGGCCGAAGCCAAGAAGGCCTACCCCGAGCTGCGGGTCCTGGCCCTCCTCCCGGTCAGCGAGGCGGGGAAGGTGCGGCCGGTGCTGTCGTCGGGTGCCGACGCCGTCCTCACCCGGCTGGCCTCCGCCGAGGAGCTGGAGTCCGCCGTCCGCAAGGTGGCGGCCGGCGAACGGGTCCTGGCCGCCGCCGCCCTCACCGTCCTGGTGGGCGCGGAGCCGAGGGCGTCGGACGTGCCGGCCTCCGGGCACCCGCTCACCGTCAAGGAGCGGGAGGTGCTCGACCTCCTGGCCAAGGGTCTCTCCAACCGGGAGATCGCCGGCCACGCTGGTGATCAGCACCGCCACGGTGAAGTCCCACCTCGCCCACATCTACGAGAAGCTCGGCGCCAAGAACCGCCAGGACGCCGTCGGACGGGCCATCGAGCAGGGCCTGCTGGGTTAGCCCAGGGCCGAACAGGTCGATCCCGCCACGGTCACCTCAGCTCCCGGACCGGCCCGGTCGATCTTGTGGTACGAGGAGGACGGCATGGGTCTGCGAGAGGTTTCCGCCATTTTGTGGAGAGAGCGCCATCTGCTCGAGCTGCTGCTGTTCAAGCTCGACGAGGAGCAGCTCGTGCTGGCCGCCGGGCGCACCCGTTGGCTGCCCCGCGCCACCCGCGAAGTGGAGATGGTCCTCGAGGAGATCCGCCAGACCGAGCTCGAGCGGGCCGTCGAGGTGAGCCGGGTCGCCGTCGACCTCGGGCTCCCGGCCGGCGCCAGCCTCCGGCAGCTGGCCGAGGCGGCCCCGGCGCCGTGGCAGGGCATCCTGGTCGAGCACCGGCAGGCGTTCCTGGCGCTCACCGACGAGATCACCGCCCTGGTGCAGACCAACCGGGAGCTGCTGGTCCGGGGCCAGAAGGCCGTCCGCGACGTGCTGGCCTCCATCGGCGACGGAAGGGTCGAGGTCGGCGCCGGCTACGGCGGGCGCGCCGCCGGCGTCGAGCCCGGCCGCCCGTTCCTCGATCGACGAGGCGCTGCTAGAGTGTCCGACTTCAACGGCCTGCGGATCGCGCTGTCGTCGCTCTACGCCCAGCGCAAGGCCCTCCAGGTCACCGGCCAGAACATCGCCAACGTCAACACCGAGGGGTACTCCCGCCAGCGGGTGGAGCTCATCGCCGACTCCGGCCCGGTCACCCCGGCCCGGGAGTCCCGCTACGCCGGGCCCGGGCATGGGCGTCCTCACCGGCGACACCACCCGCCTGCGGGACCAGTTCCTCGAGCTGCGGGGCTACCAGGAGCACGCCGTCGACGCCGGGCTGCAGGGAGAGCCAGAGCGTGCTGTCCCGCATCGAGCTGGCCTTCGACGAGCCGTCCGACGACGGGCTGTCCAAGCTCATCGCCGGCTTCCTGGCCGCCTTCGACGACGTGGCCAACAACCCCGACGACCTCGCCGCCCGGGCCCAGCTGGTGGAGCAGGCCAAGACGCTGGCCGCCGGCTTCGCCCAGCTCGACGCCGCCCTGGCCACCCAGCGCTCCTCGTCCATCGACGAGCTGGCCTCCATCGTCGACGAGGTCAACGACGCCGCCGCCCGCGTCGCCGAGCTGAACCAGAACATCACCTCGGCCATCAACAACGGCTTCTCCCCCAACGAGCTCATGGACCAGCGCGACCTGCTGATCGCCCAGATGGCCGAGCAGGTCGGCGTCACCGTCCGCCCGGGCGAGAACGGCACCGTCGACGTCTTCGTCGGCGGGACGGCCATCGTCCGGGGCAGCCAGGCCTCGCCGCTGCAGGTCGAGGTCGGCACCGACCCGGCCCAGACCGTCCGGGTGACCTGGGCCGGCGACAGCTACCCGGCCGGCGTCGCCGGGTCGGCCGGGGGCCTGCTCAGCGCCGTCAACGACGTGATCCCCCGCTACCGCGACGGGCTGGCCGCCGTGGCCCAGGAGCTGAGCGACGACGTCAACGCCGTCCACCGCACCGGCTACGCCCTCGACGGCTCGACCGGGCGCGACTTCTTCGTCACCGACCCCGGCGGCGGCATCGACGGTCAACCCGGCCATCGTCGCCGACCCCCGGCTGGTGGCCGCCGCCGCCTCGGCCGGCGCCACCCGCGACGGCTCGCGTGGCCCAGCAGATCGCCGAGCTCGACCGGCGTCGGCGGCGCGCTACCACCAGCTGGTCGTCGACCTCGGCGTCGAAGCCCAGGCCGTCAACCGCCGGGTCGAGGTCCAGGCGGCCATCGTCCAGCACGTCGACGCCGCCCGGGAGTCGGCCGCCGGCGTCAACCTCGACGAGGAGATGACGGCCATGCTGCAGTTCCAGCACGCCTACGACGCCGCCGCCCGGTTCCTCACCGCCGTCGACCAGACCCTCGACACCCTCATCAACTCGACCGGCCTCGTCGGCCGATAAGCAGGGAACGACGACCATGTCCTCCGCCTTCCGCATCACCCAGCGCAGCCTGTCGCACTCCACCCTGGCCGGCCTCCAGGCCAACCTGGCCCGGCTCCAGGCCACCCAGGCCAGGCTGTCGTCGGGCCGGGCCATCGGCCGGCCGTCCGACTCGCCGACCGGCACCATGGCCGCCCTCCGGCTGCGGGCCGATCTCGACCGCTACACCCAGCTCGACCGCAACGCCGACGACGGCAAGGCCCGGCTCGGCACGGCCGACAACGCCCTGACCGACGGGCTGGCCATCCTCCGGGAGGCCCGCGACGCCGTCCTCCTGGGGGCCAACGCCTCGCTGTCGGCCCAGCGACCGGGAAGCGCTGGCCGCGCAGGTGGACGGGCTGCGCGCCAGCCTGCTGGCCGTGGCCAACACGAAGTACCTCCAGCAGCCGATCTTCGCCGGGACGGCCGGCGCCGACCGCCGCCTACGACGCCTCCGGCGCCTACCAGGGCGACGCCGGGGCGGTGACCCGGACCATCGCCCCCGGCGTGAAGGTCACGGTCAACGCCACCGGCGAGGAGGTCTTCGGCCCGGCCGGCGACGACATCTTCACGGTGCTGGCCGACATCGCCGACGACCTGCGCAACAACCCGTCCGAGCTGACGTCAACCGACCTCGGCCGGCTCGACGCCGGCTACCTGCGCATGCAGAACGCCCTGGCCTCGGTCGGCTCCCGATACCATCAGATCGAGATCATGCAGGATCGAAACCAGGCCAACCAGCTCGAATCCCAGAACCAGCTCTCCGAGGTGGAAGGCGTGGACCTGCCCGCCGCCATGGTGGACCTGCAGCTCCAGGAGGTGGCCTACCAGGCCGCCCTGGGCGCCACCGCCCGGGTCCTGCAGCCCACCCTGATGGACTTCCTGCGATGACCGACCACCAGACGACCGGAGCTTCCCGAGCTGCACTTCGCCAGCGGGCTGCCGGGGTTCCCCGACGTCCGCCGGTTCGTCCTCGTCCGCCTCGGCGACGAGCTCAGCCCGTTCTCGGTGCTGCGCAGCCTCGACGAGGGCCGATGCTCCGGACGTGGAGTTCGTCGTCACCCATCCCGGGCTGTTCTTCCCCGACTACGAGCCCGAGATCGACGACGACACCGCCGACCGGCTCGAGCTGAAGTCGGCCGACGACGCCCTGCTGCTCGTGATCGTGACGGTGGCCGACCCGGTCGCCGACTCGACCGCCAACCTCCTCGGCCCGATCGTCGTGAACCGCCACACCCGGGCCGCCGCCCAGGCCGTGCTCGGCGACCTCCGGCTACGCCACCCGCGAGGCGCTCGTCCCACCTGACTCTGTCCGAGATCGAAGGAGCCCCGTGCTCGTCCTCACCCGCCGGGCCAACCAGAGCATCATGATCGGCGCCGACGTCGTCGTCACCGTCCTCGAGGTGCGGGGCGACCAGGTCCGCATCGGCATCGACGCCCCCCGCTCGGTCTCCGTCCACCGGGAAGAGGTCTTCCGGGAGCTCGAGGCCGCCAACCGGGCCGCCGCCTCCCCGGGCTCCGGGGCCCTCGAGGGCCTCGCCGCCCTCCGCCCGCCGCCCGAGACGGCCGCCCCCGCTAGCCGCTGCGGATCGCCTCCTGGATCGTCGCCCAGGGCAGGCGGCCCTCCCGGATCAGGTAGCAGGTCCTCGCCGGTGCCGTCGACCACGGTGGCCGGGAGGCCGGCGCAGCGGCCGCCGTCGAGGACGACCGGAACCTCGTCCTCGTCGAACTCCTCGGCCACCTCCTCGGCCGTCTCGAAGTCGGGCTCGCCGGGGGCGCTGGCCGTGGCCACCGCCAGCGGGCCGACGTCGCGGCACAGCAGCATGGGGGACGGGATGGTCCGGCATCCGGAGCCCGATGGTGAGGTCGTCGTCGCCGAGGTCGGCGGCCACCTCCGGATCCCGGGGCAGCACCAGCGTCAGCGGCCCGGGCCAGCATCGCGTCCATCAGCCGGCGGGAGGCGTCGGGCACCGCGGTGGCCAGGTTCAGCGCCTGCCACACCGAGGCCACGAGGACGGGCAGGTCCTGCTCCCGGGACCGTTCGACCAGCTCGAAGAGCCGGTCGGAGGCGCCCGGGCACGAACGGGTCGACGGCCAGGACGTAGACGGTGTCGGTCGGGATGGCCACGCACAGCCCGGAGGCCAGCGCCTTCTGGGCCGCCTCCCGGCCCTCGGCGCCGAGCGGGTCGGCGGGATAGATCACGCGGTCCCTGCCCGGGCGGACCCGACGGGACGCCGGGCCACCAGGACCCGGTCGCGGCCGGCCAGGTCCCGGTGGACGGCCACGGCGTCGTAGCCGGCGGCCTCCGCCGTCGCCCGCAGCGGCGCCGGCCTGGTCGGGGGCCAGCTCCAGGACCAGCGCCCCGCCCGGCTCCAGCCAGTCGAGCCCGCCGGCCACCAGGTGCTCGAGGCACTCCCGGCCGGTCGGGCCGGCCACCAGGGCGGCGGCCGGCTCGTGGTCGCGGACCTCCGGGGGGAGGCCGGCGAACTCCGCTTCGGTCACGTAGGGCGGGTTCGACACGATCACCCTGAGCCTCCCTCTCAAGCCGCCGGGCAGCGCTTCGTACCACATCCCCTCGGCGAAGGTGCACCCGGGACGCCGCCGCCGGGCCGCGCGGCGGCGAGGTTGGCCCGGGCGACCGCCAGGGCGGCCGGGCTGGCGTCGGTGGCCCACACCTCGGCCGCGGGCAGCTCGGCGGCCAGGGCCAGGGCCACGGCGCCGCTGCCCGTCCCCAGGTCGGCGACGATCGACTCGCCCGTCGGCGGCTGTGCGGCGGCTCTCGGCGATGGCCACCTCGGCCACGACCTCGGTCTCGGGCCGGGGGATCAGCACCCGGCGGTCGACCAGCAGGTCGAGCCCCCGGAACGACCACCGGCCGAGCACGTACTGGAGCGGCTCGCCGCGCCAGCCGGCGCTCGACCAGCGCCTCCAGCGCGGCCGGCGGCGTCGGGCGGGGCCGGCTCGGACCAGCGGGACCGGTCGAGGCCGCTGACCTCCTCCACCAGCCACCGGGCCTCGACGTCGGGGACAGCCGGGCGGCCGCCTCGGCGTGGAGCCCCCGCCAGGTGATCCGAAACGCCGGTGATCGTCAGCTGGCCGCTCCGGCGAGCTGGGCGGCCCGGTCGGCCTCGACGAGAGCGTCGAGGAGCTGGTCGAGGTCGCCGGCAGGACCTGGTCGAGCTTGTGGACCGTGATCCCGACCCGGTGGTCGGTGACCCGGTTCTCCTTGAAGTTGTAGGTCCGGATCTTCTCCGACCGGCCGCCGCCGCCGACCTGGGCCCGCCGGGCGCTCGACAGCTCGTCGGCCTGCGCTGCTGCTCGGCCTGGAGGAGGCGGGCCCGGAGGATCCGCATGGCCTTGTCCTTGTTCTGGAGCTGGCTCTTCTCGTCCTGGCAGGCGACGACGATGCCGCTCGGCCGGTGGGTGATCCGCACCGCCGAGTCGGTGGTGTTGACCGACTGCCCGCCCGGGCCGGTGGACCGGTAGACGTCGATCTGGAGGTCGTTGGGGTCGATGGTGACGTCGACCTCCTCGGCCTCGGGGAGGACGGCGACGGTGGCGGCGCTGGTGTGGATCCGCCCCTGGCTCTCGGTGGCCGGCACCCGCTGCACCCGGTGGGGGCCGGCCTCGTGCTTGAGCCGGCTCCACACGCCCTGCCCCTTCACCAGGAAGGTCGCCTCCTTGAAGCCGCCCATGTCGGACGGCTGGCTGGAGAGCACCTCGACCTTCCACCGCTGCTGGGTGGCGTAGGCCTGGTACATCCGCACGAGGTCGCCGGCGAAGAGGTTGGCCTCCTCGCCGCCCTCGGCGCCCCGGACCTCGAGGATGACGTTCTTGTCGTCGTTCGGGTCCTTCGGGAGGAGCAGCACCTTGAGGCGGCCCTCGAGGTCGGCCACGGCCGATTCCTGCTCGGCCACCTCCTCCCGGGCCATGCTCCCGCAGCTCGGCGTCGCTCTCGCGTGCGGAGCATCTCCCGGGCCTCCTCGAGCTGGGTGCGGGCGGTGCGCAGCTCCCGGAACGTGTCGATGATCGGCTTGAGCTCGGAGTGGCGCTTCCCGGCCGTCCGGACGGCGTCCTGGTCGCCGGAGGCGTAGATGTCGGGCAGGCGCCGCCTCGAGCGCGTCGAACTCGTCCTCCAGGCCCGCCAGGCGCTCGAACACGCAGCCAACCCTAACGGCCGGGCTAGGGCCGGGACCCGGGCAAGGCGGCGAAGCCCCCAGAACACTGGCCGGGGAAGCAGGAACCGGGCCCTTCGGAGCCGAATGGGACCGAAAGGCGCGGGCCGGCCTGGTTCACCCCCGTATCCCTGCCGCGCCGATGTGTAAGTCGATCCGAGCAGTTCGACCCCTTCTGGAAAGGTCGACCACTTCCCCATGCGCAGCCCCTCGGCCTTCCGACAGGACGGGCGTTGTCGGCGTCGCCGTCGCCGTCGCGCTGGTCACCGCCGCCTGCTGGGGCGGGTCGAAGGCGCAGCGGGGCCTCGTGATCGGCAAGTCGACCAGCACCACCGACGCCCTGCCCGGCCCGACGATCGTCGAGGACCGTCGTCCACCAGCACCACCGGCCGAGGCGTCGACCACGACCGGCGCGCCGACCGGCAGCGGCGGGGCGGCGGCGGCTCGCGGCACCGGCGGTGATCGCCCAAGCTGACCGGCCTGCCCGACGGCTCCCCCTACGGCGAGGCCATCGCCTTCACCTCGTCGGTGGAGGTGCCGACCAACCTCGTCTGGGTGCTGGCCATCGGGTCCGACGCCCGCCCCGGCGGCGACATGCGCAAGAGCAACGGCGACTCGATCCACCTCATCGGCGTCGACCCCCAGACCGGGGCCGGCACCGTCGTCGGCTTCCCCCGCGACTCCTGGGTCCAGATCCCCGGGCCACGGCACCGGCAAGATCAACAGCGCCCTGGCCATGGGCGGCCCGAAGCTGATGGCCGAGACGGTCCGCCAGCTGACCGGCCTGCCGGTCGACTACTACGTGCTCACCGCCTTCGAGGGCTTCCAGAAGATCGTCGACGAGGTCGGCGGCGTGAACGTCCAGGTCGACCGGAAGATGAACGACAAGTTCTCCGGCGCCCGCTTCGACCCGGGCTGGCACAACATGAACGGCGGCCAGGCCCTGGCCTACTCCCGGGACCGCTACGACGTCGCCAACGGCGACTTCACCCGGTCGCTGCACCAGGGCAACGTGATGATGTCCGGTCTGGCCAAGCTCCGGGCCGAGGTCGGCGACGACGCCGGCCTGCAGCGCTGGATCGGCGTCCTGCTCCGCCACGCCGACCTCGACAGCCCGCCCCAGCAGCTCCTGCCGCTGGCCGCCCTGGCCCGCCGGCTCGAT
>CAVRTC010000004.1:0-169269 GCA_963723985.1 uncultured Actinomycetes bacterium
GCATACCTGTTCCACCGCCGTGCGGCGGCCGAGCACATCATCCAGTACGCCGACGCCATCGGCGACCTGAATCGCCGCCTCAGGGACCCGCACTACGCAAAGGAGACGATCTACGGCCGGCTGGTCGCCCTCGCTCTTCCTCCAGGGCGTCTGTCTGCCAGCTTCGGGCTGGAAGTCCACCCCCGGGGCGAGATCCCTGTACGCAGGAACGGACTGGGAATTCTACTCGCCCATCCTCGAGGGGGACGAGCTCGAGTTCGAAGGAATGGGCCATGTGGATGCAGAGCTCGTGCCGAGCAAGTCCAATGGGCAGATGCTGACACGACCAGCATCTGCGCCTACCGGCATCGAGGCGGAAACATCGTGGCCACCGCCACGGGCCACATCCACCACTCGGCCTTGATGAACCCCCCCGTGTAGACGGGGACGCCCATGGGCAGGGACGCTCCGTACCAGTACTCCGTGGACGAGCTCCGCCGAGTCGAAACGGACCGGGAACGGGAGGAGCTGCGGGGGAACCTCCCGCGCTATTGGGAAGACGTTGTCGAGGGCGAGACGACACCTCACATCGTCGTCGGTCCCTACACCATGATGAGCGGCATCGCCTGGATGGCGGCGCTGCCGACGGCATGGTCCGTCAAGGGCGAGCGGCTCGAGCGCTTGGCGACGCCGTGGCCTGACCTCAGCTGCTTCGATCCGAGGATCAGCGCCCCCGTCAACCCCGAGCTGATGCGGCTGGACCAAGAGCTGGCACGGGGGCTCGGCGCGCCGGGAAGCTACGACGTGGGCGGCGAACACGAAGCGCTCGTATCCACCCTGTTCCACAACTGGACAGGCGACGACGGCTTTCTCTGGAAGTACTCGGTGCGCTATCGCAAGTTCGTCGTCCATGGCGACACCAACTGGTACACGGCCGCCGTGACCCGGACATACATCGAAGACGGCCGATGCTGTGTCGATCTCGACCTCAGCGGTCTGAACCAGCGGGGTGAGACCACGACGCGCGGCTCGGCCACAGTGATCCTGCCCTCACGGGTGCACGGTGCTGTCAGGTACCCCGCGCCGCCCTCGCTCGACGCCGTCCTCCCGCGCTGCTGACCCTCCCGCCGGCGTTGACGTTCAAAAAAACTAGATGTAGAGTCTAGTTCTGACTTGTCTGCGTCCGCGTCCACGGCTCCGAGGGATCGATGCCCCTAGACCCAGAGATAGCCGCAGTGCTCGAGGGGATGGTCTCGTTCCCCGAGTACCGACATCTGCCGGTCGCTCAGACGCGCGAAATGGCGATGTGGGGGCTCAGGCAAGGTCCCCGCGTACACCGGGTCGAAGACCGGACGATTCCGGGACCCGGCGGCCAACTCCCGGTCCGCTGCTACTGGCCGAGTGGTGAAAAGGGCTTGCCCATCCTCGTCTATCTGCATGGTGGTGGATGGACCTTCGGCAATCTCGAGACGCACGACTGCGTCTGCCGAGGGCTCACGAACGGTGCGGGAGCAATTGTTGTCGCCGTTGACTACCGACTGGCACCGGAGCACAGGTTCCCGGCAGCGGTCGAGGACGCCGATGCCGCGGCGCAGTGGGCCGCCGACAACGCCGGCGCGTTGGGCGGCGATCCAGCGCGGTTGGCGATCGGTGGCGACAGCGCCGGGGCGAACCTGGCTGCGGCAGTGACGCTCATCGCTCGGGATCGTGGCAACCCCCGCTTCGTGTTCCAGTTGCTCATCTATCCCACCTGTGACTACGACTTCGAGCGTCCCTCCATGATCGACAATGCCAAGGGCTACGTGATCTCCAGCGAAGACGTCCGGTGGTTCTGGGGGAACTACCTGCGAGGCGAGGCGGACAGCACAAATCCGCTGGCGGTCCCCTTCCGTGCCACGACGTTGGCGGGTGTGCCGCCGGCGCTCGTCATCACCGCCGAGTTCGATCCGCTTCGGGATGACGGTGAAGACTACGGGCGCCGACTCCAGGCGGACGGGGTGCCCGCCGTGGTCACCCGTTACCCGGGGATGGTGCACGGCTTCTTCTCGATGCCCGCCGGGGTCCAAGGTTCGGCAGACGCGCTCTGCGAGGCCAGCGACGCACTCAGATCGGCGTTTCGTGGCCTGAATCGGCCCCGCTCCATCGGGGCCGGAGTCGGCGTCGCCGACCAGTCCTCCCCATGAACCAGGAGATGCTTTGACCTCGACACCCGCTGGCATCATCGCCTACGGCACGTACGTCCCGTACTGGCGTCTCAACCGGGCCACGATCACCGCCGCGCTCGGGTCCGGGGACAGTCAGGGGTGCCGGGCCGTGGCGTCGTACGACGAGGACAGCACGACGCTCGCCGTAGCGGCCGGGCGGGCCGCACTGGCTGCGCTGGTGGATCGGGCGCGGCCCGACGTCGTCTATTTCGCTTCGGCCTCGCCGGCGTACCTGGAGAAGACGAACGCCGCGGCGATCCACGCGGCGCTGTCCCTGCCCCCCGCCGTCGCCGCCTACGACTTCACCGGGGCGGTCCGCTCCGGCGCGGGTGCCCTCCGGGCAGGCTTGGACGCCGCCGCTGCCGGCCGCCAGGCTCTCGTGGTCACGGCAGACGTGCGCACCGGTCTTCCCGGCAGCCCGGACGAGACGACCGGCGGCGATGGAGCGGCCGCCTTGTGGTTGGGCCAAGGGGCAGGGGTCATCGCCGAGGCCATCGGTTGTGCGTCGACCACCGAAGAGTTCCTTGACCGGTGGCGGCTGCCCGGCTCCCCGACTGCGCAGGTCTGGGAGGAGCGCTTCGGACAGCACGCCCTCGCGCCCCTCGCCGAAGCTGCGGTGACCGAGGCCTTCAAGGTGGCCGGAATCTCTGCTGAGTCCGTTGACCACCTGCTCGTGTCAGGGACCCACGCCCGTGCGGCCTCCCAGGTGGCCAAGACCACCGGCGTGCGACCGGAGGCGCTCGCAGCCGACACCGTCACACCGGCGATCGGAAACACGGGTACGGCTCAGCCCGGCCTTGCTCTGGCGGCCGTTCTCGACCGGGCCACGCCAGGTCAAGTGATCGTCGCCGTGACCATGGGCGACGGTGCGGACGTCGTCATCTGGCGGACCACGGATGCGCTTGACGCCTACGCGGCCCGGCGGCGGACGACGGTCGCCGATCAAATCATGGGCGGCCGGAGCGACCTGCCCTACGCCACGTTCTTGACGTGGCGGGGCGTGCTCGAGCGTCAGCCGCCCCGTCGGCCCGATCCCGATCGCCCGTCGGCACCCGTGGCCTTGCGCCGGGAAGCCTGGAAGTTCGGCTTCACCGCCAGCCGCTGTACGGCTTGCGGTGTACGCCACCTTCCACCGGCCCGGGTCTGCCTCCGATGTTGCGCGTCGCCGACCAGATGGTGCCCGAAGGCCTGGCTGACGTCCCCGGCACGGTCGTGACCTACACCGTCGATCGGCTGTCGTATTCGCCGTCGCCTCCGGTGCTGGCGGCGGTCATCGACTTCGACGGTGGGGGACGGATGCGGTGCAGCTGACCGACGCCGACCCAACCACTCTGGCGGTGGGGGTCCGGGTCGAGATGACCTTCCGGCGGCTGTTCACGGCCAGCAGCATCCACAACTACTTCTGGAAGGCCCGGCCGGTACAGCCGTCCGGCACGGCCGAGGAGAACAAGTAATGGCCTCGAAGGGGATCCGCGACCAGGTGGCGATCGTCGGGATGGGCTGCACGCCCTTCGGCGAGCACTGGGACAAGGGTGTCGAGGACCTCTGCGTCGACAGTGCCCAACTGGCGACAAGCTCGGCCGGAGTGGACATCGACGACATCGATGCCTTTTGGCTCGGAACGGCCGCTTCCGGCCTCAGCGGGCTCACACTGTCCAAGCCGCTCAAGCTGGACTTCAAACCCGTCACCCGTGTGGAGAACTTCTGCGCCACCGGCTCGGAGGCGTTTCGCAACGCCTGCTATGCGGTGGCCTCCGGCGCCTTCGACGTCGTCATGGCCCTCGGGGTGGAGAAGCTCAAGGACGGCGGTTACTCCGGCCTGAGCGGAAACCTCCCGCCCGACGACGGGAGCGAGATTCCTCTGGCTGCTCCCGCCGCCTTCTCCCTCCTCGCCCCGGCCTATGCCGGCAAGTACGGCATCGGCGAGGCCGAACTCAAAGACGTCTTCACCCGCATCGCCTGGAAGAACCATCGCAACGGCTCACTGAACCCCCTCGCCCAGTTCCGCAAAGGGGTATCCAAAGAGGCCATCTCGTGTTCGCCTCTGGTCGCTGGTCCCCTTGGCATCTTCGACTGCTCGGGCGTTGCCGACGGATCGGCGGCGGCGATCATCGTCCGCTCCGAGGAGGCGCTGCGCTACACCGATCGTCCGCTCTATGTGAAGGCGCTCTCGTTCGTGGCGGGCCCGTCGACCGGGACGATGGACCCGGAGTACGACTACACGAGCTTTCCCGAGGTGGTCCGCTCCGCGCAAGACGCCTACGCCCAGGCCGGGATCGTGGATCCGCGGACCGAGGTCACGTTGGCCGAGGTCCACGATTGCTTCACTCCGACCGAGATGGTTCTCATGGAAGACCTCGGGTTTTCGGAGCGGGGCCAGGCCTGGAAGGACTGTTTGGCGGGCACCTTCGACCTCGACGGCGAGCTCGCCGTCAACCCCGATGGGGGATTGAAGAGCTTCGGCCACCCGGTCGGAGCGTCCGGGTTGCGGATGCTGTATGAGTGCTGGCTGCAGCTCCGGGGTGAAGCGCCTGAAGCCCGTCGCGTCAAGGCCATCGGCGCAGGGCGGACCCTCGCTCTCACACACAACCTCGGCGGCTGGCCGGGCGCCTGCGTGAGCTTTGTGGGTGTGGTCGGAAGCGAGATCGGATGAAGGTGCCGGACGGGCCTTCTCGGTTGAGAGGCGTCACCCAAATAATTCGCACAAATGTCTCCACCGCCTGTCGAAAGGACAGCTGAGATGGCGCAAGTCATGAACCGAGACCCTGAGCGGGCCGACATCCCGGAGGCGCCTCCGAGGTCGGATCTCCAGCCGTTCTCCGTCGAAGAGGCGCGCCTCATCGAGCGGGTCAGGGCGCTCGCCCGCGATCGTTTCGCCGCGGGCGTCAAGGAGGCGGATGCCACCGGCACGATGCGGGTGGAGAACATCCGAGCGTTGCACGAGGTCGGTTTCACACGCGCCCTTATGCCGGCGTCGGTCGGTGGCGGTGGGATCAGCTGCAAGGCGATGAGTCGGTGCATGGCCGAGATCGCCTATGGCGATCCGTCGACCGCGGTCGCCTTCAACATGCATATCGCCCTCATCCAGTACCTCGTGGGCTTCCCGTTCCCGCAGGTGGAAGGCGTCGTGAAGGACGTGGTCGAGAATGGGGCGACACTGTGCGGCGCAACCGCGGTGCCGAGCAGCGGCAAGGACACCCGCAAGGCCGGGTTCGTGTACCGATCCGACGGCGATGACTTCGTCGTCGACGGGAAGGCCGGGTTCATGACGGGAAGCGACGCCGCGACCTATTGTGCGGTCATCGGGAATCTGCAGGGTGGCGACGAACCCACGGTGATCCTGTCGCTCACGAAACTGACTGAGCCCGGAATCACGATCATGGGGAACTGGGATGCCGTTGGCCTCCGAGGGACGGCCAGTCATGACATCGAATGTTCCGGGCTCCGGGTGCCCGCCGATCAGGCGATCGTGCTGCCGGTCGCCCTCCTCCGGGCGATGGCGGCCGACATCCCCGTGGATACCGTGTTCCGGCAGCACATCGGGTTCGCAACCCTCTTGGGCTGCTGGCAGGGGCTGTGCGAATCAATCCTGGATTTCTTGGTGGACTACAGCCGCACTCGCTTTGGCTATTCCAAGAATGCGATCTTCGAGGATGGGGCGGAGCAGTATCGAGCACAGGACCCGTGGGTCCGCAATCGGTTGGGTCACCTCGCCTATCTCCTGGAGACCGGAAAGCACCTGCTGTCCGAGTTCGCCGGGCGTATCGATGCGGGGCCAAGCGATCTCCAGAATGGCCAGTCCGATCTCCAGGACCTGAAGTACAGCTGGGCCCAAACGCTCTACCATTGGAAGCTCACCATGGACGAGTTCGTGCTCGGCGCGATGAAGGTCGGCGGTGCCCACGGCTACGTCTCCGGAAACCCCCTGAGCCGGATGGTGCGTGACGCAATGGGATGCGCGGTGATCGCCTGGCGCACGGACGATCTGCCCCGCAACGTTGCTGAGGGCCTGTTCGGGGAGCCAATTTCCATCACCGGCATCGCCGGTACGTAACGACGGTGAGCCGCTGCCGGCGATGACGACAATCGTCCCCGCAGACGCCGCCAAGGAGATCGGTTGAAGACCACCACGTCGGTACGCTCACCGCAGACGGAGGCCCGCCAAGGGCCGGAGCCCGCCGGACGAACCGTGAAGCCCGTCAAATGGTTCGCCTCCTTCGGCGCGCTCTGTGTGGGCTTGCAGGTCTATGTGTTCTCACGCTGGCTGCTGTCCGGCAACGCCACACCCACGGGGGACGGACCGGACCCCATCCCCGGTTGGATGGTCGGGGCGGCCCGGGCCCACGAGGTGCTCGGCTTCGCCCTCATGTTCGTCTGCGGGTACTTCCTCGTCGTCAAGCCGTGGCGAAGGGACCGAAAACTCGGGGTCTACGGCGTGGCATTTTTCGCGACGTTGACCTGCTACTGGCTGAACCTTGCTGCGAACTATTTCAACCACACGTACACCATCAACACGGCGTTCGTGAATTTCGGATCCTGGTACAACTTCATTCCGGGCTGGGTGTCGCCACGCGCCAATCACCTGTCGGAAGGGATCCTCTTCTTCGTCCCGATGTACACCTGGGCCCTCGTCGTCCCAGGGATCGGCGTCGTGAAGCTCATGACCGCAGTCAAACGACGGAATCCGCAGCTCGGGAACGTCGGCCTTCTCTCGGTGGCCACCTTCGTGGCAACCGTCGCGGCCTTCGCCCTCGAGGGCGTGCTCTGGGTCCGTCTGGGCCTCTACGTCTTTGCCGGGACGATCCCGTCCGTCACCCTCTTCTCGGGGCACTACTACCAGTACCCCCTGTACCAACCTCTGATTGCCGGCTTCCTCTTCTGGGTCTGCCTCGGTGCCGTCTTCTACTACAAGAACGACCGCGGCGAGACCCTCGTGGAGCGCGGACTCGAGCGTCTCCGCGCCACCTCCCGGCAGAAGGCCTGGCTGCGGTTCCTCGCTGTTGCAGCGTTATTCAACCTTCTCCAGATCGTCTATGCCTTGACCTTCGGTGTGATCTCCCTCCTGCCGGGCTTCCGATGGGCTCCGGACATCGTCAACAACCGGTCCTACCTGCGCTCGGAGATCTGCGGGCCCGGCACCGGCTATGCCTGTCCCGGCGCGGACGTTCCGATCCCGCGGCGGGGCGGGGCCCACCTGGACCCCGAAGGAAAGCTCATCGCGCCGGACTGATCTCGAGGGGAAGAATCATCCGACGTCCTCATCCCGGTTTGGCGGGGCCGGTTGGCAACGACGCACGGGGGAGCTGAGGGCTTATAGGCCCAGGTCGATTCCCACGTCTCGCCCGGTATCGCGATTGGCACCGAGTCGCCGTTCGGGACCGGGTTGGTGTTGCCGGCGGTGCTGGGCGAGGAGGGAATCGACCTCTCTGAGCCGGCTGGCCTCGTGACCGTGTTCAGCGGTCCAGGCCTTCCATTCGGCCAGCTCTGAGTTCAAGCGCTTTCGGCGCTCGCCGATGAGCTCGAGAACCGTTTGGCTCCCGTTCTCGGCTCCGGTTGCCCGGTCAAGTCGCTCTTCGGCTCGCTGGCGGTCGTGACGCCGGGTGAGGCGCCGGTGACCGCCGAGTTGTGCGAGCGCTTGCCCGGCAGCTTCTCGTTCCTGGCGAGCCTTCGCCAACCTGGCGAAGGCCCGCTGCTGGTCGTGCTCAAGCGCCGCCAGGGCGTCGAAGGCTGGGCGGGGAGCGCGGTTGACGATCGCTGCCAGCCGGAGCCGTTCGGCCCAGAGCTCATCGACGTCGCCTGTCGTGGGAGGACGGGCTGAGAGGAGGTCCTGGAGGGCGAGGGACTTGGCGTCGGAGCGGTTGACCGTCTGGCGGAGCCGTTCGACCACACCATCGTCCTCCGAAGCGCCGTGGTGCTCTTCGTCGTCGGGGGTGGCGAGGTAGAGGTCGTTGGCCTCGGTGCCGCGGGAGAGGCCGGAGTAGCTGCGTTCCCGGTGGAGGGTGTCGTCAGCGAGGAGGAAGGTCTGATCGAGAGTGGCGCCCTGCGCCTTGTGGAGCGTGGTGGCGTAGCCCCAGGTGAGGTGGCCGGCTTCGGCGTAGGCGAAGGGGATCATCATCGGGTGGCCGGCGGGGTCGACGGCGTCGATGCGGCGGCCGCCGACGTCGATGCAGGTGATGGTGGCTCGAGTGCCGTTGAAGACCAGGATGCGGTAGTCGTTGCGGGTGGCCAGCACGTCGTCGCCCACGGCGAAGGACCGCTCGCCGATGCTCATCTCGTCGCCGAGCACACCGGCCTGAGCGAGCAGGCGGCGGGCGCGACGATTGAGGTCATCGACGTCGCGGTGGCGGGTGGCGACCATGAGGTGGCGGCCGCCGGCCTGGCGGGCGGCCCACCAGTGATCGACGAGCTGGTCTCGGACCCGGTCGGAAGTGTCGGCCTGGTGGAGACGGTCGTGGGCCTGGTAGGCGGCGAGGGCCACGTCGGGATTGCCGTGTCTGAGCTCGGCCAGGGCGTCGCGTTCCCAGCCTTCCCGCTGGCGGCGGTTCTCGGTCAGTTCGACGGCATCGAGGCAGACGGCGAGGGCGGCAAAGGCGCCACCAGCATCGATCTCGGCCAGTTGGTGGTGGTCGCCGACGAGGACGACCTTGGCGCCGTCGCCGCAGGCGTGGTCGAGGAGCCGGGCCAGTTGGCGGGTGCCGACCATGGCCGCCTCGTCGACCACGAGGACACACTGGGGCGGGAGGCCGTCGGCGTTGGGCCGGTCGAGGTCGGCCAGCAGTCGAGCCAGTGTGGTCGAAGGGATCCCGGAGCCCTCTTGGAGTTCGCCCGCCGCCCGGGCGGAGAGAGCGGCGCCCAGCACCCGGTATCCCGAGCGTTCCCAGGCGTCACGGGTGGCGCCGAGGGCGAAGGTCTTGCCTGAGCCGGCCACGCCGACGACCACCTCGACGCCGGCGCCGGAGCCGGTCAGACGCTCGATCATGGCGGTCTGTTCGGCGGAGAGCGTCGGGTGGGCCGCGAGAGCCGCCGTGACGGAGTCCGCCCTGGCGATCCCAACCAAGTCGTCGGCCCGGCTGCAGGCGCCGTCGATAAGACGGTTCTCGGTGGCCAGCAGCTCCGGAGTAGTCCACCGCAGTACGTCCAGGTGGGCCGGGACGACCATGCCGTCGAGACGCCGAAGCACGTCGCTGGTCCAGAGCCGCTCCGGGACACCGATGGCCACCACGTGATCGGAAGCCACGAAGGCCTTCGCCAGCACAACCACCTGGCTAATGTCGGCGCCGCCGGGGAGACGGTCACAGATGGCCTGGAGGACCTCCTTGCGACCGAACGTCGACCGCTGGGCGGTGAGCCCGTCCGGTGCGGCCAGGGCGGCGAAGAGTTCCTCGGCGGCGATCGTGCCCGGCTCAGGAGCCAGCTCGGGGGCGACCCTCCCGACGAGATCCGCCAAGGCGTCGTCATCGAGGCCGAGCGACCGGGCCCGTTCCCGCCACTCCGGCAACAGCCCTTCGGCCTCGATGCTGCGGTCCTTCGGCTTGCGGGTGGCGTACGTGGCGACCTGGGCCGCCCGGGCCGACGTCTCGCCCCGCTCCGCCATGTGGGCTTCGATCTCCGCCCGGCGGCGGGAGAACACCCGCAGCGTCCGCTTCGGGATTCCCTCGATGTCCGCGATCCCCTTGCGGACCGCTGTCCACTCGACACCGAGACGGCGGGTCAACTCCTCCCGGAGCTGGGCCTCGTAGAGGTATCCGACCGTCTTCGCCCACCCGTAGAGCGGACGGGCGTCGAGCGCCGACCACCGCTGGTCCTGCGGCGAGAAGACGAGATTTGGGACCACGACGTGGGTGTGGAGCTGCGGATCACCCGCCCGGGATGTCCGGTGACGGAACGCCGCCGCCACGAACCCCTCGGCCACCATCCGCTCCGCCCCTGCCTTGCCCCGCCGGGAACGGGCGGCGAAATCCTCCAGCGCCCGCACCGCCGTGGCCACCGCCGCGTCGTGGGCGTTGCGCACCTCGTTGGAAACCTCGGGCTCTCCGAGCGCGAAGAGCAGCGCCACGGACTTCGGGGCGCAGAACGTGGCGTCGAACCCCGGGACCTTCGGGGCGCCCTGGGCCCGGGTCAACCGTGTCCCGGTCCCCGGGTCACGGTGATCCAGGACACGGTGCAGCGCCTCGCCATCCACCTCGCCCGCCAACCCCAGCCGATCGACGCTGCGGCCCATCCACACTCCCGGGGCTTCCTTGGCGTTGGTGTAGTACTCCTCCAGCCCATCGGCCACCTGAGCCAGGTAGTAGTTCGGATTCCCTAGCTTCCCGATCGTCAGCATCCCGATCCGGGCTTCCCGTTGAGGTTCCCGTTCAGCGCTGACCGCCCGTCCGCACCGTTGCCGGGAACGTCGACCCGGCCGCAGCGCACCCCAGGTGCAAGTGCGTCAGGTTGATAGCTCCGCGTTGGTGAGGAGTACGCCTTTGGTTCAGTGGTCATGGGAGGTACGGGCGTGGGAGGTTGTTCGGTGTTCATCGGGTGGGTGTTGGAGGAGGGAGTTCGAAGAGGAACAGCTGAGTTGTTGACTGAGGAATTCGGTGACGTTGATTCGAGTGCCGTCCCCGTCGTCGGGCCGGCGGGCACTCGTCGTCACGGGAGCGGGTCGCCGGATCCGGAGACCGCTCGGGCGTCCCCGAAGGGGACCTCCCGCCCGACGTCGCAGCCCGCACTGATCGGCGCCCAGCGCCCTCTGTGAGCCGCTCCACGCTTCGCCGAGGGATCCGGATCCGGCCGCCCAGACGGAACGACGGGAGCTCCCCGCTGGCGACCAGGCCGTAGGCCATCGTCTTGGAGATCCCGAGGAGCTCGGCGGCCGCCGCCACGGACAGGACCAGCGGGTCCCCGCCGGCGTCGCTGGGGGCCCTTCTCGTCGCTGTCATCGCCCGCCCTCCAGCAAGCGCTCCAGGGGGCGCAGCAGGATCAGCACCCGGCCCCCGAGCCGCAGCACGGGGAGCTCATCCCTCGCCGCCAGCTCGTAGGCGAGCCGCCGCGAGATGCCGAGCATGTCCGCTGCTTCCGGGACGGATATCACCAACCGCTCGGGGCGGTCCACCAGCGCCACCTCCGTGGTCACGAACACTGCATCCGAATGACTGGCGGCCGAACCGGGTGTTCGCGACGCCAGCCCCGAGGATCATGCATTTCGGGATTCCCGGTCACCTTCCCGGTGAGGTTCCCGATCCGGGCTCCCGAGCGGAAAAAGTTGCAACCGGGAACGGCTTCCCGTTCCCGGTTCGCCAAACTTCGCCCCGAGGATGGACGGACACCCTCAACGCGAACCTGAACGGATGTCTGAGCAGAAACCTCAACGCGCCGGCCGTTGACACGGCCGTTGACCACCGTTCAGTCGGGCATTTCGGACATTTCTGCAGCGTTCATGGCTGTGCGGGACCTTGGAAGGGCGCCGGACTGCCTGGTGTGGCCCATGACAGACAGCGGCCCCGGAGCGGACCGATCGGCTCACGGTGGACATCCCTGCAGGCGACCACGCCGACCTTGCCCGGCAACTTGACCGAGGACTTGCACGAGCCCTTGGACGCGGCCGGCCAACTTGACCGACACCGTGAACAACCGCTTGAGCGCGCCGCCCAATGGTGTCCCTCGGCGTCCATGACGCCCTTGAACCGCAGCCGCAGGGGGTCCGTCCGAGTAGTCATCCCCCGACTCATAGCGCCGCCGCCTTGGACGCCACCAGGGACCGAAACTGGGACCTGCCGGTGATCGCCCGCTCTTTCTTCGTCAGCCTTGGCCCTAAACTGGGACCGAACCTTGGACTCGGCTGTCCGGACCGCCCGCGAGCGGTTCAGGAGCCTGATCCGGATGGTCCCCGCTTTGCCCGGCCCACCGGAGGCGGACAACGTGGAGCAACTGGGCACCAGGGCGACTCGAGCCCGGCGATGTCGAACTGGTCATCCGCCGACTGGACCACGACGACCTGGGACCTGACTCGGACCTCACTCGGGCCGACCGAACCTGGGACGGGCCGGATACTCGGGACCTGACTCGGGACCTGACTCTGGGCGGCGCCTGACACTCCTCGCCGACTCACCTGGGACCACCAAGGACCAGCGGCCTTTCCGGCCTCGATCTGGGAAGGGCTCAGGACCCTCCCGGTCTCTCAGACGGCGATGGCTTGGACCTCGACGCTGGTGGGGTCGGGGATCGGCAGCCCGTCTTCCGCCAGGCCTTCGAGGTGGAAAGAGATGCCCTCGCGGATGAACTGCTCGACTTCAGCCCGAGTCCCGCCGGTGACGCCCAGGCCGGGGAGGGCGGGGACGTAGGCGCTCCAACCGGTGGCGGTGCGTTCGTAGATGACTGCCCAGGTGGTGCTCACTGGTCCTCCTCCTCGTCCTGCTCGATGCCGGCCTGACGAACGATGCTTCCCCCCGTCAGGGGACGAGCTCGAACGCGTCGGTGTGGCGGGGGCGGACGACTCGGAAGTCACGGTCGTTGAGAGGGGTCACCGTGGTGATCCCGCGGTTCTCGGCGACGGTCACGATGCTGGCGTCGACAATGCCCAGGCCCAGGTCGGCATAGCGTTCGATGAGCGTCACGCAGCGCTCGTAGTCGGCGAGGGTGAGATCGACGACGGTGAGCCTGCCGGTCGTCAGCAGCTGAAGGAAGCGGACCTCGGCGGAGGGTCCGAGACGAGCTTCGAGGAGCCAGGCGGTTTCCGGCACCACGGGGGCTGGGACGATCAGCTCGCCACGGTGCCGGTCGAGCAGCTGGGCGCACTCGTTGTGGCGGGGCTCGTCGGTGTCAGCGGCGCTGATGAACACGCCGGTGTCGACGACGATGGCCACCGGGGCTGCGCTCAGGCGCCTTCAGCGAGCTTCTTGTCGGCGAGTTCGCGACGGGCTCGGCGCAGGTCGAACGGCTCTGTCCGGCCCGATGACCCGCAGCCGATGAAGGCCTCGAGGGCGTCCTCGCCTGAAACCGCCGGACGGGGGTCCGGAAGCCGGGCGGCGACAATCTCGGCCGCGAGAGCGTCGACGGTCTTGCCCTGGCGGGCGGCTTCGGCTGCGAGACGCTCCCACAGCTCGTCAGGGAGAGGGACGGTCATGGCCACAACTCCAGGGTAGAGCCCGAGAGCATCCGGGGCGCTCGGAATTTCATTGCGCCGGCTCCGTCGGGCCGTCGAGCAGGTCGCCCATGACCTGGGCGGCCCGGCGGTCGGTGGCGGGGACGGCGTGGGCGTAGATGGCCAGCGTGGTCGTGGCAGTGGCGTGGCCGAGGCGCTCGCTCACGGCCCGGACGGGGACGCCGCCGTCGAGGAGGCGGGTGGCGACGTAGTGGCGGAGGTCGTGCAGGCGGATGGTGTCAAGGCCGGCCTTCTTCCGGAGGCGGAGGAAGCGGCCGGTGGCGCCGGAGTCGGGTCGCCACGGCACCCGGCCCTCGACGTCGCGGGCGAAGACATAGGCGTCGGCGACGAGCTCGGCCTCGCAGATCTCGGCCCGGTTCTCCATCCTCGTCCGTTGCTCCTCGAGCGCCTTCACCGTTCCGGGATCGAGGGCGATCCGCCGGCTCCGGTAGGTCTTCGTCTCCTTCTCCACCACTTCGTGGGTGCCGAGGGCGAGGGAGCGGGCGATGAGGACCTCGCCGTCGGCCAGGTCGACGTCCGACCACTTCAGCGCGCAGAGCTCGCCCCGCCGGGCGCCGGTGACGGCCGCCAACCGGAGGTAGACGGCGAGGTCGGGGTCGTACTCGTCGGCCGCGGCCAGGAGGCGGGCGACCTGCTCCGGTGTCGGCGGACGGATCGGCGGTGTCTTCGGCCGGGGCCGGGTGGCCAGCGCCACCGGGTTCTCGCTCAGCATCCGCCACCGCACCGCTTGCTGAAACGCGGAGCGGAGAATCGTGTGGATCTTCAGCACGCTGGCCGGGCCGAGGTGCTTGCGCAGTTCCACGTAGAGCCGGTCGAAGTCGTCGGGCCGGAGCCGGTCGATCTTCTTGTCCCCGAGTCGGGGCACGATCCAACGCTGCACGTAGCCCCGGTAGGTGGCGATCGTCGAGGGCGAGGCGTCCTGTTCGAGGTGGGCCAGCCAGTCCTTCAGCAGCCCGTCCAGCGTTCCCGACGCCTTGGTCGTGAACTTCCCTTTGGAAGCCTCGACGACGAGGGTGGCGCAGACCTTCTCCGCTTCGCGCTTCGTGCCGCGAACAGTGCGGGTCAGGTAGCGCTGCTTGCCCGTGACCTCGTCGCGACCGACGTAGACGTGCACCCGCCAGGCATCACCACGGCGGACGACATGCCCTCGCATGAGGACCAGTGTAGACCACCGATGATTACCATTTAACATTCCCCATTACCAGGTCCGAGAGCCCCGAAAATCAAAAAACTGGGGCTGACCTGCGATGATACCGTGGGCGCTGAGGGTTTCGAACCCCCGACCTCCGCCTTGTAAGGGCGGCGCTCTTCCAGCTGAGCTAAGCGCCCGGGTCTTTCCAGCTTGCCATGCCCGTCCCCGGCAAAAGGGACGAAGCGCCCAACCCGCCGGCGGGTCGGATTGGGCCACGGCCGGTGGCGGGTACACGCGCCTCGACAGACCGAAAGGAGAGCTGGGCATGGGCATCGGGGTCAGTGTCTTCCTCATGGCCGTCGGGGCGATTCTGGCCTTCGCCGTCAACGTTCCCGGCCGACGGGATCGACCTCGACACGATGGGGGTGATCCTCATCATCCTCGGCCTCGTCGGCCTTCTGGCCAGCCTGGTCTTCTGGGACGACTGGACCCCGCCGCGGCGGCGGCACGCTACGACGACGACGCCGACCTCGTCATCCGCCGGCGGGGGCCCCGCGTCGTCGAGGTCGACCTCGGCGAGCCCGACCGGGTGGTCGACATCGTCGAGGACCGGCCGGTGGTCGAGCACCGCCGGGTGACGACCCGCCGCACGACGTATGACGACTTCTGATCCCGGGGCGCATCCCCTCACGCCCGGGGATCGGCATCACCTGCAGTCGGAGGCGCAGCGGCGGCGGCGTCCTCTTCCGAACCGACCTCCAGGCCGGCGGCCGCCAGCGCAGCTGCTGTCACCCCCCGGCCGGGGACGAGCCGGCGGCTGAACGTGCCGTCGTAGACGGCCGACGAGCCGCAGGAAGGGCTCCGGGCCTTGAGCACGGCCCGGGTGGCACCCACCGCCCGAGCGACGGTCACCGCCGCCTCCGCCCCCCGGCGGTAGGCGGCGGTGACGTCCTCGCCCTCGACGTTGACGACGCGGGCGGCGCCGGCCACGACGTCGGCGCCGTCACCGTCCATGAGCTCGGCCGCCGCCCGGGGCGTGGGCAGGCCGCCCAGCACCTCGGGGCAGACCGGCACCAGCCGGTACTCCTTGGCCAGCTCGTCGACGACCGCCCGGAACGACCCCCGCCCCTCGTGGTTGCAGGCCACCCCGAGGAGACAGGCGGAGATCACCAGCGCCGGCTTGTCCCGGTCGTCCTCAGCCATGCCTCCAGCTTGACAGCCGACACGCCCACTCCGAACCGGCGTTCCATTTCCGCTGTATCCCGGAAAACGAACGCCAGTTGCGCCAGCGCCGCCGCCCACCCCGAACCGGCGTTCCATTTCCGCTCCATCCCGGGAAAAAGAACGCCAGTTGGGGGACGGCGAGCGAACCGGCGCTCCTCACCGGGCGATGGCCGCGGTGAGGAACGCCAGTTGGGAGGCGTCAAGCGCTGAGGCCGACCGGGATCTCGACCGGGGCCTCGGCGGGGCGGACCTTGGGGGGCCGGCCCCGCTTCCGCTTGTTGGCCAGGATCTTGCCGTTGGCCAGGAGCTCACCGCCCCAGACGCCCCACGGCTCGCGCCGGGCCAGCGCGCCGGCCAGGCAGGCCTCCCGCACGGGGCAGGGCCGGCAGAAGGCCTTGGCCATGGCGATGTCGTCGAGCTGTTCAGAGAAGAACAGGTCGAGCAGCGCGCCGGTGCCGTCGTTGCACAGCGCCTGGTCCCACCACACTTTTTGGACCTGCTCGTAGGCCAACACGGTTTGATTCCTTTCAAACGAGAAGGCGGGCCCGGACAAACAGAAAGGCCGCCGGGTTTGCCCGGCGGCCTCGTGGAGTCTTCGGTGCTATCGCCTCTAGGGCGACGACTCCTCGAATAGCCGGGCCGGGAACGGCTTCAGCTCGATGTGGGCGAGGCCACACGCGTCCTGACCCGCGACAGCCGGGTTGCCCACCCAGCGGTTCGTCGAGCGCATCCGGTTGATCACTGAGCCTTCCCTCTCGCATCGGGTCCGCGGCTTCCCGCAGACCGTTGCCAACAACATCTGACAGGGAAACACGCCGCCGCGAGGACGTCAAACGAATTTCCTGGCCCTACGCTCAACACCCGATGGCAAACCCCACCAAACCGGATAAATGGCTCTTCGACGAGGTCGTGGAGACCCTCGAACGCCAGCGAGCGGAAGGGTTCCACGACGGGGCCCAGGCCTACGTCTCCCGCTTCGGGGAACCGCTGCTCGACGTCGCCATCGGCGAGTCGACCCCGGGCCGGGCCCTCGAGCGGGACGACGTGATGATGTGGTACTCGTCGGGGAAGCCGGTCACCACCACCGCCGTCCTCCAGCTGTGGGAGCGGGGCCGCCTCGGCCTCGACGACCGCGTCGCCGACTACGTGGCCGGCTGGGGGGCGGGGAAGGAGCGGGTGACGATCCGGCAGGTCCTCACCCACACCGGCGGGTTCACCATGGCCGGGCGGGGCGAGCTTTTCGACACCGACGTCGCCTACTCCGAGGCGGTGGCCCGCATCGCCGCCCATCCGGTCGAGTGGGAGCCGGGGACGAAGGCCGGTTACCACCCCAGCAGCGGGTGGAAGATCCTCGGCGCCATCGTCGAGGCGGTCGACGGCCGGCCAATCGACCGCTACGTGGCCGACGAGGTGCTGGCCCCGGCCGGGATCAAGGAGAGCCGCCTCGGCATACCGCCCGACCAGCAGGCCGCCCTCGGCCCCCGCCTCGTGCCCGTCCACTGGAAGGGCCACGCCCTGGCCTTCCAGGACGAGAACGGTCTCCGGATGGTCCCGTACCACATCGAACGGATCCACAACCAGGCCTGGCACGTGGCCAAGGTCGAGCCGGGCGGAGGGATGCGGGGCCCGGCCCGGGAGCTCGGCCGGTTCTACGAGTCGTTGCTCGGCTACGGGCCGCCGCTCCTCGAGCCCCGGACGGTGGAGGTCATGGGGGCCGTCCACCGCTACGGCCTCCCCGACGTGATCTTCGGGGGCCAGAAGACCCCCTGGGGTCTCGGGGTCCAGGTGGCCGGTGGCATGAGCGGCGGGCCGGGGCGGAGGGCCTTCGGCCACGGCGGCATGTCCTCCTCGCGGGGCCTGGCCGACCCCGACGCCGGTCTCGTGCTGGTCCTGGTGGCCAACGGCCTGCCCGACCCGCTCCGCAACGAGCAGCGCATGTTCGGCTTCACCGACGGCGTCTACCGGGCCTTCGGCGACGAATTGGCCCACGTCCGGCTCCTGGCCCGATCGATGTCCGAAGCCCTCCGCCCGAAGAGCTGACCGCCCCGGCCCGGCACCAAAAGTTCTGATGGTGAGGCTGGCCCGACCGGCAAGACGCCAGGCAGCGGGATGGTTGCCCCCGGCCGGAATCCGTATCGTGATGGACGTGCCTCCTGTGACCCGCATCACAGGAACCTCACCGCCTCTCGATGAGAGCCCGCTCGGCGGTCCCCAGCCCGCCCGAGCCGCCCATCAGGGGCGGTGAGTCGCGTTCGGCCCGCGTTCCAGCCTCACCGGGCCCTGCCGCCGGCCTCGATCGAGGCGTCGGACGACGCCCCGAAGAAGGCCGGCACCTCCACGACCAGGCCGCGGTGGCGCGCCCGCCGCAGGACGAGGTCGGCCAGGACGACATCGAGGGCGCCGAGCCCGAAAGGCGAGTAGACCACGGCCCGTCCGGGGTCCCGGGTCGCCGCCCCCGCCAGCAACTCCCCAATCGGTCGGATGGCCTCCGGGGCCAGACCGGCGTGGCGGACGGCCAGCTCCAGCGACGTTCCCTCCCGCACCGCATTGTCGGGGTCGTCAACGACGTGATCGCAGGCGGCCATGGTCTCGGCGGTGAGGTCCCGCAACGACAGGTGCAGGACGGTGACGCCGGGCCGGGTCAGGGCGGGATCGTCGAACCATGGGGTGGTGGCTGTGGTGGCCACCAGCACCAGGTCGGTGCCGGCGAGCGCCTCTCCGGGGCTGCCGACGGCCCGGCACTCCACCCCGGCCGACGCCACCTCCCGCGTGAAGTCCGCCGCCTGCTCAGGCCGGAGATCGAAGACCTGCACGGACCCGAGACGCCACCCGGAGGCGAGGAGGGTCGCCACGGTCCGTCGGGCGATCACGCCGGCGCCGACCACCCCCAGGAGGCCGGCCTCCCGCCGGTCACGACGGCCACACAGCGTCTCAGCCCCCACCACCGCCGACAGGGCGGTGCGGGCGGCGCTGATCACCGAACCTTCGAGGCAGGCGAGGGGAAAGCCGGTCTCGGGATCGTTCAGCACGATCACCGCCGACGCCCGTGGCAGTCCGCCGTCGAGGTTGCCGGGGAAGCTGCCGATCCACTTCACGCCCACGGCCGGCGACGGCCCGGCCACGGCGGCCGGCAGAGCGATGAAGCGCTCCGGGCGCCCGGGATCGGGCCGGAGGAAGAGGCTCGGCGGGTTCACGACTCCCCCGCCGGCCACCTGCCGGTACACCGCCCCGACGAGGTCCTTGGCCGCGGCCAGTTCCTCCTCGAGGATGCCCGCCACCACATCGGCGGTGACCAGACAGAACGTCGGCGGCGTCAGCGTCACGGAGGAACCAGCCGTCAGGTGCCCCGGGCCAGGTCCATGAGCACCTGATGGACGGCCGGCGGGCCGGCCAGGATGTCGCCGCTGGCCAGCCAGGCCGCCTCGTCACCGGCCCAGTCGGTGACCACCCCGCCGGCCTCCTGGACCAGGAGGGCGCCGGCGGCGACGTCCCAGGCGCCGAGGCCGATCTCGAAGAAGCCGTCGAAGACGCCGGCGGCCGTCCAGGCCAGGTCGAGGCTGGCCGCCCCGGCCCGGCGGAGGTCCTCCAGCGTGAGGAAGGCGCCTTCGAACACGCGGCGATAGTCGTCGAGCCGGTGCTTGCGCTTGAACGGGAAGCCGGTGTTGCAGATGGCCGACGCCACCGGCCGGTCGGCCACCCGGATCGGGCGGCCGTCCCGGAAGGCGCCCCCGCCCCGCACGGCGGTGAACGTCTCGCCGCCCAGCAGCGGGGCGTGGACGGCGCCCGCCACCGGCCGGCCGGATTCGACCAGCGCCACCGACACGCCCACCACCGGGAAGCCGTGGATGAAGTTGGCCGTGCCGTCGAGGGGATCGACCACCCACCCCAGGTCGCCCCGGGACCCGCCGCCCTCCTCCCCGAAGAACGGGATGCCGGGAGCGTCCCGCTCCAGCGCCACCCGGATGGTCTCCTCGCTGCGCAGGTCGACCTGGCTGACGTAGTCGCCCGGAGCCTTGGAAACCACTCCACCGGCCAGCCCGCCGAACTGCTCCGCCACCACCCGCCCGCCGAGCCGGGCCGCGGCCTCCGCCACCTCGCCCAGCCGGGTGAGGTCTGCCGCGGCGAGCCCGCCGGCCGGGCCCTTCGCCGGGGTCACGCCGGGCGGCCGGGGTTGGGCAGGGCCCGGCGCAGCTCCTCGAGCAGGGCCGGGGTGGCCGCGGCCAGGAGCTGGCGGCGGGCGTCGGGGTCGGTCACCACCAGGTCCCGGCCGGCGGCGTCGACCAGCTCGGCGCCGGCCTCCCGGCAGATCAGCAGCCCGCCCAGGTAGTCCCAGGGGGCGTGCCAGGCGCCGCCGTCGACCAGCCCGTCCAGCGCCCCGGCGGCGACGTCACAGAGATTCAGGGCCGCCGACCCCAGCGCCCGGAACTGCTTCCAGGGGAGCCACGCTCCCGGGCGGCCCGACAGTGTGACGACGGCGTCCTCGACCCGCTCGACCTTCCCCGGGGCGATCGGCTCGCCGTCCCGGCGGGCGCCCTCGCCCCGCACCGCGGTCGTGGCCACGCCCGTCGCCTGGTTGACGACCAGCGCCACGAGCGGCCCGTCGCCGTCGAGCACGCAGAGCGAGGTGGCCCAATAGGGGATCTGGCGCGAGGCGTTGGTGGATCCGTCGACCGGGTCGAGGACGACGGTGAGGGCGGCGTCCGGCCGCCCGCCCCAGCCCGACTCCTCCGACAGCACCGCCACCGGCGCCCGCTCCAGCACCTCCAGGGCGGCGGCGTCGGCCACCAGGTCGATGGCGTACTGGCCGGCCCGGTCGGTGCGCCCCCGCCGGTCGCTCCCGGTGACCCCCCGGACGGCCCGCTCGACGGCCGCGGCCGTCTCCCCGAGAAGCTCGAGGAGGTCATGACTAAACACGCCGGAAGGCTAATCGCAATGGAAATTCTTCAGCGCCGCGGTGATATCCGCCAGGTTTGCGCACCCCCGATTTAAGCTCTGTCCGGATTGTCCACTTTGCGACTCTGTACTAGTTACCCAGGCCCATTGCACACTGCCCTGACCACCTGAAGGATGCGAGGAGGACTAGCTACTCCTCACGGCCTCCAGCAGGAACAAGGGCGTTCCCCAGCGAATCGGACGGTAAATGCGCAAGCTTTTGACCCTCGCCATTCCTATGCTCCTGGGCGTCGGGTTGCTGACTGCGGCGGTTCACACCGACCCGCAGCCCAAGCGGCTCCAGGCGGGCGTCACCGACACGCGCTCGCTACCGGCCGTCCTCGAAGAGGCGGCCGCCCCGACGACCACCACGACCGTGGCACCGGAGACCACCACGACGACGGCCGCTCCGGCCCCGACGACGACCACGACGCTGGCTCGGGTCACCCCCACGACCATGGCCCGGCCGAGGACGATCACCCCGGTGACCCAGGCCCCCCGGCCCCGGCCGACGCCGACCACCACCGCCCCGCCCCAGCAGCAGGCGGCGGCGCAGCCGCAGATGATCGACTGTGGCACTGGTAGCGCCAGCGCCAAGGCCAACCTGGTCAACCTGGGATCCGGCCGCTACGGGCTGACGGCCACCGTCGTCAACGAGTCCACCAAGGCCATCGAGCTCGACTCCCTGGTGGTCACCGCCGACTACGGCGCCGCCGGCAAGAAGCAGTACTCGGTGGCAGTCAGCGGCAAGCGGGTCGACGCCCAGCCGGCCGAGGCCCAGATGACGTTCTCGATCCCGGAGAGCGAGGGGACCTCCGCCCCGAGCAACTTCGTGATCTCCGACTTCCGGTTCCACACCGCCGGCCTGCCGGAGTGTGCCTCGCACTAATCGGCTCCGCCACAAGCGTTCGAAACCGCCCGCCGTTCTTCACGGCGGGCGGTTTCTTTATGGAAATGCGCCGCGCCGATTTCTCAGCCGTGCGGCGATAGTCTCGGGCACCTCTGCGGACCTCACACCAACAGGGGGAGTCGATCGGTTCATGACGGGGCGAACACGCGCCGGCGTGGTGGGATTGTCGGCGGTGCTGGTGCTGGGCCCGCTGGCGCCCGTGGCCTCCGCCCAGACGGCGGCCGGCGCCCCCGGCGTCGTCGGCCGGTGGACCCAGCCCTTCGAGGAGCTCGGCGCCGGTAGGCCCGCCGCGGTGGAGACCGCCGTCCTGCCCGACGGCCGGGTCTTCTACTTCAACGGGATCGAGAGCCAGGAGAACTCGCAGGCCCCATCGCTCGCCCCGTCCGCCCCCCACAGCCCGGCCCGGATCCTCGACCTGCGGACGGGCACCCCCCGCTGGACCGCCCCGGCGGCCCACGACGGCGACCTGTTCTGCTCCGACATCACCGCCTTGCCCAACGGGAAGCTCCTGATGGCCGGCGGCGCCCTGCGCACCACCCTCCTGTTCGACCCTCGAACCGACACCTTCGAACCGGCCGCCCCCATGAAGTACGGCCGGTGGTACCCCCACCTGACTGTCGGGCCCGACGGCAACCCGACGGTCTTCGGCGGCGCGACCCAGCTCATCAGCGATACCCAGCTCGGCCACGTCCGCCGCACCGAGACCTACCGCGTCGAGGCCGACGCTTGGGAGGAGAACCACGCCGGCCCCGATTCCGAGAACACCCTGCCCCTCCAGCCCCGGATCGTCCTCGCCCCCAACGGCCAGTTCTTCTACGCCGCCGTCGGACAGCAGGTGCTCGGGCAGGCCGTCGACGAGGCCATGACGGCCTTCTTCCAGTTCTTCGACCCCAAGACCAAGACGTGGTCGATCTCCGGCCTGGCCCCGCTCGGCGCCCGCAAGGGGGCTTTCGTGGTCCCTCTCACCATGGAACCCCCCTACGACCACATGACGCTGGTGACCGGGGGCGGCGTCCTCGGCCCCACCCCGAGCTCGTGGTTGCCGGCCAACCCGCTGACGACGCTCACGACCATCGACGCCAACGGCAACGTCACCAACCGCGATGCCGGCAATCTGAACCACGCCCGGTGGCACTCCTCGGGCGTCCTACTGCCCGACGGCCAGGTCCTCGCCGTCGGCGGCGGCGACAGGGACGACGCCTTCGCCCCCGGGCTGGGCAGCCCGGTCAAGACCCCGGAGCTCTACAACCCGCAGACCACGCAGTGGACGGAGGTGGCGCCGCATCGCCGCGTCCGGGGCTACCACAACTCGGCCCTGCTGCTGCCCGACATGCGGGTGCTGCTGGGCGGGAACGACAACGATCCCAGCTTCGAGATCTGGAGCCCGCCGTACCTCTTCCGGGGGCCCCGCCCGTCGGTCGCCGGGGTCCAGAACGGCGTCGGGTACGGCGACACGTTCACCATCACCACGCCCGACGCCGGCACGATCGAGTCGGTCCTGCTCCTGCGGACTCCGTCGCCGGAACACGTCAACGACTCCGACCAGCGATCCCTGAAGCTGGAGTTCAGCCGTAGCGGAGCCGACACCCTGACCGCCACCGCCCCACCGTCGGGCAACGTGGCGCCGCCCGGCACCTACTACCTGGTGGTGAACAAGCGGAGCCTGCAGGGACCGGTGCCGTCGGTGGCCCGCATGGTCGACGTCGGGCGCCGGGGCTGATGCTGCGCCGACTGGTGCCGGGCCGGGCCGTCACCGCCATGCTCGTCACCGTCGCCGGACTGGTGGGGTTGGGGCTGGTCGGCCCGACCGCCCGGCCGGCGGCCGCCCACGGCGGTGGCGAGCAGGCCGAACCGATCCTCGAACGCATGGCGCCCTCGGACCCTGGCGTCACGGTCGAGGTCGCCTTCTCGGTCAACTACCAGTTCGTGGCCCGCAACACCACCACCCAGCCCATCGCCTTCCTGGCCGATTCCGGCGAGCCTTTCCTCCGGATCGGCCCCGACGGCGTGCACGGCAACTTCGCCTCGCCGACCTTCTACGACACCAACGCCCCGCAGGGCGCGACCCGCTTCCCGCCGGAGGCGAAGCCGGGACCCGACGTGGCGCCGATCTGGCGCAAGCTGGCCACCGAACCGACCTGGGGCTGGTACGACCACCGACTCCACCCGGCCGACCAGTTCCTCCCTCCGGAGGTCGTCCAGGCCGGCAAGGTGGCGGTCCTCGGACAGTGGAAGGTCCCCTTCCGGCTCGGAGACCAGCCCGGGGAGATCCAGGGCCGGTTCGAGTACCGCCCGCCGACCGGGACGTACCGGATGGTCCAGAAGTCGTCCCAGACGCCGGCCGACCGGCTCACGATCCAGGTCGTCTCGGCCAGCTTCGTGCCGGCCTTCTTCGTGAAGAACGAGTCGCCCGACCCGGTGGTCGTGCTGGGCCGGAGCGACGAGCCCTTCGCCCGCATCGGACCCGGGGTCACCGAAGTCAACGTCAAGAGCCCCACGTGGATCGAGATCCAGCAGGCCCAGGGGAAGGACCCGTCCGACGCGGCCGACCCCACCGCCGAGCCGAAGTGGCAGAAGGTGGCCGACACCGCCGTCTGGCAGTGGCTGGAGCTCCGGGCGGCCGCCCCGAAGAAGGAGCCCCCGCCGGAGGTCATCGAGGAGGGCCGGGCCGTCACCGTGAGAACCTGGTCGATCCCCTACCTGATCGGTGGGCGCCGGGAAGCCATCGAGGGGATCACCGAGTTCGTGCCGATCGCCCAGCTGCGCCGCGAAGCCACCGGCGAAGAAGACGACGGCGGCTCGAAGCTGCCGATCCTGGCCGGTGCCGGCCTGGCCGCCGCCGTCCTGGGCGGCACCGGCTGGTTGGTAACGTCGAATCTCCGCAGGAGAAGGGCAGCGTAAGGGGGAGCAGCCGTGGACGTCGTGAACCCAATGGTTCGCCGCATGCAGCAGGAAGCCCGGCTCGATCCGGACGGGTTCTGGGCCAAAGAGGCCGAGCGGCTGCCGTGGTTCAAGAAGTGGGACACCGTCTTCGACTGGACGCCGCCCACCTTCCGGTGGTTCAGCGGCGCCGAGACGAACCTCGCCTGGAACTGCCTCGACCATCACGTCGCCACCGGCCGGTCCGGCCACGGAGCCCTCATCGGGGTCAACGAGCTCGGCGAGCGCCGCACCTACACCTACGGCCAGCTCCTCCGGGAGGTGGAGCGGGTGGCCGCCGCCCTGCGAGGCCTGGGCATCGACAAGGGCGACCGGGTCACCGTCTACATGCCGACCACGCCCGAGGCCATCATCGTCATGCTGGCCACCGTCCGCATCGGCGCCATCCACTCGGTCGTCTTCGCCGGATTCGGTGCCGGGGCGCTGGGCGACCGCATCCGCATGTCGGGCTCCAAGGCCGTCTTCGCCGCCGACTTCACCTGGCGCAAGGGCAAGCAGGTCGACCTGAAGGGCATCGTCGACAATGCGCTCTCCGGCGAAGAACACGCCGTGGAGAAGGTCGTGGTGCTCAAGCGGGGCGACTGCCCGATGGAGGAGGGGCGGGACATCACCTGGGACGAGTTCCTGGCCGGCGGCGCCGGGCAGAGCACGGCGCATGTCCCCATGGAGGCCAACGAGCCGGCCTTCATCCTGGCCACGTCGGGAACGACGGCGGCGCCCAAGCTGGCCGTCCACGTCCACGGCGGCTACCAGGTCGGCATCAACTCGGGCGGCAAGTGGGTCATGGGCCTCTCCCCCGACGACGTGTGGTGGTCGACGTCCGACATCGGCTGGATCGTCGGCCACAGCTACATCGTCTACGCGCCCCTGCTGGCCGGCGGCACGACCATCGCCTTCGAGGGGTCCATCGACCACCCGGGCCCCGAGACCTTCTACAAGATCGTCGAGGACAACGGCGTCACCGGCATGTTCACCTCGCCGACGGCCGTCCGGCTGATGATGCGGTACGGCGAGAAGGCGGCGGCCGGGATCGACCTGACGTCGCTGACCCGGGTGGTGTGCGCCGGCGAAGTGCTCAACCCGCCGGCCTGGGAGTGGCTGCAGAAGACCCTGCTGGAGGACCGCATCCCGGTCATCGACCACATGTGGCAGACCGAGACCGGCGGCCCGCTGTTCGGCAACCCCTACGGCATCGCCATGCTGCCGATCAAGCCCGGCTCGGCCGGGATCCCCCTGCCCGGCTGGGAGGTCGCGATCGTCGACGACGACGGCAAGCCGGTCGAGGGCCGGGGGTCAAGGGCATCGTGACCATCAAGCGCCCCTTCCCCAGCATGCTGCCGACCATCTGGGGCGACGCCGAGCGCTACGAGCGGGACTACTGGAGCAAGCTGCCCGGCGTCTACTACACCGGCGACGCCGCCGAGTTCGACGAGGACGGGTACTTCTGGTTCAGCGGGCGGGCCGACGAGATCATCAAGATCGCCGGCCACCGGATCGGCACGATCGAGGTGGAGACGGCCTTCCTTCGCCACCCGGCGGTGGCCGAGGCCGGTGTAACCGGCCGGCCCGACGAGCTGCGGGGCGAGGTCATCTCGGCCTTCATCGTGCTCAAGTCCGGCCACTCCCCGTCCGAGGAGCTGCAGGCCGAGCTGCTGGCCACCGTCCGCAAGGAGCTCGGGCCGGTGGCGGTCATCGCCGACTGCAACTTCGTCGGCGGGCTGCCCAAGACCCGCAGCGGCAAGATCATGCGCCGGGTGTTCAAGGCCGTGGCCACCGGCAAGGACGTCGGCGACGTCTCCACCATCGAAGACGAAGGGTCGGTGGAAGACGCCCGGGAAGCCTGGGCGGAGATGGTCAAGGAAGTGGAGGCCAACCGCCCGTCCTAAGATCGGGAGTCTCCATGCCGATCCTTTCGCTCCTTGCTGCTCTCGGGCTCGTGATGCCGGTGCCGGTGGCCGGTCCGGTGCCGGAGCACCACGTCTTCGCCCTCCTGCGCGACTACTTCCCGTCGAGCAACATCACCATCAAGCAGGGGGAGGCGATCCGGTTCGTCGACACCGATCCGACGGCGGGTCCGGGCCACTCGTTCACCGAGGTGGTGCCGGAGGGCGTGACGCCGAAGTTCGACTCCGGCATCGTCCCGCCCGGCACGTTCCGCGACGTGGCCAACGTATCGTCGCTGTCGCCGGGGCAGTACTCGTTCCGCTGCGTCATCCACGAAGTGCTGAAGGGCAAGCTGACGGTTGGCTGACATTCCGGTAGCCCAGGTCCTGGGCGGCGACGTGGCGGTGGGCTCCACCGTCACCGTGAAGGGGTGGGTGCGGACCCGGCGCGACTCCAAGGCCGGCGGCGGCCTGTCGTTCCTCACCGTGTCGGACGGGTCGTGCTTCGACGCCGTCCAGGCCGTGGCCCACCCGACACTGCCGAACTACGACAACGAGGTGCTCCACATCACCAGCGGCTGCGCCGTGGTGGTGACCGGCGAGCTGGTCGAGTCGCAGGGCAAGGGGCAGTCGGTGGAGATCCAGGCGTCGGCCGTCGAGGTGGTCGGCTGGGTCGACGACCCCGACACCTATCCGGTGGCGGCCAAGCGGCACAGCTTCGAGTACCTCCGGGAGGTGGCCCACCTCCGGCCTCGGACCAACACGTTCGGGGCCGTCACCCGGGTGCGGCACTGCCTGTCCCAGGCCCTGCACCGCTTCTTCGACGAGCGGGGGTTCTTCTGGGTTCACACGCCGATCATCACCGCCAACGACGCCGAGGGCGCCGGGGCGATGTTCCGGGTGTCGACCCTCGACCTGGCCAACCTGCGGGGCGGCGCGCCTGACTTCAGCGAGGACTTCTTCGGCCGGGAGGCGCATCTCACCGTGTCGGGCCAACTCAACGTCGAGGCCTACTGCCTGGCGATGAGCAAGGTGTACACGTTCGGGCCGACGTTCCGGGCCGAGAACTCCAACACCGCCCGGCACCTGGCCGAGTTCTGGATGGTGGAGCCGGAGATCGCCTTCGCCGACCTCTCCGACAACGCCGACCTGGCCGAGGACTGCCTCAAGTACATCTTCCGGGCGGTGCTCGACGAGCGGGGCGACGACATGGCGTTCTTCAACTCGCGCATCGACGAGGGCTGCATCGCCCGGCTGGAAGGGCTGATCGACTCGACGTTCGAGCGGGTGGACTACGGCGATGCCATCGCCGCCCTCCAGAAGTCGGCCGAGGGCGGCGTCGAATTCGAGTTCCCGGTGGAGTGGGGCGCCGACCTCCAGTCGGAGCACGAGCGCCACCTGACCGAGGTGATCGTCGGCCGGCCGGTGATCGTCATGAACTACCCCAAGGAGATCAAGGCCTTCTACATGCGCCAGAACGACGACGGGCGCACCGTGGCGGCCATGGACGTCCTCGCCCCCGGGATCGGCGAGATCATCGGCGGCAGCCAGCGGGAGGAGCGCCTCGACCTGCTCGACCAGCGGATGACGGAGATGGGCCTCGACCACGACGTCTACTGGTGGTACCGGGACCTGCGCCGCTACGGCACCGTCCCCCACGCCGGGTTCGGTCTCGGCTTCGAGCGGACGATCATCTACGCCACCGGCATGGCCAACATCCGCGACGTGATCCCCTTCCCGCGCACCCCGAAGAACGCGGACTTCTGACGCGGACTTCTAGAGTCAATGAGCGTCGAGACCACCACCTGCTTCCATCATCCTGACCGACCGACCGGACGGGCCTGCACCCGGTGCGGCCGGCCGGCCTGCCCGGATTGCCTGCACCAGGCGAGCGTCGGGTCGCACTGCTTCGAGTGCATCAAGGCCGCCCAGCCGCCGGCGGCGCAACGGGTGCGGCAGTGGAACCTCAGGACGGGGCCGGTCGTCACCAAGACGATCGTGGCCCTCAACGTGGCCATCTTCCTGCTCACCACCATGAGCGCCGGCGGGAGCTTGAGCGGCGACGGAGGCCGGCTCCAGGGCGACCTGGCGCTGTTCGGCCCGGCCATCGAGTACGGCGACTGGTGGGAGCTCTACCGCCTCGTGACCGCCGGTTTCATCCACTTCGGCATACTCCACATCGTCTTCAACATGCTGATCCTCTACCGGTTCGGCGAGATGCTGGAGCCGGCCCTGGGACGGGTCCGCATGGTCTCCCTCTACCTGGCGGCGCTGCTGACGGGCTCGTTCGGGGCGCTGCTGCTGTCGCCCCACGCCTTCACCGGCGGCGCCTCGGGGGCCGTCTACGGCATGCTCGGCGCCGCCGCCATCGGGCTCCACCAGCGGGGCATCAACATCTGGCAGAGCGGCCTCGGCGGGCTCCTCGTCGTCAACCTCCTGATGACGTTCGTCATCCCCGGCATCTCCATCGGCGGGCACCTCGGTGGCCTGGCCGGTGGGTTCCTCGTCGGTGCCTTCATGCTCCGGGTGCCGACCACCCGCCGGTCGGTCGTCGACGGGGTGCTGGTGGCCGGCATCATCTCGGCCCTGGCCGTGGCCGGCTCGGTGGTCGTCGCCCGCTGAGGCCGGCCGATCCCGCAACTGGCGTTCCTTTACCGGAATGCAGCGGAAAAGGAACGCCGGTTCGGGGCTACCGGCCGGCGTGGGCGTCGAGGAGGTGGGCCACCGCCTCGGTGACCTTCTCGGCGGTCGGGATGTGGAGGAACTCGTTGGGGCCGTGGGCGTTGCTGCCCGGGCCGAGGACGCCGGTGATGACGAACTGGGCCGACGGAGCGGACCGGCCGAGCATCCCCATGAACGGGATCGTGCCGCCCTCGCCGACGTAGCGGGGATCGGCCCCGAAGGCGGCCCGGGAGGCGCCGCCGACGGCCGCCTCGAGCCAGGGCGCCAGGGGTGGCGCGGCCCAGCCGCCCTCGGCGGTGGTGGCCCGGGCCGTCACCACCGCGCCGTGGGGCGGGTCGGCCCCGAGGACCTCCTCGACCGCCCGGGCGGCGGTGGCGGCGTCGCAGGTCGGGGGGAGCCGGAACGACAGGCCGGCGGTGGTCCTGGGCCGCAGGACGTTGCCGCCGTCCCGCAGCGACGGCAGGCCCTCGGCGGCGATCACCTCCAGAGCCGGTTCCCACGTGCGGGCCCGGAGCCGTTCGGCGGTGGTGGCGCCATGGGCCTCGACCCGGGGGCGAAGGGGTAGGTGGCCAGCAGGTCGCCGATGTCTCCGGCCACGTCGTCGAGCTGGCGGAGGCGGTCCTCGGGGATGTCGACGTGGAGGGCGTCGACGAGGATCCGGCCGGTGGCGGAGTCCTCCACCCGGTCGAGGAGCCGGCGCAGCACCCGGAACGTCGAGGGCACGACCCCGCCCGCCATGCCGGAGTGCACCCCCTCCGTGAGCACCTCCACGGTCAGCTCCACCCCGAGGAGGCCCCGCAGCGACGTCGTGACCCACAGCCGGTCGTAGCTCCAGCACCAGGAGTCGAGGGCGATCACGAGGTCGACGCCCGAGAGGCGGTCCCCGAGCAGCTCCAGGTGGGCGGGTAGGTCGGGGCTGCCCGACTCCTCCGACGCCTCGATCAGCACCAGGCAGCGGCGGTGGGCGCCGCCGGCGTCCCGGACCGCTTCGATGGCCGACAGGGCGGCGAAGGCGGCGTAGCCGTCGTCGGCTCCGCCCCGGCCGTAGAGGCGCTCCCCGTCCCGGACGGGCTCCCACGGCCCCAGGCCCGTCCGCCACTCGGCCAGCGGCGGCTGCTTGTCGAGGTGGCCGTAGAGCAGGACGGTCGCCGGGGTCCGGGGTTTCCCCCGGGGAGGGACTGGGCGCCACTCACCCCGGAGGCGGGGACGTCGACGAGGACCACCGGCGTCCGGCCTGGAATCTCCTGGACCTCGACCCTGGCGCCCTCGATCGGCCGGGCCCGCAGCCAGCCGGCCACCAGGTCGACCGCCCGGGCCATGTGCCCGGCGTCGGCCCAGCCCGGGTCGAAGGCCACCGACACGTTGGGGATCCGGATGAAGTCGCACAGCGTCGGCACCACCTCCGACGTCCAGACCTCGGCGACGTGCTTCCGGACGGCAGAGGCATCGATGGGGCTCATGGCCCCGATGCTCGCGCGCTCGGCGGCCTCAGCCTGGCCCCGCACGCCAAATGTGGCACTAGCCTCCCGGGGATGGGTGACCACGAAGACGCCCACCGCATCGCCACCGAAGCGGGGGCGCTCCTCCTCGAGATCCGTTCCGAGGCCGCCGCCGGCCGGCTCGACCCCTCCCAGCTGAAGGACGAGGGCGACCGGCGTTCCAACGACCTCATCCTCGAGCTGCTCCGCCAGACGCATCCCGACGACGCCGTCCTCTCCGAGGAACGGGCCGACGACCCGAGCCGCGTCAACGCCGCCCGCACCTGGATCGTCGACCCGCTCGACGGCACCCGGGAGTTCGGGGAGGACCCCCGCACCGACTGGGCCGTGCACGTGGCGATGGTGGAGAAGGGGTTCCCGACAGTGGCCGCCGTGGCGCTGCCCGCCCGGGGGATGACGCTGTCGACGGTGGAGCCGCCGACGCTGCCGCCGCCGGTCGACCGGTCACCGGTGCTGGTCGTCAGCCGGACACGCCCGCCGGCCGAGACGGAGATCGTCCGGGCCGCCCTGGGCGGAGACCTCCTGCCGATGGGGTCGGCCGGGGCCAAGGCCATGGCGGTCGTGCTGGGCGAGGCCGATGTGTACGTCCACGGCGGGGGCCAGTGGGAGTGGGACTCGGCCGCCCCGGTGGGGGTGGCCGCCGCCGCCGGCCTCCACGTCTCCCGCCTCGACGGGTCGCCCCTGGTCTACAACCAGGTGCCGCCCTGGCTCCCCGACCTCGTGATCTGCCGGCCGGAGCTGGCCGAGGCGGTGCTGGCCGCGGCGGCCTCGGCGTCAGCCGGCTGAGCTACCGGCCGAACGGGGCCGTCGCATCCGACCCAGCGGCGGCTTGTCCGGTGGGTAGCCGGGACCGAGTCGGGGCCGCACCTCCCGGGCCTGGATCGGCTCGCCGCATTCGGAGCACACGACCTTGGCCGTCATGTCGTGGCCGCAGGCGGTGTGCTTCAGCACGACCGGCGGGCCCTCGTCGCCGGCCAGCCATCGGTCACCCCAGGCGATCATCGCCGCCAGGACCGGGTAGAAGTCGCGCCCCTTCTCGGTGAGGAGGTACTCGAAGCGGTCGGGCTTCTCCTGGTAGCGAACCCGGTCGAGCAATCCCTCCTCGACCAGCCGCTTGAGCCGCTGGGTGAGGACGTTGCGGCCGATGCCCAGCTCCCGCTGCATGTCGTCGAAACGGCGGACGCCGAGGAAGGCCTCCCGGAGGACGAGCGGCGTCCACCAGTCGCCCAGCAGGTCGACGCTACGGGCGATGGAGCACGGCCAGGAGGCGAACTCGGTCCGCTTCATGTTGACCAGATTAACAGTTGCGCTAACGAACTGACACAGGTTAGGGTCAGTTCAATCGTGCAACTGAGCCCATCCGAGGAGGCAGAGCCGAGGTGCGCTTCGCCGACCACCCCACCGCCGAGACCGACGTGTACGTCGCCGCCCCGCCGGCGGCGGTCTGGCCGCTGGTGACGGAGATCATGACCCCCTCCAAGTTCAACACCGAGCTCCAGGAGGCGCACTGGGTCGAGCCCGAGCGCGGGCCCTGCCTCGGCGCCCGCTTCGTGGCCCGGAACTTCCACCCCGCCCGGGGGGAGTGGGAGACGACGAGCACCATCGTCGACTTCGTCCCCGAGCAGCGCTTCGCCTGGGCCGTGGGCGATCCGCAGACCCCGTCGGCCCTGTGGCGCCTGGAGCTGGCCCTGGAGGGCGCGGGCACCCGGCTGCGCTACTGGGCCCAGATGGGGCCTGGCCCGTCCGGCACCACAGCCCTCATCGAGCAGATGCCCGACAAGGAGGAGAAAGTCATCGCCCGCCGGCTCAGGGAGTGGGAGGCCAACATGACGGCCACGATCACCGGCATCAAGGAAATGGCGGAGGGGCAGGCGTGACCGCTCTTCCGGAAACGGCCGCGACCGCCGAGTGGCACTCGACCGCCTGCATCCTCTGCGAGTGCAACTGCGGCATCGAGGTGCGCCTCGGCGGTGACGACGGGCGCCGCTTCGAGCGCATCCGGGGCGACAAGTCCCACCCCGCCTCCAAGGGCTACACCTGCGAGAAGGCGCTCCGGCTCGACCACTACCAGAACGGCCGGTCGGGGCGGATCACCCAGCCGCTGCGGCGCCGGCCCGACGGCACGTTCGAGGAGATCGATTGGGACACGGCCATCGCCGAGGTTGCCGGGCGGCTGCAGGCCGCCAAGGCGGCCGCCGGGCCCGAGGTCGGCGGGGAGGCGATCTTCTACTACGGCGGCGGAGGGCAGGGGAACCATCTCGGCGGCGGCTATGGCAACGCCCTCCTCCGGGCCGTGGGCGGCCGGTTCCGGTCCAGCGCCCTGGCCCAGGAGAAGACGGGCGAGTTCTGGGTCAATCACAAGATGCTCGGCACGATGGTCCGGGCCGACTTCGAGCACGCCGAGGTGGCCGTCTTCGTCGGGAAGAACCCCTGGCAGAGCCACGGCATCCCCCACGCCCGGACCACGCTGAAGGAGATCGCCCGCGACCCGGGCCGGTCGCTGGTGGTGATCGACCCCCGCCGCACCGAGACGGCCGAGCTGGCCGACTTCCACCTCCAGGTGCGGCCCGGCACCGACGCCTGGCTGGTGGCCGCCCTGGCCGGCGTGATCGTCCAGGAGGACCTTGTCGACCACCGGTGGCTGGCCGAGCACGCCGCCGAGGTCGAGGAGACCCTGGAGGCCCTGGCCACAGTGCCGGTGGCCGAGTACTGCGCCCGCAGCGGCGTCGACGAGGCCCTGGTGCGAGCAGCAGCCCGGCGGATCGCCGGCGCCACCGGCGGCGTGGCGGTGTTCGAGGACCTCGGTGTGCAGATGAACCGGCATTCGACGCTGGTGTCGTGGCTGGAGAAGCTCCTCTGGGTGCTGACCGGCAACTTCGGCCGGCCCGGCGCCGCGTACTCGCCGTCGAGCGTGGTCGACATCACCGCCGGCGGGAAGGTCCGGGGCAAGACGCCGGTGGTGGGCCTGCCGCTGATCTCGGGGCTGGTGCCCTGCAATGTGATCGCCGAGGAGATCCTCACCGACCACCCGGCCCGCTACCGGGCCATGATCGTGGAGAGCGCCAACCCGGCCCACTCGCTGGCCGACTCGAAGCGGTTCCGGGAGGCGCTGGCCGCCCTCGACCTGGTGGTGGTCATCGACGTGGCCATGACCGAGACCGCCCGCCTGGCCCACTACGTGCTGCCGGCCTCGACCCAGTACGAGAAGTGGGAGGCGACGTTCTTCAACTTCGAGTTCCCCCGCAACGTGTTCCACCTCCGGGCGCCCCTGCTGGTCCCGCCCGCCGGGCCGCTGCCCGAGCCGGAGATCCACGCCCGGCTCGTCGAGGCGCTGGGGGCGGTGACGGAGGAGGATCTGGCTCCGCTGAAGGAGGCGGCCACCCACGGCCGGGCCGCCTTCGCCATGGCCTTCTTCGCCGCCGTCGGGGCCAATCCGAAGCTGGGAGCGGTGGCGCCGGTGGTGCTCTACCGCACGCTGGGCCCGACGCTGCCCGACGGCGCGGCGGCGGCCGCACTGCTGTGGGCCGCGGCCCACAAGTGCGCCCAGGCCAACCCGGACGGTGTCCGGCGGGCCGGGTTCAAAGGCGTTGGCCTCGAAGCCGGCGAGCAGCTCTTCGAGGCGATCCTCTCCAGCCGATCCGGGGTCGTGATCACCGACGACGAGTACGACCAGTCGTGGAAGCGGATCAAGACGCCGGACGGGCGGGTGCAGGTGACGATCCCCGAGCTCCTCCAGGAGCTGCAGGGCCTGGCGGCGGAGCTGGCCGAGCCCGATCCGGACTGGCCGTTCGTGCTCTCCGCCGGCGAGCGCCGCTCGTTCACCGCCAACACGATCATGCGCGACCCGACGTGGCGGAAGCGCGACCCGTCCGGCGCCCTCCGGGTCAGTCCCGGTGACGCCGGCCGGCTCGGCCTCGTCGACGGCGGCCGGGCCCGCCTGTCGACCCGCCGGGGCGGCGGCGTGGTGACCCTGGAAGTCGACGGCCGCATGCAGGACGGCCACCTCGCCCTACCCAACGGCCTCGGCCTCTTCAGCCCGTCCGACAACGGCGGCGACCCGGTCGTGACCGGCCTCGCCCCCAACGAACTGACCGACGCCGCCGACCGCGACCCTTACGCCGGAACCCCCTGGCACAAGCACGTCCCCGCCCGCCTCACCCCGCTCGAGGAGGACCCTCCGGGACGCCGCCTGATCGGCTGCTGCAAACCGGGCGTTCCTTTTCCGCTCTATCCCGGTAAACGAACGCCGGTTGCGGAAAGGAGGGGTAGTCGAAACGGAGGGGTCAGCGGCGGGTTTCGGGGGGAGTGGTGGGGCTGGTGGGGCGGCGGGGAGGCGGGGGTGGCGCCCTGGGCGGCGGGGCGGAGCATCGAGGCTTCGTGTTCGCCGAGCTCCAGCCAGGCTTTGTCCTGGCTGACCTTCGTGGAGCTCCAGCCGCAGGAGCAGACGCCGAACCAGCCGCTCTCCCAGGTGATCGTGCCCAGGTGACGGCGGTGGGCGTCCTCGACGGCCCGGCGCACCTCCGGCCCGGCCAGATGGGTCACCACCAGCTCGCAGGTGTCGCAGTGGAGCTCGACGCCCCGGCCGCCAACCTCCAGCCGGATGTTGTGGACCGGCCGCGGGGCACTCCCGCCCCGGCCGTCCTCGCCCCGACCCTGCCCGCGATCGTCCCCCGGGCCCCCTCGGCGTTCGCCCCCGGCGCCAGCCCGCTGCTCTCCGGACGGGCCGTCCCGACTTCCCCGCCGCGCTCCCCCCGAACCGCCCCGCTCTCCACCGGCGGGCCCCCGCCGCTCCCCACCCGGACCCCCACGACGGGCCCCGCCCGGACCGCCACACGACTCCCCACCGCGACCCCCGCGACGCTCCCCACCGGGAGCCCCACGCGACTCCCCACCCGGACCCCGGCCCTCGCCACCCGGACCGCCACGACGCGCCCCACCGGGGCCCGCAACCCGCTCGCCACCGGGACCGCCTCGACCTTCGCCACCCGGACCGCCACGACGCTCCGGCGCGGGGCCGCCGGCGCGACCCTGCCCCTTTTCCCCCTGAGGACCGGCGGAGCCGGGCGCACCGGGACCGCCAGCCGCTCCCTCCGGACCACCTTGACCGGCCCCTTCGCCCTGGCGGCGAGGGCCGCGGCGCCGCCGGCGCCGGCTCCCTGTCCCGCGGCTCGGAAGTCTCGGAAGACGGCTCCGCTCCCTCATCCGAGGGTGCGGCCGCCGGGGGCACGTCGGCAGCCGCCTCGGGGCCGACTCCCTCCGCGGCGGGAGGAGTGGGCGCCGACTCGGCGGTGGCCGGCTCCGGGGTGCCGGACGGCGCCTCCGGTGCGCCAGGTGATTCGCCGGACTGGTCGGCCGCCTGGGGCGGCGCGGCGGGCGGCTCCCCCGAGGAGGGCGGAGAGGGCTCGCCCGGGGAGGCTGGGGCGGTCGGGGCTGGCGGGGTGGCGTCGGGACCCGGCGCGGCCTGGTCTTCGGGGGGCACGGCTCCTACTTAAACCCCTGAGGGGGGTGCCGCGCCATGCGGAGGCGGGACGGGGCGGGGGCGGGGGGTATAGAGAACTGGCAGGATCTGTGCCACAAGGCGACCTCTGGGAGGACCACATGGCCATCGCCACCGTGAACCCGGCCACCGGCGAGACGATCAAGGCGTTCGACCCGCTGTCGGTGGAGGAGCTCGACACCAAGCTGGCGCGGGCGGGGGAGGCCTTCCAGAGCTACCGGCTCACGACGTTCGCCCAGCGGGCTGGGTGGCTGCGGGCGGCGGCCGACATCCTCGACCGGGAGAGCGACGCCATCGCCGCCACGATGACGACGGAGATGGGCAAGCCCCTGAAGGCGGCCAAGGCGGAGGCCCAGAAGTGCGCCAAGGCCTGCCGGTTCTACGCCGAGCACGCCGAGGCGTTCCTGGCCGACGAGCCGGCCGATCCCGCCGCGGTCGGAGCCCGGCGGGCGTTCACCCGCTACCTGCCGATCGGGCCCGTCCTGGCCGTGATGCCCTGGAACTTCCCGCTGTGGCAGGCCATGCGCTTCGCCGCCCCGGCCCTCATGGCCGGCAACGTCGGCCTGCTCAAGCACGCCTCCAACGTCCCCCAGACCGCCCTGTTCATGGAGGACCTCTTCAGCCGGGCCGGCTTCCCCGAGGGCGTCTTCCAGACGCTGCTGATCGGGTCGGACCTCGTCGAGCGGGTCCTGCGCGACCCCCGCGTCATGGCCGCCACCCTCACCGGCAGCACGCCGGCCGGCCAGGCGGTGGCCCGGGTGGCCGGCGAGGAGATCAAGAAGACCGTGCTGGAGCTGGGCGGCAGCGACCCCTTCGTCGTGCTGCCCACGGCCGACCTCGACAAGGCGGCCCAGGTCGGGGTGGTCGCCCGCTGCCAGAACAACGGGCAGAGCTGTATCGCCGCCAAGCGGTTCATCGTCCACGAGGCGGTGGCCGACGAGTTCGAACGGCGCTTCGTCGAGCGGATGGCGGCGCTGCGGCTCGGCGACCCCATGGACGACGGCACCGACCTCGGGCCCCTGGCCACCGAGCAGGGCCGCGCCGACGTGGAGGAGCTCATGGCCGACGCCGTCGAGCAGGGCGCCACCGTCCTCCTCGGTGGGCAGCGGCCGGACGGGCCGGGCTGGTACTACCCCGCCACCGTCGTGACCGGCATCACACCCCGCATGCGGATGTTCTCCGAAGAGGTGTTCGGTCCGGTGGCCCAGATCTACCGGGTGGCTGACGCTGACGAGGCGCTCGCGCTGGCCAACGCCACGATCTTCGGTCTCGGCTCCAACGTCTGGACCGACGATCCGGCCGAGCAGGATCGCTTCGTGCGGGACATGGTGGCCGGTGCCGTGTTCGTGAACGGTATGACGACCTCGTTCCCCGACCTCCCCTTCGGCGGTGTGAAGACATCGGGGTACGGCCGGGAGCTCTCGGCCCACGGCATTCGCGAGTTCTGCAACGTCAAGGCGATCTGGATCAACTGATCCGATAATTGCCGGCCTCCAATTACCCCCGTGAGTGGAAGCTGAAAGTCGCCGATATATACGAGATTTGTACAGCTTGACGGGCGGTTACCGGCAACTCACAATTCGTATTGTCAGCTGGGGAGCTGAGACCGGAAAGCTGGGGAGCCCACCGGTCCGCACGAACATGCGAGCGGATGTTTCGCTTCGCCTCCAGGCAAGGTGTCCGGATCGCCGGTGCTGGGGTGTGGACGTCGGCCCACTGGGTCCGACCACACGGCATCCCGGGGGATTTGGGCAAAACCGTCGGCTGCGGGGCCGACGGGTCATGCACTGCAAGCACTACAGGAGGCACATCCAAATGAACGCTCACAAGGCGGGCCGTCTGGCCCTCTTGACGGCCACGACCGGCTTCATGGTCGGCGCGGCTCTTCTCAACACCGGGTCGTCCAACGCCATCGGCGGGCTCTGTAACGGCCGGCCGGCCAGCCACACCTGGCTGGACGCTTCCGGCCAGTACGGCCCGGCCCTCATCGACGGTACCGACCACGACGACGACATCATCGGTTCCGACGGCGACGACATCATCGACGCCGGTGACGGCGACGACGTCGTCTGCGGGGCGGCCGGTGACGACGACATCTCCGGTGGCCGCGGCAACGACGTCCTCCGGGGCGACACCGGTGACGACGACCTCGACGGCGGCAGCGGTGAGGACACCGTGGTCGGCGACGGCGGCAACGACACCGTGGCCGGCGGTAACGATTACGACGTCATCCTCGGCGGTAGCGGCGACGACGTCATGATCTCCGCCGACGACGACGAGCTGGACGACGTCTACGCCGGTGACGACTTCGACGTCTGCCTCATGGGCGCCGGCGACGAAATCCGGAGTGACTGCGAGTACTAAGCCCAACCACTCAAACTTCAAGCTGAGCAACTGACCTGACACACCGGTCGAGAAGCCTCCCGCTGGGGCGAACTCGAAAACCGGATGACATCAAGCGGCGAGCCTCCCGCTGGGGCTGCCGGTACAACTACGAGTACGTCGGAGGGGCCGTCCCGGTGCAGGGGACGGTCCCTCCGACGTGAAATCCTCGGGAAATAGCAGCGAGTAAATACACTGATATTCCGTTGATATCTGCCTAAGCAATTACTCAGAATGGAACTTGACGTAGTTACAAAGAGACTTCACAATAGATTCTGTCAGCTGGGGAGCTGAGACCGGAAAGCTGGGGAGCCACCGGTCACCGACACCAACTCGAACCACTCCGTCCGCGCTGCGGGGCCGGCGGATCACTGCGCTGCAACGCACTACAGGAGGCACACGCCCTGATGAACGCTCACAAGGTGGGCCGTCTGGCCCTCTTGATGGCCACGACCGGCTTCATGGTCGGCCTGGTCTTCCTCGGCGGGGGGTCGCCCAACGCCATCGGCGGGCTCTGTAACGGCGCGCCGGCCAGCCACACCTGGCTGGACGGGTCCGGCCAGTACGGCCCGGCCCTCATCGACGGCACCGACAAGGACGACGACATCATCGGTTCCGACGGCGACGACATCATCGACGCCGGCGCCGGCAACGACGTCGTCTGCGGCGCGGCCGGTGACGACGACATCGCCGGCGGTGACGGCGGGGACGTCATCCGGGGCGACACCGGGGACGACGACGTGGACGGCGGCCCCGGTGTCGACACGGTGAGCGGCGACGCCGGCAACGACACCGTGGCGGGCGGCGACGACTACGACATCATCAGAGGTGGTACCGGGGACGACGTCATCATCGCCTCCGACGACCTCATCTCGGACGACATCTGGGCCGGCCAGGACTTCGACGTCTGCCTCTACACCGGCGGCGACGACATCCACGCCGAGTGCGAGTACTAAGTCGAAAGAAGTCGGCGGCCCTCCGACGGTGAGAGGACACTGAGAAATGACGAGGACTCTGACCGTCAAAATCAAGGTTTCCAGTAAGTAAGATGGAAGTCCCCTGGATTTGCGAAATAGCCGTCCTGGGTACAACTTGACCTAGTTCGACACAGACTTCACAATTCCTTTAGTCAGCTGGGGAGCTGAGACCGGAAAGCTGGGGAGCCACCGGTCAGCGACAGACTCGAAGAAGCGACGGATCCCGGTCGCTTCGCAAGTGTCCGGATCACCGGAGCTGGGGTGTGGATACCGGGGCGCAACGAAGCCTCGGGCCATACGGGATCCAGGGGATGCGGGCAGACCAACCCGTCGGCTGCGGGGTCGGCGGATCACTGCGCTGCTGAAACGCACAGGAGGCACATCCAAATGAACGCTCACAAGGCGGGCCGTCTGGCCCTCTTGACGGCCACGACCGGCTTCATGGTCGGCGCGGCTCTTCTCAACACCGGGTCGTCCAACGCCATCGGCGGGCTGTGTAACGGCCGGCCGGCCAGCCACACCTGGCTGGACGCTTCCGGCCAGTACGGCCCGGCCCTCATCGACGGTACCGACCACGACGACGACATCATCGGTTCCGACGGCGACGACATCATCGACGCCGGTGACGGCGACGACGTCGTCTGCGGGGCGGCCGGTGACGACGACATCTCCGGTGGCCGCGGCAACGACGTCCTCCGGGGCGACACCGGTGACGACGACCTCGACGGCGGCAGCGGTGAGGACACCGTGGTCGGCGACGGTGGCAACGACACCGTGGCCGGCGGCGACGACTACGACGTCATCCTCGGCGGTAGCGGCGACGACGTCATGATCTCCGGCGACGACGACGAGCTTGACGACGTCTACGCCGGTGACGACTTCGACGTCTGCCTCTTGGGCGCCGGCGACGAAATCCGGGCTGACTGCGAGTACTAAGCCCAACCACTCAAACTTCAAGCTGAGCAACTGACCTGACACACCGGTCGAGAAGCCTCCCGCTGGGGCGAACTCGGCCAATGAGAAGACATCAAGCGGCGAGCCTCCCGCTGGGGCTGCCGGTAACAACGAGTAGGTCGGAGGGGCCGTCCCAGTGCAGGGGACGGCCCCTCCGCCTTTCCCGGGGAAGTGTTTTGAACCGGTCCCGGCCTTCGTCCATTGACGCTTTCGGGTGCGGTCCATAGACTTCCCGGGATGCACCGGCTTGGGGCCAGCTGGGCGGTGCACCCGTTCCGATTGGGGGTTGCAACATGACCTGGAGACAGCGCGGTCTCGTCGCCGCCGGCCTCGCTTTGCTGTTGGCCGCATCGCCCGCCGTTCCGGCGGGGGCTCAGCCGGGGACCTTCACCGATCCCGACGACGTGAACCTGCCGCTCGACCTCAAGACCCTCACCCACGACCTCGCCGGCTCGACCATCGTCTACACGGCCGAGACCTACGAGGCCTTCGAGGACCGCCAGGCCGACTTCAAGTGGGCGCTCGACCGGAACAACGACGGCAAGGTCGACGCCTACGTCTCGGTGGAATGGGAGGGCAACAAGCTGGTGGGCAAGGTCGAGGACACCAGGGAGAAGGACCTCGGCGGCGCCCATCCGGAGCGGACCGGGCCCGCCGGGCTGCGGGTCTCCTTCTCGCGGGATCTTCTCGGCACGGCGTCGTACCAGTACCAGGTGATCTCCGTGACGGACAAGAACCGCAACGAAGAGGACGACCCCGGGGAGACCGACCTCGCCCCGGACGGCGGCTTCTACGCCCACGCCTTCTAGCGGGGCCCCCTTCCCAGTTCCTTCCACGGGCCGGGTGATTTGTCCGAATCGTCAGGGTTTTAGGGGATTTGCGCGCCGCTAATCGGTCCGTATTGGGCGGCCTTGGCCCGTTTCGTGGCAGGCAACCCTCTTTGCGGCGTCGAAACCGTTTTCTGACAGTTCACTTCGCTCGGCTCAGGAGAGGGAACCGAAGGACGCGCCCCAATGCGATACCGCCCTCTCCACCGTGCGCGCCACCTCCGCACCCGCCGGCTGATCGGAGGGTTCGTCGTCGTCGGCGTCCTGGCCCCGCTGTCGGTCCTGGCCTGGCGGGTCCAGGCGGCCACGCCCCCGGCCCAGTGCGAAAGCCTCTTTCACGTCATCGAGATCGAGCCCGACGCCACGGTCACGATCGTGCGGGACGGCGACAACGTCACCGTCCCCGACTGCGACGGCTCGGGGCCCGTCCTCGGCACCGTCGATGAGATCAAGACCATCGAGATCACCGGCGGCGGCGTCTCCCCGACGATCGTCATCGACCTCTCCGGCGGGAAGTTCCCGGCCTCGGTGAAGTTCGACATCAACGTCGGCCCGACCGACGGCACCCGTGCGGAGGGCACCCTCCGGATCGTCGGGTCGTCCGCCGACGACGAGATCATCGTCGGTGACCGCGGCATCGCCATGAACAGCGACGACGTCGTCAACGTCGGCAGTGGCTGTGCTCCCCCGACCGACCCGGATACCGGGGCGCCGAAGGGCTCCGGGCGCTGCACCGACGGGCCCAGTGGCGTCGACGAGATCGAGATCAACGGTGGCGGCGGCGACGACTCGGTGAGCGCAGCCGGGAGCCCGGGCACCGGCCCCCCGGGCGAGTTCCTCGCCACGCTCGACGGTGGGACCGGCGCCAATGCCCTCGACTTCTCCCGGGCCGCCGGCCCGTCCGTCGCCAACCTGTACCAGGGCACCGCCAGCGGGGCGAACCGGGTCAAGAACTTCACCGAGATCATCGGTTCCCCCTTCACCGACGAACTGATCGGCGACCACGACAACTACATCGCCGACGGCGGCGGCGACGATGTGATCTTCGCCGGAGCCGGCAACAACGTCATCGAGAGCGGCCCGGGCGCCAAGACGATCACGGTGGGCAACGGCGACAACCTGATCAGCACCGGGTCCGGGGTGGGCAGCGTCATCAACGTCGGGGACGGGCACAACCTGATCACCACCGGGCCGGGTGGTGGCCACACGATCAGCGCCGGGAACGGCAACAACGAGATCAACGTCGGCCCGGGCGCCGGCTCGACGATCACCGTCGGCGTCGGACACAACCTCATCCACGGCACCGACGGCGGTGACACGATCACGGTCGGCGGCGGCAACAACATCATCGTCGACGGCGCCGGGGACGACGCCATCACGGCCGGGCACGGGTTCAACCAGATCCAGACCGGCGACGGCGACGACCACGTCATCGTCGGCGACGGCGACAACCTCGTCGACGGCCAGGCCGGGGACGACAAGATCTACCTCGGCCACGGCCGCAACACCGTGCTGGGCGGCCCGGGCGACAACAACATCTACGGCGGGCACGGGCCGAGCAACTACGACACGGGTCCGGGGACGAACAACCTCTACCTCGGCGACGGCGGCAACATGGTGCTCACCGGCGACGGCGAGAACATCATCCGGGGCGGCGTCGGCGGCGACATCATCCACTCCGGACGGGGGAAGAACACCATCGAGGCCGGGCCGGGGCCCAACGAGTTCTTCATCAACGCCGTCGGCGAGAACATCGTCAATGGCGGCCCCGGCGACGAGATCATCCACATCGAGGGCGAGGGCGCCGGCGTCGGCACCATCATCAACGCCGGCGGCGGCGTGAACACGATCTACTCGTCGGACAGCGGCGACATCAGGATCGACGGCGGCGCCGGCACCACGACGCTGTCCTATGAGAACGCCGCCAAGGGTGTGGTGGTCGACTTCTCCAAGCAGCAGACGACCGTGACGAAGGGCAACGGCACCGACACCGTGACGGGCGTCACCTCCGTGGTGGGCTCGCCCTTCGACGACACGTTCGTCTCCGGCCAGGCCAACGAATCGTTCGACGGCGGCGGCGGAATCAACACCCTCTCCTACCTGCCGCCGGACTCCGGTGAGGGCGCGACGGTGTCGGCCCCCACCCCGGCGACCGTCGACCTCGCCGAGGGGACGGCATCGGCGCCCGGCCGGGGCAAGGACGCGCTGACCCGCATCCAACGGGTGATCGGCTCCCCCTTCGACGACCTCCTCTTCGGCGACGGCGGTGACAACATCCTCGACGGCGGGGAGGGCAACGACTTCATCGACGGACGGGCGGGCAACGACTCGCTCCTCGGCGGACCGGGCGACGACACGCTCTTCGCCGGCCCGGGTAACGACACGCTCAACGGCGGCGACGGCAACGACCGGGAGAGCGGCGAGGACGGCGACGACCGCCTCGTCCAGGAATTCCTGGCCAACGGCAGCGACCGGCTGTCGGGCGGCGCCGGGATCGACACGGTTGACTACGCCGCCCGCCGGGCGGCTCTGACGGTGACGAAGGACGGTCAGGCCGACGACGGCGAAGCCGGCGAGCGCGACACCATCGAGTCCGACGTCGAGACCGTCCTCATGCCGGGCAGCGTCTCCCCCACGGGGGGATCGGCCGACTACCTCCTGGTGGCCGGCGACGGCGCCGTGTTCCCCTTCGGTCAGGCGGCCAGCGCCGGGGCGCCCGGGCCGATGCAGCACACGGTCGTCGGCGTGGCCCGCACCGCCTCGGGGCGGGGCTACTGGATGGCGGCCGGCGACGGCGGGGTCTTCGCCTTCGGTGACGCCGTCTTCCACGGCTCCCTGGGCGACATCAGGCTCAACCAGCCGATCGTGGCCATGGCCCCCACCCCGACCGGGCAGGGCTACTGGCTCGTGGCCGCCGACGGCGGGATCTTCGCCTTCGGCGACGCCGTCTTCCACGGCTCCCTGGGCGACATCAAGCTCAACCAGCCGATCGTGGCCATGGCCGGCACGCCGGCCGGGCAGGGCTACTGGCTGGTCGCCGCCGACGGGGGCATCTTCGCCTTCGGCGACGCTTCGTTCCTCGGTTCGCTCGGCGACGTCCCGCTCAACAAGCCCATCGTGGCCATGGCGGCCACGCCGGCCGGCCGGGGCTACTGGCTCGTCGCCACCGACGGCGGGATCTTCGCCTTCGGCGACGCCGGCTTCCACGGCTCCCTCGGCGACATCCCCCTCACCCGCCCGGTGGTGGGGATGCGCCCCCCCGGTCGGGACAGGGGTATCTCCTGGCCACCTCCGACGGCGGCGTGTTCGCCCTGGGGGACGCCCCCTTCGCCGGCTCGGCCGCCGGTATGAGGCTGGCCCAGCCGATCCGGGCCATCATCTAGCACTCGAAAGAGAGCCCCGCCGAGCGGTTCGGGGGGTCCTCGGGGGGCGGAGCCCCCCGAGTGCCTACATCGTCGAGCGGAGCGCCTCCACCGGCTCCATGGCCGCCGCCCGGGCCGAGGGGTAGATGCCGGAGAGGAACCCGACGAACCCGCCCAGCAGCGGGGCGCCGAGCGGCACCCACGGCTCGAGGACGGGTGTCCACGTGCGGCTGGCGGCCACGACGACGACCACCAGCGTGCCGAGGGCGGCGCCCACCACCCCGCCCAGGAGACCGAGCGTCGTGCTCTCCAGGAGGAACTGGCCGGCGATGTGACGGCGGGCGGCACCCAGCGAGCGGCGCAGGCCGATCTCCCCCACCCGCTCCAAAACCGAGACCAGGGTGACGTTGGCGATGCCGACGGCGCCGACGAACAGCGAGACGGCGCCCAGGAGGAGGAACAACGTGTTGAGGTCGCTCTGGACGCCGGCCCGCACCCGGCGGGGCTCCGGCGGCGCCACCACCTTGAGGGCGGCCGGATCGCTGGGGTTGAGGGCCAGCGGCGCCTGGTTGGCGATGAGGTTCGCCGCGCCGATGCGGGTCTCGACCTGGAGCGTGCCGGGCCCGGCCAGCCCGAAGTCGCGGGCGGCGGTGCCTTCGGGGATCACCACCGAGCCGAGCAGCGACGGCTGGCGGGACACCTCGGAGATCACACCGATCACGGTGTAGAGCCGGTCACCGAGGAAGATGGCCGGCTGGTCCTCGATGCGGGTGGCGTGCAGCTGCTCGGCCACGTTGGTGCCCACCAGCGCCACCCGGTCGCCCCGGGCGGAGTGGCCGGCGTCGGGCAGCCGCCCGGCCGAGAGCTGGGCCCGCACCGCCGGGTAGAGCCCCGGCGAGGCCGCCTTGACCGGCAGCTGAAACTCCGTCTGGGCCACCGGGTCGTTGACCGGGACGGACCGGACCAGGTCGCCCCGCAGGTCGACGTCGGAGAGGTTGCCGGCCGTCACGACGCCGTTGAGGCGGGCGACGCGGGCCTCGGCGTCCCACGGCAGGACCACACCGCCGGCCACCCGTCCGCCCGAGGTGGCCACCTTGGGGGTGACGGTGATGTCGGTGGCGGCCAGGGCGTCGAAGCGCCCGACGATCTGGTTGCCGGCCGTCTTCGACAGGCCGAGCGTGGCCACCAGGGCGGCGACCCCGAGGACGGTCCCGAGCGCGGTCAGCACCGCCCGGCCGGGCCGGGCGGTGAGGCTGGCCAGCGCCTCCTCCACGAGGTCGCGGGGGGCGAGCTGCGGGCGTCCGGCCCTCACGGCTCCGGCTCGGCGAAGCTGAAGTTGGCCGTGACCGATTCGATCTCGATCAGCTCACCGTCGATGATGCGCACCCGGCGGCCGGCCCGGGCGGCGACGTGCTCGTCGTGGGTGATGACGACCAGGGTCAGCCCGCCCTGCGACAGCTGCTCCAGGATGTCGAGGACGTTGGCCGCACTCTTGGAGTCGAGGTTCCCGGTGGGCTCGTCGCACAGCAGCAGACTCGGTTCGGCCATCAGCGATCGGGCGATCGCCGCCCGCTGACGCTGCCCGCCCGACAGCCGCGTGGGCAGGAAGTCGGCCCGGTCGAGGAGGCCCACCCGCTCGAGCGCCGCCAACGCCCGCTGCTGGCGACCCCGCCGCGGCGCACCGACGTAGAGCTCGGCCAGCATCACGTTCTCCAGCACCGTCCGGTGCGGGAGGAGGTGAAAGGCCTGGAAGATGAACCCGATCTCCCTCCCCCGCACCCCGGCGCGAGCCAGGTCGTCGAAGTCGTTGGCGTCGACACCGTTGAACCGGTACGTACCCTCCGTCTGCCGGTCGAGGAGGCCGAGGACGTTGAGCAACGTCGACTTCCCCGACCCCGACGGGCCGATGACGGCCAGCCACTCCCCCGACCAGATCGACAGGTCGACCTCACGCAGGGCGTGGACCGGTGGATCCTGGTCGAAGGTGCGGGAGACGCCCCGCAGCTCAACGACCGGGGTCCTCACTGCCTGGGCACCCTGGCCAGCAGACCGCTGTTCTCCTCGCGGAAGGCCGCCTCGTACTCCTCGGTGACCTTCTCCTCGACGTCCTCGACGTGCTCCTTCTCGCACGCGATGTCAGCGGTCACCATGGCCACCTCCTCCTTCTGGAGGGCCGCCAGCGCGGCCTTGTCGTAGTCGACTTCGGCGCCCCGGGTGCCGGCGAGGTCCCCCGGCTCACCCACGATCTCTTCGAGCTTCTCCTCGAGGACAGCGTCGACCTCCTCCTGCTCTTCGAGCCCGTCAAAGCCCTTCTCCCGCATGCAGACCGACCATTCCCTGACGGCCTTCACCAGGCGGGCGTCGGCCCGCATCTTCTCGTCGAGCTCGTCGAGCTTCGCCGACAGGGTCTCGAGGACATCCGCCCCGCCGAAGACCTGATCGGTGGCCGTCTTGAGACACCCGCCGAGGCGGCTGAAGTCGCCGGTATCGAGCGCGTCGAAGAACGTCGCCGACGGGTCGTCGCCGTGCAACGCCTTTTCGTAGGCCTTGCGGTCGGGCTCACTCAGCGCGTTGCGGTAGGCCTCGTTGGGCCCGTCAACCGCCAGCTTGCGGCGCGGCTCGTAGAGCGTCGTGATCCCGTAGCCGTACTGCTTCTCGAAGTCTTCCTTGCTCATGGTCTGACCGCCGAGCAGGGCTGCCTCCTGCGCCGTCGGGTCCTGGGGTACGTAGTCGAAGCCCTGGCCCTTCATGCAGTCCCGGATGAGGTTCTCGGCGCTGGCCTGCTTGAGACGGATGCCGTCCTCGTCGAGGCCGATCTGCTCCTCGAGGCTCGGCTCCCCGTCCTTGGCGGCGTCGGCCTTGTCGCCACCGCAGCCAGCCAACCCGGCCAGCACGACGGCCAGCCCGATGGCGACCAGCCCCCGGCTACTTCTTGCCCGCACTTGCTGCTCCCTTCCCGCTTGTCTGGTTGGCGCCGACGACCACGAGGTCGCCAGGGCCGAGCTCCCCTTCGACGGGGTTGACCGCCACCAACCCCTTCGCCGACAGGCCCGGCTCCACCCTGACGTACCGAGCCTGACCCTGCCCTGGCTGCACCTGCACCCTGGTCGTCCCGTCCGACGCCATCGACAGCGCCGCCACCGGCACGGCCAGGACCTCCCCTTCCGTGGTCTGCACGCTGATCGTCTGCACCACCGAGGCGCCGGCCAGGCTCACGTCGAGACCGGTCGGGGTCACCTCCAGGTAGTACCGCTGCGGGTCGACGCCGTTCGTGCCCGGGGCCGTGGCGATCTGGGTGACAGTCCCGGTCGCCTCGACGTTCGACTCGGTGGCCCGGATGGACACCGCGCCGCCCTCCCGCACCAGCTTGGCGTCGGTGGCCGACAACGCCGACTCCACCACCAGCCGCGAGCTGGTGACGGTCATGACCGCCCCGACGGCTTCCTCGCCGACGGCCAGCTTCGCCTCGTCGACCCGGACGGGCAACGCCGGAAAGAACAGGATCTCGCCGGCGGGGATCTGGACGCCGAGCCTGGTGCCAGCCGGGCCGCCGGTCCGCCGGGCGGCCAGGCTCACCTTCTTCTGGGCGAAGGTCACGGCGTCGGCCGCCTTGCGGACTTCGCCCTGGGCGGCGGCGGCATCGATCTGCACTTGCGGGTCGGGCCCGGGAGGCGGTTCACCCTGCGAACCCTGCGAACCTCCGGCCCCGGCCCGCTCGTTGGCCGCGGCGTAGGCCTCCTCAGCGGCGGTGAGCTCCTCCCGGGCGGCGGCCACCTTGGCCGAGGCGTCCTGGGCGCGCTTGTTGAGGGCGGCGTACTCCTCGTTGGACGGGGGTGGGCGGCGGGTCCGGGACTCGTCGAGCCGGGCCTGCGCCTGCTTCTCCTCCTCCTCGGCCTTGGCCAGGTCGCGCCGGGCCTTCTGCACCCGGACGTGGGCGGCGACCCGTTCCTGCTCCGCCCGGGAGTCTGCCTGCTGGTCGGACGACGCCGACCGGGCCGGGGCGGTGGTCGGCGTGGGGCTGGCGGCATTGGCCGCGGCGGCCGCCCGCTGCTTGGCGATCTCGTGGTCGTTGCGGGCGGCGGTATAGGCCTCCTCGGCGGTCAGGAGATCGGAGGCGGCGCTGAACCAGTCGGACTCCGCCGACCGCAGGGCCGACAGCTGCTCCTCGCTCGGGCCGATGGGCGTCGAGCCGACCTTCACGTACCAGGCGGCCACGGCCAGCTCGGTGCGGCCGTCGTAGACGCCATCGGTCCGGCCGGGCTGGAACCCGAGGCGGACGAGCGCCTCTTGCAGCTGGCGGACGTCGTCGCCGACGGTCCCGGGGGTGATGTCGCGATGGGCCGGTGCCGCCCCCTGGAGCACCAGGGCCGGCCGGCCGGAGATCGAGAAGGCCGCGCTGCCCTCGGTGAGGTCCTGCCCCTTCACCGGGGCGGTGGTGAGGATCGGGGTGCCCCGGCGGATCGCCGAGGCCGGCAGCAGCACCGACTGCGGCGCGCCGTAGCGGACCGTGCCCCGGACGACCACGTCCGACGCCAGGACCTTCTTCTCGACCGGCACGGTGATGGCCGAAGGATTGGGCGCTGCGGTGCGGGCCGCCACCTCGGCCGGCGACCGGATGCGACTGGCCGCTCCCCAGCTGACCAGCGAGGAGAGGATGACGGCGGCGAGCCCGATGACCAGAGCCCGGTTCTTGGGAACCAGCCGGGCCACGGCGCCATCGGAGCGCGGCTCCGCCGAATCTTCCATGTGATTTGTCCCCGAGCCCCGAGACCCGAGCCGAAACAGCATCCCGACGGTCCTCCCCGCTCCCACGGCACAGCACACCGAAGAGCTTCCGCCACGCCCCAACCAGCCTTCCAAGGGTACCAGTAAGTCCTTTTTGGCGCTTTCGTGCCCTGAGAGAAACACGAGAACACGACAGGCCCAATTCACTCACGGAAATAGGTGCGTCTACGACGAAAAGTTGGACCTGCCGAAGACCGCGGCCCCGACCGGTGTGAGCGGCCCGAACGCGTGCCTGAGAGCATCTGACGCCGGTCCGAAAATACTGTTGATGTCCGCGAAATACTGTTGATGTCCGCGTTTGCGGGCGCTCCGAGTCCTCTCTACTCTGGTTCTGGGATCCCCTTGAGGGGGTAGCTGGGAAGCTGGGGAGAGAACAAATGCGTAGGTCTCGTTTTCGCGTTCTCGCGGGCGGGCTCGGGCTGGCGGTACTGGCCGCCGTGCCTGTCCCGCTCGCCCGGGCTCACCATGTTCCGGCCGGGCCCGACTATCAAGCGACCGAGAAGGACTTCGCCGTCGAGCACTTCTCGGCCAATTCGATCAATGTGAACAACAAGTTCCTGCCGGTTCTGCCCGGCACTACGTTCACCTTGACGGGGGCCGTGCGGGGCGAATCGCCCATACGGTCGTCTTCACCGTCACCGAACTGACCAAGGTGATCAACGGCGTCCGCACGCAGGTTCTCTGGGACCGTGACATCCAGGAGGGCGCGCTCGTCGAGGAGGAACTGGCCTTCTGGGCGCAGGACGACTTCGGGAACGTCTGGCTGTTCGGGGAGTACCCCGAGGAGCACGAGGGCAACAAGGTGTCCGCCCCCAGCACCTGGCTGGCCGGGAATCAAGGATCGGCCGCCGGGATCCTCATGCGGGCCAACCCGATGCTCAACACCTCGACCTACAAGCAGGGTGAGGCGCCGTCGGTCGAATTCCTCGACCTGGCCCGGGTGCACGCGGCCAACCTGCGGCGGTGCGTGCCGGGGCCGCCGAGTGCTTCGACGGCGTCCTCGTCATCGACGAGTGGGACCCGAACAAGCAGCCGCAGGACGGGCACCAGTTCAAGTACCACGCCCCCGGCGTGGGCATCATCCAGGTGACGGCCCGGGGTGGCGAGGAGCCGGAGACGCTCGACGCCACCGAGCACCGGGCGCTCACCACCCGAGGAACTGGCGGCGGCCAACGCCCGGGCGCTCGAGCTCGACCGGCGCGGCCTACACGATGGCTCCCGCCGCCTACGGGCAGACCGAGCCGGCCGTGCTCCGCTGCCGGATCCCGGCGCCGGGCACGCCCCCGGTCGTCGGCCCGCCGCCGCCGCCGTCGGCCACGGACCCGCCGCCGCTCTGCCCGCCGCCGGTCCCGACGAACCCGACCGAGGCGCCGCCGGCCGACCTGACCGGCCGTTGCCGGCAGCGGAGCCGGCTGACCGGAGAGGCCCGGAACCGCTAGCCGAGCCCGGCCAGATAGCGGTGGACGACGGCGGCGCACTCCCGGGCCTCGTTGATGGCCCACACGACCAGTGACTGGCCGCGGCGGGCGTCGCCGCAGGCGAAGACGCCCGGGACCGACGTCTCGTAGGCCGGGGCCAGCAGGTTGCCGTGGCTGTCCTCGGCGGCGTCGAGCTGGTCGAGGAGGGCGTCGCGCTCGGGGCGGGCGAAGCCGATGGCCACCAGGACCAGCTGGGCCGGGCAGGCGCTCCTCGGTGCCGGGGACCGCCTCGAAGCGCCGGCGGGCCGCTGGAGCGGGCGATGTCGACGCCGGTGACCCGGCCTTCCTCGTCGCCGGTCGAGCCCGAGGGTGATGACGTCGAAGAGGCGCACGCCGCCCTCGTCGAGGGCGTAGGTCGACGGGAGCCGCTTCGGCATCTCCGGCCAGCTGGCGATCTCCCGGGGCCGGGTGCCGGCCGGCGGCGGGTAGCGGTCGAGCTGGGTGACCGAGCGGGCCCGCTCCCGGTGGGCGTTGGCGATGCAGTCGGCGGCGGTGTCGCCCCCGCCGATGACGACGACGTCCTTGCCCGGCGGCGGTGATCGTGACCCTCGTAGCGCGCACCAGCTTGGCCTTCGGAGGCGGCGATGACCCGGTTGCGGTCGTAGAGGTAGTCCATGGCCAGGTGGACGCCCTCGAGCTTGGCGCCGGGCACGTCGAGCTCCCGGTGCAGCCGGGACCCGACGGCCAGCACGACCGCGTCGAACTCCGACCTGCAGCTCCTCGGCGGTGACGTCGACGCCGACGTCGACGCCGCAGCGGAACTCGATGCCCTCCGCCTCGAGCACCGCCACCCGCCGGTCGACGAACCGCTTCTCCAGCTTGAAGTCGGGGATGCCGAAGCGCAGCAGCCCGCCGGGCGCCTCGTCCCGCTCGAAGACCACGACCCGATGCCCGGCCATGGTTGAGCTGGGCGGCGGCGGCCATGCCGGCCGGGCCCGAACCGATCACCGCCACCGACCGGCCGGTCATGTTGACGACGGCCCGGGGCTCGACCCAGCCCTCCTCGAAGGCCCGCTCGATGATCGCCAGCTCGATCTGCTTGATCATCACCGGGTCGTCGTTGATCTCGAGCACGCAGGCCGCCTCGCACGGCGCCGGGCACGTGTAGCCGGTGAACTCGGGGAAGTTGTTGGTGTAGTCGAGCCGCTCGTAGGCCTCCCGCCACCGGCCCTGGTAGACGAGGTCGTTCCACTCCGGGATGAGGTTCCCGAGCGGGCATCCGTTGTGGCAGAAGGGAACGCCGCAGCCCATGCAGCGCTGCGCCTGCTGCTGCACCTGGGCCGGCGGGCAGCAGGGTGAAGACCTCGTGGTAGTCGCTGCACCCGCTCGGCGGGGTCGCGGTGCGGGTCGCCCCGAACGGCGCGGCCGATCCGCAGGAAACCCTGGGGGTCGGGCATCAGACGATCGCCTGGACCTCGAGGCTTGGGCTCAGCCAGGCGTTCCAGGGCCGTCTTGTAGTCCCCGGCATGACCTTGACGAAGGCCGGTGGCGTGCTCGTCCCAGCGCTCCAGCAGCCGGGCGGCCACGGCGAGCCGGTCCGGCGGGCGTGCTCGGCCACCAGCGCCCGCACGGCAGGTCGAGGTCGTCGGCGGTCGGCGCCTCGAGGTCGACCAGGTCGGTGTTGCAGCGGCCGGCGAAGCACGCCGGCCTCGTCGAGGACGTAGGCGATGCCGCCGCTCATGCCGGCGCCGAAGTTGCGGCCCGTCTCGCCGAGGACGACGACCCGCCCGCCGGTCATGTACTCGCAGCCGTGGTCGCCGACGCCCTCGACGACGGCGTGGGCGCCGGAGTTGCGCACCGCGAACCGCTCGCCGGCCAGGCCCCGGAAGAAGGCCCGGCCCGAGGTGGCGCCGTAGAGGACGGTGTTGCCGACGATGACGTTGTCCTCGGCGGCGAACGTCGACGCCTCGCGGCGGGCCGCACGGTCAGCACGCCGCCGGAGAGGCCCTTGCCGGCGTAGTCGTTGGCGTCGCCGTAGAGGGTGAAGTCGACGCCCTTGGCCAGCCAGGCGCCGAAGCTCTGCCCGGCCGAGCCGGCGAAGCGTGACGGTGATCGTGCCGTCGGGCAGCCCGTCCTCGCCGTGGGCGGTGGCGATGGCCGACGACAGCAGGCCGCCGACGGTGCGGTTCCGGTTCAGGACGTCGAACTCCAGGCGGACGGGCTCGCCCCGCTCCAGCGCCGGCCGGGCGGCGGCGATGATCTCGTGGTCGAGGGCGTCGTCGAGGACGGGCGGCGGGTCCTGCACCTTGCGCCGGATGCACGTCGGGGTCGTCGGAGGCCGGCTCGAGCACGGCCGACAGGTCGACGCCGGCCGACTTCCAGTGGTTGATGGCGGTGTCGAACTCCAGCAGGTCGGCCCGGCCGATGAGGTCGTCGAAGCGGCGGATCCCGAGGCGGGCCATGATCTCCCGGGCCTCCTCGGCCACCAGGAAGAAGTAGTTCACGACGTGCTCGGGGGTGCCCTCGAAGCGGCGGCGGAGCTCCGGGTCCTGCGTGGCGATGCCCACCGGGCAGGTGTTGAGGTGGCAGACCCGCATCATGATGCAGCCGGTGGCGATCAGCGGGGCGGTGGAGAAGCCCATCTCCTCGGCGCCGAGCAGGCCGGCGACGATCGACGTCGCGGCCGGTCTTCATCTGCCCGTCGACCTGGACGGTGATGCGGCGACCGCAGGTTGTTGCGGACCAGCGTCTGCTGCGTCTCGGCCAGGCCCAGCTCCCAGGGCAGGCCGGCCGACTGGATCGAGCTGCAGCGGCGACGAGCCGGTGCCGCCCTCGTGGCCGGCGATGACGACGTGGTCGGCGCCGGCCTTGGCCACGCCGGCGGCGACCGTGCCCACGCCGACCTCGGCCACCAGCTTGACCGACACCGACGCCCTGGGGTTGGCGCAGCGCAGGTCGTAGATCAGCTGCTTGAGGTCCTCGATGGAGTAGATGTCGTGGTGGGGCGGCGGCGAGATCAGCTCCACGCCGGGCGTCGAGTAGCGCAGCTGGGCGATGTAGTCGCTGACCTTGTGGCCGGGCAGCTGGCCGCCCTCGCCGGGCTTGGCGCCCTGGGCCACCTTGATCTGGAGCTGGTCGGCGTTGGCCAGGTACGAGGCGGTGACGCCGAAGCGGGCCGACGCCACCTGCCGGATGGCGGAGCGGCGCTGGTCGCCGTTGGGGTCGGTGACGAGCCGGCGCGGGTCCTCGCCGCCCTCGCCGGAGTTCGACCGGCCGCCGATGCGGTTCATGGCGATGGCCAGCGTCTCGTGCGACTCGGGGGAGATCGACCCCAGGCTCATGGCGCCGGTGGCGAAGCGCTTGACGATCTCGGCGGCCGGCTCGACCTCGTCGAGCGGGAACGGCTCGGGCGCCTCCTGGAACCGCAGCAGGCCCCGCAGCGTGGCCCGCCGGCCGTTGTCCTCGTTGGCCAGGCGGGCGAACTCGGCGTAGGCCGCCCGGGCGTCGTCGCCGAAGTCCTTGAAGACGTTGCCCTCGTTGACGGTGCCGACGCTGCCGTCGTCGCCGTTGGCGTGGCGTGGCCGGGGTGGAGGCGCACCGCCCGCTGCAGCTGGGCCACGACGTCGGGGCTCCACTGGTGGACCTCGCCCGAGCGCCGCCAGGCGTAGACGCCGCCCGGGGGCAGCACGGCGGCGCTGCTGGCCGGGTAGGCCCGGGCGTGGCGCTCGAGGGCCTCCCGGGCCAGCACGTCGAGGCCGACGCCGCCGATGCGGGAGGCGGTGCCGTGGAAGTGCCGGTCGACCAGCGCCGGGTCGAGCCCGACCGCCTCGAAGATCTGGGCGCCGGTGTAGGACTGCACCGTCGAGATGCCCATCTTCGACAGCACCTTGAGGAGGCCCTTGCCGATGCCGGCCACCACGTTGGCCGCCGCGGCCTCGGCGACGGTCATCGCCGGCAGCTCGCCGGCTTCGATCATGGCCGGGAGCGACTCGAACAGCAGGTAGGGGTTGACCGGCGACTGGCCCCGTAACCCAGGAGACAGGCCATGTGGTGCACCTCGCGGGGCTCGCCCGACTCGACCACGATGCCCGTCCGCAGCCGGGTGCCCCGCCGCACCAGGTGGTGGTGGACGGCGGAGACGGCCAGCAGCGACGGCACCGGCACCCGGTCGTGGCCGGCGGCCCGGTCGGACAGGATGATCACGGTCACGCCGAGCCCGACGGCGGCGGCGCGCCTCGGCGCAGAGCCGGTCGACGGCCCGCTCCAGCCCGCCCGGCCCTTCGGCCACCGGCCAGGTGCAGTCGAGGGTCTCGGTGTCGAACACGTAGTGGTCGACGTGGCGCAGCTTGTGCAGCTCGTGGTTCTGGAGGACGGGCTGGGGCATGACCAGCTGGTGGGCGTGGTTCGGCGATCTCCTCCAGCAGGTTGAGCTCCGGGCCCGACGGCGGCCTGGAGGCTCATGACGATGCTCTCCCGGATCGGGTCGATGGCCGGGTTCGTGACCTGGGCGAAGCGCTGCTTGAAGTAGCTGAACAGCGACGGGGACTGGTCGGACAGGACGGCCAGCGGGACGTCGCTGCCCATCGACCCGTCGGCCTCCTTGCCCTTGGTGGCCAGGGGTGTGACGAGCACGCGCACGTCCTCGGCCGTCCAGCCGAAGGCCAGCTGGCGGACCCGCAGCGGGTCGAGGCCGAGTCGGCGGACGGGCGGCACCTCGGGGAGGTCGTCGAGGTTGACGACGTGGTCCTCGAACCATTTGCCGTAAGGGCGGCGGGCGGCGACCTCGGCCTCGATCTCACCGTCGGCGAAGACCGTTGCCCCGCTCGAGGTCGACGACGAACAGCCGGCCGGGCCGCAGCCGGCCCTTGGCCTGGACCAGCGCCGGGTCGACCGGGAAGGTGCCGGCCTCGGAGGCCAGGATCACCCAGCCGTCGGTGGTGACCATCCACCGGCCGGGGCGGAGACCGTTGCGGTCGAGGGTGGCGCCGATGAGCCGGCCGTCGGTGAAGCTCACCGATGCCGGGCCGTCCCACGGCTCCATCAGGCAGGAGTGGTAGCGGAAGAAGCCGCGTGACGTCGTCGGTGAGGTCGTCACGCCCGGCGAAGGCCTCGGGGATCAGCATCATCAGCGCGTGGGGCAGGGATCGGCCGGCCATGACCAGCAGCTCCACCACGTTGTCGAGCGTGGCGGAGTCGGACCCGCCGGCCCGGATGATCGGGCAACAGGTCGCTGACGTCGCCGCCGAGCAGCTCCGACTCCAGCTGCGAGTGGCGGGCCCGCATCCAGTTGCGGTTGCCCTCCAGGGTGTTGACCTCGCCGTTGTGGGCCAGCATCCGGTAGGGGTGGGCCAGCTCCCAGCTCGGGAACGTGTTGGTCGAGAACCGGGAGTGGACGAGGGCCAGGGCGGTCTCGAACCGCTCGTCGACCAGGTCCGGGTAGTAGTGGGGCAGCTGGGGGGCCGACAGCATCCCCTTGTAGACGATCGTCCGCGACGAGCAGGTGGGGACGATCAGCTCCTCGTCGGAGGCCAGCTCGGCCCGCCGGCGGGCCTGGAACAGCGCCCGTTCGAAGGCGTCCTGCGTCCATCCCGTCGGGGGCGGCGACGAACAGCTGGCGGATGACCGGGGCCGTCTGGCGGGCGACCTGGCCGGCCGCCTCGGCGCAGACGGGAACGTCCCGCCAGGCCAGGATGTCCAAGCCCACGTCGGTGATCTTCTCGACCAGCAGCCACTCCAGTGTCGAGCGGCGCCGAGCGTCGGGGGGCAGGAAGACGACCGCCACTGCGTAGGAACCGGCCTCGGGGAGGGGGAAGTCGGCCACGGCCCGGAAGAACCGGTCGGGGATCTGCACCAGCATGCCGGCGCCGTCGCCGGTGTCGGCGTCGGCCCCTTCGGCCCCCCGGTGCTCCATGTTGGCCAGCGCGGCACAAGCCCCGCTCGACGGCCTCGTGCGAGGGCACGGCATCGAGGCGGGCGACCAGCGCGACACCGCACCCGTCATGCTCGTATCTGGGGTCGTAGAGGCCCTGCAGCGGCTCGAAATTCGTGCCCCAGAGGATAGTCGTCGGTGGGGAACATTCCGGAACGGATGTGCCGTCATCGGGCGAACTAGCCCCTGCCGGCCGCGCCAATGACGCGAACGGACTATCGAACTCGCCGCCCCCCCAGCCGATCATCTGGTGTCATGCGGGCGAAGCGGAAACTCATCGCGTCTCTTTTATTCGTTCTCGCGGGAGCATGGATCGCCCCCGCCGGAGCCATCACGTCGCTGGGCTCGGACGCTCACGCCGACACTCGCCAGCTTCACCTGACCCCCGTCATCATCCAGGGCACCTCCGGGGCGGCCATCCGGGCCGCCGTCGCCGCCCACCACGGGACTGTCACCCAGGACCTGTGGATCGTCAACGGCGTCGCCGCCGACGTCCCCCGGAGTGAACTGGCCGCCCTGGCGGCGGCGCCGGGGATCACCCACGTCTCCGAGGACGTCGCCGTCCAGGTCCAGGACGCCCAGCCCTCTCCCCTCCACGCCGCCTCGGCCGTCTACCCCCAGGTCGGTCGGCGCCGACCGGCTCTGGGGCGAGGGCATCGACGGCGAGGGCGTCACCGTGGCCGTGGTCGACACCGGCGTCGCCAAGGTCGCCGACCTGGCCGGCCGGGTCATCGCCGGCGTCGACCTCTCCGGGGGCAGCGACCCCTACAAGGACGAGTTCGGGCACGGCACGTTCGTCGCCGGGCTGATCGCCGGGAACGGCGCCTCGTCCGGCGGGCAGTACAAGGGCGTCGCCCCCAAGGCCAAGATCGTCTCGATCAAGATCGCCGGAGCCGACGGGGCCAGCGACGTCAGCCACGTGCTGGCCGCCATGCAGTGGGCGGTGTCGTACAAGAGCCAGCTACGGCATCCGGATCATCAACCTCTCGTTGGGAACCGACTCCACCCAGAGCTACGTCCTGAGCCCGCTCAACGCCGCCGTCGAGCGGGCGTGGGACAGCGGCATCGTCGTCACCGTCTCGTCGTCCAACAACGGCCCGGGGGCGGGAACGGTCACCAAGCCCGGTGACGATCCGCTCGTCATCACCGTCGGCGCCTCCGACGACAAGGGCACTTCGGGCCAGGGCGACGACGTCATGGCCGGCTTCTCCGGCCAGGGCCCGACCGCCGCCGACGGCCTGACGAAGCCCGACCTGGTCGCCCCCGGCCGGTCGGTCATCAGCCTCCGGGCCCCGGGCTCGGCCATCGACGCCGCCTACCCCGGCTCCCGGGTCGGCTCCGCCTACTTCAAGGGCTCCGGCACGTCGTTCTCCACCGGCGTGGTGTCGGGGGCGGCCGCCCTGCTCCTCGAGCGGGAGCCGGCCCTCACCCCCAACCAGGTCAAGGCCCGCCTGCTCAACACGGCCGGGGCCGGGCCCGCCGGCAACCCCAACATCGACGGCCATGGCGCCGCTCGACGCCTACGCCGCCGCCCACGCCGGCACCTACGACTCCGCCAACGTCGGCGTGGTCCGCTCGCTGGGCAGCGGTTCGATCAACCTCGACCGGGGCAGCCTCCACGTCCAGATCCAGGTCGGCGGGATCCTCGGGCTCCTGCGGGCAGCTCCTGAACCCCGTCCTCGAGCTGCTCACGGGCGAGCCTGACCGCCCAGAACCAGCTCTTCGACTCCCTCGAATACCTCACGACCGACTGGGCCGGCAGCCGCTGGTACGACAGCCAGTGGGGTGGCAGCCGCTGGTACGGCACCCGCTGGTACGGCACCCGCTGGTACGGCAGCCGCTGGTACGAGAGCGAGCTGGTACGGCACCCGCTGGTACGGCATCGCCTGGGAGTGACGACGAAACCATGCCGTTCAAGCTGAAGCTGATGGTGGCGCTGGCGGCGGCCACGGGTCTTCTGACCCTGGCCGTCGCCGTCGCGCTCCGCCGGCGACGAGCGGCTCGGCCCCCTCGGGGAGCTGGCCGCCTTCACCGCGGTACTGACCCTCGGCTGGCTCTACCCCCTGCGCATCCTGCGCAGGGAGGAGACCGAGGCCTACCAGTTCGACGAGGCGTTCTTCGTCGCCATGGCGATGCTGCTGCCGCCGCTCGGGATCGATCCTCTCGTTCGGGTTCTCGGCGCTCGTCAGCCAGCTCGTCCGGCGCCGCCCGTTCTCCCGGGTCGCCTTCAACACCGGCATGGAGCTGACCGCCAGCGGGGTGGCCGCTGGCCGCCATGCGCCTGGCCGGCGCCCACCAGGGCGTCGGGCCCGCGGAACATGGCCGCCGTCGTCGGTGCGGCGGCCATCTTGCTGGTGGTCAACAGCGCCTTCGTCTGGGTCGTGCTGGCCATGCTGGAAGGCCAGTCGGTGTGGAAGTCAGCCCGCGACAGCCTGGGCTTCCGGCTGGTGCTGTGGTCCTCGATGGTGGCCATCGGGCTCCTCTGCGGCCTGGCGGCGTCCGCCTTCCACTGGGCGGTGCTGCTGGCCGTGATCCCGATGGCGGTCGTGGAGGTGATGCTGGCCGGGTCGCTCAAGGCCCGGCACGAGCGACGCCCAGCTCGACAGCCTCCTCCGGGCCGCCGCCGACGCCCACTCCTCGGTCGAGTCGGCCGACGTCGAAGAGGCCGTTCTCGGCTCGGCCCGGGAGCTGCTGGCCTGCCGCTCCGGCCCGGATCGGGGAGGAGCCACCCGCCGACGGCGAGCTCGGCAGCCGGCTGCCGGGAAGCTCCTACCCGGAACGTTGGCTCGTCGTCTCCGACCGCCGGGGTGTCGAGCCCTTCGGGGCCCAGGACGCCACGCTGCTGGAGGCGCTGGCCGGGGTCAGCGCCACCGCCCTGCAGAACGCCACGCTGGTCGAGCAGCTGCAAGCACGAGGCGTTCCACGACTCGCTGACGGGGCTGCCCAACCAGTTGCTGTTCGAGGAGACGGTCAGCCTGGCGCTGGCCGAGCGGCGCCAGCCGGAGCGCAAGCTGGCGGTCTTCGTGCTCGACCTCGACCGGTTCAAGCGGGTCAACGACAGTCTCGGCCACCCGGCCGGCAACGAGCTCCTCCAGGAGGTCGCCCGCCGACTGACCGCGGCGGTGCGGGGCGGGCGACATCGTGGCCCGCATGAGCGGCGACGAGTTCACGCTGCTGGTCACCGGGCTGCGCTCCACCGGGGAAGCGGCGTTCGTGGCGGAGAAGGTGATGGCCGTCTTCCGGGCGCCGTTCCTGATCGCCGGCCAGGAGCTCTACGTCACCGCCAGCCTGGGGATCGCCGTCGCCCCCGACGACGGGACGCGGCCGTCGGTGCTGCTGAAGAACGCCGACACCGCCATGTACCGGGCCAAGGAGCGGGGCCGGAACTGCTTCGAGATCTACAGCGTCGACATGAACTCCGCCGCCGAGGCCCGTCTGGCCCTCGAGGGCGACCTCCACCAGGCGCTGGACAGCGGTCAGCTCCGGGTCGTCTACCAGCCGCAGATCGACATGGTCACCGGGCGCCTGATGCGGCGTGGAGGCGCTGGCCCGGTGGGACCACCCGACGCTCGGGCCGATCGCCCCCGACACGTTCATCCCGCTGGCCGAGGAGAGCGGCCTCATCGTGGCCCTCGACGACTGGGTCATGCGCACGGCCTGCGCCCAGGCCCGGGCCTGGGCCGACGCCGGCCTGCCGCCGGTGCGGATGGCGGTGAACCTCTCCGGCCGCGGCGTTCTGGCGGGCCCGCATCGTCGAACGGGTGACGGAGGCGTTGGCCTGACCGGGCTCAACCCCGAGCAGCTGGAGCTGGAGGTGACCGAGAGCATGGCGGTCGACGCCGTGACCGACACCCGGCCCCTGTTCCGGGAGCTGGAGGCCCTCGGCGTACGGCTGGCCATCGACGACTTCGGGACGGGCTACTCGGCACTCGGCCGGCTGCAGGGCCTTCCCTTCCATACCCTCAAGATCGACCGTTCGTTCGTGGTCGGGGTGGAGAATCCCAACGACGAGGCCCCCATCGTGGCGGCCATGATCGCCATGGCCCATGCCCTCAAGCTCGAGGTCGTGGCCGAGGGCGTGGAGACCGAGGCCCAGCAGTCGTTCCTGGCCCGCCACGGGTGTGACATGGCGCAGGGGTTCCTCTTCGGACGCCCGGTGGAGCCGCGCGAGATCGAAGCATGCTCCGTCCGCAGTCGGTCCTCGTCGCCTGACACCCTGCGGAAATACCGCAAATGGACCCTGCAGCCCGCGCCGCGAGTTCGGTCAATGGGAGCCTTGACAGGCTCCTATTTGCGCAGAAGGATACGGGGCACACTTCCCGGCTGGGACCGGTAGCCGCCACAGCGCACCATACGCAAAAGAGCCTCCTAGAAGGAACATCACCTCCCCATCGCCGCGTCGGGTCGGGTGGCGAATCCCAACTTCGTCCCCGATCCGGCCGGCGGTCCTCGCCGCTTTTCCGGCTTGTCGGCCTCGCCCATTCCGACATCCGGTACCCCCGCCGGAATCTCCGGTCCGGTGGGGTCGAAGCTACGGCGGCGGCGGGGGTCGCCCGCCTCGCCGGGCCCCGAGCCAGCGTTGTCGCCGGGGCCGGCGAGGTGGCGGTCAGCCAGGCGGGGGAGCCGCCGGTGGAGACGACTCAGGCGCCGACGACGGAGACGACTCAGGCGTCGGCGGCGGATCGACCACAGGGGGCGGGTCGAGCACGGGCGGCGGATCGACCACCGGGGGCGGATCGACCACCGGGGGCGGATCGACCACCGGGGGCGGATCGACCACCGGCGGCGGATCGACCACCGGCGGCGGAACGGACGGGGGCGGAACGGACGGGGGCGGAGCGCCGTGGCAGGCGGAGGTGCCGGCGTCGGTGAACGTCTGGCCGGCCACCGGAACGAACTCCCAGCTGTAGCTCTGGTCGTGCAGGGTCAGCTTGAGCACCCCGAAGGGCCGGGCGCGGACCTCGCTGTTCGGCATCGGCGAGGAGAACCCGTAGGTGCTGCGGCCGCCCGTGCCGACGGTGAACTGGCGCAGCCCGTAGACGGCGTCGGCGACACCGTCCGGTGTCTGGAACCCGAACCGCTCGTAGACGTGGTCGTGGCCGTTCAGGACGACGTCGGCGCCGTAGTCGTAGAGCGCCTGCCAGAACGGCTGAACTCTCGGGCTGGAGGCGTGTTTGGCCCCCGAGCTGAACCGGGGGTGGTGCAACATCGCCACCGTGCAGTCGGCGGTCGAGGCGGCCAGCACGCTGCGGAGCCACTGCTCCTGCGGCGACTCGGGACCGCAGCCGCCGATGTCGGCGCAGTTCGAGTTGAGCACGATGACGTGCCAGGCCCCGACCCGGTAGTCGTAGTAGCCCTTGGCGGGCTCGCCGGCGGCGGCGCCGAAGTAGGCGAAGTACCCGTCGCCGCCGAGACCGACGTACTCGTGGTTGCCGATGACCGGCGTGGTGCGGGCCTTGTGGCGACCCCAGGTCGGGCTCGTAGCACTTGTCGAAAAGCTTCGGCGACCCTCTCGGGTAGGTGGTGTCGCCGAGGGCGAACACCGTTCCCGGGATGGTGTCGAGAAGCTGGGCGGTGGCCTCGTCGTTATCGTTGCCGCAGGAGGCGATGTCGCCGGCGCCGACCATGACCGGGTCCGGTTGGTCGGGGAGGATCGTCCACGACCGGGTGGCCGGATCGGGCTCGGCGTTGCCGAGGACGTCGGTGGCCCCAACGGTGAAGGTGTGGTCTCCGGCGGCCAGGTTGACGTAGGTCTTGGGTGAGGAGCAGGGCTCGGGGGTTCCGCCGGCGAGCGGAGCACTGGAAGCTGGCCGGCTCGGTGGCCGAGAAGGTGAAGGTGACGACCGTGTTGGTCGTCGTGCCCGACGGCCCGGAGGTGATCGTGGTGTCGGGCGGGATCGTGTCGGGGGGCGGGTCCGTGTCGGGGGGCGGGGCCGTGTCCGGCGGCAGAGTGGGAACGGTGATGTCGGTCGCCCCGGCCACCATCGGTGCCAGCCCCGAGGCCAACAGGCCGAGGGCGGCGACGATGCGTAAGGAGGCCGCGACGAGAGGACCGCACAAAAGGGATATTCGCTCCCAAACTTCGCAATCCTCCCCCTGCGATACGGTCGCGACGCTCAAGAGGAGGTGGCGCATGCCGGTCCAACCGCCCACGATCAGACAACTCTCCGAGGTCGCCGAGTCGTTCGGCCTCGTCCTGTCCGACGAGGATCTCGCCTCCTTCCGGGGGCTGATCGTGCCGATGCTGGCGTCCTACGCCGAGGTCGAGCGGATGGTGGAACCGGCGCCGCTGGCGCCGAAGTACCCCCGCACGTCCGGGATACCGGCCCGACGCCGGAGGACAACCCCTGGAACGCCTGGTACTGGCGCTGCGAGATCGCCGGGGCGCCCGACGGGCCGCTGGCCGGCAAGCGGGTGGCCATCAAGGACAACGTGTGCGTGGCCGGCGTCCCGATGATGAACGGGTCGGCGACGCTGGAGGGGTACGTCCCCGAGGTCGACGCCACCATCGTCACCCGCACCCTCGACGCCGGCGCCACCATCGTCGGCAAGGCCGTCTGCGAGGACCTGTGCTTCTCCGGCGGGAGCCACACCGCCGCCACCGGGCCCGTCCTCAACCCCCGGGCCCCGGGCCGCTCGGCCGGCGGGTCGTCCTGCGGCTCGGCGGCGCTGCTGGCCGCCGGCGAGGTCGACCTGGCCATCGGCGGCGATCAGGGCGGCTCCATCCGCATGCCGGCCGGCTGGTGCGGCGTCGTCGGCCACAAGCCGACCTACGGGCTCGTGCCCTACACCGGCGTGTTCCCCATCGAGCTGACCCTCGACCACACCGGGCCGATGGCCGCCACCGTGGCCGACGTCGCCCTGTACCTCGAGGTGCTGGCCGGCGCCGACGGGCTCGATCCCCGCCAGCCGTCGGTGGTGCCGACCGAGGCCTACGGCGACCGGGCTCGACGGCGACCTCTCCGGCCTGCGGGTCGGGATCGTCGACCGAGGGCTTCGGGTGGGAGGGCCGGTCCGAGGCGGAGGTCGACGAGGCGGTGCGGGACGCCGCCTGGCGGCTGGAGAAGGCGGGGGCGGCGGTCAGCGACGTGTCGGTGCCGATGCACCGGCAGGGTCCGGCCATCTGGACGGTGATCGCCATGGAGGGCGCCACCGAGCTCATGGTCAAGGGCAACGCGCATGGGCACCAACTGGAAGGGCCACTACACCACGAGCCTGATCGACGCCTACGGCCAGGGCCTGCGGGCCCGGGTCAACGACCTGGCCGACACGGTGAAGCTGACCATGCTGCTCGGCGAGTACGTCCGGCGCACCTACGGCGGGCGCCACTACGCCAAGGGTCAGAACCTCGGGCGCACCCTGCGGGGCGCTTACGACGCCGCCCTCGACGAGGTCGACGTGCTGGTGATGCCCACGCTGCCGATGCTGCCGACGCCACTCCCGCCGCCCGACGCCTCCCGGGAGGAGTACATCGGCCGGGCGTTGGAGATGGTCGTCAACACGGCACCGTTCGACGTGAGCGGCCACCCGGCGATCAGCGTACCCTGCCAGCCGGCCGGATCGCTGCCGATCGGGATGATGATCGTCGGCCGCCACTTCGCCGACGCCACCGTCCTGCGGGTGGCCGCCGCCGCCGAAGAGCTCGGCGCCGCCGGCTGACGCCGCATTCGTCGCCACCCGATCGGACAGCGAGATCCTCTCCGAGCGGGGCACCGGTGTCTACGCCGGACGTACGGGCCGGTTGAGGATGGCGGGTTGGCACGATGGTCGGGCGTTCCCCGAGCAGGCAGGCTTCGATGATTTCTTCGTGATCCAACTGGACCCGAAGGCCTGACGGGGCGGCAAGAAGGACAGCTGGCCGCGGTCCGCGGAAGAATCAGGTGGCCGGCGGACCGAGCGGCGGCGGCGGGCGCCGGCGATGATGGCCAGGCCGCCGATGGCGAACGCGGCGCCGGCCAGGGCGGCGAGGCCGTCGGCCGTGGACCGGTGCGGGCCAGGGCGGCGTCACCGGCCTCGGCGGCATTGGCCGCGGCCGGGGTCTCGGCGGCCGCGCGCGGTCTCGGCCGCCTTGCGCTCGGCCGCCGCCGCCGTCTCGGCCGCCGCCTTGCGCTCCGTCGGGGCGGCGGACGCGGCGGTCTTGTCCCCGCGGCCGGCGAGGGGTCGGGGAACTTGGCCACGTAGAACTTCACCGCGCTGGTGAATGCGCCGGCGGCGCCGCCGGCCTTCGTGGCGTCTCCCGCCTTGGCCGCCTCTTCCAGCGCATGGATGGCGCCCTCGAAGGCGTCGTAGGAGGCCGTGTCGTTGGCCTTGATCGTGTCCTCGATCCTCGTCCAGATCGGCTCGATGCCTTCGGCGATCATCGTCGCCTTGGCCTGTTGCGTCCCGGCTGCCACGACGTCGCCGGCGATGACCTGGATCGTCTTCAGCCCTTCGGCGACCTCGGACGCCGGGTAGCTTGACCTCCACGGCGCCGCTCGGGGCGGCCGGGATGACGACCGCGGCGAACGCCACCGGTGCCAGCAACAGGAAGAAGCGACGGTAGCGACCGCGGCCCGGTCCGTTCACGGGGGCACCTCCAGCCTCGACGGCGCCTCACCGGCGCCCAAACCCGCTATGTAAGGACCGCCGAACGCTGGTTGTCAAGCATTGTGGGCACGGTTAACGCCCCGTTTGCTCAACCGGTCAACAACTTCTGGAGCGGGGTCGGGAAGCGGGGCGTGATGCGGATGGGGCCGAGCCATTCTTCGAGCTCGACGGCGGCGGCGGCCACGGCGGCGGCCGTTTCGGCGCCGGTGTCCTCCAGCAGGCGGTGCACGACTTCGCCGCGGCGCCGCTGCGCCCAGCCGCCGACGACGCGCCCGTCGGCCCAGACCGTGGGTCCGGCGTTGCCGTTGCGGTCGAAGAGGGCCGGGCCGTGCGCTCCGAGGTACCAGCCCCGCTGCTGCCAGCCCATGGTCGTCGGGTCGAGCGCCGGGAGCAGCGCCACCCACCGCCCGGCCGGCCGGACCCGTTCGAGATCGTCGGGGAGCACCCAGCCGGTCGCCGGCGGGGCCGGCGTCGACGGAGCGCCGGCGTCCGTCTCCAGCGCCACCTGGCCGGCACCGGCGTCGGCCAGCGCCGCCTTGGTGTGGGCCACCGTCCAGCCCGTCCACCACTTGACGTCGGCGGCGGTGGCGGGGCCGAAGCGGGCCAGGTAACGGCGGGCGAGCTCGGCGCGGGCGGCGGCCGCCTCCATGGCGGGGCACCCCGCCGGGTAGCCAGACCTCCATCGGCGACCAGCGGTACTGGCTGCTGGTCCACGACCCCTTCGGGCGGCCCCGCACGATCCGCTGCGCCGTCGAGAGGCAGAAACAGCACCCGGGTCGACACACCGATGGTGCCGGCCCATGTCTTGCCCTCCCCGACGGGGATCTGGTGGTCGAGGCCGGGCACGGCCTGGCCAACTCGGCGCCGGTCGCCTCCCGGCGGGCGATCAGCTCGGCCAGCGTGGCCGCTTCGAGCGGTCCGAGCCAGGTCTGGCCGTCGTCGGCGATGCCGCTCTGCTCGATCATCTGGGCCGTCCGCCGCCGCTCGCCGGGGACGAGGCCGTCGGTCACCGCCGCCTGCACCACCGGCACGAGGTCGAGGGGCACCACGAACATGGTCCGTCGCATGCACAGCGTCCGGACGAGGCGCCGGTCGGCGTAGAGGGCGCCGTTCCAGAGCGGCGACCGTGCCGGCCGGCTTGCGCAGCCGGGCCCGCGCCGAGAGGAAGACCGTGGCCGGGTCGGTGCCGTGGAGTCCGACGAGGTCGGCGGCCACGCGCGACGACGTCGCCCTCCCGGGCCGGTCTGGCGAGATGGTGGCGCCGGCCGAGGCGGGCCCGGCGCTGCCGATCGTCGATGCGGAGGCAGGTTCGTGGCCATTTGTCCGGTTCTCTCAGGTTAGGGGGAAAGAGCGAACCGGTATACCCCCGAGATGGCCTCTGAGGCGGCGCCCGAGCAACGACGCTCGGGCGCTTCGTCTTCCGGAGGTTTCCCATGCTCTTCGCTTCCCCCCGACGCGCCGCCGTCGGGCTGGCTGCGCTCCTGGCCCTCGGCGCCGCTCCGATGCTGTCGGCCGGCGACGCCGGCGCGGCGGTGGCCGACTCGAGCCGTGTCGATCACCGACCCGTCGGGCGATGTCGCCCGGGCCGGCGCAGCGGCGACGGAGCCCAGGGCCGACATCGTCGCCGCCGGCGTCGCGCCACCAGAACGACTTCATCAGCCTGTCGATGAAGCTGGCCAAGGGCGACGACCTGTCGGGCATCGACGGCCAGCGACTACTGCGCTGGGCGATCGGCGCGCACGAGAGCGCCGTCGCCCGACTACATCGTGCAGCTGAAGCGGGGCGCCAACGGCTTCGGCGAGGTGCGTCGTGTTCGTCCCGGGCGGCGACCCGATCGCCTGCCCCGGCGCCATCGGCAGCTTCGACGGCATCAACGGGCTGTACCTGGCCAGCGATCCCGGCCCGGTGCGTCGGTTCGCCGGCGTCGTTCCAGTGGGCGGCGCAGCGGAGCGTCGCTCCGGCCGAGCGGCGGGCTCATCTACCGACGCCGGTCACCGACAGCGCTCCCGACGACGGTCTGGGCAAGGCGGTCGTCCCGAGCCCGGTCGTCGGGCTACTGGGCCATCGGCTCCGACGGCAAGGTCTACAACTTCGGCGACGCCCCCAAGCTGGGCGAAACGACATCGGCCGGCAACCTGATCGTCGACATCGAGGCCGCCCCCCACGGCACCGGCTACTGGACGATGGACTCGCAGGGCATCGTGACCGCCTTCGGGCCCGTCCTCTACGGCAGCCTGTCCGCCGCCGACCTGAAGCCGGGCGAGAAGGCCGTCAGCCTGTCGGGCACGAACACCGGCGCCGGCTACTGGATCTTCACCAACAAGGGCCGGATGTTCGCCTTCGGCGACGCCAACAAGGACCTCGGCGACGTCGTCGACCCTGAAGCTCAACGGCGACGTCGTCGACTCGTCGCCCACGCCGTCCGGCAAGGGCTACTACCTGACGGCCGCCGACGGCGGCGTGTTCGCCCTCGGCGACGCCAAGTTCGACGGCTCGATGGGTGACGTCAAGCTCAACCAGCCGGTGGTGGCCATCGTCCCCGACCCCGACGGCGAGGGCTACTGGCTGGTGGCCTCCGACGGCGGCGTGTTCGCCTTCAAGGCGCCGTTCCTGGGCTCGATGGGCGACGTCCGGCTCAACAAGCCGATGCGGGGCATGGTGCCCTACGGCAACGGCTACCTGATGGTCGCCGAGGACGGCGGTGTCTTCAACTTCTCCAACAAGCCGTTCTCCGGTTCGACGGGCAACAACCCGCCGGTCAACCCGATGGTGTCGATCACCGCTCTCGACTGACGGCGTCGTACACATCGCCGCCCGGCAGCGCCATCAACCGGTCGGCCATGTCCTGCTTCAGCCAGGCGAGGCGGGCCTCCTCCTCCGGGGAGGAGGCCCCTCGCTTGGCCAGGTCCACGAACTCCCCGCTCACCAACCCGGGCCGCAGTGTGAGGTCGACCACGACGCCGGCCCGATGGGTGAACCGGAAGAAGTACCGCCCGATGGGACTGTCCGGCGCGTCGGGGGCCAGGTCAGGGTCGAACCGGAACCGGCCGCCGGTCACCGCTCTCGTCACCATCTCGAAGGCGTCCCGGGCGCCGTTGCCCCCAAAGGCGCTGTCGATGACGATGTCGGCCCGCTCCGGCGGCTCGCCGCCGGCCAGGAGGGGCAGCGCCCGCTCCATCACCTTGAAGCCGTGGGCCACGCCGCCGATGGCGCTGCGCCCGTGGTACTTCAGCAGATCCTCGAAGCGGAACGTGATGAGGTCGCCGTGGTCGAGGACCTGCAGCCCGGACGGCTCCATCGCCTCACGCTACCCGGCCAGCCATCGCCGCGACCCTGACGCGAGGGACGTGAGTGGACGTACCGGCCCACCACGGGCGTGACCTGTTGCGGTACCAGCTCTGGGACCAGGCCTTTTATCCCAAAGCGCGACAGGTGGAGGTCGTGGTCAGGTGCCCTTGTAGTTGAGGACCTGGTGCAGCGTGTGGAGGACCTCGACGAGGTCGGTCTGGTCGGCCATGACCTGGTCGATGTCCTTGTAGGCCGTGGGGATCTCGTCGATCAGGGCTTCCGCCCGGCTCTTCAGCCAGGTCTTGCCCCGCATCTGCTCGGCGAGATCGCCGGCGGTGTAGAGCTTGCGGGCCCTGGTCCGGCTGTAACGGCGGCCGGCGCCGTGGGAGCAGGACCGCCAGCTGGCGGCACTGCCCTTGCCCCGCACGATGTAGCTGCGGGTCCCCATGGAGCCGGGAATGACCCCGAGGTCGCCCTCGCCGGCCTGGATGGCGCCCTTCCGGGTGATCCACAGCTCCCGGCCGTCGTGGACTTCGCGCTGGGCGAAGTTGTGGTGGCAGTTGATCGTCCGGGTCACCGTGCCGGTCCCCAGGAAGGCAAGGACCTCGTGGATCGCCGCTTCCATCATCTGGGCCCGGTTGGCCAGGGCGTAGTCCTGGGCCCAGAGCATGTCGGTGACATAGGCGTCGAACTCCGGCGTGCCCTGCACGAACCAGGCCAGGTCGGGATCCTCGAGGGAGAGCATGGCCTCCTTGGCCAGGCGCTTGGCCTTGCCGATGTGGGCCTGGGCCAGCTGGTTGCCGATGCCCCGGCTCCCGGAGTGGAGCACGACCCACACCCGGCTCCGCTCGTCGATGCACAGCTCGAAGAAGTGGTTCCCCGAGCCGAGCGACCCGAATTGGGTGGCGGCCTTTTGGGTCTGGTCGGCTGACAGGATCGTGGCCGGGCGGTGGGCGGCCAGCCAGGTGTCGGCCGCCTGGCTGGCCGCCTCGGCCGCCGCGCCCCGCTTGCCGCGGTGGCCCTGCCCGACGCCGGCCGGGACGGCCCGCTCGATCCTGTGCAGCAGCGGCTCCAGGTTGTCGGGCAGCTGGGACTCGGTGACGTCGAGCTCGGCGGCGATCATGCCGCAGCCGATGTCGACACCAACCGCCGAAGGGATGACGGCCCCCTGGGTGGGGATGACCGAGCCGACCGTCGCCCCGATCCCGACATGGGCATCGGGCATGAGCGCCACATGACCTTCGATAATCGACAGCCGGGCCGTCTTCTCCGCCTGGCGGATCGTGTCGGGATCGATGTCGCTGGCCCACGACAGGAGCTTCGGGTTGATGGCCTCGGGCATGGTCACCTCCTCTCCCCATTGCTACCCACTCCGGGTCCCATGCTTATCTCACGTGGAGAGCCTGCGACACTGGCGGCGTGGACGGCTCCTTCGAGTTGCACATGCAGCGGCGGGGCCTGTTCTCCTCCGACGTTCTGGCCTACGACACCGGCCGGCCGGGGTATCCCGATCGTGTCTACGAGCTCCTCCAACAGGTCTGCGGTCTCGGCGCCCGAAGCCGGGTGCTGGAGATCGGCCCCGGCACGGGCCAGGCGACCGGCCGGCTGCTCGGATGCGGTGCAACGGTGACGGCCGTCGAGTTGGGCGCCGAGATGGCCGCCGCGCTCCAAGCCAAGTTCCAGGGCGAGAACCTGTCCGTCGTGGTCGGAGCGTTCGAGGAGGTTGCCCTCGATCCCGAGTCGTTCGACCTGATCGTCGCCGCCACGTCGTTCCACTGGGTACCGCCCGAGACCGGCTTGCCGCGCTGCGCCGATCTGCTGCGCCCGGGCGGATGGCTGGCCCTGTGGTGGACCTACTTCGGCGACCCCGACCGCCCCGACCCGTTCCGCGACGCCGTGACCCCGATCTTCGAAGAGCTCGCTCCCTCGCTCATCGACACATTCCCCGGGCTCTCATTTCTCGCTGGCGCGCACCCTTACGCCGTCGACGTCGAGGCCCGCACCGGTGAGATCGACGCCAGCGCCCGCTTCGGCCCCGTGCACTACGAGGTCATCCCTTGGACGGGCCGCCACAACCCCGCCGAACTGCGCGCCCTGTTCGCCTCCTACTCCCCATGCCTTGCCCTGTCGTCAGCCGAGCGGGCCGCGGTTCTCGACGCCATCGAGCACCTGGCCACCGACACCTTCGCCGGCGTCGTCGAACGGCCTTACCTCACACTGATCTACGCCGCGCAGCGCCGCACCTGACACGGCTTCCCGTCCAACATCGTCTCGAGCCGTCGACGGGTGACGTGGAACCGCCTCGGCGCGACTCACCGACGCGCTTTGTCGGAATAGTTCCGCAAAAGCGCATGGGTGAGGCCGACGCCGAAGCTGCCATCGGGAATAGAGACCGACCTGCAAACGGTCCTGGATACGGCGGCTCATCGACGGTCGCCGTGCCCAATGGAGGTTGTGCGCTCCACCATGGGGCACGCGGGATTTAGCGGCCGCGGGCGGCGCGGAGGACCCGGCCGATGTCGAGCAGGTGGTGGGTTCCTTCGTGGAGTGAATAGCGGCCCAGGCCCAGCACGGTGAACAGCGCGCCGTCGCTCCGCGTTCCCGAGCGGTCCCAGCCGTCGTCGGGGACGGCGGTCAGGGTGGCGGAGAGCGAAGCGGCATTGGTGCCGATGGCTGCAGCCACATCGGCCGGAGCCTGCTTCTCGTAGGCGTCGGCCTCGACGGCCGCTTCGTGGTCCCAGGACTCGAATTCCGGATTGTCCTCCGAGAGCATCCGGCGAATGCGGCCGTCGAACAGTGCGAGCACGTCCCGGACGTGGCAGGCGTAGGCCAGGGCCGACCAGACGGCGGGCAGGGGGTGGGCGACCAGCAGCGAGGGGTCCTCGCCGGGCAGGAAGCGGGTCAGCGGCGCCTGGTATCGCCGGCCGAGGCCCGCCACCGCCGCCGGCAGGTCGGCGGGGCTGATGCCGTTGGGGTCGAAGGCGCACTCCGGGCACCGTTCGGACTGCCACCGGACTCCCAGCTCCTCAGACCCCTCGGACATGCCGGCAGCCTAAACCCCGACGCGGGCCCTCGCCGCCCGCTGACCCAGCCCAAACCGGCGTTCCATTTCCGCTATATCCCGGAAAACGAACGCCGGTTGGGCTTAGCCGAGGCGGTCGGCCACGACCTTCTGGACGACCTGGGGGTTGGCCTTGCCCTGCGACGCCCGGACGACCTGTCCGACGAAGAAGCCGGCCAGGGCGGTCTTGCCGGCCCGGTAGGCCTCGACCTTGTCGGGGTTGGCGGCGATCACGTCGTCGACCATGGCGGCGATGGCTGCCTCGTCGCTGACCTGGGCCAGGCCCCGCTCGACGATGATCTGCTCGGGGTCGCCGCCCTGCTCCATCAGCACGGCGAAGACTTCCTTACCGGCCGGCCCGGAGATGACACCGGACTCGACCGCCGAAACCAGGGAGCCCAACGCCGCCGGCGGTCATCGGGACGTCGCCAAGCTCGCGCTCCCCCAGCTCCCGGGGCAGCTCGTTGATGATCCAGCGGGCCACGGCGCCGGGCGGGGCGCCGGCGGCCACGGCCCCCTCGAAGAGGTCGCCGGTCGGCCGGTCGCCGGTCAGCAGGTCGACGTCGGCCTCGGCGAGGCCGTGGGCCGACGGCCACGCGCCGAAACGCTCGGCCAACACCGGGTCACGGCGGCGGGCCTCAGCCCGGTACTCGGTACGGCTCTTCTTCGGCGGACGGGTGCTCGTCTTGGCCGCCTTCGGCTGCCCCTCTTCCTCCGACGCCGCCCGAGCCGTGGCCGCATCCTCCGTGCGCCCCGCCCACGAGTCGCGCAGCGTCACGATCCGGTTGAGCACCAAGGCGCCGGGCCCGGAGTCGACGGGATCGACGAAGAAGTAGCCCACCCGCTCCAGCTGCCAGCGGCTGCCCGGCTCGGCCGAGGCCAGGGTCGGCTCCAGCCGCGCCCCCTCGATCACCTCCAACGACTGCGGGTTGAGGTGGCGGGCGAAGTCGCCGTCGGCGTCGTCGGGCCGGGCCACCGTGAACAGCCGGTCGTAGAGGCGCACCTCGGCCGGGATGGACTCCGGGGCCGACACCCAGTGGATCACCCCCGACACCTTGACGCCCTCCGGCGCCGTCCCGACCGACCCGGTGATGTGGCTCACCCGAAGCTCGACAACCTCGCCGGCATCGTCGGTCACCACCTCGTCGCAGGTGATGCAAGGGCCGTGACGGAGCCGCACCGTCCGGCCCGGCGCCAGCCGCTGGAACCCCGCCGGCGGATCGAGGGCGAAGTCGTCGCGGTCGATGAAGAGCTCCCGGGTCAAGGGCAGCGTCCGCTCCCCCGGCTTGTCGACGTCGGGCGGGAAGTACGGCCCGGTCAGCTGCTCGACCTCACCCTCCGGCCAGGTCGTGACCGTCACCCGGAGTGGCCGCAGCACGCCCAGCACCCGGGGGGCGATCCAGTTGAGGTCGTCGCGCACGCAGAACTCGAGCTTGGCGATGTCGACCACCGAGTTGACCTTGGCCACGCCGATGAGGTCGGCGAAGGCCCGGATGGCCTCGGGCCGGTAGCCGCGCCGGCGCATCCCGGCGATGGTCGGCATGCGGGGGTCGTCCCAGCCCGAGACGTGCCCGTCCTCCACCAGGGTCAGCAGCTTGCGCTTGCTCATGACCGTGTAGTCGAGGTTCAGCCGGGCGAACTCGTACTGGTAGGGCCGCACGAAACCGTGCCGCCCGGAGACGCCGGTGTGGTCGATGACCCAGTCGTAGAGCTCGCGGTTGTTCTCGAACTCCAGGGTGCAGATCGAGTGGGTGACGCCTTCAATGCCGTCTTCCAGCGGATGGGCCCAGTCGTACATCGGGTAGATGCACCAGGCGTCGCCGGCCCGGTGGTGGTGGGCGTGGCGGATCCGGTAGATGAGCGGATCCCGCATCTTCATGTTCGGTGCGGCGAGGTCGATCTTGGCCCGCAGGACGCAGGTGCCGTCGGGAAACTCGCCGGACCGCATGCGGCGGAAGAGATCGAGGTTCTCCTCCACGGACCGATCCCGGTAGGGGGACGGGCGCCCGGGCTCCGACAGCGTCCCCCGGTACTCGCGGATCTCCTCTTCGCTCAGGTCGTCGACGTAGGCATCGCCATTCTGGATGAGGAGCTCCGCCAGCTCGTACATCTCCTCGAAGTAGTCGGCGGCGAAGAGCGCGCCGTCGCCGAAGGAGAACCCGAGCCACTTGACGTCGTTGATGATCGAGTCGACGTACTCGACCTCTTCCTTCTCGGGGTTGGTGTCGTCGAAGCGGAGGTTGCAGCGCCCGCCGTACTGCTCGGCGATCCCGAAGTTGAGGCAGATCGACTTGGCGTGCCCGATGTGGAGGTAGCCGTTGGGCTCCGGCGGGAACCGCGTCACGACCTTCCCGCCGTACTTCCCGGTGCGGTTGTCCTCGTCGATGATGTCGCGGATGAAGTCGGAGGTCGCCACGACCAGAAACTGTACCGACTGTGGAGGATCGTTGATCGTCCTGCGGAGATGTACTTCCGGCTGCTGCGCAGCACCGGCGACGCCGTCCTCCGCCAAGTGTGCGAACTCATGGTCCGCGACTTTTTGCCGAGGCTCGGGCCGACGCTCGGGACCGGCTGGTCAGGCGGGCGCCACGCCGGAAGTTTCTGGGAACCGGAGCCGCCGGCCGGCCGTCCCATCCGGCATGAGAACCCGGGTCGCCCTCAGCCTCGTCGCCGCCGCCGCCGTCCTCACCGCCTGCGCCGGCCCGTCCTCCTCCAATGGCAGCGCGTTTCCCCCGATGGCGCCCACGACCACCACCACCGCCGCCGTCCCGAAAGACCCGGGCGGGCGCTGGCTCGGCGGCGACGCCGACCGGGTGTGGGACGCCGGCGGTGGCGGCGCAGGCGGCAGCGTGGCCGAGGGCTACGCCAGCGACGGGGCCGCGCTCGCCGCCACGGCGGCTCCGGCGCCGGCCAGCGGCAAGCCGGCCGCCTCTCGCTCGGAAGCCCTCCCCTATGGCCCGGGCGACGTCATCGCCCCGCCGGACCGGCAGGGGCCGGGCCTGCGGGCGGGCAGCGTCGACGACAACGCCGCCTTCGGTGACTACCTCAAGTACCGCGACGAGTTCCGCCGCCTCGGCCTCAAGGTCCGTGACATCGACGTCTCCATCCGCCATGTGGTCACCGTGGTCGACGAGGCCGGCCAGCCGCTGCTCGGGGCCACGGTCAGCCAAGGCGACCAGGAGGTCCGCACCGGCCCCGACGGGCGGGCCCTCCTGTTCGGCGACATCGGCGGTGTCGCAGTCCGTTGGGGCGACACGTCGACGACGGTCGACTTCGCCCCGGATAGCGGCCGGGAGCACCGGGTGACCCTGCCCGTCCGCCGGCCGGAGGGCGGGGGCAGGCTCGACGTGCTGTTCCTCATCGACACCACCGGCTCCATGGGCGACGAGATCGACCGGTTGAAGGACAGCGTCCGCTCGGTCTCGGAACGGATCTCAGCGTTCCCGGCCAATCCCGACCTCCGCCTCGGCATGACCGTCTACCGCGACCGGGGCGACCTGTTCGTCGCCCGCACCTTCGACTTCACCTCCAGCGTCGACGTGTTCAAGGCGGCGCTGGCCGAGGTCCGGGCCGACGGGGGCGGCGACACGCCCGAAGACCTCAACGCCGGGCTCCACCAGGCGGTCACCGAACCGTCGTGGCGGGGCGACGACACCGTCAAACTGATCTTCCTCGTCGCCGACGCGCCGCCGCACCTCGACTACCAGGACGGGCCCGACTACGCCGACGACGTCCGGGCCGCCGCCCGCCGGGGCATCAAGATCATGCCGATCGCTTCCTCCGGCCTCGACGACCAGGGCGAGTACGTCTTCCGCCAGTTGGCCCAGATCACGATGGCCCGCTTCACGTTCCTGACCTACGGCGCCGATGGCGTCTCGCCCGGAGACCGCACCGAGCACCACGTCTCCGACTACGCCGTCCTGGCCCTCGACGACCTCGTCGTCCGACTGGTGTCCGACGAGCTGCGGCCTCTGTCCGGCGGCGGCCAGTAGCCCGCTGGACGGGCCAGGCTTAGGCGGCCTGGAAGCAGCCTCCCGCGTCCCAGACAGCGGTGACCTCGGCCAGTGCCACGAACCGGTCGGCCCCGTTCGTGAACAGCCAGAGCGTGGCGGCCCCGTTCCGGCCGGCGGAAACGAGTTGGCAGTCGTCGATCCGGGAGCCGTCGGTCAGACGCGACGCTGACCTGACGCCCCTCCCACTGCCGAAGCCCATCGTTCGACATGGTTGACCCTCCCCCTTCTCAGCTGTTGGCTTCGACCTTCCGAGCCGCGAGCTTGAGCCCAAAGGTAGGTTCGTCCTGATCAGCCCGTTTCCTGCCTGCGAGGATGCCCACCGTGGACGAGCTCCGAACCGAGACTGTGGACGTTGTGGTGGTCGGGGCCGGGTTCGGCGGGCTCTACGCTCTCCACCGGTTACGGAGCCTGGGATTCACCGTCCGGGCCATCGAGGCGGGCGGCGACGTCGGCGGCACCTGGTACTGGAACAGATATCCGGGCGCCCGCTGCGATGTGGAGAGCATCGACTACTCCTACTCCTTCGACCCCGACCTGGAGCAGGAGTGGGACTGGACGGAACGCTACGCCCAGCAACCGGAGATCCTCGCCTACCTCAACCACGTCGCCGACCGGTTCGACCTGCGGCGGGACATCCTGTTCGACACCCGGGTCGCCTCCGCCCACTTCCACGAGGCGACGGAGCGCTGGACGCTGCGCACCGACGACGGCCGGACCATCTCCACCCAGTGGTGCGTCATGGCCCTCGGTTGTCTGTCGACGCCCAACGCTCCCGACTACCCCGGCGTCGACCGCTACGCCGGCCGCACCTACCACACGGCGCGCTGGCCCCACGAGGGCGTCGACTTCACCGGCCAGCGGATGGCGCTCGTGGGGACGGGCTCTTCGGCCATCCAGGCCGTCCCCCTGATCGCCGAGCAGGCCGCCGAACTGTTCGTCTTCCAGCGGACGGCGAACTTCAGCGTGCCGGCCCACAACCACCCGCTGGACCAGGAGTACCGGCGAGACATCAAGGCCCGGTACCCGGACCTCCGGCAGGACAACCGGGCGAGCTTCCTCGGGATGCACCTCGTCCCCAACGACAAGGCCGCCGCCGCCTGCAGCGAGGAGGAGCGGAGAGAGGCTCTCGAGGCCCGCTGGGCGCACGGCGGCCTCGGCGTGATCGGCGCCTTTCCCGACACGATGTTCGACCGCTCGGCCAACGACATCGTGGCCGAGTTCGTGCGGAGCAAGATCCGGGCCACGGTGGCCGACCCGGCGGTCGCCGAGGCGCTCAGCCCCCGGGGGTACGCCATCGGCTCCAAGCGGGTCTGCGTCGACACCGGCTACTACGCCACCTTCAACCGGCCCAACGTCCGCCTCGTCGACCTGCGGGCCACCCCGATCGAGGAGTTCACCCCCACCGGGATCCGGACGGCCGGCGAGGCGTTCGAGTTCGACAGCGTCGTCTTCGCCACCGGCTTCGACGCCATCAGCGGTGCGCTGCTGGCCATCGACATCCGGGGCCGGGCCGGGCGGACGCTGCGCGACGAGTGGGCGGCCGGGCCGAGGGCCTACCTGGGCGTGGCCGCCGCCGGGTTTCCCAACCTGTTCATGGTGACCGGCCCGGGCAGCCCGTCCGTGCTGTCGAACATGGTGGTGTCGATCGAGCAGCACGTCGAATGGATCGCCGATTGCCTGGCCTGTGCCCGGGCCGAGGGCTACGCCACGGTGGAGGCGACCGACGAGGCCCAGGAGCAGTGGATGGCCCAGGTGGCGATGGTGGCCAACCTGACGGTCTGGCCGTCCGGTGACTCCTGGTACACCGGCGCCAACATCGAAGGCAAGGCCCGCAGTTTCCCGATCTTCCTCGGGGGTGTCGGGACGTACCGCCAGATCTGCGAGGACGTGGCACGCAAAGGGTATGAAGGGTTCACGCTAAATCACCCTTAAGCGGGAGGGATCGGACAACCCGGCCCAGAACCCACCGGCCATGCAACGCTGCCATCCAGGACTCGGCCACCCAGGGTTTTCCAAGCCGGCGCAGTCACGCCCCGTCCGCCAGCGGAAGGAACGGCTCCGCATCCTCGTCGTCGACCGCGACGACGACCGGCGAGATCTCACCTGCGTCTCGGTCAGCGTGCTCGGCCACCGGGCCGAGGAGGCGTGGGACACGCGGGGGGCGCTCGCCGCGCTGGCCACCGAGGCGTTCGACGTGCTCATCGTCGACGACCAGATCCCCGGCTTCGATGTCCTCGAGGTGACGGAGTTCCTCCTGGCGGCCAGCCGCCCGGTCCGGCGCCGGCCGGCGGTGATCGTCGTCTCGGCCGGCCTCAGCATCGCCCGCCGCGCCGCGCTGTTCCGGGCCGGGGTCGTCGAAGTCGTCAACCGCCCGCTCAGCATCGCCCCCCTGTACGGCCTGCTGGCCCGGATCGACCGGGCCCGGGCCGGCTGACAGGCCTGGCATCCAATACCAGTTTCCGTCGCCCAGACATCGGGTAGCGCGCCGTCTTTGGCCTTTCGCGCCCTACCAGAGAGAGGAGCACGCATGCTGCAAGTCACGACCCAGGCCGCCGCGACACTCAACCAGGCCAAGGAGAAGGAAGGCCTCCCGGACCACTTCGGAGTGCGGATCTTCGCCGCTCCGGCCCCGGACTCGAACTCGGCGCAGAAGACCGTCTTCGGATTCGGCTTCGTGGACGGCCCGCAGGACGGCGACGCGGTCGGAGAGACCGAAGGCACCAGCTATTTCGTCGCCCCCGAAGTGGTGGACGCGCTGGATGACGTCGTCCTCGACGTGGCCGAGTCCGGCGGCCTCGTCCTGACCCGCGCCGGCTGAGGCGGGCCCGGCTGCCGCTCAGTGGGCGACGGCATCGGGCGCCAGCGTGACCCAGTGGCGCGGGAGCGGGACGGGTGGCTCCACCGACGGCTGCTTGCGGAAGACCAGCACCCAGTCGATGAGGATGATCCCGCCCCGGCCGTTGCGGGGGAACTTCATGTAGTGGCGGCGGATCCGATAGCCGAACACCCGTTCCAGCCCCAGCCCGGCGCCGGCCGCCAAGCGGACGAGGGCGTCGTGCAGGGGAACCAGGCCCACCAGCGTCTGGCTGTTGCCGACGACGAAGACGTACCGGCCGCCGAGCTTGAGGCACCGGGCGACCTCGGAGAAATGCCGTTCCATCAAGGCGAAGTAGGTCATGGCCGCCGCCCGGCGGGCTGGCGGCATGACCTCCAACGGCACACGACCGGCCAGGCAGCCGGGCAGGTCGCGGCGGACGGCGGGGTGCTTGGCGCCGATCGGCCGCCGCCGCAAGGCGTTGAAGCTGCTCCGGTCGGGAACGCCGATCAGCGGGCCCAGCCAGAAGTACTCCAGCATCATGTTGTAGGGATAGTCGACGGAATCGAGATAGGGCGGTGACGTGACCGCCAGGTCGACGCTCCCCGGCTCGAGACCCAGCCGGGTGGCGTCGGCGTCGTCGGGAATGACCGCCCGGGCGCCCGGGTGGCGACACTGGTTGAGGTCGGCCAGACCGCCGGTGGCCCGCCGCAGGAACCGCCCGAACACGTCGGCCACCGTCGGGGGGTTCTTGCGGAGGGTGCCCGACACGTACGTCTTCTGCGACTGGTCGTCGGCGTTCGACACCCACCGCAGCGTCGAGCTGAACACGACCAGCAGGAAGGCGCGCTCCTCGTCGCCGCAGTCGAGGGCGAGGATCGAGTCCCGCAACGACTGCACCCACCCCCACTGGGCGGGCCGGAACCAGTGACCGAAGTTGTCGATGTCGGGCATCGGCGGCCGCAGCACCGGCGCCGGGGCGCACCACCGGGCGGCGAGTTCCGCCCCGAGGGCGCCGATCCGTTCGTGGTCGACGGGCGCCACCTTGGCCCGGGCGATGAACCGTGCCAGGGGGTCGATGTCCACCCCGATGTGCGTCCCACCCCGCAGCAGGCCCTCCACCAGCGTGGTGCCCGAGCCCATGAACGGATCGACGACGACCGCGCCGGGAGCCCCGAAGGTGTCGAGCGCCCAGGCCGGCACCTGGGGGACGAACTTGGCGGCGAAGCGGTGCAGTCCATGGGTGAAGGCCGTCGTGGTACCCGACAGGCTGAGGGCGAAGAGCTGGCCGGGCTCGATCCCGGAGAGGGGTGGGAAGACGTCGACCTCGTCGAAGCGGATCGTGTCGACACCGTCCGGCCGCCGGGCCGCCACCGACGTCACGAGAGGACCACGACGCTCTCCCGCATCAGCCCTTCCCGACCCCGAAGCCCCTGGCGCTGCTGGGGGGCGACCGTGAGGTGCCGGACGGGTACCACCGCCGCCCGGCGGAATCCGGCGTCGAGACCGAGGTGGGCGATCAGCTCGTCGGTGGGGATGATGACGCCGCCGTAGGCCGAGTTGCCGACCACCACGAAGCACTGCCCGCCCGGCACGAGGACCTGGCGGCAGCGGCGCAGGATGGCCGCCACGTCGCTGAAGTAGCCGCGGACGAGAGCCGGCACCCGCATCCGGAACGCATAGGAGTCACGGTCCATCTGGTCGATGAGCCCCTCGAGCTCGGGCAGGTGCAGTACCGGGGCGTCCAGGGCGGCGCCGAGATGGGAGCGGAGCGAACGCTTGCGCAGGGCCGTCAATTCCTCGTAGGTCTTGACGAACCCGCCGAACCACAGCTCCACCTTCTGCGACTCGAAGTAGTCGAAGCGGTTGGCGTAGGGCGGCGAGAACAGCACCGAGTCGAACGAGCCGGCTCCCAGTGGCGCGATCTCCTGCAACGAGTTGCCCTCGATGATCCGCTGCCCGGGCCAGTCGCCCCGGTGCCAGACCGGCACGTCGTCCAGCATCTCGGCCAGCTTGGCCCGAAAGGCGGCCCGTACGAACGCCGCCTGGTCCGGCCCGAACCGGGCCAGCTGCCACTGACCGTCCAGCCGGGGCACATAGCCACCCCGACGGCGCTGGCGGTTCCGGTACTTGATGCCGTTGCCCTCCTTGAAGTAGCTGCCGACGTCCTGCAGGATCGAAAGCCAGGCCAGCAGCAGGAAGTCGCGCTGCGCCGGGCTTGTGGCCCGGTCCTCGATCAACGTCCGCAAGCGCAGGATGCTGTCGAGGATCGGGGGCTCGAACACCTTCTGGGCGATCCGCAGGCCGGGAACCGGCCAGGGGGTGGCCTTCTCGACCGCCGCCTCGAAGGCACCCAGGAAGGCGGAGGCGGCGATGACATCGGCGTCGGGCAATGGCGTGAGCTTGACGCGGCTGACGAAAGCGGCCAGCGGGTTGACGTCGATCCCCACGGAACCCCGGCCCTGCTGGGCCGCGCCGACCATGATCGATCCGCAACCGCAGAACGGGTCGAGGATCCTCTGTCCGAGGCCCAGCACCGTGATGAGGACCGGGGAGAACCCTTCCCGGTAGCGGAACCACCGGTGGATCGGCTGGTGGCGCGCCCCGCTCCAGTTCACGAGGCCGGCGAGCTCCGGCCGGGCCGGCCCGAGCAGGTCGCCGGCCACTCGCTCCTGGATGTCGACCATGCGCCACTGCCCTCCCCGGCGGAGGTTACCGACCGGGGTCCGGGCAGTGGCGCATCCCTCAGGGCGGGCTAGAGGTCATCGGCCGCCGGGGCCGGGTTCTCAGACGGCGCCTGGCTCGGGGCCGGCGCCCGTCCGCCCCCTCGGCCGCGGCCAGAGCCGCCGAGGCCGTCCTTCTCGGGGCAGTCGGGATCGTCGGCGGCGGGAGCCTCCGAAGCCGGGGAATCGGGGGCGGTCGTGGACGGGGTTTCCTCGGCGGTCTGGGCGTAGGCGAGACCGGCGCCGCCGATGCCGATCGCCAGGAGAGCGCCGAGGCCGACGCCCGCCAGGCGGGATCGAAGACTGCTCATGATCGTTGTTTCTCCTTTCGGGGGGCTGACATCAGCATCGGACCGGCAGCTGGGAACACCCGCCGCCCCGCCTGGCAACTGGCTGTGAGTTCCGCAAGGCAAGTCGGGGCGGTTGACGGCTCTCAGCCTGCGTTTGGGCCCGCTGCGTTAGGGTGGACTGTCACGTCTCTGGGTTGGGGCCCGGGCTGGGGGAGGACGAGATGAGCAAGTGGCGCTATTCATTCGCTGCCGGAGCCGTGCTGGGCGCGGCCGGCGTGGCGGCTCTGCTGCTCGGCCTGCCCGGCGTGCAGGCCGAGGGCGGCCCCCCGGTGGTCGCCGTCCGCGGCTCCGACTACGCCTACCAGGGAGTCCCAGGCACGGTGAAGGCCGGCGAGACGCGCTTCTCGTTCACCAACACCAGCCAGTCAGACGGACACGAGTTGTCGCTCTTCCGGATCAACGACGGGGTGAGCCAGTCGTTCGACCAGATCCTGGCCGAAGACGAGGCCCAGGCGACCCAGCCGGCGCCCGATCAGGCGGCCGGCCAGCCAGACATGCAGAACCCGCCGGCCGAGGAGACCCCGCCCCCGCCGGCCAAGATGACGTTCTTCGGGGGCACCGGAGCGGGCCCGGGCGAGGCCTCCAGGATGGACCTCATCGGGCGCCTGCCCGCCGGCCGCTACGGGATCGTCTGCTTCCTCCCCGTCGCCGGTGACGAGGCCGGCACGGCCCACTACAAGAAGGGCATGAAGACCGAGTTCACGGTTCGCTAGCGAGGCGGGGGACCAGCGCGGGCGCCCGTCGCCCACCGGCCCACCCCCTTAGGTCAACGCCGCTCGCAGGGTAGCGGCGGTGGAGGCGTCGGCCGGGAAGAACGACTCGATGGACAGCTCGGCCAACGTGATGTCGACGGCGGTCCCGAAAGTGGCCACCGTGGAGAAGAAGGAGAGGTCACCCACCGGCGACTTCAGCCGCAGCGTGACCATGAGCCGGCTGGCCCCGTCGCCGTGCGGGACGTGCGGTTCCCCTTCGCTCACACCGGGGAAGGCGCGCAGCTCGTCGTAGAGCGACGTCAGCCCCGGATCGCCGGTCGCCGTCACCTCGCGGCCCAACCGGGACAGGAGATGGCCGCTCCACTCCTCGAAGTTGGCGATGCGGGGGGCGAGACCGTCGGGATGGAGCGACACCCGCAGCACGTTCACCGGCGGCGTCAGCATCGAGTCGGGCAGCCCGCTGATGAGCAAGCCGATCGCCCGGTTGGCCAGCACCATGTTCCAATGGCGGTCGACGACCAGCGCCGGGTTGGGTTCGTGGCTCGTCAGCAGCTGCTGGAGGGTCTCCCGCACCGTCGCCATGTCGTCACCCTCCAGCGGTGTCTCCCGGTACACCGGGGCGAACCCGGCGGCCACCAACAGGGAGTTGCGCTCCCGCAACGGCACGTCGAGCTCGTCGGCGAGGTGCAGGACCATCTCCCGGCTGGGCCGGGCCCGTCCGGTCTCGAGGAAGCTGAGGTGCCGGGTGGAGATGGCGGCCCGGGCCGACACGTCGAGCTGGCTCAGCCGCCGGCGCTGCCGCCAATCCCGCAGGAGCGGGCCGACGCTGAGGGTTGCGGAAGCGGTGCTGGTGGCCATGCGCCCGACGGTAACGCCCGCGTCGCGGCCCGGCGATTACCCGGCAGGTAACGGCTTCGAGTCCAGCGGCCGGCGGAGCCGCTCGTGCAGATCGGCTCGGGTGTCGGCGTCCATGATCTGGTCCAGGAACAGAGCCCGCATGGCGGCCACCAGGGCGGCCACTTCCCGGGACTGGTCGCGGGGACGGGCCACCCGGTGGAGGGCGAAGCCGTCGAGAAGGGCGACGAAGGCTTCGGCCGCCGGGGCGGGGTCGCGGGCGCCGAGCGCCGTCAGCACCTGGGCGGTGAACCCCTCGAAGGCGGACACGGCGTCGGCCACCGCCGGCTGGAGCGCCGGGTTGCGGCCCGCATCCAGGTACAGCTGGTACTGGGCGGCGAGGATGGGGGTCGGGGCGGCCACCAACACCTCGGCCAGGCGTTCGGCGATGTCCTGGGCACTGGCCCCGGTCGCCCCGAGGGCCATCTCCGTCATGCCCCGCAACTGGGCCACCCGCTCCGCCACATGGAGCTTGAGTGCCTCCTCGATCAGCTGGTGGACCGACTGGAAGTAGTAGGTCGTCGAGGCCAGGGGCAGGCCGGCCCGCTCGGCCACCGCCCGGTGGGTCACGGACTTGGCGCCCGTCTCTCCGATCAGCTCGATCGTGGCCCGCAGCAGCGCCTCCCGGCGCTGGCGGCTCCGAGCCTGACGAGGCTCGCCCCGCCCGGCCTCCGATCTTCCGTTCCCCATTGACACTCCCGGCGAAGAAGTTGTACAAACGTACCAGATTTCAGATACCGGGGGTATACCAATGTACGCACGACTCGGATTCCGGGACCTCGCTGCCACCGGTCTCGCCCTCCTCCTCCTGGCCGCCGGCGTGACTGTCGGGGTCGGCGCCGCCTCGGCGGGGCCGTCTGGGCCGGGATCGTCGGAGCAGGCCCTCGTCGAACCGAACGACGACCCCTTCTACCGCCCGCCGGCGGGCTTCGAGTCGAGCGCCCCGGGCACCGTGCTGGCCAGCCGTCCGGTGACGGTCACCGGTCTCGGCCTGCCCGTCCCGGCCGATTCCCAGCAGTTCCTGGTCCGTTCCACCGACGCCCAGGACGCCCCGACCGCGGTGGTCGGCACGCTCATGGTCCCCAAGGCGCCGTACCCGAACGGCGCCCGGCCGCTCGTCTCCTACCAGCCGGCCACCGACAGCCTCGGCGACCAGTGCAACCCGTCCTACAAGCTCCGGGCCGGCACCGAGTACGAGCTGGGGCTCATGATGCAGGCGCTGACGCGGGGCTGGGCGGTCGTGGTCACGGACTACCAGGGGCCGCAGTTGGCCTTCACCGCCGGCCGGATGGCCGGTCATGCCGTGCTGGACGGGATCCGGGCGGCCGAGGCGCTCCCGGACACCGGGCTCGCCGGCCTCGACACCCCGGTCGGTCTGTGGGGCTACTCCGGCGGCGGGCTGGCCAGCAGCTGGGCCGCCGAGCTCCAGCCTCGTTACGCCCCCGAGCTCAACGTCGTGGGCCTGGCCTCCGGCGGGACCCCGGGCGACATCGAGGCCGCCGCCCGCCAGATCGACGGCGGCCTGGCCTCCGGGCTGGTGATGCTGGCCTCGACCGGGCTCACCCGGGCCTACCCCGAGATGCTGACGCTCCTCAACGACGCCGGCCGGGACATGATCCGGCGCATCGGTGACATGTGTGTCGGCGAAGCGGTTTCCGCCTTCCCCTTCCGTCACCTCAACGAGTTCACGACCTCGAAGGATCCGCTGTCGGAGCCGGTCGCCCAAGCGGTGCTGGGAGTCAACGATCTCGGCCGCCAGGTGCCCAAGACGCCGGTGTTCCTCTATCACTCGGTCCTCGACGAGCTGATCCCGTTCGCCACCGCCCAGGCGCTCCAGGCCGACTGGTGCCGGGGCGGGGGGCACGTCACCTTCTACGCCGACGTCCTGAGCGAGCACTCCAGCCTGGCCGTCACCGGCTCCCCGCTGGCGGTCAGCTACCTGGCGTCGCGCTTCGCCGGCGTCGACGTGCCGGCGACCTGCCCCTGACCCGGTTCGGTCCGGACCTCAGCCCCCGCTGCCGTAGGGGCGGGTCAGGATCTCCAGCCAGTGCCCGTCGGGGTCGGGGAAGTAGCAGCCCCGGCCGCCGTCCCTGCGGTTGATCTCCTGCGGCTGGGTGGCGTGCGGATCGGCCCAGTAAGGGACCTCCCGCGCCACCAGCCGGGCGAAGATCTCGTCGAACTCCGCTTCGCTGACGAGAAAGGCGTAGTGGCGGGCCTCGATCTCCTTGTCGGCCTCGATCTCGACGTAGTCGAGCGTGAGGGAGTCGACCTGCACCGCCTGGAACGGTCCGGCGGGGAAGGGCTCGGGCAACCCGAGGATCTGGGACAGGAAGGCGGCCGACTCCTTCTTGTCGTGGGCCGGAATGATCGTGTGGTTGAGCTGTACGGTCATGCCTCGACCCTACGACCTCAAGTCGGCTTGAGGTCAAGGCCCTCACGGATCGTGAACCCGATGTGGACGAACCGGGTGCCCCCGGGCAAGCTAAGGGTGAGCCGACGTGAGGAGATGCGTGAAGCGATCCGTCGCATTGCTGGTGGGGCTGGTGATGGTGCCCATGGTCGGCGACGTGCCCGCCGCCAACGCCACCGGGGGCGGCGCCTGCATCATCACCGGCACGATCAACTTCGTCCACGCCGCCGAAGGTCCCCACGGCCGGTGGACGATCGACCCGGCCGTCATCACCTGCCAGGGGCTCTACAACGGCTACGAGCGCTTCATCGCCCCGGGGCGGTTCAACGGTGCCGGTTCCTACACCGCCCTGCCGGCGGAGAGCGGACGGTGCCTCCACCACATCGGCTCGGGGACGCTCGACTACACCTTCACCACCTCGCAGTCGGACATCCATCTCGTCGAGCCGCTGGACTACACGCTGGCCGGAGTCGGAGCGTTCCTGACGCCGAGCCTCCGGGGGACGTTCTCGGTGACGCCGCCCTACGACGGCGACTGCGTGACGAAGCCGGTGAAGCGGGCCCTGTTCGTGGCCGAGGCCGTACTGACCCGCTTCAATCCGCCCGACGACGATCGCTACATCCCCAAGCTGCCCAAGTGACAGAGGCGCGGGACGGAGTCCCGCTGACCAACCTCGACCAGCCGCTCTTTGACGGGGCGGGGGCGACCAAGAGGGATCTGGTGGACTACCTCGACGCCGTGCACGGCCGCATCGTGCCCGTCCTCGCCGACCGGCCGCTGTCGGTCATCCGGGTCCACCGCGGCCAGTCGCCGTTCATGCAGAAGAACGTCCCGAAGTACACGCCCGAATGGGTGGCGACCGTGCCGTTGTGGGCCGAGGCGTCGAAACGCCAGGTGTCGTACGCCCTGGCCAACGACCGGCGCACCCTGCTGTGGTTCGCCAATCAACGTGCGGTCGAGTACCACCCCGCCCTCTTCCGCATCGACCGGTGGGACACCCCCACCCATCTCGTGCTCGACCTCGATCCGCCGCCCGAGGACGGGTTCGGGCTGGCGGTGCGGGCCGCCCACGTTGTCCGCCAGGCGCTGGCCGACGCCGGGCTGGAGGGTGCGGTGAAGACCAGTGGCGCCAAGGGCGTCCACGTGTTCGTCCCGCTCGACGGTCAGGCGTCGACCGAGGACGTCGCCGTCGCCGGCCGGGCCCTGGCCGCCCGGGCCGAGCGCCTCGCCCCGGAACTGACGACCACCGCCTTCATCCGGGAGGACCGGGGCGGCAAAGTCTTCCTCGACTCCACCCGGGCCGGTGGGGCGACGGTGGTCGCCGCCTACAGCCCCCGGGCGCGGCCGGGCCTGCCGGTGTCGTTCCCTCTGCCGTGGGACGACCTCGACCAGGCGGCGCCCGGCGACTTCACGGTGCACAACGCCGCGCCGGTGATCGCCGGGGGCGATCCGTGGGCCGCGCTCATGCCGGCGCCGCAACGGTTGAGCACGGCCGTCATCGAGGAGGGCCGCGCCATCCCGGGGGCCCGGGTGCAGGCCATGCACGAAGGCAAGCGCCGCGCCCGGGCCCGGCGGGTCAACCCATCGACGTGAACAGCTCCACCGTCTGGGCCGACCAGCCCGGGTCGTCGATGGCGAACAGCCACGTCCCGTCGGGCTGTTCCCGCAGGACGACCGTGGGTTCCCCGGACATCTCCAGGGCGGTGCCGTCGGGCGCGGTGCCCGACGCCGTCCAGGTGGAGTAGACGATCGCCACATTGCCGGACCGCACGACCTGCCTGGTCCGGAGGTCGATGCTCGGCTTCAACGCCGCGAAGCCGCCCAGGGCCTGGCCGATGGTCTCGGTGCCCTCGATGACCTCGCCGGTGGGAAGCACGAATGCCGCTCCCGGCTCGTAGAGCGCCAGGACCGCCTTCCAGTCACCGGCATTGAAGGCCTCGGTCCACTCGGCATCCATTTCCTCGGGGCTACGGGCCATGGTGTTCCTCCCTCTCTCGGGTTGCAGACCAACGAAACGGTCACGCCATCGGCTGGCCAGGTTCCCGCAGCGTGACGGTCAGCGTGTCGAGGGTGCTGACCAACTTCCGGATCGACTCCTCCGCCCGGGGACGGGCGGAGATGTCGACGTCGGGCAGGAACTCGTGCAGCCGGTTGGCGATCTCGGCGGCCTTGCCGAGGTTGAGGGCCAGGACGCCCTTCAGTTCCTCATGGTGGTCCAACGACTCCTGGCGCTGCGCTCGCAGCCACATATCCCGGAGGTGAAAGCGGAACACCATGCCGGAGGCCAGAAGGACCGCCACCACGCAGACGTATTGGCTCACGACGCCCCCTTCCCAACCCTGGTCGGAACGCACTCTAGGGTCGAGCCTCCGTGCGATGCTTGGGCCGTGATCGACTTCGTGGGACGGGCCCGGCAGGTGGCCGAGGACGTCCTCTTCCCGAACGCCATGGCCACCGAGCAGCTCGACGCCGTACCGGTCGGGAATCTCGACGCGCTGGCCGACGCCGGTCTCTACGGCGTGGGCGGCCCCGTCTCGCCGGACGGTGCCGAGGTGGATTTCGAGATCTTCGCCAAGGTGGCGGAGATCCTGGCCGGCGCCTGCCTGTCCACCGCCTTCATCTGGGCGCAGCACAACGGTCTGGTGCGAGCGCTGGCGGAGGGCCCCCCGGCCCTGCGGGAGGCGTGGCTCGACCCGCTCTGCCGGGGAGAGCGCCGGGCCGGCGTCGCCCTCGGAGGGCTGCTGCCCGGTCCTCCGAAACTCTCCGCCGCCCCGGCCGGGAACGTCTGGCGCCTCGACGGTGTCTCGCCCTGGGTGACGGGCTGGACCCGCCTCGACGTGTTCCTCACCGCCGCCCGGGGTCCGGGCGACACGGTGGTCTGGCTCATGTTCGACGCCGTCGATCAACCCGGGCTCACGGTCGAGCGCCAGCGCCTGGTGGCCGTCGACGCCAGCGTGACGGTGGAACTCCGATTCGACGCCGTGGAGGTGCCCGGCGCACGCCTGCTGAAGGTGACGCCTTACGAAGAGGGGCTCTACAGCCAGGAGCGGAGCCTGCGCACGGTCGGGTTCCTGTCCATCGGGCTGGCCGACCGGTGCTGCCGCCTCCTCGGCTCGAGCACGCTCGACGACGAGGTCAGCGCCGCCCGGCACGACCTCCTGGTGGCCGACGCCGACGGGATCCCCGAGGCCCGGGCGGCGGCCACGGCACTCGCCGCCCGGGCCGCCCTCACCCTGGTCGCCACCACCGGCAGCACGTCCATCCTGCAGGACCGCCATCCCCAGCGCCTGGCCCGGGAGGCCCTGTTCCTGCTCGTCTTCGGCAGCCGGCCTCCGATCAAGGCGGCGCTCGTCCGCCGTTTGGCCGCCGCCTGCTCACCGGCGCCAAGCTGACAAAGGGCCGGCGGGCGGTCACGCAGCGATTACAGCGATTGCTATAATAGCGGCCGGTGGAATCACAGAACCCCTTCCGGTATGGCGCCCCGGTGGAAGCGGCCAGCTTCTGCGACCGGGCGGCGGAGCTGGAGGCGCTGACCGGTCGGCTGCGCAGCGGCATCCACGCCTTCGTACTGTCACCCCGCCGCTACGGCAAGACCTCGTTGCTGCTCGAGGCGCTCCGCCGCTTCCGGAAGGAGGGCGGCCGGGGCGGGTACGCCAACCTCCTCCTCTGCACGACGGAAGCGGAGGTGGCCGGCGTCGTCCTCACGGCGGTGGTGCGGGAGGTCCTGCGGCCGGCCGGCCGAGCCCGGCGGGGTGTCGAGGACGTCGTGCGGCACCTGCGGGTGGCGCCCCAGTTCGAATTCGCGCCCGACGGGAAGGTGACGGTCACCCTGGGTCCGGCCACGGCCGGCGAACGCTGGTACGAGGTGTTGGAAGACGCCGTCGGGCTCCTCGAACGGGCCGGTGAGCGCCGTCCGGCCGCCCTCGTCCTCGACGAGTTCCAGCAGGTGGCCGAGATCGGCCCCAAGGGTCTCGGCGGCGCGTTCAAGGCGCTGGCCGACCAGGCCCGGGGCACGAGCCTGGTCTTCTCCGGTTCCCGGCTCTCGGTGATGGAGCGGCTGACCCGGGGTCGCGGCGCGCCGCTGCTCGGCATGGGCGAGACGTTCAACCTCGAGGTGGTCCCGGAAGACGAGATGACCGCCCATCTGGTCGCCCGGGCGCGGCGGGGCGGCAAGCGGCTCACCCGGCCCGACGCCCGGTGGCTGTACCGGCGGGTCGACGGGATCCCGAACGACGTGCAGTGGCTGGCCCACGCCGCCTACGAGGCCGCCGGCGAGGTGATCGACCGGGAGGCGATCGAAGCCGGGCTCATCTCGATCGTTCGACGCCAGGCCGGCTTCTTCGCCGAGCGGTACGAGTCGCTGGCCCCGTCGCAGCAGCGGGTCGTACGGGAGCTGGCCCGCGCCCCGCGGGAGAAGGTCTATGCCAAGACGTTCCTCGACGCGGTGATGGTGGCCAACGCCAACGCCGTCACCACCGCGCTGCGGGCGCTGGCGGAATCGGAGATCGTGCGCCGGGAGGGCCGCCATTGGCGACTGGCCAGCCCGTTCTTCCGGGCCTGGCTCCTCGACCACCTCGACAGCTGATCGCCCCGGAGCGGGGTCAGGTTCCGATCGTGCCGCCGTCGGCCCTACGGATGACCACGGTGGCGGCCCGGGGCCGGCCGGCGGGATCGAAGTCCGGCCAGTTGCTGACCTTCCGAGGGTTGTCCAACGTCAGGGCACCGATGGCCTCGGTGGCTTCCCCCGGGTGCTGGACATTGACGAACATCGTCTGCTGGTCGGGCGTGAACGTGATGCCGGTGATCTCGCAGCCCGGCGGTCCGACCAGGAAACGGCGGATGTCGCCGGTGCGGGGATCGGCGGCCAGGAGCTGGTTGTTGCCGATGCGGTCGTAGCCCTTGTCGCCTTTGAGCAGTGACGAGTTCGACACGTCGGTGGCGATCCACAGCCGCCCGTCCGGATCCACCGCCAACCCGTCGGGCGATCCGAAGACGTCGTCGCCATGCAACCCGACCGAGGCGTCGTACTGCGGATCGCCCGCCAGCATGAAGACGTCCCAGCCGAAGGTCAGCGCCTCATGGTCCCCGTCCGGTTCACGGAGGCGGAGGATCGAACCGTAGGGATTGGGCTTGCGGGGGTTGACGGCGTTCGGGCCGCTGCCGCCGTTGGTCAGGGTGACGAACACCTCGCTGGTCAGGGGATTGACCGCCACCCATTCGGGCCGGTCGAGTTTGGTGGCGCCCACCGCGTCGGCCGCCTGCCTCGTCCGCAGCAGGACGTCGGCCTGGTCCTCCCAGCCGTTGGCCGTCGTCAGCGGACCCTGCCCGTGGGCCAGCGGCACCCAGGTTCCCCGTTCGTCGTCGTCGAACCGGGCCACGTGGAGCGTGCCGTGGTCGAGCGGTGATTGGCCGCGGGAACGCAACTGACGCCACGGCTCGGAGCCCACGAACTTGTAGAGGTACTCGCCGTTCGAGTCGTCACCGGTGTAGACGACGATCCGGCCGCTGCGGCCGCCGACCACGCAGGCGTTCTCGTGCTTGACCCGCCCGAGGGCGGTGCGCTTGACCGGCGTGGACGCCGGATCGGAGGGGTCGATCTCGACGACCCAGCCGAAGCGGTTCGGTTCCTTGCGGTTGACGGCCAGGTCGAAGCGCCGGTTGGCGGTGTGCCATCCGGCGCTGCTCTCGGCGCTCAGGCCGTAGCGCTCCTCGGCCGACGTCAGATCGATCTTGGCCGCCGTTCCGAAGTAGCCGTCCCAGTTCTCCTCACAGGTGAGGTACGTCCCCCAGGGTGTGTGCCCGTGGGCGCAGTTGTTGAGCGTCCCCAGGGGCGCGTTCCGGGCGGCCAGGGCCGGATGCGTCTCGGGGACGGGCCCGGAGAAGCTCATCGGCGTGGCGCCGGTGATCCGCCGGTTCTGCGGCGAGTCCACTGCCCGCCAGGCCCCGTCGGTCAAGGCCACGGCCACCACCGACACGCCGTGGGCGGCCAACGCCTTGTTGACCTTCTCCGGCGTCATCGGTTGCGGCCCGTCGACGAACAGCAGCATCGGGTCGATGTGCTCGTGGTTCAGTACCAGCAGGCCGCTGCGACCGGCCGTGTCACCCGGCGAGGGGAAGAAGTGCATGCCGTCATGGGCCATGCCGAGCTGTTGGGCCTGCTCGGCGGCGGTGTTGGATCCGTCCTTCTTCCACGCCGGGCCGGAGGAGAGGAGCGGCTGACCCCAGGGGATGATGACCTGGGCGGTGTACCCCGCCGGTACGGCGACGGCGTCGGCCGTCCCGGGTGGCACGGGTTCGAAACCCAGGAGAGAGGGCCCGTCCTCCCCCGGGCTCTGCACCGCCCCCGTCCGCTCCGGTGGATCAGACCCGAGTAACCGGTTGATCCCGCCGAGGAACCCCACTGCGGCCACCGCCAGTCCGCCGCCGAGCAACACCCGCCGGGAGAGACGGGGGGCGGCGTTGTCGTCGGCGGCGGTGTTGTCGTCGGAGCCAGGGTTCTCGCTCGGCGGCACGGCGGCAACACTATGCGGGGAGGCTCTCAGTGGGGGGCGCGCCGGACCATGCGGTAGGCCAGCTTGGAGACCACGTCGAACGGATCGGCGCCGGGCAGCCGAGTCGGGTCGTCGACCACCGTGGGCGGAAGCAGGGGTGTCCCCTGGCAGGTCGCCCCCTCGGCCGGGAGCACGCCGTCGAGGAGAAAGGCTTCGACGGCGTTGTCCACACAGTCGTTGCCGCCCACGGCGTACGAACCGTGGTCGCCTTCGTCGGCGACGGTGAGGAGTCGGGACCCGGCGAACCGCTGGTGCGCCCGGACGGCTCCCTCCAGGGGTGTGGCCGGGTCACGTTCGGTCTGGACCATGAGGACGGGCGGGATGCCGGCCCCGTTCGGTATCCGGAGCTCGACGGGCGGCCGGGTCCAGAACGGGCAGGGACCCGTCAAGGTCCGCCACCCGACCAGCGGGTAAGCCGTCCCGAGGCGCTCGGAGTCGGCCAGGAGCGTGGCCCGATCCGCCGGCCAGGGGGTGTCGTTGCAGACGATCGAGTGGAACGTCGCCGACCCCGCGTCGGGGGAGAGCGGCAGCAGGCCACCGGGCCCGTCCAACTCCCGGACGTCCAGCACGTCGGCGGCCAGCTTGTCGCGCCAGCCCGGACCACGCCCCTCCGGTGTGCTTCCTCCCAGGGCGGCGTCCCGCAGCGTGCGGAAGTCCTCGGCGGCGCTCTGGAACCGGCGCTTGGAGTACATCGCCGAGGCGAACAGCCGGTCGAGGTCGCTCGGGTACACGACCAACCGGTTGTCGATGGCCAGTGGGGAGGCGGCGAGGCGCAGCCGCACCTGCTCGTAGGTGCGCTTCACCTCGTCGGCGGTCGCCCCCAGCCCGAAGTACGGGTTGTACCGGGCGACCCACGGCAGAAAGTCGACCTCGAACCGGCGTTGGAAACCGAGCGGCTGGTTGGCGAAGATCTGCGGCCAGGGGGCGGTGAAATCGACGTTGGCGTCGAGTACGAAGCGACCGACCCGCTCGGGGAAGTAGGTGGCGTAGTAGGCGCCGAGCCAGGTGCCGCCGGAGTAACCGACCCAGTTGATCCGTTCCCGGCCGAGGAGCTGGCGCAGGAGGTCGAGGTCGCGGACGGTCTGCTCAGTGGTGATGAACGGCTCGAGATCGCCCGATGCGCTCTGACACGCCTCGGCGATGAACCGGGCGGCGTCGAGGATCAGATCGGTGTTCTCCGACCGCCGGTCCCGGGCATCGAGGCTGGAGCCGGTCGACGCCTGGTTGCCACAGGTCACGTTGGTGCTGTCTCCAGTGCCGCGCACATCGATGCCGATGATCTCCTGGTTGGCCACCAGCCGGCTGCGGGCCTTGGTGAGGAAGACCAGCGGCAGGCGGCGGCCCGGTCCGCCCGGACCGCCCGGATTGGTGAAGACGCTGCCCTGCGCCGTTCCGTCCGGCGGCCGGAGGCGGCTGACGGCGATGGTGAGGTCGATGGCGGCGTCGGGCGCGGCCCAGTCCCGGGGCACCCTGTAGGAGCCGCACTCCAACGCCTCGGTACCCGACGGCACACCGGTCGGCGCCTGGCCCGGCTCGAAGCAGGGCTCCCAGCCGAGATCCTGGTCGGCGTAGGGCGCGGCCGCCGCCCCGGCGGGGGCCGGCAGCGAGGCCGGCACGATGACGAGGCCGGCGCCAACCAGCGCGGCCAGGACGAGAACACGGCTGTGGAGTCTGAAGTGCGTCATGTCCCGGACCCTAAAGACGGCGTCGGGAACGAGACGGGAAGATTTCCCTCCGGCCGGGAACGATCCGGGAACAACCCGAGCGGCAACGCCAAAACGGCTTCCAGCCGCTCAGCCTCCGGGGGAAGCCCCCGGCCAGGTAAGGACGAAGTCGACGACCCAGGGGTACTCCCCCAGGCCGGAGAAGCGGGGTTCGTAGCGCAGGCCGACGGCCACGATGGGGCCGTCGCCGGCGGGGGGCTCGCCGGGAACGAGGGCCGGAGGTACGGACTCCCTGGCCGGACCGGCCGCCCCGGTGGTGGCGGCCAGCCAGCTGTCGAGCGCGGCGATCGGCGCCCTCCACTCGTCGGCCAGATCCAGCGCCAGTCGGTGCGCCTCCTGGGGAGTGGGCTCACCGAACGAGGCCGCCAGCTTGGTGATCACGTCGCCCGATCGGGTCATGCGAACCTCGCCGGCCCGGTCCTCGATCCGGAACTCCTGGTCTTCGGGCAGCCCGATGCGAAGCTGGGTGATGTTGGGGACGTAGGCCTCGGCCGACCCGTCCGCCGGGAAGGGGTGGCCGACATCGGCGACGGTGTGGGTCTTCGAGAGGTCCCAGTGGAGGGAGTCGCCCTTCCTCCAGTCCAGGCGCAGTTGGACGTACCACCGCTGATCCCCCCCGGGCAGGACCTGCACTTCGAGTGTCGGGTCATCCGTACCGAGCCTGTGGTCGTCGGGGTACCCGGCCCCGGCCGACGGACCGGAAGCCTCGTCGGTGCCCTTGGCGCGGAGGGCTCGCACCTCCTGCAGGAAACCGTCGAACGTGCCCTTGTCGTCGAGGCCGTACCGGCGGGCCATGTCCCGGGCCCGATCCACGGCGCGCTCCGCCGTCTCGTCGGGGAAGTAGACGACGACGTCGACGACCAGATCCCCCTCCCGGTCGAGGATCATCTGCTCGATGCCATTGCGCTCCTCGACGACGAGGTTGCCGGGGAGCCAGAAGCGGATGGATTTCACATCGTCGATCTGGCGGCCGTCCGATTCACCGGACGACCAGTCGACGTCGGCGCGCGGTGACTGGAGGCGAGGTCCCAGTCGATCACGGCTCCGCCTCCGCCGCAGGCGGCGAGTCCGGCCGCCAGCGCCAGAACGAGGGCGTCACGTGCATTGCCCCGGGATGCGCCGCAGGTCCGCGGCGCGCTCCGCCACCGGGGTGGCCACCATCCTCGCCATCTCATCGGGCTTCTCCTTGATGAACTTCTCGTAGGCGGGCAGCAGATTGCCGTTCACCCACTTCTTGCGGTCCGACCACTCCGACACGTCGCCGTCCTTGCCGGGAACCAGGCGTTCGGGCATCCAGTCCGGATTCACGTCGGGCACGTGGCTGACGGCCACGACGCCGCGGAACGGCTTCCCTCCCGGGATCGGAGGTGGGTCGCCGGCCATCTGGCTGAAGGCCCACATGACAGCCTGGCCGACCGGCTCATGGTGCCGGCGCATCTTCGTGTATTTCCTCTGGATGACGTCCTGCTGTTCGAGCCGCACCAGCTCCTTGGTGCCCCTGGCCACCCTGTCGGGCTCTCCGGTGGCGATGTCCTGCCACGCCGCCCTCATCGCCGTGGGCGGCTTGATCGTCCGGGCTTTGATCTGGCGTTCGATCTCGGGCAGGCCACCGGCCAGGAACGCCTCGTGCTGCCAGGCGATGTTCATGAAGATGTCCCGCTGCATTTCCAGCAGGGTCTTCTCGAAGAACTTCAGCTCGCCGGGCGTGAGGGTGAGCAGCACAGCGACCGGCATCGGCAGGGCGGGGGCGCCCCAGCGGCCTTTTTCGGTGTGCTTCCGGAGGGCGCAGATGTCGTGGAAGGCCGCCACCAGCGGCGCACCGACGAGCCGGGCCATCCCCATCCAGCGGAACCGCGCCGGGTCCAGCTCGTACATGTCGCCGTAGTAGTCGTAGACGGCGTTGATGGCGTGACGGTTGGCCGCCACCCCCTTCTTCGGATTCCACGCCGCGGGATCGATGCAGGCTCGCCGCATCGCCTGGTGCTGCCACTCCTGCTTCGTGCGGTGGGGACCCCGCCCGGCGGGGTCGAGGGGTGGGGCGTCGCCTTTCGCCGCCGTCAGCCCGTCCACGAACGGCCGCGCCGTGAACCTGGTGAAGGGGGTGAGGGAGGCGGCCAGCCCGGCGACGTGCGCGTCGGCGGCCGCCATGGCGTCGGCCCGCCGTCGGATTTCCTCGGCCAGCTCGCTGACGGCGGTCTCGAGGACGACGAACATCGGGGGTGGCTCCAGGCCGACGTGGTCGAAGCCCCCGCGGAGCCGGAGCCGGCTCGTGCGAATCGCCTCGGCCGCGCTCCGCAGGGCCCTCGCCAGCCGCCGCACCGCTTCGACGTCCATGAAGACGACCCGGCCCGGAGGCGGCCGGTTCCAGCCGGGAGCCAGCACCACCGACGGCGCCGGCGGCCACGACCGCCATGGCCGGAGGCCGGCGTCGACATCCACGGTGCCCGGCGGGAGGCCCGCCCGCTCGGTGGTGGCGGCTTGCTGGGCCTGCCGCTGCAGCTGTTCCAGCGCGTCGGCGCATTGCAGCACCTGCTCGGCCAGTGGGTCGAGATGCCGGCGGCTCAACTCGACGATGAGCCCCTGAAAGTGATCGGCGGTCACTCCCTTCCACGTGTCCCAGCCCGCCAGCCGCAACGGCTCGACCAGCGGCCCCTCGGCCGCCGACGCCAGCCAGTGGCCCTGCACCCGCGCCGCGTCCCAGGCCAGCCGCAGGCGCTCCTCCCATACCGCCATCCCGCTCGCCAGGACCACGGAACGTGAGGGTAGGCGATGACGAACCGCCACCGCGGCCCAAATTCGAGCGGGGGAAACGGCGCCCCGGAGCGGTGCCCGGGTGGGACAATCACATGTGGTCCTCATGGTGCTCTGCTGCCTGCTCGTCCTCGGGGGCATCGCGGCAATGGCCCGCTACGGTGGCCTCGCCTTTCAGCCCCTCGACCGGGCCGCGCCGCCCACCGCGGCGCAGCGCTACTTCTGGAACCTCACCGTGGCCGTCACGGCCGGGGTCGGCGCCGGGTTGCTGGTGGCCGGCGCCGGCGGGCGACTCGTCATGCGGCTGCTGGCCGTCACGGCCGGCGACCAGGCCCAGGGCCGGCTAACGGAAGCAGAAGAGGTCGTCGGGCGGATCTCGACCGGCGGGACGATCGGGTTCGTGCTCTTCACCGCGCTGTTCTTCGGGCTGGCCACGGGCATCGTCTACATGCTCGTCCGGCGCTGGCTTCCCGCCGGCCGCCTCGGCGGGCTCGCCTACGGGGCGTTGCTGCTCGTTCTCGTCGGCTCCCGCATCGAACCGCTGCGGGCTGACAACCCGGACTTCGACCTCGTCGGCCCGTCCTGGCTGGCGCTCGCCGCTTTCGGCGCCCTCGTGATGACGCACGGAATGCTGGTCGCCGCACTGGCCACTTGGTACAGCCGCAGGCTGGCGCCGTTCTCCGCCAGTTCCCGGGCCTGGCTGGGCTACGCGCCGCTGCTGGCCCTCCTCCCGATCTTTCCCGTCCTGGCGGTATTCGGCGCCGGCGGCGCGGTCGCCCTCTTCGTCGGCAAGACCGCCGGTCCGCCGGGCGACCCCCATCCCGGGATGAGCTACCGGGCGCTCATCAGCGGACGGGCCGTGCTCTGCGTCGCCGCCCTCGTCGCCCTTCCCAGTTTTGTCTCGGCCGTCACCGACATCGCCGGTCGAGGCCCCTGAGAGCCGCGCCTCCTGAGCCCGGAAATCTCAACTACGCGACCTCGTCCGTCACCCTGGACGGCGATCAGGTCGTCAAGCCGCCCCGCCGGGTCCCGGCGACCCCATTGGCGCGATCCCCGGTGGCGACGGTGCGACCGGAGGCACAGGCGGAAACCGCGGCCCGGCTGGAACCGGTAGCCGACCCGGAACCGACATCCTGGGCTCAAGCATCGATGACGGCGGAACGGGTGTCGGAGGCTCAGGGACCGGCCAACTTCCCCGAACCGGCTCCCAGCCCACCGACCTCCTCAGCCTCGCCCTGTGCCTCACCGCGATCGGAGTCGCCCTTCGCCGGCTGGCCTGACCTCCCTCACCACCGCGGCTCGACCGGCGTCTCCCGACCGTCAAGTTCTCCCACTGAGGGCTCGCTGCTCGTAGGCCCGGTGGTCCTCTCATCCGTCGCACGCGGGAGCGGGTAGCGTCGAACCGAACGTTCGTCCCCCCGAGGCAGGAGGTAGCGCCGTGAGCGACGCTCGACGGGGTCGCTGGCCGGCCGTGCCGGTCGCGGAGTGGGTGGAGACCCGCGACACGCTCCACCTGTGGACGCAGGTGGTCGGCAAGGTGCGGATGGTCAACGCTCCAGTGGTGAACCACTGGTGGAACGTGCCGCTCTACCTGTCATCGCGCGGCTTGACCACCTCGCTCATGCCGCACCCGACCGGCCCGGCGTTCCAGATCGACTTCGACTTCGTGGCGTCGCGGCTGGACATCACGACCGTCGACCGAAGATCGGCCTCCCTCGTTCTCGAGCCCCGTACCGTGGCGGACTTCTATGCGGAGGTCATGGCGATGCTCGTCGACCTCGGCGTCGCCACCCCGATCTGGCCGGTGCCGGTGGAGATCGAAGGTGCCATCCCTTTCCCGGACGACAAGGTCCACGCCGCCTACGACCCGGACGCCGCCCGGCGGTTCTGGCTCGCCCTGGTCGAGATGGAACGCGTCTTGGAGGTCTTCCGGAGCCGGTTCGTCGGCAAGGCCAGCCCGGTCCATCTGTTCTGGGGGGCGCTCGACCTGGCCACCACCAGGTTCTCAGGCCGTGTCGCCCCACCCCATCCGGGTGGGGCGCCCAACTGCGGGCCTCATGTGATGCTCGAGGCCTACTCCCATGAGGTGAGCTCGGCTGGCTACTGGCCGGGGAGGCCCGGCGAGGAAGGCACCTTCTACTCCTACGCCTATCCCGAGCCCGCCGGCTTCCGCGACGCCCGGGTCACGCCCGAAGAGGCGCGCTACGACGTCGCACTGGGCGAGTTCGTCGTGCCCTACGAAGTCGTGCGGACCGCCGCCGATCCCGACGCTGTGCTCCTCGGGTTCCTGCAGAGCACCTATGAGGCGGCGGCCAACGCCGCCGGATGGGACCGGGCCGACCTCGAGCGCCCGGCCACCGAGAGGAGCCGATGATGGCCGACACCTGTACCCACCTCGACACGGTCGTCGAAGTCGAGCCGTCGAGCACAGGCTGCGAGGACTGCCTCCGCACGGGCGGCCGTTGGGTGCACCTGCGCCTCTGCATGGCGTGCGGCCACGTGGGATGTTGCGACAACTCGCCGAACCGTCACGCCACCGGGCACTGGCGCGACCATCCCGAACACCCGCTCATCCGTTCCTACGAGCCCGGCGAGGACTGGTGGTGGTGCTATCCCGATGAGCTGTTCTTCGAGGACCCCGCCGCACCGCCGGCACCGTCCCACCCTTGAGCGCCCATCTGCGTAGGCGCCTCATCCAGCAGGACTTCGGCGGGTTCCGCTCGGTTCCGATCGGCGACACCCGCCGCGGAACCGTCGATCGGTCGCGATGGCGGCAGGCAGCGCGAAGTGGATTCGCCGGCCTCGATAGCTCTGCGCAGCCGGCGGTAGCGTGATGGTCCAAAGGACTGAGCCCGCGCTGCGGCTTCCTCCTCTGTTCGCCGCGCCCGCAACGACTGGACGAGACGGTTGCCTACGCCGAAGCAGATAGGAATAACAGTCGATTGTCCGGACGCAGCGCAGCTGGCTGCGTTCTGGGAACGCTTTCTCGGTTACACACGACGTCCCGGCGCAAGTGCGGGACCGTACGTGACGATCGAGCGAGGAGACCAGGGCACGGATGGACCTCCGTTCGTGACTTTCCAGACCGTGCTGGAACCGAAGTCGGCCAAGGCTCGACTTCACCTCGACCTCTTCGTCGAGCATGCCCGACCTCTTGTCGACGAGATGCTGGCCGCGGGAGCGTCGTCCGTTTCGCGTACGGAGGCCGGCGAGTGGACGACCCGCATACTTCAGGATCCAGCGGGCAATGAGTTCTGCGTCATTGGACCAGACTGATCTGACCTGAGAACGCGCTCGCCAAGGTGCCGCCGGACGCGCCGTCGATGTGCCGGACGCGGGCAGGCAACTCCCGCGAGCACGGGTCGCCATCAGCCATGTCCATATTCGGCAGCGTTCGGGGCGCTACAAATATCAGCGCGTGGACCGTGCCACCTTTCGCAATGGGCACAACGGAGTTCTTCCGCCAGACAGTGGTCGCTGACGGGAACGTCCCCTCCGCAACGCCGGGTCAGACGCGACAGAACGACTTCCGGCGGCCCGCCCGCCGTTAGGAGGTCCGCCGGGTTAGGAATCGGTTAGGAATCGGGCGTGGCGGACGCGATAAGAGGCGGCTCCATCTCGCGGAAACCGCCTCCCATCTGCACTTTCATCTGTCGGGCTGGGGAGATTTGAACTCCCGACCTCTTGACCCCCAGACAGGAAATGTCAGTCCGCCTGGTGACGCTGAGTGATGCCTCGTAGGCTCTGATCAGGACTTTCGCGTCTTGGCCGTCCGTCCCGTACGGCTCTGTACTGCCCTGTGTGGCCGCTTGGATTAGCAAGGGATTAGCAAAGTCGAGGCTACTGGGCAGTCTCGTCGGCGACCGCGGCTCTTGCTGGGGCGTCGATGGCGGCCGTGAGCATGCGACGAGGACGCAGCGATTCTTCCCTGGTGTCCCCCCTCAGGAAGAGAAAAGCCGCCCAAGCGTTCGTCGAGCCCGTCTTGGACAGGCTCTCCCGCCGGGAGGGCTGGAAACGACTATCCGTCGCTATCGAGACCAGTGACGGAACCGAGGACGCTGCTCGGCCTGGCGATGGGCTCAACGTCTCCGGGCGCCCGCCCCGACGGCGTGCGGCGTTCGCCGCCGGGGGTGGACAGCGGCACCGTCGCGGAAGACGATCCAGGCCTGGAGGAGCGCCTCGTCGAGCGGGCCCTCGTCGGCGTCGTCCGCCGGCGGGGACTCGTCCCCGGGGTAGAGCAGCCAGTTGCTCACGGTGACGAGGACGACGGCCATGAACAGTTCGGCCAGCTGCCGGGGCTGGACGTCGCCCCGGATCTCGCCCCGCCGTTGCCCTTCCTCCATGAGATCGGAGAGCCAGCGGTGATTCTGTTGCTCCCGCTCCCTGCCGAGGCCGAGGCGGGTGTGGAGCGCCAGTTGGACGGCGAAGTCCCGGTCGCCGGCGAAGTTGGCGGCGAACTCCGCCACCAATTCCTCGAGCCGTGCCAGGACCGGCCGGTCGTGGTCGGCCACGTCCCGGTGGAGCAGCGCCGTGGCCCGGTCGAGCAGGTCGACGGCGGCGGCATCGAGGACGGCGGCTTTGCTCGGGAAATAGTTGAAGAAGGTGCCCTCGCTGATCCGGAGCCGCTCGGTGACGTCCTGCACGCGGGTGGCCTCGAACCCCTGAGTCCGGAAGAGCTCCAGCGCCGTGGTGAGGATTGCCGAGCGCTGCTCCTGCTTCTTCTCCTCTCGCAGCCCCACGACCCTCCCCTCGTCCGAGCAAATGTTGGTGTAGCCCTAAAGTTAGAGCTACACTAACAGCCCGGGCTCCGTATGGAGGTGCGAGATGGCTCCAACCATCGAGGTTCTCCACCCCTTCGACGGCGACGGGCCATGGTTGGCCGAGTCGGGACCCTTTCCCCACCTGGCCCGGCTCATCGATCTTCCCCCGGTCACCGCCCAGGCCGCCTTCGACGCCCTGCGCGCCGCCCACAGCCCATCGCCCGGGTCCCGCCGATGGGCCGTCGCGGCCGGGGAAGCCCGGCTGGAGCTGCTCGGGGCCGGCAGCGTGCCAGCTCCACCCCGTCCCTGCTACTGGTCGTACCGGGAGGTGCCAGGCAGGATCCGCTCCCCGCGCTGGCATCTCACGATCTCCGTGCGCCTGCTGCTCTTGCCGTGGTCGGCCACCCGCAGCGCCCTGGCCATCGAGCTGCGCCGCCACCCCCGGTTCTTCGGCGCCGAGAGCTTCTACGTCCACGCCGGGCACGAGGCCCTGGCGGGCCTCGCCGCCGATATCGAGGCCTGGGCGCTGGCCGAGACCAGGAAGCTCGACGCCTGGCTCGACAGCCTGGTCACCGGGGCCGGCGAGGGGACCGGCTGAGGCGACGCGCCTACCTCCTCAAAGGATGGCGCGGCGACCTTGCCAGGTCCAAGCCGTACGCCGCTGCGGCTCCCGGCCGCCCGGCATCATGTGGCCGCCGGTAAGCCGCCGCTGACAACGATCGCCTTGTCTTCCAGGAAGGCGTTGAGGCCTTCGGGGCCGTTCTCCCGGCCGAGGCCGCTGGCCTTGAATCCTCCGTACGGGGCGGCGAAGTCGATCATGTACTGGTTGATGGCATAGGTGCCGGTGCGGACGCGGCGAGCGACGTCGAGGCCCCGCTCGACATCCGACGTGTACACCGATCCGGCCAGGCCGTAGTCGCTGTCGTTGGCGATGGCGACGGCCTGCGCCTCGTCTTCGTAGGGGATCACGGCCACCACCGGCCCGAAGATCTCCTCCCGGGCGATGCGCATACCGTTGTCCACGCCCGTGAAGAGCGTCGGTTCCACGTACCAACCGCGTTCGAGGCCTTGCGGCCGTCCGCCTCCGATGACGGCTTTGGCGCCCTCCTCGCAACCCGATCGGATATAGCCCTCCACCCGGTCCCGCTGCCGCGAGGCCGCCAGGGGGCCGATCTCGGTCTCGGGGTCGAAAGGGTCGCCGACCCGCAGCGAACGGATCATGTCGGTGAGTGCATCGACCACTTCGTCATGGCGGCGACGGCTGACGAGAATCCGGCTGTGGGCCACGCAGGCCTGCCCACCGTTCATGAACGAGGCGAACCGGAGAGCCCCGACGGCGGTCTCGAGGTCCGCGTCATCCAGGATGATCGCCGCTGACTTGCCCCCGAGTTCGAGGCTGCACCGCTTGAGCCGTTCTCCACACAGCGAGGCGACCCGCCGCCCGGCGGCGGTCGAGCCGGTGAAGCTGACCTTCTCCACGCCGGGGTGGGTCACCAGATATTCACCCACCTGGCGGCCGGCAGGGACCACGTTGAGGACACCGGGCGGGAAACCGGCCTCCTCGACGAGCTCCGATAGCAGCACGGCATCGAGCGGTGTCTCTTCGGCGGGCTTCAGGATCACCGTGCAGCCGGCCAGGAGGGCGGGCGCCAGCTTCTGCATGGTGACAGCTTGTGGGACGTTCCACGGCACGATGGCGGCGACAACCCCGACCGGCTCGCGCCGCACGAGAACGTCACCGAGCACTCCGGTCCGCCGTTCCTCAAGGTCGGTGGTTTGGCCCAGCCCGGCGTAGTACTGCAGCAGCATCCACGGCATGGGAGCCTGCACGAGTTGGGAGAACGACGTAGGGGACCCCATTTCGACCGTGATGGTGTGGGCCATGTCGGCGAGGCGCTGGCCGTACAGCGTCGCCAGTCGCCCGAGAAATTCCGCCCGCTCGGAAAGTGGGAGTTGCGGCCAGTCGCCCTCATCGAAGGCTCGCCGGGCGGCGCTGACCGCCTGGTCCATATCCGCCGGAGTGCCGTCGGGCACCCGGCCGACAACCTCTTCCGAGTACGGCGCGATGACGTCGATGGTGCCGGCTCCCGCCGGTGCCACCCACTGGCCTCCGATAAAGAGACGGTCCACAACGTGCATTCCCAGCTCCTTTGGATCAGGCATTGTCAGCGATGGCGAGCGGTCATCAGGGATTCGTCCCCTGGCGGTCTCGCACCCACGGAGGCAGGCGGGGATCATCCGGGGCTATGTGCAGTGAGGTTCTCGACGGCACGGGGACGTACTCGCTGGGACAGGCGTAGTCAGTTCCGGTTCCGCAGATGCCCGCCCGCAGGTAGGAGGGCAGCGCCGGAAATGTGTCCGCCTTGACGGCCAGAGCGTTGTAAGGGATGAAGTAGCTCGCGATGTACCAGAAGTGCATCGCGCCGATCACGGCCAGCACCCGAACCGGGGTCCGCGCCCTCTGCGGCAGCCGCAGTCGCTCAACTCCCCGTTCGGCGAGGCTGAGGCCGCGGTCGTCCCGGAAATATCGGAAGGCGGCAATGCCGCTGCACCAGACGCCGACGAGCACGGGCTCATACAGCGGGACTTGGTAGCGACTTCCGGCCCAGAGCGTCATCGAGCGGATCGCGCCCGGGAAGGCCCAGGCCCCGGCCCGGATGAAGAAGATCTCGGTGGCGAGTTCCAGCACCACGATGACGGCGAAGAGAATGCCGATCGAGCGCAGCACACTCATGCGCGGGTAGCGGTCGCGAACTTTCCGGAGTACGGCGCACCCGATGAGGGCAGCGGCGCAGACCCACCAGACGTATCCCCCGCCGATGAACGCCACGGGCTCCGGGGCGAGATGCTGATTCGGGGATTCCCAGCCCGGGATGAACCGGGTCCACGACGCGAAGTTGAGGAAGTACCTGTTGTAGCTGAACGTGAAATTGAGATAGTTCACCATGGGGTCGTAGAACCACAGGGTGACGGCGGCGATGGTCAGCATGCCGTCGAAGCTGAGTTTCCGTTCCCGCAGCACCGGCCGGACGAGCAGTCGCCAGACGAACACGATGGCGACGACGACACTCACGACTTCCATGGCCCGAACGACCGAGAGCTCCCACCCAGGGATGGGGTCCGGTCCTTTCGGGCTGGCCCGGAAGTCGTCGGAGGCGATCCACTGCAACCAGCCCACGACGGCGATAGCGACTCCGGCTGCTCCTGCGAAGGCCCACAGGCCCGCCGGTGTCGACGGCGCGGCCGTCTGCGCCACGCCTTGTTGGTTGCCGACGCGCTCGCTCGGTAATGTCTTCACCACTGCTTTACCCTCTCTGCCTCCGGCACGAGGCGGCTTCTGCTTAGCTGAGGCAGATCCTCGCCTCGCCACCGGTCCACTTGCCCTTCTTGACCGCCGGCGCCCAGAAACACTCCAAGCGCTTCGAGGGCTGGCCCTGCTGATACGTCAGAGGCGAGGTGATCCCGCCGAGGTCGTGATCCCTGATCGACCACAACCCTTGGAGGACGGCATCGCTGGTCGGAGTCTCCGGAAGGCGTTGCGCCGCCAGCTCGAACACCTTCGCGGAGGTCCAACCGGACGCCGTCATGACATCGGGCGCGAGGCCCGGGGCGTACTTGTTCAGCACCGAGTGCATCTCGGCAATCGCAGGGTTGCTCGTGTCGAACCACGTCCGGGTGAACACGGTTCCAATGAAGCCGTCGAGATCCGGGTTCCCGGCGAAGTCTCGCCGGACGGCCGGGCCGTAGACGTAGACCGGCTTGAGGCCGACGCTGCTGCAGGAGCGGGCGATGCGGTGCAGGCTGTTGCCCTCCATGGCCGTGATGAACACCTCGGCACCCTCCTGTTGAGCCCGGAGGCAGTGGGAGGTGTAGTCCGGCTGGGTGAGCGTGGCCTTCGCCTTGTACACCACCTCGAGGCTGTACTTCTTTGCCAGGGCCTCGGCGAGGTTGTCGACCCGGGAACAGTCCGGCGCCTCGACGCAGGACATGACGGCAACCTTGCGTTTGCCGTCGGCGTGGCCCGACCGGGCCACGGCCGCGAAGTATGTCTCGGGAAGCGCGTCTCCGCCGGTCAGGGCTTGCGGGAAGAAATACGGGCTGTCGTAGAACCAGGAGCTCCCGCCTTCGTTGCCGATCACCGGGACGCGCTTGGAATTGATATAGCTCACGGACGAGTAGCCGGAGAGCGGGGCGGCGTTGTGCACGAAGGCAATCACTTTGTCCCGCTCCACGAGCTGCTGTACCAGGGCCTGATGACGGCTGGGGTCTCCACCGTCATCGGCCACGATGTACTTCACCGGGTGACACTTCACCCCGCCGGCGGCGTTGACCGCTGATGCCCATGCCTGCACGGCCTTCGGGCCGCCGCCGATCGCCTCCCCGGCAAATCCTGACAGGGTGCTCACCGAGCCAATGACGATCGGGGGCAGGCTCTTGGTACACGGGCCACTCGCCGCCGCCGGAGCGCCCGGTGCCGGCGCCCCCGCCGAGGTGGGCCCGCGCTGTCCCGAGGCCGCCGGTGCGCCGGACGAGCGAGACGAATGAGCCGGTGCGGAGGCCCCTGAGCCGCCAGGTGGCCTGGCGGATGGCGCCTTTGCGGCCGACGAAGCCGCCGGGGCGCGGGTTGCCCCCGCGGCGGGCGATGCGCTGCGCTCGGCCGGCACGGACTGGGCAGGACCAGCCGCGGACCCACCCGCCTCGGGGCTCGGCGTGATAGCGCTCTCGCCTGACAAGGGGGTGTCCGGCGCTGTGGGCTCCCCGGCGCTCGACACACTGCCCGGCTGCGAAGCCCCTGGAGGCGCGGCCGCAGTCTGGTCGGGGATCCGGTTGCCACAGCCAGCGGCAACGAGAAGCACGAGAGCGGGAACGACAAGCCCTGGCCGTGCGCTGTCCTTGAACGAACGACCGATGTGCATTGGCTCCCCTTGCATCCTTGCTTCCAAGCGGGCTCGTCGCTGTCCAACGAGACATGCGCGCAGCGCCCCAAGAAGTGAATGAGTCGTAATTTACTCAGACGCCCGGGGTGTGTCAACCGAAAACGTCGACGACCGCCCCGTCCCGGTCGTAGATGCAGATCGCTCCCGAAGGGCAGTTCTGTGCGATGCGAATGAGGTCGTCGTCTGACAGGTTGGCCGCTTCGGCGGTCGGGACGGCCACACGCCGGTCGTCGAACTGGAACGCGCCCGCGGCCTCGGCGATGCAGGTCGCCGAGCCGATACAGGCCGAGTCGTCGATGCTGATGCTGTACCGCATGTGGCCGTCAGACCTTGAGCAGGTCGTCCCGGCCACGCTCCCGGAGGAGGGCCTCGTAGCTGGCAAACAGCGGCTTCGTGAGGGGAAGCAACTTGAGCGCCTTCGCAGCTGAGCCCTCCATTTTCACCTTGCGCTGCGCCATTGCCAGCGTCAGGTTCAGCCTCCCGAGCCAGAACCGGTGGCCGTCGTCGGCCGTCATCCGCAAGACGACGGTGGGGCTCGGCTCCTCGGCCGCCGCTCCCGTCTTCACCGTTCGGCTCGGGAAATCCACGAGGAGTGTGGCAGCAGGGTCGGAGTAGTGCAGCTTGATGACGAGGTCGCCATCCTTCGTGGCCTCGACGATGTTCGGGTCGTCGACCGCCAGCTCAAGCATCCGTCCGATGCACTCGTACAGCTCGCCGGCATCCTTGAACGTCCCCATCCGAACCCCCTCGGCGACCGCCAATCGAAGTCGTTAGTGTATAGTCGTTAAGTTCTCCAGAACAATCGGAGGCAGTCCGGACCTCATGTGGACGACGCAAAGCGCAGCGCACGACGGCGGCCGGTGACGGTGAACCGATCAGGAACCGAGGCACCCCGCGCCCGAGTCGAGCGCGCCATCGCTGAACTCTTGGCGGTTCAGAATCCCAAGACCGCCGATCCAGCGGCGTTCCTGGAGGCTGTGTTCGACGCCGGGTTGGCCTGGGTGCATCATCCTTCGGGTGCCGGTGGCCTGGGGCTCGACCCCGGGCTCCAGCGGGTGGTGGATGACGCGATGCGTGCGGCCGGGGCGCCCCGCCCGCGGGCCGGGATCGCGATGGGCATGGCCGCTCCGACACTCGCCAGGCACGGCACCCCTGAGCAGTGGCGGAGCTTCCTTCGTCCCCTCTACGCCGGTGAGGCCTGGTGCCAGCTGTTCTCCGAGCCGGGGGCGGGATCGGATCTCGCCGGTCTGAGTACCCGAGCTTCCCGGAACGGTGACACCTGGGTGGTGAACGGGCAGAAGGTGTGGTCGACGCTGGCCCACGAGGCGCGTTGGGGCCTTCTCGTGGCGAGGACCGACCCGGACGTACCGAAGCACAAGGGCCTGACGTATTTCGTCTGTGACATGTGTGCCGCGGGAGTGGAGGTGAGACCGCTTCGCCAGATGACGGGCGATGCCGAGTTCAGCGAGGTCTATCTCACCGACGTGCGCCTTGGTGACGACCTGCGTCTCGGTGCTGTCGGCGAAGGGTGGGCGGTCGTGATGACCACGCTCGCCCACGAGCGAGTGGCGGTGAGTCGCACGAGCCGCTCGGGCCGCGGCGCCGGCCCAATTGGCGAGGCTGTCAGGCTGTACCTCGAGCGTGACGGCTGCGACCGAGCCCGGCGGGAAGAGCTCATGCAACTCTGGGTCCATGCCGAGGTCATACGCCTCGCGCGGGCCCGGGCCGCCGAGATGCGTCGGCTCGGACTCCCCGACCGGTACGGCTCGATGTCAAAAGTGGCGTGGGCCGCGCTGAATCAACGCATGACGAGCTTGTCCCTGAACCTGCTTGGTCCCGAATCGATGGTGTCGCCGTCCGACTCCGGCAACGACGACATGCACTACCGCTTCCTACGGGCCCGGGCCAACTCGATTGAAGGCGGGACGTCGGAGGTGCTCCGCAACACCGTCGCCGAACGGGTCCTCGGCTTGCCCAGTGAACCTCGAAGCGACAAGGACGTCCCCTGGCGGGACGTCCCCCGCTCCTGAGCAGCATTACAGCCCGTAGATCGACCGGAAGAGCCGGTTGGTGAGCGTGGGAGCGAAGCGGCGCATGCGGTGCATGGCCGTGGTTCCTCGCCCGGGAAAGACGTAGGTTCGCGTCCCGGGCAGGGCCCGCTCCAGGGCGTCGATCACGCTGTCGGGTGTGATCGGCTTGACGAATTGCTGGATCCGCGGGCCGAGGGACGTGCCGGCCATGAGATCGGTGTACAGGGGAGTGTCGACGCCGGGCGGGCACACGCAGAGAACGCGGACGCCGTCGGAGCGTGTCTCTTCGGCCAGGGCCTCGGTGTAGCCGAGAACGGCGAACTTGCTCGACCCGTAGGCGCTGAGGTTTGGCGTCGGGATGAACCCGGCCACCGAAGCGAAGTTCACGATCTCACCCCGCCGGCGCGCCCGCATGGCGGGGAGGACGGCGTTGACCCAATGAACCGTGCCGAAGTAGTTGACCGTCATGACACGGCGAAACTCCGACGCGGCCAGTTCGCCGATCCTTCCCGCCACGCAGATTCCTGCCGCGTTGACCAGCCGGTCGATCTCACCGAGGGCTGAGGCGATCTCCTCGGCGGCGCAGGCCACGGCGCCTTCGTCGGTGACGTCGCACTCGACGGCCGTGATCCCGGAGTGGTCGCCCTCGAGTTCCTTCAGCGCGGCGGCGGCGCGGTCGACGGCTGCGACGTGCCAGCCCTGTTGGGCCCACCGGATGGCCGCTGTCTTTCCCATGCCGCTGGCGGCGCCGGTGATCACGGCCACTTGGGTTGTCTGCATCTCGCTCCTTCGGTCTGCGGTCATCGGGGGAGGCCCAGGATTCGTTCGCCGATCACGTTGTGCAGGACGGCGGAGGTGCCGCCCATGATCGTGTAGGCCGGGGCATACACGACACCCCGGGCGATCTCGCCGCCCAGCAGCGCCTCAGGCCCGAGAACATGGGCGACGAACTCGGCGACAGCCTGTTCGTAGGCGGTGCAGTAGCACTTGGTGGCGGCGCTGAAGCCTTTGGGTGCCTGGCCGAGCGCCTCCCGGTAGACGAGGAGACGCCCGAGCCGGAAGGTCGATTCCAGGCGGGCGATCTGCTGGCGGACCGAGGGGTCGGCCGTGTCGGCCCGGGCCAGCGCCAGGCGGTAGAGCCGGTCGTTGGAGACCAGCCGGTCGATACCGCCCCGTTCGTGTTCGAGCTGGCGCATCGTCTGCTTGAACGCCGCCCCTTCCTGGCCGACCAGGTTGGTCGCCGGAACCACGACGTCGGTGAAGAAGACTTCGCAGAAGTGTGAACTTCCGGTGATGTCCCGGATCGGACGCACCTCGATGCCGTCGGCGTCCATCGGGACGATGATCTCGCTGATCCCGGCGTGAGGCGGACCGTCGGCCGAGGTCCGGCAGATCAGATAGCAGTAGTCGGCCCGGGTGGCGAAGCTGGTCCAGATCTTCTGACCCCGGATCACCCAGGATTCGCCCCGGCGGGTTGCCCGCGTCCGCAGCGAAGCGACATCTGAGCCGGCGTCGGGCTCGCTCATCCCGATGCACCAGGTGTGCTCGCCCGCGAGGATCGGAGGCAGGAACTGGGCCTGTTGGTCAGCCGTGCCGAAGGCGATGAGGGAGGGGCCGATCTGCCGGTCGGCGAACCAGAAGGCCCCGAGCGGCGCTCCGGCCCGGATGAGCGCCTCGGCCACGATCATCCGTTCGATGGCGGGCCGTCCGCCACCGCCCGCCTCCGCCGGCCAGGACAGGCCGATCCAGCTCCGGGCGGCCATCTCCTTGGCGAAAGCCTTGGAATAGCCCGCGATCCAGGAGTCGGCCTGGGGCCCGTAACGCTCGGCGGCGTCGCGGGCGACTTCTTCCGCCTCCGCACGCAGGCGTTGCTGGGCCGCGGTCCACTGGAACTCCACTGGTGGTTACCGGCCTGCTGTCACTGGATCGCTGCCCTACGGCGAAGTTCGGCGACGTCCTGGTCGCTCAGGCCGAGGGAGGCCAGGATGTCGTCGGTATCGCGACCGGGCCGGCCCGGAGGGACCGGGTCACCGCCCACTGCGGGGACGAACCGGGGGGACGGCGCCGGCTGGCGGACCGATCCGATGTCCGTGAACAATCGGCGAGCCGACAGGTGCGGGTGGTCCGGTGCCTCGGCCATGGTGAGCACCGGCGTGACGCAGGCCTCCCGGTCGCCGAAGACGGTCGACCACTCGTCGCGGGTCCGTGCCTTGATCGCTGCCGCGATCCGCGCCTTCTGCGCCGGCCACGCCGCTTCCTCCATCTGGGACCCGAGGGCGTCCGGTTCCAGGCCCATCCCGGCCAGGAACTCGGCGTAGAAGGTTTCTTCTAGGGCTCCGACGGCGATGTGCTTCCCGTCGGCGGTCTCGTAGACGTCGTAGAACGGTGCGCCGCTGTCGAGGATGTTGGTTCCCCGTTCTGCCCTCCATCGGCCTTCGGCCCGGAGTCCATGGATCATGGTCGCCAGCAGCGCGGCCCCGTCCACCATGGCGGCGTCGACCACCCGGCCCGCGGCTCCTTGGGCCGCTTCCACCAGCCCGGCGAGCACGCCGATCGCCAGCAGCATCCCGCCGCCGCCGTAGTCGCCGAGGAGGTTGAGGGGCGCCAACGGGGGCTCCCCGGCGCGCCCGATGGCGTCCAGGGTTCCGGAGAGCGCGATGTAGTTGATGTCGTGCCCGGCGCGCTGCGCCCAGGGGCCGTCCTGGCCCCACCCGGTGACGCGCCCATAGACGAGCCGGCTGTTGATCTCGTGGCACGCCTCCGGCCCGAAGCCGAGGCGTTCGGCCACTCCCGGCCGGAACCCCTCGATGAGGGCATCGGATTGCGCCACCAGCCGCAGGAGGACCTCGATGCCGGACGGGCAGCGCAGATCGAGGACGATCGACCGCCGGTTGCGCAGGACCGGATTCGTCAACCCGGACACGCCGCCGGCCTGCCGAGCGCTTGCTGGGCGGTCGATGCGGATGACGTCGGCGCCCATGTCGGCGAGGAGCATGGCGGCGAACGGCGCCGGCCCGATGGCGGCGAGCTCGAGAACCGTGATTCCGCTCAGGGGACCGTGCAAGACACTCCGTCAGGCCGGTCGGGTCGCCGATGGGTCCCACCGCACAGGGACACGGACGTAGCCATTGATGGTGAGCGCCTTGTTGCACACCGGCCGCTGGTCGGGGTCTAAGTCGATGCCGGGCAGGCGGCGGAGCAAGGTGCTCAGGGCGATGCGGAGCTCAGCTCGGGCGAGGGCCGCCCCGAGGCAGGAATGCGGCCCCAGCCCGAAGGCAACGTGCTTGCGGAGCTCGGCCGGGTCGCGGTCGACGACGAACCGGTCGGCGTCTTGGAACTGGGTGTCGTCCCGGTTGGCCGACGCCCACACCACCCGGACCTTCCCGCCCTGCGGTATGGGGCACCCGCCGACCTCGGTGTCGGTCGTCGCTGTCCGGAACAGGCCTTCGAGCGGCGACCGGAACCGGAGGATTTCCTCCACGGCCCGGTCGATCAGCGATGGGTCGGCTTCCAGCTTGCGCCGTTCCTCGGGATGCGTGGCCAGCAGCACCATGGCGTTGCCCGTCGCGTGCTGCTGGTGGTTTCGAACCCGGCCGTGAGGAGCTGGAGGGATGCCCAGAAGATCTCTTCGTCCTCGAAGTGCGAGCCGTTGTAGTCGCTCGTGATCAACGCCGTCAGGACGTCGTCGGGCGGTTCGCCGCCGGCGGCGATGATCTGTCGGCGATGGTCGACCTGCTCCCCCAGGTAGCCGAACAGCCCTTGCATGGCGGCGAAGCCCTGTTCGATGGCGTCCTGGTCACCACCGAAGGCGTCGACGATCGCGCTCCCCCAACGCCAGATGTCATCGATCCGGTCGCCGCCGACTCCCATGATGCTGGCCACGGTCCGGATGGTGAGCGGGACGGCGAAGTCGGCCATCAGCTCCGCCTCGCCCCGGGGGGCCAGCTTGTCGATCAGCTCGTCGGTGAACTGCTGGATCCGGGGGAGCAGCCGCTCCACCGCCAGCGGGGTGAAGGCCTTGGCGGCGATCCGCCGCTGCCGCAGATGGGCGGGGTTGTCGGCCCACAGCAGCATGCCGTCTTCCGTCATGCGGACCATGCGCTCCGGCCCGGGGCCTTCCTTGCTGGAGAACAGCTCCGGCGACAGCAGCACCTTGACGACGTCGTCGTAGCCAAGTACGGACCAGAACTCATCGGTCGGCTGGGCGGCCAGCGGGTTGGAGTTGATCCGCTCGGCGTCGGCCTGACCGAGGACGTAGTGATGCACCGGGCACTCCCGCCGGAGCTGGGAGAAGAATCGCTCCGGGTCCTGCTTCGCTTCTGGGGACATCGGGTGGTAGTCGATCATGCCGTGTCCCTCTTGAGGCCATCCCGGGTGACGCGGAAGCCGGCGGCCTGGCAGTCCCAGGTGGAGGCGGTGACGCCCTGCTTGCGGAGCTCGCCCTTCTGGACTTTCGCGGTCGGCGTCCGAGGCAGGGCGTCCACCACCTCGTAGTACCGGGGCACCATGAAATACGGCAGTCGCTCGACGAGGTCCTCGAGGACACCGACGGGGTCGAACTCGTGTCCCTCGGCGAGGACGAGGACCGCTTTGATCTCGTCCTCGCTGTGTTCACTGGGCACGGCCACGATGGCCACTTCGGCCATTCCGGGGCAGGCCATGATGTGCTTCTCGACTTCGAGGGACGACACGTTCTCCCCCCGCCGCCGAAGCGCGTCCTTCTTGCGGTCGACATAGACGAGCTGGCCGGCGCCGTTGCGGTAGCCGGCGTCGCCGCTGTGCATCCAGAGGTTGCGCCAGACCTGAACGGTCGCCTCCGGCATGCGGTGGTAGCCGAGCATCATCGACCAGGGTTCGCTGGAGCGCATGATGATCTCGCCCACCTGCCCGTCGGGGACGTCGACGTCGTGGTCGTCGACCAACCGGATGTCGATGAAGTCCCGGGGCCGGCCGCAGACGAAGGGTCGTACCCCACCGGGCTCGGCCCAGCAGACGGTTCCCGACTCGGTCATCCCGTACGAGCTGATGACGTCGAGTCCGAAGCGGGCGGAGAACTCGTCGATGTTGGCCGGGGCGGGGATGGCGGTCACGAGGCGCAGCGGGTTGTCGGCGTCATCCGGCCTCGGCGGCTGGGCCAACAGGAAGGGGATAATCGGGCCGAACATCAGCGTGTAGGTGCAGCCGAGCCGGCGGACGTCGTCCCAGAACCGTGACACCGAGAAGGTTCGGTGGATCACGGCGGTGGCGCCGCTGCGGAGAGCGTTGTACATCCCGGCCCAGAGCCCGCCGGCATGAAACAGCGGGAGCGTCACGAGGACGACGTCGTCAGGGCCGAGCCATCCCGGGAAGGTGGCCATCGAGTAGGCGTGGCCGTGGGGGCAGAGCACGCCCTTCGAGGGGCCTTCCGTCCCGGACGTGTAGATGATGGCGGCCACTTCCCACACGGCGGCAGAGTGGGGCGGAATCGGTTCCGCCTCGAGCAGCTCCGAGAAGTCGACGGTCTGCCACCGGGACGGGAGCTCTGCGGTGGCCGATCCGTGGATGACCACGGTCTCGACCTCGGTCAGGCTGTCGGCGATGGCGGCCAGCCGGTCGCACCACTCCCCTTCGATGATCACCACCCGGGCGCCGGAGTTCTCGACGACGTAGCGCAGGATGTCGCCTTTGTACGCCGTGTTGACGGGGACCTCGATCATGCCGCCGACGCCGGTACCGAGGAAGACGAGCGTGTGCTCGAAGTGATTCTCGAGCATGACGAGGACCGGTTCCTGGCGCGAGACGCCGAGTTTGGCGAGGCCCGTGGCGACGCTGAAGGCAGACGTCTGGAGCTCGGCATAGGTAAGCGTCCGCCCCTGCTCGTCCATGAGCGCGACCTTGTCCGGCCGCAGGCGAACCTGTTCGGCAAGCACCGCCGCGACGGTGCGCTCGGACACCGGGGTTGTGATCAACGGATCCAACAACTGCGCCCCCCTGACCCATCCGATACGACTGGAGCAATTTTTTGCGACCGGTGACCGTTCGGGTCTCCGGAAAACCAAAGTTTAGTTTATGCTCATTCAGCTGCGCGTCAAGTGGACGATAAGCCGACGATGGCCTGGGAGGCTCATGTGGACCCTGTGCTCTTGATCGACGACCCGCTTCCCCGGGTGCGGCGCCTGACATTGAACCGGCCGGAGAAGCGCAACGCCTTGAACGACGCGCTCCGCCACGCCCTGTTCGAGGCCCTCCGGGCCGCCGACGATGACCGCGAGGTGTCCGCGGTCATCATCCGCGGGGCGGGGCCGTGCTTCTCGGCCGGGTACGACCTCGGCGAGCGCAACACGCCGGTGGAGCGGCACACGGCCACGACCGATGGCTGGTGGGCCCGACACGTCGTCGCCGGTTGGTTCGAGCTGTGGGACATGGCGACGCCTCTCATCGCCCAGGTGCACGGGTGGTGCCTGGCGGGCGGCTCGGAACTCGCCACCGGTTGCGACCTCGTCTACGTGGCCGATGACGCCCGGATCGGGTACCCGGCGGTCCGGTCGATGTCGACCCCCGACCTGGCGTGGCAGCCGTGGCTGCTCGGTTTCCGGCGGGGTATGGAGGCGCTGTTGACCGGCGACGCCATGACCGGAACGGAAGCGGCGGAACGGGGGTTCGCCACCCGCTCCTTCCCCGCGGAGTCGCTCGATGACGAGGTCCTCGCCGTCGCCGCCCGGCTCGTCGAGGTGCCGTTCGACCTGTTGACCCTCAACAAGCGCGTCTGTCACCGGGCGATGGAGGCCGCCGGGATCCGGGACGGGCTGCGGGCGACGGCCGAGCTGAACGCTCTCGGATGGCACCAGCGGTCCTCGAAGGAGTACATGCGGGGCTTCCGGGACAAGGGTGTCCGCCAGAACTTGTCCGAGCGGGACCGGGCGTTCGGTGACTACCGCGAAGCCGACGCCCTCGCGCCCGGCGAGCCGACACCGACGGCGTGACCGTCAGGGTCGAGCCCGTCGCCGACGGCATTGTCCTGGCGGCCATGGACGACGGTAAGGCGAACGCCCTGTCGTTCGAGGCGTTGGTGGCGCTTCGCGCCGCGGTGGCCGACGCCGCCTCGACCGGCCGGGCCCTCGTGGTGGCGGGCCGTGAGGGCACGTTCTGCGCCGGTTTCGATCTCGGCGTGGTCAACGGCGGCGACACCGCCGCCGTCACGGCCCTCGTGCGCGACGGCATGTGCCTCTTCCGGGAGATGCTGGAGGCGCCCATTCCCGTCGTGGCCGCCTCCACCGGCCACGCCCTCGCCGCCGGGGCCCTGCTGCTGCTCGCCGCCGACCACCGCGTCGGTGGGCGGGGGGAAGGGAAGGTCGGGTTGACCGAAGTGCGGCTCGGGATCGAACTCCCCCAGTTCGCGATGGCGATGGCGTGCCACCGCCTGGCGCCGGTGCATCTGACGGCGGCGACGCTCTTCGCCCGGGTCTTCGGTCCGGGCTGACGCGGTCGAGGCCGGTTACCTCGACGAATTGAGCGACGACCCGCTGCCTGCGGCGATCGCTGCGGCCGCCGAACTGGCCGCGCTGCCCCGCACAGCGTTCCGCGCCACGAAGCAGCTGCTCCGGGGGGCGGTGGTGTCGGAACTCAACCGGCTGATGCCGTAGCCGCCGGTCGGCGAAGCTCTCCGGCCGCCCGGCTCGACATGGCGCGCTAGCCACTCGAGGATTTCGTGCGTCGCCTCCGCTGCGTGGCGATGAAGTTGGATGTTGTGGCCCGTCTCGGGGATGGTGAGCACTTCGAGGCCGGCCTGGGGTGAGTAGTACGGGGCTTCGGCTTCGAGGAGCGCGTCCCGACTGGTGCAGTCGACGCCGTCCGGTGGGCCGCAGAACGGACCGTCCCTGGTTCCCATCACCAGCAAGGTCGGAGCAGTGATGCCCCGGGAAGGAGCGGTGGCCGCCGGCGGAGAGAGAATCAGCGACAGGCTCTCTCTCGCCTCCGCGCTGGCCATGGTGTCCTTGGTCATTTCGTCAAGGGCGACGACGTCGGGTTCAGCACCGCCCTCGTAGTAGAAGAAGCCACCTCGCGTCCCAGGCTTCGTCGTGAGGTATCCGGGATCGAGCCCGGAATCCCTGAAGGCCGGATCTCGACTCGCCGGGTAGAAGACCTGCGAGATGGTTACGACGGCCGTCCGCTTCAGGTGGTGAGTCATTCCAGTGAGGACGACGGCGTCGACGTCCCGATACGTCGAGGCCTCCACCCATCCGACGATCGAGCCGACCGAGTGCCCTACGTAGACGACGTGCTCGAACGGATGCCCGGTGACGTCACCTCTCCGAAGGGCGGTGACGACATCGTGGAGGGCGGCGGCACCCGCCGAGAGACTCACGAGCGTGCTGGGAGGTCGTGTGCTCTGCCCGTAACCGAGGCGATCAACGGCCAGCACGGCGTAGCCGGCCGAGACGGCTGCGCGGGCGTAGGAGTAGCGGTCCGGTCGGAGCGGCCAGTCCCAGTATCGGTGGTTGTAGGTGCCGCCGTGCACCAGGAGTTGGACGGTGGACGGTCGGGGCGCCGAAGCCCCGGGGGTGCACAGCATCCCGAACACGAAGGCGCCGGACGGCGTGGCGCTGCCGACCGGCACGTGGACCGGACGGCAGGAGTCCGCATCCGCCGCCCCGACGGCCGGTTGGAGCGCAGTCAACGAGGCCGCGACGAGGGCGACGAACGCACTTGCGCTGCACAGCGCCCGGAGGCGGCGATGCTGTGAGTCCATGGCTCCCCCGAACTCCATTGTGCCCGCGAGGGGCCGTTACCGACAGCGGCTTGCGGCTGCGGCTGACGCACCGCCCACCGGCCGTCTCATCACCCGAAGCCCTTGGGCGATCCGGGACAAGACGGGTAAGACCGACAACGGGTCTCGGACGGCCGGGATCAACACGATGGTCTCGACGCCCAGTTCGACGATGGGCTGCAACCGCTCGATGATGCGGTCTTCGTCGCCGGCGATCGTGTACTTCGACACCCGCTCGTAGGGGATGCCGTAGATCTGTTCCATGAACGACGCCATCTGCGCGTGACCGTGGTCGACGTCCGCCTCGGGATGAACGAGGACCTCGACGCCGACTCGGGGCGGCTCCACGCCCGCCTCGTCGGCCAGTTCGGCCAAGCGCCCGGTAGCGGCGGCCACCCGGGCCTCGTCGACCCACACCCCGAGCCACCCCGCTCTGTGGCGCACCGCTCGCCGAAGCGAGATGTCGCCTCGACCGCCGATCCACAGCGGCGGGACGACGCTGTGGGGTTGGAGCGGCGGGATGTGGGCCTGCCAAGGCGGTCCGAGATCGACCGCCTGTCCGGTGAGGAGGGCGGGCAGGTGGCGGAGGAATTCATCGGTCCGCGTGCCCCGCTCGCTGACCGGGACGCCGACGGCGGCCCACTCGCCGGCGAACTCGCCTCCGACCCCGACGCCGAGCTCGACCCGGTCCCGGGAGACGACCTGCAACGACGACAGTTGTTTGGCCACCCACCCGGGATGGCGGAGAGCGGCGATCAGCACTCCGAACCCGATCGTGACGTGCTCCGTCACCGCCGCCACGGTGGACGCCGCGACAACCGCTTCGAGCACCGGGGCATTGAACGAAAAATGGTCACCGAGCCACAGGCCGTCGAATCCCAGGTCCTCAGCGGTCGAAGCGACTCGTCGGAGATCCCCGTAGCCGACGAGGAACCCGTCCGTGGTCGGAAGCTGCAGCCCGATTCGAGGCGGACGCACGGGCCTGGAGCCGGTTATGCCGGGTAGAACTGCCGGGACCATTGCCGGTAGGAGCGTAGGCCCGGGCTTTCGGCCTGGACGAAGGGCGCCTTGGCGATGTAGGTCTGATTGGTCCAGATCACGAGATCGCTTTCGACTTGGCCATGCTGCTCCTTGATCCACCGGTCCCGGATCTTCTCCGTGAGCTCGGTGCCGTCGCCCCGGGTGCGGGGAACCCACACCGAGACCCGCACGTCGGAATGGTCGATGTCGACCGGGGTCACCCCGAGCATCGACATCACATCGTCGTGGCCGCCGAGGCGGTTCCACAAGAGGCTTACACCCCACGACTCCGTGGAGATGGTGCCGTCGATGGGGCCGTGCGGCGTCGCCCACGTGCTCGACAGTCCACCCCCGAAGCGGATCGAGTACCCGGCCTTGAACGGGACGCCGCGGTCGTCGAAGCTCACGAGCGTGGCGTGATCGTTGGACCGGTGGACGACCTTGAAGTGAGCCGCGTCGGTGACGTTGTCCGCCGCCACCTGCGGGACCATGGTCTGGTGGCGCCACAGCCGCGCGCCGAACTGCTCGAGCGGCCAGGTGGCGTGATCAGAGCGGGCGAGGGCGGCCGGCGGTTCGAAGACCGGGCCCTCACCGTAAAAGACGAGCACGACCCCGTCGACCTCGTGGACCGGCCACGGCGCGGTCCGCACCTCGATCCGGGGCTGATCACCGTACGGGATCTCGACGTTGCGACCGCCATGGTCGTAGAGCCAGCCGTGATACGGGCACCGGATGCAGTCACCTTCGACCGTTCCACCGTGGCCGAGGTGGGCCCCCATGTGGGGACAGAAGGCGTCGAGCACATGGACGGCTCCGGACTCGCCCCTGTACGCCACCAGGTCGACGCCGAAGTAGCGCAGCGGCACCGCCCGTCCGGACGCTGGAAAGTCACCGCTCCAGCCGATCTGAAACCATCCGGTCGGCATGGGACCCGCCGGGAGTTCCTTCGCCCGGCCGCGATGGGGCCGGACCACGTGGCGTTCGAGCACCGGCGTCTCTACCAACGGGTCCTGCATCATTCAGGACCCGCGGTTCCCCGCGCTTCTCCCCCGCTGCCGCCGGTCACCAGTCCCGGGGTGTCCGCGGGGTCATCGCCGTACAGCTCCTTCGCCCACTTGCGCATCGCTCGCATGCATTCGTTCTCCGATCGGGCGAGCGGCGCCTTGTGGATGTAGGTCTGGGTCCGCCAGATCCGCAGGTCGGCGTCGACCTGAGCGTTCTGCTGCTCGACCCAGCGGTTGCGGGTCTTCTCGTCCATCGCGCTGCCGTCGCCCCGTTTACGGGCCACCCAGGTGGTGGAGCGCAGGTCGGCCCGGTACGGCGTGATCGGGGTGATCCCGAGGAGGTAGATGATGTCGTCGAAGGCGGTGAGCCGACTCCACCCGAGCCCGACGCCCCAGTTCTCGGTGAAGATGTGACCGGAAGCCGGGCCGTTGGGGGTGGCCCACGTCCGTTCCATGCCACCGCCGAAGATCAGGCCGACGCGGCCCCGGAAGACGCCGGGCTCGGCGGTGAACTCGGCGATGTCGCCGACGTCGTTGGCCCGGTGGACGTACTTGAAGTGGGCGGAGTCAACCGCGTTCTCGGCCATGAACTGCGGCGCCATCGGCACGTCGAGCCATATCTTCGTCGTCTCGGGGCACGCGTCCCAGGTCTCGCCGTCGAAGCGGATGAAAGCGTCGGGCAGCGGGAACCCCCGTCCGGCTCCATCGCGGCTGTAGTACACGAGTGCGATGCCGTCGAGCTCCCGGACCTGCCACCGGGTCAGCCGGAGGTTGGCCATGTTGTCGGGCTTGCTGTACGGGATCTCGATGTTGCGGCCGTCGGCGTCCCACACCCAGCCGTGGTACGGGCAGCGGATGCAGTCGGCCTCGACCCAACCGCCGTGGCCGAGGTGGGCACCCATGTGCCGGCAGTAGGCGTCGAGGACGTGCAGCTCCCCGGACTCGCCCCGATAGGCGACGAGGTCCTCCTCGAAGTACTGCAGCGGTTTCGCTTCGCCGATCGGGAAGTCGGACGACCACCCGATCTGGTACCAGCCTTCGGCGATGTGCTCCGACGGAAACTCTCTCATGGGACCCCCCGAATGCTTGGGACGTTCTTCTCCGGTTGCGCAGCCGCCGGCCATTCGGCCCGCAGTTGGCGCTTGAGGACTTTGCCCACCGCGTTGGTGGGGAGCGGTTCGGTCCGGACCCACCACCGGGTGGGGACCTCGAAGTGCGCCAGCCGCAATGCGGCGTGGGCCTGCAAGGCTTCGGCCGTCACCTGGGATCCGGGCCGGAGAACGACGACGGCCGCGACCTCCTCACCGAGGTCGGGGTGCGGCAGGCCAAGCACCGCCGCTTCGGACACGTCGGGATGCATGAGGAGCTGGTCCTCGACGTGGGGGCCGGTGACGTTCTCGCCGCCGCGGATCACGACGTCCTTGCACCGGTCGAGGACGTAGAGGTATCCGTCCCGGTCGATCCGCCCGATGTCGCCGGTGTGGAGCCAGCCGTCGGGGTCCAGCACCGGATCGTCAGGCCGGCCCCAGTAGCCGCTCATGATGTGAGGGGCCCGGGCCAGGATCTCGCCGACTCCGTCGGGACCGGGTGCGTCAATCCACAGCTCCACCACGGGCAGCGGCCGGCCGACGGAATGCGGCCGGTCGGCGAACGCGTCGCCCGTCCCGGCGGTGAGCGCCCCTCCCGCCTCGGACAATCCGTACGTCGTGCCGACGCCCCGCTGGGCGTGGGGGAAGGCCGACCGGGTCCGGGCGACGAGCTCCGGTGTGACGGGCGCTCCACCCATCGTGATCGTGCGGAGCGTGCCCGTCCGGCGCCGGCCGAGATCGGGGTGGTCGAGCACCCGGGCCATCATCGTCGGGACGCAGCCCCACCGGGTCACGCCCTCGTCTTCGATCAGCCGGAGGACCTCGCCGGCGTCGAACCGCCCATCCAGGAAGACGAGCCGGCCGCCGGTGAGGAGCGTGATGAGAAGGGTTTGGACGCCGGCGAGGTGGAAGAGCGGGACGGTGAGCAGCGTGACCGCCGACGGAGCGTCGAGCGGGATGTCGGGCGGGAACCGGCCGCCGAGTGCCAGCATGTTCTGCTGGCTCGCGATGACCGCCCGGTGGGACAGCGCCGCCCCCTTGGGGCGACCCGTCGTTCCCGAGGTGAAGAGGATGACGGCCGGGTTGTCTTCGTCGACCGTGGCGATGGTGAGCTTCCCGGTGCCGGGCCGGTCGACCAGGAGCCGAAGCTCGTCGAAGGGAATCGTCCGGGTCCCCGGCGGGAGGAGGGGCCGGCGCCGTTCATCGACGATGGAGACGGCCGGTTCCACGGTGTGGACTGCGTGGTGGCATTCCTGTTCGCTCCACCAGCTGTTGCCGGGAACCACCACGCCGCCGAGGCTGAGTGTGGCCCAGAACGCCACCACCCACTCCGGCTGATTGGCGCCGAGCAGGAGCACCCGGTCACCACGGCCGACACCGGCCGCCTCCAGCCGGCGGGCCACCGCCCGGACCGCCTGCTGGTGGTGGGAGAAGGTGATGCGGCGCCGGCCGAGGACGAGGTAATCCCGGCCTGCGAAGCGTTGTCCGTCGAGGAGCAGTTCGCCGGCTGAGCGGCGCCGGTGACGGTACGTGAGGCACGGATGGCCATTGATGAGCGTTCGCTCGACCTGCGCGCCCCAGTGCGAGAGCCGTTCGGCGATCACGACGCCCCCTCGGGGTGACGCGGCGCGCCGAGCTGCGTGACCGCCAGCGTGCACGGCTCGTCGGTGCGGTTGCGCCAGGCGTGGCGGGTGCCGTTCTGGACGAAGACGTCACCGGCGCTCAGGCGGACTTCGTGGCCGTCGTCCAGTTCCAGGACGACCTCACCGCTCACGACCATCCCGAGGTCGACGCTGTCGGTCGTGTGCATGCCCGGGTTGCCCGGCTCGAGGACGTCGCGCAGGCCGGGGAGCTTGGCGTCGAGTTCGGCGAAGGCGGCGGCGAAGTCGAGATCGTCCGGCCGCGTCACGGAGTCCGGGGCGACGGTGAGGAAGCAGAACCGGAATCCGGTCGGTGGAGGGAACCATCCCTGCGCCGGTGGCGGGTGTCCATCGGAGGGGAGGCCGGCCGGATCGTCGGCGCCCCACACGGCATGGAAGGCCGACCCGGGAATGAGGGCTACTTCGATCGGTTCGACCGCGTCGTCCGACGCGACCACCGACGTGCCGTCGGGCCGCTGCCCCGTGACGACCCGGCGGATGTTCACGACAGCCCGATCCGGCCGGCGAGGACCCGGCGGTGGTGCAACGGGTCGCCGAGGAGCAGCTGATCCGTCTTGGCCCGCTTGAGGTAGAGGTGGGCGGGGTGCTCCCATGTGAACCCGACGCCCCCGTGGACCTGAATGTTCTGGCCGGCGACGAACATGAAGGCGTCGGAGCAGTAGGCCTTGGCCAGGCTGGCGGCCACCGGCAGCTCCTCTGGGTCGTGATCGGCGGCCCAGATGGCATGGTAGGCCGCGCTGCGGGCCGATTCGACCTCGACGAGCATGTCGGCGCAGAGATGCTTGACCGCCTGGAACGAGCCGATCGGGCGGCCGAACTGGTGACGCACCCTGGCGTACTCAACGGCCATCTCGAGGGCCCGGGCGGCGCCGCCGACCTGTTCGGCCGCAAGGCCTACCGCGCCGAGGTCGAGCGTGCGGGCGACAATGTCCCGGCCGGCCCCGGGCGCGCCGACGAGGTGGGCCGGGGTGCCGGCGAACTGCAGGTGGCCCTGCTTGCGGGTGAGGTCGAGCATCGAGAGCGGTGTCCGGATGACGGCGGCCGTTTCACCCTCGACGGCGAAGAGGCTCGGACCGTAAGGAGTCCGGGCGACCACGAGGAGCAGGTCGGCGGTGACGCCGTCGACGACGTGGCCAGCGTGTCCTTCGAGCCGCCACCGGCCGTCGGCCGGAACGGCGCTCACGTCGACGGAGTCAGCGTCCCATGCCCCGGTGTCGCCGGTGATGGCGAGCGTGGCCGTGCAGGCACCGGCCGCGATCGCCGGCAGGTACTCCTTCTGGGCCTTACTGTCACCCGAGTTGAGCAGGGCACCGGCCGCCAGCACGACGGTGGAGAAGTACGGAGCGCACAGCAGCGCGCGGCCGGCCTCTTCGAGGACGATGGCGACTTCGGTCCAGCCGTACCCCGACCCGCCGAATTCCTCGGGGACGGCGAGGCCGAGCAGGCCCATGTCGGCCAGCCGGGACCAGAGGGCGGGGTCGTAGCCGGCGTCGGTCGCCATCACCCGGCGGACCTCGGACTCCGGGCAGTGCTGGTCCAGGAAGCTCCGGACGATCCGGCGCAGCTCCTCGTGCTCGGGCGTGAACACCAGCGTCATTGAGGCGCGGAGAGGACGGTGACGACCGCGCTGGCCTCGTCGAGGCCGAGGGACCCGCCGGCGTTCTGGGCCACGGCGATGCGTGGCGTGCCGGCCTGCCGGTCGCCGGCCCGGCCCCGCAGCTGGTCGGCCAGTTCGACGAGCTGGGCGCAGCCGGTGGCGCCGATGGGGTGGCCCCGGGCGAGGAGCCCGCCGCTGGGGTTGACCGGGACCCGGCCGCCGAGGTGGGTCTCGCCGCTGGCCAGCAGCTTGGGCGCCTCCCCGGGACCGCAGAGCCCGAGGTCCTCGTAGCCGAAGAGTTCGCCGGGGGCGGCCGCGTCGTGGAGTTCGACGACGTCGATGTCCTCTGGGCCGATGCCGGCCTGGCGGTAGGCCCGTTCGACGGCCCGTCGGACCGCGCCGTCTTCGCCCTCGGCATGGTCCCGGCCCGACAGGAGCGCCACCGCCTGGACGCCGACAGCGTGGACGGCGAGCCGGCGGGCGTAGTCGGCGGAGGCGACCACGACGGCGGCGGCGCCGTCGCCGATCGGCGAGCACATCAGCAGGTGCAACGGCGGCGACACCACGCGGCTGGCGAGCACGTCGTCGACCGACACCTTGGTGCGGTACTGCGCTTTCGGGTTGAGCGCACCGTTGCTCTGGTTCTTGGCCGCCACGACGGCGAGGTCTTGCACCGTGGCGCCGGTGCGGGCCATGTATTCCTTGACGCGCTCGGCGTAGAGTTCCATGAACTTCGATCCCGAGCCGGCCGGCTCCTCTGTGCCCTGGCCCGGTGTGGGGTCCCACCCGAGCAGCGCCCGTGACAGCTGCGCCCGGGCGTCGGGGTCTTCTTCGAGGTCGACCGCGGTCCCGATGGCAGTCACCGACCGGGGCTTGTCGGGATGGGTGAGCTTCTCGGCGCCGACGGCGAGGGCGACGTCGACCGTGCCCGACCGCACGGCGAGCACCGCCATGGCGAAGGCGGTCGACGCCGACGCGCAGGCGTTCTCCACGTTGACGATCGGGACACCGAGCAGGCCCGTCCTCCGGAGGGACGACTGCCCCCTGATCATCTCCTGGGCGTGTAGGACCCCGGCGGCGGCATTGGCGAAGAACACCATGCCGACGTCGGACGGCGTGAGGTCGGCGTCGGCGAGCGCCTGGGTGACGGCGTCGGACGCCAACGAGCGCAGGCTCCGGTCGTGGTGCTTCCCGAAGGCGGTCATGCCGGTTCCGATGATCACGGCGTCGGGTTGGGCGGTGGTCATCGGCGCTCCGTCCTCGTGGTCATGTCGTCGTCCTGGTTCGCTCGTGTCGGGTCATCCCCGGGGTACCTGGCGCCACGGCACCGACCGGTCGTCCCTCGGCTCGCTCGGAAGGCGGAGGATCCGCTCGCCGAGGATGGTGCGCATGATCTGGCTCGTGCCGCCCTCGATCGAGTTGGCCCGGGCCCGCAGATACGACTTGGAGGGTGACCCGGTGGCCACCTGGCTGGAGTCCGGGCGGCGGAACTCGTACCCGTCGGGATGGTCCATGCCGGCCGAGCCCAGCAGATCGAGGGTGAACTCGGTGATCGCCTGGTTGAGTTCGGCCCACCGCAGCTTGGCCACGGAGCCTTCGGGCCCGGGCTCCCCCCGGCCGGCGGCCTCGCCGGCCCGGATCTCAGTCAGCCGCAGCACCTCCGCCCGGACCCAGTGCTGCAGAAGCTGGTCATGGCGGACCGGGTCGGTGTGCCCTCGCGCGCGCCACAGCCGCACGGCTGGTTCGATGATCCCCCCGCCGCGGCCGCCGATCTCCCTTCCGGCGCCGGCCCGTTCGTGCATCAGGGTGGTGAGCGCCACTGCCCAGCCTCCCCCGACATCGCCGAGGCGCATGGTGTCGGGGATCCGGACGCCGGTCAGGTACACCTCGTTGAACTCGGCTTCCCCGGTGAGCTCGTAGAGGGGGCGGACCTCGACGCCGTCGGCGTGCATGTCGACCACGAAGGCCGTCAGGCCCCGGTGTTTGGGGACGTCGGGATCGGTGCGGGCCAGCAGCAGACCCCACCGGGCCCGGTGGGCGAGCGTCGTCCATACCTTCTGCCCGTCTACGATCCAGCTGTCGCCGTCGGGGACGGCCCTCGTCGCCAGTCCGGCCAGGTCGGATCCCGCCCCGGGTTCGGAGAACAGCTGGCACCAGATCTCCTCGGCGGCGAACAGGGGTCGCAGCAGGCGTTCCTGCAGCGCCGCCGAGCCGTGGGTGACGACCGTCGGGGCGGCCATGGCCAGGCCGACCACGTTGAGGTCCCGGTTGGCTGTGGGCGCCCCGGCCGCCGCCAGTCGCTCGTCGACCACCGCCTGCCAGCGGGCGTCGACCCCGAGCCCGCCCCGGCCTTCGGGGAAGCGAACCCAGGCCAACCCGTGGTCGAATTGGGCCCGCCAGAACTCCGGGGCGACGGTGGACGTCGGCGGAGTGGATGCCAGCAGGCCTTCGATCCGTGCGGCGATGAGCGCCTCTGCCCCCCCGTCCGCCATCGCCGCCTAGCCGCGTCGGGGCGACTTGCCGTTGCGCAGCAGATGCCCCGGGGCCACGTCGGTCTGCTTGTCGTTTTCGATCGTGACCTCGCCGTTGACGACGATGTACCGGTAGCCCTCGGCCCGCTGGATGCGGCGCCATTCGTCGCCGGGCAGGTCGTAGGCGACTTCGGGGGGAAGCACGCTGAGCCGGTCGTAGTCGTAGATGATGATGTCGGCGGCGTTGCCCGGCCGGAGGATGCCCCGCCCCTCGATTCCGAGCGTGGTGGCCGGCAGGCCAGAGAGGTGCCAGTGGGCCTGCTCGAGGTCGAGCAGCGCCAGCTCGCGGACGAACTTCTCGATGGTCTCCGTGGCGTAGCGGCCGCCGGTGAAGAACTTGGTGTGGGCGCCGCCGTCGCTGACCCCGTAGATGGCGTAGGGGTAGTTCACGAGCTCGTCGAGCAGCTCGCGGGAGACCTTCGGCTCGAAGTAGAACGAGGTCTTCAGCCCGTCCTGTACGGCGATGTCGAGCATGGCGTCGACCGGGTGGCAGCCCCGCTCGTCGGCGATCTCACCAAGCGTCTTGTCGATGTAGCCGTGCAGCGCCGGATCGATCGTCTTCATCACCACGATGTCGCGGAAGCACGACACCTGCTGGCCCCGCTCGATCGTCTTGACCCCATCGATCAGTCCCGGCCGGCGAGCCGGGTCGGCCAGCTTCTGCAATTTCTCCTCGAGCGTGCCGCACGTGGCGTCCGCCCAGGCGTCGGAGTCGTCGAAGAGGTTCCAGTCCTCGAAGGTGAAGATCGTGAACGTCCCGACGGTCACGGCCTGGCACAGCACCCGGGAACCCCGCTGGCGGCATTCCTCCAGCCAGGCGAGCTGGCGGCGGTGCCGGTTCGGCTTGTCGCTGTTGCACTGCACCGCGTTGTATAGCAGCGGCCGGCCCGAGACCTGGGCGAGTTCCTCGTAGTGGGCCCAGTCCTTGGCCACATCGCCAGTGTTCAGCGTCATCATGATGAAGCCGTCGTTGCGCTCGGCGAGGAGCTTGGCCATCTCGATGGCCGTTTCGTCGGACATCATGTCGGTCGGCATCGGCGTGCCGTCGAAGTCGCGCTGGACGGCGTTGCCGCCCTGCGGTGGTGTCCGCTGCGCCGACCAGCCGCATCCACCGGCGTCGAGCGCCTCCCGCATCAGCCGCTTCAGCTCGTCCATCTGGTCGGGCGTCGGCTGCTTGCCCGACTTGGCGTCGTCCCAGCCCTGCACCCACAGCAGCATCGGGCCGAGCGGCACGTAGGACATGACGTTCACGGACTTCGGGATTCGCTCGAGGCTGTCGAGGAACTCGGGGAAGGTGACCCAGTCCCAGGCCATGGCCGCCTGCATGGCGGCGAGCGGGATGGCCTCCACCCGGGTCATGCTCTTCATGGCCCGCTCCCGCTGGTCGGGAGCGCACGGCGCGAAGCCGAAGCCGCAGTTTCCGATGACGACGGTCGTGACGCCGTGCCAGCCCGACAGGCTGCAGTACGGGTCCCAGTACAGCTGCGCTTCGTAGTGGGTGTGCACGTCGATAACGCCGGGCGCCACGATGGCTCCCTCGGCGTCGAGGACCCGGGCGCCGCGAGCGGCGTCGATCACACCGATGTCGGCGATCCGACCGTCCTTGATGGCGATGTCGGCCCGGTACCGGGAGGCCCCGGATCCGTCGACGATCATGCCGTTCTTGATGACGGTATCGAACTCGCTCATCGCCTCGCCTTTGGTCCGGAAAAGTTAACGTACAGACACTAACTCCGCGGTCGAAGTGAGTGTCAAGGCGGCACAGGGAGCGGGACGCAAGGTCGGACGGACGGGGTTCGCTGTGGCCGGGTGGATCAGGCGCGGCTGGGTACCGCGACCAACACGGCGGCCTGGGCCATCGCCCGGAGATGCGCCTTGACGCGCGCCGACGGCTCGGTCGGGTTCCGCCGGAGGCTGATCGAATTGATCAGTGCGAGCACGGCATGCACGGTGGCGTCGATCTCTTCTTTGCTGAGGTCCTGCCTCACCCCGCGGACGACGTCAGTCCAGATCCGTAGCGCCTTGCGTGTCTCCCGGGCGAGCTCCTCGGCTTCCGCCTCCGGCAGATGACGTTCTTCGCTGGCCACGATTCGGATCTTCTCCGGCTCCTCGATAGCCAAGTCGATCTGCAGGTCGATGAGGCGCTCGAGCGTCTTGGCCGGCGACCCGCGCTCGGCGAGGGCGCCGCCCAGCCCTTCGCTATTGCGCCGGTAGAGGTGCTGGTAGATGGCGACGAGCAACGCTTCCTTGCTGGGGAAGTATCGGTAGACGGCCGGTCCCGTGACACCGGCGGCGAAGCCGATCTCGTTGATCGAGACGCTGTCGTATCCCCGTTCGGCGAACAACGTCGCCGCCACCTTGAGGATGAGGTTCGCCCGGATCATGCCACGTGATGTTTGCGCGCCCTTCCCGAGCCCGAGTTCGGGGAGTTGCTTGCTTGTGCGAGCCATGGGCGCCGATCCGTCTTCCGGACTTAATGTTCATTTACACTATACCGTGCTCCGGGTCGGCTATCGCGCCTTGTGGTCCACTGCCTGGTTGGCCTGCTTGGGATGCGGCATGGGGTGGACGTCCTCGGTGGTCGGCTGGTCGATACGACGGCTGAGATCGCTCATGACCCCGAACCAGGCCTCGATCAGGGTGTCCTCGAGCTCGTAGTCGAACCGGTCGACGTAGGCGGGGATGTCGCGGGTCGCGTCGACGGGATTGTCGCGGTACCAGGCGACGGACTCAACCAGGACCTCCCGGGGCGTGACGACGTCCCGGTAGCCCAGCTGGGTGCGCGCCTTGGAGGTGTCGAGGAGGATGTGGTCGCACAGGCTGCCGGCCGTCGGGATGTAGACGGCCTTGAAGTAGGGGGAGATCGCGGCGGGGACGCCGATGATCTCCGTGTCGGCGCCCAGGATGTCGAGTAGAAGCTCGGTGAACTGGCGGACGCTGTACTGGGTGTCGTCGGCGCAGTTGTAGACCTGGCCGGCGGCGACGTCGGGGTGGTCGATGGCCAGGAGGGCGAACTGCGCCAGGTTGCGACCCGCGGCCCGGGTGAAGATCGAGAGGCCGCCGTCGGGCAGGATCATGCGCTTGCGGCCGTCGTTCACCCGCCGGATGACCGACCACTCCCATGGGACCAGGTTCCTCGGGCCGTAGACCACCGGGTAGATGAGGTAGGTCGCCCGCGGGTGGGCATGGAACACGGCCCGCTCGGTCTCGACCATCGCCTGGGCGAAGCGGATCGGGACGGAACCCGCCGCCTCGAGGGTCGTCACCAACGGAGCGTCCTCCCGCACCGGCAGGGCGGGGCCCGAGGGGGTCAGTCGGGCCGGCTCGTTGAAGCCGGCGTAACGGGGCGTGCCGCCGATCGCCAGGAAGTGACCGGCCCGTCCGGCAAACGCCTTGGCCAGCAGCTTGGTCCTGCCGTAGGCGGCCATCACTACGTCCCACTCGCCGGCGCCCACGACTTCGGCGATGGACTCCTCGAAGTGGGGATCGCCGTGGAGATGGCGCACTTCGGGAAGGTCGGGGGGTTCGTGTGTCCCGCGATGGAAGATTGTGACGTCGAAGCCCCGCTCGAGCAGGCCTTCCAGGACGTGCGGGCCGGAGGGACCGGTTCCTCCGACCACCAGTGCCGTGCGACTCACGACGTCTCTCTCCTGTCGTTTCGATGCTGCGGTTCAGGCTGTGACGTGGACCGGCTCGCCGATGAACTGGTCGAGGTCGGCGGAGCGGGTCATGTGCCAGACGTCGACGATTCGGAACGGCGTGTTGACCACGACCCGTCCCCGGCTGTTGCGGTAGTAGGTGTCCATCCCCGGGTGCGTCCAGACCATCCCCTCGTGGGCGGCGTCGACCCGGTCGTTGTACTCGTCGGTGACCGAGCGTTTGACCTCGATGGTTCCCCATCCCCGCTGCGCCATGCCTTCGAGCAGGCTCATCACCAGGTCCATTTGCGTTTCGACGGCGGCGATGAAGCTTCCGCCGTGGCCGGGCTGGGTGTTGGGGCCGTAGAGCACGAAGAAGTTCGGGAAGTCCGGGACATCGTGCCGAGGTAGGCCCGGCCGTCGTCGTCGTCCCACTGGCGCCGCAGCGGAGTTCCCGATCGGCCCCGCAGTCTCGTAGGTGGAGAGGAACCGCGTGACTTCGAATCCGGTGGCCAGGACGACCACGTCGACCTCGTATTCGCTCCCGCCGACCGGTGACGATTCGGTCCCGGTCGGCGCCGGCGATCCGGTCGGTGACCAACTCCACATTGTCCCGCGGCAGGCTTCGGTACCAGCCGTTGTCGAGGAGCAGTCCGCTTGCCAAACGGTGGGTAGGGCGGCAGGACGTCCGGCAGGAGGTCCTGGCGGTCACCGAGTTGCTCTTTGATGTAGTCAGTCAGGTACTGGCGGAAGCGGTCGTTGACGGCGTTGACCGCCCGCTCCGGGTGGGGCCAGGCCGGGTCCTTCTGGAGAGCCGGGTGGGCGCGGTCGTTGAAGGTCCAGGCCAGGCGGGCCCGATACCACCGCCGGTAGATCGGCACCGCGACGAGGAGGCGCCGGACCGGCCCAGGGACAGGCTGGCGGAACTTCTCGAACGGGGCGATCCAGTGCGGAGACCGGGAGAAGACCGTCAGCCGCTCGACACGATCGGCGATGGCGGGGACGACCTGCATCGCGCTGGCGCCGTTGCCGACCACGGCCACGCGCCGCCCGTCGATCTCGACGTCGGCGGGCCAGCGAGCCGTGTGGAACACCGGTCCTCCGAAGTTGTCGAGTCCGGGGATGTCGGGCATCTTCGGACGGTTGAATGCTCCGACGGCGCTGATGAGGAGGTTGGCCGACAGAGTTTCGGTCGAACCGTCGGCGGTGCGGACGTCGACCGTCCAGCCCTGTTGTGACTCGTCGTAGACGGCCGAAAGAACCTCGGTCCCGAACCGGATGGCGGGCCACACATCGAACCGGGTGGCGACGTCGGCGAGGTAGCGGTGCACCTCTTCCCGGGTGGCGAAGTAGTGCGGCCAGTCGGCGGGAGCGAAGCTGAACGAGTACAGGTGGCTGGCGCAGTCCACGCCGGCGGCGGGGTAGCGGTTCTCCACCCACACCCCGCCGACGTCCTCGTTCCGTTCCAGAATCGTGTAGGGGACCCCGGCCTGGCCGAGCCGGACGGCGGCGCACAGGCCGGAGATCCCGGCGCCGATGATCAGCGCCGAGAATCCCGGGGGCAGGCGCGGGATCGTGGCCGGAGTCGAGCCCTCTTCGAGGACCTGTGCGGCGATCATGGGCCCGTACTCCGGAGGGACGGGCTCGCCCATGGCCACACTCAGCATCCGGACCAGCAACTCGGGGTCGGGCTCAGAAATCGCCACGGGCCGGCCGGCCTGCCAGGCCGAGATGGCCTCCACGGCGGCTTGGCGGATCTCGGCCCGGATCTCCGGGTCGAGTCCACCGGTGTCGTTCTCGTCGAGTCCCCCGTGCGCCGGAGGGGCGGTGGGGATCGTCCAGCCAGCGGAGGTCACCGGTCAGTTGGACGAGCACCATGAGCAGCGTCGGAATGTTGGCGAATTCGACAGCCGCCCGAAGTTCGGTGTCGGACAGGGGCGCGGAGGTGTTCACGGGTCAGAACCGGATGGGGTCGCCGGCGAGGAACCGCTTGACGGCGTCGCGGTGGTACTGGGAGGCCTGGGACAGGCTCTCCATGGCGAGGCTGCCCCGGATCAGCTCCTCTCCCAGCGTGCGCACGACGTGGTTCGTCAGGGCCTTGGCGGCCTGCAGTGTTTGCTTCGGCCCGTTGGCCAGCCGGTGGGCGAACGCCAAGGCCCGCTCCCGGACCTCATCGGACGGGTAGACATGGTTGACCAGGCCGAGCCGGTCCGCCTCCTCCGCCCTGATCGGATCGCCGGTCAGGAGGTACTCCTTGGCGCGGGCCGGGCCGACGAGGAGCGGCCACAGCACCGCTCCCCCGTCGCCGGGAACGAGGCCCATCTGGACGTGGGGATCGGCGAAGACGGCCCGGTCACCGGCGAAGACGAGGTCGCAGCACAACGCGATGGTGCAGCCGAGGCCGATGGCGGGACCGTGCACGATGGCCATGGACGGTTGTGGGAGGCCGGTCAAGGCTCGGAACACCCGGGCGCCAATCCGGGCCACGTCCTCCTTGTCGACGTCGCCGTCGTACATCTGCTGCATGAAGCCGATGTCACCACCGGCGCAGAAGGCGCGGCCCGACCCCTCCAGGACGAGGACGTGGATGTCGGGCGCGTCGGCGATCCGATCGATGGCCGTGGCGAGCGCCTGGTACAGCGGCCAATCGATGGCGTTGAGATGTTCCGGCCGGTCGAATGTCAGGATTCCGACGCCGGTCGGCGTCAGGTCGAACCGGAGGCCCGTGCAGTCCTTGCTCAGGATCTGGCTATTCCCCACGCTGCTCCTCAGACGAGGCCATGAATGAACACATACTAACTCTCGGTCGTTTGCGGGAGTTCCGTCACCTGGATGCGCAGGCCGGCGACGTCGAGGCAGCCGACGAGGACGCTCGAACCGCCCACGTCCAGCGCCCGGGGTCCGAGCACCCGGTCGGCTCCTTCCCGTTCGGCGCGCTGGAGGACGCTGACGACATCGTCCACCGCGAAGGAGATCTGCAGAACCCCTGAGTTCACGCCGGCCGCCACCGGATCGGCCGCGTCCGCCGCGTCAATGATCTCGACCACACCGCGCCGGCCGTCGCCGACCAACGTCGACCGGACGGTGCCGACGCCGCTCGGCCAGCCGAGGAGCTCGGCGACATCATGCCGGCGGACCTCAATCGATGCCGACGGCGCCAGGCCCAGAACGGTGTGGAGAAATCCGATGAGTCGGTCGGGCTGGCGCGTGGCCACGGAGACGTGGTGGAGCGTGGGGGCCATGGGAGGCTCAGGCCGGCGACGGGTTCGCCGGGTCTTGGCTGAAGACGAGGCTGAGCGCCATGTCCCGGAGATGTTGCCGGACTCGCGAGGAGACCGTTTCGGCGTCGGACTTCAAGCTGATGGAGTTGAGCATGGCGAAGAGGGCATGCACGCTGGCATCGAGCTCGTCCCGGGTCAGGTCCGGCCGGACCTGCCGGATCAGGTCGGTGCAGATCCGCAGGAAGCGGCGGTTCTCCGCGGCAAAGGACGCCGCCCGGTCGGGAGGGAGGTGCCGGTCCTCGGCGGAGACGATCCGGATCTTCTCGGCCTCTTCCACCGCCAGGCTGATCTGGTTGTCGATCAGCCGCTCCACCGTCTCGTGGGCCGTTGCATTGTCAGCCAGTACAGCGGTGAGACCGTCGCTCCAACGCCGGTAGAGGTGCTCGTAGATCGAGACCAGCAGCGCTTCCTTGCTGGGGAAGTACCGGTAGATGGCGGGGCCGGTGACGCCGGCAGCGAACCCGATGTCGTTGATCGACACGCTGTCGTAGCCCCGCTCGCTGAAGAGGGCGGCCGCCACTTTGAGGATCAGTTCCTGGCGGATCATGCCTCGCGACGTCTGGGCTCCTTTTGCCGATCCATTCCCCGTGAGGTCGTTGACGGCTCGTTGCATCAGGCGCCGGCCAGCTGGCCGGCCTCCGCGCCGAGGTACTGGGCGAACAGGTCGGTGCCCTCCAGCTCGCCGGCTGCCCGGCGAGCACGATGCGACCGCGGGCCAGGAGGTAGACGTAGTCGGCGAGCGGCAGCGCCTTGGCGACGTACTGCTCGACGATGAGCAGACCGCGCCCTCGGCCGCCAGCCGGCCGAGGAACTCGAAGATCTCGTCGACGATGATCGGGGCGAGGCCCATCGACACCTCGTCGAGGAGGATCACGGCCGGGCTGCGGGACGTAGGCCCGGGCCAGGGCCAGCATCTGCTGCTCGCCGCCGCTCATCGTGCCGGCGACTGGCTCGAGCCGCTCGCCGAGCCGGGGGAAGGCCTCGACCGCCCGGTCGAGCCCGACGCCCTCCTCGCCGGGGCGGGCGAAGAGCCGCAGGTTGTCCCGCACGGTCAGGCCGGGGAAGACGCTGCGGCCCTCGGTGACGTGGCACAGCCCCGCCCGGCCGCTGCGGTCCGGCGGGAGCCGGGTGACGTCCGACGCCGTCGGCCACGCACGGACCCGGCCCGGCGGTCGGAGCAGCCCGGAGGCCACCGACAGCAGCGTCGTCTTGCCGGCGCCGTTGGGGCCGAGGAGGGCGACCGCCCGGCCCGACGGGACGACGAGCGACACGTCGCGGAGCGCGACGGTCTCGCCGTAGCCGGCGGTGACGTGGCCGCAGCTCGAGCCTCACACTGTCACCTCCTCGCCGGCCTCGACGTCGTCGGCGTCGCCGAGGTAGGCGGCCCGGACCACGTCGCTGCGCCTGTACCTCGGCCGGCGTGCCCTCGAAGATGAGCTGCCCGAAGTCGAGGACGAAGAGGTAGTCGCAGACCGCCATCACCAGCGCCATGTCGTGCTCGACGAGCAGGATGCCGACGCCCCGCTCCGCCGACGACCGGCCGCAGGATCTCGCCGAAGCGTCGGTCTCGTCGTCGTCGAGACCCGACGACGGCTCGTCGAGGAGCAGGAACCGGAACCCGCCGGCAGCGACCCGGGCGAGCTCGACAGGCGGCGCTGGCCGGTGCTCAGGGTGGCGACCGAGCCGGTCGGCCAGCGGCGAGGCCGCAGAGCTCGAGGGCCTCGTCGGTGGCCGCGCGCGATCGCCTCGTCTGCGCCGGCGTCGACCATGAGCTGCCGGAGCGGCGTCCGCCACCGGCCAGAGCGCCTCCGCGCCCAGCGCGACGTTCTCGCGCACGGTCATGGCGTGGCAGCAGCTCCATGCGCTGGAAGGTCCGGCCGAGCCCGAGCCGGGCCCGGCCGCCGGGCTCCGCTCGGTGACGTCGTGCGCCGAACAGGTCGACGCGACCCGCCGGTCGGGCCGCAGCAGTCCGTTGCAGGCGTTGAAGATGGTCGTCTTGCCGGCGCCGTTCGGTCCGATGAGCCCGGTGATGTGGCCGCCGGGGCGCGGCGAGGCTGACGTCCGTCGACGGCGATGTTGCCCGCCGTAGGCGATCGTCGAGGTCCCGGTCTCCGACCCGCGGCTCGCCGGCGAGCGGCGTCAGGCGCGCGGTCGACTCGACTGTCCGTCATCGGACGAGGCCTCCGCGGTGCACGGCCGGCCCGCTGCGGGCTCCGGACGCGGCGACCGCTCCCGGCGGCGGATCGGACGCCGGCTGCGAGCTCGCCGGCGCGACCCAGGGCCCAGACGCGGCCGCGGTTGGCCACGACGATGGAGCCGACGATGGCGGTGACGCCGAAGGCGAGGATCTGCTGCTCGAAGCCGAAGCCTGTGACGTAGGCCGGGACGATGCGAACAGCAGCCGCGGCCAGCGACGGACGACCGAGCAGCCGGGTGCCGCAGATGGCCAGGACGGCCAGCCACAGCAGCGACTGGACGGGCCGAAGCGTGACGCGGCTGACCGCCGGACGTCTGGGTGATGATCAGCGCGCCGGCCACGCCGGCGAAGAAGGCGGAGATGCAGAACACGATGACCGGGTGATGTTACTCAGGCCGTGGGTGGACAGCATGGTCGGCGGTCTCGGACATGCCCCGCAGCAGCCGGCCGAGCCGGCTGCGGTTGACACGGCCACGAGCACGAGCGCAGCTCGCCACGGCGATGGCCAGGACGAGTAGTAGAAGCCGCGTGTCGGTCGCGGCCGTCGATGAAGCCGAGCGCGGGCCGGCGCGCCGTGCCGGACAGGTCCGCGCCGAACATGAGCCCGATCGGGTAGACCACGTTCTGCATGAGGATGGCCGAACCCGAAGGTGGCCAGCGCCAGGTAGACGCCCGACAGCCGGATGGCGGGAAGGGCGACCAGGGCGCCGAGCGGGACCGCTGCAGGCCGGCGAGCACCAGGGCGACGCCCCAGGGGACGCCGTGGTCGACGGTCAGGTGGCTCAGCGTCGTGGCGCCGAGGGCGGCGAAGGCCGTGTGGCACAGCGAGATCTGGCCCGAGGTCCAGACCAGCAGCGCCAGCGAGCCGAAGACGATGACCATCGTCAGGCCGCCGGTCCACACCGGGAGCTTGGTGCCGACGACGTTGGGGACGGCCAGCAAGCCCGAGCAGCGCCCACGCCGGTGAGCGCGGCGACTCGGCGGGCGCTGACCGGCGGCGCGGCGGCCGGTGACGGCCACGGAAGGCGCGGGCGCTGGCGGGGAGCTTCGGCACCGGGACGACGCAGCAGCACGGCGATGAGCACGAGGAACGGGCACGCTCGCCGGGAGGCCGTTGAACGGCGGGCGTGGCGCTCAGGTACTTCGTGGCCAGCGACGCGAGCACGCCGACGACGAGGCCGCCGCCGTAGGTCAGCGGGCAGGCTCGTGAACAGGCCGATGGCGCAGGCGCCGAAGGCCTGGACGACGAGCAGGGTCAGCAGGATGGCGTCGAGGCTCAGCGTCGGGGCGAGCAGGATGCCCGACAGCGACGGCGAACGACGCAGCCGATGACCCACGCCGCCATCCGCACCCGGGCCGGTGCCGTCCCGGTCAGGCCGAGAGCGTCGGGTTGTCGACCACGCGCCCGCATGGCCACGCCGAGGCGGGCTGTGCCGCAGGAAGAGGTAAGGCCGGCGACGGCACGCCCGGCGACGGCCACCGAGATCATCTGGGCGTAGGTGACGCGCACGCCCGACAGGATGAAGCCTCCGTCGGGGAGGAAGTGCGGGAACCGCCGCGTGCTCGATGCCGAACTGGACGAACAGAGCCGTTGATGCCGAGCAGCAGCCCGACGGTCGCCACCGATGACCAGCGCCTCGGGCGCTCCGACCAGCCGGCGGGTGATCTGCTCGATGACCAGGCCGGCCGACGAGTGCCGAACCCGAGCACGACGATCACCGCGGCCAGCGGCCAGGCAATGCCGTGGGTCGACGTGCAGCGTGTAGAAGATGTAGGCGGCCGCCGGCGGCCAGGGCGCCGTGGCCGAAGTTGAAGACGCCCGAGGTCCGGTAGGTGAGGACGAGCCCGACACCGGCCAGGCCGTAGAGCGAACCGGTGACGAGCGCCGACGATGATGAAGGGCAGGAGCGCTCTCACGGCTCGCACACCTCGCAGGGCGAGAGGCCGGCCCGCTGGTGCGTCGCCGGCGAAGCGGACCGCACCGTGCGGCCGGCGGCGAACACGCAGTCCGGCCGGTGATAGAGCGTCGACGGAGCGGCGGTGACGAAGATCTCCTCGGACCCGGGTTCAGCGGCCTGCGAGGCCGACGACCGGAGCCATCCCAGCGTGGCAGGCAGGGTCCTCAGGGCGCGGCCGATGACCCGCCGGCAGCGGAGCACCCACGCCACGTTCGCCACCGCGCTCACGGCGAGACCGACGATGGATACCGCCACCCACCGGACCTGCTCCGAAGGCTGACGGGTGCCACTCGATCCGTACCAGCTGACAGCGATGACGGCCAGGCCGACGCCCGCCGCGACGCCGAGGACGGCAAGGTGACTCCTCGTCCACAGGGGCAGGTCGGTGTCGTCGGCATCATCCAGCTCGACCCGAATGTCGTCGCCATCGTCCACCTTGGTGGCAGGCCGATGGAGGACGAACGTCGAGCTCCCCTGACGGGTCATACCCCCTCACCGCTCCGGTGCTCGGCGCGGATCTCCTGGAGCGAGCGCCACTCGTCCTTCAGGTCGGCGGACAACCACAGCGTCGCCCCGACCCCGAGGAGGAACAGCCCGAAGACCGCCCCGGAGATAATGTACGGAATCTGGTCCGGGACCTTCCTGGTGCCGCTCGCACCCACCCAGCCGGCCGCGAGCACGATGAGCCCGGCGACGACAACAAGGACGGCCGTGCTGCGATCCCACTGGTTGCGAAGAAGCCTTACGAGTTCCATCGTCCCCCCACTCGAAGAACACGGCCGCAGATCAGTCCGACCAGAGCGGCACCGGCGATGACGAGATAGACACTGTTCGACCCGAACGTTTCATCGATCGACCGGAGCACAGGGCTGGCCAGCTGCGTTCCGGGTAGCGACGTAGCCGAGCGCGACCTCGTCCGGCGCCGGCTCTCCAGTGGCCACCGGAGGCGCTGATGGAGCATCGATCAGGATCCCGTCCGTCGGCGCGACCTGAAATCCGGTCGCTCCGACCACTGGTCCCGGATCGGCACTGAACAAGGTGGCCCCTCCGCTCTCGGCGATCGCACTGGGCTCCGCCGGCGCGGCGTCGGCCGGCGGAGTCTCCGACGGCGGGGCGACGTCCGTCGCCGACGGCGCGGCCGCGACCTGCGACGCCTCCGTGTCGATGGAGGCAGCCGATCCGCCGACCCGGAGAACCATCGTTCCTTCCGGCAGCCCAGGGTTCAGGCTCCGGACCGGCGAGGTGATCTCGAGCACCGGGGCGACCACGCCGTTGCCGGTCTCACGCTGCGATGTGAACGCGATCTGGACCTTCGAGGCCTCGAGCTGCTGGTTCAGAGACGCCACCCCGTCACCGAACGGTACGGGCACGGTTTGGTCTCCGAAGAGAAACCCCTTCTCAGTGATGGCGAAGGTCTGGTCTCCGGCGCGCCCGCCGACCAAATCGAGGGAGGAAGCCCGCTGCAGTGCACCGTCGACGCCCAGGGTCACCTTGGCCGTCGACGTGACGTCACCCAGGGCCAGCGGCCCTACCACGAGGCCCTTGAACAACGAGGCCGATCGGGCGACGACCCCGGAGTCTGACTCCTCCGCCGCTGCTTCTGACCGCGCCGCGAGGACCCCGGTGCCCTCCTGCAGAAAGCCGCCCTGGGCCTCCCCGGCGGCGCTGCGATCTCCGCTCGTCGCCTTGACGAACAACGGCCCGCTGCCGACCGTCTGTTCGGGTGTGCCGGGGTAGTCGGCCACGGCGGCAAAGGGATACGGCGGCACGGCTGCCGGCAGGACGGCGCCGTAGGTGCCGAGCGCTCCCGCCGCGGTGCCGGGACCGGCCATGGCGCCGTCACCGGGGTCGGGAAGGGCAGCGAAGCCGCGGCGGACGCCGACGGAGCTGACTACGGCGCGAGCCGCCGGGCCGCCTCCGTTGATGACGTCGGCTGAGAGCGGTGCTCCCGGGATGTTGACCGACATACGCATGCCATCGGCGGCTGCGCTGGCCTGGTAGGGAGGGATCCCGGCCGGGGCCGAGTCGGCCTCGGCCGGGATCGGACCGGCAACCGACATTCCAAGGACGCCGACGACGGCGCACGCCGCGAGGCGACCCGTCGAAGACCTTCGAGTTCTCATCGTTCCCCCCTACGGCCCCGTGGATGAGGCAGTTAGACCCTGTCTGTCTCGACGGTGTGCCCGGACTCGACAACTGACCGCCCCTTCGGGTCCGGCCAGCACGAGGGACGCACCGGCATCTCGTCCTCCAACAGTGCGAGCAGCAGTCTGTTCTCCGCAGCCGTTGGAGCCGGTGGCCCCGGGTTCTGCGGGCTTGTGTGGGGCACAAGTCCGTGCGCCATGTGCCCAACATAAATTAATCGTCGCTCATTTTCAAGCCCCTGGTTTTGCCCGCTTCAGACTGGCGGTTCCTTTGACGCAGAATGAGGGTCCGCTTCGCCGCCCTCGGTGATAAAAAGCCTGGTCAATAGCCGTTTCTTGTCGTTCCCGGGCCTCCGAAACCGTGGAGCGCCAAGCGTCCGAAGCGTCCGTTTCGCCACACTCGGCGGATCGGGCCTTGACCCGGACCGATCCGAGGAGAATAATTAGCCCTAGTTCATTTTAACGTTCGCCGGTACCCTCGCGCCGCTCGGTCGAGGGGGCGGCGGAGAGCAACGTTGTGGTCATGCCTGGGACGTGAAGCACCTCGTCCCGCTACGTAAAGAGGGGGGCCGATGGACACCGGTGGTTTCCAGACGGGCGCAAAGAGAGGGCTCGTTGCCGCAGCTCTCGTGTTCCTGATCGCTGCAGGCTGTGGCAACCGGATCCCCGACGAATCCGCCGCGCCGGAAGCCGGGGCACAAGCCGGGTACGGACAGGGCGCCCCGGGGCTGGCGACACCCGATCCTTCCGTCCCCACTGGCGATAGCAGCGCCGACCAATCGAGCGCCGCACCGAGCGGGCAGCCGGCCGGGTCGGCCCAGGCTGCGCCGAACTCGGCGGGAGCGACCACGGGCCCGACCACGGCCGCCGCGGTTGGAAAGACCACATCGGCTCAGCAGCCCGGGGCTTCGGCCGGCTCCTCCCCGGGCCAGGCGCCACGCTCTGCGGGCCCGGCAGGGGGACCGGCGCAGCGCTCTTCCGCGGCTGCCGCTCCCGGCCCCGCCCCGACCCCGGGCGCCCCGGCCGCTCCCGGTGGCGCCTGCACCAAGAGCCTGGCCCCGATCGTGATCGGATCGGTGAGCACGATGTCGGGGTTCGCCGGTGAGGCGATCGGTGGTGGGCCGAAGGGTGTGCAGGCATGGGTCTCGGCCATCAATGCCACCGGCGGCCTCAAGTGTCACCCGGTGAAGTACGTGATCGCCGATGACGGCGGAGACCCCAACCGGCACCAGTCCCTGGTCCAGCAGCTGGTCGAGCGGGACAAGGTCCTCGCCTTCGTCTACAACGCTGCTCCCCTGTCGGGGTACTCCTCGGTGAACTACATCAACCAGAAGCGCATCCCTGTCATGGGGAACGAGGGCGGGAGCTTCTGGTTCCACGACAGTCCCTACTTCTTCCCGGTGGGCATCAGCGGCGGCGAACCCTTCAATGAACTGTTCTTCGCCGCCGCGGCGAAGTCGGGGTCCACCGCGGGCAAGACCAAGGTGGCGCTCATCTCGTGCGTGGAAGCCCCCGTCTGCAGCGGGGTCGACAAGCAGGCCGAGGCCTACGCCAAGAAGTACGGACTGAGCCTCGTCTACAAGGCCCAGGGGACGATGACCCAGCCCGACTACACATCGCATTGCCTCAGTGCCCAGAACGCCGGCGCCGAGATCTTCATCATCTCCATGGAAGGCAACAGCGTCCATCGAGTCGCACGCTCCTGTGAAAGCGTGGGCTTCCGGCCTATCTACGACACCGTGGTCTCGGCCATCCGCACGGACTTCGCCCAGAACCCGAGCCTCGACGGCTTCGTCGGCGGCCTCCACTCGCTCGGCTGGTTCCTCACGGGCCACCCGCAGATCGCCCAGTTCCAGGACGCCCTCAAGAAGTTCGCCCCGGGCCTCACTCCCGCACCGGCCACGGCGTCGGGTTGGACCACGGCCAAACTGTTCGAGCTGGCGGCGCAGAACATGCCCGAGCAGCCGACGAGCGAGGCGATTCTCGACGGCTTGTGGAGCATCAAGAACAACGATCTCGGCGGCCTGACGTACCCGCTCACCTACAACCGGGACCAGAAGACTCCGGTTACCAAGTGCTTCTTCACCGCCGTCGTGAAGAAAGGCCAGTGGACGGGTGGCGACAAGCTGATCTGCGTCTAGGGCCGTTCGTCACCTCCATCCCATCGTGTGGTGGCGGCCATGCAGGCCGCTACCACGCGATAGCTCTGGCGCCCCGACCTCATCACAGACAGGACCGTTCATGGCCAAGGTTGGTGTTCGAAGCAATGACGCCGGGCGAGCGGGACTCGTCGCTTCGCCGCCACCTGTGGCCCGCCGGCCGAGCGGGCTGGTGAAACTCTGGGCCGGGGTCGGGATCGGCGCCCTGGCTCTGGTGCTGTCGAGTTGGATTCGTTGGATCACCTCGTCCGACTTCAAGGCGACTCCATCGGGACCAGACGAGTTCGACGGGGGCAGGCTGGCCGCCCTGCGCTCAATCGAGGTCCTGAGCTTCGTGGTCGCCGTCTTCCTGGTCTACCGCTTCCTCATCCGTCCGCTCCTCCGAGAGCGCCGCCTGACCTATGACGGCCAGATCGTCATCATCGCCGGGACACTGTGGTTCACTGACCCGCTCGACAACTATTTCAACTTCACCTTCGCCTACAACACCCATTTCCTCAATATGGGTTCGTGGACGATGAAGATTCCCGGCTGGGAATCGCCCCACGGAAACCTGTTCCCCGAACCGATCCTCATGATCGGAGGGACCTACCTCTGGTGGATCGCCGGGTTCGCTATGGCCGGCTGCGCACTGCTCCGCCTTCTGGAGAGGCGGCGTCCGCAAATGTCATGGCTGGCGAAGCTCAGCGTCGTCTTCGTCGCCATGACGGCAATGGACTTCGGACTCGAGATGCTTGCCATCCACCTCGAACTGTGGGCCTACCCCGCCGTGGTCAAGAGCTGGTCCGTCTTCGCCGGGACCCGCCATCAGTTCCCACTCTACGAAGCGTTTTTCGTCGGGCTCTGGTGCGCGGGCCTCACCGCCCTTCGCTACTTCCGCGACGACCGCGGTCGCTCGTTCGCCGAACGAGGGATCGACACACTCAAGCTTCGTCCGGGCCGCTCGAAGGTTGTCTCGTTTCTCGCCCTCACCGGTCTGATGCACGCCTGGATGCTGGTCGCCTTCTACGTCCCCTACAGCCTGTTCGCCGTCAAGGCCGACACCTGGGCACCGATGCCGAGCTACATGCGAGCCGGAATCTGCGGTGAAGGCACTGAATACGCCTGCCCTCACGACGTCGTTCCCGTGCCCGATCGGAATTCCCTGCACATCGGCCCGGACGATCCCAACCTTCCGGCCAGCGTTCGCGATCGACAGGGCGTGAAATGACCGTTTGCAGCGTCGTGAGTGTGCCAGGCCCGTTCTACCGGCCGATCGGGGACGAGGTGGAGGTGTTCCTGGCGGCGGCGCGACGGGGCCTGCCCGTTCTCCTGAAGGGCCCGACGGGGTGCGGCAAGACCCGGTTCGTGGAGGCGATGGCCCACCGGCTCGGCCGAGAACTGGTCACGGTGGCCGGTCACGAGGACCTCACGTCTGCCGACCTGGTGGGCCGGTTCCTCTTGAAGGGCGGCGAAACAGTATGGGTCGACGGGCCGTTGACCCGGGCGGTGCGAGACGGGGCGATCTGCTATCTCGACGAGGTGGTGGAGGCCCGCCAGGACACCACGGTCGTGATCCACCCGCTGACCGACCACCGCCGCCAGCTCCCGGTGGACCGGCTGGGGGAGGTGCTTGACGCCGCCCCCGGGTTTCAGCTGGTGATCTCGTACAACCCTGGCTACCAGAGCGTCCTCAAGGACCTGAAGGACTCGACCCGTCAGCGGTTCGTGGCCATCGAGCTCGGCTTTCCCCCGCCCGACATCGAGACCGAGATCGTGGCCCACGAGGCCGGCGTCGATCGCGACACTGCCGCCGCCCTGGTGGCGCTGGGCCAGGCCATCCGGGGAATCGAGAACTCCCCGCTGCGGGAGGTGGCCTCCACCCGGGCGCTCATCCTGGCCGGCGGACTGGCCGCCGAAGGTCTCCCCCTCCGCAAGGCGGCGCGGTCGGCCATCGTCCAGATCCTGTCCGACGACCCCGACATGATCACCGCCCTCGGCGAGCTCATCGACACCTTTCTGCCCGACAAATGATGCCGACCGTCGCCGAGCCCAGCGACCCGGGCCCGGAACGGTTCGGCCTGCTGGCCTCGGCGCTGGCCCGGCGTTCGGTTGCGGTGGTCGCCGCCCTGCCCGGTCAGGCGACCCACACGGACGGGCGGTGCGTCTTCGTCGCCGCCGGGCTGGCACCCGCCGAGCAACGTCGCCACGTCATCGTCCAGGCCGCCCTCCTCGGCGCCGGCAGCCTGGACGCCGATCTCGTCAAGGCGCTGCGCGGTCGGCCGAAGATCGCCCGCCGCTACCTGGCCTTCGAAGGCCGCCGTGTCCTGGCCGCTCTCCCTGGGCCGGTCGGTCGGGCCGGCGCCCGCCGCGAGGCCGGCGACCCGGAAACCGCCAACCCGACCGAATCCCTCGATCGGGCCCTAGGCCGAACGGCGGTAGGCGAGCCGCCCGACTGGTTCGGCCAGATCCGACCCGGCCGGCTTCTCGGGAAGCAGGCCGTGCCCGGCACCAGGCCGACCGACAAGGACCTGAAGCTCGAGTTCAAGCAGACCGAGGTCCCCGAGGCCGACGAGGACGACGAGGACGCGGGCGAGGAGAGCAAGATCCTCAAGCTCTTCCAGAACCCGCTGTCGAACTCCAACGCCCTCACCAACTTCTTGTCCAGGATGCTCCGCGCGTCGCGCACACCCGGTCGGAACAACGGCGGCGGCAGCGAAATGCCGGTCGGCTCCCTCCGCCGGGTCGACCGGGTCGGCCCCAGCGCCCGGCCGCTGCCCGTCCCCCTGCACTTCACCACCGACGACACTCCTGGTCCGGCCGGCGGGTTTGGCGGGGCCCTGTACCCGGAGTGGGACGTCCACAAGAAGGAGTACCGGTCCGAATGGTGCCGAGTCCTCGAGTTGCCGCTCGGCCCGGCTCCCGATGTCTCCGCCGCCGGCGTGGAACACGATGAGATGCTCCGGCGCCGCCTGGCCCGCCTCGGTCTCGGTCCCAAGGTCATCCGCCGCCGTCCCGACGGCGAGGATCTCGACGTCGACGCGCTCATCGACCTCGCCGTCGACCTCCGGGCCGGCCACTCTCCCGCCGAGCACATCTATCTGGAGCGGCGCAAGCTGGCCCGCAACCTCGGCGTCCTTATTCTTCTCGACGCCTCCGGCTCTGCCACCGAGACCGATCCCGAGGGCCGCTCGGTCCACGAACACCAGCGCCGCGCCGCCGCCACCCTGGCCGCCACCCTCGAAGACCTCGGCGACCGCGTCGCCGTCTATGGCTTCCGCTCCCAGGGCCGCGCCGCCGTTCACCTCCTGGCCCTCAAGCCGTTTGGGCAGCGCTTCGGCGCCGGCGGACGGGCCCAGCTCAACCAACTCGAACCCGCCGGCTACACCCGCATGGGCGCCGCCATCCGCCACGCCGGCGAACTCCTCAAAACCGACGCCGGCACACCCAACCGGCTCCTCCTCGTCCTCTCCGACGGCTTCCCCTACGACGACGGCTACGAGTCCCGCTACGCCGAAGCCGACGCCTCGCGCGCTCTCCAAGAGCTCCGCTCCGACGGCGTCGCCTGCCTCTGCCTCTCGATCGGCGCCTCCACCCCCACCGATGCTCTCGACCGCGTCTTCGGCTCCGCCAGCCACGCCAACGCCCCCACGCTGGCCGGCCTCAGTCCCCGCATGGATCAACTCTTCCTCGCTGCCCTGAAGGAACTCGCCGCGCCAAACCCGTTAGCCCGCAGAGGCTAGGCGTCTCGAAGCTAGTGCGGCCCGTTCGTTCATCGGAATCTCCATCCATCAAGACGAGCTGCACGTCGCAGTCATCGTCGCACCAAAGGAGAAAAGAGAACATGGCCCGCAAGAACACCCTGACCCGGTTCCTCGAAGACATCATCGATGACAGCAAGGACCTGATCGACGACCTCATCGATCGGGCGAAGGACGTCGAAGACAACGCCAAGGACGCCGTCGTCGACGTCGTGGACGACGACGAGAGCAGCGACGGTCCCTCCCCCTCCGAGCTCGGTGCCCTGCAGGCGTCTCTCGCCGACCTGACGGCCAAGGTCAGCGAACTGGCCGCGCTCCAGCAGCAGTCCTCGCCGGCCCGCGCTAAGACGACCACCAGCAGCTGAATGGCGGAACGTCGGGTCGGCTCCCGGCACGAAGCCCCGAGCCGACCCATCCGCCGCGCGGTGCGCCTCTACCCGCTTGAGGATGGCGTCCTCGTCGCCCCAGGCGACCAGTAGACGCGGGCGTCGGTGTACAGGCGGGCGATCAGCTACTCGAGCTTGTCGAATGAAGCGTGGCCTGCCGCTAGATACTCGCGGTTCACGGCAAACGTTCCCGGGTACTGAGCGGGCAGGCGAGCGGTCCGGTGGCAAGGGAGGATGGAGTGGCTCAGCGTGGCGTCGGCCCGTTGTTGAAGGTCGTAGTGGGGGACGTCGGCGCCGCTGTTTGCAGTGCGGCCGCCCCGCGGGCCCGGAAGGCCACCCAGCACCTGACCGTCGTATCGTCTTCTTGCCTCCCGGTTCGTGATGATAACCGGGCGGCCTCCGGCCTGGGCGAGGTCGAAGCCTCCCTCGAGTCCCTGGGCCGGACGCTCGACGAGCTGGTCCGGCTGCACGTTGGGCGCCACGCCGTCGTGGTCCGCCCATTGATGGATCCGCCTCCTCCTCAATAGGTCCTCAGCCTGCGGTAGGAGTCAGACGGCGCGAACCTGCTTGGCCGTGGTCGAGCGCCGCTTGCGCGGCCCGGGAGAAAGCCCCCCATCCACGGCGAGAACCCCGTGCTCGATGGTGGCGAAGGCTTCGGCGAGGGCCTGGCGCACTTCGGCTTCGTCGGTCAAGCCCTGCAGCAGCACAGCCCGGCCGACACCGATGATGGCGATGGCGACGATCCGGCAGCGCAGGAGTGTGGCCGGGTCGTCACCGAGGCGGCTCTGGAGGAAGGCGGCCAGGTGATCCTCCGCCTGCACGACCAGCTCGAGGTAACGGCGGTGGAGCGCCGGTTCCGTGAACCACAGCCGAATGCAGGCCGCCTCGGCCTCCGGTGCGAAGGCCGTGAACCCGAGCACCTGCTCGGTCACCGCTTCGCGGGCCAGCTCCCAGGGCGACACTGTGGCGGGCGCGGCGTGCACCTGGCGCAGGGCCGCCACCCGCTCGGGAAGGTCGATGAAGACAACGTCTTCCTTGGTCGGGAAGTGGCGGAAGAACGTGGCCCTCGAGTAGTCGGCTTCCTCGACGATGTCGTCGACCGTCGTCCCTTCGTAGCCACGCTCCTCGAACAACTTGATGGCGGCGCGCACCAGATCCTCCCGGGTGCGTTCCTTCTTCCGTTCTCGTCGGCTCTCCACCCTCATCACGTCCACGATAGCGAGTCTCATAGGAGACTACCTTTGCAACTTGGATCTCTCTTGATACTTCACTCTGTTACGAGATAGAGTCTCATTACGCCCGACGGACGCTGGCCGGGCTTTGATTTTTGGGGGTTCTCATGTGCACCCGTTTCTTCCGGTCCTCCCGGCCGTTCAACCGCTTGTCCGCCGTCGCCTGCGCGATGGCGCTCGTCGTGGCCGGCTGCGGCAACCGCACGGAGGACACTGACGCGGCCTCGTCGGCAGCGCCAGGGGTCGAAGCACCCACCGGCACCGCCCCGGCCCTCGGGGCCGGTGGTTCCGATCCCGAGGCCCCGGCGGGATCTGCGGGGTCGGAGACGACGCGAGCGGCCGCGCCGGCGCCGTCGTCCGGATCCGCTCCCACCCGCTCCGCCACCAGCGCGGCGAAGCCATCCGTTGCCGCCGGTTCGGCTCACGGGACGTCGGCGAAAACGGCGGCGGCAGCCAGTACGGCCGCTGGCTCCAAGGCATCGGCCCAAGCCGGCGGCTCTTCGTCGCCCGCCCCCGCCGACCCGGACTCCGGCGCTCCGGCGGCCACCCAGGCGCCGGACGGCGACTGCGCCGGCAAGCTCAGCCCCATCGTCCTCGGGTCGGTGAGCACGATGTCCGGGCTGGTGGGCGAGACCGTGGGTGGCGGCCCGAAGGCGGTCCAGGCCTGGGTTGCAGCGATCAACGTCCGGGGCGGGCTCCACTGCCACCCCGTCAAGTACCTGATCGCCGACGATGGCGCCGACCCCAACCGCCACCAGTCGCTCATCCAGCAGATGGTTGAGCGGGACAAGGTGCACGCCTTCCTCTACAACGCCGCCCCGTTGTCGGGGTACTCGTCGGTCGGCTACATCGATAAGAAGCAGATCCCGGTGATCGGGAACGAGGGCGGCAGCACCTGGTTCTACGACAGTCAGTTCTTCTTCCCCCAAGGAATCAGCGGTGGAACGCCGTTCGTCAATGCCTTCTTCGGCGCCGCCACGTCGGGCGCGGCCAAGGATGTCAAGAAGGTCGCCGCGGTCTCGTGCGTCGAGGCCCCGATCTGCAGCGGTGTTTACAGTGAAGCGCCGCAGGCGGCCAAGAAGTTCAACGTCGACTTGGTCTACAACGCCCAGGCCACCCTCACCCAGCCCGACTACACCTCGCACTGCCTCTCGGCCCAGTCGGCGGGCGCCCAGATCGTGCTCCTGTCGATCGACGGCAACAGCATCCACCGGTTCGGGCGGTCGTGCGAGTCCGTCGGCTACAAGCCGGTCTTCGTCTCGGTGGTCTCGGCACTGCGGACGGACTTCGCCGAAGACCCGGCACTCGAAGGGTTCATCGGCGGCGTCCACAGCCTGCCCTGGTTCAACGCCGCCCACCCGCTGATGAAGGAGTTCCAGGACGTGCTGCGCAAGCACGCCGCCGGCGTCGCCCCGTCCCCCGCCACGGCCTCGGGTTGGGCCACCGCCAAGCTGTTCGAATACGCCACCCGGAACATCTCCGAACCGCCCACCAGCCAGTCGATCCTCGAAGGGCTGTGGACCATCCAGAACAACGACATCGGCGGCCTCGTGGAGCCCCTCACCTACGTGAAGGGCCAGCCCAGCAAGAAGCTCACCTGCCTCTGGGCTCCGTCCGTACAGAAGGGCCGCTGGGTCGGCGGCGACAGGCGCATCTGCCCCTGACGGGCATTCGACACGCGGTTCTTCAACGAACGAGGAGGACGGGCTGTGGTTTCCGTGGCACGACGCCATCCGATGACGTCGGCTCCGCCGATCGCCATCGAGCCGAAGAAGTCTTCACCCATCAAGATCTGGGCCTTCTTCGGGGTGGCACTGATGGCCGTCCAGCTGTTCGTCTGGGGGAAGTGGATCGCCACCGACGCCGAGACGACACCGAGCGGCCCCAGTGACCCGCCGCATCTGATGAAGGTGCTGCTCAACACGTGGCAGGTCGTCGGCATCTTCGCCATGTTCTTCATGTTCTACTGGTTCCTGATCCGACCCTGGCGGCGGGAGCGCAAGATCACCACCGACGGGATCCTCACCCTCGTGTTCCTGGCGATGTACTTCCAGGACCCGATGCTGAATTTCGTCCAGAACTGGTGCACCTACAACTCCTACCTGGTCAACTTCGGTTCCTGGACGGAGCACATCCCGGGCTGGGTCTCGGCCAACGCCAGTAACTTCGCCGAGCCCTTCGCCTTCGTCGGGCCGACCTACGTCTACGCCTGTCTCGGCGCCACCATGTTCATCTGCTGGGTCATGCGCAAGGCCAAGGAGCGGCGGCCCGACATCAGCAAGTTCGGCTTGGTCATGGTGGCGCTGAGCGCGGGCCTCATCACCGACTTCGTCCTCGAGATGGCCTGGATGCGGGCCGGCCTGTATACCTACCCCGGCGCCATCAAGAAGCTGACGCTATTCCACGGCCACTACTACCAGTTCCCCATCTACGAAGCCCTGATGTTCGGGAGCACGCTGGCGGCGTGGGCCTGCTACCGCTATTTCAAGGATGACAAAGGGCAGACCATCGCCGAAAAGGGGCTCGAGAACCTCAAAGTCAGCGGAGCGAAGAGCTCCGGCTACCGCTTTTTCTCGACGTTCGCGGCAATGTCGCTCCTGTTCTTCGTCTTCTACAACCTCCCGGCGATGTTCTGGGGCATGCACGCCGAGGAGTGGCCGGCCGACATCCAGAAGCGCTCGTACTTCACCAACTACATCTGCGGAGAGGGCACCCCATACGCCTGCTCGTCGACCGGCGTTCCGATCCCCCGCGAGAACTCCGTCCATCTCGACCCCGACGGCCGGGTCGTGATCCCCGCCGACGCCGCCCAGCTGCCGCAGCGGGTGCCGTTCATCAACCTGAAGAGCTAGCCCGACAACGGTCGGTCCGGCAGGCGATGAAGGCCAACTCGGGTCGGCCTTCGTGGTCGTGCATGACCGTCGACGCCTCGGCGGTGGCGCGGCGCTCGTAGTCGTCGGCCGCGTCCACTGCGGGGAGGGCATCGACCTGGCCCTGGAGGTTGACCCTCCGGAAGCCGCTTCGGCGGCGGACGGGCGGCGTAGACGCCGAAGGCGTGTTTGGTGAGGATTCCGCCGTTGGCGGTGCAGAGGCCGACGGCGTCGGGGTGGCGGCGCAGGATCCCGGCCATGGTGGCGATGGCGTGGGTGACGTAGTCGATCCACGGCCCGCCGGCGTGCTGCTGTCGGTCCGCGTGGGCAACAAGATGGTGGTCGCCAGCGGACTCGGCCTGATGGGGCGGGCCGGACGCCAGGTCCGGTGATATGCCTCCGGAACCGGCCGCCTGACAGGGAGCGGGGCCGCCGATGACGCCCCCGCCCCTCTGGCAGCGCCTCGATCAGGTCGAAGGTGTCATCCATGCGCCAAGGGACGGCGCGGACGTTCGCGTGCGGTCGTCTACCAGCAGGCCGAAGCCGGGGTTGCTCGCCGCGGTGCCAGTCGCCGTACTCCTATGCCGGCTTCTTCTTGCTAGGGGATGCGGGACGCGCGGTGTCCGGTTCAGCCGGACGGTCGTCCTCGTCGAGCTTGTCGAGGATGGACATGACGGTGCTGAGGGCGGCTTTAGCGGTGGGCAGGTCGCCCAGCTCGGTTTGGAAGAGGAGCCGGAGCCGCGCGTTGACGAGCCGCTTGACGCGGTCGCCCTGGTCGGGGACGTTGCGGCCGAGGTCCTCGAACTTCCCGTCCCGGATCCGGACCCGCCGACCGGCCCGCCAGCCGAAGTGCTTGAGCTCGTTCTCCCAGACCTCCATCGTCTCGTCGGTGCCGAGGATGGCGTCGAGGAGCTCCATAGGATCCAGCCCGTCACGGTCGGCGTCGGGAGTGGCGATCCCATACGTCCTCGGGTCGTCGACTGGCGGGGTGAGGAAGAACCCGATCGGGACGCGGAAGGCCCGGGAGAAGGCGAAGAGGTCATCGGCGGTGAACTGGCGGATCCGGCCGCCGTCGACGGAGCGCTCGATGGCCGAAAAGTTCGCCACGGACCACCTGGTGCCGAGGTAGGGCGCAAGGGCCTCGGCGGCCTGCTCTTGAGTCCAGCCTCGGAACAGCCTGGCTCGAGCCAGGTTGTAGGCGACGACCTGGTTGGGGGTCAGTGTCGGGACCCTTTCCTCCTCTGACCCGCGTCGGCGCATCGTCCGTCCTCCGGAGCTCGAATCAACTTCTCAGCACGATAATCAACATTTGGCTTGCGCGCGAGTTACATCGGCGCGATTCTACTCACACGCGTGTAGTTCTACAACCGCGCACGGCGGCTGGGCGGGGCGCGGCTGGGGCCGAAGGAGTCGCCGTTGCACAACCTCGAGGAACTTCCCCTTGTCCTGACCATCGAGGAAGCAGCCGAAGTTCTCAGAATCTCGCGATGGGCCGCCTATGAGCAGGCTCGGATCTGGCGGGAGACCGGCGGGCGCAGTGGCCTGCCGGTCCTGACCCTGGGCCGCTGCTTGCGCGTGTCCCGGGCGACGATCGAGGAGATGCTGCGCCCGGACGCCGCCAGGATGCCCGGTACCGATGCCGCTGCCCCGCCCCTGAGGGCGATCCAATAGTGCTCGACGGCAACGAGGCCGGGCGCCTCATCCTCACGGTCGAGTCTCGGGTTCTCAAGCGCAGCCTCGGTCTCACGGCCTGGGCGGTGCTGGAGGACGTCGTCCTCGACGCCGTCCCGAAGGAGGGCCGCTGGCTGGCCAGGACCAGTACCCGGTGTGTGGCCGACCACCTCGGGCTAACGCCGGGGACGGCGGCCCGGGCGTTGGCTCGGCTCTGCACCGAAGGCATCGTGCACCGGGAGGACCGGCGCGACGTCGATACCGGCCGGTTCGGCGAATCCGTCTACGTCGTGGAGTTCTTCGCCGGCCTTCGACCCTGTGTCGATCTTCCGCACACGGCTGATCGCGACATGGAAACGCCGCACGCGGTTCGACGGGCCGTGGAGGCACGGCACACGACTGTGCTGACGGAGGACGGGCGCACGGCACACGCGCCCGGGCGGCGGCCGAGTTCCTCCGGCCGCCGGCGGGGAGCCGGCGCTCCGGTCCAGTTGCCGCTGCTCGGCGACGACGTGCCGACCGCCACCCCCGCGCCCTCCAACGCTTCAAACCCTACGAATACGAAATCCCAATACCCCAACCCCGAAACCCCTACAACCCACAACCCTAAGTCCCAATCCCCCACTACAACTCAACCCCTCAACCCCACAACCGAACGAGCGACAGACAGTTGCCAGCTCTTCGAGCAGGCTTTGCCCGGCGCCGCGGCGGCCAGATCCGAGGCGGGGGCGTAGCGATGTTGCGGATCACGAAGCTCGCCGACGCCGAATACCTGCTGCGCCAGGTTGCCGTTGGCGTCGAGGACTACTACATGGGCTCGGGCGAAGCCCCCGGGGTCTGGCAGGGCCGCCTCGCCGTCGAGCTCGGCGTCGCCGGGGTGGTGGCGGCCGACCAGCTCCGCGCCCTGCTCGTCGGCCGGGACCCGACGACCGACGCCGAGCTGCTGCCCGGCCACCGGTCCCGAACGGTGACGGCCTTCGATGTGACGTTCTCGCCCCCGAAGTCGGTGTCGCTGCTCTGGGCCTTCGGCTCTCCCGAGGTGGCGTCGGCCGCGTCGATCGCTCACGTGGAGGCCGTCGCCGTCGCCCTGGACTTCCTCGAACGTCGAGGCGGGGCCACCCGCCAGACGGTCGACGGCGAACGGCAGCGGATCTCGACGGGCATCGCCGCCGCCACGTTCGTCCACCGCACATCCCGCGAGGGCGACCCGCAGCTGCACAGCCATTGCGTCGTCGTGAACCTGGGGCGCCGACCGGACGGAACGTTCGCCGCCCTCGACGCCACCCCGCTCTACGAGTGGGGCAAGGCGGCGGGCTCGGTGTACCAGGAGGAGCTCCGCCGCCGCCTCACCCGCCAGCTCGGCGTGGAGTGGGGACCGGACCGCAACGGATGCCGGGAGATGGTGGGATTCGACCCCGGATGGCTGCGGACGTTCTCCAAACGGACAGCGGCCATCGACGAATACCTGGCCGGCGCCGGGCCGGAGAACCCCGACCCGGTCGAGCGGATGCAGGCGGACGAGTGGGCATCCTTGGCCACCCGACCCCGCAAAGACGGCTCCCTGACGCCCGAGGTCCTGCGCGAACGGTGGGAGACGGAAGCGGACGCCATCGGCCTGCCCGACGGCCATGCCCTCGAAGCCCACGTCTGCGGGCGGATCATCCCCGAGCTCCAACGTCAGGTCGAGTGGGATGACGTCGTCGATGCCCTCATCGAACCCGACGAGGGCCTGTGCGCCCGCCGGGCCCGCTTCAACGAAGCCCAGGTGGTCGAACGGGTCGCCGCCTTCGGCGCCGGCCGCCTCACCGTCGAGGACATCGAGGACTGCGCCGACGCCTTCGTCGAGTCGGATCACGCGGTGCTGCTCGCCGATCGCACCGGCCGAACGTCACGGCATTACTCCACCGTCGACCACCTCCTCCTCGAACGGCGCGTCCTCGACCTCCTCGACGAACTCTCCGCCACCGTCGTCGATCCGCTCCCGGAGAAGAGCGTGGAACACGCCATCGCTGCCGAAGCGCCAGGCCTCGGCGCTGACCAGGCCGCCGCCGTCCGAGCGCTGTGCTCGTCGCGACAAGCGGTGTGCTCCCTGATCGCCCCGGCCGGATTCGGCAAGACGACGACCGTCCACGCCGCCGCCACCGCCGCCTCGGCCGCCGGCCACCCGGTCCTCGGCCTGGCCGCCACCAACCAGGCCGCCGGGGAACTCCGCCAAGCCGGCGTCCCGGCCATGACGATCGCCCGGTTCGCCCTTGACGGCGCCATCCTCCCCGCCGGGGCCGTGATCGTGCTCGACGAGGTTTCTCAGGTGGCGACCAGCGACGCCGAGATCATCCTGGCCGCCGTCGCCGCCACCCCCGGCGCCACGCTCTGGTGCCTCGGCGATCCCCACCAGGCTCAGTCCGTCCGGGCCGGTGGCCTCGCCCAGGAACTCGCTCACCTCGCGGCCAGCGGCAAGATCCCAGGCCCAGCCCTGACGGAGAACCGGCGCCAGCTCGAGCCTGCGGAACGACAGGCCCTGGCCCGCTACCGCTCCGGGCTCGTCGCCACCAGCCAGGCCATCCGCAAGAACCACGGGTGGGAGCACGACCTCGGCTCCCCGCACGCCACTCGGGAGGCCCTGGCCGACGCGGTCGTCGCCGACCTCGCGAGCCACGGCGCCCCCGGTGTCGTCGCCCTCGCCGTCTCCCATGCCGACTGCGAGGACGTCGCCGACCGCATCCGCGCCCGCCTCCGGGCCAGCGGACAGATCCACGGCCCCGAACTCGCCGGGCCGGCGTGGGGCACCGGGGAACGGCGCTACGCCGCCGGCGACCGGCTCCTCATCCACGGCACCATCCACACCGATGGGCAGCGGCTCCACAACGGGAGCGTCGTCACCATCACCGCCGTCGCCGACGACGGTCTGCACGCCCTGGCCAGCAACGGCCGAACCGTTCAACTCCAGCGGGCGTTCGTCGAGGGTCACCGCCCCGACGGCAGCCCCAACTGCTCCCACGCGTGGGCCCGCACGGTCGACGGTGTCCAGGGCGGCACCTGGCCTCAGGTCCACCTCCTCGGCACCGCCGCCCTCGAACGGTTCACCGGCTACACCGCCCAGAGCCGCAGCCGATACGCCACCCACACCTGGAATGTCAGCCGCCTCCCCGACATCGACTACGGCGGCGTCCTGGCCGACCAGCGCACACCCGAAAAGGAAGTCCTCGACGCCCTTCGCCGGGAACCCGACGCCGGCTTCGCCATCCACGACGCCCCGAGTGTCGAGCAGCTCCTCGACAAGCAATCCGAACTTCGTTTCCTCCTCCGCCAGCGACCGCCCGACGTGCGCCCGGCCATCCGTCAGGCGGAGCTCGCCCTCCAGTACGCCCAGAAGCAACTCAGCGACGCCCACTACCGGCTCCAGCACGCTCAGGAACGTCTTGAGCGGTTCGGACCACTCTCCCAGCTGCGCCGCCACGGCCGCCGGGACAAGACGTCGGTCCTCGACGACATCGACCGCTTCACCGGCCAGGTCAACAGCGCCGAATCGAAGGTCGTCCGCTTTCGGGACGAACTGGAAGAACTCCGCGCCGAGCAACGCCACCGCATCGAATGGGACACCGAACATGGCTGGCCCGACGAGCGTCTCCGCACCGTCGACGCCGAATTGCACGCCCTCACGCAGCCTGCTCGAGACCTCGCGCCCGATCGGCCGCCGCACCTGTCACAGCGCACGCTTGATCCCGCACACCAATGGCTCGATCGAGTCGCCGAGGTCGCTCGCCCTCCACTCCCCGGCCCGGATCTAGGGATCGATATTGGTCCTTGAGATTCTTTGATCAGTCGGCGGGGTCGGGTTCGCTACTGACGGGACGCCAGCCGACCGAGAGCACGCCCGTCGTTGTAGCGGGCCGCAACCGCTGGGCAGACGGCTCGGTCCCGACGCATCAGCCCGTCCTGCGCAGCACTTCGGAGCGCTCCTCGTCCGACAGGAGGCCACCCATCGGAGAAACCTCGCGCATCTCGATCGACTCCCGATCAAGACCCGTAAGAACGCGATGCAGTCCGAGCACGTCGCGGCGCTCGATCAGCGACTGCCAGCGTTCCAGGTTGCGGAGATGGGGCTGGCCCTTCACGCTGCTCCACAGTCGTTCGAGATTGCGCTCGATCGTGGGCCGCCACGCCTCCAGGGTCGACCGGGTCAGTTGGCTCGACAACCGACGGTGCAGCCCCCACGAACGCCGCTCGGAACGGGTGAGCTTCGCAACGACCGGCCTCCGGACTACCTCGAGCCGATAACCCATGCACGACAGCAGTCGATCGAGTTGCTCATCGCTCAGGTCGACCTTGCCGGAGAGGAACTGGCTGATGCTCGGCTGGCGAACCCCGCTGAAGCGCGACAGCTCGGACTGGGTGGTGCCAGTTTGGAGCATCACCTCCCGCAGCACGTCGCCTCGGTCGGACACGGGCTTACTATAGCAAAGAATACTATGGGAGCAGAACGGATGCGGTTCGCGTCGGCGCGGATGAAACCCTTACCGGAGCACGTGTAACAAGGCGACTGGAGGATTGAACCCGATCCACGAAGGAGTACGACGAAGACCTTGTATGTGTACCGCATATGGTACACTGGCGAGGTGCCGGGGAAGAGCGGGGCGAGTGAGTTCTGGGACGACTTCGACGCCGGAATGCGCGATTCCGAGTTCCGGGAGGAATTCCTGCGCCAACATGCCCGCACGCTCACGCTGGATCGGATCGTCAACGCGCTCGAGGAACGGAGGGAGTACCTCGGGGTCAGCAAGGCGGATCTCGCCCGGCATCTTCAAGGGAGCCCGCCCGCCGTACGCCGCCTCTTGACCGCCACCAACCCGAACCCCACCCTGGCCACGCTGGTCGACGTGGCCGCTGCCCTCGGCCTGCGCTTGACCCTGGAAGCGATCCCGCCCAAAGAGGCGAAGGAATCGCCGGCCGTCGTGGCTCCGGTTCGAGTGCAGCGGCGCACCGCCCGCTCAGCCTGAGTTCGGTTCGCCTTGATCCCGGCTTGGACGTCCCAGCCGGATCAGTCGTTGAGCACGGCGAGATCGAGGCCGAGTTCCCTCACTGCCCGGTGCAGGCCGAGGGAAGTGCTGTCCGGGTCGCCGAATCGGATCGGCCAGTCGTGGTCGGCACTGGCGGCCAGGGTTTCCGCTTGGAGGAGCGATACGGCATAGGTGTTCTGCAGCGCTGCAGCGGCGCCGATCAGGGGCCGAGGGTCGACGACGGAGAGCACGCCCGGGTCGGGATCGGTCAGCCATTCAGCAAGGAGTTCCTGGCCCCCGGGGCTCAGTCCGTCGACAAGTCGCGTAAACCGGCCCTTCAGCTGAAGGCGGCCGGGACCGACGTCGAGGAGAGCCCGGGTGAGTCGGTAGGCCCGCCCGTAGGTGAGCGCCACGGGAACGCCCGCAATGGCCTCGGGCGCCGACTGTGAAATGACGCGAATGGCGAGGTACTCGTCGAGCAGGATCATCGTGCGCCAGAAGGCTCAGTCGGCGAGGTCCGGTTCCCCCGCGGCGATCTCCTGCAGGGCGGCCTTGAGGGTTCCGTCGGTGGCGATCCTACGAAGGTACGCAGCGTCCTCCGGGCTGAATTCTCGCCGCTCGCCCTCGGTGCGTCGGCGCGGCCGGGCAAGGCTCTTGATCCAAGCCCTGAGTTCGTGATCCACGCCGTCGTGCCCTTGCGCGTCAAGTGCCACGAAAGAGAGTGTATCCATCGGTTCCAGAAGGCGGACGGGGCACTTCAGCCTCCCGTTCCACCAGAGCCCGACTCGGTATCCCCGAAGATCAAGCCCGCCAGCCGAGCGGCCGCTTCCTCCTGGAGGCCTTCGCCGACGTGGGAGTACGTGTCGAGGGTGATGCCGACGGTGGCGTGGCCGAGCCGCTCCGACACGACCTTCGGGTGGATCCCGGCGGTCAGGGCCAGGGTCGCGGCGGTATGGCGGAGGTCGTGCAGGCGGATGGGCGGGAGGCCGGCCTCGTTGGCGAGGCGCTTGAAGACCTGGGTCACCCGCTGGGGATGGAGCACCCGGCCGTCCTCGGTGGTGAATACGTAACCGCTGTCCTGCCAGGCGGGGCCCCAGGCCATGCGCTCTTCGAGTTGGCGCTTTCGGTGGGCAACGAGGACGGCGGCGGTGGTCGGGTCCATGCTGACTGACCGCCGGCCCCGGGCGGTCTTCGGCTCGGAGACCACGATCTCGTAGTCGACGACCGTCACGGCCCGCTGGATCGACAGTCGGCGCCGCTCAAGGTCGACGTCGTCCCAGCGGAGCCCGAGGGCCTCGCCCCGGCGCAGGCCGGTGGCCAGGAGCACGGTCCACAGCGCATAGAGGCGGTCGGCGGCGACGAAGGCCAGGAAGCGCTGGACCTCCTGCTGGGTCCAGACCTGCATCTCGGGTCTCGCCACCCGGGGCGGATCAACGTGCGCGGCTGGGTTGCGGGCCAGAAGGCCCCACGAGACGGCGTCCTTCAAGGCGTGAGTCACGATGCGGTGGGTGTAGGCCACCGACCGGGCCGACAAGCCGCCCTTGCGGTCGTGGCGGCCGGACCTCAGGAGCTCGCCGTAGAGGGCGCTGAGCTTGGCCGACGAGAGCGCGCCGAGGCGAAGGTGGCCGATCCGGGGGATGACCCACTTCCGCAACGTGTGCTCGTAGCTGGTGGCGGTCGAAGATCGCAGACTCGGTCGCACGGCGGTCAGCCAGTCCTCGAGATACTCGCCGACGGTCTGGCGGCCGGGGTCTGCCCAGGTGCCGGTCCGGACCCGTTCGAGCGCCTCGGTCAGCGCCGCCTCGGCCTCCCGCCGGGTGCGGAATCCGCCGACCCACTTCTGCTGCTTCTTCCCGTCCGAACCACGGCCGAGGTAGAGCACGTAGCTCCACGTCTCGCCCCGCTTCAGCAGGCTCCCGCGCATGGGCAACCCTCCTCGCCTGGCAGGGCTCCCCAGCTCGGAGTCCGCCGATCCCGCATGCTACCAGCCCGCGGATTAGCAAGGGATTAGCAAACGGGCATGAAGAAGGGGTGCCAGCTGAGCTGACACCCCTTATGACCTGCACTTTCTCCGTCGGGCTGGGGAGATTTGAACTCCCGACCTCTTGACCCCCAGTCAAGATGCGACCGATGACGTCCAGTGTCGCCTCGGTGCCATTACGTGCCGCCTGGTCAGGGGCTTCTACCCCCGACCGGTCGGCCGGCGTGACGTCTGGTGTCATCCAGTTGCGTCTATTTCGGTGAGCACGGCGTGAGCACTGACATGGTCAAACCCTCTGACTCTATTGACGGGCCGCCAGCCAGCCGAGCGCAAGCTCGACGCTGTAGCGCTCCGGCACGGTTGGCAAACGGCTCGCGATCACGGCCGCGTCGACGAGGCCGGCACGCACCAGGGCCGCGACGAAGTTCTGGTCCTTCTCGCGAAAGGCGCAGAGCTTCGCGACGCAGAGATCTTCCTTGTCGAGGCACCAGCCGGTGAACTGTGGCTCGCCAGCTGGTGCGGCGGTGTTGGCGTTCTGGACCTTGACCAGGCGATCTCTCCATCCCTCCGGAAGCGCGGACGTCTCGAGGTCGACGCCGTCGATGCTGAAGCCATGAAGCTCCTCGAAGGGCGACAACTCCCCTGCGGCTCCCTCGATGAGGTCGGCAAGCCGCTTGGTCTCCGCGTTGCCGTCGGCGATCGGGAGGATGTCGATCTCGACCGACATGGTGGCGTCGGCCGGAAGTTCGTCTTCGCGGAAGGTGCCGAGGATGGACTGGGAGCCAACCACGATCACCTCGGGCTGGCCGATGATCTGGCATGCCGTCCGGATGGCGTGCTCCAACTGGTCCCGACGCATCAGCCCGTCATGCGGAGCACGTCGGAACGCTCCTCGTGCGAGAGCAGGCCACCCATCGGAGACACCTCGCGCATCTCGATCGACTCCCGATCAAGACCGGTGAGAACCCGATGGAGCCCCGGCACGTCGCGGCGATCGATCAGCGACTGCCAGCGGTCCAGGTTGCGCAGGTGCGGCTGGCCCTTCACGCTGCTGCGCAGTCGCTCGAGGTTGCGCTCGATCGTGGCCCGCCACACCTCCAGGCTCGACCGGGTCAGATGCGTCGACAAACGACGGTGCAGCCCCCACGAACGCCGCTCGGAACGGGTGAGGTCGGCAAGGACCGGCCTCCGGACGACTTCGAGCCGATAGCCCATGCACGACAGCAGCCGATCGAGCTGGTCATCACTCAAGTCGACCTTGCCGGAGAGGAACTGGCTGATGCTCGGCTGGCGAACCCCGCTCAGGCGCGACAGCTCAGACTGGGTGGTCCTCGTTTGGAGCATCACCTCGCGCAGAACGTCGCTTCGGTCGGACACGGCCCCAATATAGCAAAGAATACTATGGGCTCAGGAGGGGCGGGAGACCCTCACTCCCGGAAGTCTTCCGGAAGGCGTCGGCAGCTCTAGGTATTCTCCGGCTGCATCGCCGCTGCTCGATTGACTTTCTACCACGCGCTCGATATTATCCAGATGCTTCGGTAGGGAGCGCCGGCTGCGGAGGATCCCGTGGCTACACAAGGGGAGGCGTGATGACAGCTCTTGATGGCGCTTTGCCGTGTCGCCACGTCCTCAAGGCGTTTCTCGTGGGCGGGCCGACCTTGGCATTGGCGGCACGGCTCGGGTGGCCGGACAGCGCCGGGGCGTTTCCCACCAAGACGCCGAAGTTCCAGGACGTCGCAGAGCTGTCCGACCTGCTCATCCTCACCGGGACTCCGAAGTATTACGACCTGCTGATCGAGATCAGACCGGACAACCGCCTCTACCTCGAGGTGCCCCGTATGGAGTGCGGCCAGGGGATCAAGACCACCATCGGCATGATGGTGGCCGACAATCTTGACGTTCCGTTCGAGAGCATGGATATTGCCCTGTCGAAGGCGGAGCCCCGTCGTCACACACCCAGATCACCGGTGGCTCCCACTTAACCCGGTCTCTCTGGGATCCCGTCCGGGTGATCTGTGCCGAGATGCGGGCGCGGCTGGTCACGGCTGCGTCGCAGCGGATGGGCGTACCGGTCACGCAGCTCCGGACCGAAGATGGCGACGCGGTCGCCATGGACGACCACAAGGTCACCTACGGCGACCTGACCGAGACGGCGAAGACGGTGACGCCGGAAGCAGCGCCCCGGCTTAAGCAGGCGTCCGACTTCAAGATCATCGGTCGGGGCCATCACCGGGAGGATGCCCGGACCATCGTGACCGGTCAGGCACGGTATGCCATGGACCTTTCCTCTTCGAAGGACGCGTTGCCGACCGTCGTCGCGATGCCAGCCACCTTCGGGGCGACGCTCGTTTGGATCGACGACTCCGTGGCCCGGTCGACGCCGGGCGCGATCGCCATCACGCACGTCCCTGGCTTGCCCGACGTTCTGATCCCCGAGGCGGTCGCGGTGACCGCCACCACATTCGGTTTGGCCAAAAAGGCCAAGAACGCACTGAAGATCAAGTGGAGCACCGGCCCGATGGATCAACTGTCGGACGCCGAGATCGACGACGTCCTGCGCCGTCTCCAGGACGATGTCGAGGCGCCGGAGATGGGCGTCATCGCCGGCGGCGGACCGACGGGCATGATGCTGGCCGCCGAGTTGCGGCTGCACGACGTGCGGGTGCTCGTGCTGGAGAGGGACACGGAGCCGACCAAGGTGGTCCGCTCGCTCGGCCTGCACGCGCGCAGCATCGAGGTGATGGACCAGCGTGGCCTGCTGGAGCGGTTCCTCGCGCTCGGCACGCAGTACCCGGTCGGCGGCTTCTTCGCCGGCATCAGCAAGCCGTCGCCCGAGCGGCTGGACACCGCGCACGGGTACGTCCTCGGCATCCCGCAGACCTCCACCGACCGGCTGCTCACCGAGCATGCCGCCGAGGCCGGCGCCGAGCTCCGGTCCGGCTGCGAACTGGTCGGGCTGAGCCAGGACGACGACGGAGTGACCGCCGAGCTGGCCGAAGGCACGCAGCTGCGCTCGCGTTACCTGGTCGGCTGCGACGGCGGCCGCAGCACGGTGCGCAAGCTGCTCGGCGTCGGCTTCCCCGGCGAACCCGGCACCAATGAGACCCTGCTCGGCGAACTGCAGCTGACCGCGGATCCGGACACGCTGGCCGCTTGCGAACGCCGAGGTCCGCAAGACCCAGCTGCGGTTCGGCGTCTCACCCACCGGGGACGGCGCATACCGCGTCGTCGTACCCGCCGAAGGGGTATCCGAGGACCGGATGGTGCCGCCGACCCTGGACGAACTCAAGCAACGGTTGCAGGTCGTCGCCGGCACCGACTTCGGCGTGCACTCACCGCGCTGGCTGTCCCGCTTCGGCGACGCCACCCGGCTGGCCGAGCGGTACCGGACCGGCCGGGTGCTGCTGGCCGGCGACGCGGCGCACATCCATCCGCCGGTCGGCGGACAGGGGCTCAACCTGGGCATCCAGGACGCGTTCAACCTGGGCTGGAAACTGGCCGCCGAGGTCAATGAAAATGCTGGACAACACCCGCGCGCAGATGCAGCTGATGTCCATCGAGCCGGGGCCGCAGGCGGTACGCCGGCTGGTGTCGGAGCTGATGGACTTCGAGGACGTGAACCGGTACCTGATCGAGAAGATCATCGCGATCGGGATCCGCTACGACTTCGGCGACGGGCACGAACTGCTCGGCCGGCGGCTGCGGGATCTGGAGCTGAAGCAGGGACGCCTCTACGAGCTGATGCGCGGCGGCCGCGGCCTGTTGCTCGACCAGACCGGCCGGCTCTCGGTGCATGGCTGGGCGGATCGGGTCGACCACGTCTTTGACGTCAGCGAGGAACTGGACGTGCCCTCGGTGCTGCTGCGGCCGGACGGCCATGTCGCGTGGGTCGGCGACGACCAGCAGAAGCTGCTCAGCCAGCTGCCGACGTGGTTCGGCGCTGCCTGATCCGCCTCGTCCGGGAGCGACATCCAGGCCTGCCAGGACAGGTCGCGGCCGATGTGGCGCGGGTGCGAGAACGGCCGGTCCGCCTCGATCCAGCGTGGAACCAGCTCGGCGCTCAGATCGGTCAACGGCGCACCTGATAGCGCAGGTGAAGCACCCGGTTGCCCTGAATCACCACGTCAGGATCCTCCAACAGGTGCTGCGCGTCGACCGACCCGAAGTAGCGCTTGCCGGACCCGAGCACGACGGGTACGACGTCCATGCGCACCTCGTCGACCAGGCCCGCGGCAAGCATCTGGCCACCGACGTCGCCGGCGGCGACCTCGACCACGCGGTCACCCGCAAGTTCCTGCGCCTTGGCCATGGCTGCCTCGACCCCGTCGAGGAAGTGGTACGGCGCGTCCGGGTGCCAGCCGTCGGGCCGGGGGCGATGGGAGACCACGACGACCGCGGGCACGCCGCCCGGAGGCGTCCCGCCCCAGCCGTCCGTCATGTCGAAGACGTGGCGGCCGACGATTGTCGCCCCGATCGCGTCCCAGTACGCCCGGGTGTAGTCATGGGACGTCTGCGACACCTTTAACTCGCCGGTTTCGTCCAACGGGACGTCACCGCTGGTCAACCAGTCGAACAGCGGTCCGGGCTGGTCGTTCTCGTCCGCGACGAAGCCGTCCACCGACACCGAGTTGTACATGACTACCTTGCCCACGGGGCTCTCCTCTGCTTGGGTGCGCCAAAATTAGCGTGTCGTGAGCTGTCGGTCTTGTAAGAAATCAATCGGCCGGCAGTGGCCAGCTGTCCAGCGCGTGGCCGGGATGTTCGCGCAGGAACCGCCGCCGGACTTCGATGTACCGGGTCGGCGTGAGCCCGGTGAACTCCCGGAACTCGTGGCCGAAGTGGGCCTGGTCGAAGTAGCCTGCGCCACCGGCGAGGTCGCCCCAGTCGATCGGTCCGTCGGGATTGATCGCGAACACGGTGGCGGCGAAGCGGTAGGTGCGGGCCAGCCGCTTCGGCGTGACGCCGATGAGCTCCTTGAACCGCTGGGCCAGATGAGTGCTGCTGACACCGGCTGCCGCGCTCAGGTCGCCGATCGCCACCGCCCCGCCGGTCGCCGCGATGACGCTGCTCGTATGGCGGACCAGACCCAGGCCGGCGTTCTCGCACAGCCGTCGCATCAGCTCCTCCTCGAGCAGCGTCAGCATCTCGTGCGGTCCGTCCGCCGTGGCCAGCCGGTCTGGCAGCTCAGCCACAGCGGGCCGGCCCCAAACCTGCTCCACCGTCACCGGCCGGTCACACAGCTCGGCCGCGGGCATCGGCAGGAACAGCGCCGGCCCCCACGGCTTGAAGTGCACGCCCACGGACCGGGTCCGGAGTGGGTAGCCGAACTCCCAGGCGCGGGTGGGCATGGTGACCACGCAGCCGTCGGCGTACTCGGCCGTCTCGATGTCGGTGCCGGCGCGGATGCGGAACGGCGCCCCGAGGTTGACGATGAGCAACGCCGACGGCGCGGGCGGCAGCGTCAGCAGGCCGTACGGCGGCGCACCCTCCAGGTAGTACAGGTCGTCGATCAGCCCGTCCAGCGGCGGTCGCGGCACTCTGGACACGTACTCCATGCCCACAGCATCGCCGACGCCCCGCCGTCACATGCGCCCATGGCGGAAGATCGTTGCGATTTCCTGCTCGGTGTGAGCCCGGCCCTGACCGCCGGCGGGCGGCGTACGGCTCCGGCACGACCGGTCCGGACGAGATCACCGCCGTGTACGGCGCTTGGCTGGACTACCGGCCGTGCCCCTACACGTACCGCTCCACCATCGAGGTCGACCTGCTGCAGGTCGGCAACATCAATCAGAGCAACCGGGGCCCGTGTCGGCTGGAGCCACACCTGGCCCGGAGGATGCTCCTCCGGGCCGGCGTCCGCTCGCTGGATCTTCGTGTCGCGCGACGTGATGCAGGGCTCAACGCTTCGCCCGGCAGACCTCACCCTGGATGTGGGTGACGAAGTGGTCGCCCTCGTAGTGCTGGTTGAGGTAGGTGAAGCCGGTCGCACCCTGGTAGCGGCCGGTGCCGCCGGTGAACTCCTGGGTGCCGCCGGCGTGACCAGCGCCGGTCGCGGTGTCGACGTTGCCGATACTCGTCTCGAGCGCCGTCAGCGTCGACCCGTCCTTGAAGGTGTAGGTGATGTCCCCGCTGACCGGGCGATAGCTGGGTGCCGTCGACGGCGGTACACCCCGGGAGCCGAGCAGGAACACGGTCTTCCCGTCGAAGCCATGCTTGCCGCGGACGAAGCCGGCCACGCAGACCTGGCTCGGGGGTGGGCAGCCCTCCGTGACGACCTTGTCGTAGATCGTCGCATCGACCTCCTCGCAACGCGGGTCCGCGTGGGCCAGGGACGCGCCGGCGACGACGACAGCGCTGGCACAAGCGACAGCCAACGCGGTGATGGGCAGGGGTTTCATCGGGTCTCCTGTCGTGGGTGTCCGCGGCAGCCTACGAACGACCCTGGCCCGGTGACGACGGCCGATTCGGCCTGGTCCGCGCCAGTCCAATCTCGGCCGGGTAACGCCGGCTAGAACCAGACCTTGCTGGTGACGGCGCGGATCAGCTGGGCGATGCTGAACGGCGGTTCGTCCGCCAGGATCGGCCCCTCCTTGAGCGCCGTGTTGTACGACTGGACGAAGATCTCGTAGCCGTGCGTGGTGAACAGCGACGCCCCCTGGCTGGTGCCACCACCGTCACGGGCGGGGGCGGTCCCGCGCCCAGTCGTCAGTACGGATCCGTCCGGGCGCGGCTGGCACTTCACCGGCGCGGCACCGGACTGACTCGCGTCCAGCTGGACCTCACGGCACTTTTCCGCCGGAGTTCCGGTGAACGCTACGAACGTGACGCTGGTGGTGAAGCCGTTCCACCGGAAGTGGGCGTACTGGCCCGCCCGGCCGTCGTCCATGATCCGGCCGGTCCGTTCCTCGGCGGGGGTGATCTTTCCGGGGTACAGCTTGGTGAACGACCGTGGCAGCTCGGCCGCCTTGACCGGGATGTCGGCGGTCGGGATCGACGGCGGCCGACCGGGCTTGGTCGCCCTCGGCGTGGTCGCCTTCGGCGGCGTCACCGTGCTGGTCGCCGGGGCGGCCGCAGGAGCGCCGGCGGGGTCGAGCCCGGCGCCGCTGGAGCCGAGGGTGGATACGACACTCGCCGTCACTCCGACCACGCTGACGGTGGCGGCCGCGGCGAGGACCATCCCGAGGTTGCTCCGGCGCCGCTTGACCCGGCCGCGGTCGATACCGCCCCGGACCAGGCCGGCAACATCGGGCTCGACCTCAGCGGTGGAGTCGCGGAAGAGTGTCGAGATCCGCTCGTCGGTGTCGTTCTGGTCGTCGTACATGGTCAGTCCTTTCCGATCGTCAGTGAGACGTCGACCAACCCGCGGACCCGTTCCAGTGCGCGCATGCTGCGGTTGCGCACCGCTCCCGGCGAGACACCCATTCGTACGGCGACCTCGTCGACGCTGAGGTCTTCGAGGTAGCGCAGCACCAGCACCGCCCGGTCCAGCGCCGGCAGCTCGGCCAGCACCTCCCGCAGTGCGAGTCGGACGTCGGCTCCTACCGCCGGATCGGCGACAGCTCGGTCGGGCACTTCGGCGTACGACTGCTCGTCGCTGCTGCGCCGGCGCTTCCCGCCCAGAAATGTGCGGATCAGCGTCGTCTGGGCGTAGGCCGCGGGATTGTCGATCCGGCCGAACGGCCGTCGCCACCGGGCATAGACCTTGGCGAGGGTCTCCTGGACGAGATCCTCGGCCTGGTGGTGACTGCCGCAGAGCAACCACGCCGAGCGGTAGAGCTGAGCGGCGCGCGCCTGGGCGAACTCCTCGAACTCCTGCTCGTCGCTGGATCCACTGCGATTCGGCATCTCACTCCTTGGTTGGCGTCACCTCTTTCGATGCGGAAGCCAACACAAATGTCACACACGCTCAGTCCGGGACCCAGGAATACGGATAGGGCGCCGGCCGGGCGCTCGCCTCGTCCAACCGCACTCGCTGCTCCGGATCCAACGACCAGCCGGCCGCGCCGAGGTTGTCGTCGAGTTGCTCCGGGGTGCGCGCGCTGATGATCGGTGCCGTCACGCCGGGCGCGTCGAGTAGCCAGTTGAGAGCCACCTGCGCCGGGGTGTGCCCGGTCTCGGACGCCACGTCGTGCAATGCGTCAAGCACGGTCCAGGTGTGTTCGGTGCCGAACTCGGCCCACCTCATCCTGCCGGCCGCCGCGGCGATCCGGCTGTCGGCGGGCGGCTCGGCCGTCCCGCGCCGGAAGCGGCCGGACAACCATCCCTTGGCCAACGGGCTGAAGGGCATGACGCCGAGGCCTTCCTTCCGGCACACCGGAATCAGCTCCCACTCGATCTCGCGGACGAGCAGGTTGTAGCAAGGCTGGAGCGAGACGAACGGCTCCCAGCCGTGCTTGTCGGCCACGCCGAGCGCCTTCTGCAACTGGTAACCCTTGACGCTGCTGGCGCCGACGTAGCGCACCTTGCCAGATCGGACCAGCGTGTCCATCGTCGAGAGCGTCTCTTCGAGCGGGGTGTCCGGGTCCCAGTAGTGGATCTGGTAGAGGTCGACGTAGTCGGTCCGCAGTCTGTGAAGGCTGTCGTCGACGCTCTTCAGGATGTGCTGCCGCGAAAGCCCTTCGTCAGTGGGCGAATCGCTCATCCGCCCACGGACCTTCGTGGCGATCACCAGATCCTCTCGCTGCTGCCGGGCGAGCCAGCAGCCGAGGATCTCCTCCGACGCACCGCGGGAGTAGTTGTTGGAGGTGTCGATGAAGGTGCCGCCGGCCCCGGCGAACCGGTCCAGCAGCTCGTGGCTGGTCCGCTCGTCGGTGACCTCGCCGAACAGCATCGACCCGAAACACAACTCGCTGACCCGGAGCCCTGTCCTGCCAAGAAATCGATAGTCCATGCTCAGCGAGGCTATGAGTTGGAGCGCGCTCCAACTCAACCGCCCGCCGTTGCTGAATCCAGCAATACCGGCCCGGTCGGCGATCTCCCGCACTAGGTTTCCTGGTCCCGAACGCGGAGGTCCCGTGATGCGCAAGGTTGCCGCAACTGTCCTGCTCGGCGCGTGGATGACCCTCGCCGGCATCACCTCTGCGACCGCGGATCCGGGGATCGGTCCGAAGCCGAACTGCGTCTACAGGCATCAAAACGAGGGCATCAACAACGGGTTCCTGATCAGAAGCAGTGGCGGTTTCCGGGCCTACCTCGACCACCGGCTTCAGACCGCAACTGCCGCCCGGGTGTGCGACCCGGACAGGTGGATCCGAGGGGTCGGCAACATCTGGTGCGAGCGGCTGAGCCAGGGCAACTGGGTCGCCACCCACTGTGGGTCCTACGGCCGGGTCATCCTCCGGGAAACCGCGGACGGCCACACGCACGCGAGCGCCAAGGACTACAGCTTCGAGAGCACCGGTGTCGACGGGATCACGACCGTGTACGGGCAGTGGTCGAGGGTCGACTGCGATGCGACGTATCACTCCACGGTTCAGGTCGACCGGGTCGAGATCGGCGGCGCCGGCTGGGGCAACCTGGGGTCCTACGGCACGAGCAAGCCCTGGTCCTGTTAAGCGTTGCCCTAGGCAAGTATTGTCGTAGTCGTGACCGATCACGGGGCCTTGTTTGGAAGTAGTTCACGAGCGTCCGGTTCAGCGTGAAATCTGTTGACCGCATCGGGCGCAGCGCTCACCTTGCGCGAACGCCGGTGAGTCATGGATAGTGATCCGGCCGGACGTCTCGGGAGCGCTCTCATCGCGCGTCTCGATGGCACAATCGGATCACCGCGGACGACCGGCGGTTGACTTGGGGGTAGCCGCAACTACACTCGGCTCTGACAACGTTGTCAGGACGATCGGTGCCCTGTTGACGATGCCCTGATGAGGAGGCGGCATGAGCGAGGGTGACGCGATCCTGGAGATGACCGGGATCACCAAGACGTTCCCCGGCGTCAAAGCGCTCTCGGACGTCAACCTCGTGGTACGCCGAGGTGACGTGCACGCGATCTGCGGCGAGAACGGCGCCGGCAAGTCCACCCTGATGAAGGTCCTCAGCGGCGTCCATCCGCACGGCAGCTACGAGGGCGAGATCAGGCTCAACGGACAGCCGGTCACCTTCGGCAACATCCGGGATTCCGAGCACGCCGGCATCGTGATCATCCACCAGGAGCTGGCGCTCATCCCCGAGTTGTCGATCGCAGAGAACATGTTCCTCGGCAACGAAGAGACCAAGCGTGGCGTGATCGACTGGGTGTCGACGAACAACCGTGCCCGCGACCTGCTCGCCCGGGTCGGACTTGTCGAGGATCCCGAGACGGCGATCAAGAACATCGGCGTCGGCAAGCAGCAGCTGGTCGAGATCGCGAAGGCGCTGAGCAAGGAGGTCAAGCTCCTCATCCTCGACGAGCCCACGGCGGCTCTGAACGAGGAGGACTCGCGCCACCTGCTCGACCTGATCCGCGGCCTGCAGGGCCGGGGGATCACCTGCATCCTGATCAGTCACAAGCTGAACGAGATCGAGGCCATCGCCGACGCCATCACGATCCTCCGCGACGGCCTGACGGTAGAGACCCTGGACGTCCGCGAGGGCGCGGTCGACGAGGACCGGATCATCCGCGGCATGGTCGGCCGCTCGCTGGACTCCCGCTTCCCGGACCACTCGCCGCAGATCGGCGACGTCCTGCTCGACGTGGCGGACTGGACGGTGGCCCATCCGGTGGTGCCGGACCGGCTGGTCGCCAAAGGATCAGACTTCTTCGTCCGCAAGGGCGAGATCGTCGGCTTCGCCGGCCTGATGGGCTCCGGCCGGACCGAGCTGATGCGGTCGATCTTCGGGCACAGCTACGGCACGTTCATCAAGGGCACGACCCGACTGAACGGCCGCGAGGTCAGGCTGCGCAACGTCCCGGCCGCCATCGACGCCGGGATCGCCTACGTCACCGAGGATCGCAAGTCGCTCGGGCTCAACCTGCTCGACGACATCAAGACGACCACGGTCTCGGCCAAGCTGAAGAAGATCGCCAAGAACTTCGTCGTCGACCGGCGGGCCGAGCACAAGTTCGCCGAGGACTACCGGCAGGCGTTGCGCACGAAGGCGCCGACGGTGGAGTACGGCGTCTCC
>CAVRTC010000005.1:0-267754 GCA_963723985.1 uncultured Actinomycetes bacterium
AGGGAAGGCAGTTCCTTCAAATCGTAAGTACGGATGCAATCGGTGGCAAAATTCTGGCTGAACGTGCGCCGCGTAGGGTAGCGTGGACACGAGTGACGGAATGATTCCTGTTCAGGTACATCCACCGGGTCGATTGCATCCTGTCGGCGTATTTCCGGTTTGGGTTGGTTGTTGCATGCTGTTTGCAGGCACGGTGACGGCTGCAATTGGACCTGCCCCCGCAGGAGACGACATCCGTCCGGCGGAAAAGTCGCGCGCACGCGCATTGGACGCGTTCACGACCTCCATTGGTTCGCCCGTGGTGCGGGTTGCCTATGTCGTCCCCACCAATCGCACGGCCCAAGCAGGTGCGGTTGTCAGTCTGCAGCACGTCGTGTTGGTGACGCGCGACTGGTTCCGGGACCAGATGGCCCAGTTGGGGTTTGGAGCCAAAACCTTTCGATATGAAACCGAAGGCGATGGGGTGACACCGCGGGTCTGGGTGGTGAAGGTGAAGGAAGCCGATAGTTACCTGCGCGGGGATCTGTGGACGCGCACGATCTCCGCGGCGACCAATGCGGGAATCTCAGTCTGGGCCGGCGGGGAAGTCTGGCTGCTGGCTGCCCGAGGCGCACATCGAAGACGCCAGTGGGGCCATCAACGGGGGCACGGCGCTGGGTGCCAGCTTTGGTTCAGGAAACGGATCCCGGTGTGGCGATGCTGGGCAGCGACGCCCTGGTGCGCTTCCGGGCGGAGTACTTCACCAATGACCTGGCCTACGACGGCATCATCGTCCCGGAGCTGGGGCCTTATCCGTTCAACCAGACGTCTCGTTTCCATGGTTTGAAGGGACTACGTTCAGCAGTGTCAGCTCCGCGATCAAGGGGGCTGTGATCCACGAGCTGACGCACGGTTTCGGATTTCCACATGATTTCCGAAATGATGACAACTACCACGGCAACCTGATGGGCAATGGATTTCGCGGACTGCGCGGCTGCTTTATCCTGCGCGCTACCCGGCGGACTACGCGCACCTCACCCTGGCGGTGGGTCGCGGCCTGAACGTGAACCGCTATTTTGGCGGCACGGCGCTTGAGAACGTTAAGCCCACCCTGGCCGTCACGACCGCCGGCGCGGTGCTCCCGTCCAACGGGCTGAATTGAACTCAACGTTCAGCCCGGCGACCTCGCCAGGCGCTGGCTGGCAGTACCTGACGCCCTGATTATGGCGATACCGTCGCGGATATGCCGCTGGCGGGAACAAACCTCAGCTCGTTTCTCCGTACCGAACTTTACGCCCGGCGCCGCCAATAACTTCGAGGTAGTGGTCTGGGACGTGCACGGGAACCGCAGTTCCGGAGCGGACCACGAGTGGTTCCTTCTTCGCCGGGCAATCGCGCACCGCTGGCAACTGTCGCGATCTCGCAACCGATCGGATTGCCGGGGCAGATGGTCGTTCTGAGCGCAGCGGGATCGAGCGACCCTGACCATCCCAATAGCAGCCTGACGGTGGAATGGGACCTGGAGGGCAACAGCGCCTTCGACACCAGTGCCACGACCAACAAGACGCGTGATTTGATGCTGGCGGCAGCGGGCGTACGGCGGATCGTAGCGCGCATGCGCGATCCGGCAGGCGCAGCATCCGTCTCCGCGCCGATTCCGTTGCTCACGCATCAGCCGTTGCTCTGGCCCGCGGAAGTTTCCGAAATTACCAACGCCGTCATCGCGTGGGCTTCCGCCCTGGGATTTGTGTATCAGGTGCAGCAGTCATCGGATCTGTCGTCATGGAGCAATCAACTCGCAACGCCCATCGTTGGCGATGGGGGAATGCAACATTCCGCCGACGCGCTTGCGACCACCGGCCCTGTCTTCTATCGGCTGACGCATGCGTTACGCGGGGGGCCATGAGCCGCTACGAAGTCGGATGAGTGGAAAGCGACTCGGTGTAACCGATTAAGCGTAAACGACTAGGTGTGTGGATGAACCATGAGCGATTCATCCTTCTACTCCTGGTCGACGGCGACGGAGCCCGTCGCCCTCCAGGGAATTGCCGCCTTCGACTCGAGCAGATGGAGGGCGGCAGGCCCTGCCGCCGTGGGAGGTTCGATCCCCTCACAGTTCATTGCTACACGTAGTCGCTTACGCGTTGTCGTTTACAATTAATCGTCCCATTCTGTTCGAACCGACAACCGACAACCGAACACTGATCACCGTTCCCGGGCCTGCAACGCCCCAACATCCGGCGCCGCGCGCCGAAATCCTCATTGGATGCCGCGGATCACGATGCCGGCGTCGTGGCAGGGGCTGCGGTTGCAGGCGGAGATCGGCACCACGACTGTCCACCTTCAGGAAATCGGTGAAGGGGAGGGGGCCGTATTCGCCGCGCTCGAATCCGCCCAGGCCGGGGGTGGCGACGAATTGCGGGTCGGCGACCTGCCCGTGCGACTCCTGGCCGGTGGCGGCCTGGAAATCGGGGAGATTCGTATAGACGCCCAGATCCCAGCCGTTGGTCGCGTTTTGGGTTTCCCAATGAAACACCACGGGCTCCAAGAATTAGGGGACGTGCGCGTAGCAATTGTAGTCGAAGGCGTTGCTCGCCTGTCCGAAGCGGATGCCTCGGCCGTCCACGATCAACGCGTTGTTCCAAAAGCGCTTGTTGGCCGTTTGCATCGTTTCGCCGGGGGCGAGGCTGATGCCGGTGCCGCCGTACGAGTTGCCCTGGGAGAGACAAACCATCGAATTGTGGTAGCAATAGGCCCAGCCTTTGGAAGACGCGGCGCCGACGTTGAGTTTGAATCCGAGCACGTAGAAGGTGGCGTCGTTGCGGGTAACGTAGACCGGCCCCTTTTCGACCGGCGCCATGGCGATCGCGGCAAAGGCGTTGCGGATTGAGTTGCCGTGCACGCGCTGGTTGACGGCGCCCGAATCGACCTCAATCGCTTCGTGATCGCCGATGTCGGAGATTGTGTTGTACATGATGTCCATGTCGCGGCTGAGGTCGAGCCGGTCGCCGCGTCCCCAGCCGCCGGGCATGATGCCGTCGAACCAGCCGCGAATGTCACTGTGACAAAAGGACATGCCGCGCCCCATGCGGCCGCTGGACCCGGCCCAGCCGGTGATGCCCTGGCGCTGATCGCCGCTGCGCTTGTTCTCTCCCCAGGAATAGGCGGTGAGGCCGCGCTCATAAATGCGGTTGTGCCAGACCGCGTTCTCCGCCGTCGTTTCGCCGTACACGAACACACCCGCCTGCGCGTTGTGCAGTTCGTTGCTGTAGATGACACAACCGGTGGCGCCCTCGCCCAGCCGCACACAGGCGTGGCCGTAGTTGCGGATTTCGAATCCGCGCAACACCACGTGATGACTCGCGGCCAGCAACGCGCCGTATTCATAGGTGGCGACGTTGAAGACGTGCTCCGCGGGTGACGCCCCGTCACGGAGACGGATCAGCAGGCGCCCCGCATTGGTGTCGTAGCACCAGCCGCGCGGAACGGTGAAGGTGTCGCCCCAACCGGTTTCATGGACGTCCCGATGCAGGTCCTCCAGCGACCGAAAGTGGAAAATCCGCTCGCCATCCTCGGCCACATACATTAACCGCGAGGGTGGCGACGGAAAATCGAGGGCATGAATGCCGTCACCGAGGGATTCCCAATGCGTGCCCTTGGCGACCTCGATCGAATTAGTCGAGGATCGGATGTTCGCCGTCGGCGGCGGCGATGATGATAGGGGCGCCGGGCGTACCGGACAGGCGGCTGAAGAGATCGCCCTGGCGGTAAATTCCTGAAAGCGCGTAGATGGCATCACCCGGTTGCGCCACCGACGCCGCATGACGCAAGGTGCGGAAGGGTTGCCGCCTGGTGCCGGGTTTGAAGTCATTGCCGTCCGGTGTCACGTAGTACCGCATTCCCCCGGCCGCGGGTTCCAAGGTCAGCGTGCGCATCGTGATGCTGCTCTCGAACCCCGCCGGTTCCTGAAGGCGCGCGTCGCTGCAGTCGATCTTCACCTCGATGGTTTCGCCCTGCGCCAGGGGCCAGATGCTGGCCCAGATTTGAGCTTCTTGTCGCGGTCGAAGGTCATTTCGACCCCGTTGGCCGCGCGGACTCGCCGGCGCGGCGCCAAACGAACCTGGCGTCGGCCTGGCGCGCGTCGTCGCCCGAGTAGGAAAGTTCGATGCCCACGGATGACCAGGTGGGATAGAGCTCCACGCGGCCGACGCGGATGACATCGTTGTCGGCGGCAAAGCCAGCAAGGGAAAACGTGAGGAGCAGAGAACAGACAAACGCGGAACGCGGATCCGCCTTCGCCAAGGCTACGGCGGACAAGACTCGGAACGCGGTCGGAGGGGATTTGTTCATGATGGGGTTATGGGGGAGGGGCGGGTTTTCGGTTGTCGGTTTTCGGTTTCAGGTTGCAGGCAGAACGACCGCCGGCCCGCGGCGGACCGGATGGAAGGGGAGCATGCGACACTTTCTGCCACCTTTGTCGGGAGCTTTGACGCGAACTTCGTCGGAATTCGGATCGACAAGGCTCCGGACGAAGCTCGGGACAAAGTTTGTTCATGGTTTCCGCCGTAACCGTAATGATTCTCATTCTCGTCCTCGTCCTCGTCCTCGATTCGTCCATTCGAGAACGAGGACGAATAAAGAAGAATCATCGCAAAACGTTTGTTGCATCTCTTATCACACAGGCGGTGTCTCGACAGGAAAGAATCGGGAAGAAATCTGCTGCGTATCCGACTAAAACAAGAATGTTCCCGAGTGTGCCCGAGTCGATGAGCAGCCAAGGAGTCGTATGAGCACAAAATGCGTCATCAACGTCGATCTGGCGGACGTCTTGGGCGAGCCCGGCCGCAAGAAGCTTCCTGCGCACGCTGGCCTGGGGGGATCGAGGTCGCGGTTCATCGAAACAGACCGACGCGCACCTCGAGGTCGAGACCGTCGAGTTCGACGAGAAGCCGGACGGCAGCATCCTGCCGAAGCCGGTAACCGGCTTCATCGAGCCCTCGAAACTCCGGCATCAAGTCAGCCGACGTCGTGCATCCGCGAAGATCAGAACAAGGTGCTGAAGGTCAACTTCGTCGACGTGCAGCAGGGCGACGGCGCGGTCATCGAGTCGCCGGACGGCAAGGTGATTCTGGTCGATGGCGGCGACAACCAGCTGTTCGCCCGCTACCTCGCCGGCCGCTTCCGCGGCACGACGCCGACCAAGCCCGAAGGAGATCGACTGCATCCTGGTCACCCACGGCGACGCCGATCACTTCGTCGGGCTTGCCCGAAATCTTCGAAGTCGGAAACGAACAACGAGCAAGCGCAAGCGGCTGTTCATCCAGCCCAAGCGCGTCTACCACAACGGCCTCGTCAAGCGCCCGAGCACCCGGAACGGCAAGCGGTGCCCGACAAGGAGCTGCTGGGGCCGACCAAGAAGGTCGGCGACGACACGTTCCTCATCGGGCTCGAAGACGATCTGCTCGCAGGTCCCGACGAGCGAGATGAACATGCCGTTCAAGCGGTGGAAGCAGACGCTCGCGGCATACAACAAGCGCGACCAGATCGAGTTCCGCCGGCTGCAGTTCGGCGATGACGAGGCGTTCGACTTCTTCAACGGCGACGACCTGCGCATCGAGGTCCTCGGCCCGCTCTGACCAGAGGTCGCGGGCAAGCCGGCGCTGCAAGTTCCTCGGCGATCCGCCGAAGGGCCCGCGCATCGGGCACGAATCGCTCGAGACCGAGGACCGGGATTCAAGGGGCATCTCGGCATCGCACACGATCAACGGCCACTCGGTCGTGTTCCGCCTCAGTCTACGGCGGCTTCAGCTACCTGTTCGCGGCGACCTCAACGACGAGGCCAGCCGGTTGCTCGCGCGCGAGCACAACCAGGGCACGCTCGAATCTGCGCTCCGAGGTCTTCAAGGTGCCGCATCACGGCTCGGCGGATTTCTCGGGCGCGTTCGTCCAGGCGGTGGCGCCGATCGTCAGCGTGGTCTCGAGCGGCGACGAGAACGCGCGCAAGGAGTACATCCATCCGCGCGCGACGCTGATGGGCGCGCTCGGCAAGTGGTCGCGGGTGCCGGAGCCGCTGATCTTCGTCACCGAGCTGGTGGCGTTCTTCAACGTCGAGGGCTGGTCGCGGCTGAGCGATGCACAAGAAGGCCGCAGAAGCGCGGCGAGTTCTTCGCGTTTCAGCCGCACCGCCTTCGGCATCGTCAAGACGCGGACCGACGGCAAGCGGTTGCTCGTCTACACCGACAGCGGCAACTGCAGATGAAGGAAGCGTATGCCTACGCGCTCGATTCCTCCGGCGTGCCCCAACCCGCGGAGGTCGTGCGGGTTTGATTGAATGGGCCGCACGCAAGGGCCCCGAAAAGCTCGCCGAATACCAGCACAAGAACGCGCAAAGCCTCGACGGTCTGCCCGCGATTGATCCGGCGTGAGGCGGGGCGGAAGTTTTAGCCGCAAAAAGGCTTAACGCGGCCGAGGCCGCATCCGAACCGGACTAGCGACTCAAGCCCCACTAGCCGCCTTCGTTAGGAAGCTACGGCGGGCCAAGGAAGAGAGAAGGCGGAGGAGTGTCTCCGCGGATCTGCCGCCCGGTTCAATCGGGCGGCAGATCCGCGCAACCGAGTCCCGAAAGAGAGCACGCTGCCGGAGTGGGACATCTGCGCCTCTCCGCGCAATCCGCGGTCAAATTCTTCGCAGACGCAGGGAATTAGCACTTTAGCAACACCCGCTTAGGCGGGCGTATAGACCTAATCGATCACGCCTGATCCAGGCAACGGCTGCGAATCGAGAAGACAGGCTGTCATCAGGTTGTCCATGAGCCAGTTGGGGCCGGGCTGAGTTGCAGCGTGGCGAAAGGGCGGCCGGGTGAAGGACAGAGCCAGTTGCCCTGGATCCGGCGGGGCGCCGAGGCGGTTGAAAAGGCGGGTGGCCAGGGATTCAAATCGTCCGTCTTGCGCCGGAAATACCGTTCCACCAGGCCGGCCCGGCCGAGCAGGCGCGGCAGGGCGGATTCGGGTAGGCATAAACGTCGGCCTCGTACAGCGTCAGTTTCCCATCCTGCTCGACGGCTTCGACATCGATCAGCGCCAGGAATTTTCCAAAAGACCGCTTCCCGCTGACCTGGTAGACGATTTCGAAGCGGCTCGACGCGGATCGTCGCGCGGTACAATTCACGGATCTGCGAGTAACGGCCGTTGGAAATGCGGTAGGTGTACGTGCCCGGCTGCACTTGCTGCATGGCGGTTCTGGAGTTTTCCAGGTTTGACGTGACGCGCGTGCTCGGCCTGCACAGTTTCCATCAACGAGCCACGTTGCAGAGTCGCGACGATGTTGCTGTAGGGAACGGCCAGTTGCCCGTGGCCTTGCACGAGGATGTACCGCCGGGACAGCACCTCGCGCACGTAGGCATTGGTGGCAATGCCCTCCAATGCCGGCCCCGCCAGCCCCGCGGAGTGAACCGCCAACAACAAAAACCCAGTGAGCAAGATACGCATGAGCGATAGCACACGCCACCACGTGAGCCATCAACTAGTGTCCTGAGTTACAAGTTCGCTCACAAACGGTTTACGGACAGCGTTTGAGGATTCAGTTCGGCACTTGCGGTCCAGATGAAGGGCTTGGGTTTTCGATTATGGGCGGATGTATTCATCAATGGCATCTTCAAGTGCGTGACAGCCGTGAAGACGCCTCGGCGGAGGCGTTGCTCGGTCAGCAAACCAAACCAACGCTCGACCTGGTTCAGCCACGAGGCGCTGCGTCGGCGTGAAGTGCGGTGAAACCCCGGGTGCGCGAGAACCACGCTGAATTCGAGGTGCTTATGCGTCCCGTAGTTGTCCAAGACCAGGTGCAGCGCCAAGTCCGGCGGCACCGTGTCGTTAATGGTCTTGAGAAGGCGACGAACTCCTGGTGCCGGTGCCGCCGGTAGCAGTTGCCCGATGACCGCCCCGGTGGCCACGTCCAGGGCGCGCGAACAGCGACGTGGTGCCGTGCCGGACGTAGTCGTGGGTGGCCTTCTCGGCCCGGCCCGGGAGCAGCGGCTGGATCGGCTGGGTGCGGTCCAGCGCCTGGACCTGGCTCTTCTCGTCGACGCACAGGACGATGGCCTTCTCGGGCGGGGCCAGGTACAGGCCCGACGACGTCCCGCACCTTCTCGACGAAGAACGGGTCGGTCGAGAGCTTGAACGTCTCGCGCAGGTGGGGCTTGAGGCCGAACGCCCGCCAGATCCGGCCGACGGCCGTCTGGGACAGGCCGGCCTGTTTGGCCATACTGCGTGTAGACCAATGGGTGCCCCGAGCCGGTTTGCTTTCCAAGGTCTTGGTGATGACCGATTCCACGGCACGGTCCGAGATGCTTCGTGGCGGCCCGCTGCGCGGCGCATCTCCCAGCCCTTGGAGGCGCTCACGCACGAATCGCCCACGCCACTTACACACCGTGGCCGCACAGACCTTCAGCTCACTCGCCACTTGGTCATTCAACTCAACCTCCGCACAACGCAGAATGATGCGGGCACGCAACGCCGTACGCTGATCGGTCTTGGGGCGTCGTGCCAGCATTTCCAACTTTCCGCGCTCTTCGGGGCTCAATATCAGTCCCGCTTTCGGTCTCATCAGGCCTCCATCGTAGGGGTGGAAGCGCAGCATAACCAGAGCGGAATATTATTCAATGAACTTGTAACTCAGGACACTAGGATGAGGCTTAAGCAACACACAAACAAGCGTGAACGGACTGGGCGGTGTCCGCAAGTTGCGAGATCCGTTGCAGGACACCGTCCGGGCTGGGGCAGTCGCGTTGCCAACGGGTCAATAGTCGAGATTCGCGCCAAACTCCGGTGTTTCACCCTTGTTCACCGATTCGCTCCAGGTGTCGAGGCGATCACCGCCCATCTTCCAGAAGGCGCGGCAAAGAACGGTGAAGTTTACTCCAGTACAACCTGGCTCTCGCCTTTCGCCAGGAGATCCTTGGCCAGCATGTCGGGCCGAATGAATCCATCTGCGGCGAGCCCTTGCTGCCGGCGGGAATGCGAGCAGGCGTTTCTTCGCCTCTTCCACATTGCCTTCCGACAGCGCGATCCGACCGAGCACCTGGTCGTCCCCTCTCTACAAGTGTTTCCCCACTTGCATAGGGGAAACCCTTAGTACTAATTAAGGGAGGTTTGTCGTCAAATCCATTGACGCGCTCGCGTTGACACTCGACCATGCCGACTCCGATTCTCGGGAGCATGATGGTAAAGATCGCTTGGTTCTTTGGTGGGCGCATCCACGACGAAAACAGCACCGGCTCAAGGTGTCTCCTGCGAATTCTTCAGCACACCTCCCCACATGCGCCGTCTTGCAATTTGTGCAGGGAGTTCTTTCACGTGAATCCCACAAGCGAGGAAGCCGCATGAGAAAGCTCACGATGACGCTAATGGCGGTGCCGTTGTTGGTTGCCGCGACTGGCAGGGCGCAATGGGTAACCCAGCAAGTGGACTTGCAACCCGGTTGGAACGCGGTTTTCCTTGCAATTGACCCCGAGCCTTCATCGTGCGACTTGGTCTTCTCGAACCTTCCTTTTGCCGTGAAAATCGTGCTGACCTACAAGCAGGACTTTTCTTCCGTGGAGTTTATTTCCGAAACAAATGATGTCATTACGACCAGTGCCGAGTGGTTGCAGTGGTTTCCGACCACGGCCGAAATTAGCTTCAGCCGAAGCCTGTTCAAGCTCCTGCCCAACCGTCCTTATTTCGTAAAAGTGTCAACCGCAGCCACCGGCATGGTGTGGTCCGTCAAGGGCAGGCCAAGGTCCCGCGGAATTGATTGGCGTGAAAGCGCTTACAACCTTGCAGGCTTCCCGGTCAGCCGCACAATCCGCCGACGTTTGCAGCGTTTTTTGCGTCATCCCCTGCACATGCAGGGCAGGCGATCTACCGCATGAATTCGCAAGGCGCCTGGCAGCAGATTGCCAATCCCGCGTCCACCTCCATGCGGAATCTGGAAGCGTTCTGGATCCGCATTTCCGGCGGATCAGCATACCAGGGACCGCTGACCACATCCTCTGATGGTTCCGAAGGGTTGGCATTTGATCGCGTGTTAACAGAAGTTCCGCTGCGGATCCGAAATGGAAGCACAAACGCCCAAAAGGTGGTCATTCGACAGATTTCCTCAGAAAGCCCACCCGTGGGAGCTACTGACGAGCCGCTTCTGGCCGGCGCGTTCCCTTTTCGTATTGGGACCTGAAATCTACCAACGGTTGGGAATTGCTGCCGGCCATGCTCTCCGTCACGAATCTGCTGCCGGGGGAAGAACGGGAGATACGGATCGCGGTGCGGCGCATGGACATGATTCCCTTCAGCCCCCCCGGGCCGCCAGGCGCTATACCAAAGCCTGCTCAAGATCACCGATCCGCAGGGAGTCTGGACGAGGTCGTATCCGTGAGCGCCTACGGCCTCCAATCGTTCGACACGCTTGGGAATCCATTGAGCCCGCGTGCGGGCCTGTGGCTCGGGAGTGCCACACTGAAAAGCATCAACCAGCCTACCGGGGCGTTCGCGCCTGACACACCCACGCCGACCGCCCCGGGCGCGGAATTCAACTACCGTGTGATCGTCCACGTGAACACCAATGGACAGGCCAAGTTGCTGCAGCATGTGCAGCTCATGTGGAAAGAGGGCACGCTCAAACCGGACCCGGAAAATCCTGACTTGCAGATCACCGATGTAGGCGGCCGCTACGTGTTGATCGCGGACGACAGTCTGATTTCTGATTTTGTCGGCGCTTCCCTGCGAGACGGAGGAAACGGTGGGCCGCCGGATTCGTCCACTGCATTTGCGTTCAAGACCCAATACCCATGCAAGGTATTTTCGGCACCCCCAGCAATACGGTTTCTTGCAGTGTGCAGCTGGACTACCACGATCCGCTCAATCCTTTCCTGCACGCGTACCATCCGGATCATGACAGCCTGACTCCGAGTTTCGCGCCCACGAACAATGCCGAATCCTTTACGGTTGCGCGGGATATTGGAATGACGTTCTCCGCGCAGGATCCTGACGGCCTTGTACTGGCGGGGTGGGGCGATGATCAGGTAGGCGGCTTCTGGGACGAAACCATCACCGGGCTTCGGCACCAGACATTGTATGTCAAAGGGACCTTCCGGCTACAGAGGGTTTCGAGAGTCGGTGTGTTGAATGATGGTCTTTAGAGCGTGAGTGGACGTCGCCTGGGCGTTTCCCAGGAGGGGGAAGACGATGCGGTTAACATTCGGTTTTGGCCTACGCATGCAATTTGCGGTCGCATTGGTACTGTTTTTGGGGCGGGCAGATATCAGTCTGGGGAGCATCCTCCACAAATACACTTCCTCTGGTAGTCCATAGCAACACGGTTGCGCAGGGCGGAAACCTGCTGCTGTTTGCTCCGCATCTGACCGAGTTCTCCGGTGTGGCAACCTCGAGCTGGGCGGATTGCGCCTGGAAAGCGCCGGCACCCTTGGGCTGGGGGGGACGCTGGTCGCAACGAATACCGCCGGACAACGTCTTGCCGTGGGACCGTTGCATACCACCAGGATTTCATTCGGAGACCGGTGAGTTTCAGCCCTGCCGTCAACTCGTCCGGGATTCAAACGCAGGCCCAGGTGCGCGCCTGGCTGAACATGGGGCAGCTTGTAACCAATACCATCCGGAACGAAAACATCTGCCTGCGCAGCGACCAGATTCGGGCCCATTGCGGCTGCCGTGACCTACAATCCCGCCACCACAAACGTATTGCTTGTTCCGGACCGGCCATTCCGGCCGGGTGAACGGCTGCATGTCGATTTTACCGCGCATGTACGCGACATTTTTGGTTTGCCGGCCAAACCGCATCCTGGGAGTTCCGGGCGGCGGTGGGCCCGGGCGGCGGCAACTTCTCGGCAAAGGATCTTCAATTTGCCGGGAACGAGCAAGGCGTGGCCGCTGGCGACCTGGACCGGGACGGCAACCTGGATGTCGTGATCGCCAGTGACGATACCGTGCAAATTCTAAGAAATTCAAATGGGGGACAGTTCGGCACGGAAAACACACTCCCAGGCCTCGACAGCGTTGCCGGCGTCGCGCTGGGGGACTTCAACGGGGACGGATGGCTGGACATCCTGATTTCGCGCGGCAATGGAGATCCCCATCTCCTGTTCCGAAATACGAACGGGCAGTTTTCATTGTTAGACAACAGCACCATCCCGAGCAGCGTGGGTGCGGGCAGTTACGGAATTGCGGTGGGTGATCTCAACGGCGACGGCTATCCGCTTCCTGCGTTCCCCCAGCATGAACGTGTTGTTCGCCGACCGGCCGGTCGTTCCTGCCTGTCGTGACGAAACGGACGTTCGGCGGGGGCCGGACGGGGCGCAAACTTCTCATCAAGGATCGGGCTCGACGAACCGATACCCAAATCAAGAGAGCGGACAAGGCGTTCTCCCTGTGGCCCTGGAGGCCCTGATGGCTGAGAACGAGCTGCTCACCCCCGCCGAAGTGGCGGTCATGTTCCGCGTGAACCCCAAGACCGTCACCCGCTGGGCCCGCGCCGGCAAGATCTCGGCGGTCCGCACCCTCGGCGGCCACCGCCGGTTCCGGGCGACGGAGATCCGCCGCTTCCTCTCGGAGGCCCAGGACCTGCAGGCCTGATCGGGTACGCCGCTGGTTAGCGGCAGGCGAGGGCGTCGACGAACCCGGTCACCGGGTCGATTCCCGGGCCGATCCCGGTGGCGACGTCGGCCAGTTCGGCGGCGGCGCGGGCTCGTTCGGTCTCGTCCAGGGCGAGCAGGTCGAGGAGCCGCTCGGGTTCCCAGCTTGACAGGGCGCAGCACTGGAACAGCGCTCCCTCGCGGGTGCGACGCTGGCTGAAGCCCACCGCCTTGCGACCGGCGATCGTCACCTCCCCCGGGCCCAGACCGGCGAAGCAGACCCAGTCCGACCACGGCGTCCGCTGCATGGCGCCGTCATGCCAGCCGGCCGCCAGTCCTCCGGCGGCCAGCACCTCCACCCAGGCGGCGCCCAGCCAGTGGAAGGCCCGACCCACGTCGTGGTCCCACAGGGGATCGCCGGCCGGGATCACGACGTCCACCCACACCGCCGTCCCCGGCTCCACCAGCACCGCCGATCCCCCACTCCGGCGGTGCACCACCTCGACGCCCCGCTGGCTCACCCGCTCCCAGGCCACGGCGTCGTCGCGTCTGTGACGAGCCGAGCACCAGCGTGGGACGGGCCACGTCGAACACGACGACGCTCCGCTGTCCGACCGGGCGGGCCCTCGCCCGCTCGCCGATCCCCTCCCGCACCACCTCCAGGTGCCAGCCCGCCGCCATCAGGGATCAGCCGGCGGCGGGGGGCCGGATCAGCTCGGTGCGGAGGACCCGGCGGAGCAGCTTGCCGGTCTCGTTGTAGGGCAGCTCCGTGCGGAACGCGACCACCGTCGGGGTGCGGGACGACCGCAGCCGGGCCCGGACCCAGTCCTGGAGCTCCTCGACCGTGGCCTCGGCGCCGGGCCCGAGGACGACGGCGGCGGCGACGGTCTCGCCCCACTCGTCGTCGGGGAGGCCGACCACGCCGGCCTCGGCCACCGCCGGGTGGGTGAGCAGGACGTCCTCGATCTCGCCGGGCGACAGGTTCTCGCCGCCCCGCACGATCACGTCGTCGAGGCGGCCCTCGACGAACAGGAAGCCGTCGTCGTCGAGCCAGCCGCCGTCGTTGGTGGGGAACCAGCCGTCGGCGGTGAGAGCCCTGCCGGCCCAGGTACTCGCCGGAGACCTGCTCGCCGCGGACGTAGATCTCGCCCCGCTCTCCCGGCGGGACGCCGTTCCCGTCGGGGTCGCGGATCTCCAGCTCCAGCGTCGGGAGCGGCCGGCCGACCGAGCCCGAGCCGGGCCCGCACCGCCGGGTCGTCGCTCTCGAAGGCGGCGCGGTGGTCCTCCGGGCCGAGCATGGCGATCGTCGAGCTGCCGTCTCGGTGAGGCCGTAGGCGTTGACGAAGCTCGACCGCCGGCAGCAGCCGCATCGCCCGCTCGACGACCGGCGGCGGCATCCGGCCGCCGCCGTAGGCGAGGTGGCGCAGCGCTCGGCAGCGTGTCCCCCCGGGCCTCGACCACGTCGAGGATCCGGCCCAGCATCGTCGGCACGACCATGGCGTGGGTGATGCCCTCGTCGCGGGCGACGTCGACCCAGCGCCGCGGGTCGAACTGCGGCAGGTAGCACGAGCCGGCGCCCGGCGTAGAGCGGCGGTGAGGACGGTGGCCATCGCCGGCGACGTGGTAGGGCGGGACGCTGACCAGCGCGGCGTCGTCGTCGGCGGCGCCCATGAACTCCACGGTGGACAGCACGTAGGAGGCCAGGTGCGGTGGCGCAGCACCGCCGCCTTCGGGCTCGCCGGTCGTGCCGCTGGTGAAGAGCAGCACGGCGATCTCGTCGGGATCGACCGAGGCCGGTCGGCGCCGGATCGGCCGCCTCCATCCGGGCCTCGAAGTTCGGCAGGCGACAGCACCGTCAGCCCGTCCAGCGCCGGCAATCCGGCCGACGGCGTCCTCGTCGACGACGGCCACCGCCGGCGCGGTCCGGGCCAGGATCGCCTGGAGCCGCTCGTCAGCCAGCCGGTAGTTCACCGGCACGAACGGCACGCCGGCCAGGCCACTGCCGAACAGCAGCGCCGGCAGCCGGGCCGAGTTCTGGCGCCACGAACACGACCCGCTCGGCGCCGGAGTCGGCCACCACGGCCGCCACCCGGCGGGCCTGGTCGAGCAGGCCGGCGTAGGTCAGCCCGTCCTTGGAGGGGCCGACCGCGACGCGGTCGCCCATCCCGTCGGCCGCCATCTCCAGCAGCATGCCGGTGTTCACGGCTCCGAAGGCTACGGCAGCGCTGCGGCCGGACGGAGATGCGGCCGGACGTGGACGCTCCCGGCCCCGCAGACGCCAGAGCGGGGCCGGGAGCGTCGTGCCCCGGTGGCGGCTTGAGGCGTGGGCTCTACAGAGCGGCCACCGAGACGACCGGGCGGGCCGGCGGGTTGGCGCCGAGGGAGCCGGCGAACGGCCTGGCTGGAGAAGTTGAAGATGCCGCCGTCCTCGCCGACCATCAGGTAGCCGTCGCCGAAGCGGACCATGCCGGTCACCGGCTTGTTGAGCGGTTGCGCCGCCCATCGAGCCCCGGAACGGGGCGTCGAAGGCGAAGATGCCGCCGTCGGAGGCGACCAGCCAGTAGCCGAGCCCGTCGCCGTCGGGCACCAGCGACTGCACCGGGGCGTTGAGCGTTCGTGCCGCCCATGGACCCGTGGAAGCGGGCGTCGCCGAAGGCGAAGATGCCGCCGTCGCTGGCCACCATGTAGTAGCCCCGGCCCGACGGCGTCGGGATGGAGTCGAGGACGGGCCCGTTGAGCGTCACGCTCGGCCATGTCGCCGTAGGACGCGGCGTCGCCGAAGGGGACGACCCGGCCCCGGGTGGTGAAGATCCAGTAGCCCCGGCCGGTGGGTGTGGCCGACAGGCTGGTGACGGTCTCGCCGGCCGCCAGCCCGCCGCTCACGCTGCCCGAGGCGGCGGCACGTCGCCGAAGGCCGACACGATGCCCCGCCCGTCCACGACCCAGTAGCCGGCACCGGACGGCGTGGGCTCGAGGTCGACGGCGGCGACCCCGGCCGGGACGGCGGCATGGCCGAGCCAGCGGGCGTCGCCGAAGGCGTAGACCGTGCCGCCGGCTCCGACCATCCAGTATCCGGACCGGACCGACGCCGAGTTGGCGCCGCCCCCAGGCCCGGGCGGAGCGGGCGGCGGCGGCGTGCCGCCGGCGGGATGTCGTGGGTGGCCGACTCGGGTCGTCGTCGTGGTGGTCGGCGTCGAACCGTGGGGCGGGTCGTCGGAGGCGAAGCGGGCGAAGCCCTGGGCCACCGCGCCGCTGACCTTGTGGAACTCCCCGGCCACGAGGATGGAGCCGGCGGTCACCTGGAGGTCGAGGACGCCGTGGACGCCGCTGATCGTCGGCGCCCAGGGCTGGATGGCCCCGGTGTGCTGGTCGAAGGCGGCCAGGTGGCCCCGCATCTGCCCGGCGACCGTGGTGAAGTGGCCGCCGGTGTAGACGTAGGAGGCGCTGGTGTCGACGGCCTGGAAGTCGCCGTCGCCGGGCCGGTCCCAGACGAGGGCTCCGGTGACGGTGCTCCAGGCTTGCAGCCGGTTGCCGATGACCTGGCCGCCCCGGGTGGCGACGAAGGCCAGCGCCCCGTCGCCCGACAGGGCCATCGACGTGAGCGGCACCGGCACCTTCGGGTGCCAGCCGGTGGCCAGCCCGGTGGTGGCGTCGATGGCCGCCATGTACGACCGGGAGGCGTTGCCGACCGCCGTGAACGTCGCCGGCGACGTAGACGAGGCGGCCGTCGGCCGACAGCCGGATGCGGTGGACGCCGGCGTTGACGTTGGGGTTCCACCAGGGTCGACCGACCCGTTGGCGGTGGACAGTCGGCCGAGGCTGCTGCGGGCGACGCCCCCCAGCGTGCTGAACGCCCCACCGACGTAGAGCCGGTTGCCGGCCAGGACGAGGCTCTGGACCTCGGCGCTGGCCGTCGCCTCCCAGCCGGTGGCGACGGCGCCGGTGGCGGCTTCGAGGAGGGCGAGGCGACGGCGGGTCACGCCGTTGACGGTGCTGAACACGCCGCCGGCGTAGAGGCCGACCCCGTCGGAGGTCACGGCCATGACCGCGCCGTTGGTGTCGGCCACGAACCCGGTGTCGAGGGCGCCGCTGGCGGCGTCGAGAGCGGCGAGATTGTTCCGGCGCAACCCGTTCACGCTGGTGAACTGGCCACCGGCGTACACCGACCCGCCGGAGGCGGCCAGGGTCATGGTGGCGGCCGCCGGGCGGGGATCGAAGCCGGTGTCGACGGCGCCGGTGGTGGCGTCGATCGCCACCAGTAGGCGGCGGGGAGCGCCGACCAGGGCCGGGTCGTCGTTGTCCTCCCCGCCGCCGGCGTAGAGCCGGGTGCCGTCGGCTGAAAGCGCCACAGTCCGTACCTCAACGTCGGCGCCGGGATCCCACGACGCGTCGACCGCGCCGGCGCCGGCTGTCGACAGCGCCGCCAACCGCCGGCGGGCGGCACCGCCGACGGAGGCGAAGTCGCCCCCGATGTACAGGCGGGCACCGTCGGCCGATAGCGCCAGCGCCCCGACGCGGCCGTCGGCACCGGCCCCCCAGGCGGGGTCGGCCGTACCGGCGGCGGTGAGAGCGGCCAGCTTGGGCTGGGGCCGGCCGGCGACGCGGCTGAAGTCGCCCCCGACGAAGACCCGGCCGCCGGGCGCGGCGGCGAGGGCCCGGACGGCCCCGTCGGCCCCGGGGTTGAAGGCGGCGTCGACCGCGCCGCTGGCCGGGTGGACGGCAGCCAGCCGGGAGCGGTTGTACCCGCCCAGGATGGTGAAGTCTCCGCCGACCAGGAGGCGGGATCCGTCGGCCGACAGGGTCAGGGCGAAGATGGAACCGAACCCCGAACCGGCGATGCCCCACACCGCTTCGCCGCTGTAGAGGTTGGTGGCGGCGAGGCCCCGGGTGGAGACGGGGACGGGCGCGTTGTTGACGACGGTGAAGTCGCCGCCGATCCAGGCGAGGTTGGCGCCCGACCCGCTGCCCAGCACGATGGCCCGCACGGCCCGATCGACGTTGGGGTTCCAGGCGCCGACGGTGCCGTCGGCCAGGATCCGGGCGGCGTTGTGCCGGGACCGGTCGCCGACCCGGGTGAAGTCGCCGCCGATGTACCACCCGCCGGTGCCATCGGGCACCGCGACGTAGACCGGGCCGTTGACCCGGGGGAAGGCCGCCGAGCGAGCTCCGGTGGCGGGATCCAGCGGCACACCCGATCCCGTGGCGGGGCCGACCTGGTCGAAGCTGCCACCGAGGTAGATGCGGCTTCCGGTTGAAAAGACACTGTTCACGTCGCCGTTGGCCACCCAGGTCTCGTCGGGGAGGTCGCTGACCGCCGCCTCCGCAACTGGGCCGGCCGCGGCGAGGCCGGCGGCGAGCACGGCGCCGGCCACGGCGGCACCCGTCCGCCGCAACCGGAAGCCACGGCGCCGGCGGGCGCGGGAGGTGAAGGCCGCGGCGCGGCCAATGAGCTGGTCCACGGAATACTCCTGGGGGATTGAACGGCCCGCCTCCCCGGGGGTCGGAGGCGGGCCCGGTCGTCGGCGGGTCAGGCCGGCCAGTAGCGGCCGGGGCGGCGATCCCACCAGCGAAGGGCGACGCCGGCGGCCAGGGCCAACAGGATGAGCAGGCTCAGGCCGAGCAGCACCGCCGAGGACGGGGATGAAGTCTGGTCCCGGCCGGGGAGGGCCGCCTCGAGTTCGCCGGAGGGCGAGTCGCTGACGTAGCCGGCCGGGGCTAGGTGAAGGCCACCGACACCGAGGAGCCCGTCGAGGCTGGCGGCGTCGACCCAACTGGGGTCGGGGGAAGGAGCGGGGGTCTCGTCGGATGGGTTGCCGGGTCGGGTCGGTGACGGACGGGTGGTGCGACCCGACCCGCCGGAGGGGGAGGCGGCGGCGCCGGTTGAGGGAGAACCGGCGCCGCCGCTGCCAGCGGGATCAGGGGTCACCACCGCCCCGGACGGGGAGGGAGCCGGGGCGGCGTTGGTGGTCGGGCCCGGGCCCGTCGTCGTGGGGGACGACGACGGCCGGTTGGTGTTGTTCGATCGACCCGAACCACCCGAGCCGCGGGAGGTCGTGCTCGTGGTGGAGGTGTCCGGGCCGCTGGTGTCGGTTGTGGGGTTGGAGGTAGGGGTCGCCGGGTCGTCGGTATCGTCGTTCGGCGCCGTTGTGGTGGAGGTGGTCGAGGAGGGATCGACCGTGGTGGTGTCAGTGGTGGTCGGATCCGACGCCGGCTCGGTCGTGGGGGACGGCTCGAGCGTGGTCGACGTCGTGGCGGTGCCGTCGCCCGGGTCGGGGTCACCGAGGTCGGCGAAGGCCGGCGCGGCGGGAAGGCAGACCACCGTCAAGAAGATGGTGGTGAGGGCCAGGGCCCGCCGCAGGTGGCTTCGCAACACTCAGGTCTCCCGTAGGGTCGAACGGCAACGCTGTAGACCACATCGGGCTTAGGGGCCGTTCGTCACCGTTCGGAATGTTCCAAAACGATGACAGCTAAAATCGGGCCGTGATCAGAGTCCAGCCGCTGCAGGAGCCTCCGAGTCGTGGGCCCCATACGGGGCCGGCTGTCGCGGCTGCTGTACGGGCTGATCGGGCCCGACCGGGAGAGTGCCCGGCAGGGGTCCTACGCCCTGCTGGTCTCGTCGGGCGGTGATCTCCTCGCCGGTGTGACGCTCGGCAGCATCCTCTCCACGCTGGAGGAGCTTCCCGGCCTGCTGGTGCTCATCCCGGCCGCCATCGCCTTGCGGGGCAACATCTTCGGAGCGCTCGGCAGCCGGCTCGGCACGGCCATCCTCACCGGGACCTTCATCCTGTCGCGACGCCGTTCCACCCTCGTCGGCCAGAACCTGCTGTCGTCCCTGGCGCTGACGTTTGTGATGTCGCTGGCCCTGGCGGCGCTGGCCAAGACGATCGCCGTGGCCTTTCACCTCGATTCCATGTCGATGCTCGACTTCGCCATCGTCTCCATGGTCGGAGGAGTGATCTCGTCGGCCGCGGTGATGGCCATCACCGTCGGGGTGGCCGCCGGCTCGGTCCGCTACGGGTGGGACATGGACAGCGTGGCGGCCCCGGTGATCACCGCCGCCGGCGACATGGTGACCGTACCCTCGCTGTTCCTGGCCACCTACTGCGTGGACATCCCGGTCCTGTCCCCGGCGCTCGGCGCCCTCGCCGTCGGGCTCGCCGTCGTCAGCCTCGTCGCCGTCGTGCGGTCGGGCCTGCCGCTCCTCAAGCGGATCGTGGCGGAATCGCTGCCCATCCTGCTCCTCGCCGGGATGATCGACATCGTGGCCGGCATCACGTTCGAGAAGCGCCTGGAGGCGTTCGCCACCCTCCCGGCCCTCCTGGTGCTGGTGCCGCCCTTCCTGACGAAAACCGGCGCCCTGGGCGGGATCCTGGCGGCCCGCCTGTCGTCGAAACTGCACCTCGGCATCATCGAACCGACCGTGCGTCCGTCTCGGGCGGCCCGCGCCGACTTCCGCCTGATCGCCGTCTACGCCGTGCCGGTCTTCACGCTCTTGGCCGTCTCAACGGACCTGGTGAGCCTCCTGCTCGGCCTGGAGAGCCCCGGGACGGCTCGCATGGTCGGGATTTCGCTCATCGGCGGGTTGCTGGCCACCACGGCCTGCCTGGCCATCACCTACTACGGCGCCATCGCCGCCTACCGCCTCGGCCTCGACCCCGACAACCACGGGATCCCGCTCGTCACCTCGTCAATGGACCTGATCGGCGCCATCGCGCTGATCTTCGCCCTCCTGCTCATGGGTGTCGGGTAGGCGGCGCCGGACCGGGCGCGCACCCGCGACGGCAAATCAGCACCAGCCGGCGGCCAGGACCGGGGCTTCGGAGCGGGGACGGTCCAGCCTGCGACGGATGTGCAGCAGCCCGATGCCGTCGGCGGGGCCCTGAAGCGCAACCCTCAGCGACGCCGGCCTCGTAATGACGGCCAGCTCGCCGCCGGCCCGCAGGAACCGGGCCGCGGCGCGCAGCTCGGGAGCGAGACCGGGATCATGCGCCAACCGGCTGTCGGCCTCGATCACGTCGATCTCGCCGGACGGGCTGTCAGCGGTAGCCAGCGGCTCGTCGTCACCGACGACGAAGACCAGCGCCGAGGCGCCGAGATCTCCGGCCAGCCGCTGGGCGTCGGCGGCCGTGTCGAGGGCCACCGCCCCGGCCTTGTAGTCGTCCCCGAAGGGCACGACCGGGTGGCCAACGGCAGTCACGACCGGAAACCCTGACCCGGCGAGAGCGGCGATGGCCTCGGCTTCCAGGACGGCCAGGGGCTCGGGGGAGAGCGACCCGGCCGGGTCGGCGAAGGCGGGATCGGCCGGGTCCACCAGCGTGTGCGTGACGATCGGGACGGCCCTCCGGCCGGCCCGGGACTGGCCGAGGCCGAGCGTGATCGTTCGGGCGGCGGGCCCGGTCGTGGACACCACCACGCTCCAGCCGTCGGCCATGAACGCCCGCACCGAACCGGCCAGCGTCGGCACGTCGACCGGCCGACGCTCGCTGTATCCCATGGCCACCACTGCGATCCCGGCCATCGCGACACCCCCATCGGGCCCGGCGCCGACCCGGATCTCCGAGCGGCGGACGTAGCGGATAAGAGACAGGCGTTCACGATAGTAGACGGAGCCGGAGGGTTCCAATCGCACGCCGACCCACTTCGTTCGGTCCTGCACCGACGTGCACGAGACCAAACCGCGTTGCGATGGCGCACCGGGCGAGGTTCCGGGTGCTCCTGGCCGCACACCGGAGGCACGGGCCGCACGAGACCTCGGCGCCGCCCCTTCCCGATGCCTTTACCCTTGTCCACAGACGAGAGGGGAGCAGTAGGGCTCCCACCCCGGCACAGCCTTCTGCGCGCTGGGTTCGTTCCCGGAGTGCACCGACCTGGCGAGGTGAATGAAGCCGCTCGATGTGGCAGTCGTCGGCGGATCGCTGGCCGGTTGTTCGGCGGCCATTCTCCTGACGCGAGCAGGGCACAACGTGCACATCTTCGAGCGTTCCCGGAGCGGTTTGGTGGGGCGGGGCGGCGGCATCGCAACGCCGGGCCCGCTGCTCGCGTCGTTGGTGGAACACGACGTCGTCGACGCCGACTTCCCGCACTTGATGGCCACGTCGACACCGTTCGTCATCAGGACAGCGAACGAACCAGGACAGGGACACTTGGCGTGGGAACTCCCGCTCGACGTGGCGGTGTTCCACTGGGCGGCGCTGTGGGGTGCTCTCCGGCGGCGGGTGCCTGACGAGCGGTATCATCAGGGGTCGGTGGTGACCGGCGTGGTCCACCGTCCGGGCCCCCGTATCGCGCTCACCTTCGACGACGGATCCCCCGTCGAAGCCGATCTGGTCCTGTGGGCCGACGGCTACCAGTCCCTCGGCCGCCGCCTGGCGTTTCCGGAAGTCGCCTTGACCTATCGCGGCTACCTGTTGTGGCGCGGCCTCCTCCCCGAAGGCGCCATGGCCGGTGGCGACCCGCTCGGTTCGGCGCTGCCGCGGGTGTTCTACCGGGCGTTGCCGGGACACTTCGTGGCCTACTCCGTGCCCGGCGCCGACGGCTCCACGCGGCCTGGTGACCGGCTGGTGAACTGGGCGGCATTCATCCCCTTGGGGAAAGACGAGCTGGACGCGTTCATGGTCGATCGGTCCGGCGCGCCCCGGGTTGGCACAATCCCGCCGGGCGACGTCCGACCGGATGAAGAAGACCGTCTCAAGGCGTTGGTGACAGCCCAGCTGCCCGAGGTCTACGCCGACATCGTCAGGCGGACCACGGTCACGTACGTGCAACTCATCTACACCGTGAAGATGCCGGGCTACCACCGCGGCCGCATGGGCCTCATCGGCGATGCCGGGTCCGTCGCCCAGCCGTTCACCGGTTCCGGTGTTTTCAAGGGCTACAACAATGTGACCGGCCTGCTCGAGGTGCTCGCCCGTCACGACGATCTCGACGCCGCCCTTGAGGAGTGGGGAGCCAATCAGGTGGCACTGGGTGACCGGCTGCTCGCCCTCGGCCAACAGATGGAACAGGCGTTCATCTGGAACCCCCTCGATCTGGCCGAAGCGGACCCCGCGACGACCGAAGCCTGGTGGCGAAAAACCGTCGAGTTCCCGGAGGACTTCAGCCACGAGAGAACGAAAGAAGCCCGCTGAACGCCGTCACGGTTCCGAGGGCGCCTCAGGCCGAGAGCGGTCCTGCTGCGATCTGGGCCAAGCAGTTTGCGACCCCTCGAGGTCAGGCGCTCGCCTGCTTGAAGCGGGGTCGTCCGGGCTGACGCTTCCACTCTTCGACGAAGCGCCGCACCGAGGCGGCGGTCCACACCGGGCCGGCGCGCAACTCGGCGACCGGGGCAGGGAAGGAGCCGCTGCGGCAGAGCGTCGAGGCCCGTTGCGCAGAGACATCGAGGAGGTTGGCGATCTCTCGGATGCCGACGAGCTCCGGGAAGGAGGGGCGGGCCAGCTCGGCGTCGAGCTCGGCGTCGGTCACGACGGAGATCCGGACGATGGGCCAAGGAGGCAGCCCGGCTTTGCGCTGCGCCTTCCCGAAGACCTCGCCGGCGAGCCCGACGGCCGAGAAGGGCGAGTCAGCCTCGACGGTGAGGTCGGCGCCGTACCGGCCGCCCCCAGTCTCGGGTGAACACAGCACGGTGGCGTCGGGCCCGAGCCGATCGAGGAACCGCTCGAGCGCGTCGTCGGGGGGCGGCGCTCCGTCGCCCGCTGCTTCGAGGCTCACGTGGTAGACGGTCATGCCTTCCTCCAACGTGGTCAGGTGGGCCACTGCAGCCCTCGGCGGCGGAGCTGCGAAAGCGTCTTCTTGAGGGCGTGTTCCGGAGCCTGGCGGTGGGCGAGCACCTGTCCCTGGGTCGGGTCGGCCGGGTAGAACATCACCCCACTCCTGGTGTCCTCGACCCGCCAGCCCTGCCGGCGAGCGGCACGGGTCAGGTCCTCCAGCTTAAGTCCCATCATCAGGCCTTCTATTGATGATGTCAATAGTTATTGTACCGGAGGATGGGCCGAGCAGCCGGGGCGGCCCGTCGCCCGTGCGACGCGCCGGAGCGTGTTCAGCGTCGCCGGCTGCTCAGGGCGCCGCTCGTTTTCGCCCGGGCGCCGAGGGCGGTGCCGTCGCGGAAGACGACCCAGGCCTTCAGGAGCGCCTCGTCGAGCGGGCCCTCGTCCGCCTCGTCGTCGGGCGGAGACTCGTCGCCGGGGAACAGCAGCCAGTTGCTGACCGTGACCAGCACCACGGCCATGAACAGCTCGGCCAGCTGGCGGGGCGACACGTCGGCCCGGATCTCGCCCCGGCGCTGGCCCTCCTCGAACAGGTCGGCCAGGTACCCCTGCGTCTGCTGCTCCCGCTCCCGGCCGAGCCCCAACCGGGTGTGGAGGGCGAGCTGGACGGCGAACTCCCGGTCGCCGGCGAAGTTGGCGGCGAAGTCGCGGACCAGCTCCTCCAGCCGTTCCAGCACCGCCCGGTCATGGTCGGCGACATCGTGGTGGAGGAGGATCGTGGCCCGGTCGAGGATGTCGTCGGCGGCGGCGTCGAGGACGGCGGCCTTGGTCGGGAAGTAGTTGAAGAAGGTCCCCTCGCTGATACGCAGGCGTTCGGTGAGGTCCTGGACCCGGGTGGCCTCGAACCCCTGGGTCCGGAAGAGCTCCAACGCCGTGGCCAGGATCGCCAGGCGCTGCTCCTGCTTCTTCTCCTCCCGCAGCCCCAACTGCCGCCTCCGGAGTCCGAAATTCCTTGGTGTTACCCTAAACTTATAGTTACACTATAACTGCTGCTTCCGTAAGGAGGTGGGAGATGGCAACGTTGTCGCCTCTGAACCCCTGGGGGGTCACTCGACCGGTCGACGACGACCGGCGGTGGCTGGTCGAGCCGGGACCGTTCCCCCACCTGGCCCGGCTCGTCGATCTTCCCCCGCTCACAGCCCAGGCGGCGTTCGACGCCGTCCGCGCCGCCCACAGCCGCGGGCCGCAGTCCCGCCGGTGGGTCGTCCCCGCCGGCCACGGCCGCCTGGAACTGACCGGCCCCGGGTACGTGCCTTCGCCGCCCCGGCCGTGCTACTGGTCGCACCGCGAGGTGCCGGGGAAGATCCGGTCGCCGCGCTGGCACCTGGCCGTCCCCGTCCGACTGCTCCTGCTGCCCTGGTCGGCCACCCGCAGCGCCGTGGCCATCGAGCTCCGGCGACACCCGTGGCTGTACGCCGCCGAGAACCTCTACCTCGATGCCGGGCACGCCGCCCTCGTCCGGTTGACCCACGAGCTCGAGGAGTGGGCGCTGGCCGAGACGAGGGAGGTCGACGCCTGGCTCGACAGCCTGGCGGCCGACTGATGCTCGGGGAGTAGGGTCCGGCCATGGCCCGACCGAGCCTCAGGGACTTCTTCAAGAACTTCGACGACTACGACGCGTCATGGGACAAAAAGATTCGGAAAGCTCTTCGCAACAACGCCAAGAAGGTCACCACCTTCTCCGACTGCTGCGGGCACCCCGGCGAACCAGGCTGCTGACAGAAGGCCGATTCGCCCCGTGGGGGCGGCCACGGACACAAGCACCACCACGAAGCCGATGACATCACGGCGCTGAAGCTGCAAATGGCGGACCTGTCGGCCAAGGTCGACGACCTCCTGACCCACATGCGGACCCAGGAACCGGTCGAGGAACCCGTCGAGGAACAGGTCGAGGAACCGGGCGACCCGCCGTTGACTCCCCCGCCCTAACACTGTTAGGGTCGAGCTGAACGAGTGCTCAGTCGGGGGGTGCGATGCCGGTTCTCAGCCCGGAGCAGGAGCTGTTCGCCGAGACCGTCAGCCGGGTGGCCGAGGAGCGCATCGCCCCGATCGGCGCCCGCATGGAGGAAGACAACCAGTTCCCCCACGACCTCATCGACCTCTACCGGGAGCTGGGGTGGCTGTCGCTCATGACGCCGGAGAAGTACGGGGGGGCGGAGGCCGGGTCGACGGAGTGGGTGATCCTGGCCGAGAACATCGCCCGGGTCAGCGCCGCCGCGGCGCAGATGTTCGAGAACTTCGGGCCGGCGATTCCGTTGCGGTTCCTCGGGACGCCGGAGCAGCAGGACCGGCTCTTCCCCCTCCTGGAGGAACGCATCGGGTGCTTCGCCGCCACCGAACCCGAAGCCGGCAGCGACCTGGCGGGGATCCGCACCCACGCCGTCGACAAGGGCGGGTCGTACCTCATCAACGGCGAGAAGTGCTTCATCACCAACGGGGGCGTGGCCAACTTCTTCGCCCTCGTGGCCTCCGTGGAGCCCGGCTCGGGCTGGCCGGGGTTGCGGCTGTTCATGGTCGACGCCCTGGAGTCCCCCGGCGTCAGCCTGATCCGGGAGGAGCAGAAGATGGGGCTGCGGGGCTCGTCGCTGGCCGCCCTGTCGTTCGACAACGTGGAAGTGCCGGCTGAGAACATGATCGGCGGGGAGTACGGGCCTGCGCTCGGCGCAGCGGCTGCTCGACTTCGCCCGGCCCAACGTGGCCGGGATGGCCTGCGGGCTGGCCCGGGGAGCGATGGAGTACGCCCTGGCCTACACGCTGGAGCGGCGGGCGTTCGGCCGGCCGGTGTACGAGTTCCAGGGCGTGTCGTTCCCAATCGCCGACATGGCCATCCGCATCGAGGCCGGCCGGGAGCTGGCCTACAAGGCGGCGGCCGAGGTCGACGCCGGCGGGCCCCGGGCCAGCGAGCTGGCCTCGATGGCCAAGGTGTTCTGCACCGACACGGCCATGGCGGTGACCACCGACGCCGTGCAGTGCCTGGGCGGCCACGGCTACCTGAAGGCGCACCCGGTGGAGCGCATGATGCGCGACGCCAAGGTGATGCAGATCTACATCGGCACCAACCAGATCCAACGGATGCTGGTGTCAGAGGCGCTGGCCCGCCGGGTGCGGCGATAGTGCCTCGACCGGCAACGTTCGGCGGCGCCAGGCCGGCCAGGGACGCCGCTGGCTGCGTCCTCCTCCTCGACGTAGTCCCCGCTACGCCTCGTCGTGCGTCCTTGCCAGCGACGCCCCTGACTCGCCCTGGCACTCGCCAACGTCACCGGCCGAGGCACTGATGCGGTTCGGGATCGGCCTCCCGCAGTACGGCCCGGCCACCGGCGAGGGGGTCACCCGGGCCGCCCGCCAGGCGGAGGACCTCGGCTTCGACGACGTGTGGGTCGCCGACCACATCGCCGTCCCCGTGGGGGCTCCCTACCCTCCGTCGTTCCTGCTGGAGGCGCTGTCCACCCTGACGTTCGCCGGGGCGGTGACGTCCGTGTCGGCCTCGGGACGAGCGTGCTCGTGCTGCCCCTGCGCCAGCCGGTCATCGCTGCCAAACAGCTGGCCACGCTGGACCGGCTCTCCGGCGGGCGGCTCATCCTCGGGCTGGGCGCCGGCTGGCTGGAGGAGGAGTTCGACGCCTGCAACGTCGAGTACCGCAAGCGGGGCCACCTCCTCGACGAGGCCATCGACGTGCTGCGGGCGTGCTGGGGGTCGGCCCCGGCCAGCTTCGCCGGTCCGACGGTCTCGTTTCGCGACATGAAGGTGCAGCCGCTGCCGGAGCGGCCCATCCCGCTGTGGGTGGGCGGTGTGAGCGATCGGGCGCTGCGCCGGGCGGTGGAGCAGGGCGACGGCTGGCACGGGGCCTTCCAGACGATCGGCGACATCGCCGCGGTGGTGAAGCGTCTGCGGGCCGACCGGCCGGAGCCCGGGTTCACGCTGTCGATGCGGCTCGACGTCGACGGCCTGTCGGGCGACCTCGACGCCCTCCGCCGGGAGCTCGACGAGCTCGCCGCCATCGGGATCAGCCACGTCCTGACCAGCCCCGTCCAGCGGAGCCTTGACGACTGGCTGGCGTCGGTCGAGGCGCTGTGGGGGGTGTTCTCCGAATACCGGGAGGGGGGACCGGGGTGAAGAACTTCCCGTGGCGGACCATGCCCACCGGCTGGTTCCAGGTGGCGTGGTCCGACGAGTTGAAGCCGGGCGAGATCCGGCCGATGCGGTACTTCAAGCGTGACCTGATCGCCTACCGGGGAGCGTCCGGTCAGGTGCACGTGCTCGACGCCTACTGCGCCCACCTCGGCGCCCATCTCGGCTACGGCGGCACCGTCGTCGACGACGACATCGTCTGCCCCTTCCATCACTGGCGGTGGAACTGCGAAGGCTGCACGGTCGACATTCCCTACAGCGCCCGCAAGACGCAGGCCAAGCGCATCCCCACCTGGGCGGTGCGGGAGCTCGAGCCCTACGTCTTCGTCTGGCACGACGCCGCCGGCCTGCCGCCGTCGTGGGAGCCGGAGAAGCCGCCGCTCTCCCAGCCGCTGGAGGACTACTACCCGGTCTGGCCCGACGGTGCCCGACGCTTCGAGGGCGTGACCATGCAGCCGCAGCTGCTGATCGAGAACCTGCCCGACATCTTCCACTTCCGCTACGTGCACGGCACCGGGACCGTGCCGACGTTCGTGGACTTCTCCACCGACGGGCACCGGATCCACAGCCGCCAGGAGTTCACCGCTCCGCTCGACGCGCAGGGGGAGGACCTGTCGTCGGCCGGGGACGGCGACTTCGACGTGTCCGTACAGGGGCTCGGGATCCTGCTGACCAACATCAACGGCTTGAATGTCGCCCAGGCCGCCTGCGTGACACCGATCGACGACGAGAAGAGCGACTTCCACTTCACCGTCTTCGTTCCTCGGTCCATGCCGGCGAAGCAGGCCGCCGGTCTGTACAAGCTGCAGTTCAAGCTGGTGGTGGAGGACTTCCCGATCTGGGAGCACCTCTGCTACCAGGAGCGCCCGCCGTTCGCGCCCGAAGAAGCGCCCGCATACCAGGCCGTCCGCAAGTGGGTGCCGCAGTTCCATCCCCACGAACCGAAGCCCTGAGGAGGGTCTGTGGATTTCACGCATCTGCCCGAGCATGAGGAGCTCGTTGCAGTGGCCCGGCGGGTAGCGGCCGAGCTGGCGCCGGGTTACGTGGAGCGCGACCTGGCCGGGGCCTTCTCCTGGGAGAGCCTGAAGCTGCTGGCCAATTCGGGGCTGCTCGGCGTGCATGTGCCCGCCGAGGCCGGCGGCCAAGGGGCCGGGGAGCTGGCCGCCGGGCTCGTCTGCGAGGAGCTCGGCCGGGCCGACTACACGACGGCGCTGATGATCATCCAGGCCGGCACGGCCGGGAAGCTGATCTGGCGCCTCGGTTCCGAGCGGGTCAAGGAGCAGTGGCTCCCCCGGGTGACCACCGGCGACACCACCTACGGGCTGGCCTTCACCGAGCCGGGAACGGGGTCCGACATCGCCGCGCTGGCCGCCACGGCCAAGCCTTCGGGTGACGGGTTCGCCATCAGGGGCGAGAAGTCGTCGATGAGCTTTTCGGAGTCGCAGGTGGCCTTCGTGCTGGCCAAGACCGAGGGCGGACCGGGGCTGTTCGTCGTGCCGCTCGACGCACCCGGCGTGACGGTGGCGCCGTTCGACGACATGGGGTCGCGCCCTCTCGGGCGGGCGGTCGTCACCTTCGACGACGTCTTCGTCCCGGGTGACGCCATGCTCGGCACGCCCGGCGCCGGCCTCAAGCTGGCGCTGGGGTCGCTGGCGGCGTCGAAGGTCCTGGTGTGCTGCGTCTGTCTCGGGGTGGCGGAAGCGGCACTGGCCGAGGCGGTGGAGTGGGCCAAGGACCGGGTGACGTTCGGGGCGCCGCTGGCCACCCGGCAGGGCATCGCCTTCCCGGCCGCCGACCTGGCGACCCAGCTGGAGGCGGCCCGACTGCTGGTCCACAAGGCGTTGTGGAAGGCCGACCGGGGAGAGGACTTCCGCCGGGAGGCGGCCATGGCCAAGGCGTGGATTCCCCGGCTGGCGTCGACGGTGTGCCACGAGGCGATCCTGACCATCGGGCACGTGGCCTACAGCCGGGAGCACCCGGCCCAGCTCCGCCTGCGGGACGTGCTGGCCACCGAGCTCGGCGAGGGTCCGGCCAACACGCAGCGGATGATCGTGGCCCGCGACCTGTTCGGCGTGACGCCGTCGTAACGATGCCGACCCTCAGCCCCGAACAGGAGGCATTCGCCGGCACCGTGGCCCGGGTGGCGGCCGAGCGCATTGCTCCGATCGCCGTCCGCATGGAGGACGACGACGAGTTCCCCCACGATCTCCTGGCGCTGTACCGGGAGCTGGGGTGGCTCTCGATCCTCACTCCGGCGGCGTTCGGCGGGGCCGAGGCCGGTTCGACCGAGTGGGTGATCCTGGCCGAGAACATCGCCCGGCACTCCACCGCCGCCTGCCAGCTGTTCCAGCACTTCGGCGCGGTGATGGTCCTGCGCTTCGCCGGCACGCCGGAGCAGCAACAGCGGCTCTTCCCGGTGGTCGAGGAGCGGATCTCGTGCCTGGCCAGCACCGAACCGGAAGCCGGCAGCGACCTCGGTGGCATCCGCACCCACGCCGTCGACAAAGGCGGCTCCTTCGTCGTCAACGGCACAAAGTGCTTCATCACCAACGGCGACGTGTCCGACATCTACACGACCCTGGTGACGGTGGAGCCGGGGTCGGGCCCGGCCGGCGTCCGGCTCCTCCTCATCGACGGGCGGGAATCGCCCGGCGTGTCGGTCATGGGTCGGGAGCGCAAGATGGGCCTTCGGGGCTCCACGATCGTGACGCTGGCGTTCGACGACGTGGAGGTCCCGGCCGAGAACATGATCGGCGGCGAGCGGGGCTTCGCCGCCCTGATGGGGATGTTCGACTTCGCCCGGCCCAACGTGGCCGCCCAGGGCGTGGGGCTGGCGTCGGCAGCCATGGAGTACGCCCTCGGCTACACCCTGGAGCGCCGGGCCTTCGGACGGCCGGTCTACGAATTCCAGGGCGTGTCGTTCATGGTGGCCGACATGGCCATCCGCATCGAGGCGGCCCGGGAGCTCGTCTACGCCGCCGCCGCCGAGATCGACCGGGGCGGGCCCCGCGCCGGGGAGCTGGCGGCGATGGCCAAGACCTTCTGCACCGACACGGCCATGGCGGTGGCCACCGACGCCGTCCAGTGCCTGGGCGGGCACGGCTACCTGGCCGACCATCCGGTGGAGCGGATGATGCGCGACGCCAAGGTGCTCCAGATCTACGAAGGCACGAACCAGATCCAGCGGCTGATCCTGAGCCGCATCCTGGCCGCCCGGGTCAAGGGAGCGACGAGATGACCAAGAGCGAGGACCGGACGATCGACGAATGGGTGGCCGACTTCGATCCGACCGATCCCCAGGTCGTCAAGAATCCCTACCCGATCTACGCCGCCATGCGGGCGAAGTGCCCGATCGCTCACGGCAGCCGGTTCGACGGCTTCTACGTGTTGAGCCGCTTCGCCGATGTGTACGACGCCGCCCACAACCCCGGGTTGTTCAGTTCGGCCCAGGGCGTGACGGTGCCGGACTTCGGCAACCCGATGACGGCCATCCCCCTGGAGATCGACCCACCGGAGCACACCCGGTGGCGCCATCTGACCCAGGCGTGGTTCTCACCGGCGGCGGCGCTGACGCTCGAACCCGACATCCGGGCGATCGTGACCCGCCAGATCGACGCCTTCGTGGATCGGGGCCACGCCGATTTGGCCACCGAGCTGGCCGTGCCCGTCCCGCCGATCGTGATCGCCCGCATGCTGGGCTTCCCCGAGCAGGACTGGCAGTACTACCGCAAGCTGTCGGAGACGATGCTGGAGGCGGCGGCCAACGACGACAGCCAGGTCAACGCCGAACAGGCGCTCCAGCTGTTCAGCTATCTGTTCGAGGCGCTGATGGACCGGCGCGACAACCCCCGGGACGACATGCTGACCCGGATCGTGCAGCTGGAGTTCGACGGCCGGCCCCTGACGGAGGACGAGCTCCTCGGGATCACGTTCCTCGTGGCCGTGGCCGGGCACGAGACGACGGTCGGGGCCATCGGCGCGCTGCTGCTCCGGCTGGCCGAACATCCCGAGGCCCGGGCGGCGATCGAGGCCGACCCGGAACTGGCCTTCAGCGCCATCGAGGAATCGATGCGGCTGGAGCCGCCCATCCAGTACTTCTCCCGGACCGTGACGCAGGACACCGAGATCGGCGGCGTGCGGCTGGCGGCCGGCGCCAAGGTCCTGCTGTCGTGGGCGTCGGCCAACCGCGATCCCGCCGCCTTCTCCGATCCCGATTCGTTCGTGTACGACCGCCCCAACAACCGCCATCTCGCCTTTGGGGCGGGCCCCCACCGCTGCATCGGCGCCCACCTCGCCCGCTTGGAGCTCCGGGTCGTGCTGGAGGAGATGTTGCGGCGGATTCCGACGTGGCGGGTCACCGGCGAGGTGATCATGGGCGGCGGAATCAACCGGCTGGTGAAGTCGCTCCCGGTCGAATGGTGAGAGAGGCTCCTGCCTCGGCGGAAGGGCAGGTGAAGCTCCCAAGCCTGCGCACCCGGGCGCTGGAGGAGGCGCTGCGTATCGCCGACGCCGAGGGTCTCGACGCCCTGAGCATCCGGCGCCTGGCCGAAGCCCTCGGCGTGAAAGGCGCTTCGCTCTACCACCACTTCAAGGACAAGGACGAGATCCTCGACGGCGTCGCCTTCCTGGCGCTCTCCGGGCTCGGCCCGCCCGACGACGAGACGCTGCCGTGGATCGACTGGCTGCTCCAGATGGCCGGCACCTACCGCGACGCCCTCCTCGCCCACCCCAACCTGCTCCCCCTGATCCTCGGCCGCCACAACCGCCGGGCCGGCTCGGCGGTCTACGACTACGCGGCGATGAAGCTGACCGAGGCCGGGATTCCCTCGGCCTATCAGGTGACGCTGATCAACGCCCTGGAGGCCTACGCCACCGGCTCGGTGCTCTACACATTGAACGCCCCTGCCTCGGCTTGGGAAGCTGAGCTGCCACCCGGCGGATGCGAGCACCTCCGCCGCGCCCTGCGGTCCGACGCCCACGACGAAGACACCCGCTTCGAACTCGGCTGCCGGGCACTGCTGGAGGGTCTCGCGGCCGAGGTTACGCACGGTCGTCGCCCCCCCGCCCGCCGGTAGCAGAGCCGCCCTCGCAAGAAAATTTTCGGGATAGCGGTTGATCGCGGGCGGAAGGCGCCACCAACCGGGCGCAAGGCTCAGATGACAGAGCCTCACCGGCTGGGGTCGGGGTGCCATGCGGGCGCCCGCGCCTTCAGACGGGAGGCGCGGAGGTGAGATCGGTGAAGCGACGATTTGTCCGGCGGGTGACGCCGAAGGCGCTGTTCGTGGCGCTGGCCGGCGTGACCCTGGTGGTGACGACGGTCGCGCAGGCCGACCTGCTGCCGCAGCGGGCCGTTTCGGTCGCCATGCTGTCGGGCGGCGACTCCGCCGCCCTGCCCGGCGCCGACACGGCCCTCCCCGCCCCGGCTCCCCCCGCCGAGGCGCTTCCGGAGCCGGAGTCGCCGCCGACGACCGCCGAATCGACGACCACCACGGCCGCCACCAAGGTCGCCTCCACGGCCACAGCCCGGGTGGCCAAGCACCCTTGCCCCAAGACCTCGTCCCCGAACCGACCCTGCTCGCCGCCCTGCCCCCAACCCCGGCCAGACGGCAATTCTGAGAAGTGCCCCCCGCCCTGTCCGCAACCCGGCTCGGCCAACTCCGCCAGGGCGTGCCCGCCGCCCTGCGCCCAGCCAGCCGCTCCCCCCAGCGCCCCGCAGCCGGCCGCCTCGTCGGCCGGCGGTACGAGCCCCGCCCGGCCCGCCTGCCCTCCGCCCTGTTCGAGCACCCCCCGTTCGGACGGGTCGTGCCCGCCCTGCGGCCCTGAGCCGGCCAACTCGGAGCAGCCGACCAAGCCCTGCCCGCCGACCTGCCGCCAGTACGACCCGGCCACCGGCGCGACCTCCCCCTGCCCGCCGCCCTGTTACGGATACGGCTCCGGCGGCACCACCGGCTCCCCCGGCAATACCTCTTCCGGTGCCACGACCGAGCCCTCCGGCACGGCCGGATCGGGTGCCTGCCCCCCGCCCTGCCCGGAGTACGACGGCGGTGCCGCCAGCTCGGCCTACTCCTGCCCCCAGCCGTGCCCGGCCTACGCCACGACCGACGGGCGACCGGCCCCCTGCCCGCCGCCGTGCAAGTACGACCCCGCCGCCGGCGGTGGTTCGAGCTCCTGCCCGCAGCCCTGCCCGGCCTACGCCACGGCCGACGGCCGCCCGGCGCCCTGCCCGCCCCCCTGCTACTACGCCATGGACTCGGCCGCCGGCTCGGGCGGGTACGCCTGCCCGCCGCCGCCCTGCGCCTACCCGACCGAACCTGACGGCGGCACCGGTGCCACCGCCCCGCAGCCCATGATCTGGTGCCCGCCGCCGTGCTCCGCGGCCCCCGGGTCCCCCGACTCCTGCCCCCCGCCGTGCTACTCGACACAACCGGCGCCGGCGACCACCACCGCCGACCCGGTTCCGCCGAACAAGTGCCCCCCGCCGTGTCAGGGGCCGAAGGCGTGCCCGCCGCCCTGCCCGTCCGCCGCCTCGACCGACCAGCGCTGCGTTCCCCCCTGCAGCTACGAGCCGGCGAACAGCGGATCGGCGGCGGGGGCCTTCGCCCCCTGCCCGGCCCCCTCGGGAGTGACGGGCCGCGTCACGGCCGGCCCGACCTGCCCGGTCGAACGGCCCGACAAGCCGTGCCCCGACAAGCCGGTCGAGACCACCCTGCGCCTGCTGCGCAAGGACGGCTCCGTGGCGGCCACCGGCAAGTCCTACTCCGACGGCTCGTTCCGGATGGCGGTGGCCCCCGGCTCCTACAAGCTCGTCGCGGACTGGCCCAGCCGGGTCGGCGGCTGTGCTCCGGTCGAGGTGACGGTCGAGCACGGCCGCTTCAGCTACGCCGACGTCAGCTGCGACACCGGCATCCGCTGACGAACCACGATCTCTGTCTCTCAGGCAGTCACAAGACAGAATCGTGACGGGGGCGTAGGATCGTGTGGACTCATCGGTCGACGCGGGAGGGCGCCGAGGTGGGCAGAAGTGGGCACCGCCCCAGATCCACGTCAGCGTCCTCGTCGACGACCCTGATCACACTCCGGACGTCGTCGTAATCATCCCCGCACTCCGCCGCGCCCCCGGGGGCGCGGCAATCATGTATTTGGGAGGGTCTTCAATGCGCAGGTCCGCATCCGTCGTCGCCATCGTGATCACCACCGTCCTAGCCATGGGCACAGCCTTCGCTACGCCGCCGAGCGGCGACATCAAGTTCGAGGACTGGGCCCGCGTGCAGTCAGTCGATGCCGCCACCATCCCCATCAATGCCGGCTTCGACCTCGTCTCGGGGCAGTACTCGATTGCCTCCGGGGGCCAGACCGGGTGGCGCGAGCTGCCCGGCACGATGATCCTCCTCGTCACCAAGGGAACGATGATGCTCCACGGCGGTGAAGGGTGCGCCGCCAAGGAGTTGGCCACGGGCAAGGGGACGGTCGTGGGGGGCGGCGTGTACTCGGTGCACAACGCCGGCAAAGAGCAGCTCGACTTCTTCGGCATGTTCCTGAAGCAGGCCCCCGGCTCTCCGCAGCCTCTCTCCGAGGGCCCGACCGTGGCGGCCCCGGCCGGGTGCTCCGGAGCACTGGCGGCCGAGCCCGGCGCGACTTCGGTGTCGCTCAAGACTCCGGCAGCGGGGACGTTCGTGGACGCCCACTACACCGCCCACCACTCCGACTTCGAGGTCAAGAAGGACCTCGATGCCCTCGCCACGCACTACGACTTCGGCCCGGGGGCGAGCACCGGATGGATCTCGCACCTGCCGGCCCTGAACATCGTCGAAGAGGGCGAGTTGGGCTACGTCGAAGCCAAGGACGGCAAGTGCGACGAGAGCGAGACCTACACCGCCGGTGACGCCTTCTACCACCCGCCGCACCGCCACATCGCCTACAACCGGGGCCAGAGCCGACTCAAGCTCACGGTGGTCTTCTTCAACCTGCCGCACAACACGCCGTTGCCGGTGATCGGGAACCAGACGACGGCGGTCGACTTCACCCAGGCGCCGCCGGCCGACTGCGTCCGGGCCCGTTGACGATGGGACGTTCGCACCGCCGGCAACTGTGGTTGCCGGCGGTGGCGGCCCTCTCGTTGCTCGGGCTTCCGGTCGCCGGCTCCTACGCCGCCGGCGACTGCAGTCCCAACGGCACGGCGCTGTCGATCACGGCCTTCGACCAGAAGTACGACAAGGACTGTCTCGCCGCGCCGGCCGACCAGCCCCTGACGGTCGACTTCAAGAATTTCGACCGCAACATTCCCCACAACCTGGCGATCTACGAGGACAGCACGGCGGCCAAGGCACTGTTCAAAGGCGAACTGGTCGACGGCCCAGGCACGACGACGTACTCCGTTCCGGGTCTCCCGGAAGGAACGTTCGTCTTCCGCTGTGACCCGCACCCTGACACGATGAACGGCAGCTTCATCGTTTCAGGGGCGTAACCCTCAGTCGGGGCCGACGATCCAGACGTCGTCGCCGAGCTTCTCCTCCAGCGTCCGGACCAGCTTGCCCAGCGACGGGTCCTTCCCGTCCCAGACGACCACGGCTTCGTCGGCGTGCTTGGCCAGCCAGCCGTCGCGCCTCGCCATGGCCCCGCCGAACTTCTGCTTGGAGTCGGGAACGGTCCGCTCGAGGAGGACGGCGGCGTCGGCGTGGCGGATGAGCTCGGCGTAGTGGTCCTTCGTTGACGATGGCCACTGGCTTTCCGGCGCCGGGAAGGGCTGCACGGCCACGTAGGGCACACCCGCCTTCCGGGCCGCCTCGGCCGCCAGCTGCTCGGCCCCGAGCTGCAGGCCGGTCAATAGCCAGAGGTCGGCGTGCAGCTCCTTCTTGGCAGCCAGGATCTCGGCCAGGCGGTCCCGGACCGCGGCGGCCACCGGGTTCTCGCCGTAGCCCCCAAGCTCGGGCGGGCGGTGCCCGAAGGCCGCCACCAGCCGCCCGCCGGGGAGGCGGGCGTCCCGGCCGGCGGGCAGGTCGGCGGGGCCGAGGTCGTCCTCATCCGGCAGCGTGTCGCCGGACCGGCTCCGCTGCGTCAGGGACGCCTCCACCGCCAGCCGGTCGACCACGTCGTTCAGCCGGTCGTCGCTGTGGCCCTTGACCCAGGTGAATGAGATCTCCCCGGCCCGGCGCCGGTACTCCTCGATCAACGGCTCCCACAGGTCCCGGTTGGCCACCGGCTTCTTCTGCTTGTTGAGCCAGCCCCGGGCCAGCCACCCCTCCCACCACCGGTCTCGGAAGCAGTTCACGACATAGGTGGAGTCGCTGCGGATCTCGATCGGGCCGTCGAGCTTGGTCAGCGCGTCCAGCACCGCCTTGAGCTCCATCCGCTGGTTGGTGCTCTTCGCCTCCGCCCCGCTCTCGAACGGTCCCGACGGCGCCACGGCCCAGGCCCAGCCGCCCGGCCCCGGGTTCCCCGAGCAGGCGCCATCGGTGTACACGACCTGCGGAGTGCTCACCCGGGGTTGCTACCACAGGCCGGCGGGCCCCGGCCGAACAGCGAGCGCCGAAGGCACAACGGCCCCGAGGTCTTCGTCGGCGGGGGCCGGGGGTGACTGAGGTGCGAGACAACTCAACCCGGGGGCGATTCGCGCCGATGGTTGGTGAGCCAACTCGGACCGCCAGGAGAGGACCAGCCGCCGTGCAGGACAGAGCCCACCGCCTCAGCGTCATCGCCGCCCACCCGGGGACCCACCCCGACGTGGCGAGCCGGATCCGCTCGTCGGTGCGCCGCGTCGAACGCCGCAAGCGGCTGGCCGCCCTCGCCTCGCACCCGAGCACGAACCCCGCAGTCGCCCGCCGCATCCGGCTTGCCCTGTCCAACGAGGGCACCGACCGCGCCACGACCGTTTAAGCCGCCACAAGCACGACCCGCAGCACCAGCTCAGGCCGACGGGCCGGCCCGCGCCGTAGCCCGCGACGATCCCTTCCGTCGCGGGCTACGAACGCGCCCGGGCGACGGACGGGCCCCGGCCACGGTCGGCTATCGGTAGATGTTGGCCCGCTCGTCGAGGCCGAGGGGGGCGAGGTCGGCCCGGCCGGTGGCGGCCAGGACGAAGGCCAGCGGGTCGCCGGTGAAGCGCGAGCCGACGGTGGAACCGTTGCCGGCGTTGGGGTTGACGGCGAACTCGGGGAGCCCGTCGAGGGCGAGGACGGCCGGGCCCCAGCCCTCGCGGGTGAGGACGTCGGCGATGTGCGACACGCTGGCCTTCATGCCCTCCCCCCGGTCGGACGGGCGGCCGAGGGCGGCCAGGATGTCGTCGCCGTGGAGCCAGGCGTCGTGCCACAGCGCCTCCACGCCCTCGCCGAGGGTGAAGTCGAACCCGCCCGGCGACGGCAGGGCCCAGACCTCGTCGTTGAAGGCGCACAGCAGGTCGGCGGTGGCCTTGATCGCCGCTCCGAGCTCGTCGGCCAGGTCGGCCGGCGAGCGGCCGTGGCGCTCGGCCACCTGACGGGCGGTCACCTCCGGGGTCCCCAACCCCTCGAGCCGGAGGGCGGCCACGTCGGCCATGCCGCCGATGACGTGGGCGGCCACGGAGCCCACCGTCCAGCCGGTGCAGCGGCTGGGGGTGTCCCATTCCTTCCGGCTGAGCGGCTGGATCAGGCCCTTGAACCGTTCGAGCTCCTCCAGCAGTCCGGTGGTCACCTCGGTGCGGGACAGGGCCATACCATCGCCTCCTCCAAAGAGTTCCAACTAACATGCAGGCTGCACGCATCTTTCTTCGGGAGCGGAGTGGCTGTCAAGCGGGAACACCCAGAACCCCAGCGCCGGACCCAGGCCGAGCGGTCGGCCGCCACCCGGGGCGCCCTGGTCAAGGCGGCCCGGGAGCTCTTCGCCCGCGACGGGTACTCGGCCACCGGCCGGGAGGCGATCGTCGAGCGGGCCGGCGTGACCCGGGGAGCGCTGTACCACCACTTCGCCGACAAGGAGGCGCTCTTCCGGGCGGTCTTCGAGGAGATCGAGGCCGAGGTGATGGCCCAGGCGGCCGAAGCCGCCATGACGGTGGCCCCCGACGACCCGCTCGGTCAGCTCCGGGCCGGCTCCCTGGCCTACCTCGACATCGCCCTCGATCCGGCCGTCCAGCGCATCTGCCTCCTCGACGCGCCGTCGGTGCTCTCCCCCGCCGTCCGCCAGGAGGTGCTCGACGCCTACGCCGTCGGCCTCGTCCGGGAGGTGCTCCAGGCGGCCATGGACACCGGCGCCCTCGCCCCCCAGCCACTCGAGCCCCTCACCCACGTGCTGCTGGCCGCGCTGCACGAGGCCGCGCTCTACGTCGCCCGGGCCGACGACCACGCCGCCGCCCGGGCCGAGGTGGGCGCCACCGTCGGGCACCTCCTCGACGGCCTGCGGCCCGCCGGCCAACCGCCCGGTCGCCCCTAGCGCCGGCTCAGGTCGCCGGCGAAGGCGGAGGTCCGAGGACGGCCATCACGAGCTCGTCGGCCCGGTCAGGGTCGAGGGGGGTGCGGCCCATCACCCGGCAGTAGATGACGGCGCCGGAAAGAGCCAGGGCAGCCATCTCGGGGTTGGCCACGCCGGCATCGGCCAGGGCGGTGGTGAGCGCCCGCCGGCGACCCTCGGTGAAGCGACGGTGCAACCGCCGCACGGCGCGATCCCGTTCGGCGGCATCGATCAGAGCCGGAACGATCGCCGAACGCTGCGGATCGGCCATGGCCTCGGCCAGGTGACGAACGAGGGCCACAACCCGGGGCCGACCGGGCGGCGACTCGTCGGGGGAAGGCTGGGTGGAGTGATGCTCGAGAGCATCGAGGAGGAGAGCGAGCTTGTCCGGCCAATGGCGGTACACCGTGCTGCGGGCCACACCGGCCCGGGCCGCCACCGACTCAATCGTGAACCCGCCCCACCCCGCCGCAGCCAGCTCGGCGATCGCCGCGCCGCGAATGACGCGTTGTGAGCGTTCCACCCTTGGATCAGTCTGCAACATTAGTGTATCGTAGCACTACATCTGTGTTGCAGAGAGGAGTCTTCTGATGACGACCATCCGGTACATCGCCGACGACGTGCCGACCACGGCCCGCTTCTACGCCGACCACCTCGGATTCCGCATCGACCGCCAACCCGCACCAGGTTTTGCCATGCTCTCCCGAGGCGACCTGCGGTTGCTGCTCAATGCCCCCGGCGCCGGCGGCGCAGGACAAGCGGCCACCGACGGGCGAATCCCCGAACCGGGCGGGTGGTCCCGCTTCCAACTCGAAACCGAAGATCTCGACACCACGGTCGCAACCCTGACCGCCGCCGGCTGCACCTTCCGGACCGGCATCATCGGGGGCACCGGTGGGCGGCAGGCGCTGATCGAGGACCCGGCCGGCAACGTCGTCGAACTGTTCGAGGCCAGCTGAACGCGCCGTACCTCAGCCAGGCGTCGTCAGGCTCGGCCCGGGCTCGGTCCGCTGGCGGTACTCGCTGAAGAACGCCTTGCCGATGGCCAGGAGCGGGTTGGCCAGCAGCGCCCCCACGAACCCCCCGGCCGCCGCCCCGGCCAGCACGGCCGTGATGCTGGCCAGCGGCGAGATCCGGATCGTCCGGCCGGTGATGAGCGGCTGGATGAGGTGGTTTTCCAGTTGCTGGTAGACGAGGAACAGCGCTGCGGCGCTGACGCCCGTGCCGAGGCCGTCGGTCAGCGACAGGACGACGAGGGTGGCCCCGCCCATGAACCCCCCGATCTGGGGGACGATGTTCCACAGCCCCGACCACACCCCGACCAGGGGCGCCAGCGGCGTCCCGAGGGCCAGGCCGATGGTGGTGACGGCGGCGGCGTTGACGACGGCGATGAACCCGGTGCCGGCGGCGTACCGGCCGACGACGCGGTAGCCCAGGTCACCGAAGTGGTTCAGCTCGGCGTGGAACCGCCCCGGCATGAGGTCACGCAGATGCCCGGCCAGCCGGGGCCCGTCGAGCAGCGCGGTGATGGCCACCAGCAGCACCCAGAAAACGGTCACCAACCCGTCACCGGTGGACTGCACGACGCCCCGCAGCGCCTTGTCCCGGGTGGCCAGCGTGTCGGGCAGGTTGTCGAGGAAGTCGCGCACCCGGTCGTCGATGCCGTTCTCGTCGATGGCCCGACCCACCAGCGGAAGGCTGTCGAGGTCGCTGATGACGGCCGGCACCTGGGCCCCCACCTGGCTGAGCTGGTTGACGGCCCGGGGCACGGCCAGCACGCCGAACGTCCCGGCGCCGGCCAGGAACCCGCCGACCACCAGCGTGACGGCCGCCGCCCGCCGGATACCGAGCCGGCGCATGGCGGCGTCGACGACCGGGTTGAGGGCCAGGGCCAGGAAGATACCCAGCGTCGTCCGGATGAGAACGGCCGGGGTGTCGCTCAGCATCCGGTAGGTGAGCACCAGGGTGACGACGACGATCAGGGCGAAGACGACCGAGCGGGGCGCGACGTCGATGACGAGGTGGCGCGCCGCCGGTTCCTCCGGTGCCGGCGGCGGGGGCGCGGGCAGCTCGGTCATGACGCCGCCTTCGGCGGCGGCCGCGGTGAGGGAAGGGTGAAGATCTCGTCGAGACCGTGGCCGAGCTCGCCGCTGACGTTGAGCCGTCTGGCCTCGGCCAGCGCGCCGCCGATGGCGGCGGCCAGGAACACGCCGACCATGGCCCCGGTGATCCGCCCCACGTGGAGGCCGGTCATGACCGACAGCGTGAGCAGCAGCCCGCTCACGTCGACGCTGTGCCTGGCGATCCAGCGCCGCCGGGCCAGGGCGGCCAGAACCAGCCACAGGACGAGCACCGCCAGGGCTATCAGGCCCCTGGTCCGGTCTTCGGCCGCCGCCAGGCCGATGACCGGCAGGTAGCCGATCACGAGGCCCAGCACCGGGATGAGCGTCCACAGGCCGACCCACAGGCCGAGCACCGAGGGGGCCGGCACCTCCAGCGCCTGGGCGGCCACGCCCGCCACCACACCGGACACGACGGCCAGGGCCAGCGTCCGCAGCGTGTAGCCCGTCCCGCCCCGGTAGGCGGCCCGGACGATCCGCTCCACCGTCGCCCGGAGGTTCCGATGCCGGATGAGGGCGATGCCGCCCTGGACCGTCTGCGTCCCCCGGGTGATGGTGAACATCGTGAGGATCGTGACCAGCAGGGCGCCGGTCACCCGGCTGGCGCCCTCGGCCGGGTTGTCGGTGCCGAGCACGATCCGGGCGGGAAGCTGGCCGAGCCACTCCCGCACCCGGGGTTCGACCTCGGCCTGCTCGATCGAACGGCGGACGGCATGGTCGGGTTCGAGCTCGAGGCGCACCTCCTCGATCCGGGCCGGCACCGCCTCCTTGAGCCGGTTGGTCTCGGCGACGAGATCACGGATCTCCACCGCCGTCACGAGGGCAAAGCCGATGAGCACGACGCCCACGGTCAGGGGGGCGGCGATGCCCAGCGGCATGTGGCGGGCCAGGCGCTGCGTGAGCGGCCGGAGCAGGCAGGCCAGCACGCCGGCCACCACGACCCGCTGCGCCACCTCCGAGGCGGCCTCGGCCACGACCAGGAACACCCAGCGCCACCAGGACGAGCGCCACGACGAGCAGGATCGCCCGGGGCCGGACGACGACGACCACCCGCTCGGAGTTCACCTACGAATCGTAAAGTGCCGCCATGCGCACGTCGTGGCAGCAGGCCGGCGAGTGGCACACGCGCCTCCGGGGCCGGCAGGTGTTCGGCGACCCCCGCATCAACAAGGGGACGGGCTTCGGTCCCGGGGAACGGGAGGCGCTGGGCCTGACCGGGCTCATGCCCTACAAGGTGTTCACGCTCGAGCAGCAGGCCGCCCGGTCCTACGCCCAGTACTCGGCCCAGCCCACGGCCCTGGCCAAGAACGTGTTCCTCACCGCCCTCCACGATCGTAATGAGGTGCTGTTCTACCGCCTCCTCACCGACCACCTCCGGGAGATGCTGCCGATCGTCTACACGCCGACGATCGGGGAGGCGATCGAGCGCTACAGCCACCAGTACCGCCGGCCCCGGGGGGTGTACCTGTCGGTCGACGCCCCGGAGCTCATCGAGTCGTCGCTGGCCGCCACCGACCTCGATCCCGGCGAGGTCGACCTGATCGTGGCCACCGACGCCGAGGCCATCCTCGGCATCGGCGACTGGGGTGTCGGCGGCATCGCCATCGCCGAGGGCAAGCTCGTGGTCTACTGCGCCGCCGGCGGCATCGACCCCAACCGGGCGATCCCCGTCGTCCTCGACGTCGGCACCAACCGCCAGGCGCTGCTCGACGACCCGCTCTACCTCGGCAACGCCCACCCCAGGGTCGACCCCACAACCTACGACCGGTTCATCGACGCCTACGTCACCGCCGCCACCAAGCTCTTCCCCGACGCCCTGCTCCACTGGGAGGACTTCGGCGCCGACAACGCCCACCGCATCCTCGACCGGTACCGCGACCAGGTCCTGACCTTCAACGACGACATCGAGGGGACGGGCGCCGTGAACCTGGCCGCCGTCCTGTCAGGCGTGGCGGTGTCGGACGTGCCGCTCACCGAGCACCGGGTGGTGATCCACGGCGCCGGCAGCGCCGGCACCGGCATCGCCCGGCAGCTGGTCGACGCCATGGTCGACTCCGGCCTGTCGGAGGCCGAGGCCCGGGGCCGCATCTGGGCTCTCGGCCGGCCGGGGCTGCTGACCGACGACATGGCCGTGGCCGACTTCCAGCGCCCCTATGTCCGTCCGGCCGGCGAGGTGGTCGGCTGGGACCGCGATGGCGAGGGCCGCATCACCCTCGAAGAGGTCGTCCGCCGGGTGAGGCCGACGGTCCTCGTCGGCACGTCGACCCAGGCCGGCGCCTTCACCGAGCCGGTCGTTCGGGCCATGGCGGAGGCGTGCCGGCGGCCGATCATCCTGCCCCTGTCGAACCCCACCCGGCTGGCGGAGGCCACGCCGGGCGATCTCCTGCGCTGGACCGACGGGCGGGCGCTGGTGGCCACCGGCAGCCCCTTCGATCCCGTCACCCACGACCGGGTGACCTATGTGATCGGCCAGGCCAACAACGCCTTGATCTTCCCCGGCCTGGGCCTGGGGGCCATCGTCGCCCGGGCCAGCCGGATGACCGACCGGATGATCTTTGCCGCCGCCGAGGCGGTGGCCGGCCTCGTCGACGCCACCTTCCCCGGTGCCTCCCTGCTCCCCCAGATCAACGACGTGCGGGAAACGTCGGTGTGCGTGGCCACGGCGGTGGCGCAGGCCGCGGCGGAGGACGGCGTGGCCCGGGCGGCCTTGTCTGCCGACCTCGAAGCGCAGGTGCGCGATTCGATGTGGGAGCCCGTCTACCGCCCGGTCCGCCCCGCCTGACCCAGCCCAACTGGCGTTCGTTTACCGGGATATGGCGGAAAAGGAACGCCGGTTGGGCGCTGCCCCCGACCGGGCGTCAAACCGGCGTTCGTTTACCGGGATATGGCGGAAAAGGAACGCCGGTTTGGGCGGGGGCGTCAGCCTGCTCGGCGGCTGGCGGCGGCCCGATCGGCCAGGAAGGTGCGTTCGGCGGCGTTGACCGTCAGCGCCAGTGCGGCGTCGTAGGCGTCGGCGGCTTCGCCGTGACGGCCCAGGCGGGTCAGGAAGTCAGCCCGGGTGGCGTGGAACAGGTGGTAGGCGGCCAGGTCCAGATCGTCGGTCGCCGCCAGGGCGGTGGCCGGACCTTTGACCTCGGCCAAGGCCACCGCCCGGTTGAGAGCGACGACCGGCGTGGGACTCACGACCAGAAGCTGGTCGTAGAGGGCCAGGATCTGGGCCCAGTCGGTGTCGCCGGCGGTCGGGGCGTCGCTGTGGACGGCGTTGATGGCCGCCTGGATCTGGTACGGACCGGGCTGGTTGCGCCGCAGGCAGGCCCGTACCAGGGTCTGCCCCTCGGCGATGAGTTGCCGGTCCCAGACGGTGCGGTCCTGGTCGGGCAGGAGCACCAGCGTTCCGTCGGGAGCGGTCCGGGCCGGTCGGCGGGACTCGGTCAGGAGCAGCAGGGCCAGCAGGCCGATCGCCTCGGCTTCGTCGGGCATCAGCTGGGCCAGGAGGCGGGCGAGGCGGATGGCCTCGGCGCAGAGATCCTCCCGGACGAGCTCGTCGCCGGCAGAGGCGACGTAACCCTCGTTGAAAATCAGGTAGATGACCGCCAGGACTGGCTTGAGGCGGTCGGGCAACTCGGCGTCGCCCGGCACCCGGTAAGGGATTCTGGCCCCGGCGATCTTCTTCTTGGCCCGGGTGATCCGGGCGGCCATGGTGGTCTCTTGGACGAGGAAGGCCCGGGCGATCTCCGGAGTCTGGAGCCCGCCGAGCAGGCGCAGGGTCAGAGCGATCTGGGCCTCCGGGGCCAGAGCCGGATGGCAGCAGGTGAAGATCAGGCGGAGGCGGTCGTCGCTCACGGGTCCCACCGGTTCGCTCGGTTCGTTGTCTGCCTGTGGTTGCGAGGGGGCCAGGTGAAGCTGCCAAGCCTGGGCGTGGCGGTCAGGGCGTGAACTCTCTCGGCGCAGCCGGTCGATGGCCCGGTTCCGGGCGGTGGTTGTGATCCAGGCCCCCGGGTTCGGGGGCAGGCCGGCGGCCGGCCATTTCTCGAGGGCGACGGCGAAGGCGTCCTGGACCGCCTCTTCGGCGATATCGATGCTGCCGAAGAGGCGGACCAGGGTGGCCACACTCCGGCCCGACTCGGCCCGGAAGATCTCGGCGATGCCGCGCTCGGCGCCCGTCAACGGGCGTCCTACGCTTCGGGCTCGTCCTGGAAGGGGCGGACCTCGACCCGACCCTGGCAGGCCCTGCTCGCCCGGGTGGCGAGGGCCAGCGCCTCGTCGAGGTCGGTGCAGTTGAGGACCCAGAAGCCGCCGATCTGCTCTTTGGCCTCCGGCAGCGGCCCGTCGGTGGTGATCACGTCGGCGCCCGAGGCGTCGACCACAGTGGCGATGTCCGCCGGCAGCAGTCCCCCGCCGAAGACCCACTTTCCGGCGGCCATGATCTCCTGGTTGAAGGCGTCGACGTCCTTGTACATCTGCTCAATGACCTCGGGCGCCGGCAGTTCCTCGCCCTCGATCATGTACACGCTCATCAGGTACTGCGTCATCGGAGTCTCCTCTCGTCCCGACCGGCTCCCTGCCGGCCTTTCACCCCAGCTACGAACGGCCGCGGATGAAATCGACAGCCAGCCAGAAGATTCTTCCCACCACCGTCGCCAACAGTCGCACCCGCACCGGATCGAAGCACGTCTGTGCGAGGGACGACCGAGATCTGACTGTCGCGCTTGACCGCACTATGTGCGGTTAAGCGCATACGTCAGCGGGGGCGGGCCTGGCGGCGGCGGGCTTCCATGGCGGCGACGGCGGACCAGTGGGCGTCGCCGGTCCAGGTTCGGGCGAAGCTGGCGGTGGCCGCCGGGGCGAGGTCGGGGCGGGAGGCCGGGCGGGCGGCGTCGGCCGCGGCCTTGATTCCAACGAGGGCTTCCCGGGGGGCTCGTGCGATTCGGTCGAGGAGGTCGGTCAGGCGGTCGTCGAACTCGGCTCGGGGGACGACCTGTTCGACGAGGCCCCAGGCGGCAGCGGTTGGCGCGTCGATGGGGAGGCCGGTGGTCAGGAGATAGAGCGCCCGGCCCCGGCCGACGACGGCCTGCAGCCGCTCGATCCCGCCCCAGGCCGGCATGATGCCGAGGTCGACCTGGTTGAAGGCCAGCTTCACGTCGTCGGCGGCGAGGCGGAAGTCGCAGGCGATGGCCACCTCGCAGCCGCCGCCGAAGGCGTGCCCGTTGAGAGCGGCCACGACGGGGACGGGCAGCGACGCCACCCGGTCGAGCAGGGTCCGCATCGTCAGGGCCATGGTCTGGGCCTCGGCCTCGGTGCGGATGGAGGCCAGCTCCTTCAGGTCGCCGCCGGAGACGAAGACACGCTCCCCCGCCCCCCGCAGGGCCACGACCCGGGCGTCCGACGCCGTCACCTCGTCGAGGGCCGCGCCGAGCTCGGCCATGGTCGGCCGGCTGATGGCGTTCTGCGCCTTCGGCCGGTCGATCACGATCAGGGCGGCCTTCCCGAGCCGCTCCACCCGCACGCCGGCCGTGCCCTCAGGCGGAGACAACGCCCTGTTCCTTCCACAAGGCATTGACGCCGGCCACGACCTCGTCGATCGGCGTCCCGGTCGGGAACACGGCGTCGACGCCGATCTCCAGCAGGGCCCGACAGTCCGACGCCGGGATCGTCCCGCCGATCACCAGCTTGACGTCGTCGAGGCCGGCCGTCGCCAGGGCCTCCCGCACCTGGCGGGCCAGGCCGAGGTGGGCGCCGGACAGCACCGACAGGCCGACCAGATCGACGTCCTCCTGCAGGGCCAGCTCGGCAATCACCCCGACCTTCTGGCGGATCCCGGTGTAGATCACCTCGTAGCCGGCGTCGCGCAGCGCCCGGGCCACGATCTTGGCCCCCCGGTCATGGCCGTCGAGGCCCGGCTTGGCCACCAGCACCCGCCGCGGCGACCCGGGAGCCATCAGAAGACCACCGGCTGGCGGTACTCGCCCCACACGTCCCGCAGGGCCTGGGTGATCTCCCCGACGGTGGCGTAGGCCTCGACCGCCTCGACCAGCAGGGGCATGAGGTTCACGTCGGGCTGGGTGGCCGCCGTCTGCAGCTCCTTCAGGGCCCGCCCGACATCAGCGGCGGAGCGGGACGCCCTCACCTCGGCCAGCCGGTCGAGCTGGCGTTGCCGGCCGGCGGCGTCGAGCCCGAAGATCTGAAGGTCGGCCGGCGGCTCGTTGGTCTGGAAGATGTTCACGCCCACGATGGGCCGCTCGCCGCTCTCGATCATCCGCTGCGCCTTCCACGCCTCCTCGGCGATGAGGCCCTGCACGTAACCATCCTCGATGGCCCGCACCATGCCGCCGTGGTCGTCGAGGTCGGCCATGATCGCCACCAGCTGCTCCTCCATGGCGTCGGTCAGCGACTCCACGAACCACGAGCCGCCCAGCGGGTCGACCGTGCGGGCCACGCCCGTCTCGTAGGCCAGGATCTGCTGCGTGCGCAGCGCCAGCGTCGTGGACTCCTCGGTCGGAAGGGCGAAGGGTTCGTCCCACGCCGAGGTGAACATCGACTGCACCCCGCCCAGCACCGACGCCAGGGCCTCGTAGGCCACCCGCACGATGTTGTTCTGGGCCTGCGGTGCGTGGAGCGTGGAACCACCGGCCACGCAGCCCATGCGGAACAGGCACGACGAGTCGTTCTGCGCCCCCCACCTCTCCTTGACCAGCCGGGCCCAGCGTCTCCGGCCGGCCCGGTACTTGGCGATCTCCTCGAAGAAGTCGTTGTGCGTGTAGAAGAAGAACGACACCTGGGGGGCGAACTCGTCGATCGTCATCCGCCCCCGTTCCAGCACGGCGTCGACGTAGGTGACGCCGTCGGCCAGCGTGAAGGCCATCTCCTGGGCGGCGGTGCAGCCGGCGTCGCGGAAGTGCGCCCCGGCCACCGAGATGGCGTTGTAGCGGGGGACGTGCGCGGCGCAGAACTCGATCGTGTCGACGATGAGTCGGATCGACGGTTCCGGCGGCCAGATCCAGGTGCCCCGGGCGACGTACTCCTTCAGGATGTCGTTCTGGATCGTGCCCCGCAGCCGGCTCGGAGGGACGCCCTGCTTCTTTCCCACCGCCACGTAGAAGGCCAGCATGATGGCCGCCGTGCCGTTGACCGTCCACGACGTCGACACCTGATCGAGCGGTATGCCGTCGAAGAGGATCTCGGCGTCGGCCAACGTGTCGAGGGCCACGCCGACGCGGCCCACCTCCTCGGTCACGTCGGGGTCATCGGAGTCGTAGCCGATCTGGGTCGGAAGGTCGGCGGCCACCGACAAGCCGGTCCCCCCGTTGTCCAGCAGGTACTTGTAGCGGGCGTTGGTCTCGTCGGCCGTGCCGAACCCGCTGTACTGCCGGAACGTCCACAGCTTGTGGCGGTAGCCGGAGGCGAAGTTCCCCCGGGTGAACGGGAAGGTGCCGGGGTCGCCGATGTCGGCGTAGTCGAGCTTCGTCGTCTCCGGTGAGTACAGCGGCGCCACCGGGATGCCGCTCTCGGTCGTGACCGGGGCTGGTTCCTCTGCCTCGCTCATGCCGCCCCCTTCCAGTAGGCTTCTGATATGTTACATATCAGAAGGGACGGGCGCGGCATCGGTGGGACCGTCCGGGCCCGGGCGGCCGAGGAGCTCCGCAACCGGATCCTGACCGGCGCCCTCGGTCCCGGCACCCGTCTCGATCTCGACGCCGTCTGCGCCGAATTCGGCGCCAGCCGCACGCCGGTCCGGGAGGCGCTGCTGGAGCTGTCCTACGAGGGGCTGGTGGAAGTGGCGCCCCGGAGCGGAATCACGGTCATCGGCCTCAGCCCCCGGGACGTGCTCGACAACTTCGCCATCCTCGGCACGCTGGCCGGCAAGGCGGCCGAGTGGGCGGCCGCCCGCATCACCGACGAGGAACTCACCCACATCCGGGACCTGGGCGAGGCCGTCAACCGGGAGGACGACCTCGTGGCGGCCAACTGGAGGTTCCACCGGGCGGTTCACCGGGCCTCGGGGTCACCCCGGATCCTGGCGCTGATCCGCCAGACGGTCGGTGTCGTGCCGACCAACTTCTTCGACGTGTTCCCCGATCAGGGCCAGCACACCGCCGCCGACCACGACGAGCTGGTGGTGGCCCTGGCCGGCCACGATGGGGCCGGGGCCCGGGCCGCGGCCGAGCGCCATGTGACCGAGGCCGGCGCCGCCCTGGCCCGCTTTCTGGAAGAGGGGCCTCGGCGCCAGCTGAGCTGACGCCGAGGAACCCCCCTTGCTTGCTACGACCGGAGCGGCTTCCCCAGTGGGTACCCCGGCCCGCCGAGTGACTGGTCGGCCGCGCTCAGCCAGATGTAGGCGCCGAGGGCGGCGAAGGTGAAGACGACGGCCCCGGCGACCTTGGTCAGGTCGGCCGGGTTGTCTCCGCTGTTGGCAATGAACAGGATCCACAGCGCGGCGTCCACCAGCGCGACGTCGACCGTGTAGGCCAACGGCAGCCGCATGGTGGAGATCGTGAGGAGGGCCATCGTGATGGCCCACGCCAGGAGGAACGCCTTCACGGTGTCCCCCACCACCGCCTTGTCCGTCTCCGCCAATGCTGCGAGACCCAACCAGCCGTTCAGCGCGCCCAGGACCAGCAACGTGTAACTGATCCAGAATCCGCAGAACACGCCGAAGGCTGCGGCGACATATGTCTGCCCCAGGTAGGCGGCCCAGATCGCCGAGACCATGAGGCCGAAGGCGGTGGCGCCCGCGATGATCGGTATCGGGGCTCCCAGCGCACCCTGATTCACAAAGCCCACTAACTCGAGGCCTAGGCAGGTGGACCCGACCACAAAGACGAGCCAGCCGAAGACCTGGGGATCACCCGTGATCTTGGTTGGCACTGCCACTTCCCTAATGACCTCTACGGCCGCTTGTTTTGAACTTTCCACACTGACTTCCGTCAACGTGCCCTCCCCTCTCTGGGGCGCATCAGCTAAGGCGAACACGCTATGCAGCACGCCCGCCACTTAAGGCTTCATCACTTGGACTCGCCAGGAAAGGCGTGGAATCAGCCTTTTTTTCGCGTATGCGCGGAGTGGAAGAGTCTGCTACGTCGGGATGCGGCTGCCGAACATCTGGACGGCGCCCGGCTCGAAGGCCGGAGAGGCCGCCTCCGAGGGCTCCGAACCGCCCAGGTGCATGTCGCCTGGGTACGGCTAGGAGGCGATGAACGGGTAGCCGTGGGCGTCCCAGGTGAAGGGCTCAGCCCGGATCTCGCGGTCGGCCCAGCCCGGATCGTGGCTCAGTTTCCGGTGGTAGACGAAGTGGCCCTGCCCGTCGACCTCGATGAAGCAGCCGTGACCGCCGCCGGTCAGGATCGGGCGAGGGAGCTTCGTCCAGGAGGACGGGTCGAGGATCTCGCCCCCGGTCCACTCCAGCAGGCCCACCTTGTACTCCGGCGTCCAGCTGGCGTCGGCCGAGAAGGCGATGAAGAGCTTCCCGTCCCGGGAGTTGCGGAGGATCTGGGGCCCCTCGTTGAGCGGCGCGATCCGCATGCTCCCATTCCAGGTCGGGGCTGGAGATCCGGACCCGCTCGCCGCTGATCGTGCCGGGATCGGCCATCAGGGCGATGTAGAGGTGCTGGGGAAACCCGTCGTTGGCGCCCTCCCAGCCCGACCAGACGGCGTAGAGCCGACCCTCGTGCTGGAGCACGGTCATGTCGATGGCCCACGTGTCGTGGCGGGGATCGCAGACCTTCCCCAGCGCGTGGTACGGCCCGAGGGGATGGTCGGCCTCGAGCACGTACATGCGGTGGTTCTCGTTCTGGCCGTCGCTGGCGGCGTAGTACACGTACCACCGCCCGCCGATCTCGTGGAGCTCCGGGGCCCACAGCTGCCGGCCCCGGGCGCTGCCCCGGAGGGGCTTCCAGATGACCGTCGATGGTGTTGCGGTGCATCCGGTCGAGGTCGGCGAACCGCTTGATGACGATCCGCCGGTCGTTGCGGGCCGTCTGGATCAGCAGGAACGCGCCTTCGTGGGAACGACGAACGGGTCCTGACCCGGGAACGGCTTGCGTTCCCGGAAGCTGTCCAGGATCACGGCTGGAGGCCGAGAGGCCGCAGGATGCGGTCGGTGCCGAGGCTGAGGAGCCAGCCGGTGGTGAGCAGGATCCACACCGTCAGGCTGGCGTGGGCGATCTTGATGTTGTCCTCGTCGCGCATGTAGTCGGTGATCGCCTTGAACCAGAAGACGCTGCGGACGAGCCGGCGGAGCGGGCGGTTGTGGATGTCGGTCGACATGGCGTCGACGCACCACACGACGAAGGACATCGTCACCTGGGCCAGCAGGATGAAGACCACCTTGCGGGAGCCCGTCCGGTCGTACTCCAGGGTGACGAGCCAGCCGATGGTGGTGAGCAACCAGACGATCGCCGCGAACCGCCCCAGCTTGGGGAAGTTCCGGTGGGTGAACCAGCGGCCGAGGGTGACGGGCCACAGGACGGCCCGGACGAGCCGCTCGAACGGGCGACGGGGAGGCCCGTCAGGCAGGGAATCGGCGCACAGCACGATGAACGCCAAGGTCAATTCCACAAGAACCAAGGCAGCCATGGGGTGTGCTCCGACCGAAGGCAGCGTGCCGCTGCGAGCCAACGGGTTGTGTCCATCTTGTTTCCCGGCAGGCAGACGTCAATTTCCTGCGAAATGTTTCAGAACCGGTGACAGCCTTGGGGTGTTGGCCATGAATGCCCAGATCGCCTCGGCCCACTGCTCGTTGAAGGCCGGGACGTGGCCGCCGTCCTCGATGGTCCACAGCCGGACGTCGCGGCCCCCCGGGCAGCCGGTGTAGGCCTCTTCGAACGTCTCGTCGCCGCCGACCGCCCGGTCGAGGTCGAACTTGCGGCCGGTGGCGGCCGAGGGACCCGCACAGCCGTTCTTCTGCGCCCAGTCGCCGACCGTCTCGACGGCGCCGGGGTAGAAGGCGCCATTGGGCATGGTGCCGCCCTCGTAGTTGAATGGTGCCGTCGTTCCGGCCGTGGACGTGGAGGACCGACACCGGGGCGACGACCCTCCGCAGCGGCTCTGGTCCTTCCACTGCATCCCGGCCAGGGTGACGATGGCGGCGACCCGAGCGGAGCGGTCGCAGGCGTAGCGGTGGGCCATGAAGGCGCCGTTGGAGTGGCCGACCAGGAACACCCGGGCCGGGTCGACCGGGTACTGGCCGGCGATCTCGTCGATCACGGCGTCGAGGTAGGCGACGTCGTCGACGCCGGAGCGGAAGAAGTCGCAGCAGGCGTCGGTGCCGTTCCAGAACCGGTTCCCGAAGAAGTCGCGGGTGCCGTTGGGGGTGGCGAGGAGGAACCCGGCCCTGTCGGCCTCCGGCGGCAGGCCGAAGTAGGCGGCCTGGGCGGCGCCGCTGGACGTGTAGCCGTGGAGGAGCACGACCAGCGGAACCGGGTGCCTGCCCGTCGTAGCCGGCGGGCACTTTGAGCCCGTACGGGCGGTTCGCGGTAGGGCTGGCCTTGGCCTTCTGGCCGGCTTTGGCGGTCGGGCCGGCCGACGACGGTAGGGCGAGCCCTCCCCCCACCAGGGCCAGGATCACGAACACCGACGCGAGCCATCGCCTCATGAAACAAACGACGTATCGGGCGGCGGAGGCATTCGGTTTCATGTCGGTGTCCGCCGCAGGGTGCGGATCAGCTGGTGGTCGGGGGTGAAGAGGCGCCGCAGCGTCAGCTCGCCGCTGACCAGGGCGGCGAAGGCGTTGCCGCCGAGGAGCATGTACATCACCACCAGCTGCAGCCGGATGGCCGCCAGCGGGGAGGCCCCGGCCAGGATCATTCCCGTCATCGCCCCGGGGAGGGCCACGAGCCCGACGACCTTCGTCTGGTCGACCGTCGGCAGCATGCCCGTCCGCAGGGCCAGCCGCTGCCAGGACCGGGCCGCCTGCCGGCTCGGCTGAGCCAGGGACAGGCGAGCCTCCACCTCCCGCCGGTTGGAGGCCAGGTCGTGGCGGAGGCGGCTCATGACCAGCGAGGTCGTGGTCATGGCGCTGCTGATGATCATCGACCCGAGCGGGATGACCACCCGGGAGGACCAGGGGACGATGCGCAAGGCCAGGAGCACACCCAACGTGCCGGCGGCGGCGGCCGTGATGGCCGCGGCGGCGATCGGCCGGGCGCCGGGGACTCCGGCCGCCCGCCGACCCGAGGTCAGGGTGGCCGTCCCGATCATGACCGTCAGCACCACCACCGTGAGGCCCCCCCGGCCCTGGAAGACGAAGTCGAGGGCGTAGCCCACGGCCAGGAGCTGCACGAACGACCGGACGGTGGCCAGCCCCAGGTCGCCCTCCAGGCCGACGCGGCGCCACCGCGACACCGCCACGGCCACCGCCACCAGCAGGAGCGACAGGGCGACGTCGCCGAAGCCGACCGGCGCAGTGAAGCCGGAACCGGACGGCGCGGAGGCCGCCGTCACCGCCCGTCCTCCCGGGGCGGCGGTTCGACCGACACGACGTGGTCGGCGAGCTCGGCGTGGCGGGGATCGTGGGTCACCATCACCACGGTGAGGCCCGACGCGGCGAGCCCGGTGATGAGGTCCTCGATGCCGGCCTTGCTGGAGCTGTCGAGGGCCGACGTTGGCTCGTCGAGGGCCAGGACTTCGGGCTGGAGGGCAAGCGAGCGGGCCAGACACATCCGCTGCGCCTCCCCGACCGACAGGCGATCGGCCTCCCGGGCGGCGAGGGTCGGGTTGAGCCCGACGCGGGCCAACAGCGCGGCGGTGTCACCGCCGACGTTCTCGGCCACCGTCCCCGGGAACGTCACCGGCACCTGGCCGACGACCTGGACCCGGCGCCGGAGGTCGAGGACGTCGTACCGGCGCACGTCCTGGCCGGCGAACAGGACCGCCCCGCCGTCGGGGTCGTCGAGCCGGTTCAGCAGCCGCAACAGCGTCGTCTTGCCCGCTCCCGACGGGCCGACCATGACCGTGAGCCGCCCGGCCGGGACCGCGGCCGAAAAACCGGCCACGATGGGCCCGTCGTCGCCGTCGACACGGACGTCCCGGTACTCGATCAAGACGGTCATGGATCACCCCTAGCATGGCGGGCGTGAGCAACCCGGACGTTGACCAGCCAACCGCCCAGGGCGCGCCCGTCGGGCCGGCGTTCGTGCCGGCCGATGTCGACCTCGCCGCCGTCGAGGCCCGCCGCTCCGAGCTCCTGGCCCGCTACCTGCAAGCCGGCGGCGGAGCGGCCGGCGTCGGCGGCCCGGGGAGTCCACCACATCGCCCTGCATCTCGTCGGACGTCGAGCAGACGATCCGCTTCTACCAGGGGCTGCTGGAGTTCCCGCTGACGGAGATCTTCGAGAACCGCGACTACAAGGGCTCGAACCACTTCTTCTTCGACATCGGCCACGGCAACCTGCTGGCCTTCTTCGACTTCCCCGGCCTCGAGCTCGGGCCCTACGCCGAGGTGCTGGGCGGCCTGCACCACATCGCCATCTCCGTCGACCCGGAGCGGTGGGCCCACCTCAAGGGCAAGCTCGACGCCGGCGGCCTCCCCTACCACGAGGCCAGCGGCTCGTCGATCTACCTGACCGACCCCGACGGCGCCCGGGTGGAGCTGATCTCCGACGAGCTGCTGACCATGTACGGCCACGAGGTCGGGTGAGCATGAGCACTGCACTCCTACCCCAGATCGACATCCGCCGGGCCGACGACCGGTTCAAGACGAAGATCGGCTGGCTCGACTCCAAGCACTCGTTCAGCTTCAGCCGCCACTGGGATCCGGCCAACACCCACCACGGCCTGCTGCTGGTCAACAACGACGACATCGTGCTGCCCGGCGCGCGGGTTCGAGACGCACCCCCACCGCGACATGGAGATCGTGACCTGGGTGCTCCAGGGCTCGCTCGTCCACCAGGACTCCACCGGCACCTCCGGCGTGATCTATCCCGGGCTGGCCCAGCGGATGAGCGCCGGCACCGGCATCCTCCACTCCGAGAAGAACGACTCCTGGACGCTGGCCGGCGGCCCGCGCCACGACGAGCCCGTCCACTTCGTGCAGATGTGGGTCGTGCCCGACGAGGACGGCATCACGCCGGGCTACGAGCAGCTCGAGATCGAAGACGAGCTGCTCCGGGGCGGGCTGGTGCCGGTGGCCTCGGGGATGGACGCAGCACGACGGCCGCTCGGCCATCCGGATCCGCAACCGCTACGCCGCCCTGCACGCCGCCCGCCTCGGGTGTCGACCAGAGCGTGGAGCTGCCCGAGGCGCCGTACCTGCACCTGTTCGTGCCCCGGGGCACGGTCGACCTCGAGGGCGCCGGCACCCTGGTGGCGGGCGACGCCGTGCGGTTCACGGCCACCGGCGGCCAGAGGGTCACGGCCCTCGAACCGGCCGAGATCCTGGTCTGGGAGATGCACGCCGGCATGGCTGCCTGACGGCCGCGGCGATGCGCTACTCGAGCTTCCTGACCGACAACAGCCGATGGGACAGCTTCCCGCTCCGGTCCGGCGACATCATCATCAGCACCCCGGCCAAGTGCGGCACGACGTGGACCCAGATGATCTGCGCCCTGCTCATCTTCCAGACGCCGGAGTTCCCGGCGCCGCTCGACCGGCTCTCGCCCTGGCTGGAGATGCGGCTGCCGCCGGCGCCAGGAGGTCTTGGACCTCTACGAGGCCCAGACGCACCGTCGGTTCATCAAGAGCCACACGCCGCTGGACGGGCTGCCCGCCGACGAGCGCTTCACCTACATCTGCGTGGGCCGGGACCCCCGCGACGTGGCGCTGTCGTGGAACGCGCACATGCGAAAACCTCGATCTGGACACGGTCTTCAGCGCCCTGGCCGCCGCGATCGAACCCGACGACAACTTCGGACCACCCCCGCTCCGCCCGACTTCGCCGGCGAGAGCGACGCCTTCCTGTACTGGGTCGACGACCCGACTCCGCCGGAGGAGGTGGCCATGAGCCTGACCGGAACCATCCACCACCTGGCCGGCTTCTGGGCCGATGCGGGACCGCGCACGACGTCGTCCTCCTCCACTACGACGACCTCCAGCGAGACCTCGAGGGCGAGATGCGCCGCCTGGCCAAGCGCCTCGACATCAAGGTGCCCGACGACCGCTGGCCGACGCTGGTCGAGGCGGCCACCTTCGCCAACATGCGCCGGCGGGCCGACGTGATGGCCCCCGACACCGCCAACCGGATCTGGAAGACCACCGCCGACTTCTTCCACCGGGGCACGAGCGGTCAATGGCGCGACGTCGTTGACGACGAGGCGCTGGCCCGCTACTCCGCCCGGATGCGCGAGCTGGCCCCGCCCGATCTGGCCGACTGGCTCCACCGTGGCACCCTGTGAGCCATGGGCGCGCCGCTCCCCTCATCAGCTGCCACTGAACTCTGGGTTCCCCCGACGCCGTCCCTGGTGGAGACGGCGGCCGGCGCCGCGGCGGGCGCCTGGGCGGCGGTGGGAGCTCCGGTGCTCGTCCGGCTCGTCCGGCGGGGCCTGGGCCCGCTGGGGGTCTCCCGAGACGGTCGGCTGCCGTCGAGCAATGGTGCCGGCGACGACGCGGCCGGCGATCTCGGCTGGTTCGGTCCGGACAGCGTCACCTGGCGGGTCCACGCCGACACCTCGATGCTGGTGGCCGGGATGACGGCCTTCGCCCTCCAGACCCTCCATCCCCGGGCCATGGCCGGCGTCTGGGACCACAGCGCCTTCGGCGGCGACTTCTTCGGCCGCACCCGGCGGACGGGCGAGTTCGTCCAGGGCGTGGTCTACGACCCGTCGCCCGCCGCCGAGCGCCGCTGCGACGCGCTGCGCCGCATCCACGACCGGGTCGTCGGCCACACCCCCGACGGCCGGCCCTACTCCGCCGGCGACCCCGAGCTGCTGGAGTGGGTGCACGTGACCGAGTACCTGGCCATCGCCGCCGCCAACCGCCGCTTCGCCGCCCGGCCCATGACCCGGGCCGAGCTCGACACCTACGTGGCCGAGGTCGCCCGGGTCGGCGAGGCCGTCGGCGTGGTCGACCCGCCCCGTTCGTGGGCCGAGCTCGACGGCGCCTTCCGGCGCCACGCCCCGGCACTCGGGGTCGGGGAGCAGGCCGCCGTGGCCGTCCACTACCTGTCGAACCCGCCCTTCCTCCCGGCGGTCGCCCGCCCGCCGTGGCGGGCCGTGTGGGCCGGGGCCCAGGCCTGCCTTCCTCCGCTGGGCCGGACGCTGCTGCGCACCTCCGAACCGCTACTCCCCGAGGTCGCCGCCTGCCGGGCGCTCGTCCGCGCCGTCGGCCGCCTGCTCGGCGAGCCCCTGCCCCTCCGCGCCGCCAAGCGGCGTCTAGCGGGCTGACGCCCGCAACGCCGCTGGCTCTATCCTGGCGGCTTCGCCGCAGGGTCGGCCGAGGAGGGTGGGAGCCATGAAGGACCTGTCCGGCAAGGTGTCTGTCGTGACCGGGGCGGGGGCGGGGATCGGCCGGGCCACCGCCCACGCCCTGGCGGCGCGGGGCTCGATCCTGGCCCTCTGCGACCTCGACGAGGGTCGCGCCAAGGAGACGGCCGAGATGGTGGCCGGGACCGGCGGGCGGGCCAGCGTGCACCAGGTCGACGTCAGCGCCGAAGACCGCATGCGGGCCCTGGTCGACGAGGTCCTCGCCGAGCACGGTGTGGTTGACGTCGTGGTCAACAACGCCGGGATCGCTCCGGCGCCCACCGCGGCCACCGACATCTCGCTCGAGGCGTTCAGACGGATCATCGATGTGAACTTCTGGGGGATGGTCTACGGCTCGCTCTTCTTCCTGCCGCACCTGCTCAGCCGTCCCGAAGCGAACCTGGTCAACGTGGCCAGCAATGCCGGGCTGGCCGGCTACTCGCGGCTGGCGACGTACTCGGCCAGCAAGTTCGCCATCCGGGGCTTCACCGAGTCGCTCCGCATGGAGCTCCGTAAGAGTCCGGTGAAGCTGACGGTGGTCTGCCCCGGCGCCACGCGCACGGAGATCATGCAGAACAGCCCGGTGATTGACGAGGCCAGCCGCCGCGAGTTCCAGCGGGCCTACGAACGGAGCAAGGCCCTGGCCCGGCCGGTCGAATCCGTCGCCGAGGCCATCGTGAAGGCGATCCTGAAGAACCGGCCCCGCTGCCTCGTCGGGCCCGACACCGCCGTCCTCGACGCCCTCACCCGGATCGCCCCCGGTCGCTACACGAACGCGGTGGGACCCGGCATCGACTTCTTCTTCACCAAGATGCTCGGGGCCAAGCCGTAGGGCGCCTTTTGGGATTGACCGACCGAAAAGACGGATCTGACAAAGATCCAATGGTCTGACGAGACATTGTCCCAATACTGGGGCACAATGCACCCGTCCCAATCCACTACTACAAGGAGCCTCAAGCCATGAAGCGTTTCATCGGCTTGTTCGTAGCAACGATCGCCGTCACCATCCCCCTCTCCGTCGGCGTGGCCGGCGCCAGCCCGGCGGCCCCCGCCGACTACCAGCCCGGCTGCGACCAGCTCTACGCCGCTGGTAAGCCGGTGTTCGACCAGGTCATCGCCAACGCCAAGGACGTCGCGGCAGCCATCGAGAAGGGCTTCTGCGGCGAGAACAAGTACGCCAAGTAAACAACGGGTAAGCTGCGTTCGCAGTTCTGAACAATTCAGAGGGGGGCAAGCGTCGACGGGCGCTGCCCCCCTCTTTATTTTGGCGCGCCATCACGGATTCAACTGCGTTGGCGAGCGCTTTCCTTTGCCGCTATCCGGCGGCGTTGTTCGGCGCGATCCGGAGCATTCCGGGCGGAACACTTTCGATCTGCACCGGCACGCCGAGCGCGTCTTCGAGCAGGTCCTTCCGGTTGTGGGCCGAGTACAGCTCGAGGTCGGCGTCGAGGCCGGGCGCCGTCTCCACCAGGATCCGCAGCGGCGCCCCGTCGTGGCCGCCATGCACCCGCAGGCGGCTGACCGCCCGGCAGCGGGTGCGGTCGAGACCGGCGGCGATGCGCAGCAGCCCCGACAGGATCTCGACGACCCGCTGGTCGGCCTCGTGGAGCCCGGCGTACTCGGGGTGCCGCGCCTTGGGTGTCGACTTGCGGTGGTAGCGGGCGACGAGGGCGATGATCTCGAGCTCGTGGTCGGTGAAGCCGGTCAGGAGCTCGCTGTTGCGGATCACGTAATAGCTGTGCAGGTGATGCCGGTCATGGCTGATCACCAGCCCGACGTTCTGGAGAATGGCCGCCGCTTCGAGCCACTCCTCGGCCTCGTCGGAGAGCCCCGAGAGATGGCGGGTGCCTTCGAAGAGCTGCGCGGCCAGGGCGGCGATGTGCTCGCAGTGCTCCTTCTCTCCCGGCGTCAGGGCGGCGAGGTGGAGGACGCTCTCGTAGCGGAGATCGCGCAGGTGGCCGAGCGTGCCGGCCTGCCGCCGCCGCACGACGTCGAGGAGCACGCCCTCGCGGAGGGCGAACTCGGAGGTCACCAGCTCGCTGATGTCGAGCGACCGGAAGACCTGCTCGAGGACGACGACGCCGCCGAGGATGATGTCCGCCCGGCGGGGGTCGAGGCCCGGGACGGCCAAGCGGTCAGCCACCCGGGGGCGGCCGGCGAGGTCGTCGACCACGCCGGCCAGCCCGTCGGCGGTGAAGCGCGTCATGCCGACCTGACGGGACGGCTCGGCGCCGCCACGGGCCCGGACCATCTCGGCGACGTTGAGGATCGTGCCGGAGCTGCCGACGGCCACGTCGAAGCCGCCGGCCTCGGTCACCATCTGCTCGACGCGGGGCAGGAAGCTCTTCACGTACTTGCGGGCCTCGTCGACGGCCTTCTTCTTGACCGGCTCCCTGCGGAAGAAGCGTTCGGTGAGCCGGATGGCGCCGACCTTCAGGCTCCGGGCGGCCAGCATGTCACCGCCCCGGCCGACGATGAACTCGGTGCTGCCTCCGCCGATGTCGACGACAAGCACCTTCCGGTCGAACACGGGGACGGACTGAAGGACACCGAGGTGGATCAGGCGGGCTTCCTCGATCCCGGAGATGACCTCGATCTTGATGCTGGCCTTGGCCTGCGCCGCCTCGAGGAAGTCGTCGCGGTTCTCCGCTTCCCGGACGGCGCTGGTGGCGACGGCGTGGACCTCGGCGCCGAACGTGTCGGCGATGCGACGGAACCGGCCGAGGGCAGCCACCCCGCGGGCGATGGCGTCGGCACGGAGCTGCTTCATGTCGCCCGACCCGGAACCGAGCCGGACGACCTCCTTGTCGCGGGCCAGGATCTCGAAGCGGTTGTTCCCGGACGGCCGGGCCACGACGAGGTGAAAGCTGTTGGTGCCGATGTCGATCGCCGCCACCGGGGTGACCACCGAGCGAGCCTCTGACACCACGACCCCGCAGGTTACCCTCCAGTTCGTGAACGTCGCCCGGGCCATCGCCACTGAGCTCTCCGTCCGCGAGCCCCAGGTGAAGGCGGCCGTCGACCTCCTCGACGGGGGGGCCACCGTCCCCTTCGTCGCCCGCTACCGCAAGGAGGTCACCGGCGGGCTCGACGACGCCCAGCTCCGCACCCTGGAGGAGCGGCTCCGGCTACCTGCGGGAGCTGGAGGAGCGGCGGGCGACGATCCTCGAGTCGATCGAAGCGCAGGGCAAGCTCGACGACGCGCTGCGGGCCCGGATCATGGCCGCCGACTCGAAGGCCCGCCTGGAGGACATCTACCTCCCCTACAAGCCGAAGCGGCGCACCAAGGCCCAGATCGCCCGGGAGGCGGGGCTCGAGCCGCTGGCCGACGGCGCTGCTGGGCGACCCGGGCCTCGACCCGCGGCCACGGCCGCCGGCTACGTCGACGCCGACAAGGGCGTGGCCGACACCGCCGCCGCCCTGGACGGGGCCCGGGCGATCCTGGTCGAGCGCTTCGCCGAGGACGCCGACCTCATCGGCGCGCTGCGGGAGCGGCTGTGGAAGCCCGGCCGGGTCGTGTCGCCGGTGCGGGACGGGCAAGGAGGAGGCCGGCGCCAAGTTCGCCGACTACTTCGCCTTCTCCGAGCCGTTCACCAGGCTGCCGTCGCACCGGATCCTGGCCCTGCTGCGGGGCGAGAAGGAGGAGGTCCTCGACGTCGCCGTCGATCCCGGTGAACCGGCAGCCCGGGGGTCAGGGGGCGTCCCCTGAATGACTACGAGGCCCGCATCGCCGGCCGCTTCGGCGTCGCCGAACGGGGCCGGCCGGCCGACGGCTGGCTGTCGGAGACCGTGCGGTGGGCGTGGAAGACGCGGATCTCCGTCCACCTCGGGATCGACGTCCGCAGCCGGCTGCGCGCAGGAGGCCGAGGACGAGGCCGTCCGGGTCTTCGCCGCCAACCTCCGGGACCTGCTGCTGGCCGCCCCGGCCGGCACCCGGGCCACCATGGGCCTCGACCCCGGCTGCGGACCGGCGTGAAGGTGGCCGTCGTCGACGCCACCGGCAAGGTGGTGGCCACCGACACGATCTACCCCCACGAGCCCCGCCGCGCAGTGGGACGAGTCGATCGACCGCGCTGGCCCGGCTGGCCCGGAGCACAGGCGTCGAGCTGGTGGCCATCGGCAACGGCACCGCCTCCCGGGAGACCGACAAGCTGGCCGCCGAGCTGATCAAGGCCGCCACCCCGACCTCGGGCTGACCAAGGTCGTCGTGTCCGAGGCCGGCGCGTCGGTGTACTCGGCCTCCGCCTACGCCTCGGCAGGAGCTGCCCGGCCTCGACGTGTCGCTGCGGGGAGCGGTGTCGATCGCCCGCCGCCTGCAGGACCCGCTGGCCGAGCTGGTCAAGATCGACCCCAAGTCGATCGGCGTCGGCCAGTACCAGCACGACGTGTCGGAGCCGAAGCTGTCCCGGTCCCTCGACGCGGTGGTGGAGGACTGCGTCAACGCCGTCGGGGTCGACGTCAACACCGCCTCGGCCCCGCTGCTGCGCCGGGTGTCGGGCATCGGCGAGGGTCTGGCCGAGCAACATCGTGCCGCACCGGGACGAGCAACGGCGCGTTCCGGCACCCGCACGGCCCTCAAGGAGGTGCCCCGGCTCGGGCCCGAAGGCTTTCGAGCAGTGCGCCGGGTTCCTGCGCATCCCGGGCGGCGACGACCCGCTCGACGCCTCCGCCGTGCACCCCGAGGCCTACCCGGTGGTGCGGCGCATCCTGGCCGCCGCCGGCGCGACATCCGCGAGCCTGATCGGCAACACGGCGACGCTGCGGGCGCTGCGCCCCGAGGAGCTTCGTCGACGAGACGTTCGGGCTCCCCACCGTCACCGACATCCTGGCCGAGCTGGAGAAGCCGGGCCGCGACCCCCGGCCGGCCTTCCAGACCGCCACCTTCGCCGAGGGCGTGGAGAAGATCGGCGACCTCGAGCCCGGGCATGGTGCTGGAGGGGGTGGTCACCAACGTGGCCGCCTTCGGCGCGTTCGTCGACGTCGGCGTCCACCAGGACGGCCTCGTCCACGTCATCGGCCATGGCCCGCAGTTCGTGAAGGATCCCCGCGAGATGGTCAAGCCCGGCGACGTCGTCAAGGTCAAGGTCCTCTACGTCGACGTGCCCCGCAAGCGGATCTCCCTGACCCTGCGCCTGGACGACGAGCCCAGCGAGCGGCGCCGCCAGCCCCGCTGACGGAATTTTTTTCGCAGAACGCTCAAGTCGCCCGGTCGGCGCGCCGAGAACCGAACCGTGGGGAACTATGACGAGATGAGCACGGCTCGCCTCACCTGGGTGGTCCTCGACCGCCTGGTGCCCGACCGACGAGGAGGCAGCGGCCCAGGCCGCGCTGATCGCCCGGGATCCGGAGCTCCAGAGTCTCGTCGCCCAGGGCACCCTCACGGAGGCGGAGGCCGTCGAAGCGCTACGGTCCCGGCAGTCCCGCTATCGCCACGACGAGGGCCTCATCGGCGACCGGTTCGTCCTCTGGACCAGGCGCCTGGCCGCCTTGTCCGGCGCCTCGTTCGTCGGCTGGGTCCTCCTGCACGTGGCCCGCTGAGGCCGCATTTCGGGCGGATCTGCCGTCGCACTCCAGATTGGGTCCTTCGGGCTCTGGCGCCGGGCCGGCCGACGAGCCACGGTGGGAGTGTCACCGTTTCCCCTCAAGGAGATGCCGTGCAGACACTGGCCAGCGACCCGGTTGTCATCGATCCTCTCACGATCACCCGCATCACCGCCGTCCCGGAGATCATGCAGGCCGAGGCGGGCGCCGAGGTGCGGTGGGACAACCACCCGGCCGACCACCACATCATCGTCACGAAGGGCACCTGCTCGGTGCTCGGCCGCCACATCAAGGTCGGCGGCTCGGCCTTCGTCCCGGCCGGGATCGACCACGCCGTCAAGGCCGGCGCTTGGGGCTGCAGTTTCTTCTCTCTGGACTCAGTGCACGAGACGTCGTAGCTGAAAGAGAGCCGAGAGCCAGCGCCACCAGCGTGTCGCTCAGCTCCTGGGGTGCGTAGCGGGCCTTCTGGCCATGGGACCGGTAGGTCCACCCGGCCATGCCGATCAGCGCCGAGACGGCCACCGGGACGTCGACCGGTCGGAACGTGCCGTCGGCGATTCCACGCTCGATGACACGATGCACGATGGCCAGGAAGTCGGCCTGCTTGGCCCGGACGACCTTCAGGTCGTCGGCCAGCAGCCATTTCGGGAGCCACTGCAGCTCCTGGAAGAACACCGTGACGTAGTCCGGGGCGTGGCTGATGGCGTCGACGATGGCCCGCATGATGTCGGCCAGCGCTTCATCGGCCGGCGTGTCGTCGTCGGTTTCGAGTCGTTCGGCCAGGTCGTCGGCGGTGGCCAGGTAGACGTGGAAGAGCAACCCGGCCTTGGACGAGAAGTAGTAGTAGAGCATCGCCTTGTTGAGCCCGACGGCGGCGGCGATGTCGTCGACGGTGGTGGCCGAGTAACCGCGTTCGGCGAAGAGGCGGGCGGCGACGTCGAGGATCTCCCGCTCCCGGTTGGCCCGGCGCGTCCCCATCGCTTCAGCGTCCCGGGCCACCTAGTCAGCCTTCTGGAAGTACGGGAACCGGGCGTAGGTCTCGGCCGGCGCAGGATCGGTGCCGGCCCGCACCTGCCACGGCACACCCGGGCCCGGGCAGGGGCCGTACGGCTGGCCGTCGTCGCCACACCAGCCGTTATGAAGGTCGGACCGGTAGCCGGTCGGGAACCGGTCGGTGTAGAACGGACCGAGCTGGGCCAGGCCCATGGGGAAGGCCAGGAACACGACGTGGAGGAACCCGGTGACGGCCAGGAACCGGGCCGCCGTCCGCCGGTGCGGTGAGGTGATGCGTTCGGCGCCGCGCTCCACGGCGCTGAACCCGTCGCCGGCCCGGCGGGAACGGACCAGCGCCGCCCCGCAGGTCCAGAACAGTGAAGCGCCAAGGCACTCGACGAGGGGGAACTGGTACGTCTGCCCGCCCCACACCGCCAAGCGGTGCGAACCGGCCGGATAGGCGAAGAGGCCCGTCCGGCAGAACGGCAGTTCCAACACCAGGTCGAGCACGATGGCCGCCGCCAGGGTGCCGCCGAAGAGGGCCGGGGCGGGGGCGGCCGGGAACCGTTCCGCCAGGCGGCCCCAGACCCGGGCCAGCAGCAACACGAACGTGATGAACACCCCGGAGTAGGTGGCGATCTCCCACAGGATGGGCTGCGGTGTGATGTTCACGTAGGGCGCCAGCTGCCCGGGGATGTGGCCGAGCCACGACTCCACGTTCACGAAGTTCGAGCTGTAGAAGAACCCCGGCCGGAAGAAGTTCAGCATCGGGTCGAGCCACACCAGCAGGGTGCAGCCGAGGAGGAACATCGCTTCGAAGGTCACCTCCCGCCGCCGGCGGGCGTGGCGGACGACCCCGGTCACGACGGCGATGAGGACGACGATCTGGCTGGCCTGCATGACGATGGCCCACTTCCACGACGGAGCCGACGTGTCGCGGAAGCGCGTGATCTGCTCCGGGCCCGAGGCCAGGTAGGCGATCCAGGTCCAGGCCTGGATGGCCAGGAACACCACGCCGACGGTCGCCCAGATGGTGACCGCTTTCGACGCGGCCGTCGTCGCCTCGTCGCCCGCCGGTCGGGCCAGGAGCGTCACGACGCCCCGGGCGCCGTGCGGGCGAGGAGCTGGCGGACCCGGGCCCGGGGCTCGTCGGCCGAGGCGGCGGTGCAATCGAGCCCGTTGCGCCGTTCCACCTCCAGCTGGGCGGCCAGCGGGCGGTCGAGCGCCCCCCGCAGGGCGGCGACCGTGGCCCGGGCGGCGGGGGGCGAGAGTCGGGCCAGGCGGGCGGCGTAGAACAGCGCTTCGTCCTTGGCCCGGCGGGCCGGCGCGATGCGTTGCACCAGGCCGAGGGAGTGAGCGCCGTCGGCGTCGACCACCCGACCGGTGAGGAGCAGGTCGGCAGCCGCGCCGGGCCCCACGAGGCGGGGCAGGAACCACGACAGCCCGAGTTCGGGGGCGACGCCGAGGTTGGCGCAACCGGCAGTGAAGCAGGCCCGCTCGGAGGCGATGCGGATGTCGTGCAGCAGGAAGAGGGCGAAGCCGCCTCCGGCCACCGCGCCGTCGACCGCCGCCACCAACGGTTTCTCGAGCGCCCGGAAGGCGGGGACCCACCGGCGGGAATCGACGCCGGCCGGCTGGTCGGGAGCGGCGCCGTCGGTGGCGTTCTCCGGGTCCGCCGCGCCGCACCACGTCCGGCCGGTGGCCGCGGTCACGACGACCCGGACGCGGTCGTCGGCCGCCGCCTCCCGGGCCGCGTCCAGCAGGTCGCCGAGCAGCGCGGGACTGGCCGTGTTGCGACCCCCGGGGCGGTCGATGGTCCACAGGGCCACCCCGCCGTCCACCTCGACGCGCAGACCGGTCACGACGGGGAGCGGTCTCGCTTCGGCGGATAGAACTGGCGGGCGAAGCGACGCACCCCGGCGAAGGGCCGCTCCTCCGCGCCGGCGTAGAGGGGCCGGTCGACGTAGCGCTGGTTCTCCCAGATGTGGAAGTCGTGGGTGATCTGCTCCTGCTGGAGAGCGATCCACTTGGCCGCCACGCCTTCCGGCTCCGCTGTGCCCGGGATGCGGTTGGTGGCGATCGTCGAGAACATCTCCGAGTGCTGCTCGTCGATCGGAGTGGTGGCGATGAGCTGGGCCACGGTACGGCCCTCGACGAGGAAGCGGGCGATGCCGAGGCCCAGACCGAAGGCCTCCGACTCGATGATCCCCGCCACCGGCCCGTTGGGTGTGAGCCACGTCGGGGGGCCGTTGGCCCCGAAGTTCATGGCGAACTTCACGTTGAGATAGTGCCCGTCCTCCTCCCAGCCGGCGTGGGTGCCGGGCTCGCCGGCGCCGTGCACGTACGGGAAGTGCTCGGTGTCGGCGAAGTTCTCCAGGATCGACTGGGGCATGATGCGGCGCTTGCCGTGGCGCTCGGCGCCGTAGGGGAAGATCGGGTAGAAGGTCTCCTCGTCCCGGAACTCGGGCACGCCACTCCATTCCCACGACGGCGGGTCGCCGTTGGCGTCGTACCAGACGATGACGATCCCGTCGACCTCCCTGGTCTCCCAGGGGGTCAGCTGGCCCCGCTGCGTCGGCCGGTCGGCGTAGGGGATGTGGGTGTTGGCCCCTTCGGCGTTCCACCGCCAGCCGTGCCAGGGGCACTGGACGTCGTCGCCGCACACCTTCCCGCCGTGGCCGAGGTTGGCCCCGAAGTGGGGGCAGAAGGCCGACAGCACCTGGGCCCGCCCGGTTTCACCCCGGTAGAGGATCAGGTCCTCGGAGAAGTAGGTGAGAGCCTTGATCTCCCCCGGGGCGAGATTGGTCGACCAGTCGACCTGGTACCACCCGGTGGGGTGCACCTCGAACGGCCAGTCCTTCATGGGTCTCCTTAGGTGGGTTCGAGGACGCCATAACGCTGCGACGCCTCCTCGAGAAAGGCCAGCGTGTGGCGGGGTTGCGGCAGCGTGGCCGGGTCGTAGCTCGGCCGCATGCAGCCAAGGATGATTTTCGGGAGCATGAACCCGAACAGCTTCACCAGCACCCGGGCCATGTTGAGCCGGCTGCGGAGCCCGCCTCGCAGGCCGCCGGGAAGCCGGCCCCGGGCGCGGTCGGTGCGCAGCAGTCGGTTGGCGGTGAGGAACGAGTAGCCGAAGAGGTGGAGGGTGGTGAACCAGAAGACGCGGACGCGGTACCAGTAGTCGTCGTAGATCTCGCGGTAGAGGTAGTTGCAGACGGTGCGGTGCTCGTACTCCTCGGCGAAGTGCCACAGCCACAGGTAGGTGGTGGGCTCATCCCAGTCGGCCATGAGGACGCCGGCCCGTTCGAAGAAGAACGTCGACACCAGCGGGCCGAACGTCTCGAAGCCCTCGGCGTAGGCCAGGGCGAACTTCGGACCCTTCTCCCTGAAGAAGCGGTCGAAGTCGGTGTTCATCTTCTCGATGGCGGCCGGGAGCCAGTCGTAGCCGTCGGCCACCAGCACGTCGTTGAACTTCTTGTGGAGCTTGGAGTGACGCCCCTCCTGGGCGACGAACGACTTCACCTCCCGGCGGAACTCCTGCGACGTCGACTCGGGGAGCAGCGGGCTCACGGCCCGGACGGCCTTGATCAGCAGGCCTTCCAGTTCCGGGAGCATGGAGCTGATGGCGTTGAGGAGCTGGCAGTACTCCGGATCGGCCGGGTTCCAGTAGACCTTGGCGTCGGAGAAGTCGATCTCCACCTTCCGCACCTGGATCGGGTGTACCCGGATCATGGCCGGCTCCCTGGGCAGGGGCCGTACGGCTGCCCTTCGTTCCCGCACCAGCCGCCATGGAGATGGGCGGGATACCCGGTGGGGAACGGGTCGCTGCGCAGCGGACCAATCTGCGTGATTCCCAGCGGCAGGACGAGAAACATCACATTGACGAAGCCGATGAGCGCCAGCTGGCGGACCACCGTGGAACCGACACGAGCCCAGCGGTCGGCGCAGAAGACGAGTGTGGCGCACACCACCCAGAAGCCAGGAGCGGCCACCAGCTCGATGAGCGGGAACTGGTAGGTCTCCCCGCCCCAGATCGACCAGTGGTGCCAGGCGGCGGGATAGGCGAACGTCCCCGTCCGCAGGGCGAACAGCTCGAGGGCGAGATCGACGGGCGCCGCCACGACCCAGGCGATGACCATGAGGAGGGGCAGCCGGGCCCGGGGGAAACGGGCCGATGCCCGCTGCATGATCCTGGCGGTGGCCAGGACCACGGGCAGGAACATCCCCACGTACGTGCCGACGACCCACACCCACGGCACCGGGGTGAGCGAAGCGTGGGCCGCCTGCTGGCCAGGGATCCACCCGACCCACGACTCGACGTTGGTGTAGTTGGACGTGAAGTAGAACCCGGGCTTGAAGTAGTTCAGCATCGGGTCGATCCACACGATGCTGGTGAAGGCCACGAGCCACATGGCGTTGGTGGTGAGCCGGCGCTTCCGGATGGCGTCCCGGGCCACGACGGTGACGGTGACCACCAGCCAGCCGACCTGGGCCAACTCGAAGACCCGGGCCCACTTCCACACCGGGCTGGAGGAGTCGCGGTAGCGGGTGAGCTGCTCGGGACCCGAGCCGAAGAAGCGGATCCAGACCCAGAGCTGGAGCAGCACCGCCACGATCCCGATCGCCGCCCAGATCCACACGGCGGCACTGGCCCGCATCTCGGTCGCTGGGGCCGTGTCCGGGGACGGCGCGCCGATCACCGGCGAGCGCTGCACCGTGCCCATGCCGCCCCCCTTCGGCGTGTTAACCAACTAGTTGGTTACAATGCCTCGGCGGTGCGATGCTGTCAACCAGCACACCCGGGTCACGGAGGCTTCCGTTGGACTTCGCTCTCGACGACGGGCAACAGGCGTTCCTCGACCGGCTGCGGGCCTACCTCGACGGGCTCGACGTCGCGGCTCCGGGGGGTGGGTTGGCGACAGTCGTGGCCGACTGGGAGCGGGACTTCACGCTGATCACCGGCCCCTCCCGGGAGTTCCTCCGCCAGCTCGGCCGGGACGGGTGGCTGGGCGTCGGGTGGCCGGTGGAGTACGGCGGGCAGGGACGGTCGGCCATCGAGCAGTGGCTCTTCCTGGAGGAGATGGCCTACCGGCGGCTCCCGAGCGGGAACCTCACAATCAGCTCGATCGGCCCGGTCATCGCCCACCTCGGGTCCGAGGCCCAGAAGCGGGAGTACCTCCCCGGCATCCTGGCCGCCGACCTGGAGTTCGCCATCGGGTACACCGAACCCGACGCCGGCACCGACCTCGCCAACCTGCAGACGAGGGCCGAACGGCGGCCCGACGGCTCCTGGGTCGTCAACGGGCAGAAGGTGTTCACCACCGGCGCCTCGATCGCCACCCACCTGTGGCTGGCGGCCCGCACCGGGGCGCCCGACAGCCGACACCGGGGCATCAGCCTGTTCGTCGTGCCCATGGACACACCCGGGATCACCGTCCGCCCCCTGTGGACGCAGTCGGGCGAGCGGACCAACGAGGTGTTCCTCGACGGCGTCGTCGTCGAAGCCTCGGGGTTGGTCGGGGTGGAGAGCGAGGGCTGGGCGGCTATCACCCACCAGCTCGACCTCGAGCGGCTCTTCTGCACCGGGCTGCTCCGCTTCCAGTTCGAGCGCCTGGTTGGCTGGCAGGCCGGTCAGGACGGCGGCGCCGTCCGGGAACCGTTGGCCCGCCAGCGTCTCGCCGTCCTCGGCGCCGACCTCGAGATGTCGCGCCTCTTCAACCTGCGGGCGGCCTGGATGATCGACCAGGGCCAGACGCCCTACGCCGAGGCGTCGATGGCCAAGGTGTGGTACTCCGAGCTGCGCCAGCGGCTGGCGCTCGACGGGCTCGACCTGTTCGGCGCCGACGGGCAACTCGAGTGGGGCCAGGAGGGCGCCCCCGAGGGCGGCCATTTCGAGCACGCCTACCGGGCTTCCACCGTGTTCAAGTTCGGTGCCGGGACCAACGAGGTGCAGCGCTCGATCATCGCCCAGCGGGCGCTGGGCCTGCCCCGCTGAGGAACGGAGGCGATCGGCATGGACCTCCGCCTCATCGACACCGACCAGCTCCTCGCCGCCGGCGCCCGCAGCCTGCTGGCCACCGAAGCCGGACCCGAGCAGCTGGCCTCGTGGGAGGCGACCGACGAGGGATTCGACCCGGCGCTGTGGCGCCGCATCGTCGAGCTGGGCTGGCCGGCGGTGGCCCTCCCGGAAGACCGGGGCGGCGGGGGCGGGTCGCTGCTCAGCCTCGGGGTCCTGGCAACGGAGGTCGGGCGGGCGGCGTACCCGTCGCCCTTCCTGGCGGTCGCCGGCGCCGGGCTCGTGGCCGCCCGGCTCGGAACGACCAAGCGGGCCTCCACCGTCGTGGAGGCGATCGCCCGCGATGGGGCCACCGCCGCGCTGGCCTGGTCAGCTGGCTGGCGCGCTTTTGCGGAACTATCCAGCCAAAGCGCGGGGGTGACCTCCGGCGTCGCGGCCGAACACACCGCGGACGGTGTCCGCCTCTCGGGCCGGGTGTTGGTCGAATGGGCGCAGACCGCCGACACGCTCGTGTGCCTGGCGCCCGTCGCCGGCGGCGACGACGTCGCCGTCGTGGCCCTCGACGCCGGCGCGGCCCGCGTCCGCGTCGAACCGAGGCGCCCGTTCGACAACGAGCGCGTGGCGCTGGTCGAGCTCGACGGCGTGGAGGTCGACCGCGCCGACTTCCTGGTGCCGGGCGGAGTCGCATCCGCGGCAGCCGTCGCTGAGGCCCTCGGGGCGGTGCGGCTCATGCGGGCCGCCGAGCTGGTCGGAATCGCCGAGAAGATCCTGGAGATGACGGCCACCTATGTGACCGGGCGCCGGCAGTTCGGCGTACCGCTCGGCACGTTCCAGGCGGTGCAACAGGCCTGTGCCGACATGGCGATCCTGGTCCACGGCGCCCGGCTGGCCACCGACGAGGGCCTCTCCGGGGACGGGCACCGGCCGTGCCGCACCACCGGAGCGCTGGCCGCCTGGCTGGCCGGCCGGGCGGCGGTGGCGGCCGCTGTCACCGGCGCCCAGCTCCACGGCGGCATCGGCATGATCCGCGACTACCCGCTGCACTTCTACTACCGGCGGGCCAAGGCGATGCAGCTGCGCCTCGGCTCGGCCGCCGATCACCTCGAGGAGCTCGCCCAGGTGCTGGTCGACCCGGTGGCCTCCGCCGGCCCGTCCGGCTCGGGCGTCCCCTCCGTCAATTCAGGATCGAGCGGCCGATGATCTCTTTCATGATCTCGGTGGTGCCGCCGTAGATGCGCGTGACGCGGGCATCGGCGTAGGCCCGGGCGATGGGGTACTCCGTCATGTAGCCGTAGCCGCCGTGGAGCTGGACGCCCATGTCGGTGGCGCGGCCCTGCAGCTCGGTGCACCACCACTTGGCCATGGCCGCCTCCTCGGCGGTCAGCTGCCCCTCGTTGTGGGCCACGATCGCCTTGTCGATGAAGGCCTCGGCCACGGCGACCTCGGTGGCCAGCTCGGCCAGCTTGAAGCGTGTGTTCTGGAAACCGGCGATCGGCTGGCCGAAGGCCTGGCGCTCCTTGACGTACTCCAGCGTCCACCGGTAGGCGGCCCGGGCGTTGGCCAGACCGGCCACCGCGATCGACAGCCGCTCCTGGGGCAGGTTGGTCACGAGGTAGCGGAATCCCTCGCCCTCGGCGCCGAGCAGATTCTCGGCCGGGACCCGCACGTCGGTGAAGAACAGCTCGGCGGTGTCCTGCGAGTGGAGCCCGATCTTCTCCAGGTTGCGGCCCCGCTCGAAGCCCTCCATGCCCCGTTCGACCACCAGCAGCGACATGCCTTTGTGGCGCTGGGAGGGGTCGGTCTTCACGGCCGTGATCACCAGGTCGGCGTTGATCCCGTTGGTGATGAACGTCTTGGATCCGTTGACGACGTAGTCCCCTTGGGGGGCACCCCCCGACCCCCGGGCTCCGCCGTCGCGGATGGCGGTGGTGGCCATCGAGGCCAGGTCGGAACCGATGCCGGGCTCCGTCATGGCGATGGCCGTGATCAGCTCGCCGGAGCAGATCCCCGGCAGCCACCGGGCCTTCTGCTCGTCGTTGGCCTGATGGAGGAGGTACGGCAGGCAGATGTCGTTGTGCAGCGTGATCCCCAGCCCGCTGCCGCCGACGCAGGTCTCGGCAACCTCCTCGATGATGACGGTGTTGTAGCGGAAGTCCCGCACCCCGCCGCCGCCGTACTCCTCGGGCACCTCCATCCCGAGGAACCCGGCCGCGCCGGCCTTGGCGTAGATCCCCCGGTCCATGACGCCCTGGCGCTCGAACTCCTCCTGGCGGGGCACCACTTCCTTCTCCAGGAACCGCCGGACGCTCTCGCGGAACATGTCGTGCTCGGGCTCGAAGAGGTCGCGTTGCATGGCCCCATCTTTCCCTACGGCCTCAACGGAGGCGTGATCGGCCGCTGAGGATGAGGTACCACGACTCGCCCGTCACCCGGCCGAGAGCGTCGATGGTCTCGGGCCGGGGCAGCTCGGGCGGGAGCCCGATCTGGATGTAGGCGAGGTGCTCCATCATCGACCCCAGCGTCTCGGCCAGCAGGTCGACGTCGACACCGGCGTCGAGCCGGCCGGCTTCGACCAGGGCGGTCAGCCAGTGGGCGGTGCGGCCGACGAACCCCTGGCGCACGGTCAACCACAGGCGGGTGAAGTCGGGATTGACCGCCGCCGCCTCCCGCATGACCCGGAACAGGTGGCGCTGGCGGGCGTAGGCGGCGAAGTAGCGGGTGTTGGCCTCGATCAGCTCGGCGAGATCGACGGTGGGGCGGCGGTCGGGGCCGCGACCGCTGGCCCGGCGCAGCTCAGCCAACGGCTCCTCCAGCACGGCCAGGAGGATCTCGTCCTTCCCGGGGAAGTGCCGGTAGAAGTTGCCGTGGGAGATGCCGGCCATCCGCACCATGTCGGCGATGCGGGCGGAGCTGTAGCCGTACTCGGCGAAGACGGTCGCCGCCGCCTCGACCAGTCGCTGTCGCGTGAGGGCACCACGACGGGTCTTGGCCGGCGGAACGGCCGTCAGCGTCCCCGTTTGTGACATCTCAGTCGCGTGATCTTGAGATTCTCCTTGATTTTGAGGAACTTGACGCACCATTTGTAGATGATGTATCACATTTCTCGCGAGGTTGCTACTCATCCGCCATGCTGATCCCGACACGTCGGACGGGCGCGAGCCGTCAAGGGGAGAGTGCACCGTGTCCAGTTGGATCTTGAACGACACGCCGTCGAAGGTCTTCCCGCTCTACTCCCGGGCCAACGTCGGCGAGGTCTTCCCCGACCCGATCAGCCCGCTCAACGCCACCACCGGGTTCCTGGCCAACCTGGAGCCCGGTTGGCGGGCGGCGTTCGTGGCCTGTCAGGTCTGGGACCACGACATCTACGACGAGGCCGTGGACCACAACCCGATCGCCTGCTTCGGCGGCTACCTGTTCATCAACATGTCGCTGATGCGCCTGTTCGGCGTGCGGGTGCCGGGGTTCTCGCCGGAGGCGGTCGACTTCCAGTACTTCGGTGACATGCCGGGAATCCCGTCCTACGAGAGCGAGGCCCGGCCGTTCGACGCCAGCGAGGAGTGGAGCGCCCGGGCCGGCGCCTGGCTGGTCGGCGAAGTCCTCGGCGCCAAGGATCTGGCCTCGCTCGACGCCGAACGGGCCGAGGTGCTGGCCGAGGTGGCCGCCCGACCCGACCTGACGGCGCTGTCGTCGTCAGAGCTGGCCGAACGGCTCAAGCAGTGGAACCCCATGTTCTCGCGGCTCTTCCAGACGCACATCGAGGTGAGCCTGAAGGCCGGCATCGGCCTCGGGGCGGTGGCCCAGGCCTGTGCGGCGCTGAACGTGCCGGAGCTGTCGCTGACGTTGGTGGGCGGCATCGGCGACGTCGACTCGGCCGCCGCCTCGGTGCAGATGTGGGAGCTCGGCCGGCAGGTGGCGGCGTCGCCCCGGCTCATGGCCGAGTTCGACGCCGGGGTGGCCAGCCTGCCTCAGGAGGGGCAGGTGAACCCCCCGAGCCTGCTCGACCGGATCCGGGCGGCGGCCGCCGATGACCCGCACGCCGCCACCTTCGCCGCCGCGCTCGACCGGTTCCTCACCGACTGGGCCTTCCGGGGCCCCAACGAGTGGGAGCTGCGCTGCCCCACCTGGGGTACGGCGCCGGAGATCGCCCTGGCCGCTCTCGACCGGGTGCGGATGGCCGACGCCGCCGCCTCGCCCGACGCCGCCGCCGAGCGGGGAGCCGCCAACCGGTGGGCGGCGGCCGACCAGCTGCGCACCGCGCTGGCCGACCACGAAGACGTGCTCGGTCAGCTGAACGCCGCGCTCCACGCCGCCGAGCTGTGGTGCCGGGGACGGGAACGGCAGCGGACGACCCTGGCGATGCTGGTCCACGAGCAGCGCCTCACGGCGCTCGAGCTCGGCCGGCGGGGCGTGGCGGCCGACATGATCGAACGCCCGGAGCAGATCTTCATGCTCCTCGCCGACGAGCTCGACGGCTACGTCGCCGCCCTGCCCCCCACCGGAGCAGAGGTCGGTGCCGGCGGGTTCGAACTGGGGGCCGTGCTGGCCGACCGGGAGCAACGGTACCTGGCGCTGTTCGACTACGAGCCGCCGTTCGTCATCGCCGGCGAGCCGCCGCCGCTCTCGGAGTGGGCCCGCCGGTCGGAGGCCGCTCCGCCCCCGACGCTGGCGGCCGGGGAGACCATCCAGGGCGTCGGCGGCTGCCCCGGAACAGCCCGGGGAACGGCCCGGGTGGTGCTCGACCCGTCCGACCCCGCGCAGCTCGGTCCGGGTGACGTGCTGGTGGCGCCGATCACCGACCCGTCGTGGACCCCGCTGTTCCTGCCGGCGGCGGCCGTCGTCGTGGAGGTCGGCTCGCCGTTCTCCCACGCCGCCATCGTCAGCCGGGAGCTGGGAATCCCCTGCGTGGTCTCGGCCGGCGCCGCCACCCAGCGGATCCCCGACGGCGCAATCGTTGAAGTCGACGGCACGTCGGGAACGGTCACGCTGGTGGGCTGATGGAAGCGCCGCAGAACGATCCGACTGTCGCGCTTGGCCGCACTGGGTGCGGTCAAGCGCGGCCGTCGGATGGCGCCGGACCGCCGGAGGCAGCTCCGGTGGTCGTGACCGGGGCGGCTTCGGGCATCGGGGCCGCCACGGTGGCGCGGCTCACCGCCGGCGGGCTGGACGTGATCGCTCTCGACCGCCAGCCGGCCCGGGGCTGCCCGACCGTGCTGTGTGACCTGGCCCGTCCGGACACGATCGACAAGGCCGTCGGTGAGCTTCCCGCCGAAGTCGGCGGCGCCGGCCTGCACTGGTGCCTGGAGCATCCCCTCGACGGCCCGTCCGCCTACCGGTTCTCCAAGCAGGTGCTGATCGAATGGACGCTGCAGGCTTCGGCCGCCTGGCGGCGCCGGGGAGTGCGTGTCGTGTCCGTCAGCCCCGGCGTGGTCGACACGCCGATCCTGGGGGACTTCCGGGCTTCGATGGGCGACGCCGCCATCGACACTGCCACCGCCGAGGCCGGCCGTCTCGCCGAGCCTGACGACATCGCCCCCGTGATCGCCTTCCTGCTCTCGCCGGAGGCAGCCTGGGTCAACGGCGTGGACCTCCGCGTTGACGGCGGGTTGGTCGGAGGCCGGCTGGCGATCCCCTCGGGTGCCACCGCGCCGTCGGTGTCATGAACGCCGTAGCCGTCGACGTCCTCAGCCCCGAGGTCTACCTCGACGGCCCGCCCTGGGAGCGCCTCGCCTGGCTGCGGGCCCACGCCCCCGCCTACGACCACCCGCTCGACGACCCCCTGCTGGTGGACCGGTGCTGGGTGATCAGCCGCCACGAGGACGTGCGAACCATCAGCCGCGATCCGGCGACGTTCTCCAGTGCCGACGGCATCCACCTTCGTCGAGCCGCCTCGCACCACTTCCGGCCCAACATGATCAACATGGACGACCCCGACCACCAGCGGATCCGCAAGCTGGTGTCGGGCGGCTTCACGCCCCGGGTGGTGCGGGCGTTCGAGCGCCACTACGCCGACCTGGCCACCGGCGTGGTCGACCGGGCGCTGGCCGGCGGCGCCGCCTTCGACGGCGTGAAGGACGTCGCCGCCGAGCTGCCGCTGCTGGCCATCTGCGAGGTGCTGGGCGCCCCCGAGGAGGACAGGTTCCGGATCTTCGGCTGGTCCAACACCCTGCTCTCCAGCGAAGACCCGGAGTATGCCCCGACGCCGGACGCCTTCCAGTCGACGGTGATGGCCATGGTGGCCTACGCCGGCGAGCTGGCCGAGCGGCGCCGTCACCAACCGGGCGACGACCTCGTGAGCGCCCTGCTCGGCCCCGACGGCCAGCTGCCGCTGACCGACGCCGAGTTCGAGGGTCTCGTCATGCTGTTGCTGTCGGCCGGTAACGAGACGACCCGCAACGCCATCGCCCACGGCCTCCTCGCCTTCGCCGCCCACCCCGACCAGTGGGCCGTGCTGCGCTCCGATCTGTCCGGCACGCTCGACACCGCCGTCGAGGAGATCATCCGCTGGGCCAGTCCGGTCAACTACATGTCCCGCACCGCCACCGACGACCTCGAGCTCCACGGCCAGCCCATTCGGAAGGGCGACAAGGTCACGCTGCTGTACGCCTCCGCCAACCGCGACGAAGCGGCCTTCGCCGACCCGGAGCACTTCGACGTGCGCCGCGACCCCAACCACCACCTGGCCTTCGGCTTCGGACCCCACTTCTGCCTCGGTGCCAGCCTGGCCCGCATCGAGCTCCGGGCTCTCCTCGAGGTGCTGGCTCCCCGGGTGGCCTCCCTGGAACTCACCGGTCCGATCCGCCGGGTCCGCTCCAGCTTCCTCAACGGCCTGAAGACACTCCCCCTCGCTGCCGCCCCTGCCTGACTCCCCAAAACCCGCCCGACGTCTGACTGTCGCCCACGTCGACCGCGAGCGTCAGTCCAAGCCGTGGTGGCTCAGCGGTGACACTTCGAACCAGACCGTTTTGCCGCCGGCGGTCGGTTCGACGCCCCAGGCGGAGGCGAGGCCGTTGACGATGACCAAACCTCGACCGTTGAGAGCGTCAACGTCTGGGGTCGCAATGAAAGGTAGGTGGTCGTCGGGGTCGGTGACCTCGACGCGCACCACGCCGCCGGCGACCCGCAGAAAGAGCTGGCTCTTGCAGCCGACGTGGACGATGGCGTTGGTGACCAGTTCGTCGGTAAGCAGCTCGGCTGTTTCGATGACGACCGGGTCGGTGTCCATCGACTCGAGTGCGGCTCGGACGAACCGGCGGACCGCCGCCGGCGTTGTCACGTCGCCGGGGAGCAGAGTCCTCGCTTCGATGATGGACACTTACCGCTGAGCCGAGCAGGGCTAACTGGCAGATTCTGGAACGGTGGCGCCGGGGTCCGGGCCCGTCACCAGGGGGAGGGAAGGGTCGGCGGCCCACTCGAAGAGGGAACCGTCGTAGATCGACACGTTCTCGACGCCGAGGAGGTGGAGGACGAAGGCGTCGGAGGACGCGGCGATGGCGCCACCGCAGTAGGTGATCACGCGGTCGGGTTCGGCGGACAGCACTTCGGTGAAGGCAGCCCGCAGTCGGTCCTCCGGGAGGTAGCGGTGGGTGTTGAGGTCCACCACGGCGCCGAAGGGGACGTTGCGGGCACTGGGGATGTGGCCGGGACGGGCGTAGTCCTGGCGTTCGCCGCGGTACATGACGTCGGGCAGCGCGTCCACGATGCAGACCTCGGAGCGGTCGAGCGCCTCCAGCACCTGCTCCCGGCCCACGAACAGGCCGGAACGGGGTCGGGGAGTGAACGTCACCGGCGGGTGCTGGGGCGGGGGGTCGGCCGAGATCGGCCGGCCGTCGGCCGTCCACGACCGCCAGCCACCGTCGAGCACCGCGGCGTCGTCGAAGCCGAAGGCCCGCAGCATCCACCACACCCGGGAGGCCCAGGCGTTGATGGCCGAGTCGTAGAGAACGACCCTCGTGCCGTCACCGACCCCGAGCTGGGCCATCGCCGCGCCGAACTGCCCGGCGGACGGGAGCATGAACGGGTACGGCGAGGACGTGTCCGAGATCTGCTCGAAGAGGTCGACGTGCGCCGACCCCGGGATGTGGCTCCGTTCCCAGTCCGATCCGCCCGGCCGGTACTGGCGACGCCCGTCGGTGTCGACCTCCATCACGACCGAGCAATCGAGCACCCGCAGGTCGGGCGCGCCGAGCTCCTTCTCCAGCCAGGCGCCACTGACGAGCGGATCCATGAGCGCCGCCGGCTCAGGAGGTTCCGGGGAGGGACTCGGGGATCTTGCAGCGGTCGCGGCGGTGGAAGCCGGCCCGGTCGCAGCGCTCGAGGTACTCCTCCCGGACCGTGGTCCAGAGGAAGCTGATCCCCTCGAAGCCCTCGTCGATGTCGGCCAGGCTGCCGCCCATCAGCACCGCCACCGGCTCCAGCAGGCAGGGGTCGGTCATGCCCGACAGCAGGACGAGTTCGCCGACGTCGGCGAAGCGGTGCATGCGCTCCTCGGCCGCGGCCGGGTCGGGGTGGTGTTCCAGGTAGCTCTTCAGCTCCAGCGTGCCGTAGGCCACGTGGCGGGCCTCGTCCTGCAGGCAGCGGCGGAAGATCTCCCGGTCGACGGTCGTGCGGGCCAGGAACTCGCCGGCCCGGAAGCACGACAGGACGAAACCCTCGCCCAGCACGTTGAGGAGGTAGGTGCCGGTCGTGTGGCTGGGCGCCTCCAGGATGGCCTTCATCGCCCATTCGAAGGTGGGGCTGGCGTGGAGGAGCCCGCCGCCGCCGGCCAAAGCCCGCTTGCGGAACACCTCCATGTGGCGGGCCTCGTCCATCAGCTGGGTCACGAGGAAGTTCTTGACCTCGAAGAAGTCCTGGGGGATGCGGTAGATCCAGCGGGCCGGGAAGTCGCCGGCCACGAACTCGACCTCGGTCAGGAACGTGGCGAACTGGCAGGCCGCCTTCTCGAGGTCCTCCGATGCCGGCTCGAGCTCACCCCAGGGGATGTCGACCGTGGAGTTCCACTGCCGGGACTTGGCTTCCTCGTAGAGCGTCGACACGTTGTCGGCCCAGAGCTCGTACTTGTCGACGAGCGTGTAGGCCTCGATGACGGGCATGCGGTCGCGGTACGGCTCCCGCACCGACCCCCGGGGCGCCAGGTTGCGGCAGTCGGCCCGGTCGGGCACCGTCCCGTAGGCCTTGGGCCGGTTGATGTCGTTGTAGGTCAGACCCCGGGACGACGGCCGCACCTTCGTGCCCCAGTGGCTGGCGCTGGTGTCGGTCCAGTGGAGGGAGCACGACCCTCGCTCCAGCCGGTCGATGTTCTCGGAGAGGAGCTCGCCCCAGATCTGCTTGTCGTGTTCGAAGCTGGCTTCCCAGGCCGCCAGCGCCTCCTCCTCCAGGTCGGCTGCCGCCGGCGGAGCCGCCAACCTCTCGAGCTCGCTCAGCATGGTGCCCCCTCCCTCGGTTGGGGGTCACCCTACCGCGTGCTAGCGGCCGCTCCAGACCGGCGCCCGCTTCTCGGCGAAGGCCCGCGGCCCTTCCCTGGCGTCCTCCGAGCGGAAGACCACCGGGATGTGCGCCTTCTGCAGCTCCCAGAACTCGGCCTCCGTACAGCCGAGCGAGGCGCGAACGAGCCGCTTCGAGGTGGCCACGGCCAGCGGGGCGTTGCGGGCGATCCGCGCCGCCAGATCCAGGGCCACCTCGACCGCCTGACCGGGTTCGGCCAGGCGGGTGATGAGCCCGTAGCCGTGGGCCTGCTCGGCCGTGATGGGATCGGCGGTCAGCGCCATCTCCATGGCCACGCCGTAGGGCAGCCGGCGGGGCAGGCGGAGCAGCCCCCCACCGGCGGCGAACAGGCCGACGCCGACCTCGGGGATCCCGAGCTTGGCGCCCTTGGCCGCCACCAGCAGGTCACACGTCAGGGCGATCTCGAGGCCGCCGGCCATGGCGAAACCCTCGATCGCCGCCACCAGCGGCTTGGCTGCCCCCTCGGTGAAGAACCGGGCCATGACCTTGGGCGCGCCCCGCTCGGCGAACGCCTTGAGGTCCATCCCGGCGCAGAACCCCCGCCCGGCCCCTGTGAGGACGCCGGCGGTCAGGCCGTCGTCGCCGTCCAGCTCATCCAGCGACCGCACGAGCCCTTCGGCCACTTCGTGGTTGATGGCGTTGCGGGCGTCGGGCCGGTTGAGGGTGATGAGCAGCACCCGGCCGCGCCGCTCGGTGAGGACTTCTTCAGCCACGCTGTCTCCCTTCGGGGACACCCCGAACCCCGGGCGGCCTACTTCGGAGGCATCCGGATGCCGCCGTCGACCCGGATCGTCTCGCCGTTCAGGTAGTCGTTGGTGATGCACTCGAGGATCATCGAAGCCAGCTCGTCGACGGTGCCGAGCCGGTGGGGGAACAGGACGTTCTCGCCGAGCTTGGCCTTGAAGGCGTCGGCCTTCTCGCCCGTCCCGTAGATGGGAGTGTCGACGAGGCCGGGCATGATGGTGTTCACCCGGATTCCCTGGGCCGAGAGGTCCCGAGCGGTGACGAGGGTCAGAGAGTTGATCCCGCCCTTGGAGGCGGCGTAGGCGACCTGGCCGATCTGACCATCGATCGCCGCCACCGACGAGATGTTGACGATTGCCCCCCGGCTGCCGTCAGCGTCGACGGGCTCCGTCTTGGCCATGGCGGCCGCCGCCAGGCGGAGGCAGTTGAACGTGCCGATCAGGTTGACCCGGATGACCTTCTCGAAGTACTCGAGGGGAAGGGGCTTCCCTTCCCGGTCGACGGTGCGGCCCGGGTACCCGATGCCGGCGGAGTTCACCAGCGCCCGCAGCGGGGCCATCTCGGCCGCGGCGTCAACCGCCGCCTGGACCGACTCGGGGTCGGCGACGTCGGCCCGCACGTACAGACCGCTCAGCTCCGAGGCCAGCGCCTCGCCCAGCTCGTCGTTGAGATCGATGACCACGCAGCGGGCCCCTCGCTTGGTGAGAGCCCGGGCGGAGGCCGCTCCGATCCCGGAGGCGCCCCCGGTGACGATGGCGGAGGTCCCGGCAAGCTCCATGGTGGTTCCTTTCGGGGAGTAGACCTAGCTCTGGTCGTTGAGGATGGCGCCCAGGTTGTCCTGGAGCCGCCGGAGGATCTCGGCCAGCTGACGGCGCTCGGTGCGGCTGATGCCCGTCCAGACCTGATCCCGGAGGGCGATGTCGATGGCGGCGGCCTCGTCGGCGACGGGCCCGGCCCGTTCGGTGGTGGCCACGAGCCAGACCCGACGGTCGGCGGCGTCGGCGCTGCGCTCGACCAGGCCCTTGCGCTCCAGGACGTCGACGAGGGCCCCGGTGGCCGCTCGGCCGAGGCCGAGGCCTTCGGCCAGCTGCGTCTGGGTCATCGGCCCGTGCCGGTGAACGTGGGCCAGGAGGTAGGCCTCCGACACCTTGAGCCCGATCCCGGCCAGGCGGTTGTCATAGGCACGCCGCAGGGCCCGCGACGTGGCCATGACGAGCGAGTCCGCCGTCTGGTGCGGCAGCGCGCCAAGCTTCGGCTCGAGCTGGGCCATCCGCGTCAGCCCGGTCAGCCGCGTCGGATGAGGGTGCCCGTGCCCAGCCCACCGCCGCAGCACATGGTGACGACGGCGTGTTCGGTGTCGCTCCGCTCGAGCTCGTGGAGGGCCTTGGTCACGAGAATGGCGCCCGTCCCCCCGAGGGGGTGGCCGATGGCGATCGCTCCACCATTCGGGTTCACTCGGGCTCTGTCCGGCTTCAGCTCCCGCTCCCAGGCCAGCACGACCGAGGCGAACGCCTCGTTGATCTCGACGACGTCGATGTCGTCGATCGTGAGCTTGTTGTCAGCCAGGAGCTTCTGCGTGGCGGGGATGGGCCCGGTGAGCATGAGCGCCGGATCGGAGCCGACGAGGCAGACGTCGACGATCGTGGCCTTGGGCGTCAGGCCGAGGGCGTCGGCCTTGTCCCTCGTCATCATCAGCAGCGCGCCGGCGCCGTCGGCGATCTGCGACGACGTTCCCGCCGTGTGGACGCCGTCGGGCCGCCCGGTCGGCTTCAGGGAGGCCAGACCCTCCAGCGTGGTCTCCCGGATCCCCTCGTCGCGCTCCACCCGGTGGGTGGTGCCGGTGGGCTTGCCCTCCTCGTCGACGTCGGGGGCGTCCAGGGCCAGGATCTGGGTGGCGTAGCGGTCTTCGGCCCACGCCCGGGCGCCCCGGTCCTGCGACAGCTTGCCGAACTCGTCGCACTCGGCCCGGGTGATCCCCCACTGCTCGGCGATGCGCTCCGAGCCCTCGAACTGGGTGGTGAACTCGTGATGCTGCCAGTAGCGCTTGTTGATGGGCTTCCCGAAGCTCTGGTCCTTGGTGGTGGCCCCCATGGGGACCCGGCTCATGACCTCTATGCCACAAGCCACGGCACAGTCCACCACTCCGGAGGCCACCAGCGAGTAGGCCAGGTTGGTGGCCTGCTGGGAGGAGCCGCACTGGGAGTCGACGGTGGTGGCGGCCACCTCGAGCGGCAGCCCGGCGGCCAGCCAGGCGTTCCGGGTGACATTCATGGCCTGCATACCGGTCTGTCCGACGCAGCCGCCGACGACCTGGCCGACCTCCGCCGGGTCGAGGCCCGTCCGGAGGAACAGATCCCGCTGGACGGCACCCAGCAGGTCGAGCGAATGCATCGTGGACAACCCGCCGTTGCGGCGCCCAATGGGCGTCCGCACGGCTTCGACGATCACGACCTCGCGCACGACGGCTCCCTTCCAACAACCAGTGAGGAAGCCACGCTGCCATACTGTATGGCGCGATACAAATTCTCAATCTTTGGGTTTGCTGTCGATCGTGTAGTCGCGGAGGAGCTTGTTCATCTCGAGGAGGTGCATCTCCTCGGCCCCGATCTGGGTGCGGGCGTACTCCTCTAAGTACACCGACTGGTCGACCACCGTCTCGAGCAGCTTGCGGTAGAGGCGCAGCGCCATTCGCTCGTGGGCGATCGACTCCCGCAGGATCTCGTCGATGTCGTGGTCGTGGCTCTCCTCGATGGGGGCAATGCCCTGGTCGGGGTGCCCCCCGAGTCCGGTCAGGATCTCCCCCGCCTGCTGGGCGTGAAGGAGCGACTCGGTGGCCTGCTGCTGCATGAAGCTCACCAGCGGTAGCCGGTTGGGGCCGGTGATGACCAGCGAGTAGTGCGTGTAACGCACGACACCCGACAACTCCGCCTTCAGAATCTCGTTCAGGCAGGCGACGGTGCGGGGAACGTCGATCAGGTCGTCCACCGGGCGTGTCTCTCCCCTCTTCATTCGCGGCTCAGAAACTTAGGCTAGCCTAAGGCCCGTTCTTGGTGTCCACGAGGTGAACGGATGACAACAATCTACGTCTGCCGCAAGTGCAAGCACTCCAAAGGGCTCCACACCGCCCTGGAGAGGGAGACGGACGCCTCCATCAAGCTCGTGGGGTGTCAGGACGTCTGCCATCAGCCGGTGGCCGGGACGCGGGTCGAGGGGCGCCTGCAGTGGTTCGAGGGCCTCGACAATGCCAAGCGCCAGCGGGCCCTCATCGACCTCGTCAACGACGGAGGCCGCGGGCCGCTGCCGAACGCCCTCGTGAAGGCCCGGTCGAAGAAGCGGGCTGGGAAGGCGCCGCGCTGAGCCCCTTGAACTCGGGGATGCCGACGGCGTAGAGGCGCGTGACCCGCTCGGCGGTCCGGGCGATGTCGACCGTGCCGCCCCGCATGTGGGCGTCGAGGGCGATGCCGTAGTTCAGGCCCCACATGGCGTTGACGACGAGATCGGGGTCGATCCCCGGCCCGGGCCACCCTTTGATGCTCCGGAGCAGGAACAGCACCGGCTCATGGACCCGCGGGTAGATCTGCGACCGGTAGAACGAACCGCCGGCGGTCACGTCGGAGAACAGCGCCACGCCGAGGTACGGCACCGCCACGACCATGAACTCCAGCATGAGCTCGTTGATGCGGTGGACGAGCTCGACCCCCGTCAGGGGCTCGGAGGCGACCAGCGCCTCGACCCGCTGCGCAAAGGCCTCGGTGGCCTGGTGGACGGGCCCGTGCACCGCCGCCTCGTACAGGTCGTTCTTCGAGTCGAAGTGGCGGTAGAGGTAGGCCTCCGTGATCCCCACCCGGTCGGCGATGTCGCGCAGCCGGGCGCCGTTGAGGCCGCTCTCGATAAAAACCTCGCGGGCGGCGTCGAGGATCATCTGCCGCCGGGCGGCCGCCGTCAGCCGCTTGCGGGGCTGCCCTTCATTCGCTTGGGGCATCAACCGACATTATCAGCATGAGATAGTGTTTATTAACTTATGGCGGCGCCGAAGCGGACCCGGCTGAAGGGCGAAGAGCGGCGCCGGCTGATCCTGGAGGCCGCCCGCCGGGTCTTCCTCGAGAGCGGCTTCGAAGGCGCCCGCACCCGCCGGATCGCCGAGGAGGCCGGCATCACCGAAGCGTTGCTCTACCGCTTCTTCCCCTCCAAGCTGGCCATCTACGAGTCGGCCGTGCTCCAGCCGCTGGAGGAGTTCGTGGCCGCCATGCTGGCCGCCACCGGCGAGATCGAAGCCCGCAGCGACAACCGGCAGGACGGCCTGCGTCGCATCAACGAAATGCTGTTCCACTTCATGCGGGAGTCGGCCCCGTTCCTGGCCGTGGTGCTGCTGTCGGAGCTCAACGAGGGCCGGCGGTTCTACCAGAACGACTTCCATCCGGTGCTGTCCAAGCCCATCAACGACGTCGTGTCGCGGATCACCGGCTGGCGCTCCCCGAAGGGCGACAGTTCTCTCATCTTCGCCTCCATGCTGGGGGTGCACATGGGTCTGGCCATCGACGGCCTGCTGCGCAACGACCGGCCCGACGAAGGAGCGGTCGCCAGCCAGCTGACTGCGCTGTTCTCCGACGGCATGCCGGAGGAGGCCCAGTCGGCCCTGGTGTCGTTCCCGGCCCGCCGGCGCCGATAGCTGGATCTCAAGGGAATCTCAAGGGAACCTTTAACCGGCCCCATTCCGCAGGAAGCACCGCGGATGGTGTCAAACCTCACTCCTTGACTCCGCTATGGGCTGCTGATCCTCCTGGGGAAGATCTGAGTGGGCTTGACCCTTTCTTTGACGCGTTTCGGCGCGGCTTCGCGCCGTGGCGCGGTGCTAATGGTGATCGTGGCGCTGGCGCTCGGGCCGATGATCCTGAGCGATCCGGCCGGCGCGGTCGACACGCGCCTGACGCCTGACGCCGACGCCCGGGTCGAACTGACCGACCCCACCGACAACTTCGGATCGTCGTCGCGGCTCATCGCCGATCTCTCCCCGGCGGCCGAGTCGTACCTGCGGTTCACGGTTCCGGCGCTGGACGGCGTGATCACCAAGGCGGTCCTGCGTCTGCGGGTCGAGAACGCCACGTCTGACGGGCCGGAGGTCCGGCGGGCGGCGAACGAGTGGGACGAGAGCGCCGTCACCTGGAACAACCGGCCGGCGGCGGCGCTCGAGGTCCTCGGCGATGCCGGCAAGCTCTCGAAGAGCAGCTGGGCCAGCTACGACGTCACCCCGGCCGTCACCGGGATGGGGCCCGTTTCCTTCCACCTGACAGCCGACTCGACCGACAGTGCGGTGTTCACGTCGCGCCAGGGCAGCAGCAAGTACCGACCGCAGCTCGTCGTGACGACCCAACCGGCGCCGACCACGACGACGACCACCACCGCTCCGACGACCACGACGACGACCACAACCACCACGACGACGACCACGACCACGACGACGACCACCACCACGACCACGACCATGCCGACGACCACGACGACCACCAGCGCCCCGCCGCCGTCGTTGACGGTGGCCGAGGCCGGTGAACCGTGGCTGGGCTTGGCCCGGCTCGTGACCACCGCCTGTGAGCCGGCCTGCGTCCGGAGCACCTACTCCCTGTCAGTCGAGGACGTCGGCGCGGCCGACATGGGCGACCGGCGGGGCGCCTTCCGCTACCCGCCGGGGCAGAGCCAGGTCCTCCGGCTGGAGTGGGCCCGATCCGGCAGTGGGTGCGGCGCAGCCGAGGTCACGATGGACGTCTCGCTCCGCCAGCCGGGCGGGGCCCGGATCGGCTCGGCCGTCTGGCCGGCCCAGATCCCCGCCACCTGCAGCGGTGTGCTGCTGCAGGCGTTCGACTTCGACGCCGACCCGTTGGACGGCAACGCCGACGCCCCCTACTACGGGGTCATGGAGGTCTACGGCCGGCTGAGCGCCGCCGGGGACGCCACCGGCTCCGACACCCGAGGGGCCGCCCCGGTGGACCCGGGCGACCAGCCCGGCCGGTACGCCCGGGGTCACCTGCTCTCCGGCGGTGTCATGGTCGGATGGCACGAAGACGGCGACGACCCGGTGAAGCTGGCCGGCAACGAGGCCGTCCTCGGTGAGCCGTTCGGGCTCGTGCGGAGCTACTCCTCGAGCTGGCAGGCGCCGAACAGCCGTGCCCGCGACTGGCTGACGGCGGGCAAGTTCGTGCTCTGGTCGGTGAAGCCGCCGGCCGATCCCTCCGGCAACGACGACTGGACCCCGGTGGCCGACGGCAGTCAGGACGCCATGATCCGCCAGCAGGTCGCAGATGCTGCAGAGCTGGGCCTCGGCGGGCGGCACCCAGGCCGGCTACATCTTCAACCACGAACCCCACGACAACGCCGACATCCTCGGCGAGGTCGACGACTGCGAGCAGGTCGGCGACTCGAGCTACCCCTGTTCGGGCACCCCGGCCGAGTTCATCGACAGCTACCAACGGATCAGAACGATCATCGACGAGCTCGGCGCCGACCGGGTGCAGCTCGTGTACACGGCCACGCTGTCCCGGGCCGGTGAGACCGCCTCCGGGAGCAGCGTCCTCGGCTCCGGCGACCCCATGACCCAGGGTGAGCTCGGGGAGTCGGTCATCAGCTACGTCGACCTCATCGCTCACGACTCCTACAACTGGTACTGCTTCCGGTCCTCCTGCCACTGGGAGTTCCCCGACGCCAGCTGGGGCCGCGGGGTGCGCCTGGCCGAAGCGCAGGGCAAGCAGCTGATCATCGCCGAGACCGCCAGCCATCCGGGCTGCGACGCCACCGGGTCCGGCGTCGGCTGCCAGAACGAGGACAGTCTGCCGTCACCGTCGCGGGACGACTGGCTGATGCGCATCGGCACGTGGCTCGAGTCGGACGCTCGCGCCCGCCGGTGGGTCGTCGGCTTCGCCTACTACCACTCGTTCCACACCCACGACTGGCGCTTCGCCGACCAAACCGGTCTCACCGCTGCCGGCCGGGACGGCTGGCGCAACGTGTTCGTGGTCGACTCCCCGTTCAACGACGCCCTGGGCGGCCACGACTACTTCACCCAGTACGGCTTCAATAACCGGTGAGATAGACAGCGGCTGCGGCTTCCTCGGCGGTTGCGCTCTTGTGGATCTGGCCCGGCCCAATCATCGGCGATCGCTCTTGCGCGAACCCGTCTGTCGGACGGGTTCACGCAAAAACGATGCATCCGAAGGGCTTGACGGAAGCCGCTCGGTAAGGCCGGGATTCGCAGATGTCGTCGAGCGACCGGACCCGTCTGAGACCGAGGCACGTATCGGAAGGTCAGAGGGCGCCGGACTTCGCCAAGGTTCGCTTACCTCTAGACCGCTCGGCGACCCAGCCGAGCGAGGCGAGCAGTAGAAGCAGTCCCACTCCACCAAGCACCCGTTTCCCGCTGGTGGCTTCGCAGGCTCGGGCGGCATTCACCGAGCCGATCGGCTCGGCCACCCCTCCGCCGAGACCGGGGTCCATACCCAGCAGACTGCCGATGGGCGCGCCGCAAGAAGCGGTGCGAAACGCCACGGTGTCGAGCCCGACCTCGCTCACGTAGGCCGCCGTGACAGGAAACAGCAACAAGCCGACGGCTAGGAGCGTCGCCGCCAGAGCGCCAAGTCTCGGAAGAGAACCCTGACCGCCGAGCCCGGAGTTTCGCCTCATCACCATGCCATTCTGACGGGCTTGGCGCCAAGTTTGTTCCAGGACGGGGCAAGCCCGCCCTAGAGGATCACCGGCATATCTACACCTATGCGTGCCTTGCAACTCGCGTCCGCCCGTAGCCGGCATGAGCCTGAGCGGATTACCTACCGTAACGGTGGGCAAACCGCTCGGGCTTCGGCCGAGCAGCGCCTCGCCCAGGGTGCCTGAGCGCAAAACCCACACTCACTGTGGGTTTTGCGCTCGGGCTCCTATCGTCTGGTTACCGGGCCGACCGAGTCGCTCGCACCGAGACCGTCCTCGGCGCTCCTCCGTTGCACACGTCCGTAACGCAGGAACGCCGAAGCGTTTGGCGCCGGCGGAACCGTCCGATAATGCCGGCGATGTGCGCTGGGGTGACTTCAGGAGAGCCGTCCGGTATCTAGCGGTCCGAGGCCCGAAGCCGCAAGCGCTTTAGAGGCGGAGCGAAGCTGCCGATACCACCATCAGTGGTACGGAGCTGTTGGGGCTCGCACCACCCGAGTTCGATAAGGGCACACCCGTCGCGAGGCGGGGTCGCAAAGCCACGGGCCTCCTGGGGAGGTGGCCGGGCTACCGAGCACTGGGGATTCTCCGATGTTCCTGCATGCCTTCCGGCGGCTTCGGCGCGCACCGGTCGCGGCCGGTTTCGCCACGCTCGCCGCCATGGTCGTGATGGCCTCCGCCGCGCCGGCCGGCGCGCTCGACGTCGTCGACCGATAGTCGCCAGCCGTGGGTCGCGGTCGTTGAGGCGGAAGACTCGATCCGGGTCGAGCGGGTCGACGCCCTCGGCGCGGCCGACGCCGCCCGCAAGGTCGACCGGGAAACGGGCGGTGCGCCGATCCTGGCCCTCGACGTCGACGCCCGGGCCTGGGCCGGCGCCCTCGGGATCGACCCGCTCCGGTCGGCGCAGTGGGCCCTCGACGAGCTGGGGTTCGAATCGGTCCGGGCCGAGGTGGAGCCCTCCACCGTGACCGTGGCCGTGGTGGACTCCGGCGTCGACGCCACCCATGAGGACCTGGCCGGCGCCGTCCTCCCCGGGTGGGACGCCATCGACGGCACATCCCGGCGGCGGCACCGACGCCTACGGCCACGGCACGCACGTGGCCGGCATCGTCGCCGCCCTGGCCGGCAACGGCCTCGGCGGCCGCGGCGCCGGCGCCGGGGTGCGCATCCTCCCTGTCCGGGTCCTGGCCGAAGACGGATCAGGGCTGGTCGTCCACCATCGCCGACGGGATCCGCTGGGCGGCCGACCACGGCGCCGACGTGATCAACCTGTCGCTCGGCGGGACCACCCCGTCCGGCGCCTACCGGGCGGCGATCGACTACGCGGTGCACGTCCAGGGCGCCGTCGTCGTCGCCTCGGCGGGGAACGACTACGAGCGCGGCAACCCCATCGAGTACCCGGCCGTCGACCCTGACGCCATCGCCGTCGGGGCCAGCACGCGCCTCCGGAGGCCGGGCCTCGTTCTCCAGCACCGGCAGCTATCTGGCGCTGGCCGCGCCGGGCACGTCGATCCTGGCCCCGTGCCCGACCGGCCGGCGAAGATCTGCAGCCGACACCTCGGGCTACGCCCGCCTCTCGGGCACCTCGATGGCGGCGCCGTTCGTCTCGGCCGCCGCCGCTCTGCATCAGGGCGGCCCGACCCGACGCCACCGCGGACGCAGGTTCGGGCGTGGTTGACGGCGACCGCCACCGACGCCGGCGCCCCGGGCCGCGACGACGAGTTCGGGGCCGGGATCCTCGATCCCCGTCCGGGCGCTGGCCGCCGCCGCCGGGGCGATCGTCGATCCTGGACCGGCCGATCCGACCCGGCGACGCCGGGCCCGATCGCCCTGCGGGAGGACTCGGCGCCGGCATCGGCCGGCGCCGGCTACTGGATGGTCGAGCGCCGACGGTGCCGTCTCCGGCTTCGGCGCCGCCCGGGACCTCGGCAACGCACCGGTCGGCGTCGGCCTCGGCCGTCGACCTCGAACCGACCCGGTCGGGTCGGGGCTACTGGGTCGTCGACGACACGCGGCCGGGTCTTCGCCTTCGGCGACGCCGCCTGGCACGGCAACGTCGAGCCGGCACCGGCTCGTCGCCGGCGAGCGGATCACCAGCCTGTCGGCCACGCCGTCGGGCGCCGGCTACTGGATCTTCACCACCCGGGGCCGGGTGCTGGCCTTCGGCGACGCGCCGTTCCTCGGCGACGTGGGCCGCACGGCGCTCAACGGCGCGGTGCTCGACTCGGTCCCCACTCCGTCGGGAGCGGGCTACTACCTGGTCGGCCTCCGACGGGGGCATCTTCGCCTTCGGCGACGCCCGCTTCGCCGGGTCGATGGGCGGGCAGCGGCTCAACGCCGCCGGTCGAGTCGCTGGTCCCCGATCCGGACGGGTCGGGCTACTGGCTGGTCGCCGCCGACGGCGGGATCTTCGCCTTCGACGCCGGCTTCTTCGGCTCGATGGGCGGACGGCGGCTCGAACCGGCCGATCACCGGGATGGTGCCGTACGGGTCGGGCTACCTGATGGTGGCCGAGGACGGCGGCGTCTTCACCTTCTCCGACCTGCCCTTCGCCGGTTCCCTGGCCGCCCGCCCGCCGGCCCGGCCGATCACGGCGGTGGCCTCGGCGTAACGCCGGCCAGGTTTGCCTCCCGGAGTAAAATAGTATTCACTTACTAGTATGACGTCGACAGCCAGCCCGGCGGCGAGCGCCGTCGTCGACCTCACCGACGGCGGGCCGCTCGACCGGGCCCGGGCGCTGGCGCCCCTCCTCGACGAGCACTCCGCGGCCAACGAAGAGGGCGTGACGCTGGCGGCGCCGGTCGTCGAAGCGCTCCACGACCAGGAGCTGTTCTCCTTGCTGGTGCCGACGGAGTTCGGCGGGTCGGACGTGCCCGTCCGCACGGCCTTCGAGGTCATCGAGGAGGTGTCGCGGGCCGACGGCGCCACCGGCTGGTCGCTCATGGCCGGCGCCATCTACCTGGCGGTGGCGGCCGCCTACCTCCCCGAGGGGGGCGCCCGGGCCGTCTTCGCCGACCCCCGGCCGGTGGCCGCCGGGCAGGTGGCTCCGCTCGGCACGGCGACCCGCAACGACGGAGGCCAGGGCTGGACGGTGGAGGGCCGATTCGGTTTCGCCAGCGGCGGGCTCCACGCCTCGTGGTTCTACGGCGGGTTCCGGGAACTCGACGCCTCCGGTGAGGCGGTGACGCTGGCCGACGGGCTGCCCAGCATCGTCGTCGGGGTCTTCCCGGTGGAAGCCGTGGAGCTGCTCGGCAACTGGGACGTCATCGGGCTGATCGGTACGGGCAGCGTCGACTACCGCATTCCCCGCCAGACCCTCGACCCCGACCTCTCCTTTCCGCTGTTCGACCCGGAGCTGCGCCGCGGCCACCCCCGGCTGCGCATGGGTTTGGCCGGGCTCACCTGCATCGGCCACGCCGCCTTCGCCACCGGTGTCGCCCGCCGGGCCCTCGACGAGCTGGTGATCCTGGCGGGATCGAAGCGCCGCATCGGCCGGGCGACGCTCATCGACGACCCGGTCTTCCAGTACCGCTACGCCCAGGCCAGCGCCCAGCTGGCCGCGGCCCGGGCGCTGGCCCTCTCGGCCCTCGACGACCTCGAGGCGGCGGCGGAAGCCGACGCCATCACGACGGCGACCCGCACCATGGCCCGCCTGGCCGCCACCTACACCGCCGAGACGGCCGTGGAGGTGGCCGGCGACGCCTTCCGGTTCTCGGGCAGCGGCGGGCTGCGCAACGGCTCGGTCATCCAGCGCTGCTACCGCGACCTGAGCGCCGGCCAGCAACATGTCTTCACCGACTTCAACTCCTATCGTGATGCCGGGCGGCTGCTACTCGGGGTGGGACCCGACCATCTCCTGCGCTGAGTGAGCTGAACCTCTGAATGATCGAGCGGACGGCCGAAGGGGGAACGATGCTGCCGAAGGAGCTGCGGGGCCCGTTTCGGCCGATGCGCTTCGAGGCCACCGTCGAGGACTGCATCGTCGCCGAAGGGGAGATCCCCGCCGACCTCAACGGCGGGTTCTACCGCAACGGGCCGGCGTGGCGGCGCCCGTCCCGCCAGGGGTGCAACAGCCCCTTCGCCATGGACGGGATGGTCCAGGCGCTGATCCTGCGGGAGGGACGGGCCGACTTCCGCAACCGCTGGGTCCGCACACCCAAGTACCGGGCCGAGGAGCTGGCCGGCCGGGCGCTGTTCGAGTGGAGCGACGGCGGCTTCGGCGACTGGCGGGCGTGGGCGCTGGGCGAGGTCGTCCGGGACGAGTTCACCACCGGGGTGCCCCAGGGCACCAACGCCGTCAACGTCGTGCCCTTCGCCGGGGAGATCCTGGCCCTGGGCGAGCAGGGCAGCCCGCCCGTCGCCCTCGACCCGATCACCCTGGACACCCGGGGCATCGTCGGGTGGTCCACGGCGCTCTCCGCCGGGCTCGTGGCGCCGGCCTGCTTCGGCGACGCCGCCTTCACCGCCCACCCGAAGTGGGACGCCACCACCGGCGAGCTCTTCGGCTGGACCTACCGGGACACCGAGCCGTACGTGACGCTGCACTGGGTGCGGCCGGACGGATCGGTCCGGTCGCGGGACCTGGAGGACGCCCCCTACGCCACCGTGGCCCACGACATGTGGCTGTCGGAGCGCTACGTGGTGCTGCCCTTCATGCCGTTCCACATCTCGAAGGACCGCATCGCCAAGGATCTGCCCATCTGGGGATGGGATCCGGAGCTGCCCGTGGTCCTGGCGCTCGTCCCGCGCCACGACCTGCTGGGCGAGGTCCGGTGGGTGCAGGCCGGGTTCGAGGCCCAGTACGTGATGCACACGCTGTCGGCCAACCACGTCGGCGACACCCTGATGCTGGACGGGCCGATCTTCGACCGCCCGCCGTTCATGTTCGAGGATCGCTTCAAGCCCGGCGACGCCAACGTCCCGTACTTCAAGCTGGCCCGGTCGGCCTTCGGGCGCTGGACGGTCGACCTGGCCACCGGGGACATGGCCAGCGAGATCGTCGACGACAATCCCTGCGAGCTCCCCAAGGTCGACGAGCGCCACTACGGCCGACCCTACGAGTGGGGGTTCCTCATCGGCGGCTCCCGCAAGGACGAGGGATGCGGATGGACACGCTGGTGCGGCGCAACGTCCGCACCGGCACCGAGGAGCGGTGGCTGGTGTCCGATGACGTCCACACCGGAGTCTTCGAGGCGTCCTTCGTGCCCCGCGCCGACGACGCCCCCGAGGGCGACGGCTACCTGATCGTGCCGGTGTGCCGGTTCGGCGGCCGGCTCGTCGGAGTTCCAGATCTTCGACACCGCTGACATCACCGCCGGGCCGATCGCCCGCATCGAACTGCCCTTCCAGATCGGCTGGACCCCGCACGGCCACTGGATGGGCTTCGCTTGAGGCGCACGGTCCATCCGAATCGGCCTGCTGGGTTTCTTCACCGCCGACACCGCTCCGGTGGTCCGATGTCGCCCGCCTGGCCGAGGAGCGGGGCGTGGAGTCGTTGTGGGCTCCGGAGCACACCCACATCCCCGTCGAAGTACACGAGCCCGACGCCGACCGGTTACGACCTGCCCGACTACTACAAGCAGATCTTCGACCCCTTCCTGGTCCTGACGGCGGCGGCCGCCGTCACCACCCGGCTCCGGCTGGCCACGGGCATCGCACTCGTGGCCAACCACGACCCCATCACGCTGGCCAAGCAGATCGCCACCCTCGACCAGATCTCCGGCGGCCGCTTCATGCTCGGCGTGGGCGCGGGCTGGATCCGGGAGGAGATCGAGAACCACGGCGTCGAGTTCGAGACCCGGTGGCGGCGGGCCGTCGAGCACCTCGAGGCCATGCGGGCCATCTGGACGCAGGACGAGGCGGCCTTCGCCGGGAAGTGGGTGAACTTCGATCCGCCTCTGGTCGTGGCCCAAGCCCGTCCAGCGGCCGCACCCGCCGATCCTCTTCGCCACGCTGGGGCCGTCGCCGCTGGTGATCCGCCACGCCGACGGCTGGCTCCCGCTGTCGAACAAGGATCCCGGCCGAGCTGCCCGGCCGGATCGCCGAGCTGCGGGCCCGGGCGGCCGAGGCGGGGCGCGACCCGGCCGCGCCTGGAGATCACCGTGTTCAGCCTCGAGCGCAGCACGACGGCCGAACCGGGTGGCGGAGTACGCCGAGATGGGCGCCGACCGCGTCGTCCTCCGGCCTCCGATCGGATCCACCAGCCAACTTTCCGTGTTCCTCGACGGGTTCGCGCCGCTCCTCGGAGCATGGATCCCCCTGCCCTAAGCTCGGCGCCCGTGGACCCTGCTCCCAAGCCTCGCCGACCCCGGCGCGACACGGTCCGGCGGCGGACCGAGATCGTGAGCGCCGCCCGGCAGGTGTTCTTCGAACGCGGGTTGGCCGGCGCCCGCACGAGGGAGATCGCCCAGGCGGCGGGCGTGAACGAGGGCGTGCTGTTCCGCTACTTCTCCTCAAAGGAGGAGATGTTTCAGGCGGCGATCATCGACCCGCTGGAAGAGTTCTTCGAGCGGCTCCTGCCGCTGGAGGCGAGCGCCATCAATGCCGCGCCCACCGTGGAGTCGCGGGAAAAGCTGATCCATCAGGCCGAGCGGGAGTGGATCGAGGCCATGGAGGAGATTGTGCCGCTCCTCGGCGTGGCGCTCTTCTCCGACCGAGAAAAGGGGCGCCAATTCTACACCCAGCGGCTCTTCCCGCTGATCGTCCGGGCCACCGAGGTGGCGCCCCTGTCCACGGCGAGCTGGGCCCGGCCGGGCATCGATTCGGCCGTCCTCGTACTGTCGATCTTTGGGATCAATTTCGCCGTGGCGCTCGACCGCTACTTCCGCGAGGCCCGGGATGACATCGGGGCCTACATCCCCAAGATCGTCGACCAGGTCGTCTACGGAGTGAGCCCGTTACCCGCCGATGTGGCGGAGAGCCGGGCCCGCCCCAAGCGGCGCCGCTGATCCCTCTGGCACGGCCTCGAGCGTACTAGTAAGCTAGTACTTCTTTACTAGGGGAGGGACGGGCGCGGTGCAGGATCCCGACGACATCCTCATCGAGCTCCTCAGCGAGCCGCAGCCCGAGGATCCGTACCCGCTCTATCACGCCCTCCGGGCCGCGGCGCCCAACCACCCCAGCATGCTGGGGGTGCGGTTCCTCTCCAGCCACGCCGGCTGTGTCGAGCTGCTGCGGTCGAGCGCCTTCACCACCGGCTTCGGCTTCGGCGGCGAGGGGTTCGAGGAGCGGCCGTTCATCAAGAAGACGATGGAGATCCTCGTCTTCACCAACGGGCCGCAGCACGCCCGGCTGCGCCGGCTCGTGTCGCTGGCCTTCTCGCCGAAGATGGTGGAGGGCGTCGTGCCCAAGGTGCGGGCGTTCGTCGACGAGGCCCTCGACCGAATCGCCGACATGGGTTCCTGCGACCTGCTGCCCGAGTTCGCCATGCCGGTGCCGGCCATGGTGCTGACCGAGCTGCTCGGCGCGCCGTTCGAGGACCACCGCCGGGTGCAGGCGTGGGTGGATGCGGTGGCCAACTCGATGAAGCCCGTCCTCGAGGACGAGCTGGTGGCCCGGGCCGACGTCGCCACGGTGGAGTTCGACGGCTACATCCGGGGACTCATGGCCGAGCGGAAGCGGAACCCCGGCGACGACCTGCTCTCGGCGCTGATCGCCGCCGAGGAGGAGGGCGACCGGCTGACCGAGAACGAGCTGGCCAACCTGCTGTTCACGATCATGGCCGCCGGCAACGAGACGACGACCAGTCTGATCAGCTCGGGGACGCAGCTGTTGCTGACGCACCCCGACGAGTACCGCAAGCTGGTCGACGACCCGGAGCTGATCGGCAACGCCGTCGACGAGATCCTCCGCTACGAGGCGCCGATCCAGAACAGCTTCATGCGGATCGCCGCCCACGACACCACGCTCGGCGGCGAGGAGGTCGTGGAGGGCGAGCTGGTGGCGGCGCTGGTCGGGGCGGCCAACCGGGACCCGGCGGTGTTCGACGACCCCGACCGCTTCCGGGTCGACCGGCCCAACGCCGAGGAGCACCTGTCGTTCGGGAGCGGGATCCACTTCTGCCTGGGCCGGCGGGTGGGCCTCCAGAGCGGGATGGTGGCGCTCGGTTCGCTCATCAAGCGCTTCCCCAAGCTGGAGCTGGCGGCGCCGACCCGCTGGCGCAAGACCATTCCGACCCGGCGGCTCGACCGCCTCGACATCGTGACCGGCACCTGACCGGGCCGGGCTGAGGGAGGGTTCATGTCGACGTACTTCGCATCGGCCGACGAGGTCGGGAAGGTGATCGGCGCCTTCATGGAGGAGATCACCGCCTCTCCCGACCTGCGGCCGAAGTTCGTCGCCGCCGACACCTCGTTCCTGGTGCAGTACACCGACCCGGGCGGCGGGATCCTCGTCGACTGCACGGTCGACCCGCCCCGGGTGGAGGTCAACCCGCCGGAGGACGCCGACGCCGAGATCCGGCTGGCGATGAGCGCCGACGACGGCCACCTCTTCTGGCTCGGCCAGCTCAACATGACGGTCGCCCTGGCCAAGAAGAAGGTCAAGGTGTCGGGCGCGATGGCCAAGATGATGAAGCTCCTGCCGGCGCTGCGCCCCGCCTTCTCCCGCTACCGCACGTTTCTCGAGTCCCACGGCTACGAGGACAAGCTGCCGTGAGCTCCCAGGCGAGCGTTCTCGCCACAACACGGGAGCTTCCTGTGACCTTTTCCTGCTCACAGCAGCAAAAGGTCACAGGACTTCGGCGGCGGGCCGGGCTCATGTGCGCCCTTCTGATCGCCGGAGCGTGTGGCAACACGACGACCCGGGAGGAACGCTTGGCGGCCCGGGGGATCCGGGCGGAAACCTCGGCGGTGGCCACCGGCGCCGACAGCACCGCCCCGGCGACGGATTCGCTGGACGGGTCGGCGACGGCAGGAGCGGTGTCCGATGCCGCACCGGCCGCGGCGGCCGCCGGTTCCGGACAGGCCGCCCCGAACGCGCCGGTTGGCGGTGCGGGCCGGACCGCGACCGAGAGGAACTCTCCCACCGTCGCCGCTACGCCGGGACGGACTGCTTCGAACTCGGCGGCGTCCGGCGGATCGTCCTCCGCCGGCGGCCCGAGCACGGCGACGCCGGGCGGGGCGACACCGAATGGGCCGGGGCCGTCCGGGGCGGCGGCGCCCGGTCCCGGCAAGGCCACGGTCAAGAAGAGCGAGATCCTCTTCGGCTCGTTCGGCGTCGAGGCGGGCGTGCTGGGCGTGATCTCCGGGCCGGCGCCGCCGGCGATCCGGGCCTGGATCGCCGACGTCAACAGCCGGGGCGGGCTCGGTGGTCATCCCGTTCGGGTGATCATGGTCGACGACGGCGGCGACCCGGCCCGGGCGCAAGCCGCCGTCCGCCAGATGGTGGAGAAGGACAGCGTCATCGGCTTCTTCTACCCCTACGCCATCGGGACGCTGGTGCCGGTGCTGCCCTACCTGGAGGAGAAGGGGATCCCCGTCCTCGGCCAGATGGGCGCCGAGACGCTGGCCGACTATTCGGCGGCGGTGTTCCAGCCGTTCATGGCCGCCGACAAGGGCACGGCCTGGGGGTTCGTGAAGGCCGATCCTCGCCCAGACCGACAAGCGCAAGCTCGGCATCTTCTGGTGCCGGGAGGTGGCCGCCTGCCAGCTGGTCAAGGACGGCATCAAGAAGATCACGCCGTTCGAGGGCGTCGAGGTCGTCTACGACACCCAGATCTCCTTCGCCCAGCCCGACTACACGGCCGAGGTGCTCGGAGCCCAGCGGGCCGGGGTCGAGGTCCTCATCACCTTCGCCGACATCGCGACCGTGAACCGGGTGGCGCAGTCGGCCCACCGCCAGAGCTACCGGCCGGTGCTGTCGGCGACGCACAACATGCAGCACCGCGACGTCTTCGCCTACCAGGCGGACCTCGACGGGCTGCTCAGCTACTCCCGCATCCCGCCCTACGACTCCCCGAAGATGGCCGACTACCGCCGGGCGATGAGCACCTACCAGCCCAAGGCCCCGCTCGGCGGAGCTCGGCGGCGCGGCCTACGTCATGGGCAAGCTGCTCGAGGTGAAGATCGCCCCGCTGCTCGACGACGACCCCAGCGCCGCCGAGCTGACCGAGGCGATGTACTCCCTCCACGGCGAGACCCTCGGCGGGATCCTCCCGCCGATCACCTTCCCCCGGGCCAAGGACCGCAGCGAGGTCAACCTCTGCGTGATCCCCGTCACGTTCAAGGGCGGCAAGTTCGTCACCCGGCCGCCGGCGAGTCCTTCGTCTGCGCCCCCGGCTGGAAACCGGGCACGTAAATTCGGAGGCGCCGCCCAGGGCTACGGGCGTAGCGTTTCAGCACGATCGCCTGTCGAGCGGAGCAATCGATGAAGCGTCACCGTGGACGGGCGATTCCCGCCATGTTCGTCGGCGTGATCGCCGCCCTCGCCGTGACGGTGACGGTCCGCGGGCTCGCCGGCGACCGACCCAACTGTTCGGAACTGCCGCCCCTCACGGTTGCCGAGCAGGCTCTGGCCGAGCATCCGGGGACCAAACAGCAAATCGAAACGGTCAACGCCGGGTACACGCAGGTCGCGGCCGGGCCGGTCGAGGGGTGCCCAGGACGAGGACGGATCGAGATCCTGCATGCCACGAAGGCTGACGCCCGCGACATCCGTCGGCTGCTCGGGCCGACGTTCCACGGCGCGCCCTACCGCCTGGTGAACATCTAAGGACGAGAATTCCTGTGGCTTAACGCAGAGTTCACCAGTCGTCGCCGGGGCGGGCTTCGCAGGTGATGGGGGCCGTCAGGTCGACGGCGGCGCTCGGGCCGAAGCGGAGCGCCATCACGCCGTCGTCCTCGTCCTCGGTGCGAACAACTTGCTCACCCCGACGGACGAACGTCGGGCCCTGCCAGCGCTCCCAGCCGCACCGGCCGTAGAACGTCCACCGTTCGGTCGACAGGGCCCCGAACTCGAACCGGTCCCGCACCAACGCCGTCGCCGGGGCCATGGCCGCCGTCCCGAGGCCCTGACCCTGGCGGCCGGGAGCGGTGGCCACCCCCTCCACATAGCCGGTCGAGAACGTGACCCCGGCCACCTCCAGCCGCCGGGGCACGACGGCGGCGTGGGCCACCAGCAGATCACCGTCGGTGACCAGGACGTGCCAGCCCCCGAGCGTGTGCTCCCAGTCCTCGTCCGAGAACTGGCCGCCGAACGCCTCGTCGAGCAGCCGCCGAATGTCGCCGAGGAGCTCCGAAGAGACCGCGGTGGAGGCCAGCAGGCGGACGGCCGGGGTGTCGCTCACGACCTCATCTTTGCCGGGTAACGATGGTGTCGTTGTGCCTGGTGTGAATCGGACATTTTCCGCGCAGGGTTCGGATGGTTCAAAAGGATGTGGAGATCCTGCGGACGTTCGGGATTTGGCGCAGGGACCGGCGCCCGGGCGCCGTAAAAGTGGGTATGAAGCGCATGCCAGCCGCCGTTCGAGAGCTCCTCACCCTCGTTTTCGCGTCATGGCGATCTTCCTGACTGCCTTCGCCTTCGCCTTCCCGACGTCCCGGGGGTACTGAACCCGACCTTCTGGGGTCTACTGCCGGGCGAGGTCGGTGACCTCGCCCAGCGACGCCAGGCGCGCCGTCATCGCGCAGACGGACGATTCGGGCCGGCCGCGGAGGTCGACGACGGCCACCGGCGGCCGTCACACTTCTCGATGAGCGCAGCCGGAGGGACACCCCGTCCAGCCCGTCGACCCGGCGGATGATGTCTTCAGCGTCGGCCCCCGGGGCCAGGGTCACGGCCAGGGTGCAGTGGGAATGGGCGGCAACTTCCTCCAGCCAGCGCCGGGCGGCCGTAGGGCCACGAGGTAGCCGAGCGTCAGCACCGAGGCGACGGCGGCGGTGCCGATGTCGCCCACTCCGGCGGCGAGGCCGATGGCGGCCACGGTCCAGACGCTGGCGGCGGTGGTGAGGTTGGCGACCTGGCCGTGACGCTTCATGATCATGCCGGCGCCCAGAAACCCGACGCCCACCACGACGTTCGACGCCACCCGGCTCACCTCGACCTGCAGGACCTCCGATTCCGATCGAGGTCTTTGAACTCCATGAAGCCCAGCGTCGAGACGACGCCGAACAGGGCCGCCCCGACACAGACGGCGATGTGCGTCCGAAGGCCGGCCGTCTGCCCCGACAGCTCCCGTTCGGCGCCGATGCCGGCCCCGAGCCCGAGGGCGACCAGCAGGCGGATGACCGCGTCGAAGTCGACGCCGTAGCTGTTCACACCGCGCCCTTTCCGTCGTCCATGAGGAATCTGGTACCCACGCCTCAGGCCTTTGTCACCCGCTGGGCGGTGGCGGCCGGACTGAGCTGCTACGCCGCCCCCTGGAGATAGCGGGCGAACACGGCGCTCGAGGAACACTCGGCGGGCAGGCCGGTGAAGACGACCCGGCCCTTGTTCAGGATGTAGACGTAGTCGGCCACGCCGACGGCCCGCTCGACGTACTGCTCCACCAGAAGCACCGAACGGCCTTCGCTCCGGAGCATGCCGAGAGCGTCGAAGATCTGGTCGACGATGACGGGGGCGAGACCCATCGACAGCTCGTCGGCCAGGATCAGCGGCGCGTCGGTCACGAATGCCCGGGCCAGGGCCAGCATCTGCTGCTCGCCGCCGGAGAGCGTGCCGGCCTGCTGGTCGAGCCTCCGGCCGAGGACGGGGAACAGCCCGGCGGCCCGCTCGACGGCCGCCCGGGCGGCGCCCGGCGTCGGCTTGCACGACGAGGTTCTCCCGCACCGATAGCCGCCGGAAGATTCCCCGCCCCTCGGGGATGAGGCAGATCCCCCGCCGGGCCCGGCGGTGGGCCGCGGCCCGGGTGATCGCCTCGTCCGGGAAGCGGATCTCGCCGGCGGTGGCGGCGACCAGCCCGGCGATCGTCTTGAGCAGCGTGGTCTTGCCGGCGCCGTTCGGGCCCGAGGAGGACGACGGTGGAGGCGGACGGGACGACCAGATCGACGGAGCGGAGCGTCTCGGCCCGGCCGTAGCCGGAACGGAGCCCGCGCACCTCGAGCAGGGCCATCAGGGCGTCGCCGGCCCGGGGGGGCGGGGTGTCCCCCGAGGCCTCGCTCGAGCCGCTCGGCCAGCCGGACGCTGCCCAGCCGCCAGGACGCCTTCTCCGCCAGGCGGGTGAAGTCGGGCCACCGCAGGAGGCCGACGAGCCCGTTGCGGGCCTGGGCCAGGAAGATGGCGGCCACGCCGAAGGCGACCGGCTGCCACTCCAGGACCGTCCGCGACGTGAACACCGTCGGGACCCAGACGAGGGCGACGGCGGCGGTCACCGCCCCGGCCAGCGACGACGGGCCAGCCGTGACCAGCACGGTCGACCCACAGCAGCGACTGGAAGAAGTCGAACGTCTGAGCGTTGACCGACAGCGTCAGCGTCCCCAGGAGGCCGCCGGCCACCGCCGCCAGGAAGGCGGTGAAGCAGAACACCAGCACCCGGGGGACCACCGGGTTGATGCCGAGGCTCTGTACCGCCATCGGCGAGTCGGCCAGCGCCCGCAGGATCCGGCCCAGCCGGGTCACCCGCACCACCTCGACGGCGACGAGCCCGGCCAGCACGACCAGCAGGACGAAGAGGTAGTAGGCCTGTCGCCCCGCAGCGAGACGCCGAGGATCTCGGGCCGGTCAATCGTGAGGATGGCCTTGCCGCCGAAGCCGGCCTTCGTCTGGTAGACGAGGTTCTGGGCCAGCACCCCGAAGCCGAACGTGGCCAGGGCCAGGAACAGCCCCGACAAGCCGGATGGCGGGGATGGCCACCACGGCCCCGACGGGGACGAGGATCAGCCCGGCCAGCAGCAGCGCCAGCGGGTAGGGGACGCCGCCGTCGAGGAGGCGGGCCAGGGTCGTGGCGCCCAGCGCCACGAACACGACATGGCACAGCGACACCTGGCGGGACATGCCGACCAGCAGCCCGAGGCTGGAGAAGATCAGCACGAAGGCCACCACGGCGGTGGCGGTGAGGAGCCGGCCGCTGTCGAGCCGGCCGGGGAGGAACAGCGCCGAGCACAGCCAGCGACCGCAGGAGCCGGGCCGGGAACCGGGCGACCGCCAGCCCCCACCGACGCGCCGACCCGGAGGTCGGTTGCGTGTCAGTTCGGCGAACTTCCCCTTCCGGGAGAACACCAGCACGGCGAAGAGGACGATGAACGGCAGGCTCGACGGGAGTCCCTGGCAGCGACGGGTGGTCGACGACGAACTTCGTCGACAGGGACGGCGGCCACGCCGATGGCCAGGGCCCCGGCGTAGGTCAGCGGCAGGCTGACGAGCCGGCCGACCGCCGCCGCGCCGAAGGCCTGGATCACCAGCAACGTCAGGATGACCGCGTCGACCCCGAGGACCGGCGAGAGCAGCACGCCGGACAGGGCGGCGAAGGAGCAGCCGATGATCCAGCTGGCCGTGGTCACCGCGCCGGCGTTGACCCGGGCGAGCTCCGAGAGGTCACGGTCGTCGACCACGGCCCGGGTGAGGATCCCGAAGCGGGTGCGGAAGAACAGCGCCAGACCGAGACCGGACGCCGCCGCGATCACGACCAGCAGCGCCTGGTCCCATCCGACGTTCACGCCCGGCAGGCGAAACGTGGACTGCGGCAGGAACGGCTCCACCCGACGGGTGGCCGGCCCGTAGAGGACCAGGAACAGCCCTTGGAGCGCCACGAGCAGACCGAGCGCGACCACGACGTAGCTCGAACTCGGCGCCCCCACCAACCGCCGCAACAGCAGACGGTCGATGGCTACGCCCATAGCCGGCGCCACCCCGAGCACGGCCACGACGGCGGCCAGCCCCGTGGGCCACCCGGCGTCGACCCGCAGGCTGTAGAAGACGAACGTGGCCGCCATCCCGACGGCGCCGTGGGCGAAGTTGAAGACCCCCGACGTTTTGTAGGTGACCACGAGGCCCATGGCGGCGATGGCGTAGACGGAGCCGGCCCCGAGGCCGACGACGATGTACGGCAGGTAGTCCGTCACTGGTCCGAGCCGATCACAATCTCCGTCCAGGCGCCACCGAAGCGCTGGACCAGCGTGCCGGTCTTCGCCCCCGGAACCGGATGGACGCTCGTGATCACGAGGACGTCGGCCCCGCCCGGCGTCCCCGACGACATCGTGCGGACGCTGATCCCTGACTGCGCCAGCGCTTGGTTGAGGCTGGCGTCGCCCTGCCCGAAGGGAACGGGCGCAACTCCGCTGGCGGCGTGGACGCCGTCCGGCCCGATCGTCACCGGTTGCCCTGCCACCCGGGCGCCCTCCACGACCAGCACCGTCCGGGTGACTGGAGCGGCGTCGGACGGGCGCAGCGTCGTCTCCGACCGTGAGGCGATCCGGGCGATCGTGAGGACGCCGTCGCCGACCGAGAGGGCGGAGTCGGTCGACTGGGCCACGACCCGGGTGATCCCCCCGTCGTCGAGCACGACGGAGGTCTCCGCCACCGAGCCGGACCCGCCCCCGCCGACGGCGCCACGAGCCGCCGCCTTGCCCCCCTCGACGGCGGCCGACAGGGCGTACGTGCCGGTCGGGTCGGCCAGCGCGGCGCTGGGCGTCGTCGGGTGGTCAGCGCTGACGTAGAACGGGTAGGCGAGCGGGACGGATCGCCCGGCCACGACCGACAGCGCCCCGGGGGCGGTGACGGCGTTCTCCCCCGGCCACGGCAGGGCGGCGAACGAGGTGGCCCGGCCGGTGCCGTCGGCCAGCGACTCGGCGACCGGCCCTCCCCCGTCGAAGAACTCCGACACGGCCACGAAATCGGGCATGGTGTAGGTGGCCCGCATCCCCGCCGCCGAGGCCAGGGCCACGACACTGCGCCGCTCGGCGGCCGGGCTCTCGTCGGCGTGGGCGCCGACGACCGAACCCGGTCCCGCTGCTCCGATCAGCAGGGCCGCCGCTCCGACGACGATCGCCGCCCGTTTCATGGTTCCTCCCTCTCCTGGCCTGTCAGCGGCCGACGTCGAACGGCACCGGCGGCCGGAGTTCGGTGCCCTCCGGCACCACGAGGTGGCCGGACGGGTCGACGAAGACCGACCCCGGCCGGAACAGCGGCACGCCGGGGCCGGGACAGGCCCGATCGGTCTCGGCGCCGCAGATGTGGTTCGTCAGATAGGAGCGCTTCTGCACGTCGACCGGCCAGGCGTTCGACCGGGCGCCGACGAAGGCCTGGGGCAGGTTGTAGGTCAGGCCGATGGCCATATGGGAGGCGGCGGTGATGGCCAGGAACCGCAGCGCCGTCTTCTGCCACGGCTTGGCCCGGAGCCCGGCTACCCCACGCTCGACGATGGTCTCTCCCTTGTCGTTCTTGAAGTACCGCAGGCACGTGATGGTGGCGAAGATCACCGCGGCGAAGATCATCTCGTTGAGCGGATACTTGAAGTACGACCCACCGAACAGAGACGCGTGCCCGCCGGCGTAGTGCCAGAAGCCGAGGCGCATGAAGAACATGCCCTCCACGAAGAAGTCGGCCACCGCCGTGAAGGCCAGGCACACGCCGATGAGCCCGACGGGCCCCAGTCCCGGCCAGCGGGCCTTGGCCTTCCGCATCACGGCGCAGCCGATCATCATCAGGCCGAGGAAGACCCAGATGTAGGCCGGCGGCACGACGAGGAGCGGATAAGCGATCGTCTGCCCCGACTCGGCGAAGCCCCAGCCGGGCAGTTCGGCCACCCAGGAGCCCCTGTTGAAGAGGTACGAGTTGTAGGTGAACCAGTGCCCGAAGTAGTCGGAGAACGGGTCCTGGTATGACGACGTCAGCGAAGCGATGCAGAACAGCCCGTCGAACGTGACCCGCCGCTCCCGCCGCCAGGGGCGCACCAGGCAGAACCAGATGAAGGCCAGCGCGGCGAGGGGCCCCGCCACCTGGACCACGTTCTGGATCACCTTCATCCAGGTCGGCGGGTCGCTCGGCCCGGTGGGCACCGCCTCGAAGTGCGGGCCGGTGATCCACCGGGTGAGGACGTAGGCCTCGATCAGCAGGAAGATCGCGCCGAGGACGGCGAAGACCTGGACGGGGGTGATCCTCCGGCCCGTCTCGACGGCGATGGCCTCGCCGACGGGCAGGTCGGTCCGTGTCGTGGTGACGGCCAAAGCGCTTCCCTTCGGTGCGATCAGGACTGCGGGGCGCAGACGAACGTCGCGCCCGGGTCGTGCGGCACGAACTTCCCGCCGGTGAACTTGGCCGGGATGGCACAGAGGTTCACGTTGCTGCGGTCCTTGTGGCGAGGAAACGTGATGCCGGGCAGCAGCCCGCCGAGGGTCTCCCCCTGCACGGCGTAGAGCGCCTCGATCAGCTCGGCGCTGGTCGGGTCGTTGTCGAGGCCGGCGCCGACCTTCTCCACGAACCGGCCCACCACCCAGGCGCCGGCGCCCATGTCGCCCTTCACCGCCCCCGGCTGGTATCGAGAAATGGCGGCCCGGTAATCGGCCATAGCCGGACCGTCGTAGGGAGGAACCCGCCCCCCGACAAGGAGCCCGTCGAGGTCCTTGGCGTAGGGCAGCGCGTAGTCGATGGCCGCCTGGTGGGCGGTAGCCAGCACCGGCTTGTAGCCCTGTCGCCCGGCCGACTTGGAGAAGCGAGCGATGGAGTTGATGTCGAGGAACAGCATGACGACGTCGGCACCGGCCCGTTGTGCCCCCAGGGCCTCGGCCGTGTAGTCGGGCTGGGCCAGCGAGACCTGCGCCTCGTAGACGATCGTGAGCCCGTCGTAGGGGAGGTTGGCCACCACCCGCTTGCGCTGGGTCTGGCAGATCGTCGCCTCCCGGCAGTACATGATGGCGGCCTTGCGCTTGTCGGTCTGCTTCACCACGTCGAAGACGAGTTCCCAGCCGAGCCCCTTGTCGGCACTCTGGACGGGGTTGAAGCTCATCACCGAGTAGTCGGCGCCGGGGTCGCCGCCCATCTGGCCGACGACCGGTACGCCCTTGCTCTCCAGATAGCCCATGACGGGATCGAGTTCACCGATCGTGTACGGGTTGAGGATGGCGATCACGTGGTCCTTCTCGACCATCTGGCGGGCGATCGACTGCGACCGGGCGGGGTCGCCGCCGGAGTCGGCCATCACGACCCGGACGGGATGGCCGGCGATGCCGCCCCGAGCGTTGACGTCCGCCACCCAGGCCCGCAGTGCCGGGGCGACCGGGCCGCTGACCGCGGCCAGCACCCCGTTCTCGATACCGAACGACCCGAAGACGAGTTCGCCCTTCCTGGCTGCCGGACCGCCCGGCGCCGGCCCGCCCGGCGGCGGCGCCGGGCCGGGGTTCGCGCCGGCCGCTCCCGGCGAGGGCGCCGATCCCTTGCCCGCCGCACCGCCGGGCCCACCGCTCGACGAGGACGGTCCGGGAGCGGAGCCGGCCGGGGCCGCGGCGGCGGACTTCCCCGCTCCGTCGGTCGAGGTCGCGTCCTTGGCCGGCACCGCCGCCGGGCCGGCGGCGACGCGGTCTCCGGTTCGGCTCGGCGAACCGTCCGGCTCCGATCCGGCCGACCCATCCGGCGCCAGAGCCGCCGCCGGAGGACCAGCCGGCGACGAGTCGGCGGCCGGGGCCGGGAAAGAGGCTTCGGCGCCCGCCGGTGCGGCGCTCCCGCCGCCCTCCCCCGAGCGGTCGTCCGACCCGCAGCCTGCGCCGAGCACCAGGACGCACAGCAGTGCAGTGCACACCCGGTCCGGACGGATGCGTGACCGACGCTCCATCGTCCGCCTCCTTTCCCCGGGAGGACGCGCCCGAGTACGGCCGTTAGATTAGCAAGTGCCCACTCTCAGATCAATAAGGAAGTGGGTATTCACTAAGTTGGCGGAACCCGCCTTCCCGGGTGCCCTGTCAGCCGGGCTCGCACAGCTGGCAGGGCCCGGCGGCCGGCGGCAGCGCGGCCCGGTCGACCTCGGTCGCCGCCCGATCCCGGAGCAGCTGACATCCGGGCCGGTGGTAGAGGGGGAAGCCGGCCACGACGAACACGGAGCCCCGCTCTCCGTCCCGGGTCTCGACCGTTGCGATGCCCTCGGGTTCGGCCGCCAGCCAGCTTCCGAACACCGCCACCTTCCGCTGCTCCACCGAGGCGCGCAACTGGGCCACCATGACCGCCGCCACCAGCGCGACGAGCAGCGCTCCCGTCAACGCGAGCCCTACCGAGCCCGCCACGTGGTCGGTGCTCGCCTGGTTCGCCGTCCGCAGCGAGCCGGCCACGAACAGCACCGCCGCCACGACGATGCCCATCCCGGCGAAGAGCCGGCTGCGGCGTACGGCGGCGGCGGGCACCGGGCCGGCGGCGGCGGGCACCGGGCCGGCGGCGGCGGGCACCGGGCCGGCGGCGACCGGCTCTCCGCCCGTCCCCGCCTCGGGCGGGGGGTCGGCTACATCCGGCGGCTTCACCTGGCCCCCGTTCGCCAGATTCGGCGGATCCAACTGGCCCCCGTTCGCCAGATCGATCAGGTCGGGGCGCTCGGCCAGCAGCAGGCGTTCGACCCGGTCGAGTTTCTGCTCGACGCGGTGCAGCTTGCGGAAGTCGTCGTGCAGATCGGCTGAGAGCAGGAGCGTGGCCCCGACGCCGAGGAGGAAGATCGAACCGATGCCGCCGGTCACGAGGTAGGAGATCTCGTCGATGACGTCGGCCGCGTTCCGGACACCGACGAAACCCGCCACGAGGAGCACGACGCCGGCCGCCACGCAGCCGTAGCCGGCCAGCCGGTCCCACTCCGCCCGCAGGAACCGCCCGAGGTCGCTCACCGTCCTGCCTTCCAGCGCAACAGTCGCGTCGCCGCCACCAGGCAGACGCCGCCGAGGCCGAGCAGTGAATACAGCGCCCCGGTCGTGGCCAGGTCGGGCTGGACCGGCAACCGGGTGACACCCATCACCGGCACCGGGGCGGGAGCGAAGGCGGTCAGTTCGCTGCTCTCCCCGCCGGGCGACGTCGATCCGGAGGCGTCCGGCGGCGCGGCGACCGGAAGGGTGACGGAGTCTCCCAAGGCGACGACCGCCGGCGGCTCCGGTGCCAGCCCGCCGGCGGCCCCCTCGCCGGCCGGGACCGCGGCAGACGGGCCGGCTTCGGCGGCTGTCCGCTCGGGCGGTGCGGCCGGGTCCGGCGGCGCCGGTCCCCCGCCGGCATCCGTGGCCGGACTGTCGAGCGCCGAAGCGTCGGGCGAGCCCACGGTGATCTCGCTGGCCGCACCACCGAACGTCAGCACCAGCGTGCCCTTCGGGTTGCCGGGGGCGGGAAACGTCTGGCTGCTGGTGATCACGAGGGCGTCGGCGCCGCCGGGAACGCCGGTCGGCACGACGCGGGCGCTGAGGCCGAGCTGGCCGAGGAACTGGTTGTCGGTCCCCGCTCCCCGCCCCACCGGCGCCGGCAGCGACTGCCCCTCGGCATGGACGCCGTCGGCGCCGATTGTCACAGCGTGGCCGGCGACGCTGGCCCCCTCGACGACGAGCGACGTCGTGGTGACCGGCTGGGCGTCGCTCGGGCGGAGCACGGTCTCGGACCGGGTCGTGACCGAGGCGATCCGCAGCGCCCCGTCACCGAGCGAGATGCCGGTGGTGACCGATTCGGCCACCGTGCGGACCACACCGCCGTCGTCGAGCCGGGCCGTACTCGAAGAGCGCGAGCCCGAGACGTGATCCGTCGCCTCGAGGGCACCGGTGGCGGTGGCGGTGCCATCGACGGCCTTGGCCGCCAGTGAATAGCTGCCGCTGGGGTCGGCCAGCTTCGCCTCGGGCGCGGTCGGGTGGTCGGCCCGGACATAGAGCGGATAAGCCGCCGGCACCGACCGACCGAAGGCGGCCGACAGGGTGCCGGGGGCGGCGACGGCGTTCTCACCCGGATAGGGCAGCGCGGCGAACGACGTGGACCGGCCGGTGGAGTCGGCCTCGGCCTGGGTCACCGGACCGCCCCCGTCGAAGATCTGTGACACGACGACGTAGTCGGGCACGGAGTACACGGCCCGCACTCCCTGGGCGCTGGCCTTGGCCACCACGCTGCGGACCGTCGCCTCGGCCTCCGCCCGGTCGCTTGGGACCAGGGCGGCAAGCGGCCCGCCCAGGAGGCCGGCCAGGCCCACCAAGGCCCATCGGCGTGGCCCGGGCCCCGTCGTCCGCATACCCGCCAGGTTAGTGATCACCTACTCACTTGACAAGGCGTCGAGGAGTCCGCCCCCCATCAGGCCCTGCCCCGGGGGCCGCCACGACCTCTCTTCACGCCCGGCTGGGCAGCTCCGTCACTGCCTGGCCCAGGCAGGTCCGCTCCCCCCGCTGGTTGTCGCCCCACACGTCGCACTCCACGAGATGGGCGCCGTCCTCCACGGACTTCGCCGTGACCTGCCCGCCGCAGGTCGTGAGGTCTCCGATGACGTTGTGCCGCCGGACCTGGACGTTGAGCCGGCGGAGGAACCCGTCGTCGCCGATCCAGTTCGTCATCAGGTGACCGAGCCACGAGATCCGCTCGGGGCCGTAGTCGTAGGCGGCCGGCACGCCCACCGCCCGGGCCAGGTCGCTGTCCCAGTGGACGCGCTCCGGCGGCTCGGGCACACCCTGGTCGTTGGGGATGGCCAGCGCCGGATGATCGCGGAACATCTCGAATGCCGGGCCGTGGGCCCGCACGTACAGGCTCCCCCAGCCCTGGGTGAAGGCCACGAAGCCGGTGACGGTGCTCGGCCCTTTGAGGAGCGGGTCGAGGGGTTGGCCGACCTCGACGTCCTCCCACCAGCGCGGCCGGGCGCCCCGCGGAGATTCCGCCGCGTAGTGCTTGGCGATGACGGCGATCTCCTCCTCCGACCACCGGTAGGGCTCGATGTGCTCCCGCGTCGCCCGCTCCCGGGCCACGCTCCGCTGCGTGCGGATGCACCACGAATCGGCCCGGCAGACGAGGTCGCCGTCTTGGTTGGAGAACGTCACCTCGTAGGTCTGCTTGACGGCCCGGCCGGAGAAGGTGCTCTCCAGGTCGAGGAGATCCTTGAGGACGGGCTCGGCGGTGATCCGATCCCCGAGCCGGATGGGCGCGAACCAGTTCCAGTCGGTTCCGGCGAACATGGCGTGAATCCCGGGCAGCCCACTCACGTAGCCGCTCACCACCCGGTCGAAGGCGTAGAGAAACGACCCAGGGGCCACGATCCCGCCCCAGCGCGTCCCGGCGGCGTACCCCTCGTCGAGCCACAGCGGGTTGTCGTCCCCGATCCCCAGCGCCCAGTGGCGCAGCGAGTCCCGGGTCACCTCGGTGACGTGCGGCTGGGGCCGGTCGAAGGGCTGCCCGATCCGGTTGCGCAGCTCGGCCAGGGCCTCGTCGGTGATCAGCGGGAAGTCCGGCATGGGCTCAACCGTAGAAAATAAGTACTAACTTTTCAATTCGGACGTGAGCTCTACTGCCCCGAGTAGGTCGTCGGGGTGCGGTCCTGGGCGGCCTTGGCCGCCGCCCGGGCGTCGTCGCTGGGAAGTGTGATGCGCTGGTTGTCCCACTCCAGCTCCAGCTGCGCTTGGAGCGGGTTCTCGAGCGTGGCCCGCAAGGCCCGGAGGTGGGCCCGGACGGCCAGCGGCGGCTTGGCCGCCAGCTCCTCGGCCAGAGCCCGGGCCCGGGCTAGCACGGCGTCCGGGGCCACAACCTCGTCGACCAGCCGGCAGGCCAGCGCCTCGGCGGCGTCGAGCTTGCGGTCCCGCACGAGGATGTCGGTGGCGGCGGGGAGGCCGACGATGCGGGGCAGGAAGAAGCTGAGCCCCATCTCGGGGCCGACGCCCATCGACATGAACGCAGCCCGGAAGCGGGCTTGGGACGAGGCGATCCGGAAGTCGTGCATGGCGGCCAGTGCCAGCCCGCCACCGGCCACCGATCCGGTGAGCGCGGCGATGAGCGGCTTCCCGAGCCGGCGGAAGCGGAGCACCCAGTGCCCCATGCCGAGCCGGTCGAAGCGGCGGGCCTGCTCCGACAGGGCCGGGAGTCCCTTGGCGCCGGCGAAGGTGTCGTCGTAGAGAAGATCGTCGGCCGACCGGCCGAGGTTGCCGGCCAGGTCCTCGAAATTGGCCGAGGCACACCAGATCGGGCCCTCGGCCGCCGTGATCACCACGCGGACGCCGTCGTCCCGCTCCAGCTCCTCGGCCGCCTCCAGGAGATCCTTGAGCAGCGTGCCGCGCACGGTGTTGTGGTCGTCGGCCCGGTTCATCCACACCGTGGCGATGAACCCGTCACGTTCGATCGCGATGTCGCTCACATTCAGCCTCCCCGCCGCCGTTCCCGGTCCACCTCGAGGCCGAGCTTCTCGAAGTCCCACGTCGCCGGCGTCACCCCGCGGGCCCGGAGCTCGTGCTTGAGCACCCGGCCGAGGGCGTTCTTGGGCAGCTCCGGCACCAGCTCCACGTACCGGGGGACAGCGAAGTACGGCAGGTGCTCGGCGAAGAACTCGAACAGGTCGTCGGGTGTCAGCTCCGGCGCGTCGGCCACCGGCACGATGCAGGCCTTGATGTCGTCCTCGGTGACGGCCGACTCCACGGCGTGAACGGCCACCTCGGCGACACCCGAGTGCCGGACGATGGCGGCTTCCAGCTCCATGGAGGACACATTCTCCCCCCGGCGGCGCAGCGCGTCCTTCTTCCGGTCGACGAACGTGACGAACCCGTCGGCATCCATGCGTCCGTAGTCGCCGGTGTGGTGCCACAGGTTCCGGAAGGTCTTGAGCGTCTCGCCGTCGCGACCCCAGTAGCCCTGGAACAGGCTGTCGGGTTCGAGGGGTCGCACGACGATCTCCCCCACCTCCCCCGTCGGCACCTCGACGTCGTCGTCGTCGACCATCCGCACCTCCAGCCAGGGCGCGGGCCGCCCGGCTGTCGTCCGGCGGCGGGGGCCGGAGGGGGTGCTGATGGTGATCGGCGCGCATTCCGTCTGGCCGTAGCCTTCGGCGGTCACCACGGTGCCGAACCGCTCCTCGAACTCGAGCTGCCTCGCTTCGGGAAGGGGGATCCAGCCGCAGACGCGGACGTGGTGGGCCCGGTCGGTGTCGGACGGGGGCGTGGCCAGGATCGCCTGGCCCATCGCCCCCACGCCCATGACCACCGTGGCCCCCACGGCGGCGGCGCTGTCCATGAACGTCGACGCCGAGAAGGCAGGCTCGAAGATGACGGTCGCCCCCTGGTGGAGACAGGCCACGAGTGCCAGGGCCTGCCCGCTCAGGTGGAACAGCGGGAAGGCGGTGAAGTACACGTCGTCGGACTGCAGGTCGAGGAGGGTCTGCATGCCGGCGCCGGCGTGGACGTAGTAGGCCTGGCTGATCCGGCATCCCTTGGAGGGTCCGGTGGTGCCCGACGTGTAAACGATGGCCGCCAGGTCGGACGGTCCGGGGCGGGGCAGGTCGGCGTCGGCCGCCCCGGCACCGACGGATGGGGCGAGGTCGGCGAAGGTGAGGACTTCGACCCCCGGCGGCAGGTCCGGCCGGCCGGCGCCGTCGTCGAGGAGGATCAGCCGCCTGAGCTCCGGCAGCTCGGGGAGCAGCGGAGCCACCGCCGCCAGGCCCGGCCCGTCGAGCACGGCAGTGGCCGCCCCGGAATCGGCCAGCTGGTGCCGGAGGAACTCGCCTTTCAGGAACGGGTTGAGGGGCACCTGCACGGCCCCGAGGCGGGCGCAGCCGAAGAACAGGTCGCTGCGCTCGATCCGGTTGGAGACGAGGAAGGCGACGCGGTCGCCGGCGGCCACGCCGACGCCGTCCAGGGCCGCGGCCAGTCCGGCGGCGAGGCCGGCCGCTTCCCGGTAGGTGCGCCGGTCCCCGCCGCAGGCCACCAGAGTCTTGTCGGGGTGTTGGCCGGCCCGCTCGTCCAGCAGGTCGGCCAGCGTCATCCGGGCCATGCGCGGCTCCCTCCGTCCACTCCGGACCCTTTCAGGGCAACGGTTGCCCAAGCCAGTAAAAGAGTATTTACTTACTAGCCATGGCGTCCAGAGCCGAGCCCGCACGGCGGGTTTACGCGCCTTCCAGCGCGGTAGCGTCACCGGGCCTCGGGGGAAGGGGGTTCGGCAACACGAACGGCTGAGGGGGCGCCCACCGTGAAGATGCCTGCGTTCTGCTACCACCGCCCGGCCACCGTCGATGAGGCGGTCGGTCTGCTGACGGAGTTCGGTTCCGAGGCCAAGGTGCTGGCCGGCGGACAGAGCCTCGTGCCGCTCCTGGCGCTCCGGCTGAGCCATCCCGAGCACCTCGTCGACATCGGTCGCATCGACGAGCTCCGCTCATTCGGCGACGGGCCCGACGGATTCACCGTCGGCGCCGCCGTCCGACACGCCGAGGTCGAGCTGTCCCCCGTGGCGGGCGGGGCCGCCCCGCTGGTGTCGGCGGCCATGCCCCACATCGGCCACCGGGCCATCCGCAACCGGGGGACCGTGTGCGGGAGCCTGGCCCACGCCGACCCCGCCGCCGAGCTGCCGGCGGTGGCGCTGGCGGTCGACGCCGAACTCATCGTCCGCTCCGCCGCCGGAGAGCGGACGATCCCCGCTTCCGACTTCTTCCTCGGCTACCTCAGCTCGGCGCTCGACGACACCGAGCTGCTCACCGCCGTACGGTTCCCGCCCTGGCCGCCCCGGACGGGCTGGTCCGTCACCGAGATCAGCCGTCGCCACGGCGACTACGCCCTCGTCGGTCTGGCCGCCGTGCTCGGCCTGGGTGAGAAGGGCCGCATCGAACGGGCGGCGCTGTCGTTCTTCGGAGCCGGCGCCACCCCGGTGCGGGTACGGGAAGCCGAGCGGGTGCTGGTCGGGGAACACCCCGACCCGGCCGCCTTCGCCGAAGCGGCCGACGTCGTGGCCAAGACCATCGAACCGCCGGGCGACAACCATGCCACCGCCGCCTACCGGGCCCACGTGGCCGGCGTACTCACCCGACGCGGCCTGGCCGAGGCAGCCCTTCAGGCAGAAGCACAGCGGGCCAGGGGTGCATCATGATCGACAAGCACCCTCTTTCGATGACCGTCAACGGCCACCGCATCGATCTCATCGTGGAGAGCCGCCGAACCCTGGCCGACGTCCTGCGGGAGGACCTCGGCCTCACCGGTACGCATCTCGCCTGCGAGCACGGGGTGTGCGGCGCCTGCACCGTGGCCCTCGACGGGCAGGCGGTGCGCTCCTGTCTGATGCTGGCCCTCCAGGCCGACGGCGGGGCGGTGGACACCGTCGAGTCGCTCTGCATCGACGACGGTGAGCTCGGCCCGCTGCAGCAGGCCATGGCCGACAACCACTCCTTCCAGTGCGCCTTCTGCGCTCCCGGGTTCCTCATGACCGCCCACTGTCTGCTGGCCGAGAGCCGGGCCCTCACCCGGGAGGAACTCCGGGAGGAGCTGTCGGGGAACCTGTGCCGTTGCACCGGTTACCAGAGCATCGTCGACGGAGTGGAAGCCGCCATCGCCGCCCTGGCGGGCTCGACCGGGACGGGGGCCCACGATGCGTGAGTCCATTGTCGGCCGCTACGTCGGTGCCCGGGTCAACCGCGTCGAGGACCGGCGGCTCCTCGCCGGAGCCGGCCGCTACGTCGACGACGTGACGGTTCCCGGAATGCTGCACGCCGCTTTCCTCCGCAGTCCCTATCCCCACGCCGAGATCGGCTCGATCGACGTGACGGCCGCCCGGGCCCTGCCCGGTGTGCACCTCATCCTCACCGGCGCCGACCTGGCCAGCCGCACCTACCCGTTCTTCGGGACGCTGGTCCTGCCCGACGTCTACCACCCGACGTTCTGGGCGCTGGCCACCGACCGGGTCCGCCACGTCGGCGACCCGGTGGCCATCGTCGTGGCCGACTCCCGCCGGGTGGCGGAGGACGCCTGCGAGCTGATCGAGGTCGACTACCAGCCGCTGCCGGCGATCTCGACCGTGGAGCAGGCACTCGAGCCCGACCGGGCCGTGATCTGGCCCAAGGCCAAGAGCAACATCCACTACCGGGTCAGCCAGTCGTGGGGTGACGTCGACGCCGCCTTCGCCGCCGCCGACCGCGTCATCGTCGAGACGTTCGACCAGCACCGCCACTCCAACCAGCCGATGGAGGCCCGGGGTGTCGTGGCCGAGATCGACCCCGCCGACGGCCGGATGACGATCCACGCCTCCACACAGTCGGCCCACCAGATGAAGTGGTGCATGGCCCTGCTGACGGGCCGGCGCCCCCTCGGCCAGGTGCTGCGGCAGATGTTGCGCCAGAAGGAGCACACCAAGGCGATCTTCGCCGGCATGGGCGCCTACCTGAAGGCCACACCGGCGCTGGTGGCCGCCACCAGGCAGATGGCACCGGACATGCTCAAGCTGACCGTCAAGAACCTGGAGCGGACGAAGGCGATGAACTCCGCCGTCGCCGGCCTCATCGGGCGAGACCCGGCGACGCTGCCGGCGGCGATGGCCGGCGACGTCGGCGGGGCATTCGGGGCCAAGACGGCCATCCACCGCGAGGAGGTCGCCGTCTGCGCCGCCGCCCTCGAGCTCGGCCGGTCGGTCAAGTGGGTCGAAGACCGCAACGAGCATCTGACGGTCGGGAGCCAGGCCCGGGAGGACAGCGTTGAGCTCGCCGTGGCCGTCCGCCACGACGGCACCATCCTCGGCGTGCGGGCCCGCATGACGACCAACGGCGACGCCTATCCGGGCTTCCCCTACGGCGGGCACATGATGGCGAACCGGATCGCCCGCATCCTCTTCCCCGGGCCCTACCGCATTCCGGCCCTCGAGTTCCACAACCGGATCCTCTTCTGCAACAAGGCCACCTACCTCCCCTACCGGGGGCCGTGGGAGATCGAGACCTTCGTCCGGGAGCGGATGCTCGACGTTGTCGCCCGCGAGCTCGGCCTGTCCCGAGCGGAGATCCGGCGGCGCAACCTGGTTGGCGAGGACGAGCTGCCGATGCGGATGGTCACCGGTCCGGGGCTCGACGAGCGGATGTCGGCCCGCCGGGTCTTCGACAAGGCGATGGAGGTGGCCGGCTTCGACGACTGGGAGAAGGCCAAGGCCGAGGCCCTCCTCGACGGTCGCTGGCTCGGTATGGGCTTCTCCACCTACATCGAGCCCGCCCCCGGCCCGCCCGACTACATGGATTACATCCTCCCGGGCATGGGCCCGATCGTGAACTGCGAGCCGATCCACGCCGTCCTCGAGGCGGACGGGACGGTCACCGTCCACACCCAGCAGGTTCCCCACGGCCAGGGCCACGAGACGACCTTGACGCAGCTGGCGGCTGACCAGCTCGGCGTCCCGCCGGACGTGATCCGGGTCAGCTACGGCAACACCCGCACGGCACCCTTCGGGCTCATCGGGACGGCCGGGAGCCGGGCGGCGACCTTCGCCAGCGGCGCCGTTCTCCTGGCCGCCAAGGGGCTGCGGGACCGGATCGTCGACCTGGCCGCCGACCTGCTCGAGGCCTCCCCGTCCGACATCGTCGTCGAGAAGGGGCGCATCCACGTGGCCGGCACCCCGGCCATCGCGGTCTCGCTGGTCGACGTGGCCGCCGCCGCCCGGCGGGCCGGGGGTGGGGCCCGAGGCATCGCCAAGGGCGACGAGGCCATCCGGGTCACGGAGACCTTCGACGGTGGGGCCGGCGGGTGGTCGGGGGCCACCCACGTCTGCTTCGTCGAGGTCGACCTCGAGACGGGCCAGGTGAAGATCCTCCGCTATGTCGTGGTCGAGGACTGCGGCGAGGTCATCAACCCCGCCATCGTCGACGGCCAGATCCGGGGCGGGGTCGCCCAGGGCATCGGGGGCGTGCTGTACGAGAAGTCGACCTACGACGATCAGGGGGTGTTCCAGGCCGGGACGTTCATGGACTACCTGATCCCCACCGCCATGGAGATCCCTGACATCGAGATCCACCACGTCGAGACCCCGTCCGACACCTTCGCCAACTTCCAGGGGGTCGGCGAGGGCGGGGCGATCGGCGCCCCCGCCGCGCTCTGCAACGCCATCGAGGACGCCCTGGCCGATCTCGGCGTCCGCATCACCGAGCAGTACCTGCCGCCGGCCCGGATCCTCGAGCTGGCCGGCGTCATTTCCGCTCCGGGGGGCACCCCCGTACCCCCGGGCTCCCGATCCTGAGAGGGAGGGTCGCATGACCGTCGAGGTTCCCGTCTACGGCATCCCGAACCACATCGAGAACTGGGCCACCGCCCTCGCCGGCCTCGGCGCCATCGCCTCACTGATCTTCTGCCTGCGCCACTCCCTCCGGAACCACAGCCCGTTGGCGCTGTTCCTCTTCGTCGGAGGGGCGCTGACGGTGTTGATCGAGCCCTTCCCCGACGTGCTGGGCCGGGCCCGCTTCGCCCAGGTCGACCGCATCAAGTGGGTGGGCGCCCTCGACAGCCAGATCCCGGCCTACATCGGGCTCGTCTACATGTTCTACCTGGCCCCGGCCTACGTGTTCCTCCTCGACGCCTTCAAGCGCGGCATCACCCGCCGCCAGTTCGGCGTCGTCTGCGGGTTCATGGCCGCCGGCGCGGTGGCCTTCGAGTTCGTGCCGATGCACTACGACCTGTGGCGCTACTTCGGCTCCCAGGGCCTCCAGGTCGGCGACGGTGTGGTCTGGTGGGGCTTCGCCAACAGCCACGGCATCATCGGTACGGCGGTGGTGCTGTCACTGCTGCTCAAGGTCCTGCCCGAACGGCGCCAGTTCCTGATCGTGCCGCTCATGCCGCCGATCTTCCTCGGGGTCCACACCGCCGGCGCCCTCTTCGCCTACCTGACCGTCGGCACGACGACCAACTCGACGGCCACGTTCTTCGGCACGCTGGCCACCGACCTGCTGTGCTGCCTGTTCTTCTGGCTCTACTCGCAGATGGTCTGCGTCCCGGCGACCGCCCCGGCCGGCTCCGCGCTCCCCGCCCGCGACCCCATGCGGCCCGGTCCGGCTCCGGTTACATCAGGGGCGAGAACGGGAAGTTGATACAGATCGACGTCGAAGCGAGGAGCCATGGCCGCCAAGTTCGAGATCCTGCAACCGAAGTCGGGCGAGTTCCGATGGGTCCTGACCAATCAGGGCCGTGTCCTGGCCAGGAGTGAGGCGTACACCCGCCGGGTGTCGTGTGTGAACGCCATGGAGTCGTTCCGCAAGGCGGCGCCGTTTGCCATAGTCGTCGACACCACCGAGCAGCCGGCCACGACCGTCGTCACGACCGGCGCGGGCAAGGTGGCCCGCAAGACCGGCCGGGTCGTCGGCCAGGCGGCCGCCAAAGTCGCCGAGGTCCCCTCCTTCGCCCTGTCCGCCGTCGAGAAGGTCGTCGACGCCGTCGCCCCGACCCCCCGGAAGGGTGCCGCCCGCTCGCGCTCGAAGGACCCACCTGCCCCGCCGGGCGTCGCTGAACCCGACTGGATCCGCATGTGCGAGCGCCGACAGCCTTCGATTTGAGGCAACTCACCTACGCGCTTTGTCTGAATAGTTCCGCAAAAGCGCGTAGGTGAACGGCCATCGGAGCCGTTCCGCGACTCCCCTCGTCCGGCGTCAGACTGACGCGATCCGCAGCTCGTTGGTCGTGTGGCGCGCCAAAGCCTTCAGATCACGGGCATCCCCCGTGAGGACAGTCGCCCCACCCATCTCATCGGCCAGTGCCGCCACGACGGCATCGACGGCGGAGGGCGTGCGGGTGGTGGCGGCCGCGGTCCGCAGGATGGCCGCCCGGCGCGCCAGGTCTTCCCCGACGGGCCGGACGTCGCACATCCGGAGCAGGCGGTTCTCGTGGAAATCCCGACGGTGATCGCCGGTCAGGGCCTCGGTGAGCACGACCGAGGGCAGGACGGCGGGCCATTCGCCTCGCCGCCGCAACTCCTCCAGCCGAGCCCGGTTGGCGACCAGCATCGTGAGCCCACCCGAATCGAGGACCAGCGTCACGCCGAGCGCCGACCTCGACGAGTCGCCCCGAGCGCTTTGTCGGCCCACGCCTTGGCTTCGGCGCGTTCCGCCGAACTGGTCGGCCCGAGCTCCCCTTCGAGCTCGGCCAGATAGGAGTCGAGCTCGGCCAGCTTTGCCAACCGGTCCAGTTCGGTAGCCACCGCGCCCTGGGCGAGCTGCGAGATATTCAGGCCGGCCTGCTTCGCCGCACGGTAGAGCTCGTCCGGCATCGTGATGTTCACGCGCTGCATGCGCATAGAATACACATTCACTTGTCCAGGTGATCCTCGAGGGCGACCGGGACAGAAACCTCCGGCTATGGACCTCGGGCGTCACACGGTGGATCGGTAGCTCTCTCCGGTGGGATCCACTCCCACGTGCCCGGGCCGCCTCGGTAGGTGTAGCCGCAGTGGGATTTCAGATAGTGGTGCCATCGGCAAAGACGGGCCAGACCATCGACGCTGGTGTAGCGGGTTTCCACGTAAGGACCGCGGTGGTCGATCTGCAGCCCTCGCCGCATCTCGCAGCCGGGGACGATGCACTTGGGGTCGCGGGCTTCCAGCGCGGTGCGCTGGTGGGCTCTGATGTTGCGACCGGCGTGGGCGACAGCGGTGATCTCCACGCCCTTGGTCAGGATGACCTTGAGAATGGCGTCATTGGCCATGCGTCGAGCCACCGATACCGGGACCGGCCCCACCCCCGGAATCTCGCAGTGCTCACCGTCGACGGTGTGGCCGCGGACGAGAGCCTCGTAGTCGACCCAGACGTGGACCATGGCTTCCGGCCCAGCTGGCCGATCACCACCCCCGCCGGTGCGGGCAAGATCGACGAGGGCGTCGGCCCGGTGGGCGTCGTGACCCTCGTACCAGCCACCGGCCCGGGCGTCCCTTTCCATTGCGGCGCACCGGGCGTCGATCTCGGTAAGGAGCCGCGCCCCTTCGTCAGGGGTAAGCCGGAAAGAGCCCCGGACCGCGCCGTCGCGGTCAGTCCATGACCGCAGGTAGCGACCCTTCCGGAGCCGACGGTAGCGCTCGTCTTCGTCGGTGACGGCGGCGGCCTTGACCCGGCGGCACTCCTCCCGCAACTCGCTGAGCGACATCACCTCGGCGGCGTCGAGCAGCTGCTCCTCCGTGGCCGGCCACTCCGAGGCGACATCGGCGATCTCGCTCACCTGGGCCAGTGAAAGACGCCCTTCTCGGAAGGCCTCCGCCGTGGCCGGCAGGTCATCAAGGAGGCGCAGCGTTTCCATGGCGGCGATGGCCGGCCCCACGGGCGTGCCCGCTTCGGCAGCCATCCATGCTGCAGCCGATCTGAAGCCCCTCGCCTGCCAATGGTCGCTACCGACTTCTCGGGCGGCGATCATCCGCATCGCAACGATGACTCGCTCCGCCTCCACGCACAGCTGGACCAGTTCAGCGGCCTCGGCACTCCCGATCGGCTCGGTGGCGAGCTTGTCGACCAACGGGTGGAGCGAACCCATCACCTCGACCATCCCAGCTGCGAACATATGTTCATTCTACCCGGGGGGTGTGACAGAAACCCCTTATTTTTCAAGGGTTCTGGACGATCTTCGAGATTTCTTCTGGCGTCCCGAAGCCAGAGGCCCAAGCAGTCACCAAGCCGTTGTCAAGGGCGGCCGAAGGCCGGCGGAGCGGACCCTTGACAACGGCGGCCGCAACCGGCCGGCGAACCCAACAATGGACTAAGGCCCCGGCCAAGCCGGGGCCTTACCTGCGAGCGCTCCGGCACCATCCCGAGTGGCCCACCCGCCGCCCAGCGCCACCCCCCGGCCGTGCCCTGACCTCGAAAGCCCGGAAATCCACCACCCGCCGGGATCGGCCAGGCAGGATGGACCGGTTCCGGCGAGTAGCGAGGGTTGACATGAAGCGAGGAATCTCCTCCGGGTGGTGTGAGACCGGGCATCACGGCCGGTGCTGTTATGTGCTCCAGGACGAGAACGCGCACCGGCCGCGGCTCGAATGCAGCTGTTCCTGCCACGCCGTCCAGCGGGCGGAGATGGCGGCGGCGTCGGCCACCGTTGGGGCTCAGACGGGGTAGACCCCGTTGCGCCGCTCGGAGGGGTCCGCCGGGCGGCGCCGGTAGGCGGTGAAGCGGGCGATCAGCTCGTCGCGGAGGCGGGCGACGGGGACGACGGCCTCGAAGGCGTTCTCCGACGCCACCTTGAACACGTCGATGTCGGCCTCGTAGGCGGCCCGCTGCTCACGGGTCCAGGCCGCCCGCTCGACCTCGTCGTCGATGGCCACGATCCGGTTGTAGTGGATGGCGTTGACGGCCGCCGCCGGGCCCATGAGGGCGACCTTGGCGGTGGGCAGGGCCAGCACGGCGTCGGGCGCCGTGGGGCTGCCCGACATGGCCAGGTAGCCGCCGCCGTAGGCCTTCCGGACGATGACCGAGATGCGGGGCACCGACGCCTGGCAGACGGCGAAGAGCATCTTCGCGCCGTGGCGGATGATGCCGCTGCGCTCGACTTCGGTGCCGATCATGTAGCCGGCGTTGTCGGCCAGGAAGAGCAATGGCACTTGGTATGCGCTGCATATCCAGATGAAGCGGGCGGCCTTGTCGGAGCTGTCGGAGAACAGCACGCCGGCCTTGTGCAGCGACTGGTTGGCCAGCACCCCGACCGGCCGGCCGGCGAGCCGGGCGAAGCCGCAGACCAGCTCGGGGGCGAAGAGGTCCTTGTAGGGGAAGAAGGTCGCCTCGTCGACGATGGCCTCGACGAGCTCGTTGACGTCGAAGGGGACGTCCTCCCGGGTGGGGACGATGTCCTCCAGCGGCCGGACCGGCGGCGCCGGCGGCACCGGGTTGGTGACCGGCGGCTCCTCCTTCCACGAGGACGGCAGATACGACAGCCACACCCGCACGGCGGCAATGGCCTCGGCGTCGTCGTCGACGAGGACGTCGCCGAGACCCGATTCCCGGCAGTGCATCTCAGCGCCGCCCATCTCCTCCAGCGACACCTGCTCGCCGATCACCATCTCGGCCAGTCGCGGGGAGCCGATGTAGGCGGTGGCGTGGCCCCGCACCATGATCACCACGTCGCAGAGGGCTGGGACGTAAGCCGAGCCGGCCGGCGACGGCCCGAACAGCGCGCAGACCTGCGGCACCCGGCCGGAGAACCTCACCAGGTTGGTGAAGATGTTGCCCCAGGCGTGACGGCCGGCGTAGCTGTCGAACTGCTCGTCGATGCGGGCGCCGGCGGCGTCGACGAGGTACACGACCGGGATGCCGAGGGCGACGGCCCGCTCCTGGAGATGGGTGATCTTCTCGAACGTGCGCCGCCCCCACGTGCCGGCCTTGACGGTGAAGTCGTTGGCGATCACGGCCACCGGCCGGCCGTCGACGTGGCCCATGGCGGTCACCACGGCATCGCCGGCCAGGCCCTCCTCGCTCCGGGCCAGCAGCCCGTCCTCGAAGTCGGGCTCGCCGTCGAGGAGCAGCGCCAGCCGCTCCCGGACCAGCAGCCGGCCAGCCGCCTTCAGTTTCTCCCGGGCCGCTTCGGAGCCGCCCAGGGCGGCCGCCGCCAGCCGCTGGTCGAGTTCGCGGTGCGGGCTGCGCTCGCTCTCGCCGGGCCCGGTCATGACGGTTCGATCACCACGAGGACCTCGCCCGCCCGCACCGACTGGCCGGTCATCGCCCGCACCTCGACCACCGTGCCGGCGACCCCACTGCGGAGCAGCGACTCCATCTTCATCGCCTCCACGGCGCACACCCCCTGCCCGGCGGACACCGCCTGGCCGACTTCGACCAGCACCCGGGTGACCGTCCCCTGCATCTGGCTGGACACCGTGCCCGACACCGTCGCCCCGCCGGTCGCCGGGCCAGCGGAACGCGGCGCCGGCGGACGGGTCGGAAGGCCGGGCCGGGGAACGGTGTACCAGCGGTCACCGACCCGGACCTCCTGACGACGGCCGCCCCCGGCGTCGCCGTCGGCCGCGGCCTCCGGGTCGGGCAGCGACAACCGCTCCTCGAGCCATACGGTCGAATGGCGGGCCTCGACGAAGTCGGGATGGGCGAGGATCTCCCGGTGGGCGGGAACGGTCGTCGGCACCCCCTCGATACGCAGCTCGGCCAGCGCCGCCGCCATGCGGGCGATGGCCGCCGGCCGGTCAGTGCCCCACACCACCAGCTTCCCGACGAGGTTGTCGTAGAATGGGGACACGGTGTCGCCCGCCTCGTAGCCGCCGTCCCACCGGACGCCCGGGCCCTCCGGGGGCACGAGTGCCGTCAGCCGGCCCGGCGAGGGGACGAACCGGCCGCCAGCCGGATCCTCGGCGTTGATGCGGCACTCGATGGCGTGGCCCCGCCGTTCGACGGTCTCCTGGGTGAACGACAGCGGCGCGCCCGCCGCCACCCGGATCTGCTCCACCACCAGATCGAGGCCGGTGACCATCTCGGTGACGGGGTGCTCGACCTGGAGTCGGGTGTTCATCTCCAGGAACCAGAACTCCTCGTCCTGGTAGAGGAACTCCACCGTCCCGGCGCCGACATAGCCGGCCACCTTGGCCACCCGGACGGCCGCCTCTCCCATCGCCCGGCGGGTCTCCTCGGCGAAGGCCGGCGCCGGAGCCTCCTCCACCAGCTTCTGGTGGCGGCGCTGCACCGAGCAGTCCCGCTCCCCCAGCCAGACGCCACGGCCGTGCGAGTCGGCGAAGACCTGCATCTCGATGTGTCGCGGCCAGGCCAGGTAGCGCTCCACGTAACACTCGGCATGCCCGAAGCCCTGCTCCGCTTCGGAGGCGGCGCTGGAGAAGGCGTCCCCGGCCTCGGTCGCCGAAGCCACCACCCGGATCCCCCGGCCGCCGCCGCCGAACGCCGCTTTGATGGCCACCGGCCAGCCGAACTCGTCGCCGAAACGGATCACCTCGCCGGCGTCGGTCAACGCCACCGTGGTGCCCGGCACGACGGCCACGCCGGCCTTCTCGGCCGCCAGCCGGGCCGACAACTTGTCGCCCATCATCTCGATGGCGGCGGGGGGCGGCCCGATGAAGACGGCGCCGGCGCCGGCCACCGCCCGGGCGAAGGCGGCGTTCTCGGCCAGGAAGCCGTAGCCGGGATGGACCGCCTCGGCGCCCGAGGCCCGCACGGCCTCCACCATCTGGCCGATGTCGAGGTACGACTCGGCGGGGGTGCTCCCCCGCAGCGCCACCGCCTCGTCGGCCAGCCGGACGTGGCGGGCGCCGGCATCGGCCTCGGAGTGTGCGACCACGGCGGTGATCCCGAGCGCCCGGCAGGCGCGGATCACCCGGACGGCGATCTCGCCCCGGTTGGCCACCAGCAGTCGGGAAAAGGGCGGCGGGCTCAAGGGCCCGGATGCTAGGCGCTCAGACGCGCTCAACCAGCGTGGCGATCCCCTGGCCGACGCCGATGCACATCGTGGCCGCGCCCCGGGTGCCGGCCGGCCCCGCCTGGAGCTGGTGGACGAGCGTGGTCATCAGCCGGGCACCGGAACAGCCCAGCGGGTGGCCGAGGGCGATGGCGCCGCCCCAGGGATTGACGAAGGCGGGGTCGAGACCGAGCGTGCGGATCACCGCCAGCGATTGGGCGGCGAACGCCTCGTTGAGCTCGACGACGGCCAGGTCGTCGAGCTTCCAGCCCGCCCGGCTGAGCGCCTTGTTGAGCGCCGGGACCGGTCCGATGCCCATGCGGCGCGGTTCGACGCCGGCGGTGGCCCACGTCACGACCCGGGCCATCGGCTCCAGACCGTGGGCGGCCATGCCCTCGGCGGTGGCCAGCAGCACCGCCGCCGCACCGTCGTTGAGCGAGCTGGAGTTCCCGGCCGTGACGGTGCCGCCCTCGACGAACGCCGGCCGCAGCTTGGCCAGCTTCTCCATGGTGGTGTCGGGCCGGGGGCCCTCGTCGGCGGTGACCGCCGCACCGTTGTCACCGGGTGGCCGCACCGGCACCAGCTCGGCGTCGAACGAGCCGGCCGCCTGGGCCGAGACCGCCCGGCGGTGGCTCTCCAGGGCGAAGGCGTCCTGGTCCTCCCGGGTGATGCTGAGCTCCCCGGCCAGCACCTCGGCGGTGGCGCCGAGCGAAATCGTGTGCTCCGCCGGCATCCTCGGGTTCACCAGCCGCCAGCCGAGCACGGTGTCGACCAGCTCCTGCTTGCGGGGCAGGCGCTCGTCGGACCGGGGCAGCACGAACGGCGCCCGGCTCATGGCTTCGACGCCGCCGGCGATGGCCACATCCCCGATCCCGCAGCGCAGGCCGGCGGTGATCTGGTTCACCGCCTCGAGGCCCGACCCGCACAGCCGGTTGACGGTGGCGCCGCCGACCTCGATCGGGAACCCGGCCAGGAGCGCGGCCATGCGGGCCACGTTGCGGTTGTCCTCCCCGGCCTGGTTGGCCCCGCCGAAGACGACGTCCTCGACCGCCTCCGGCGCCAGCGACGGGTTGCGGCTGAGCAGCGCCGACAGCGCGGCGGCGCCCAGGTCGTCGGGCCGCACCCCCGACAGCGCCCCCCGGTACCGACCGATGGGCGTCCGGCAGGCGTCGACGATGAACACCTCAGCGGCTGCGCCGTTGGTGACCATGGGACCCGTCCTCCTCACCAGTCGTAGAAACCATGGCCGGTCTTCTTGCCGAGGTCGCCGGCCGCCACCTTCTCCCGCAGCAGCGCCGGCGGATCGAAGCGGGGGCCGAGCGTGGCCGCCAGGTGCTCGGCGATGGCCAGGCGGACGTCGAGGCCGACGAGGTCGGTCAGCCGCAGCGGCCCCATCGGATGGCGGTAGCCGAGGACCATGCCCTGGTCGATGTCGGCCGCGGTGGCCACGCCATCCTCGAGCATGCGGATGGCCTCCAGGCCGAGGGCCACGCCGAGGCGGCTGGTGGCGAAGCCCGGCGAGTCGCGGACCTCGATGCTCTCCTTGCCCAGGAGGGCGACCCACCGACGGGCATCGTCCACGGCCCCGGGGGCGGTGGCCTCGCCGACCACGAGCTCGACGAGCGCCGAGAGCGGGACGGGATTGAAGAAGTGCATGCCGAGGAACCGCTCCGGCCGCTCGAGGGCCAGCGCCAAATCGGTGATCGACAGGGAGCTGGTGTTGCTGGCCAGCAGCGCCGCCGGAGACACGACCTTCTCGGCCGCGCTCAACAGGTCGCGCTTGGCGTCAGGGATCTCGGGGATCGCCTCCACCACCAGCTCCACGTCGAGGGCCGCATCGAAGCCGGCGACCGTCCGGAGTCGTCCGATGCGGTCCTCGACGTCGTCCGGGGAGACGTCCTTCCGCCGGCACAGCCCCTGGGTGATGCGGGCCCGAGCCCGTCCGGCGGAGGCGGGGTCGGCCTCGACGACCACCACCTCGCAGCCCGCTTCCAGCAGCACCTGGGCGATGCCCGCCCCCATGGTGCCCCCGCCGATCACGGCCGCCCGGCCGCCCCGCTGTTCGTCGCTCATAGAACAAAGCCTACGACCGGGCCGGCGGCCTCCAGAAAACCGCCAGCAGCGCCGCCGCGCCACCCCCACCGGCGATTGCGCCGATCAGGAATCCCTCCATCGTCGGGTGCTCGAAGATCCCGGCGGCGTGGTCGAGCGACCATTCCCCCGCCCCGAGGCCGGCGATGGCCAGACCGCCGGCGGTGAGCGTCATCACGTACTCGTAGCCCTCGCCGGGGCGGAAGATGAAGAAGCCGTTCTTCAGGTGGTTGGTGATCCAAGCCACGAGCATCACCCCGACGACGCCGGCGCCGGCCAACGGAGTCAGGAACCCGACGAGCAGCAGCGCGCCGGCGCCGATCTCCGTGAGGCTGGCCAGCCAGGCGTGGAGGACACCGGGCTTCATCCCCAGGCTCTCGAACCAGCGGGCCGTCCCGGGAATCCGGCCGCCCCGGAACACGTGATTGATCCCGTGGGCGAGAAAGACGACGCCGAGGGCGACCCGGAGCACGAGCAGCGAGAGGTTGGCGGCGGCGGCGTCGGGCATCCGCCCATCTTGTCAGGGGTAGCAACCCAGCTATGGCTTCCACTGCGGGGGACACCCCCGCACCCCCGGGCGACACCTCCAACGGCGAGACCGCCCTGCACCGGTTGGCCGCCGGTAGCGACGCCCCGATGGTGATCGTCACCGCCGCCACGCCGGACGGGCGCCGCTCCGGCTGTCTGGTCGGCTTCTGGACCCAGTGCAGCATCCACCCGCCGCGGGTTCTGGTCTGCATCTCGAAGGCGAATCACACGCTCCCGGTGGCCACCGCCACTCCGGTGCTGGCCGTGCACTGGCTGGCCGGCGACGACCGCCGCCTGGCCGAGCTGTTCGGCGAGGAGACCGGCGACGAGGTCGACAAGTTCGAGCGCTGCTCGTGGCGGCCCGGCCCCGGGGAGGTGCCCGTCCTCGACGGGGTGAAGGGCTGGGTCGCCGGCCCGGTGGTGGGGCGCTTCGACGCCGGCGACCACGTTGCCTTCGTCGTCGACGCGGCCGCCGGCGCCGTCGCCGAACCGGCCGCCGGTGAACTCGGCTTCCAGTCCGTGAAGGACGTCGAGCCCGGGCACGCGCCCTGATCGGATTCCCGGCCCCCCGGAGCCCCCCAGGACCCCCGCGAACCCGGCCTACCAGGGCAAACAGTCCTCCGGGAACGAAGGGGTTCGGAAGCCGCGAGTCGAACCAATCGGCAGAAGACGCTCCTCTCCGCAGCTCTCTGAGGGCCGAATTTCGCCATGAAACTGCATTGGACACTCCGCCGGACGAGCCCGGCCGCCTTGATCATGCTCATGGTCGGCGGCCTCTTCGTCGTGTCCGCCTCCCAGGCGCCGCGGACCCAGGAAGCGTCCTTCGACATGCCCTCCCTGGCCATTCCGGTCGTTCCGACGACGCTCCCGCCGCCCCCGACCACGACCACCACCGCGGCCACCACCACGACCACGGCGCCGCCGGCCCCGATCGTCTACGACCCCATCCCCCCCGGAGGGCGCCAGAACCTCGGCGGCGACAAGCACCCCATGGTGTCCCAGCCGGCCTTCGGCATGATCGTGATCCCCAAGATCGGCCTGGTCCACCCGATCTTCTCGGGCATCGAGGAGGCCGTCATCCACTGGGGGCCGGCCCACTGGCCCGGCTCGGCCGTCCCCGGGAAGCGGGGCAACTCGGTCTTCGCCGGCCACCGGGTCACCCACACCCGGCCGTTCCTCGACATCGACCTGCTCGTCCCGGGGGACCAGATCGTCTTCCATCTGGCCACCGGGACGTACACCTACGAGGTGACCGACCACAGCATCGTGGGCCCGCAGGACACGTGGATCGTTGACCCCACCCCCGAGCCCACGGTCACGATCTTCGCCTGCCACCCGAAACACAGCGCCGCCAAGCGCTACGTGGTGCGGGGCAAGCTGGTGGCCGCCGGGCCCTACATCCCCGTCTGACGGCCCGTCGACCGGCCGGACGCCGGACGATTGACACCCACCAGCGAGAACTGACATATTGCTCCGAATGTCAGAAGTGGGCCCGTGGGGAGTGCGAGGGGCCCGGCGCTGATGGCGGCGACGGGCGGCCGACGAGCGGTGGCGGTGGCAGTGCTGTGCCTCCTCGCCGGCGCGGGCTGCGGGTCGCGCCTCGACCGCGACCGGCTCGAGCGGTCGCTCGGCTCACCCGAGGGGCTCCGTCCTGCTGGGACGGGCGACGCCGGAGCCGTGCCAGCCGGCGAGGCCGGGGCGGCGGGCACCGCCGGCGCGGAGTCCTCCGGTGCGGTGGGTGAGGGCGGCGGGGCCGCCCCAGGGCCGGGCGACGCCGCGGCGGGCGCCACGGGAACCGCCGGGGTCCCGACCGGGACCGCCGGATCGGGGCGGGCCACCTCCGCCACCCCGGGCCGGACGGCGGGCGGCGGAACGGGCGCCTCCGCCTCAGGCGGTGACGCCGACCGCCCGGCGGGCGGATCGCAGGTCCGGACCGGCGCCGCCGCGGCCGGCGGGGGCGCCGGCGCTGCGGCAGCCGTCCCGACACCCGCCCCGGGGTCCGGAGCCGCGGCGCCGAAGGCGGAGATCCGGCTCGGTTCGTTCGGCGTCCAGAGCGGCATTCTGGGCGCCACCATGGCGCCGTTCTTCCAGGGCGCCCGGGCCTGGGTGGCCGACGTCACGGCCCGGGGCGGGCTCAACGGCCACCCCGTCCGCCTGATCCTCGGCGACGACGGCGGCGACCCGGCCAAGGCCCAGGCCCTCGCCCGGCGCATGGTCGAGCAGGACAAGGTCCAGGCCTTCTACACGGTGGCGGCCCCGACCACGCTGCAGGCGGCCACGCCCTACCTCGAGCAGGTCCAGGTCCCGATCATCGGCCTGTGCGAGTGCAACCCGGCCGTCGACGAGAGCCCGATGGCGTTCCAGCCGGGGATCGGCTCCACCACAGGTCTGGCCTGGGCTCACGTCGCCCCGTTGGTCGGCATGTCGGACAAGCGCCAGCTGTCGATCTTCTACTGCCGTGAAGTGCCGTCGTGTGAGCAGAGCGCCCAGGGCATCAAGCGCCTTGCGGCGCCGGTCGGCGTCCAGGTCGTGCACGAGACGCAGATGTCACTGGCGCAGCCCGACTACACCGCCGAAGTGCTCTCGGCCAAGAACGCCGGCGCCGACGCCATCATCGTCGTGGCCGACGGCGCCACCATCGTGCGGATTCTGCGCTCCGCCCACCGGCAGGGCTACAAGCCCCAGGTGTCGACGCCGACGGCGGGCTACCAGCCGAGCTTCATCCGCGCCGGCGGCGAGGACGTCGAGGGCGTGGTCGTGGCCTCGAGCACCGTGCCGTGGACGACGTCGCCGCGCCTGGCCGACTACCGGGCGGCCATGGCGCGGTATGTGCCCGACGGTGAGATGTCGACGCTGGGGGCCGAGATGTGGGGCGCCGGCAAGCTCATCGAGTTGCTGGCCAAACGGTTCCCGGCCAACCCGACACCGGCCGACTTTCTCGACGCCCTCTACTCGCTGCGGGGCGAGACGGTGGGCGGCATCTTCCCGCCCCTGGCCTTCGTCCAAGGCAAGGGGCACCGCGACACCAACCAGTGCGTCGTACCGGTCAAGGTCGTGGGCGGCGAGTTCAAGCCCTTGAGCGACGACCAGTTCTCCTGTGCCCCGGGTTGGAGGCCCGTCATGCCATGACTCTGGATGCCATGAGTGCGGAACGGCCGCACAAGCCGGTCAACGCCCCCAACTGGAGCGAGAACTACGTGTTCTCCGGCTTCGACCCGGTTGCGGGCGTGGGCTTCTACCACCACATGGCCCGGATGCCCTACGACCCGGAGATCTGGCGGGGGGCGTTCGGGGTGATGCTGCCCGACGGGCAGGTCCTCGTGCAGAAGGACCACGGCCGGGAAGCCGGCGAGGCGGACGGGCCCGCCTCGCCGTCGCTGGCCTTCACCTGCCGGGAGCCCTTCCGGCAGTGGGACATCACCTTCGACGGCGTCGGGCGCCTCACCACGACCGGGGCGCTGACCGACGGACTGCTGCGGGACGGCCCCACCGTCCCGGTGCGGTTCGAGCTCACCTTCGAGCCGCTGACACCGCCGTGGGGTTTCGGAGACGGCATGGAGGCCGAGGCCTGGGCCGACGTCCACTACGAGCACCCCGGCCGCTTCGAGGGCCGGCTCCGCTGCGGCGAAACGACCTTCGCGCTGTCCGGCACCGGCTACCGGGACCACAGCGTGGGGCCCCGCGACGTCGGCCCCATGCTGTCGCACACCTGGGTCCACGGCGAGTTCCCGAGCGGCCGGGCCTTCCAGGTCTTCGCCGCCCACACCCGGCCCGACCAGCGGTTCGCCTCGGCCTACGTCGCCAAGGGTGTGGAGCTGCACGCCGCCACGGTGGGCTCGGTGCCGGGATGGGAGGGCCGCGACGGCGACCCGGGCGCCTTCGTCGTCTCTCTCGAGACCGACGACGGTCCGACCGAGATCACCGGCCGCACCCTTCCCCAGCGGTATCACTGGTCAGCGCTCATCCCCTGGGAGTTCGCCTTCGGCGCCGACCTCGACTCCGACCCTTCCGATCCGGCCGCCGCCTGGCCCGTCCTCGAGAACATGGTCGTCTTCGAGTGGGACGGGGAGACCGGCTACGGGCTGGTCGAGGTGACGCGCCCCCGCTCGGGCTGACCGTTTTCGAGCAGGGTTTCCAGTTCGGCCAGCACGGCGTCGGTGTCGACGCCGACGGAGATGCCGTGCATGCCGATGGCTCGGGCGCCAGCCAGGTTGGACTCGAAGTCGTCGAGGAGGACGGCTTCTTCCGGGGCCACGCCACCGAGGCGTTGCAGCGTCAGGTGGTAGATGGCGGGATCGGGCTTGCGCAGGCCGACCTCACAGGAATTGACGATGGCATCGAACAACTCGTCGTAGGGAAGGCGGCCCTTCCAGTACGGCGTGAATTCCGCCGCGTTGTTGGTGACGAGGGCAGTGCGGTAGCCGCGGCGGCGGAGGTCGGGAATCCGGTCGATGACGGCGGTGCGGAACGGCACGGTCTTCAGCTGGTCGAGGAGCGGCCAGAGGTCGATCCGCCACCCGCGGCTCCGGCCCTCGTCGGCCGCCCAGCGGCAGAGGTCGTCAAAAGGTATCTCGCCCCGTTCGAGCCGGTGCCAGGGATGGTCGCTGTCCTCGTAACCGCCGACCACGAGCGCGGCCAACTCGGGCACCTCGGCTCCGCATTCGGCGGCGAGCCCGTGAACAGCGTGACCAGCGGCTCGGTCAGCACCCCGCCGTAGTCGAAGAGAACGGCTTTCACGGACGGAGAGCGGGCACCAGGTAGGCCGCCAGCACGTCGCGGCAGTCGCTCTCGGCGGCGTAGCCGAACACCTCGCCGCTGGTGATCAGCGAGAACTCGAGGAACGTGATCCAGCGGATGACGTCGTCGAAGTCCCGGTCGGCCCGAAGCTCCCCCCGGCCGCGGGCCGCCTCCAGCATCGGGTACCACAGCTCCCGCTGGAGGCCCATGACGATGTCGGACTCGGCCAGCCGGGCGGTCAGCCCGGCGCTGTCGGGTTGGGTCAGCAGCTGAAGGTACTGGTTCTCGCCCGACAGGCGGATCGTGGCCAGCGAGGCCTCGATCATGGCCGGCAGCCCGCCTTCGGGCTGAATGGTCTCCCGGATCTGGCGGTGGATCTCTCGCACCTGACGGACGATCACCTCGAGGACGAGGGCGTCCTTGTCGGGGAAGTAGTAGTAGATGGTGGGCCGGGAGACGCCGGCCTCCCGGGCGACGTCCTCCATCAGCGTGCGGCGGACGCCCTGGCGTTCAAAGGAAGCCAGGGCGGCGCCGTAGATGTCCTCCCGCACGTTGCGGCGGCGGCCGGCGGCCGCCGGAGCGGCCGGCTCCGCGGTGGCACGTTTGGACATGGCCGGATCGTAGTCCGAATCCGTTGACAATCTGACATCTCCGGCCAGATACTGACACCGCCGAAAATTTGTCAGAAACCTGCGGTGCGGGTTGGAACAGGGGGGCGCGGTGGGGTTCGACCGGGTCATCAAGGGCGGGATGATCGTCGACGGCCGGAACTTCCCCCGGTACCGGGCCGACATCGGGATTCGGGATGGGAGGATCGACAAGATCGGCAAGATCCCGACCAGCGACGGCGCCGAGGTCATCGACGCCTCAGGGTTGATCGTGGCGCCCGGCTTCGTCGACCTCCACACCCACTACGACGCCCAGATCTTCTGGGATCCGTACTGCACGCTGTCGGGCTGGCACGGCGTCACCTCGGTGGCCATCGGCAACTGCGGCTTCGGGTTCGCTCCCGACCGACCGGAGATGCGGGAGTACCTCGAGTCGTCGCTCACCCGGGTGGAGGCGATTCCCAAGGCCTGCATGGAGGCGGCGCTGCCCTGGACGTGGGAGACGTTCCCGGAGTGGCTCGATGTGATCGACCGCCAGCCCAAGGGCCTCAACATGCTGTCGTACGTGCCGCTCAACCCGCTGCTCATCCACGTGATGGGCTACGAGGCGGCCAAGAGCCGCGACGCCACCGACGAGGAGCGGGCCGAGATGGTCCGCCTGCTGGCCGAGGCGATCGACGCCGGGGCCTGCGGATGGTCGGCGCAGCGCTCGGCACCGGGGACGGGCTTCGACGTGCAGCGCGACTACGACGGCACACCCTTCGCCACCGACCTGATGTCGAAGGAGACCGCCCTGGTCCTGGGGGCGGCGCTGGCCGACTACGACCACACGTTCATCCAGACACTGATGCTGACCGACGACCCGGCCGGCGACCTCGCCCACCTGGAGGAACTGGCGGCGGTGTCGAACAGCCCGATCCTGTTCAACGCCGTCGGCACCATGGCCAACATGCCCGACGCCCACCGGTTCATCCTCGGCTGGATCCGCAACTGTCAGGAGCGGGGGCTGCCGATCTATGCCCAGTGCGTGACCAGCGGCGCCGGCTTCACCTTCACCTTCGAGAACTGGAACATGTGGGACGACTCGCCGGCCTGGCGGGAGGCGACGCTGGGCACGCCGGCCGAGCGCCTCCGGAAGTTCGGTGACCCCGATCTCCGCAAGGCGATGATCGAGCAACCCCCCAAGCTGTTCCCGCTGGACGACGTCGTCATCCTGCGGACCAGGACGGAGAAGTTCCTGCCGGCCAAGGGCACCAAGCTGCCCGACGGGGCGAAGATCCTGGGCTACGAGAACCAGGCCGAGCTGCTGATCGACATGGCCATCGCCGATGAACTCACCACGCTGCTGCAGGTGCCCCAGGTGAACACCGACCCGGCCCTCCAGGCGGAATTGGTGGTGGCGCCCTACGGGCTCTGGGGCGTGTCCGACGGTGGGGCCCACACGAAGTTCATCACCCTCGGGGCCTACCCGACGGAGAGCCTGATCGACTTCGTACGGGAACGGAATCTGGTCACGCTGGAGGAGGCCCACTGGCGCCTTTCGGCGTTGCCGGCGCGGGCGGCGGGGTTCCGCGATCGGGGCCTCCTGGTGGAAGGGGCGCCGGCCGACATCGTCGTCTACGACTTCGAGAACCTCACGCTCCACGACGAGGAGGTGGTCGAGGACCTGCCTGGCGGCGAATGGCGCCGCATCCGGCGGGCCGACGGCTACCGCTACACGCTGGTGAACGGCGACGTGACCTTCGTGGACGGAAAAGAGACCGGTGCCACGCCGGGCCGTTTGCTCCGCCACGGTCGCGGCTGACGGGCCGCGATCCCTTGCCGGGCAACGGTTCTCCGTTCCTCCCGGCGCGCTCGAGGTGCGATGTCACCAGTCCCGAAAGGGACGAATTGTTGCCGAAGATTTCCATTTGGGCCGCCTCAGTGGCAACATAAGCAACACCACAGCACTTTTCGAGCAAGTGAGGGACAGCACATGGCGGCGAACCAGGGGCGAAACAGCGGTGCAGCCGACACGGTGAAAGCCACGGCAGCCAGGACAGCCAATGCGGCCAAGGCCGCGCCAGGAACAGCAGTGAGAACCACCCGCGCCGCCGCCGGCCGGGTCGTCGCCGCCGCCAGGGCGGCCGAGAAGAAGGTCGTGGCGGCGGCCAAGGGAACAACGGCCAGGGCCAGCACGACGGCGAAGACGACGACCCGCAAGGCGACGAGCACCGCCAAGGCCGCACCGGCCAAGGCTGCGACCCGCAGCCGGGCCACGGCCAAGAAGGCGTCCTCCACGGCCAAGAAGGCGTCGACCAGCGCCCGCTCGACCGCCAAGAAGGCGACCACGACCGCGCGCTCCACCGCCAAGAAGGCCACGACCACCACGAGGTCCACCGCTCGCAAGGCGACGGGCACCGCCAAGTCGACAGCGCGGAAGGCGACGGGCACGGCCAAGTCGTCGGCGCGGAAGGCGACGGGCACGGCCAAGTCGACGGCCGCGGAAGGCGACGGGCACCGCCAAGTCGACGGCCCGCAAGGCCACCGGCACCGCCAAGTCCACCGCTCGCAAGGCCACCGGCACGGCCAGGTCGACCGCCAAGAAGGCCACCGGCACCACCCGCTCGACGGCCAAGAAGGCTACGGGCACCGCCAAGTCGACGGCGCGCAAGGCGACGGGTACGGCGAAGTCCACCGCCCGCAAGGCGACCGGCACCGCCAAGTCCACCGCTCGCAAGGCCACCGGCACAGCCAAGTCCACCGCTCGCAAGGCGACCGGCACCGCCAAGTCGACCGCCAAGAAGGCCACCAGCACCGCCAGGTCGACGGCGCGCAAGGCGACCGGTACAGCGAAGAAGGCCACCGGCACCGCCCGTTCGACAGCCAAGAAGGCGACCGGTACCACCCGGAAGCCCGCCGCCAAGGCGCCGGCCAAGCGGAGCACCGCCAAGAAGGCCTGACCCCGTCCACATTCCTCCATACCGCCCGCTCCATACCGCCCCGCGGCCGGGCGAGCGCGAAGCTGATCCGCCGGTCGGGTCTCTGCCCGGCCCGAGTGCGGAGGAGCGGCGGCATGGAGTTCTCGCTGAGTCCGCGGTGCCAGGAGCTTCAGACCCAGCTCTCGCAGTTCATGGACGACCGCGTCTACCCGGCGGAGTCCGTCTACGAAGAACAACTGGCGGCCGGGGGTGATCCCCACGGTCATCCACCGATCCTGGAGGAGCTGAAGGCCGAGGCCCGCCGCCGGGGGCTGTGGAACCTGTTCCTCCCCCACAAGACCGAGTGGACCGAGGGGCTGTCCAACATCGACTACGCGCCGCTGGCCGAGATCATGGGCCGGTCGTTCCTCGCCTCCGAGGCCTGCAACTGCTCGGCACCCGACACCGGGAACATGGAGATCCTCACCATGTTCGGCACGCCCGAGCAGCAGGAGCGGTGGCTGCACCCGCTTCTGGAGGGCGAGATCCGCTCCGCCTTCGCCATGACGGAGCCGGCGGTGGCGTCGTCGGACGCCACCAACATCGCCTGCTCCATCCGGCGCGACGGCGACGACTACGTCATCAACGGCCACAAGTGGTGGATCTCCGGGGCGCTCCACCCCCACTGCAGCCTGCTGATCGTCATGGGCAAGACCGACCCCGACGCCCCGTCCCACCGGCAGCAGTCGATGGTGCTGGTGCCGATGGACACACCCGGCGTCAAGGTCCTGCGCAACATGCACGTCTTCGGCTACGACGACGCCGAGGGCCACGTCGAGATGACGTTCACCGACGTACGGGTGCCGGTGTCCAATCTCCTCGGTGAGGAGGGCGGCGGGTTCGCCATCGCCCAGGCCCGCCTCGGCCCCGGCCGAATCCACCACTGCATGCGGACGATCGGCGCCGCCGAACGGGCCCTCGAGCTGCTGTGCCGCCGGGCGCACGCCCGCAGCCCGTTCGGCAAGCCGCTGGCCGAGCAGGGCGTGATGCAGCAGTGGATGGCCGATGCCCGCATCGACATCGACCAGGCCCGCCTCTACACGCTCTATTCCGCCTGGCTGATGGACACCGCCGGGCAACAAGGCGGCCCGCACGGAGATCTCCGGCATCAAGGTCGCCGTCCCCAACATGGCGCTCCGCGTCATCGACAACGCCATGCAGACCCACGGGGCCATGGGCGTCTCCCAGGACACGCCGCTGGCCCGCATGTTCGCCTGGATCCGGGCCCTGCGCTTCGCCGACGGGCCCGACGAGGTGCACCGCCAGTCGATCGCCCGGCGGGAACTACGGCGCTGGCAATCCTGAGCCGCCGTAGTCGACCGGACGCGGGAAAGACTTCCCGGCCCGGACCAGGTTGATCCCGGCCCCTCCTTCGCGCCAGCCGCTGCAGGCATCGACGATTCCCTCGAAGTCGGGCATGCCCTCGGGATGGTCGCCGTCGTCAGTTCGGGTCAGCAGGTACTTCGTGACCACCTGGTGATTCCAGATGGCCAGGACGAGCGTGAGGAGGTGCGTGCACCCCTCGACACCGCCGAGCACGGCGGTGGCCGCCCGCCGGAATCCCTCCGTGAGACGCAGCCCCACCAGCTGGGAGGCGGCGAGGGCGGCAGCGGGACAGTCGGAGAACGGCAGGAAGCGGGGCCGGACGTCGATCGCCACCACGGTCAGGTCGGGCGGTTCGGTCACCAGCCGTACCTCGTACCCGTGGATCTCCTCTTCGCCACCGGCGTCGTCGCGCCAGCGGTCGCGCAGGACGGCGGTGAAGACGAGGCACCCGTCCTCCGCCGCCGCCTCCACGCTGATCTCCCGACGGATCCTGCCGGGAAAGCGCTCGGGAACGAGGTCCATGGGCCAGTTCATGCGGTCCACGATCCCATCCCCGTTCCCGGCGCCGGGAACCGGACCGCCTCTTGTCATCCGAACTGGCCGGGCTGGTAGTCGCCGGCGGGCTGCTGGACGATGACGTTCAGCCGGTTGAAGGCGTTGATGATGGCGATCTGGCCCACCAGGGCGGCGAGTTGGTCTTCGTCGTAGTGCTTGGCGGCGTTGGCCCAGGCCTCGTCGGTGACACCACCGGCGGCGTCGGCGGTGCGGGTGCCCTGCTCCGTCAGCTCCAGGGCCGCCCGCTCAGCCTCGGAGAACACCGTGGCCTCCCGCCAGGCGGCGACCAGGTTGAGGCGCGTCGGGGTCTCCCCGGCGTGGGCGGCGTCCTTGGAGTGCATGTCGGTGCAGAAACCGCAGCCATTGATCTGACTGGCGCGGAGCTTGACCAGCTCCTGCGTCGTGGCCGGCAGCGTGGAGTCCGAGAGCACCTTGTTGGCGGAGACGATGTACTTCAGGACCCTGGCTCCGACGGGGTTGCCGCCGAGGTTCAAACGAGCATCCATGGTGAACTCCCTTCGCTGGGGGGTGTCTTCATCTATACGACGACACAGCGGTTCGAAATGTGAGGCGACTCAACCGAGGTGCTCCTCGATGAGGGAGGCGCCGCGGGCGCTGTCCTCGTGGAGGAAGAAGTGGTCGCCGGTCACCGTGACCAGGGGGACGCCGGCGGCGGCGGCCACCCCCTCGAGCCGCTCCGACGGGATGAAGGAACGATCGCCGGCCAGCACCGCCACCGAGGCGGTCAGGTGGGGAAGGTGGTCCCAGGAGGCGTGCACACCTTGGAGCGCCGGCAGGCTGCCGAAGATGGCCGCTTCCACGGCCGGCGGGCAGGCCAGCTCGACCTGGCCGTCGGACCGGTCGACGGCACCCCAGGCGACATAGGCCGCCAGTGCTTCGGGGGCCAGCCGGTCGAGTGGCGGCCGGCTTCCGTAGGAGTCGATCATCGCCTCTCTCGACGGCCAGACCACCCTGCGCCGCAGGGCCCCGAGGACCATCGGATGCTCGTCACCGAGCGTGTGGTCGGCCGTGGCGGAGAGGGCGATCGGTTCGCACAGCAGGAGGCGGCGCGCCCGGCCAGGCTGGAGTTTGTCGACGTGGATGGCGACACCCCCGCCGAGAGACGCACCGACGACGTCGACGTCGTCGAAGCCGAGTTGGTCGAGGACGGCGATCACGTCGCCGGCCATGCCCTCGTAGTGGTACGGGTCGGGCGGCTCCGGCTTGTCGGTGCCGCCGTGGCCCCGCAGGTCGACGCCAATGGGCCGGAAGACGCCGGCGGCGGCGAGCCGGCGGGCGATCGGGTCGAACAGCCCGGCGCAGAAGCCGTTGGGGTGGAGCAGCAGCAGCGGCCGGGCGCCGGAGGCGCCGCCCCAGTCGAGGACGGCGATGGTCAGGCCGTCGTGCTCGATGGTGAACGGGCGGGGCGCGCCAGCCGAAGCCGGTTCCGGACAGGCCATCCCTTAGGTTGTCTTTTTGGCCCGGCTCGGCGCCACCCGGGGCGGCTCGTTCGGCATCTTCGGGTAGACGGGCGGCCAGGGGGCGTCGGCCAGGCCGGCGGCCATGTCGCGCTCGTGGAGGGCGAGGAGCGGCTCGAGCGACTGCGGCGGGGCGTAGGTGTCGCGCCAGGGGTCGCCCCGCTCCGCCACCCGGGCGGACAGCGTGGCGATCGTCATGGCCTCGGGGTCGATCGTGTCGAGCTCGTCCCAGGTGAACGGGCCCGACGCCTGTCCGCCGGGCCGGGCCCGCACCGACCACGCCCCGAACACGGTCTTGTGCGGCGAGTTCTGGTTGAAGTCGACGAAAACTCTTCGTCCCCGCTCCTCCTTCCACCAGGCGGCGGTGAGCAGATCGGGGTGGCGCCGCTCGAGCTCGCGGGCCAGGGCCACGGCGCAGGCCCGTACCTCGATCGAGCTCCAGCGGGGCTCGACGTGGACGTAGATGTGGAGCCCGTCCCCGCCGGTGGTCTTGGGCGACCCGACGATGCCGAGCTCGTCGAGGAGGGCCTTCACCTTCCGGGCCCCTTCCCGCACATCCTCGAACGTGATGCCGGGGGTGGGATCGAGGTCGATGCGCAGCTCGTCGGCATGGTCGGGATCCGAGGCCAGGTACGGCCACACGTGGAAGCCGAGGCAGCCGAGGTTGACCGCCCAGGCCACGTGGGCCAGGTCGGCGGCGACCAGGGCGTTGGACGTCGTCCCGTTGGGGGTGCTGACGATGGTGGTCTGGAGCCAGTCGGGGGCGTCCTTCGGCACCCGCTTCTGGAAGAACGACGAGCCCCCTGCTCCTTCGGGAAAGCGCTGTAACAGCACCGGGCGGCCGCCCATGACGGCCATGAGCGGTTCCCGGACGGCCTCGTAGTAGCGGACGAGGTCGAGCTTCGTCTCGCCCCGCTCGGGGAAGAAGACCTTGTCGGGGCTGGTGATGCGGACCTCCCGCCCGTCGAGCTCGATCAGGCAGTCCTTTCGGGGGACGCCCCCCGACCCCCGGGCTTCCGGTTGGCCATACCGGTTAGGACGCCTCCTCGGCGGCGAACTCATCGAGATAGCGGGCTACCTCGACGGCGCGCTTGAGTACCGCCGGTACGGCGGCGAGGTCGAGCTGTTCGAGCCCCTCGACCGGCGTGACCGCCACTGTCCGGGGCAGCTGCTCGGTCAGGAAGCCGAGCCGTTTCCACAAGCTGCGGACGGGTTCGGTGACCGGCCGCGGATCGCTGCTGCCGGTCGTCGAGCGGCACGCAGGCCACCAAGAGTCCGAGCCCTGCGTCGATCGATTCCCCGACCTCGTCCTCGTCGACGGAGTCGAGGACGGCGCCGTCGAGGCCGATGAAACCGGCTCCGGCGCCCCGAAGAAGACCGCCGTCGAGCTTGGCGCTGCCCAACCACACTCCGGCGAGATCCCGCCCAGCGCCGCCGTCTCCCTCGTCGACCTCAGTGTCACTGTCGCGCTGAGCCGTAATAGTTACGGCTGAGCGCGACAGTGAGCCGAGGACCTGGCGGAGCCCGTCCTCCACGAGGTTCTGTTCGTAGCTGCGGATCCTCCCCCACCCACTCGCCGTCGCCAACTCCCCCGCCATCACCGCCGGCAGGAGCGGCTCGTCGACCTGCACCACGAGGCGGGTCACGCCGGGGAGGCGGCGACGGATGTCGGCCAGGTGCCGGGTGAGCCCCTCGGCCAGGGAGGCGCCGATGTCGCGGACCGCTCCGGGGTCGGCGAGGGCCTTCTCCCCTCGGGGCAGTTCGATGCTGGCGGCCAGGGTCCAGGGCCCGACGATCCGGAGCTTGAGCGCCCCTTCGAAGCCCGCCGCCACCTCCTCGAGGGCGTCGAGGTCGGTGGTCAGGGCGACGTGGGCCCGCTGCTCGTCCCGGCCTCCCCGGGGGACGAACCGCCAGACGCCGGTGCCGACCTCGACGTGGAGGTCGGCCAGAAGGCCGGCCGTGCGCCCAACCGGATCGGCGCCGACACCCCGGGCCGGCAACTCCCCCAGGACGGGCAAGCCGGGCAATTCGGAGAGGACGATCCGGGCCGCCTCCAGCGGGTCATCGCCCGGAAACGGGCCCAGCGCAGTGGCCGTTCCGGGGTCCCACGACATGGCTTGTGACCCTAGTGCCCGGGGCGGAAGTGTCAGACCTGATCGGTACTCTCGGAGGATATGGCGATCGTCGACCGACCGACGTTGTTCATGGGGGCTCCGGGGGCAATGGGGCTGCCGGTGGAAGGCTTCCACCCGGCCGTGGCGGAATGGTTCCGCCGGCGGTTCCCCGAGGGGCCGACACCCCCGCAGGAGGAGGGGTGGAAGCACATCGCCGCCGGGAGCGACACGCTCATCGCCGCCCCCACCGGGTCGGGCAAGACGCTGGCCGGGTTCCTCGTCTGCATCGACCGGCTCTACCGGGCGGCGGCCTCCGGCCGGAACGTCGAGGGCCAGTGCCAGGTGGCCTACGTGTCGCCCCTTCGGGCCCTGGCCGTCGACATCGCCGAGAACCTCGATCGCCCCCTGCGGGAGATCGCCGAGGTCGCCACCGAGCTGGGTTACCCGGCGCCGGAACTGACGGTGGCGGTGCGGACGGGCGACACCACGAGCAGCGAACGGGCCCACATGGTGCGCCGTCCGCCCAACTTCCTCATCACCACCCCGGAGTCGCTCTACCTGATGGTCACCGCCGCCCGCAGCCGCGCCGTGCTGCGCACGGTCGAGACGGTGATCGTCGACGAGATCCACTCCGCCGCCCGCGACAAGCGCGGCTCCCACCTGACGCTGACGTTGGAGCGTCTCGAGCGGGCGGCCGACGCCCGGCCCCAGCGCATCGGGCTGTCGGCCACGCAGCGGCCGATCTCGCTGCTGGCCGGAATGCTGTGCGGCACCGCTGCTCCAACTGCCTGCGCCATCGTCGACACCGGGCACCGGCGGCACCTCGACCTCGGCCTCGAGCTGCCCCAGGGGGAGCTGGAGGCGATCGCCTCCAGCGAGCAGATGGGCGACGTCCTCGACCGCATCGCCGACCTGGTCCGGGAGCACCACACCACGCTGGTGTTCGTCAACACCCGCCGCCTGGCCGAACGCCTCGCCCACCAGCTGGGCGAGCGTCTCGGCGACGACGTCGTCAGCGCCCACCACGGCTCCCTGTCGAAGGACCGGCGCTACAAGGTCGAGTCGCGGCTGCGGGCCGGCGACCTCAAAGCGCTGGTGGCCACGGCGTCGCTGGAGCTGGGCATCGACATCGGCCCGGTCGACCTCGTCTGCCAGGTCGGCTCGCCCCGCAGCATCGCCACCTTCCTCCAGCGGGTCGGCCGCTCCGGTCACAGCCGCCGGGGCACGCCCAAAGGCCGGCTGTTCCCCCTGACCCGCGACGAGCTCGTCGAGTGCTCCGCCCTGCTCCGAGCGGTGGAGAAGGGATCGCTCGATGCGATCGTCCCCCCCGTTGCGCCCCTCGACATCCTCGCTCAACAACTCGTGGCCGAGGTGGCCGCCGTCACCTCCTCCCGCCAACGACAGCCCGCGCCTGAAGAGTCCGGCCCACCGCCTCCGGGCAGCCGCTCCCCCCCCAGCCTGCGGGTCGACGACCTCTACGACATGGTCCGCCGGGCGTATCCCTACCGAGACCTTCCCCGGGAGACCTTCGACGAGGTCCTGGCCATGGTCAGCCAGGGCATCACCACCGGCCGGGGGCGCCGAGCCGCCTACCTGCACCTCGACGCCGTCAACGGCGAGGTGCGGGCCCGGGGCTCGGCTCGGCTGGCCGCCGTGACCTCGGGCGGTGCCATCCCCGAGATCGGCGACTTCCGGGTGGTGCTCGAACCCGACGACCTCTTCGTCGGCACGGTGAACGAGGACTGGGCCACCGAGTCGATGGCCGGCGACATCTTCCTGCTCGGCACCCACGCCTGGCAGATCCGACAGGTGTCGGCCGGGGTCGTGCGGGTGGCCGACGCCGAGGGGAAGCCGCCGACGATCCCGTTCTGGACGGGGGAGGCCCCGGCCCGCACCCCGGAGCTGTCCGAGGAGATCTCGGCCCTCCGGTCCGGGGTCGACGGCTTTGTCACGGCCGGCGACCCCGACGGCGCCAAGGCCTGGCTGGCCGAGGAGGCCCGGCTCGACGACGACGCCGCCACCCAGCTCGTCGACTACATCGCCGCCGGCAAAGCGGTGCTGGGCGTGGTGCCGACCGGCACCGACCTCGTCTTCGAACGCTTCTTCGACGACGCCGAGGGCATGCACCTGGTGGTCCACTCGCCGCTCGGCGGTCGGATCAACCGGGCGCTGGGCCTGGCGCTGCGCAAGCGGTTCTGCGTGTCGTTCGACTTCGAGCTGCAGGCGGCGGCCAACGACGACGCCATCGTCCTCTCCCTCGGGCCGCATCACAGCTTCCCGCTGGCCGACGTACCCCGCTTCCTCAACTCGACGACGGTGCGGGAGGTGCTGGAGCAGGCCGTCCTGTCCCCGCCGTCGCCGATGTTCACCAGCCGCTGGCGCTGGAATCTCAACCGGGCGCTCATCGTGTTGCGCTTCAAGGGCGGCCGGCGCAACCCGCCACCGCTGCAGCGGATGGAGGCCGACGACTTCATGGCCGCCCTGTTCCCCTCGGCGGCCGCCTGCCAGGAGAACGTGGCCGGGCCGGTGCAGATCCCCGACCATCCGATCGTTCGCCAGACGATGCACGACACGATGACCGAGGCGCTCGACATCGACGGGCTGGCGGCGCTGCTCGACGGGATCGAGACGGGCCGGGTCGACGTCCACTTCCGCGACACCACCGAAGCGTCGGCCTTCGCCCACGAGATCCTCACGGCCAAGCCCTACGCCTTCCTCGATGACGCCGAGGCCGTCGACCGCCGTACCAACGCAGTTCAGCTCCGACGAGGCCTGCCGGTCGACCTGTCGACCATCGGTCGCCTCGACCCGGAGGCGATCGAGCGGGTCCGGGCCGAGGTCGCCCCCGAGCCGACGGCGGCCGACGACCTCCACGACCTGTTGCTGAGCCTGGTGGTCACGCCGGCCCGGGAGGCGTGGCGCCCCCTGTTCGAAGAGCTGGCCGCCCGCGGCCGGGTCCAGTCGCACGTGGCCCGGATGGGGCCGAGCGGTGGTGGGCGACCGAGTCGGCCGCCGAGGCCGAGGGGCTGATCGGCGAGCTGTTCGGCCCCGCCGCCGGGCCGGCGGTGCCGATCGAGCAGGTGGTGGCCTCGATCCTGCGGGGTCATCTCGATCTGTCGGGCCCCACCGGCCGGCGAGCTCGCCGACCGCTGCGCACTCCCCCCGTCGAAGGTGGCCATCGGCCTGGCCGTGCTGGAGCAGGCCGGGTTCGCCCTCCAGGGCCGCTTCACCGACTCTTCGGGACACCCCTGGGCCCGGACGAGCGTCGAGTGGTGCGCCCGGCGGCTGCTGGCCCGGATGCACTCCTACTCCCGCAGCAACCGGCGCAAGGCGGTGGAGCCGGTCAGTGCCGTCGACTTCATGCGGTTCGCCCTCCGCTGGCAGCACGTCGCCCCCGGCACGCAGCTACGGGGCCACAGCGGTGTGCGCATCGCCATCGAGCAGCTGCAGGGGTTCGAGGCGGCGGCCGCCGCCTGGGAGCGGGAGATCCTCCGCCGCCGGGTGACCGACTACGGACCGGCCCACCTCGACCGGCTGTGCCACGACGGCGAGGTGACCTGGCTGCGCCTCACGGCCGCCCAGCCGGCGTCCGACCGGCGCTCGAGCCCTTCCAAGGCCACGCCGGTGGCGCTGGCCTTCCGGGAAGACCTGATGTGGCTCCTGCAGGCGGCCCGGCTGGCCCCGCCCGTCAGCACCCCCGTCCGACGGGCCGGGATCGGGTCGCGGCCCACCGTTCCGCTGGTCGAGCCGGCGGTGCCGGAGGTGGGGGCCACGGCCGAGGTCGTGGAAGCGCTGCGCGACCGGGGAGCCCAGTTCCTGGCCGAACTGGCCACCGCCACCCGCCGGATGCCTGCCGACATCGAGGAGGCTCTCTGGGACGGCGTGTCCCGCGGCCTGCTGACCGCCGACGGGTTCGCCGCCATCCGCTCACTGGTCGAACGGGCCGGCGCCCGCCCCGCCCGGCCCACTCCGTGAGTCGTCTGCGGCGTGGCGCGCCCCGGCAGAGCCGGGCCGCCGGTCGGTGGTCACTCATCCCGCCGGTCGAGCCGGTGGAGGACCGCGAGGCTCTGGCCGAGGCCGTCGCCGACCAGCTCCTCCAACGTTGGGGCATCGTGTTCCGTGACCTGGCCGTCCACGAAGGAATGCCGCTCCCCTGGCGCGACCTCCAGCGGGCCCTGCGCCGCTTCGAAGACCGGGGGCTCGTCCGGGGCGGCCGGTTCGTGGCCGGGTTCTCCGGCGAGCAGTACGCCCTCCCCGCCGCCGTCGACACCCTGGCCGACATCCGCCGCCGCCCCCGAACCGGTGAGCGGGTGGTCATCAACGCCTGCGACCCCCTCAACCTGACCGGCGTAATCATCCGCGGCCCCCGGATCCCCGCCGTCCGCACCAACACGGTCACCTACGTCGACGGCCTCCCCGAAGGCCTGACCGCCGACACCGGCTGACCTCACCCATGGAGCCTCGGATCGTGTCGGTCAACGTCGGGCGGCCACGGACGCTGGAGTGGCATGGCCGCCTGGTGAAGACGGCGATCTTCAAGGAGCCGGTCGACGGAGCGGTCATGGCGGCAGAGGTGAATCTGGCCGGTGACAACCAGGCCGATCGGCGGGTCCACGGCGGGCACGACAAGGCGGTCTACGCCTATGCCCGCGACGACTACGAGTGGTGGGAAGGGGAGCTCGGGCGGGCGCTTCCGCCCGGGACATTTGGCGAGAACCTCACCACCGCCGGGGTCGACCTGACGCAGAGCGCCATCGGCGACCGGTGGCACGCCGGCCGGGCCGTCTTCGAGGTCGCCCAGCCCCGCGAACCGTGCTTCAAGCTCGGCCTGCGGATGGGCGACGCCGGCTTCGTGGACCGGTTCGAGTCCGCCCGCCGGCCGGGCGCCTACCTCCGGATCGTGGAGGCCGGCGTCGTGGCCGCCGGCGACACCATCACCGTCGTCCCCACCGAGGAGCCTGCTCTGCGACTGGCGGACCTGGTCGGCGAACTCACCCCTGAACTGCTGCGCCGGATCGCCACCGACGAGCCGCGTGCCGGACGGTTGGCGCCACTCCGCCGCCCGGGCGCTCAACCGGCTCGCCCGCTAGTGGTCGCTCGCGGAAGTCACGTGGATGTATCGCCGAGTCATTTTTGTGGCTGGCAAGGACGCACGACGAGGCGGAGTAGTTCCTCCGCCGAGGAGGAGGACGCCGCCAGCGGCGAAAATGGCCGGCGAGACGCCACGATGACTTCCGCGAGAGGCCACTAGGAGCGGCGCGAGGACATGCGAAACACCTGGAACCCCGGCCAGTACCGGAAGTTCGGGGTCGAACGGGCCCGACCGGGGGAGGATCTGCTGGCCCTGGTCGAGCCGGCGCCCGGCGGAGCCGCCGTCGACCTCGGTTGCGGCACCGGCGAGTTGACCGCCCGGCTCCACCGGCAGGCGGGCCCGGCGACGACGCTCGGGATCGACAGCTCCGAAGCCATGCTGGCCGAGGCGACGACCCACGCCGGCGACGGGCTGCGGTTCGAGCAGGGCGACATCGCCGACTTCGGGCCGCCGGCGTCCGTCGATCTGATCTTCAGCAACGCCGCCCTGCACTGGGTACCCGACCATCGGCGCGTCCTCCGACAGCTGCGTGACGCGCTCCGGCCCGGGGGGCAGCTGGCTGTCCAGGTGCCGGCCAACGGCGACCACCCGTCACATGCCCTCGCCTTCGAGGTCGCCCATGAGCCGCCGTTCGGAGACGTCCTGCGCGACGCGGGGGACGCGCTGGTCGAGGCGACCCCGGTCCTCCCGCCGGAGCGCTACGCCGAACTGCTCGACCAGCTGGGCTTCGAGGACCAGCACGTGCGGCTCCAGGTCTACGGTCACCATCTCGCCTCGACGGGAGAGGTGGTCGAATGGACAAAGGGCACCACCCTCATCCGCTACGAGCGGGCGCTCCCCCCGGACCTGTACGGCCGGTTCGTCGACCGCTACCGGGACCGGCTGCTCCAGGCCCTCGGTGACCGGTCCCCGTACTTCTACACGTTCGAGCGGATCCTGTTCCGGGCCCGGCTCCCCGCCTCAGCCTGAGGCGGGACCGGCGGTGGCGGTGGCGGTGCCGGCGAAGTACGCCTGGGCCCGGGCCATTACCCGGGCGGCGACCCTCCTCCCGAGCAGGCGGCCGCCCAGGTCGCCGCTGACGAGATGGATGCCGCCCAGCCGCCGGGAGAGCCCGGCCTGGTCGGCCGCCTCGCTGAAGGTGTTCCAATGCAGCATGACGTCGTGGGCCGGGGTGGTGCCGGGCTCGATCTCGGACGACCCGGCCGGGATCACCACGGTCGCGCCGAAGTCGTCGCGGCCGGTGAACAGCCGCAGCGCTTCCGCGCCGGCGGCGCTGAACCCGCTGTGGCCCGACGTGTACTCCCCGAACGGCGGCGTCGGGAGGTAGGGCTGCCACCCGGACCCGTCGATCTGTTGCGTGCCCCGGTGAGGGCCACCCCAGGCCCGGATGGCGCGCCCGCCGTAGGTCAGGCGGACGAGGCTGATCGGCCGGATCGAGTCGAAGTGCCGCTTGGTGGTCCAGATGCCGATGCTGGCATCGAGGAGGGAGTTGGCCAGCACGAAGAAGAGCTTCACGTCGGAGTCCAGGCCGTGGGCGTCGCGGCGCGAGCACATCTGGCCGAAGATCATCCAGTGGCCGGGAGGCGACTCCATGCCGGGCCCGTCGACCCAGTACTCGGCGATCACCTTCTGCTCGTCGGTCAGCCCGGCACTGATCTCGACCATCTCGTCGATCTCCGCCTGCCGGGCCGGGGTGCCGGCCTGGGGTGGCCCGGGGTCGCTGGCCTGCAGGTCGGACTCGCCGGCGGCGAAGGGGATGACCCGTTCCCAGTGGGGAGTGGTGAACTGCTGGACGGTTTCACCGCCCTTCCCGTCCGGCGTCCGCAGCGGCTGCCACCGGTCGGGATCCCGCACGTGGTCAGGGCTGTTGACCGGCCGGTAGCCGGTCCAGTCGGAGTAGGGCCCGCCGGCCGATCCCGGTTCATCGCCCAGCTGGTTCGACCCGTCGCGGTGGCGGTAGTCGAGCACCGCCCGGCAGGCCCGCTGGGCCACCCCGGCCGGTGAATCGGCGGCCGGCGGTTCCGCCGGGTCGTAGCCCTCCTCGGCCAGGTCGGCGTCGAACCGGGCCGCCTTCTGCGGGTAGAGGTCGGCGGCGGCGAGGTGGGCGGCCCGGCTGACGGCCTCCCGCTTCGAGTCCAGCGTCCGGTCCTCAGCCGGGCGCCGCAGCGTCCCGCCGAGGCGGGTTCCCTCCGCCACGGGGTCGTAGGCCGCCCAGGCGTCGTACATGCAGGTGTGAAGGACGGCCAGGGCCCGGGCCGCGACGGTGGGCGACGTCCCGGTGGCCCGGATGGTGTTCAGGAGAATCCGGTCCCAGCGCACGACCGGATTGAGGTCGGCCGACGGTCGGGCCTGCACCCCGGCCGGCAGGAGAAGAGCCAACGCCGTGAGGCCGGCGATGAGGCTCCTCCTCATCGGGGCAGGAAGACGTCGCCCAGGAGCAGCTCTCCGCCGAACCGGCAGGCCCCGCGGCGATGGACGACGGTGTGCACATCGGGTTGTAGCGGTCCCAGAACGGCGTCGAGAAGTGGACGTCGAAACGGGCACCCCCCGTGTGGACGGCCTGGCTGAAGTCGGCGTGGGGAACCGTACCGGCGGCCACGGCCAGGAAGTCGTGCTCGGCGTCCTCCACCACGGCGCTGCCCACCTTGGTGATCGACCGCATCCGGCCCGTGGCCCGGATCTCCCCCGCTTCCTGATCGACCGTGTACGTGTCCATGCGGGTGGCGTACATCAGCATGGCGAACGGCCCCGATGCGTCGCCCCCGCCGGCCAGCGTCCCCACGCCGCAGCTCACCGTCTTGGGGTTGATCGTGAAGCTGGACACCTGGTTGGCAACCGACGAGTCGGTGTACATCCCCACACCGGTGCCGGACAGGAGCTCGTTGTCCTTCACGCCCGCGCCGGCTCCCCGCCCGTCGCCGACGGCGGTCACGGTGGTGAGGAACAGGACCATCGAGCTGAAGTGCAGGATCCGAGCGCGCCAAGGGTGCTTCATCGTCGTTCCTCCGTGTGTTCCTAGGAGGGGAGGACGCTACCAACGCGCCCGGTTTTCCTGTTTCGAACGGGGGCCGCCTTAGCCTGCGGGCATGACGCCCACCACCGCGGCAGCCCCCCAGCTCGAACTCGCCTCGGCTCGGCTCTTCCGGGTCCTCGGCGATCCCACCCGGCTGCGCATCCTGGAGCTGCTCCTCGACGGGCCCCGGACGGTGCGCGAACTCATCGACCACCTCGGCTGTTCGCGCAGCCGAGTCTCGAACCATCTGGCCTGCCTTCGGTGGTGCGGCTTCGCCGAGGCCGACCGTTCCGGGCGGATGCTCGTCTACTCGATCCGGGACCGCCGTGTCGCCGACATCATGGGCGCCGCCCGGGAGATGGCGGCCGACCACTGCCACCACCTGGCATCGTGCACCCGGATCGGCCCGGACTGGGTCTGAAGCGTCAGACCGGGTCGGACTCGTGCCCGGCGGGCACGCGCCTCGTGAGCCCCCGGTAGGCCTCGTACGCGGAGATCTCGCCGCTCACCACCCGGCGGATCTCGGCGCAGATCGGCAGCTCGACGTTGTGGCGGGCGGCCAGCTCCATCACGGTGTGGGAGGTCTTCACGCCCTCGGCGACCATGTTCATCGAGCCGAGGATCTCGTCGATGGACTCGCCCTTCCCCAGCCGCTCCCCCACCTGGCGGTTTCGGCTCAGCGGGCTGATGCAGGTGGCGATCAGGTCGCCCATCCCGGCCAGCCCCGACATCGTGGCCGGCTCGGCCCCCATGGCCACGCCCAGTCGGGTCAGCTCGGCCAAGCCCCGGGAGATCACCGCCGCCCGGGTGTTGTCGCCCACGGACAGGCCCTGGGCGATGCCGGTGGCGATGGCCACCACGTTCTTGAGCGCCCCGCCGACCTCGCAGCCGATCACGTCGTGGTTGGTGTAGATCCGGAACGGTCCCCGCTGCAGGAGCTTCTGCAACGCCGCCGCCACGGCCAGGTCCTCGGTGGCGATCACGCTGGCGGCGGCGTTGCCGGCCATGATCTCCTTGGCCAGGTTGGGGCCCGACAGGGCGGCCGCCACCCGCCCGGGCAGGACGTCGCGGATGACCTCCGTCATCCGGAACAGCGTCCCGGCTTCGAACCCCTTGGTCAGGCTGACGACCGGGATCCAGTGCGGCACGTGGGGCGACGCCTGCTCCAGCACGGCCCGGAAGCCGTGCGAGGGCACACCGACCACCAGGACCTCGGCGGCCGAGACCGCCTCCTCCAGATCGCTGGTCGCCCGCAGACGCGCCGGCAGGGCGAAGCCCGCCAGGTAGTCGGGGTTCTCGTGCTTCTCGTTGACGGCCTTCGCCACGTCGGGATTGCGGGCCCACAGCGTGGTCGGGTTCTTGCCGGCGCTGAGCGCGGCGACCGTCGTCCCCCACGACCCTGCGCCGAGCACCGTGACCCGCATGGGCGGAAACTAGCGCGGCGCCCGAGGCGCTACTTGCGGCGCGGAGGTGTCGGCGACCACACGTCGGTCGACGACCCGCCCGCCCCGAACTCCCGCAGAGGACGCTGGGCCAGCGGCTCGAAGACGAGCTGGGCGAACAGCTCGAGATACTCGGCCACCATCCGCTCCGCCGAGAAGTGGTTCTCCACCGCCGCCCGGCAGGCGATCCGGTCGAGTTCGGGAACACGCTCGATGAGTTCGGCCATGTGCGCCTCGTCCCGGCAGAGGAAGCCCGTGCGGCCCTCCTCCACCACCTCGGCGGCAGCCCCCTCGTCGAAGGCGAGGATGGGCGTGCCGCAGGCCAACGCCTCCAGCATCACCATCCCGAACGGCTCGTTCCAGCGGATCGGGAACAGGAGGGCGCTGGCCCCGGCCAGCAGCTCCCGCTTCTCCTCCTGCCCCACCTCGCCGACGAAGCGGAGCCGGTCGTTGAGGTAGGGGGCGACGTAGCGCTCGAAGTACCACCGCTCGGCCGGCTCCCGGACCTTGCCGGCCAGCATCAGCCGCTTCCCGGCCTTGAAGGCCGCCTCCAGTGCCCGGTGGGCCCCTTTCTCTGGCGTCATCTTGCCCAGGAACAGCAGGTAGCCCCCGTCCCCCTCGCCCACGGGGAAGGTGCTGGCGTCGATGCCATGGTGGATGACCCGGGCGACCGGGACGCCCGGGACGACCTGGGCATCCGAGGCGGCCACGATGATGGCCGAGCGGGACATCCGGCCGTAGAGGCGGGCGCCCTCGCCGTCGAGGGGGCAGTGGGCGGTGGTCACCACCGGGCCGGGAGCGATGAGCGGCCCGGCGATCGTGTGGTCGTGGACGAGGTCGCAGTCGGACAGCGCCTCGTAGGCCGCCAGCACGTGGACCAGCTCGGTGACGGTGGCACCCGCCGGGTCGCCCTCCGCCGCCTGCTCGTAGAGATGCAGCCTGGGGACGGGGCAGGTGGAATCGCCCACCGTGAACAGGCGGACGTCGTGCCCGGCCGCCCCATAGCCCACCGCCAGGGCGTCGACCACCGTTTCCACGCCCCCGTACCGGGGCGGCGGGACCGAAACCCAGGGTGGCGCCAGCACGCCGATCCTCATGATCAGAGGGTATCCGAGCTAGCTGAGGGCGGGAGCACGCCGTGTCGGGCCCGCTCCCGCTCCGTGCGGGCGAGGAAGGTGGGAGCGGCCATCCGGGCGTGGATCTCGGCCGCTGTGGCGAAGAAGGCCCCGGCCCGGTCGCGGTCGCCGAGGAAGGCGCAGAGTACGCCGAGGTAGTGCGAGACGGCCCCGAAGGGCATGGCCGCCGCCACCACCATCTGGCCGGCGTACGGAGCCAGTGCCGGAACCAGGGCCGCGGCGGTGTCGGTGTCGCGGAGCTCGATCGCCGTCAGCGCCCCCCCGACCAGCGTTGCCATCCAGCCCGGGTCCTGCGGGAGGGAGGTGAGGCCGTCGCCGGCCAGCGGAGCGAAGATGGCTCGGGCTTCGTCGGCGGCTCCGGCGCCGACGCGGGCGAGGGCGAGGAAGCACCGGTAGGTGTGGTAGCGGTCGGCAGCGTGCGCCAGCTCCTCTTCCAATCCGGGGATGACGGCTCCGGTCGCCATCAAGCCGCATCGCTGGGTGAGCGCCACGTGCTCGGCGTCAGGCAGGCCGAGCTGGCGACCGAGCTCGCGGGTGGAGTACACCCGCGCCAGGGCGTCGTCGTGCCGCCCGTCAAGATGGGCGACGCCGGCCTCGACCCATCCGGCCAGCCAGCGCAGCACCGGGCGCCGGAGATCGGCGGCCAGGTCGGCCGTGATACGGGCACAACGACGGCCCTCGTCGGCATCGGCGGCCTCCAGGGCGGCGCGGAAGCGCACCCAGGCGGTATGGAAGCGCAGGACGGGGTCGTGCAGCGTGTCGGCGATGTCGAGCAGCTCTCCGGTGATGGCCAGCCGCTCGTCGAGCGTCCCCGGTGACCAGATGGCGTAGAAGCGGGGAAGCAGGACCCGGGCGAGCAGCAGGGGATCGGAGGCCCGCCGGGCCATGGCCAGTGCCTCGTCCGAGTACCGCACCCGGCGGGGCCGGTCGGGGGACCAGGTGAGCTCGAGCCCGAGCTGGGCCAGCAGACGGGCCCGCTCCGCTGACTCCTCGTCGCCCAGCGCCCGGAGCGCGGCTTCGATGACGGCCACCCGCTCCTCGTCGATCTTGAGGGCGAAGCTCCAGGTGACCTGGCGGGTGTTGGCCAGCGCGGCGCGGACCAGCGTCGCCGTCCGGCCCAGCCGTTCCGCCGCCCGGGCCACCCTGAGGAGCGTCTCCCGGTGGGCCGGGTCCCCGGCCGTCTGCTGCGCCTCCCCCAGCAACACGAGCAGGTCCAACCGGGCGTCGTCGGACCCCCGCCGGCGTCGAGGAGATCCAGGGCCCGCTGGATACCAGGCCACCGCCTCGTCGTAGGCCAGCTGGTCGAGGGCGCGTTGGCCGGCCTGGGTGGCGTAGTCGATCGCCTTGGCGGCGGTCTTCCCCTCCGGTGGTGCCGCCCGGCTGTAGTGGTAAGCCAGAGCGGGAAGATGATCGGCCAGCCGGGCGGCGTGCACCGATTCGATGGCCTCGGCCACCCGCCCGTGAAGCCGGAGCCGGCGACCGGCCGACAGCTCGTCGTAGAGGGTGGCCCGGACCAGCGTGTGGGCGAACCGGTAGCGGGGCGCACCGGAGGCGACCTCGGTGACGAGCCGGGCGGCCTCGGCCTCCTCGAGCGCCGCCAGGAGGTCGTCGTCGTCGAGCTCGCACACGGCCATGATCACGGCCAGCTCGAACTCGGTGCCGATCACGGAGGCGTCGGTCAGCACCCGGTTGGCCCGGTCCGACAGGCGGCTGAGACGCCGGCCGACCACGTCGCGGACGCCTTCGGGAATGGCGAGGTCGTCGACGTGCACGGTCGGGCCCCAGCGGCCGTCCCGCTGGGCGAGGCCGCCGGTCTCGGTCAGATGGCGGAGCACCTCCCGCAGGAAGAACGGATTGCCGTCGGTCTCCTCGTGGATCGCCGCCGCCAGGGTGATGTTCTCCTCGTCGTCATCGAGGGCGCGGCCGCCGGCCGCCTCCAGATAGCCGACGACCTCGCCCACGCTCAGCCCGGACAGGGAGATCCGCTCTACACCGGTGTCCCGGCGCAGGTCGGCGAGGAGCTCACCGAGGGGATGACTCCGGCCGATGTCGGTGTCTCGGTAGGTGGCGATGACCAGGAGCCGCAGCGGCTCGGGGAAGTGCACCACGTGGCGGAGGAGCAGCAGGGTGGGTTTGGCGGCCCATTGAAGGTCGTCGACGACGAGGACCAGAGGGTCGTCGGAGGAGTTGGCCGCCAGCCATCCCGCCACCGCGTCGAAGAGCCGGTACCGGTCGGTCTCGGGGTCGGAGTTCAGCGGGTGCGGGGAGATCGGGCACCCGCTCGGCCAGTTCCGGCAGCAGCCGCACCAGCTCTCCGCCGTACCGGCCGAGCCGCGCCTGGAGAGCGTCGGTCGGCGTGTGGTCCACGAAGTGGCGCAGCGCCTCCACGAAGGGCTGGTAGGGCACGCCGAGGTCCTCGTCGCACCGCCCGGCCAGCACGATGTGCCCCAGTTCGTGGAGGCCACAGGCCAGGTGGGCGGCCAGCCGGGTCTTCCCCATCCCGGGCTCGCCGGCCAGCAGGGCGACGCGCCGCTCCCCCGCTCCGACCTCCTTCCACAACCGTTCGAGGCGATCCAGCTCGGCGTCGCGGCCGACGAAGACCCGGCTGATTTCGCTGAGCACCGGTGGCAGCGGAACGGCCGTGGCCGTCGTCGGCGCCCAGCGGACCTCCCACGCCGACACCGGCTTCGACAACCCCTTGAGGTCCAGCAGGCCACGGTGGACCAGGTCGTCGTCGCCCAGGCCGCCCAGGAGGCGGACGACCTCGGAGACGAGGATCTGGCCGCCGGCGGCGACGCCGCAGAGCCGGGCGGCCTCGATGACCGGCGTGCCGTGGAGGTCGTCGTCCTCGGCGGTGACGTCGCCGGCCGACAGGCCGATCCGAACGGCCAGCGGCGCCGGGACCAGCGCCTTGCGGTTCATCCGCTCGATCGCCTGCTGGATGGCCACCGCCGCCGCCACTGCGTCCGACGCCCCACCGAACGTGGCCATCAGGCCGTCGCCGAGACCCTTGATCACCCGGCCGCCGTTGGCTTCCACCGCCTGGGCCAGCAGCCGGTCGTGCCCGCGACGGAGCTCTTCGGCCTGCTCCTCCCCCAGCCGGGCCCGCAGTTCGGTGGAACCGACCAGGTCGGTGAACAGGACAGTGGCCGTCGTCCGCACGCCGTGATCGTACGGAGAGACCCCCAGCGGGGCCACCGGGTGCTTGACCGCGCTCCCGCGCCTTCTCTACTGTCCGAGCAGCATTTCGACCACCCAGTCGGTATCTGAGCCTAGAGTCGGTTGGTAGTTGTTTGACAAGGGGGAGCCGGATGACCGCTCTTGATACGCCTGTTGCGCGCCGCAAGGTCCTACAGGGATTCCTGATCGGCGGGCCGACACTGGCCATCGCCTGGAAGATCGGGCTCCCCGACGGAGCCGGCGCCTTCCCGACGAGTTCGCCGGAGTCCACTGACTTTCAGGACCTGACGGACCACCTGATCCTCACCGGCACGCCGGGCTATTACGACCTCCTCATCGAGATCAAGCCCGACAACCGGGTGTACTTCGAGCTGCCGCGGATGGAGGTCGGCCAGGGGGTCAAGACCGCCGTCGGCATGATGGTGGCCGACAACCTCGATGTGCCGTTCGAGAACATGGACATCACGCTCTCGAAGGCCGAGCAGAAGCGCGGCGCCGGACAGCTGACCGGTGGTTCGCATTCGGTCCGCTCGCTGTACGACCCGGTTCGGCTCATCGCCGCCCAGATGCGGGGCCAGCTGATGGCCGCCGCCTCCGAGCGGCTCGGAATCCCGGTCAGCCAGCTGCGCACCGAGGACGGATACGTCATCGCCCGCAGCGGCCAGAAGATCACCTTCGGCGAGGTCAGCGAACGGGCCCGCTCGTTCATGAAGGTCCCGGCCGCGGCGCCGAAGAACATGGGCGACTGGAAGATCATCGGGAAGCCACACCCCCGGGAGGACGCCGGGCGCATCGTGACCGGCACGATGCCCTACGCCATGGACGTGCACTCGTCCAAGAACGCGCTCCCGACGGTCGTGGCCCTGGCCGCCACGCACGGCGCCACCCTCATCTCGCTCGATGACTCCGAGGCCAAGGCCATGAAGGGCGTCATCGCCGTCACGCATATCCCCGGCATGCCCGAGTACCTGATCCCCGAGGCGGTGGCGGTCACCGCCGAGACGTTCGGCATCGCCAAGAAGGCCAAGGACACGCTCAAGATCAAGTGGAGCGGCGGTCCGATGGACGCGCTGTCCGACACGCAGATCGACGACCTGATGAACTCGATCATCGACCAGGTGTCGGCCCCCGACGGCGATATCACGCTGGACGCCAAGTTCCGCTTCCCCTACGTCCCGCACGCTCCCATGGAGTCCAACGACGCGGTGGCCGACGTCCGCAAGGACAGCGCCGAAGTCTGGATGGGCTGCAAGATCCCGCTGACCGGCCACCGCAACCTGGCCACGACGCTGGGCCTCCCGGTGGAGAAGGTGACGTTCCACATCGTCCCCTCCGGCGGCTCGTTCGGGCGGCGGCTTTTCCACGACCCCGTCATCCACGCCGCCCAGGTCTCCCAGCGCATCGGTAAGCCGGTGAAGCTGGTCTGGATGCGGGAGGAGGACATCAAGCACGGCCGGACCCGTCCGGTGGCCATCAGCCATGTGCGGGCCACCTGCCGCAACGGCGACGTCGTCAGCTTCGAGCACCGCCAGGCCTGCGCCGAGATGGACCTGCGCCACGGCTTCGGCGACGCCGTCTCGCAGCAGATCACCGCCTACAACAACCCCGGCGCGTCCCAGTACGTGTTCCAGATGACGCAGAAGCTTCCGTACAAGACGGGCTTCACCGCCATCACCATGAAGGACAAGTTCCTGGCCAAACCGACCGCGGCGCTGCGGGTCGTCTACTCCGGCCAGGTCGGGGCGATCAACGAGATCGTGATCGACGAGCTGGCCCGGATGAACGGGAAGGACGCAGTCGAGTTCCGGATGGGCCTCCTCGACACCCCCCGGCACCAGGCCGTCCTGAAGAAGTGCGCCGAGGAAGGCTCCTGGGGCCGCGAGCTCCCGGCCGGCGTGGCCCAGGGCATCGCCATGCACGACGAGTACAAGTCGGTCGTCGCCTACCTCATGGAGGTCGACACCCGCGGCGACGAACCGCGGATGACGAAGTGCACGATCGCGGTCGACGTCGCCCAGTGCATCAACCCGATGGGTACGGCGTCTTCGCTCTACGGGCAGGCGATGGACGGGTTCGCCTTCGCCTTCCGGTCCGGCCTCCACATCGACAAGGGCGCCACCCGGGAGTCGAACTTCCACGACTACAAGTGGGGCCGGATGTTCGACGCCGCCCCCGAGATGAGCTGCCACATCCTCCCGACCTCGAACGTCAACCCGGCGGGAATCGGCGAGCTGGGTGTCCCGGCCGCCACGGCCGCTGCCGCCATTGCCTGGGCTCGGGCCACAGGCAAGCAGGCCCGGAACTTCCCGCTCAACGAGTACGGAGCGTGATGCCAGATGCCGCAGATCACCTTCAACCTCAATGGCAATCCCGTCTCGGTCGACGCTGACAACGACGAGGAACTGCTCTGGGTCCTGCGTGACCGCATGGACGTGAAGGGCCTGAAGTACGGCTGTGGCATGGGCCTCTGCGGCGCTTGCACCAGCCACATCGGCGGCAAGGCAGTGCGGACGTGCATCACGCCCGTAGGCTCCGTCGAGGGCAAGAACGTCACGACGATCGAGGGCCTGGCCTCGGGGGACAAGCTGCACCCCGTCCAGCAGGCCTGGATCGACAACGACGTGGCCCAGTGTGGCTACTGCCAGGCCGGCCAGATCATGCAGGCCGTGTCCCTGCTCAACAGCAATCCTCAGCCGACGGACGCCGACATCGACGAGGCGATGGGCGGAAACCTGTGCCGGTGCGGGACGTACTTCCGCATCCGGTCGGCGATCAAGCAGGTCGCCGCCGGTTAAGTGGCGATACGCCAAGGAGAAGCGGCGGGGGCGCTCAGCCGGATCGAGCGAAAGCGCCTCCGCCGCATCAACGAAATCCTCGAAGTTGCGGCCGAGGTCGTGGCCGAACGCGGCTACCAGAACACCAGCCTCGACGAGGTGGCCGAGCGGCTCGACCTGGCCAAGGCGTCGCTCTACTACTACTTCGACAGCAAGCAGGCGCTGGTGGCCGCCTGCCTCGACACGGCCGCCGTCGAGGTGGAGCGGCGGCTGGAGGCCATCGTCGCCGAAGGCGGCACCCCGACCGAGACGCTGCGGCGCCTGATCGTCGAACAGCAGGTCTTCACCACCCAGGACCGACCGGAGTTGTCGCGGCTCTTTCTTCGCCATCTGGAGTGGCCGCCGTCACTCCTCGACAAGATCCACGGAATCCTCGTCCGCCACGACCGGATCTGGAAGGAAGTCATCGAAGCCGGCGTGGCCAGCGGAGAGTTCACCACGACCATCGACCCGGCGATCGTGCGGCACTGCATCCACGGTGCACTTGACTTCGTACCGTTCTGGTACCACCCCGACGGCCGGTATCCACCGGAGAAGCTCTTCGAATACGTGGCCGACACCGTCCTGCAGATGCTCGGAGTCCGGAAGGGCTAAAGACAACGGCCAGGCGTGGGGCAGGGGCCCCATGCTCTGGAGGAGCCCGGGGTTGGGGCCCCGGGCGGGGCGGCGAAGCCGCCAGAGACATCGTTAGGAGGGCGCTAGCCCTCCTAACGCCCCTCGAAGCGGGGTGGGCGGCGCTCCCGGCGGGCCGCCTGTCCTTCGGCCACGTCGGCGCTGCGCCACACCTCCTCGAAGAGGGAGTCGAGACCGGGGTCGTGGATCTCCGGCTCCTGGAGCCGGTTCAGGACCTGCTTGGAGTAGGCCAGGGTGAGCGGCGCCAGTGCGGCGATCCGGGCGGCCCGCTCCAGGGCGGCGTCGAGGTCGCCGACGGCGTCGGCCAACCCGCAGCCCAGCGCCTCGTCGGCCGACAGCGGTTCACAGGCCAGGATGATGCGCCGGGCCGGGCCGCCTCCGGCCAGGAGGGCCAGGCGGCGGATCGTCCAGGGGTCGACGGCCAGGCCGAGCGTGGCGGTGGGAATGGCGAAGGTGGCGCCGGGGCCGACCATCCGGAGATCGGCGGCCAGGGCCAGCTGCGTGCCGGCGCCGATCGCCGGGCCGTTGACGGCGGCGATGATCGGCACCGGGCTGGCGGTGAAGCGCCGGAGCATCTCGTAGAGGGCCTTGCGGAACCCGTCCCCGTAGACCTCGCCGAAGTCGGCGCCGGCGCAGAAGCTCGATCCTTCGCCGGTCACCACCACCGCCCGGGCGCCGGCTCGCTGCACCTCCCCGAGGGCTTCGCGCAGCAGCTCGCAGTGCTCGGTGTCGAGCGCGTTCCGCTGCTCGTGCCGGTCGATGCTCACGACGGCCACCCGGCCCCGCTCCTCGGTTCGAATCATGGAAGGAAGCTACCCTGCAGTTCCCCGATGGAGCGCACCATCCCGAACCTGCTGGCCGAGCGCGGTCCAGGCGGCCCCCGACGCCGCCTGGCTGTTCTTTGAGGACGCCTCCTTCACCTACGAGGAGGCCTGGCGCCGGATCGGGACGATGGCCGCCGAACTCTCCGACGGCGGCATCGGCCACGGCGACCTGGTCCTGGCCACGATGCGCAACACCCCCGGCCACCTCTTCACCTGGCTCGCCCTGATGCGCCTCGGCGCCGTCCTGGTGGCCGCCAACCCGGCGGCCAGCCAGACGGAGCTGAACGGGCTGATCAGCCAGACCAACCCCCGTCGCGTCATCACCGATGCGGAAGTCGAGCGCTGGCTGCTGGGGCCCGAAGTCGACCCGCCCGACGTCAAGGGTCCCGAGCCTTCGGATCCGGCCGTCCTCATCCCCACCTCGGGGACGACCGGCCGCTCGAAGCTCGTCACCCAGACGCAGCGGGCCTACGTGATGGCCGGTGAGGGATTCCCGTGGTGGCTGGAGCTGACCGCCGAAGACCGGCTGATGACGTCGCTGCCGCTGTTCCACATCAACGCCCCGGCCTATTCGGTGCTCGGCTCGGTGGCCGCCCGGGCCGGCCTGGTGCTCCTCCCCCGCTTCTCGCCGGGCACGTTCCTCGACTCCGCCCGGCGGTACGGAGCCACCGAGTTCAACGCCATCGGCGCCATGATCGAGATGCTCATGCGCCAGCCGGAGCGCCCCGACGACGCCGACACTCCGCTCCGGCTGGCCTACACCGGCCCCGCCCCGACCGAGACCCGCCAGCTCGAGATCGAGCGGCGGTTCGGCGTGCGGATCGTGTGCGGCTATGCCCTCTCGGAAAGCCCCTACGGCACGGTCTGGCCCCGGGGAGCCCGGCCCTACGGCACGCTGGGCGCCATCCGCCAGCACCCGACGCTTGGCCGGATCAACGAGGGCCGGGTGATGCGGGACGACGCCCCGATCCCGCCCGGCGAGGTCGGTGAACTGGAGCTGCGCAACCCGGCGGTGATGCTCGGCTATTGGGGGATGCCGGAGGAGACGGCCCGGGTGATCCGGCCCGACGGCTGGCTCCGGACGGGCGACCTGGTCGTCGAGAACCCCGACGGGACGTACACCTTCGTCGGCCGGGAAAAGGAGATCATCCGCCGCCGCGGCGAGAACCTCTCCCCCGCCGAAGTCGAGGATGCCCTGTCCGCCCACCCCTCCGTGGCCGAGGTGGCGGTGATCGGCGTCCCGTCCGACATGACCGAGGAGGAGGTGAAGGCCTTCGTCGTCCTCGCCGCGGAGGCGACCGCCGATCCCGCCGCTCTCCACGCCTGGGCCGCCGACCGGCTGACCCGCTACAAGGTGCCCCGCTACATCGAATTCCTGGCGCAGCTCCCCCACACCCCGACGGGGCGGATCGCCAAGCACCAACTGACCCGGGAACGGACCCGCGAGGAATGGGACGCCGACGTACCAACTGGCGTTCGATTTCCGCTGGATCCCGGGTAAATGAACGCCAGTTTCACCCTGTCAGGCGCTGGCCGGGCCCCCGTGCTGAACCGGCGTTCCTTTTCCGCAGTATCCCGGTAAACGAACGCCAGAATGGGCGGCGCCGGGTGGCCCCAAGGAGGACTTGTGGCGGAGGAATGGCTGCGGTCGAGTATCGGGCGGTCGACACCTGACTCGATCACCGTGCGGGGCCGGGACCTGGCCGGCGAGCTCATGGGGAAGGTCACGTTCACCGAGCTGGCGTTTTTCCTCACCGCCGGCCGTATGCCATCGGCCGGTGAAACTCGTCTGTTCGATGCCGCGCTGGTGGCATTGGCCGACCACGGCCTGACGCCCAGCGTGCTGGCCGCCCGGCTCACGTGGACGGGCGCCACCGAATCGCTCCAAGGGGCCGTGGCCGCCGGCCTCCTCGGGGCGGGCAACGTGTTCCTCGGCGTGGTGGACGACACGGCCAAGTTCCTCGCCGCTGTCCTGGCCGAGTCGGCAAAGGGCGCCAACAGGGAGGGGGCCGAGCGCGCCGCGGCGGAGCGGGCCGTCGCGGCCGAGATCGCCGAAGGGCGGCGCATTCCGGGGCTCGGGCATCCGATCCACAAGGTCGAGGACCCCCGCACGCCGCGGCTGTACGAGATCGCCGAGGGGGCCGGTATCCCGCTGCCCCACCTGCGGCTCCTCCGCATCGTGGCCGAGGTCCACGCCGCCGCCACCGGCAAGGTGCTCCCGATCAACGGGGCGGGCGTGGCCGGGGCGGCCTTCGCCGACCTCGGGTTCCCGCCGGCCCTCGTGCGGGGGTTCGCGCTGCTGGCCCGCACCGCCGGCGTCGTCGGCCATTTGGCCGAGGAGATGGCCGACCCCATCGGCCTCCGCCTCTGGCTCGAGGTCGAGCACCGGGCCTCCAGCCCCGATCCCTAGGATTCGACGACGTGGGGGAGACCGAACCGATCGTTGTCGTCATCGTCGATGACCACGGACTGTTCTCCCGCGGGCTGGAGCTGCTCCTCAGCGCGGCCTCGGAGGGGCGCATCAAGGTGGCCGGGCGGACGGAGAACGCCGAAGAGGCGCTGGCGCTGGTGCGGCGGAACCGGCCTCAGGTGGCTCTCGTCGACCTGGCCATGCCACCCCCCGGCGGCGTCGGTGCCATCCGGGAGATCGCCCACCACTACCCCCAGGTACGGATCCTGGCCCTCTCCGGCACCGACGACCGGGAGCTGGCCCTGGAGGCCCTGGCCGCCGGCGCCCACGGGTTCATTCCAAAGTCGTCCGACCCCGACGTCCTCGTCCCGCCCCTCCTCAGCCTCGGGGCGGGCCTGTCGGTGCTGCCCACCTCGCTTCTCGACGGCCTGGTCCAGCTCCGGGCCACCCGCCAGCCGGCGGTCCTGGCCAAGCTCGACGACGAGGAGACCGCCCTCTGGCGTCTCGTGGCCCGGGGCCTGGAGAGCCTGGAGATCGCCGAGCGGACGTACGTGTCCGAACGCACCGTCAAACGGATGGTGGCGTCCCTCCTCCGCAAGTTGGGGGTCGCCAACCGCGTCGAGGCCGCGCTCCTGGCCGGCCGGGTCGGCCTCCTTGACGACGACCTCGAAGAACCCTGACCCACTCGGGTCACTGCTTGGCCCTCGATCGGCCTGACTGGGTCAGCGGGCCGTGGTGAACTGACGCTCAGACCCACGCAGGGAACCAGGGGGGATCCGATGGCGGTGTTCAAGGACGAGTCCGAGGTCTACCGGTACATCGGCGGGATCTTCGAGGAGGCGCTGGCCGACCCGGTGATCGGCCAGAAGTTCGCCGATTCCGGCGTGATCCTGCGGGTCACCCACACGGAGCCCGACTGCATCTTCACGGTCGACATGCCGGCCAAGAAGGTCCTCTACGGCGACGACGCCCGCAACGGCCCCAAGCCCGTCGTGGAAATGAAGATGAAGGCCGACGTCGGCCACCAGTTCTGGCTCGGCAAGGTCAACATCTCCCTGGCGCTGGCCAAGGGCGAGATGCGGGCCAAGGGGCCCATCCCGAAGATCCTCAAGCTCGTGCCGCTGGCCAAGGGCCTCTTCCCCAAGTACCGGGAGATGCTCATCCAGAACGGCCGGGCCGACATCGCGGAGGGCTGATCGGAACATGGCCGACGTGACGGACACCATCGCCAAGCTCGACCCGCCGCCGCTCGCCACCCACGACCGGGAAGAGGAGCTGTGCGTCGCCTACGAAGCGGCCTTCGCCGCCGACCGGGAGACCTGGATCGAACTGGCCGCCCCGGCGGTCGAACGGCTGGAGAAGGGCTCCTTCTCGCTGGAGTGGATGAACACCGACGGCGGCGCCTGGGGCACCAAGGTCAACCCTTCGTCCCGGGGCCTGACCTTCATGGACTGCAACCGGTCGAAGGCCTACGGCACGATCGCCGCCTCCGTCCCCGACCACCACCGCAACCTCACCCCCGGGGCTCGATCCGGGATCCCTACAAGGACCAGCTCCCCGTCTACGACGACTTCGTCGTGACCGAGAAGTGGGACCTGTGGGCCGACAACGTCTCCGTCCTCTATGAAGAGGCCAAGGCGCGTCAATGGAACGCCACCAAGGACATCGCCTGGGACGAGCTCGAACAGCTTCCCGAGGATCTCGAGAAGGCCGCCTGCCAGCTGGCCACCTTCCTGACCGAGATCGAGTTCCTGGCCGGCGACTTCCCGGCCAAGTGGATGTACCGCATCCCGGCCGAGTTCCTTGAGGTCAAGTGCTTCCTGGCCACCCAGATCATGGACGAGGCCCGCCATCTGGAGGTGTTCCGCAAGCGGGCGCTGGCCGGCGGCGGCGGCCTCCTCCACGTCAACCCCATGTTCGAGTGGGCCTCCAAGGCCCTGATGGCCAGCCCCACCCACACGTCGGGGGCCTACTTCCTCAACCTCATCGGTGAGGGCTTCATCCTGTCGGTGTTCCGGGGCGGCGAGTTCCTGGCCCGTACCCACGTGGACCGGGAGATCTTCCGGCGCTGTCTGCAGGACGAGGCCCGCCACGTCGCCTTCGGCACCATCGAGCTGAAGAACTACCTGGAGAACCACCCCCACCCCGACGCAGCCCTGGCCCTCATGCACCGCTACGCCGACATCGCCGAGGTGCTGGTGTCGACCAGCATCCTCCAGCCGGTGGTGCTGGAGCCGCTGGCCATCCTCATGGGCGGCGGGCTCGACGAGATCGACACCGGGATGGACGGCGTCGCCTTCCTGTGGGACGTCGTGAAGGAGGAGTACCTCCAGCGCTGCGACCGCGCCGGCCTGTTCCGCCGCGACGTCTGCAAGTTCGGTGAGCTGCCGTGGAAGGCAGCCTGCGTCGGGGGAGGCAGGTGAAGCTCCCAAGCATGCTGACCTTCCCCACCGTGGAGTGGTTCGCCCGACTCGGCGAGCTGATGGAAGAGAACCGGGCGATCCACGAGCATGTCGGTGAGATCGACTGCAGCTGTGTGTGGACGGTCTTCGATGCGGACGGGGAGGGCACGGACCGTCACTTCCAGACAACGTTCGAGCTCTATTCGTTGGTCGACGTCCGGGAGGTCTCTGAGGACGACCGCGTCAAGGCGAACTTCATCCTCGAAACGGACGTGTGGGTCTGGAAGGAGATGCTGGAGAACATCGTCGAGAACGGCGGGCGGCCCGACCTCGAGCATTCGCTCAACCGCCTGAGCCTGCCGGGCGTTCCCATCCGGTTGTGGGCCGAGGATCCGCTGGACCGGGACATGTTCTTCCGCTTCAACGGAAGCCTGCAGGAGTTCGTCAACCAGTCGCATAAGATCCCAACGGAATACCTCGTCGAGGACTGATGCCTCGCAACCGGATCGGCCACTTCTACATCGAGGACACCTGCATCGGCTGCGGGGCCTGCGAGCACGCCTGCCCGGGGAAAGTCGACGCCATCTACAAGCTCGACGACGACTACCTGGGCCGGTTCGCCATCGTCCTCGAGGACTGCATCGACTGCGGCTTCTGCGTTCCGATGTGCCCGGTGGACTGCATCCGCGACGCCCGTCAGGTCGGGCTCGACGCCGAAAGCGAAAGTGGCTGGAAACGCATTCGAGAGCTCCAGGCTTGGGCGCAGTCACGTAACTGAGTCAGACTGGTCCAGGGGGATGGCGATGCGCGGCCCGCTGGACGAACTGCGACGGAGATTCGAGGACACCGACCGGACAGCCGGGGAGGTCGTGGTGTCCTGGATCCGCGTCGCCATGGGTATCTCCATGGTCAGCGTCCTGGCCGCCGGCGACGACATGCGCTACTACCGCACCGCCGCCTGGACGGTGATGCTCCTCGGCGTCGTCTACTCCTGGACGGCGCTCTTCTGGGTGGCCGCCGAAGCCCGCCGGGGCCGGGTGTCGAACGGCACGGCCTACACCCTCACCGCCTTCGACGGCGGCATCATCGTCGCCCTGACCGGCCTGACGGGCCTGTGGACGAGCCCGATGGTGCCGATCCTCGTGCTGGTGGTCTTCACGTTTGGGGTTCGCTTCAGCCTGCCGCAGACGGTCGCCGTGGCGCTGGTCACCAGTGCCGCGCTGGTGGCCGTCATCCTCGGTGTGCCCCAGCCCGACTTCGAACAGGGCGAACGAATCCGCATGGCGGCCTGGTGGTCGTGGATGCTCATCTCCGGCGGCATCCTGGCCGGGGTCCTGTCCCACGCCGCCGAGCTGGCCCAACGAAAGCGCGCCGTCGCCGTCACAGCCGCCGCGGCCGAGCACCGGCGCCTCGACGAGGAGCGGGCGCTGCGCCGACGTCTGGAGGCCATCGACGAGGCCCGGAAGGATTTCCTCCACGCCCTTTCGCACGACTTCCGCACCCCGATCGCCTCCCTGGAGGCCCTCTCCCAGGCTCTCGGGTGGGAGCAGCATCCACTGTCCGACACCGAGAAGGCCGAGGTGATCGCCCTCATCCAGAGTCACGCCGGCCAGCTCGGCGCCATGCTCGGTGAGGTGCGGGAGGTGGCCATCACCGAGTCGCTGGGCGCCCCCCTGCGGATCGAGGTGTCCGACGTCTACGTGCCGGAGCTGATCCGGTCGGCCGCCTCCGCCGCCGGGCTGGCGCCCGACCGGGTCTCGACCAGCATCGACCCCGGCCTCAAGGTGCTCCACACCGACTCCCGGAAACTCATCCGGATCCTCACGAACCTGCTGGAGAACGCCCACAAGCACTCCCCCGCCGCCGAGCGCATCGAGGTCCGCCTGGCCATGCGGAAGTCGATGGTGGAGCTGGCCGTCCTCGACCGGGGCCCCGGCATCCCCCCCGAGCTGACCAGCGAGGCCCTCCAGAAGTGGGTGAGCTTCGGCCAGCACCGCTCGTCGGGACTCGGCATGTGGATCGTGTCGCAGTTCATCGCCGCCCTCGACGGCGAGATCAATGTCGACCCCCGGCCCGGCGGCGGCCTCATCGTCCGGGCCCGCTTCCCGGTCCGGATCGTCCCCGGCCGACCGGCGGCCGCCGAGGCCGGCGCCGAACCCGGAGCCGACGCCACCCGGCCGGCCCCGGTGTGAGTTCGGCGGACCAGAGCCCGTCACGGGCGGGCCGGCTCCCGGCCCTGTTCATCTCCCGGGTGCGGGCGGCCGTCGGGGGCTACATGGTCCTGTTGGCGGTTCTGGGCGACCCGCACCTCGGCTACTACCCCGTCGCCGCCTGGGCCCTGCTGCTGACGGCGGTGGGCTACGCGGTGCTGATCCTCGTCGTCCGCTGGCGGCGGAGCGCCCGGGCGTGGCTGGTCATGGTCCTCATCGGTGTCGACACCGTGCTGATCGCCGTCCTGGCCGGGGTCACCGGCGGAGGCCAGAGCCCGTTCGCTCCCGTCCTGCTGCTGGTGGTCATCGCCGTGGCGATCCGGTTCGGGCTGCGGCGGGCGGCGACCGCTCTCGCCTGGACCGTCCCGATCCTCGTGACGCTGATCCTGCTGGTGCCGACCCCGGCCCGGGCGGGTGACCAGCGGGCCCGGGACGCCCTGTGGTGGACGGGCCACCTCGTGGCCGGCGCGGTGCTGGCCGGGGTGCTGTCCGACCGGCTCGACCTGGCCCATCGGCGTCGATCGCAGGCCGAGGCCGACGCCGCCGTCGAACGCCAGCGCCTCGACCTGGAGCGGGACCTGCGCCGCCGCCTCGAGTCGCTCGACGAGGACCGGCTGGCTTTCCTGTCCTCGCTGCTCCACGAGTTCCGGCCCTCGGTGGCCTCGCTGACGACGTTGGCCCGGGCGCTGCGCCGTGACGAGCAGGAGCTGACCGTCGACGAACGAACGGAGCTGCTCGAGCGGGTCGACAACCACGCCCACCATCTCGACGTCGTGCTCCGGGAGGTGGCCGAGGTCCTCACCTCCCAGTCGCTCGACGCCGAGCACCGACTCCACCAGGCCGACATCTACCTGCCCCGGCTCGTCGGGGAGGCGGCCGCCCTGTCCGGTCTGCCGCCCGAGCGGATCGTGACCCGATCGCAACCCGGCGACAACCTCGTGCGCAGCGATCCCGACAAGTGCCTGAGGGTCCTCCTCAAGCTGCTGGAGGAAGCGGGCCGCCGGGCGCCAGCCGACGAGGTCATCGAGGTCGACATCCACCGTCGCGACGGCGTCCTGGAGCTCTGCGTCACCCCCAGCGGCATGGGCCAGGAGGACAGCCTGGGCCTGTGGATCGCCGCCCGCCTGGCCGAGGCCATGGGCGGCGGCCTGTCGGCCGAGCCGGGGGCCGGCGGCCGGGGTACGGTGCGGGCGTGGCTGCCCCTGTCCTGATCCGCCGGTAATCGGTCCTGATCGGCCCCGTCCCCGGCGAGGACGCCCCGATAATGTCGGATCCGTCTGAACGGACAGTTGTGCCGGCCGCCCTGGCGCAGAAGGCTGTGGACAGCTGCGAGAGGGGGGAATCGAGCTGGATATCGTGCGCCTGGCGCTGGTCGACGACGGCGGGCTGTTCGGTGACGTCGTCGAGCAGCGGCTGGACAAGGTGTCGGGCGGCGCGGTCATTGTCGTCGGCCGCACCGACGATCACCGGGCGGCGGTCGATCTCGTACGCCGCCGGCGGCCCGAACTCGTCCTGCTCGACCTGGCGCTCGGCCCGACGGGGATGGTGGTGCTCAAGGAGCTGCACCGCTCGACGCCGGTCACCCGGATCGTGGCCGCCACCGACGACGCCGACGTCAACCTGATCTCGACCACCTTCCGGGCCGGGGCGCACGGCCTCCTGCTCAAGTCGACCACCCCCGAGAACCTGGTGGCCCCCTTGTTGGCCGCCGCCTCCGGCCACTGCGTCCTCCCCGCCGGAATGCTGCCCTCCCTGGTAGGGACGGCCGTCACCCGCCGCCCGGAGCTTCTCGAGGCCCTCACGCCCGAGGATCGGCAGCTGTGGCGGATGGTGGCCGACGGGGTGGAGACCATGCAGATCGCCGAGACGCTCTTCGTCTCGGAACGGACGGCCAAGCGCATGGTCGCCCTCCTCCTCCGGCGGCTCGGGGTGGCCAACCGCATCCAGGCTGCGGCGCTCGCCGGGCAGGCCGGCCTCCTCGACGCCGTGCCGTCATGAGGGCCGGGGCCAGGTGGTGATGACCGAGGAAAGCATCCTCACGGTTGTGCTGGTCGACGACCATCAGCTGTTCTCTCGCGGCCTGGAGCTACTGCTCAACACCGACCCGGAGAGCCGTGTCCGGGTGCTGGGCCGGACAGAGGACGCCAGCCGGGCGTTGGAGCTGGTGCGCCACCACCGGCCCAAGGTGGCGATCATCGACCTCGTCATGCCGCCGCCCGGAGGCCTGGCCGCCGTGGAGTCGGTCAAGCACCACTATCCGGAGGTGCGGGTGCTCGCTCTGTCAGGCAACGACGACGTGACCAGCGCCGTCGATGCCCTGCGGGCCGGCGCCGACGGCTTCCTGCTCAAGTCGTCCGAGCCCGACGAGCTCGTCCCGCCGCTCATCGCCCTGGCCGCGGGCGTCTCGGTCATCCCGGCGCCGGTCATGAACGCCCTCCTCGACGCCAAGGCAGCCTCGGGCGAGACCCGACTGGCCGACCTCGGGGCCGAGGATCTGGCGCTCCTGCGCCTCGTGGCCGCCGGCCTGGAGAGCGTCGAGATCGCCGAGCAGCTCCACGTCTCCGAGCGCACGGCCAAACGCATGGTGGCCGCCCTCCTGCGGCGGATCGAGGTCGCCAACCGGGTCCAGGCGGCGGCCTTCGCCGGCCGTGCCGGGCTCCTCGAGGTTGACCCATCCGGGCCCGCCGACGCTCCGTAGGCCCCTCGGGACGGGCCGGAGTGGCCCCAGAGTGCCAGGAGTGGCCCTTCCACCCGGTGATCAGCGCATTTCGTCTGTGATGCAATCGTCCCGCTCGCACCATTCGTACACCTGTGCCCGAGATCGACCGTTTCGAGTACCCCGGGGGTTCGGGGGTTTCCTCCGAAAATCCGGTCCATCGCATACGAGCAGCAGCGTGCCGCTAGGGGGAGGAAGTCCTGTCGCGGCAAGGAGAGGTGATGGCTTTGCGTAGACGTAGGACCTACCTAGCGTTATTCAGCGCCCTTGCCGTGCTGGGCGCCGCCTGCTCGGGCGGCTCCACCAAGGACGACGCAGCGCAGTCGACGCCGGAGCAGGCCGAGGCCGGCGCACCGACCGCCCCGGCGACCGAAACCCCCGCCGCGACGGAGACACCGGCTGAGACGCCGGCCGCCACCGACGCCGGTGCCGCCGCGGCGACGCCCGCCCCGACCACGGCCGCCGGCGGCAACAAGGCCGCCTCCGGCACCCCGAAGCAGGCGACCGGCAACAAGGCCGCCGCCGGCTCCGGTGGAACCACCCCGCAGCAGAAGTCGGCGGCGGCGGCCACCCCCGGCGCCCCCTCGGAAGGCGGCGGCGTCGCCCCGGTCGACTCCAACTTCGGAGCCGCCCCCACACCCGGCGCCAAGGCCAACTACGCCTCCGACAAGGGCGTGACGGCCGACACGATCCGGATCGGCACGATCAACATGACGTCGGCCACCCGGAGCCTCGGCCCGGCCATCGCCGGCGTGCAGGAGCAGAACCTCGACGCGGCGGTGAAGTACGTGAACCGCAACGGCGGAGTGGCCGGCCGGAAGCTGCAGCTCGTCACCTGTGACGACGGCGGCGACATCGCCCGGGGCCGGGCCTGCTACGAGAAGCTCAAGGACAACGTCTTCGCTCTCGTCCCGTCGATCACCTGGCTGACCGACGTCATCCACGACCGGCTGACCAAGGACAAGGTGCCGTGGATGTCGTGGGGCTGGTTCAAGAGCGAGTACGAGGACCCGTGGATGTTCCCCTGCCACGCCAACGGGATGCGTGAGGCCGCCGCGGTGGCCGACTGGGTGGCCAAGGTCATCAAGCCCAAGACCGCCGGCATCATGTACCTGAACGTGAGCGAGGACATCGCCGCCCGCGACGTGGCCACCAAGCAGCTGGCCAAGCACGGCATCAAGGTCGTCGAGACCGTGGCCCAGGAGTGGGACTCGCCCGACGAGTCGCAGCACGTCCTGGCCATGCGGGCGGCCGAACCCGACTTCATCTTCTCCTTCTCCTGGCCGGCGCCGGTGGCGAAGTTCATGCACGACGCCAACGCCCAGAAGTGGGCGCCGAAGCTGGGCTACGCCGCCAACCACCTCACCGGCGACCCCGGCTACGGCCCGATCTTCGGTGAGTACATCAAGGACAAGGTCTACACGATCACGTCGTGGGGCATCCCGACCGGTCCCGACCCGGAGAACGCCGAGGGCGGCAACACCGCCGAGCAGCAGCAGTTCCGGGACGAGCTCCTGCGCACCAACGGCCGCGAGTACCAGGGCCTGAAGTGGCGCTATGCCGGCCAGCACCACATCACCCAGTCCGGCTGGGTCTGCGTCAAGATCCTGGCCAAGGCGGCGGCGTCGCTGGGCGCCGACCTGACCCGAGACGGCTTCAAGAAGGCCCTGGAGGCCAAGGGCTGGGATTCCGGGATGGGCGTCACGCTCTACTGGCCGCCCCAGGACCACAACGCCAACCCCTACTCCTTCAACCGGGAGTTCATCTACAAGTGGACGGGCCACTCCGACGGCGGATGGGACCTCAAGCGGATCCGCCCTGACCCGGTCTTCGACTGCGCCGGCGGCAACATCCCGGCCGAGGCCAAGACCGTCTGCAACAGCTAGCCCAGAACGCGAGCAGAGAAGGGATCGTGGCCGGCCCGGAGCGCCTGGGCCGGCCACGATCACGACAAGCGCAGAAAGAAACCTTGATTTCTGCAGATTGAGGGAGGACTCACGTGGTCGTCGGCGTCTCGCTCGCCGTCTTCCAGTCGGCCGTGATCATCGGCATCTTCTTGGGGACGGTCTACGCCATGATGGCCCTGGGCATCGTGGCCTCGTACCGGATCAACCGGGTGGTCAACCTGGGGATCCCGGGCCTGGCGGTGTTCGGCGCCACGGTCTATTTCCAGATGTCGAGCGTCTGGGGGGCACCGGTGCTGATAGCCCTCCTCGGCGGTGTGCTCGTCGGCGGGGTGTTCGGAGCACTGCTGGGGCTCTGCAACCTCAAGATGTCGGCCTGGCCCCGGGGCTTCGTCATGATCTTCACGCTGACGGTGACGCTGTTCCTCTTCGGCTGGTCGGACAAGATCCTCCCGCCGGTCCAGGTCGCCCCGGCATCGCCCTTCGGTGACAGCGGCGGCTTCAAGGTGGCCCTGACCTTCGTCTCCAACCACCAGATCGGCACGTTCATCACGTGCATCCTGGTCACGGCCCTGATGGCCTACATCGTCTCCAAGACCCGGGTCGGCATCTACGTCCGGGCCATCTACGACGACGGCGACTCGGCCGCCACCCTCGGCATCCCGCTCAGTTACTTCGTGGTCGGTGTGTGGGCGACCGCTGGCGCCCTGGCCGCCCTGGCCGGGATCCTGGTGAGCCCCCGGGTGACCCTCGACCCGTACCTGATTCTGTTCGTCAGCATCTGGGCTCTGGCCGGGTCGATCCTCGGCGGTCTCGAGTCGTTCGGCGTGGCCTTCGTCGGCAGCCTCCTGGTCGGGCTCTCCCAGCAGATCATCGGGTCCGGTGCCTTCGGCCGCCCCGGCCCCGGGCTCGAGAACCTCGGCGCCATCTTGGTGGTGGCGGTGGCGGTGTTCTACGCCGGCATCAAGCGGCGCGACATCGCCCATATCCAGACATGACGTCTTCCGTCCACCACCGGCTGCGCAACATGAAGGAGCTGTGATGATCGGAATCCGACGCAACGGAGGGGCTGCGGCAGCCGTCGCTGACGGCGAGATCGCCGCCAGCGACGTCCCGGAGGAATCGAAGGGATCCCGGCGTAACCTGTCGGCGCCTCCGACACGGCTGATCCTGCCCGTCCTCGTGCTCGGCCTCGGGCTGGCTGGCGAGTTCGTGCTGGCCAACCACCTGACCTACGCCGCCTCGACGGCCCTGGCCTACGGCCTCGTCGGCCTCGGTCTCTACCTGCCGCTGGCCGCCCTACGGGAGCTGCCGCTCAACGGCGCCGCCCTGGCCGGCATCTCCGCCTACTTCTTCACCCACCACGCCAGCGGCGGCTCGGCCGGCAAGACGGCGCTGGGTGTCCTCGTCGGCGTCGGGCTGTGCACGCTGGTGTCTCATGGCCGGCGGCCTGGCGTCGCTGGTGGTGACGGGGCTGTACTTCTCGGTCGCTTCGCTGGTCATCCAGATCGGCATCGAGAAGGTCGTGTTCTCGATGGGCTGGCTGACCGGTGGCGCCTCGGGGCGGGGCGTGACGCAGCCCGACGAGCTGCGCCTGACCTTCGGTAGCTGGGAGTGGGGCCTGTCGAGGGAGTTCTTCACCACCACCCGGCTGGTGTTCCTCATCACCGGGCTGACCTGTCTGATCGTCACGCTGGCCGTGTGGCGCATCAAGCGGTCCAAAGCCCTCTGCAACTGGGTGATGACCGGCCACCAACCCGAAGGCGCCGACGCCGTGGGAATCCGCCGCTGGGTGCAGAAGCTCCTCATCTTCGGGCTGTCCGGCATGCTCATCGGCATCGCCGGCGTGCTCTTCGCCTTCGTCAATGGCACGCCGCCGCCGCCGCCCCAGTTCAACGTGATCTGGTCGGTCATCTTCCTGGCCATCCCGATCGCATCGGGGATGCGCACGACGTCGGCGGTGTGGGCGGTGGCAGCCGTATTCACCGCTCTGCCGGTCATCCTCGAGTCCCACCGCATCAACCCCAACCTGCTGTCGGGCAGCATCCTGCTGGTGGCACTGCTGGCCTCCCAGAGCCAGGAGGCGATCCTGAACCGGCTCCGCAACCTGCGCCGGCAACCGGAGCTGATCGAGGAGATCGCCCTCGAAGAGGGCCATCTGGCCCTGGAGGAGATCAAGGACAAGCCGGTGCTGGCCACCGCTCCGGCCGTGGTCAAGGAGGTCGACCTCCGGGCGCCGAAGCAGGCCCGGGCGCTGGTCGGGACCGACATCGGCGTCACCTTCGGTGGCGTCAAGGCCGTCGACAGCGTCAACGTCCGGGTCGGCCCGGGCCAGCGTGTGGCCATCGTGGGGGCCAACGGCGCCGGCAAGACCACCCTGTTCAACGCCCTCACCGGGTTCGTCCCCCTGGCCAAGGGAACGGTGCAACTCGGCGACACCGACATCACCGGCGTCCCCGCCTACGCCCGCATCCGCCAGGGCCTCGGCCGGAGTTTCCAGCTCCCCCGGCTGGCCGACATCCTCACCGTCCGCCAGAACATCCTGGCCGGTCAGGCCCAGGCAGACGACCTCATCCCCCGGGCGGAATGGCTGATGGAACGGTTCGGGATCGCCGCCCTGGCCGACATCCCCATCCAGGTGGTGCCCTTCGGGACCCGCCGGAAGGTCGAGATCGTCCGGTCGCTGGCCCGCCGGCCCGAAGTGCTGCTGATCGACGAGCCCGTCTCCGGCCTGGAGGACGAAGAGGTCAGCGAGCTCGTCCAGGTGATGCTGGAGTTGCAGGCGGCCGAAGGCTGGGGCCTCCTGGCCATCGAGCACGACCTGCGGTTCGTGACGGACATCGCCGAGCAGATGATGGTGATGGTCGACGGGCAGGTCCTGACCGAAGGCGCCGTCAACGATGTGCTGGCCGACGAGAGAGTTCGCCAGGTCTACCTCGGAGAGGTGGTGACGGTCTGATGGCTGCCACGCTCGAAAACGATCCCGCTGTCCCCGCCGGAGCGCCGGAAGGGACGGGCCTCGAGGTCCGCGACCTGAAGGTCTTCCACGGCGTCGTCCCCGCCGTGCGGGGTGTCGACCTGGAGTGCAAGCCCGGGGAGATCCTCGGGATCGTCGGCCCCAACGGCGCCGGCAAGACCTCGCTGCTGTCGGGTATCTCCGGGACCAAGAAGGCCTCGGGCGGCACTGTCCTGCTCGACGGCGAGGACGTCTCCCGCTGGCCCGCCTACCGGCGGGGCCAGGCCGGGATCGTCATGGTCAACGAGCGGCGCCGGGTGTTCCCCAGTCTGTCGGTGCGGGAGAACCTGTCCGCCGGCGGGTGGGGCCTCGGCAAGGACGAGGTCGAGGCCCGCACCGAGCAGATGCTCGACCTGTTCCCCCGCCTCCGGGAGCGGGAGGAGGTCCCGTCGTTCCGGCTGTCCGGCGGCGAGCAGCGCATGGTGTCGATCGCCCGGGCGCTGATGACCGGGGCCCGCTGCCTGCTGCTCGACGAGCTCTCCCTCGGTCTGGCGCCCCGGATCGTGGCCCAGCTGACCGAGATCGTCCGCCAGCTGGCCGACGAGGGCCGCATGATCGTCCTGGTGGAGCAGTACGTGGGGGTGCTCCTCCAGCTCGCCGACAACGTCTCGATCCTCGAGCGCGGCCGGGTGAAGTTCCACGGCCAGACCCACGAGACCGCGCTGTGGCTCGAGGAGCACGGCTACCTGAAGCACACTGATGTGGCGGTGGTGGAAAAGAGCATCGCCGCCCACCAGACTCAAGGCAACTAAAGCAGACACCTTTGTGGGGGAGGACGGAACAATGAAGGCTTCGCAGCGACTTGGGCGATGGGGGCTCGTGCTGCTGCTGGGCGGGACAGCAGGGGGCTTCGGTCTCGTATCGCCGGCACACGCCGAAGAATCCGAACCGGAAACCATCAGCATCGACTCCGGCAGCAGCGGGGCTGACGAGAACTGCGTGAACAGCTTCGTCAGCCGGGGCCGGGCGGTCGTCGCCGGTCCGAGCTACGAGATCCCGTTCCGCAGTGTCGGAGGCGGGCCGTACGTCGAGAACGAGATCAACTCGTCGCCGAAGACGTACAGCTTCGCCAGCAACGCCTACGAGGGCTGGATCGGCGACATCGTGCTCGGCACGTCGGGCGTCTACCCGAAGAACATCTCGTCGGCCGTGGCCCACTACCCGCCGGTCCCCGGCTCCCATGGCACGAGCGCCGACATCGTGTTCGGCCCGTTTGCCCGCACCCAGGCCTTTGCCAAGCCCTGGGACTCCGTGGCCAAGGCGCAGGCCAACGGCCATGACAAGAACGGCGGGGAGGCCGTCTTCGGGCCGTCGACCGCCCAGAGCCACACCAGCTTCGACGGGAAGCTCCTCAAGGGTGTCGACGAGGTCGTCGGCTACGACCTGAACCTCGGCCCGGTCAACATCAAGCAGATGCACTCGGTGCTCAACTACGAGAGCGATGGCACGGAGGCCGGCACCAAGGCGACGTGGAAGCTGGAGTTCTCCGGGGTCGGCGGTGACAGCAACAGGGTGTACACGATCACGCCCGACGGGTTCGCCCCCCAGGGTGGCTCGCCCCAGCCCGGCTCGGCGGGCATGAAGCAGTTCGGTGACGGGGCCAAAGCCTTCGCCGACGCACTCGAGTCGGCCGGCATCAGCCGGCCGGAGATGAAGGTGGCCCCGGCCAAGGTCGAGGTCCTGGCGCCGGGCGAGATGTACGTGTCGGTGGCGGCCCTCGAGCTCCGCAACGCCATCGTGGGGGCCAAGAACACGACCGGCCACGCCCAGGGCTGGCTGTTCGGCTACAACGAGCGCTACTTCAAGATGGAGCTCGGCAGCTGCTTCGCCGACCTCAGCCAGGAGAAGTACGAGTTCACCGAGACGCCCACCAAGATGCAGGAGTACGGGCCGTTCCGGTTCCCCGACCCGAACCCGCAGGGCTACGGCGGCCCGAAGTCGACCCCGGTGATCAGGCCGGTGTCGGCGCCCGCACCGAAGGCGGCGCAGGCGGTGACCCGCCCGGTGTACCGAGGTCGAACGAATACTGAGTCGTCACCCACGATCATGAGGTGACGATGCACCGGCTGAAGCGTTTGATGGCGGTGGCGGCGATGGCTGCCACCGCCATCATCGTGGAGGCTCCCGCGGCCGGCGCCCACCCCCGGTTGCTGACCGCCGATCCGGAACCTTCGACGGTGGCTCCCCCCCGCGACTCCATCACCGTCCGCTTCGACGAGGAAGTGCAGTGGGAGTACTCGTCGATCGACGTCGAGGACACGAAAGGTCATTCCGTCAAAGGCGTCGGCCAGCTCCGAGTGGCCGGGCGGGAGGCGGTCATCCCCCTCGCCCCCGCCGCCACCGGCCCGCTCCGGGTCAACTGGCGCATCGTCGGCTTTGACGCCCATCCGGTAATCGGCGCCTACGTTTTCGGCATCCGGCCGGCCGGCGGAGCCGACGGGACCGCTGACCTCGACGAAACCATCCGGCAGCTGGCCGGGACGCTTGGCGAAGGCCGCGTCGGTTCCGACGGCCTCAACTGGGCCATCCGCGGCGGGCGGTCGCTGGAGATCGTCCTGCTCTACCTCGTGCTCGGAATGCTCCTGCTCCGGGTCTTCGTCCTCCGGCAGGACGCGGCGGGAGCCGTGGGACCCGGCGCCGCCACCGTCACGGCCCTAGGGCCAGACCGCGCCTACCGGACGATGCGCACACTGGGCATCGCCGCTGCGGTGGCGATGCCCCTGCTGTTCGCCCTCTACGTCGCCCGCCTCGATTCGGCCGTCGGCAACGTGGACTTCGGAGAGGTGCTGTTCTCCTCCCTCGGCGAGACCTGGGCCCTGAAGACGCTGTTGTGGATCGCCATCGTCGGCGCCTGCGTCTACGGGCTGCGCCGCTACCCAATGGGGGCCCGCCAGCACGACCTGCTACTGCTCAGTCTGGCGGCCGGGGTCGCCATCGCCTTCGGGTTCAACACGCACGCCAACGGGCTGTCCCCCAACCTCGTCTGGCTCCCGATGATGTTCGGTCACCTCATGGTGACCGCCTTCTGGGCCGGCGGTCTGGTGGCTCTGCTCCTGCTCGTCTTCCCCAGTGGCGACCCGGCCCGGATCTGGCCGGCGGTCAGCCGCTACTCCAACATCATGACGGCGACCGTGGGCATCGTGGTCGTGTCCGGCGTGGTGATGCTCTTCCGTCTGCTGTCGGGCAACGTCAAGGGGATGTGGTGTTCCGACTTCGGCGTGGTGGCAGGGTTCAAAATGGCGGTCGTCGCCATCGCCATCGTCATCGGAGTCATCAACAACCGGATCGTCGCCTATCAGAAGCGGTCACTCGTCGCCCCGGTCAACAAGTTCCGGCCCCGCAAGGAGCGCTCCATTGCCTCGCTGCGTCGCCTCATCGCCATCGAAGCCATCGTCCTCGGCTCCGCCGTCCTCCTCTCCGGTGCGCTGGGCGAGACGCAGCTCCCCTCCGTCTTCAAAGGTCACTTCTTCCCCGTCGACCTCCAGGAGACCGTCCGCCCCGGCCTGTTCGGATCCGGCTGCCAGTAGACCCGTGTCGCTGAATCCTCCCGGGGGACACCCCCGAAGCCCCCGGGGGCGGCTGGGGCCGGTGGCCCTCCTCGGTTGTGTCGTGGCTGGCCTCGCCGCCACCGGCTGCGACGACGGCGGCTCCGGTGGCGCGCCGGCCCCCGAGGTGTCCGCCCCGGCCGTCCCGTCGGCGGCGGCCTTCCGTGTCGTCTACAGGGTCGACGACACGGCCGGGCCCAGCCCCCAGGTCTTTACCGACGTCGTCCAGGTGGCCCGGCCCTGGAACGGCCGTCTGGACCACCTCGACGGACCGCCGCCCGGCGGGGCGACGCTGTCGTCGACGGTGCAGAACCAGCGCTTCACGTTCAACACCGCCCAGGGCTCGACCGGCTTCGCCACCCGGCGCGTCCCCGGAACGCTGGCCACGGCGCCCTCACCGGAGGCGTTCGAGGCGGCGGCGGCCGCCGGGCTGGTCGACCGGCTCGGCGAGAGCCGGGTGGCGAACGAGGCCTGCACCCGGTGGGCGTTCCGCAGCGCCAGCCGGATCCTGGCCAAGCCGACCGCCGAGGAAGGGGTCGAGGCGTGCGTCACCCCCGACGGCATTGCCCTGCGGGAGGCGATCAGCCTGCGGGGCAAGGTGGTCCGGGTGGCGGAAGCGGTTCAGGTCGACCGCAATCCGCCGGTGACGGCCGAGACCTTCCAGACGCAGGTCGATCCCGGCAACGGCGCCGGTCCGGCGCTCCTGGAGAGCGAGCAGCTGGTCACCGAGGGGCCCCAGACTGGCGAGGAGATCGTGCGGGTCACCGCCCCGTCGGGATTTCAGGCCTCCCGGCAGGTGACCGTCAACCGCCAGGCGGGGCCGGGCTCCCCACCGATCGGGCTGTACGTGCAGGGCTTCGAACAGGGCCCCGACCTCTTCACCACCGAGCAGGTGACGACGCCGGGCAGCCCGCCCTGGCCGGCCACCGAAGGTGAGGTCGTCGACCTCGGCGACGACCGCCGCGGCCGGATCGTCTACCGGTCGAGCTGGGCCGAGGTGCGCCTCTCCGTGGACGGCAAGGCGGTCCGGGTCAGCTCGGCCCGCCCGGCGCTGGCCCTGGCGGTGGCCAAAACCCTCACGGCCTGACGCCTTCCTCCGCTTCGATGTCCCGGAGGTCGAGGCTGAACACGCCACCCGGCACCATGGCCGACTCGGGGAACCGGGCCCACACGACGAGCCCGCCGCCTGGGCGTTCCTCGACGCCGACGGTGCCGCCGAGGGTCCAGACGAACTGGGAGACGATCCACATCCCGAGCCCCCACGACCGCTTGGGCCCGAACCCGGCGAACTTCTCGAAGGCCCGGCTGGCCAGCTCCGGCGGGATGCCCGACCCCCGGTCGAGGACGGCCAGCTCGACCATTCTGTCGGTCCCGGGGGACACCCCCGGACCCCCGGGCGTCGGGGTGCGCCGCACCCGGACCTCCAGCGGCGAGTCGGCCGGTGAGTGGCGAAACGAGTTTTCCAGCAGGTTGGCCACGATCCGCTGCAGCTTCTGGCTGTCGGTCCGCAGGACGTTGAGGCCGGCTTCGATGTCGAGGACGAGCCGCTCGTGGGGGACGGCCGCCGCCGCCCCGGCCGTCCAGATCAGCTCGGGGACGTAGACGTCGACGAGGTCGAGCTGGCGCTCGATCGACAGCGACTCGGTGACGGCCACCTCCCGGACCTCGGCCAGCATCGAGCCGAGGTGGCGGGCATGGCTCTGCATGAGCTCGAGGATGGCGTCCCGCTCGGTCACCGACGTCGCCACCGCGTCGCGGGTCAGAGCCCGCGCCAGCGCCTCCATGGAGGCGATCGGGGTGCGGAAGTCGTGGGCGATGGCGTGGAGGAAGTCCTTCCTCGCCTCGTCGATGGTCTCGAGGCGCTCCCGGAGGCGGCGGTCCTCGGCCGACCGGCGCTCGTGGGCGGCCGATTCCGCCTCGGCCTCGGCCCGGCGGCGCCGGGCCTGGTCGACGAGGTCGGAGAGCATCCCGACCATGACCGCGCCGACGAAGAGGTGGGCCGTCCACCAGGCCGCCGACCGGGCCCGCTGGGCACCGGACAGGGCTGGTTCGGGCACGAGGCCGATGACGATCACCACGCCGGCGGCGGCGATGCCGGTCACGACCAGCGCCCTCCGCAGGTCGAAGCGGATGGCGGCGGCCATCACGTCGAGAAGAGCGAGCGGCACGAGGGGGCTGTGGGACGCCCCGGTGACGGCCGCGAACAGCAGGATCAGGCCGGTGTCGAGGGCCGTGGTGGCGTAGGGCGCCCAGGCCGGGAACGGGCCCCGCCGGGCGGCCCGGCTGACCACCAGTGCCGTGCCCCAGGCGTAGACCGAGAAGGCGGCCGCCACGGCGAACCCTTCCCGCCGGTAGAAGCCGAAGTCGTCACCGCCGACGGCGGTGAGCACCAGGCAGTAGACGGAGACGACGACCCGCAGCCGGGCGATGAACACCTCGGCGCTGGCCCGATACTCGTCCACCATCCCTCCATGGGACCATCACCCAGCCGGCCCGACCAAAAGCACGATGGGCCAATCCTGGCCCCACCGGGTCAGGTGCCGGTACCGTGGCTCGGATGCGGGCGGAGGCATTGGCCCTGGCGGCCCTGGTCGGCCTGGCGGCCCTGGCGGGCTGTGGCGGCGGCGACGACGGCGACCAGGGGGCGCTCACGACGTCGGAGCGGAAGTACTGCACCCTGGTCAAGCAGTTCAAGTCCCGCATGCCCACCGTGTCGAGGGAGGCCGAACCTCAGGAGTTCGCCGCGGCCATGGGCCAGTCGATGGCCCGGAACCAGCAGTACTTCGAGGACCTGCTGGAGGCCGCGCCCGGCGAGATCAAGGCCGACGTCGACAAGGCCCTCGCCGCCCTCCGCCGGGTGGCGGCCGGCGACATCACCGCCTACGACGGTCTCGACCTCACCAGGGCCGACCAGTGGGAAGAGGACCACTGCAACCGCTCATGAGGTGAGAGCCTCCTCGTCGCCCAGGTAGGCGGCGATCACGCGGGGGTCGCGTTGCACGTCGGCGGGCACGCCCTCGGCGATCTTCTTGCCGAAATCGAGCACCATCACCCGGTCGGCGATGTCCATGACCAGCCCCATGTCGTGTTCGACCAGCAGCAGGGCGATCCCCAGCTCCTCCCGGATGTCGAGGATGAAGCGGGCCATGTCCTCGGTCTCCTCGAGGTTCATGCCGGCCACCGGTTCGTCGAGCAGCAGCAGGTCGGGTTCCATGGCCAGTGCCCGGGCCAGCTCCACCCGTTTCTGGATCCCGTAGGGAATGACCCCGACCGGTTGCTTCCGCCACCGCTCGATCTCCAGGAAGTCGATGATGTCCTCGACCTTCTGGCGGTTGGCCAGCTCCTCCCGCCGGGCCGGGCCGAACCACACCGCCCCGGCCAGCCAGGAGCGCTGCATCCGCACGTGGCGGCCCAGCAGGATGTTGTCGAGGACCGTCAGGTGGGCGAACAGCTCGATGTTCTGGAACGTCCGGGCGATGCCCGCCGCCGCCACCTCGTCGGGCCGCCGTCCCATGATCGACTGGCCCTTCCAGCGGATGTCGCCTTCCTTTGGCCGGTAGACCTGGTTGATGCAGTTGAAGATCGACGTCTTGCCGGCGCCGTTCGGCCCGATGACGGCGAAGAGCTCTCCGGGGGTGACCGAGAAGCTCACCCCGTCGAGCGCGGTGACACCCTGGAATACCAGGCGGATGCCGTCGACCTCGAGCAGGACACTGCTGCCGCTGCTCACGACAACCACCGTTTCCGTCGCTTGTAGTGCTTGACCTCCCGGAAGCTCTTGCGGGTCCCGGCGGCGCCGAGCCCGAGGTAGAACTCCTTCACGTCCTCGTCTCGGAGCAGCTTCTCGGCTGGGCCGTCAAGGACGATCCGGCCGGTCTCCATCACGTAGCCGTGATCGGCGATCGACAGCGCCATGCGGGCGTTCTGCTCGATGAGGAGCACGCCCGTCCCCTGCTTGTTGACCTCGACGACGATGTCGCGGATGGTCTGCACGAGCAGGGGAGCCAGGCCGAGCGACGGCTCGTCGAGGATCAGGAGCTTGGGGTTGGCCATGAGGGCCCGGCCGATGGCCAGCATCTGCTGCTCCCCGCCGGAGAGGTATCCGGCCGTCGAGCCGAGGCGCTCCTTCAGCAGCGGGAAGAGGCCCATGACCCGGTCGAAGGCGGCATCGATCCGGGCCTTCTCCTTCACCGTGTGGGCCCCGGTCATCAGATTCTCGTGGACGGTCATCTCGGCGAACACCCGCCGCCCCTCGAGGACCTGGGTGATCCCGAGCGAGACGATGCCGGCCGGGTCGAGCCCCTCCAGCTTGCGCCCCTCGAAGGTCACCGATCCCTTGGTGATGTCGCCTTCGTGGATGTCGAGGAGCCCGCCGATGGCCCGGAGGGTCGTCGTCTTCCCGGCACCGTTCGTGCCGAGCAGAGCGACGATCTTCCCCTCCGGGACCACCAGCGAGATGCCGCGCAGCACGAGGAGCGTCTCGTTGTAGACGACCTCGAGGTTGGCGACTTCCAGCATCTGTCTTTCGGGGGCCAGGTGAAGCTGCCGAGTCTAGGAGGCCGGCTTGAAGCAGGGGCCCTTGTAGTCGTAGGTCTTGACCATCTCCGAGGCGAACGGCCCCTTCAGCAGCTTCGAACCGGTGTTCCCGACACCGATCGCCCCGTCCTTGAACTGCGCCAGTGTCGGCTTGAACATGTAGGAGTCGCGGACGATGTAGTCGTTGGGGTTGCCCTTCCAGCTCTGCGGCGGGGCCAGACCCTTGAAGTCGACCTTGTCGAGCTCGAAGGCCGCCTTGACCACGCCGGCCCGGGACAGGTCCTTGTCATCGGCCGCCTTGCGGAGGATCGCCTCGGTCACCATCGCCTCCGTCCAGCCGTAGACCAGGAAGTCGGACGAGGGCGCATCGGGACGAGCCGTCTTGATGGCGTCGATCATCTCGGACATCCCCGGCACGTCGGTACCGAGCAGCACGGTGTACGCCGCCAGGTAGAACGACGAGTCGATGATCCCCTTGGCGTCACCCTTCAACAGCGCCGGCACGAAGTTCGGGCCGTTGCCGGCCCACTTGCCCTTGTAACCCTTGGCCGCCGCCTGGGCCATGAGCTGGGCCAGCGTCGTGGGGTTGACCAGGATCCACACGAGGTCGGCGCCCGAAGAGGCGATGGCATTGACGACGCCGGAGTTGTCGGGGTTCGGAGCCTGGGCGCTCGGCAGGGTCACCTTGGCCTCACCGTCGTAGGCCAGGGTGAGCCCGAGCTTCTGAATGGCGTACTTGGCGCCGGCGGCGGCGTCCTGGCCGGCCTCGCCGGGGAAGGAGACCACGGCGACCTTCTTCACCTTGTGCTCGTCGACCATGTACTGGACGCCGTTCATCGACTCGAAGCAGTAGTTCGTGTAAGCCTCGAAGGCGTTCTTCCCGAAGGCCGGGTCGGGCCAGCCGGAGTAGAAGCTGAGCGGGATGGCAATCAGGTTCGCCGTTACGAGGTCCCCGGCGATAGCGGCGGTATGGGCGGAGCCCGTCGACTGGCTGAGCATGAGGACGCCGTTGCTGTCCTCGGCCTTCATCGACTGGAAGAGTTCCCGGTGGGTCTTGATGTCGTACTTGTTGTCCTGCACGTTCAGCTTGATCTGCCGCCCGGCAATGCCACCGGCCGCGTTCACCCGGTCCCAGTAGACCTGCTGGGCCAGCACGATGTCCTTGACGATGACGGAGAACGGCCCGGAGAGGTCGGCCAGCAACCCCAGCCGGATCGTCGAGCCGTCGGCCCCGAAGTCGGTCTTGACGGCGTCAGCCCCGTTCGACGTCGCTCCCTTCTCGCTGGACTTGTCGTCGTCGCCGCAGGCCGTCATCACCAGAGCCATGACCGTGAAAAGGATCCCGGCGATCCTGAGCTTGTTCCGGTACATACCTTCCCCCTCTCTCAATACGTGAAAGGCCAACCCTTCCAATAAGCGCGGATCCGCACCCAGATGCCGTAGAGGCCGAGTGGCTCGGCCAGCATGAAGATCACGAGTAGGAAGCCGTAGAACAGCAGGTTGAACTGGAAGATCGACAGACCGTTCCCGGTGGTCGAGAGCGACACCAGCCCGAAATCGGTGCCCCGGGAAACGATGAAGTCGGCGACGCCCTGGAGGAGGCCGCTGCCCTCCGCCTTCTGGCTGAGCAGCTCGGTCAGCTCCTTGATCACCTGGCCGGAGGCGACCACGAACCCGGAGCCCAGCAACACGCCGGTGACCGTGCCGGCCCCGCCGATAATGAGGATGGCGACGAACTCCACCGACATCGGCAGGTTCCACGTGTCGGGGGTGAGCGTCTGGGACACGCCGCCCATGAGCGCCCCGGCCACCCCGGCATAGAACGACGACAACCCGAAAGCGATGAGCTTGTAGCGGGCCTCGGCCACCCCCATCACCTCGGCGGCGATGTCGCGGTCGCGGATGGCCGCCAGCGCCCGGCCCACCCGGGTGCGGGCGATGTTGCGGGCGGCGAAGGCCAGGAGCGTGGTGAGGACGAGCAGGACGAGCACCTGCTTCTGAGTGCCGGACACGTCGACGCCCAACCAGCGGCCGCTGTTGGTCAGGTCGAGCAGCGGCTGCTCCTCCTTCCACAGGCGCAGGTCGAGCGTGGGCCACTCGCGGCCGACACCGGGGCTCCCGGCGATGTCGTTCAGATTGTTGAAAGATGCGACCCGAGGAAGACCAGGCCGAGGGTGACGATCGCCAGGTACAGCCCCCGGAGACGGACGGCGATGGGAGAGACGACGATCCCGAGGAGGGCGGCCACGACACCAGAGGCCGGCAGCCAGATCCAGATCGGTAAGCCGAACCCCAGCAGGCTGCCGGCGCTGTGCCCGCCGAGCACGACCGCCGGCATAGGCGCCGATCCCGAGGAAGAAGGCGTGACCGAGGGACACCTGCCCGCCGAGACCGGTGAGGATGTTCAGGCCCAGCGCGCCGATGGCGAAGACGAGCACGCGGGCCAGGACGAGGCCCCACTCCGCCGACCCGAGATAGCCGAAGAACGGGAGCTTGCCCAGCGTGGCCAGGAGGGCGACGACGCCCAGGACACCCATGGCCACCTTCTGCGTCGTCGAACGGAACAGCGCGGCGTCGGCGGCGTAGGTCGTCCGTAGTAGGGGCCGGCGCCTCATACCCGGCGGACCTCCGGCGTACCGAACAGGCCGTAGGGGCGCACGAGCAGGCCGACCAGCATGACGGCGTAGGGCACGACGGTCTGGAAGCCGGTCCCCAGGTTGACGTTGATGTAGTCGGGCCCCAGGTAGACGGCGGCCATCACCTCGAGGATCCCGACGATGAACCCGCCGATGATGGCGCCCTTGACCGAGTCGAGCCCGCCGAGGATGACGGCCGGAAAGGCCCGCAGGCGCGAACAGCGCCGTGCCCGGCTTCGAGGTTTCCGGACCCCCGCGGGTAGATGGCGGCGAAGATGCCGGCGATGGTGGCCAGGACGGCGGCGATGGCCCAGGCGATGGCGAAGATCCGGCCGACCCGGATGCCCTGGGCCATGGCCGCCTCCTGGTCGAAGGCGGTGGCCCGCATGGCGATGCCCGTGCGGGTCCGGAAGAAGGCGCCGATGGCCAGGAAGGCGCCGAAGGCGACGATGGTCGAGACGATCTGGGTGTGGGGGATGTTGACGCCGCCGATGACGAACCCTTCGAGGCCGAACGGGTTGCCCAGCGGGCGACCCTGGCCCGAGGAAGTCGTTGAGTACGCCTCGAAGCGTGATGTCGAGTCCGAGGGTGATGATGGCGACCGAGAACAGCGGCTGGCCGATCATCGGCCGGATGGCGATCCGCTCGAGCAGCAAGCCGAAGAGCGCGGCGAACCCCAGGGCCAGGATGACCGACAACGTCCACTGGAACCAGTCGGGGCCGCCCGTCCACCGCCCGGGGATGTGCCGTTCCACCGCCAGCGTGGCGACCATGTAGGAGCCGACCGAGGCGATGGCGCCGTGGGCGAAGTTCACCACCTGGGTCGCCTTGAAGATGAGCACGAACCCCAGGGCCAGGAGGGCGTAGAGCGCCCCGAGGGCGAAACCGTCCCAGACGGTGCCGGCGAGCTTGGTGAAGTCCACGGCAGGCTCAGTACATCGACCCGATGAGATCGGCGAACGCCGTCTCCATGGCCTTGCGCTTGAGCTTCTGGGTGGCGGTCAGCTCGCCGTCCTCGTGGTCGAGCTCCTTGGGGAGCAGCCGGAACTTGCGGATGTTCTCCACCCGGGCGAACTGGTCGTTGGTCTTCTGAACCTCACCGTTGATCAGCTCGATGACCTCCGGCTTCTCGGTGAGGTCCCGATAGGTGGTGTAGGGGATGTTGCGTCGCAACGCCCAGTCACCGACCGTGTCGAGCTCGATGCCGATCAAGGCGGTCAGGTAGCTCCGCCGGTCGCCGATGACCATCGCTTCCTTGATGTAGGGCGACGTCTTCAGGTCGTTCTCGATCTCCGACGGCGAGATGTTCTTCCCGCCGGCGGTGATGATGATGTGCTTGATCCGGTCGACGATCTTGACGTGGGTGCCGTCGACCCACACGCCGACGTCGCCGGTCCGGAGCCATCCGTCGTCGGTGAACGTCTCCGCCGTCTGTTCCGGCTTTCCCCAGTAACCGGCGAAGTTGCCCGGGTGCTTGGTCTGGATCTCGCCCGTCTCCTCGTCGATGCGGAACCCGATGCCGGACTAGGGCTCACCGACCGTCCCGAGCTTCATGCGGCCCGGGAAGTTGCAAGTGGCGACGGCGCCGTTCTCGGTCATGCCGTAGAGCTCGAAGACGGGGACGCCGAGGCCCATGAAGAACTCGAGGACCTCGGGGGCGATGGGGGCGGCCCCGGACACGGCCCAGCGGCACCGGCGCAGCCCGATCCGTTCCAGGAGCGCCCGGAAGACGAGGATCCAGCCGAGGGCGTAGAGCAGCCGGGAGCCGGCGGTGTGCTTGCCGCCGTTGGCCACCTTCGCCTTCCCGATCTGGCGTTGAGCGGCGAGCCCCAGCGAGAAGAACTTCCGCTTGAGCCAGGTGGCGTCCTGCCCCTTGATGAGACGGCGGCGTGGAGCTTCTCCCAGATCCGGGGGACGGCGAAGAACAGCGTGGGCTGCACCTCCCGGAGGTTCTCGAAGACGGTGTCGATCGACTCGGCGAAGTGGAGCGACGGTGCCGCAGCTGACCAGCGGCCAGGTGGAGAACAACCGCTCGGCGACGTGGCACAGCGGCAGGTAGGTGAGGATCAGGTCGTCGGGCCCCGGCAGCCGGCCGCCGGGGAGGCGGTCGGCGGCGCGGATGATCTTCTCGATGCAGTAGGCGATGTTGCCGTTGGTGAGCATCGCCCCTTTGGGCGGGCCGGTCGTGCCCGAGGTGTAGACGAGCGTCATGACGTCGTCGGGTTGGGCGTCGGCCATGCCGTTCTTCGACCGCCGCCGGGTTGTCGGCCCGGTGCTCGGCGGCCGAGCTCCAGGAAGCCGTCCCAGCCGATGAGGCGGGGATCGTCGTAGCTGCGGACACCCCGGGGCTCGACGTAGATGATGTGGCGGAGCTCGGGGAGGCTGCCGGCGGCGAGCTCGAGGACCTTGTCGACCTGTTCCTGGTCCTCGGCCAGGTGGACGCAGGACCCGCAGTCGGTCAGGGCGTACTCGACCTCGGCCGAAGGGTTCGTCGGATACAGACCGACGGTGATGCCGCGCACAGCAACAGTGGCCAGGTCGAGGATCACCCACTCGGGCCGGTCCTCGCTGTGGATGGAGACGCGGTCGCCCGGGTCGACCCCGAGAGCCAGCAGCCCGTGGCCGGCGTCGAGGATCGTGTCCCACAGCTGGGCCCACGTGATGTCCTGCCAGATGCCGAAATCCTTGTGGCGCATGGCCACCCGGTCCGGGATCCGCTGCGCCCATCCCTGCGCCAAGGCGGCGATGGACAGCATCCCCTCACCAGCGCGGACGTCAGCCGCCACAGCCGTCGTCACCGATCCTCCTCCCTCCCGCCGGGACCGATGCAGTTGTCTGGGCGCACGATACCTGTTCAGATGCACCCAGACGAGGGGGGCAGGGCCATGACAGCGACCGAAGAGCGGATCACGTTCTGCCGTATCTGTGAGGCCTGCTGCGGGATGGTGGCCACCGTCGAGGGCGGGCGAGTCACGAAGCTGCGGGCCGACAAGGAGAACCCGTTCTCCCAGGGCTACATCTGCCCCAAGGGCCCGGCCTACCTGGAAGTGCAGAACGACCCCGACCGGGTGCTGCACCCGCTCAAGCGGCGGCCCGACGGCACGTTCGAGCCGGTGTCGTGGGACGACGCCCTCGACGACATCGCCGGCCGGCTCCGGGCCCTGCTCGACACTCACGGCGCCGAATCCGTCGGCTGGTACGTCGGCAACCAGATCGCCTTCAACTACTCGGCCTTCTTCTGGATCACCGGGTTCATGGCCGCCATCAAGTCGCCCCACCTGTACACGGCGGCGTCGGTCGATATCAACAACCGGTGGGCGGCCAGCGCCATGCTGTACGGCAACCCGCTGACCAACCCCATCCCCGACCTCGAAGGGAACGACTTCCTCTTCCTCGTCGGCACCAACCCGTTCGTCTCCCACGGCAGCATGTGGACCGTCCCCCGCATCCGGGAGAAGCTCCTGGCGCTCCAGAAGCGGGGCGGGCGGGTCATCGTCGTCGACCCCCGGCGCACCGAGACGGCCGAGGCCTTCGAGCACCTGCCCATCCGGCCCGACGGCGACGCCTGGCTGCTGGCCTCGATGCTGCACGTGATCTTCGCCGAGAGCCTGGCCGACGAGGCGGCCCTGGCCCGCCAGACCACCGGCGTCGACGTCCTCCGCCGGTTCGTGGCCGCCTACCCTCCCGAGGCCACCGAGAGCCGCACCGGGATCTCCGCCGAGGAGGTCCGGGGGCTGGCCCGCGGCGCCGCCGCGGCCGGGGCGGCCGCCTTCCACGGCCGCTGCGGCGCCTCTCTGGGCCGCCACTCGACGCTGGTCGTCTACCTGCTCGACGCTCTGGCCCTCGTCACCGGCAACTTCGACCGCCCCGGCGGCCTCGTCTTCGGCCGGCCGATGATCTCCGACGAGAAGATCGCCCACCAGTTCAAGCTCGACACCTTCGGCACGTGGCGGTCACGGGTCGGCGGGTTCCCCGAGATCCTCGGCACGGTGCCGATCGCCGTCCTCCCCAAGGAGATCACCACCCCAGGCGCTGGTCAGTTGAGAGCGTTGATGATCTCGGCCGGCAACCCGGTCACGTCGGCACCGAACCGGGCTGAGTGGGACGACGCTCTGCCCCGGCTCGATCTACTGGTGTCGATGGACTTCTACGTCACCGAGACGAACCGCCACGCCGACTACATCCTGCCGGCCACCACGTTCCTGGAGCGGGACGACTACCCCTGGTTCATCACTCCCCACATGTCGCCGCCCTACGCCGTGTGGACCGACGCCGTCGAGGAACCCCGAGGTGAGGCCCGGCCCGAATGGTGGGTGGTGGCCCAGCTCGGGCGGCGCCTCAAGGTCGAGCCGTCGGCGGTGCCGGCGGTGCGGGCCCTCGGGAAGCTCGGGATCCGCCTGCCGCCCGACAAGGCCATCGACCTGTTCCTCCGGACCGGGCCGGAGGGCGACTTCTACGGCCTGCGGCCCCAGGGGCTGTCGCTGAAGAAACTGCGCCGCACGCCGGGCGGCCGGCTGCTCGCCGACCGGTGCCCGACGGGCGTGCTCTCGAAGCGGGTCTTCCACCAGGACCGTCTCGTCCACCTCGATCACTCCGAGATCCGCCGGGCCATGGACCGGTTCGCGGCCGACGTCGACGAGGACCCGGACTACCCCCTCCGGCTGATCAGCTTGCGGGAGCTGCGGTCCCACAACACCTGGTTCCACAACGTCGACAAGCTGATGCGGGACCGGCGCCAGGTGTTGCGGATCCATCCCAAGGACGCGGCGGAGGCCGGCGTCGAGGACGGTGATCCGGTGGCCATCGTGTCGAAGTCGGGCCGGGTCGAGGTGCCGGTGCGTCTCACCGACGAGATGACGCCAGGGGTCATCGCCCTGCCCCAGGGCTGGGGTCACCGCGGCGGGTGGCAGACGGCCGTCACCGCCGGTGGCGCCAACTACAACGACCTCACGTCCTCCGATCCGGCCGACCTCGATGTGTCAGGGAACGCGGTCGTACAACGCTGTCCCCGTTCGACTGGAACCGGTGGGCTAGGAGCCGGTTCCCCAGCCGGGGAGGCCAGCCGGGGAGGATTACATCCGGGGAGGAGGGCCGGGGTCTTCCATCCCGAAGTGGGAAAAGACCTGGGCCCGCTCACTGGGCGACGGGGCGGCGTGGCCCTTGTCGACGGTCGGGGCGGCCTTGATCTGGTCCTTGTTGAACGGGACGGCGATCTGCTCCCCCTCTTCCGCCACCACGGAATAGGGGACCAGGTGCTCGCCGCCCATCATGCCGGTCTTCACGGTGATCCACTCGTTCTCCAGCGTGGCCGAGTCGACGATCACGTCGGTGATCTTGCCGACAGGCTTGCCGTCCCGGTCGAGCAGCCTCTCGCCGATGAGGACGCGCGCCATCGATGTCTCCCTTCTCTTCCGGAAGATGCCAGGAAGTTCCTTCCCCAACTACAGGAGAGACATTCCTCCGTCGACGGCCACCGCCGCGCCGGTCATGTAACGGGAGGCGGGAGCGAGCAGGAAGGCCACGACGTCGGCCACCTCGTCGGCCGTGGCCACCCGGCCGATCGGGACCATCGCCTCGGCCTGGGCCCGGAGTTCGGGCTGGGCCATCCGGGCGGCGATGAACGGCGTGTCGACCCAGCCCGGACACACGGCGTTGATGCGCACGCCGGAGGCGCCGGCCTCCACCGCCAGGGTCTTGGTCAGGCTGATCAGGGCCGCCTTCGAGGCGGCGTAGGCCACCCGGCCGGGCAGGCACAGGATTCCGGCCATCGAGGCGATGTTGACGATCCGCCCGGCACCGCGGTCGATCATCCCCGGGAGGACGGCCTGGCAGAACAGGAACGGGGCCGTGACGTTGACGGCCAGCGTCTTCTCCCACTCCTCCAGCGGGGTGTCGACGGTCGGTTTGGGGGGTCCGGCACCGGAGATGCCGGCGTTGTTGACCAGCACGTCGAGGGGACCGAGCCGGGTTTCCGCTTCGGCCACCGCCGCCCGGACGTCGTGGGGCACAGACAGGTCGGCCGCGATGACCACGCCTTTCGCGCCCAGGTCGGCGAGGACCCGCTCGGCCCCGTCGCCGTCGACGTCGACCAGCGCCAGGGCGAGGCCGGCGGCGGCCAGGCGGGCGCAGATGCTCTGCCCGATGCCCCCGGCCGCGCCGGTGACCAGGGCGATGGATCCATCGATCTCCATGCTCATCGGGTCACTCCCAGGGTGGAACGTTCGCCTGGTTGGGTGAACCAGGGGGGCGGCCAGCCGCTGATCGTCATCGAGCTGTCGAGGTGCTTCCGGCCGCAGTCGACCCCCCGGAGGTGGGCGGCGAAGTCGTCGGGGAAGCGGTCGCGGCCGCTGCGCAGCGGCGGGGCCGGGAAGCGGGCCAGGGCGCAGTCGGTGCCGGCCCGGGCCATCTCGGCCAACTCCTGCGCCTTGTCGAGGTGCGCCTCGGTGACTTCCTTGCCGCCGGCCAGGCCGGCGGTCGCCTTGGCGAAGAACTGGGTCTCAGCCCGGCACAGGGGACACTTGCCGCACGACTCGGCGGCGAAGAACGCTTCGACCTCGGCTACGGCGTCGACGGCGCAGCGGTCCTCGGTCAGGAGGCGGACGGCGGCGCAGCCGAGCATCGTGCCCCGGGCGGCCATCGCCTCGGGGGCGAGAGCGGTATCGAAGTCCTCCGCGACGAGCCACCCGGCAGCGGGCCCGCCGACCTGGGCGCCCCGGAACGGCGGCCCGGCCGGGCCGCCGCCACATTCCGCCAGCACGTCGGCCAGTGGCGTGCCGGCGGCCACCTCGTAGACCCCGGGCCGGGCGCACTCGACCGGCAGCGTGACGAGGAGCGTGCCGGGACACTCCGGTGTGCCGACCGCCCGGAACCACTCGGCGCCGTGGCGGGCCACGAGGCCAAGGTGCGCAACGGTCTCGGCATTGCTCACCACGGTCGGCCGCCCGTCCACACCGGCCTCGGCCGGAAACGGCGGCTTCGATCGGGGCGCGCCTTTCGGTTGCCGGTCTCGAGAAACTCGACGGCGCAGCTGTCCTCGCCGGCGACGTACACCGCCGGTGCGGCGATCACCTCCAAGCCAAGATCGGCCGCCACGTCCGACTCCCGGGCCGAGCGGACCGTGGCCGCGGCTGCCGCCAGCGGGCCGTCCGCCTCCTCATTGATGTAGAGCACGACCCGGTCGGCCCCCAGGGCGAGGGCGGTGCAGAGGGCGCCGTCCATCACGATGTCGGGGTTGGTGGCGAGGAGGTAGCGATCCTTGAGGCTTCCGGGCTCGTCCTCGGCGCCGTTGACGACCACGATCCGGGGTCCGGGCCGGGCCAGGGCCGCCTCCCACTTCACCCACAATGGGAAGGCCGCCCCACCCCGGCCCCGGATGCCGGCCACCGCCACCTCGGCCCGCAGCCACTCCGGACCTCGGCGGAGCGTCTCGGTGGCGCCGTTGAATCCGGCCGCCGCACCGAGGACGCGCCGCTCTTCGGTTGCTGGCACGTCAGATGTCCCCGGGGAGGAGCCCCGCCTCGAGGACCGTGAAGATCAGGTTGCGGGTCACCCGGTCGGTGCCCACGGTGAGGCGCTCCACGACCGTGCCGTCGCGGCGGGCCTTGACGATGTCGTCGACGTCTTCGGGCTCCACGCCGCAGTACCAGACCTGGTCCTCCACCCAGACGAGGTTGGGTCCTTTCTCGCAGGCCGAGAAGCAGATGTACTCGCGGACATCGACGGCGTCGAGGTCGCCGGCGTCCTGTCGGGCGCGCAGCTCCGCCAGCACGTCCTCCGACCCCCGTTCCTGGCAGTCGACGTTGACGCAGACCAGCAACGTCCGCTCGGTCACGCCCGCATCCATTCCAGCACGACGCCGTCGGGCTCCCACCGGCTGATGAACCCGAAGTAGCTGGCCATGATCACCTGGAGGTCATCGACGCCCCAGTCCCGGCCCAGGTGCTCCCGCACCCGGACCGGATCGATCTCGAGCCGACCGGGCGACTCCACCATCAGCACCGCCGGCAGGCGGGTGACGACGGCGTCCGCATCGGCTTCCAACACGGCCTCGGCCACCGCCTCGGCCTCGTCGCCGAGCGTCAACTCCACCCCGACGAGATTGCTCAACCGACGGTCACCGGTTCCGGTTCCGAGGCGACGTCGGGCACTTTGGCCACCACCTCCGCCCGCACGATGTTGGCCCCTTCCACCAGCGAGCGGAGCTTGGCCTGGGCCACCCGCCGGGGCAGGTTGATGAGCCCGCAGTCGGTCGACAGGCCGAGCCGCTCCGGCGGGACGACGTCGAGGCAGGCGCGGATCCGGTCGGCGACCTCGTCGGCCTGCTCGATCTCAACCGACTTGACGTCGATCACCCCGGCGATGAAGTCCTTCTCCCACGAGTTCTTCTGCAGGGCTTTCAGGTCGCCGGCGCCCCGGTGGGCCATCTCGTAGTTCAGGGCCGTCATGTTGCAACGATGGGCCCGCGGGAAGATGGCGTTGGCCCGGCCGGTGCCGGCATCGCGCTCGCGAAGGCTGATGATGTACTCCGTGCCGTCCTTGTCGGGCGCCTCGCCGTGGGCCGGGCCGGCCGGCAGGTAGCCGGACGTGCCCAGATAGTTGCCCCAACAGACGTGCACCTGGATGTCGGCGTCCACGCCGTCGACGGCCGCATTGAAGGCGTCGACCTCCCAGCCGCCGAGCGACAGGCCGAAGTGCCACGTCAGCTCGTCGAGCTGGATGATGTCGCAGCCGGCGGCCACGAGCTCCTTGAACTCCTCGTTGTAGACCTTGGCCAGGTCGAAGGCCAGGTCCTTCACGTCGGAGTAGTACTTGTTGATCGAGGCCATCGGGAGCACCTGCACGCCCGGGAAGTTGACCTTGATCGGCTTCTTCGTCGCCTTGCGCAGGACCCGCACCTGCTCCGAGTACAGCGGGCACTTCCGGGTCAGCTTCCCGTCGACGATCGGGGAGTGCTCGGTGGAGTACGTCGGCAGCATGATCGACGGGCCGTAGGGCGTGAACCCGGCGATCCGCTCGGTGAGGTAGTAGAGCTTGGCGGCGTAGGGACTGTCGCCGCTGACCATCAGCCCATCGCTGATGACGTCGAGCCCGGCCAGCTCCTGGTCGTGGACGATGGCCAGGATGGCGTCGGAGAAGGCCTCGAAGGAGATCGAGTCGGCGGCGTAGCGCCCGGCGGGGATCTCGCTCCAGGCCTGGCCGGTGAACCGAGCGCGGCTTCGGATAGTTACCCACCATCATCGTGGGGAGGAGGATGTCCTGACCGGCGATCTGCATGGGTCGCGCTACTCCTTCTTGAAGTTGCCGGCGTACGAGTCGGTGTTCTGCCGCGACAGCTCGAAGAACCGCTCGACGGCCGGCACGAACATCGCCAGGTACGAGGTCGAGCCCCGGTAGAGCGAGATGCTCTGGTCGAGGAGGCTGGCGACCAGGCCCTTCTTGCCCTCGTTGATGGCGTGCCAGTCGGCGTAGGTGCCCTCCATGAAGTAGTCGGTCTCCCAGGCGTTCTCCTGGCCGGTGAACTGCCGGTCCATGGTCGGCACGGCGAACCCCCACCAGTAGTCCTCGTCGACGCCGTTGTCAGGGTCGGCCAGGACGTGCACCGTGTAGCTGCGGTTGTTGCCGTCGGCCTCCTCCTGGAAGTCCTTGTCGTCCCGGCAGCTCTGCATCAGCGCCTCGAGCCATTCCGGTGTCCAGGCCAGCGCCATGACTACCTCCTCACTACGGTCCCCGGCGGCACGCCGAGTAATTGAGAGCACGCGAATAACGATCGCCGGGTGGGACAGCAGCCCTCGGACCCGGACCCGGCGGCCGGCGAGGTCGTTGAGGAGCTTCTTGCCACCCTTCTCCCAGAGGGCGGGCAACTTGTGCCACAAGGGAACACCGAGGATGACGGGCAGTGTCTTCATGTCCAGGGCCACAGTCACCTGCGGCTTGGTGTCGGCGGCGCTGGAGCGGACGTCGACGGTACCGTCGGAACCAACGACGACGTCGACCCACTCGTCCCGGTCGGTGATCAGCAGTCGGACCGTCCGATTCGACAGGGCCCGGAACGGCTTCACCTTCCACGGCGCCTCGTCGAGCTTCTCGTTGAGCACCGTGTGCAGGACACGAGCCGTCCCGTTGGGCTTCTCCCCTTCGAGAACGAGCGTCGGGCGTTCAGGCATACCGCAGCTCGAAGAGGTCGTAGGGCAGGAACCCTGCTGCCGCCAGCGTGACATCGGGCGGGAGCTCCTCGCCCGTGCGCCGGTTCACGGCCACTCTCGGCTTCGACTTATCGGCCCGCAGCGTGGACAGGGCGATGCGGGAGAACATCTTCACCGACCAGTCGGCTTCCGGCGTCATGAGCAATGCCGGCGTCGAGCACCCTTCCGCCCGGGCGTAGAGGAGCAGAGACCCGGTCATTCCTCGAGCACCCCGCCGAGCTTGCCGAACAAACGCATGTGCTCGCGGATCTGCTGCACGTCCTTGCCGGTGAGAACCCGGTCGAGGCCGACGGCCTTCGAGTAGCGCTCGGGTTCGTTCTCGAAGATCCACAGACACCCGTCGGAGCAGAACCAGCGGACCTCGCCATTCCACTCCGAGCAGCGGATCGTCGGCGCCTCCGGCACGGGGAAGACGCAGGGGAGCTGGCACAGCTGGCACAGCATCGGGAGTGACGGCAGGTCCTTGGGATCGCCGGCCCGGACCTCGTCCCAGAAGGCACCGTGGCGCTCCTCCCAGTGCGGGTAGTGCTCGCCGAAGAACTCCATGTCCGTCTCGGTGGGCACGAACATCTTGTTGAACAGCACGTGCTTGTACTGGAACAGGGTCCGGAACAGAGAGTGGGGGGCGTCTTCCATCTCCCGCACGGCGTCGTCGAGGAAGCGGGGCGGCTGCAGGCCGAACTTGGAGAGGTCCTCGACCATCCCGGCCACGTAGTTGTCGACGATGTAGCGCTGGAACATCTGCTTCATGGGGAGGGCCTTGCGGCGGGCGAAGTAGTCGGGGATGACACCGAGGGGGCAGCCGACGATGCGGTGCAGGAGCCAGAACCACTTGTCGAGCCAGTACTGGATCAGCGGCAGGTTCCGTTCGTCGCCCTCCAGCAGGGTGCGGAGCGTCGACTGGCCGATGGCCATGTGTCGGGTCTCGTCGGACTGGGTGGTGAGGAACTCGCTGGCGCCGGCCAGGTCGCCGTTGAGCACGCCGACCGACGGGATCCCGACGAAGACGAGGTTGGTGTAGGCCACCTCGACGAGAATGTTGAGGCCCATCACCGACTCGAAGACGTTCTCGCAGGCGACGATGTCCTCGAAGAGGAGCTTGGCCGGCTGGAGGAGGAAGTGATGGCGCTTCCACTCCGACCAGTTGTCGAACCCCCCGTCGGTGTGCTTGTTGAACATCCGCATCTGGTAGACGTGGTTCTGGGAGTGCCGCAGCTCGTCGATCGACTGGTAGAAGGCGGCCGCCCGCAGCGCCGGGGCGGGGGCGTAGCGGCTGACGCGGGCGTTGCTGCGCAGAGCGCCGTACTCGCCGTGAAAGAGGATCGGGTAGACGACCTTCATTCCCTCGACCCAGCGGGGGTCCATCTTGTCGGTGCCGCCGTAGCGGTCGAAGGCGTCGCGGGCGGGGTGGAAGCCGTTGTCCTTCTTGGCCTGGATCTCCACGTACTGCTTGAAGCTCATGTGGAACGGGTCGTCCCACCGGTCCCAGTCCTTGAAGTGGATCCCCTCGTAGTTGGCCGGCGGGTAGATCGCCTCTTTCGAGACGTAGGTCGGCTCCCAGTAGAGCCGCTTCGTCCGCCGGTAATCATCCTGGGGGACACCCCCAAACCCCCGGGCCGTCGCGCTGCTCATCCCTGCATCCCTTCCAGGAGCTTCTTGTGCTCCGTTCGGGCGGTGTCGGCGGCCTCGTCAGCCGCACCGCCGAACCCGAAGCCGCCGGCGAGGGCGTCGAGGGCGGCGTGGGCGGCCGGGGCGTAGGTGTCATACCAGCCCTGGAGCACCGCCCGGTTGGCCGGTTCGGCGTCGATGACCATGCGCAGGAAGGCCTCGGTCCAGCCGAGGTGGCGTTCCTCGTCGGTCCAGCAGTGCCGGGCGAACATGGCCGTGCCCATGTCGTGCCGCTCCCGGCTGGCGGTGAGGTAGAGCTGGCGCTGGAAGGGCTGGAGGAGGCCTTCGAGGCACACGTTGGTGGCCACGACGACCTCGCCCCAGTCGGTCACGGTGAGGGCCTCCTCCACCGCCCGGCGGAGCGGCTGGAGCGCCGGGTGCTCCATCCAGGCCGCCCGGGCGGGGTCCTCCCCGGCGGCGGCGCCTTCGGGGCCACCGAGCACGTCGGACCACTCCAGGGCCCGCTGGGCGTGGCGCAGCTCGTCGCACACCTGGAGCTGGGCGGACTGGGCGACAGCCGACGAGAGGCAGAACCGCTCGACGTACTGCATGGCCATGGCCACGCCCCACTCGGCGAAGGCCAGACCGCCGACCAGGGCGGCCATCTCCCGGCGCCAGTGGCTGTCGAGCCCGTCCACGAACCCGGCCTCCCGGGAGAGATCCAGGGTGGCGCCCAGCTCCCGCTCGGCCCGGTCCTGGAGGGCGACCCAGGTCCGGTAGTGAAGCTGGGCGGGGTCGCGGAAGTCCTCCCACGGGACGTTGGTGAGGCGGGTGTTGTCGAGCGTCCAGGTGCCGACAGACGTGTGGACGAGCGCCTCCTCGCCGAAGTGGAGGCCGACGGTCAGCTCTTCGTATTCACTGGGCGGCCGCTTCCGGCCCTCGAACCAGGCGAAGGTCTTCGGCACGGTCCGCGACGGTAGTGGGCGCAGCGCGTTCGGGCACTGGCCGGACGGACGAAACTAGATTCCGGGCGTGGGCCGGCTGGACGGGCGAATGGCGATCATCACGGGGGGAGCCTCGGGGATCGGAGCCGCGGCGGCGCGCCTCTTCGCCGCCGAAGGGGCGGCCGTGGCCATCCTCGACCGGGACGGGGACGGCGCCGCCCGCCTGGTGGAAAGCCTCGTCGGTGCGCCGGCGGCGCTGGCCTTGACCGCCGACGTGACCAACCGGGACGCGGTCGAGGAGGCCACAGCCCGGGCGGCGGCCACCTTCGGGCGCCTCGACGTCCTCTACAACAACGCCGGGGTACCGGCCGGCTTCGGCCCGGTCGGCGGCCTGACGCTGGCCGACTGGAACCTGTCGCTGGCCGTCAACGTCACCGGGACGCTCTTCTGCACCCAGGCCGCCCTCCCCCACCTCCGAACCGCGGGTGGCGGCTCGATCGTGAACCAGTCGTCGGTCGCCGCCCTCGTCGGGATCCCGGGGCTGGCCGCCTACTCCGCCGCCAAGGGCGCGGTCGTCGCCCTGACGCGCGCCCTGGCCGCCGAGTTGGCCCCCGACGGCATCCGGGTCAACGCCATCTGCGCCGGCACGGTCGACACCCCGATGATCCGCCCGCTTCTGGCCGCCCGCGGCCAGGGCGACCTCGACCTCGGCGCCAAGCTGACCGCCGAGCGCTACCCCATCGGCCGGATCGGCACCGCCGACGAGATCGCCCGGGCCGCCCTCTTCCTGGCCTCCGACGAGTCGTCGTTCATCACCGGCGCCGTCTTGACCGCCGACGGCGGCATGACCGTCGTGTGAGACTGTGCCGATGATCAGGGGGAAGTGTCTGTGGATCTGGGTCGCAATCGCAGCCGGCCTCACCGGCTGTGGCGACGACAAGAAGTCCGAGTCCCTTGCGTCCGCTCCAACGAAGGCGGCGTTCTGCGCCGCCATGGCCAAGGTCGAGGCGCCGTTCGCCGAGGCAGGTCAATACGCCAGCCGGGAACAGAAGATCGAGGCGGCCAAGAAAGTCTCAGCCCTGCTGGACGCGGCGGCCAAGATCGCCCCGTCCGACATCGCCGAAGCGGCCAAGATCAGGCTCGACGCCATCCGCACCACCGCTGAAGGCGAGCCCTCCAAACTGATCGACTCGGCCACGCTCGACGCCACCGAAAAGCTCAAGGCCTACTGCCCCGCCTGATCTTCAGGCCGCCCGGCCGGCCAGCATCGCTCTTCGCCGGGCGATGGTCTCCTCGATCCGGCCGGCCACCTCCGCCGGCACGCCGTGGACGTCGTCATGGGTGAAGTACAGGATCCACCACTCGATGAGGTCGTTGGCCTTTCGGGCGTTCCGCTGGACATCCTCCCTGGCCGCATGGGCCAGGACACTGTTCGCCTCGATCCCAAAGAGGATGTCCGGGTAGGCAAAGTCGATCCGCCGCCCCCGGCACGGAAACTGTGGTTCCGGTTCGGGAAGCCCGTACCGCCGGATCACGGCCAGGAGGTCGTCCTCCAACACGGACTCCGTCGGCCTCCTCCCCGCCACCCGGGCCGCCACCAGGGGAGCCAGGACATGGCGGCCCGGATGCCGCGGCCCGGCACGCTCCAGAACCTGCTGCAGTTTCCGGAGGGACACCTGGCGGCGATGAAGCGTGCCGTCCAGCGCTCCCTCGACCAGCTGTGGCGACACCGAGACGAGATCGAGCAACGTACGCGCCCGTCTCGTGACGGGAAGAGCGCCGAGGTGGGTCCGCTCCGACGAGTCGAGCCGCCCTGTCCGCCGGACGGTCACACCGTCCAACCTAGGCGCGTGGCCCTTGGCGACCAGTACCTCCACGACCGGTCGCTCGAACTTGCGGAACTTCCAAAGGAAGGCGGCGCACTCGTGGGAAGCGACCCCGCCGCTGGCCAGACACGCCGCCATGACGTCGCGTTCGAAGGACGCCTTGGCGCCGCGGAGTGCATAGACGCCCGAATGGAGGACGAAGACGGCGCGGTTGGCCAGGGCGCGGTGCAGCTGGCGCTCCGACAGCCCGCCGTCAAGCCACTGTCGCCGCGAGAGCACGCTGTGCTGACGGGCCGCAAGTCTCATCAGCGGGTCGATGGTCGACGGGTCAGCCCGAAGCCCGAGCGGATTACCCACCGTTACGGTACGTAATCCGCTCGGGGTCGTGCGCCAGCAGGCGGGTGAAGGTGTTCATGGCCGCCCATGCAAGCGCATGGGCGACCGCGAACGCATGTGATTTACAGGAGCGAGGCCCGGCAGCCGCCGTCGAGGACGAAGGGGCTGCCGTTGGAGAAGCTGGACCTCTCGGAGGCGAGGAAGACGGCCATCCTGGCCACTTCCTCGACGGTGCCGTAGCGGCCCTGCTTCATGGCGATCACCTGGTCGAACTGGCCTTCGGCGAAGCCCAGCATCTGCTCGAAGGCCGGCTTGGCCGCGGTGACCAGGTCGGTCTCGATGAAGCCGGGCAGGATGGCGTTGACCCGCACGCCCTGGGCCCGCAGCTCCACGGCCGCCGACTGGGTGAGCGACATCACGCCGGCCTTGGCCGCCGAGTAGTTGGCGATGAGCGGTGTGCCGGCCTGGGCGGTGATCGAGCAGATGTTCACGATCGCCCCGCCGCCCGAGGCGATGATCGCCGGCGCGCCGTAGCGGATGGCGAGGAACACGCCGTCGAGGTTGACCGACGTGACGGCCCGCCATTCGTCGTAGTCCATGTTGAGCAGGGGGACGGGGCGGCCGATGCCGGCGTTGGGCACCAGGATGTGCAGCCCGCCGTGCTGGGCCACGGTCTGGTCGATGAGGCTCTTGACCTGCTCCTCGCTGCGGACGTCGCAGGCGATGGCGCTCGCCCCCGGAATCCGGGAGGCGGTCTCCTTGGCCAGACCCTCGTCGATGTCGGAGATGACCACCGTGGCGCCCTCGCCGGCGTAGGCCTCGCCGATCGCCTTGCCGATCCCCTTCGCTGCGCCGGTGATGACGGCGACCTTGCCTTGCAGGAGCCCGGCCATCAGAGCATCGCCGCCTGAAGACCACCGTCGAGCACGTAGGCGCCGCCGGTACACCACGAAGAATCGTCCGAGGCCAGGAAGGCCACCATCTCCGCTACCTCCTCAGGGGTCCCGAGCCGTCCTTGTTTGAGGGCCGCCAGGTCGTCGAAGGGGACGCCGACCACCTCGGTCACGATCGGCTTCAGCCGGTCGACCATGGCCGTGGCGATGAATGCCGGACACACGGCGTTGATCCGGATACCCGTTGGCTTCAGCTCGGTGGCCGCCACCCGGGTCAGCTGCACGACACCGGCCTTGGAGGCGCAGTAGGAGCCGAACAGCGGTGCCCCGCCGAGGCCGGCCAGCGACGCCATGTTGACGATCACTCCACCGGGCTGGGGCAGTGCGGCGAGGGCGGCCCGCATGCCGAGGAACACGCCCTTGACGTTGATCTCCATCAGGCGGTCGAACTCCTCCTCCGTCTGGTGGAAGAGCGGCTTGACGATCTCGATGCCGGCGTTGTTGACCATGATGTCGAGGCCGCCGAAGGTGTCGACGGTCGCCTGCACGGCCGCCTCCAAATCGGAGGACGAGGTCACGTCGCACCGCACCGCCCGGACGGACTCGCCGAGCTCGTCGGCGGTGAGCTTGGCCCCCGCCTCGTCGATGTCGGCGATCACCACCTTGGCCCCGCGCTCGACGAAGAGGGCGGCGATGGCTTTCCCCAGGCCCTGGGCGCCACCTGTCACCAGTGCTCGTTTGCCGTCGAGTTCACCCATGCCATCTCCTTTGCCTCGAAAAACCGCCCAGGTCGGCGCCGGACCGGCTCAGCTTCGTCCACCGGTACCCGTCCCGCCACAGAGGCCTCACCGAAGAGACCGGCCCAGGTTTGGAGAGGCCTACAACTTTCCGTCCCCGGGGGTTGGGGGCTGTCCTCCGAGGTGGCCGTCGGCGGTCAGGAAATCCCGCTGCATGGCCCACCACACCTCGAAGGCGATGATGGGCCGCTCGAGCGACGCTCCGGTCAGCTCCTCGAACCGCCCGAGCCGGTAGCGGACGGTGTTCTGGTGCACGTCGAGGGCCTCGGCCGTCGCTTTGACCGACAGGCCGTGCTCGATGAAGGCGGCGACCGTGCCGAGGACCGCCTCCGCCCGTCCGCCGAGTTTCTCGAGGGGCCGCAGGTAGCGCCGGACCAGCACCTCGCCCAGCTCATCCTCGGCGGCGACGGCCACCCGCAGCGACAGGTCCTCCAGCCGGTACACACCGGGCTCGCGAAACCGCTCGGCGACCTCCAGGACCCGGCTGGCGGTGGCGAACGAGGGCTCCACCGCGGTCAGGTCGGCCGGCGGCCCGACGCCCACGATGCCGGGGCAGTCAGCCAGCGTCGGCGCCCGGGGCGCCACCCCCACGACGTCGCCTTCCAGCACGTCGACGAAGGCGTGGTGGCCGACGGCCCGGGAGGCCGCGCCGATGGCCCGGACGAGCTCTTCGGCGGTGTGCCCGGGGGTCGGGCGGCCCCGGAGGGCCACGTAGCGCAGGTCAGGGGTCAGGTGGTAGGCGGGACCGAGCCGGCGGATCTCGGCCGGCGCCACCGACCCGAAGACCAGCCCCCTCAGGAACTCGGTCCGTTGCCGTTCGCCGTGGCGGGCGATCTCGATCTCGGCGTCGCGGTGGACGGTCGCCAACCGGACGCCGACGGCGTCGGCCATCGCCCACAGCAGCTGCACCATCTCCAACGTGACGGCCGGGGAGCAGCCGGCGGTGGTGGCCGCCTCGGTCAGGAATTCGCGGATCTGGTGGATGGAGAGCCGGTAGGCGGTGAGGACGTCCTGGACGTAGACGCCCTGGTCGGCCCGCTCGGCGGCGGCAACGGCCGCCTCGTGCAGCTCCTTGTCGCTCGGCAGCCGCCGGGCGGTCAGCGTCTGGCGGGCGGAGGCGCTGTTTCGGAAGGCTGAGGCCCGCAGGGCCTCGTCGCTGACGTGCCGGTAGGAAGGAAGGACAAGACGGAGAGTGGCCAGGGCGGCGGCGGCCACCTGGTCGTCGCAGGCCTCCAGCCCGGCCACCACCGGGGCGATCTCGCGATCCCAGGTGGCCCGGTCGACACGCCGCTTCGGGGCGGGCGGACTGTAGAACTCTCCAACCATGGCGCGGCGATTCTAGAGAAGTCTCTCTCGTTCCCCCCGGGCGGGTCCATCAGACTCGACCCCACGAATCATCTGACGTGAGGGGATGACCATGAGCACGAAGCCCGTCGTCGTCTATGGAGCCTCGGGGTACACCGGGAGGCTCGTCTGCGAATACCTGCGGGAGCAGAACATCCCGTTCGTCGCCGCCGGGCGGAGCAAGGACCGGCTGGCTGCCGCCATGGAGCGCAACGTTCCCGGCATCGAGACGGCCGACTACGAGATCGCCGAGGTCGAGCACTCGGCCGCCGGCCTGACCAAGCTGCTGACGGGCGCCCAGGTTCTCGTCAACACCGTCGGCCCGTTCGCCCAGTACGGCCACGAGGCCGTCCAGGCCTGCCTCTCCGCCGGCTGCCACTACACCGACACCACCGGCGAGCAGGACTGGATCATCGACGTGCGACGAGAAGTACGGGCAGGAGTTCGCCAACGCCGGGCTGCTCCTCTCCCCCGGCGTCGCCCAGATGTACACGACCGGTGAGATCGCCGCCCAGATCGCCCTCGACCAGTTGCCGGGCCTCCACACGCTCGACATCGAGGTGTTCTGGAAGGGCGCCCCGACCCTGGCGTCGACGGCCACCATCCTCGTCAACGCCGCCATGTCCAAGGCCCACTACCTCGAGGAGAACCAGTACGTCGAGTGGCCCGCCGACGGCGAGCTGGACCAGGTGGTCGTCCCCGGCCAGCACGAGCTCGGCCTGGCACTCCCCTGGGGCGGGACCTCGCATCCCGTCTGGTTCAAGCAGGACCCCCGGGTGGCCAACGTCAAGGTCCTCGGCGGCATCCTCAATCCTCCTTTGATGAAGGCCGTCCCCCAGATCGTGCAGGCGATCCTCGGCGGGGTCGAGGGACTGGAGCTCGAGCAGAAGCTGGCCGTCCTCCACGAGCAGGCCGGCGGGGTCACTCCCAGATGCCGCCCCGGGAGAACCCCCGCATCAACATCTCGGTCGACTCCGTCCACGCCTCGGGGCCGCTGGGCCGGGTCCACACCGTGATCTACGGCAACTGCAACTACAAGCAGACCGGTCTGCTCAACGCCTACGCCGCCTCCCAGCTGCTCCAGGGCGGCAACCGGAAGGTCGGCTTCGCCTCGGCCTGCCAGGCGTTCGGCCACCAGGAGCTGCTCGGCGTCCTCAAGAGCTTCGGGCTGGTGCAGGACCCGGTCATCACGGTCAACGCCTAGCCCGGGCTGGAGGCGAGCATGAACCTGGGCGAGATCCTCGCGGACTCGGCGCGCCATCATCCCGACCGCGCCGCCATCGTGTGGCACGACGGGGCGGAGCGCCGCACCTACCGGGAGGTGGACGAGCGGACCGACGGCGCTGGCCGCCGGCCTCGTCGAGGAACTGGGGGTCCGGCCCGGCGACCGGGTCGCGGTGATGATGGCGAACAGCCCCGAGCTGCTCGAGATGTTGTTCGCGGTGTGGAAGGCGGGGGCGACCATCTCGCCCCTCAACGCCCGGCTCACCCGGGAGGAGATCGAGTACCAGGTCACCGACTGCGAGGCGAAGGTCTTCATCGTCGGCGCCGAGTTGACCGAGACCGCCCTCGGTCTGCGGGACCAGCTCGGCGTGGAGGCCTTCGTCCTCGAGTCGGCGACCGCCGGCCGCGGCGGACGGGCTGGTCGGGCTCGGCGAGCTGCGGGACCGCCACGCCGGCAAGGTGCCGCCCGACCCGGGCACGGTCGACACCGACGTCGCCTGGCTGGCCTACACGTCGGGCACGACCGGCCGGCCCAAGGGCGCCATGCTCAGCCACGGCTGCCTCACCTTCGTGGCCGTGAGCTGGCTGGCCGACCTCCAGCGCCTCGAGCCGGAGGACGTCGGCCCTCGTGGCCGCGCCCCTCACCCACGGCGCCGGGATCATGGCGCTGGCCTTCGTGATGAAGGCCGCCGACCCAGGTGCTGGCCCACGGCTTCGACCCGGCCAGCATCCTGGACACCATCGCCGACGGAGAAGGTCACCCACACCTGGATGGTGCCGACCCAGATCCGGATGATCCTCGACAGCCCGGCGCTGGACGACGGCCGACCTGTCCACGCTCAAGACGATCGTCTACGGCGCCGCCCCGATGTACGTGGAGGACCTGAAGGAGGCCATGCGCCGCATCGGCCCGATCTTCGTGCAGCTCTTCGCCCAGACCGAGTCGCCCATGACGGGCACGTACATGCGGGCCGAGGACCACATCCTGGAGGGGCCGGGCAGCGAACGCCTGGCCTCCTGCGGCCACGCCCGCTCCGGCATGGAGGTGGCCATCCTCGACGACAAGGACCAGCGGCGCCTCCCGCCCGGCGAGATGGGCGAGATCTGCATCAAGGGCCCGGCCCTCATGAACGGCTACTGGAACCAGCCCGAGGCCACGGCCGAGACGCTGCGCAACGGCTGGCTCCACACCGGCGACATCGGCCGGATGGACGAGGCCGGCTACGTCTTCATCCTCGACCGCACCAAGGACATGGTCATCTCCGGCGGGCTCAACGTGTACCCCCGGGAGATCGAGGAGGTGCTCCTCCGCCACCCGGCCATCAGCCAGGCGGCGGTGATCGGCGTGCCCGACCCCAAGTGGGGCGAGGCCGCAAGGCGGTGGTGGTCGCCGACGGCGCCGGCCTGACGCGAGGCCGACGTGATCGCCTTCGCCGCCGACAACCTGGCCGGCTACAAGAAGCCCAAGTCGGTCGACTTCGTCGACCGACCTGCCCAAGACGACCTACGGGAAGATCGACAAGAAGGCGATCCGCGCTCCCTACTGGGCGGGCCGCGACCGCATGGTCTGAACCGGGGCACTAGCGTCCCGCCGCATGAAGATCGACCTGTTGCTGGTCGGCTGCCCGCTGGCGCGCGTTGCCGAGGCGGCCCGACGGGTCGAGGCGGCCGGCTACGACGGCCTGTTCGTGGCCGAAGCGACCAACGAGCCGTTCCTCACCTGTGCTGTGGGCCTGGAGGCGACCACCCGGCTCGAGATGGGCCCGGCCATCGCCCTCGCCTTCACCCGCAGCCCGATGATCACGGCAATGTCGTCGTGGGAGTTGCAGGGCGCCAGCGGCGGCCGGTTCCTGCTCGGCCTCGGCCCACAGGTGAAGGCCCACAACGAACGGCGCTTCTCCGTGCCGTTCGAGAAGCCGGCGGCCAAGCTGGCCGAACAGGTGCGGGCGCTCAAGGCCATCTGGGCCGCCTTCGCCGGCGAAGCGCCACTCGACTTCCACGGCGACTTCTACCGGTTCGATCTCCTCACCGATTTCTTCAACCCGGGCCCGATCGACGCGCCGCGTCCGCCGGTCTACCTGGCGGCCGTGAACCCCTTCTCCTTCCGGATGGTGGGCGAGGTGGCCGACGGCGTCCACGTCCACCCGCTCCACACGGTGCAGTACCTGACCGAGGTCGCCTACCCGGCCCTGGACGAGGGACTGGCCCGGTCCGGGCGCCGCCGGCAGGACATGACGATCAGTGCCCAGGTCATGGTCATCGCCGGCCAGGGCGAGGAGCGCACCCGGATGGAGGAGGCGGTCCGGGCCCAGATCGCCTTCTACGGCTCCACCCGCACCTACCGAGCGCCGCTGGACCTGGCCGGGTACGGCGACCTCAACACCGAGCTCCACCGCCTCATGGCCGCCGGTGACCTGAAGGCCCTGTTGGCCGCCGTGCCCGACGAGCTTCTCGACGAGTTCGCGCGTGCGGGGCGACACCTGGGAAGAGGTCGCCACCACCGCCCGCAAGCGCTACGAAGGCGTCGCCGACCGGATCAGCCTCTACTCCCTCCCGCCGCTGGAGGGCCCGGAAGCATCACGCGTCCCGGCGGCGTTCCACGGCTAGCGTGCCGGCGGTGGATGAGGAGGAGCACCGGCCGGCGGTGAACGAGCCCGAGCCCGGGCCGGCGACGACCGAGGGGGGGCATCCCGCTCCGCCCCGACCGAGCCGGAAGCGGCTGGTCCTCGTCATCACGCCGATCGTGGGGCTGATCATCGCCGCCTACGTCGGGGATGCGCTCACCACCACCCTGGCCGACGACCACCCGCTGCTGCTCGTGCTGCTCAACGCCCGCAGCCGGATCCTGGTGCTGACCACCAACCAGCTCGACGCCGTCTCGTACTACCTCGTCGCCGGAGGGCGACTCCTGGCGTCAGACCCGCTCTTCTATCTGCTCGGCCGGTGGTACGGCGACGCCATGATCGTCTGGGTCGAGAAGCGGTCGAAGACCTTCGGCGAGCAGATCCGGCTCTACGAGCGGGCGTTCGCCAAAGCGGCCTACCCGCTGGTGTTCATCGCCCCGAACCCCTACATCTGCCTGTTCGCCGGCGCGTCGGGCATGCGGATCGGGAGCTTCTTCACGCTCAACATCGTCGGCACGGTCGCTCGCCTGTACTTCATCCGTCGGGTAGGAGAGGCGTTCGACGAGCCCATCCAGGCCGTGCTGCGCTTCTTCGGCGAATACCGCCTGCCCCTGTTCGTCATCAGCGTGGGGCTGGTGGTCTTCATCGTCTGGAACGACCGGCGGCAGGGCAAGGACGAGATCGGCTCGATGCTCGACCTGGCCGAGCACCCGCCCGAAGACCCGGACGCCGGCACCCCCGACAAGTAGCTCCGCTCTCGTTCAGCCGCGCAGCAGCGGACGGGGGTCGATCCGTCGCCGCCACCGCACCCACCCCGGGTCGTGGGCGTCGAGGGCCCGGGCGACCCGGTCGCTGGCCGCCCACGCCTCGGCGGCCCCGGCTCCGGACGGCGGACCGTAGGCCGCGCCGTTGACCAGGGCGGCCAGGCGGTGCATCGCCGGCGCCACACCCGGTCGCGAGGTCCCGGCCCGACCGGCGAACTCCAGCGGCGTCTCCTCGGCCCGGCGGGCCAGACCGGCCTCGCCCAGGCGGTCGAGCGTCTCCTGCCAGGCGGTCAGCACGGCCTCGTCGGCCCGGGCGCGACGGCGGGCGTTGCGCCGCCGGGCCTTGGCCGCCGGCGGCACGACCACGAGGCCCAGGGCGGCCACGAGCCACCACAGGGTGCGGCGGTGGGTGACGGCGCCGGCCAGACCGCCGGGCCGCCCGGCCGGGCCGGCGTCGACACCGGAACCGGCGCCGGGATCGACCCGGGCCAACGCCGTCTGTGCGCTTCCGCCGGACGGGCCGGACGTCGCCATCCGGTCGACCCCCGGGGGGCGCAGGCGTACGTTGGGGTCGGGCAGGACCCGGCCGGGCGTGGGCTCGAACGGCGTCCAGCCGAGGCCGGCCAGGAAGACCTCGGGCCAGGCGTGGGCCTCCCGGGTCGTCACTCGCCACAGCCCGGTCGTCCCGTCGTAGGTTCCGGGGGTGAAACCGACCGCCACCCGGGCGGGCAGCCCGACGGCCCGGGCCATGGCGGCGAAGGCGCCGGCGAACTGCTCGCAGTAGCCCCGCCGAGAGGTGAGCAGGAAGTGACCCAGGGCGTCGGCCGATGCCCCGGCCGGGGCGGTCTCGTCGTAGATGAAGCCGACCCGGAGGCTGTCCTCCAGCGCCAGGGCCCGGTCGTAGGGCGTGGTGGCGCCGGCGGTGAACCGCCGGGCCAGCTCCCGCACGGCCGGGGGGAAGCCCGGGGCAGCGCCAGGTAGCGGTCCAGGCCCGCCGGCCGGTCGAAGGCGGGGTCGACCAACGCTCGGCGGGAGCTCGGCCGGATCGGCCCGCAGACGGGACTCGACCCGATAGGCCCGCACGGAGCGGGAGCCCTTCTTCGTCACCAGCGAGTCGGTCTCCGGGTCGAGCCGGGCCCCGGCCGCCTTGACCCGGATCGCCTGGTCGGCGGCCGGGAGCCACGGCGAGTCGAGGGCGGTGACCGGAAGTCCTGCTCCAGAGCCCGGTCCGTGCTCCCGGCGGAGTCGACGGTAGGGCCGTCCCGGCGGTACAGCGCCGGCCGCGACGGCGACCACCGCCGCCCGTCGAACCGGTCCAGCGCCGTCAGCCGCCAGTAGGCCGGCGCCAGCGCCCGGACCGTGAAGAGCTCCGTCTCGGCGGGCCGTGAGCAGCTGCGGCTGGATGTCGACCAGCGGGTTGAGCTCGACGCGGGACACGTCGAGCGTCACCCCGAAGGCGTGGACGTCGACGACCGCCCGGCCAACGCCGGGCATCACCGGTCCGAGAACCACCGCCGCCAGCCCGACGGCCAGGACGGGTCCGGCCACACCGACGAGCCGGACGGCCGGCCCGCCCGGACCCGACGTCGGTGCTCCCGCCGCTTCGCCCTCGGGGAAGGAGGCGGGCGGGCCTCAGGGGGCGGGCCGCCGGAGGGAGACTGGCGGAGCGGTCGAGGACGGCGTACAGGGCGGTGGCGGCGGCGAAGGCGAACGTGAGCGGAGCCCGCAGGCGGGCGGTGCCGAGGGCGGCCACGACGACCGGGAAGACGGCCAGGGGAAGCACCGCCAGGAGCCCGGCGGGCCGGCGGCGGGCCAGGCCATCGGCCGTGGCGGTGGCGATCCAGAGTCCGGCGACCACCAGCCCGACCAGCTCCGGGGTGGTGGGGGCCGGCACGATCGCCGCCCGCAGCGCCTCCGGGGCGCCGGCGGCGGCCCGACCGAGGGCGGCCAGGCTGGCCGGCGTGGGCAGCCCGTAGGCGGTATGGCCGCCGACGCCGATGACCAGGAGCAGGCCGAGGACGGCGCCGTGGGTGGCGACGGCCGCCCGGACCGACCACCGGTCGGTGATCGCCCCGACGGCGTGGGCACCGGCCACGGCGGCCAGGACCGGCCAGACCCAGCCGGCGTCGGCGAAGAGCCGGCAGCATCCGGCGGCGGTGACGGCCGAGACCACCGCCAGCGCTCCCTGACGCTGGTACGTGCTCATCGACCCACCGCCTGACGCGGTCCGCTCGAGAGCACCGCCTGGTTCCAGGCCGCCGGAAAGCCGTTGAGGTCTCCTACGGAGACAACCACGGCGCCCGCCGCCGGGTGGATCGCCTCGCTCGGCCCAACGTCCTCGGGTTGGCAGCGGACGATGAGAACCAGGCCCAGGCGGGAGCGAAGGGCGCCCGAGCGCGGCCAATTCGGCCGGGGTGGCGTCGCCGACCACCGCCACCAGGGGACCGCTCGGGTGATGGCGGATCGACTGGACCGCCAGAGCCAGAGGGTCGGCGACACCGGTGCCGGCGCCACCTGGTGGTGTCGGGGGAACGGCTCCTGTCCGGGCGCCGTCGGGGGCGACGACGGCGAGGTGCTCCAGCACCGCGGCCCACTTCGCCTGGCCAGGACCGGCGGCGCGGGCGCCGCCGAGCTCGACGTCGAACCCGCCGGTGGTGAGGAACCGCAGGCGGCGCCCGTCCTCGACGAGGGCGGCGGCGACCGACGCCGCCACCTCCAGCGCCCGCTCGAACGAGTCACCCGAATGGGCCTCGGCCCGGGTGTCGAGCAGCACAGTGGCGACCGAGCCGGTGCGCACCTCGTCCTGGCGGAGCATGAGGTCGCCCGTCCGGGCCGTCGAGCGCCAGTGGACCCGGCGCAGGTCGTCGCCGACCTCATACTCCCGCAGGGCGAAGAAATCGTCCCCGAACGGCGACCGGACCGGATGGGTGCTGCCGTGGCGGGCCTCCCGGGTCGAGCTGCCCGGCATCGCCAGCACCGCATGGACCCGCGGGTGCACGACGAGCCGGGCCACCCCGGCCACCTCCACCCGCCGTTCGCTGAGCCCGAAGGGGTCGCTCACTCCAACGGCCAGCGGCCCGACCGGGAACACCCCCCGCCGCTCCGTCGGCAGGTCATAGGTCGCTTCGGCCATCGCCCCGGGAAGAAGTGGCGCGAGGAGACAGCGGGCCGCGCCCCTGCCCGCCGGGCCCCCGCCCGGGCCGCCGCCGTCCGGGCCGCCGCCGGCAGGACCGCTGCCGGCCGGACCGAGCGGGTCGCGGGCCACGATGGTGCCGGCCGTCGGCCGGGACCCGATGTTGGTGAACCGCAGCCGGGCCTCGGCGGCGTCGCCCACACCGACCTCCATCGGGGCCAGCCACCGCTCCCCCCGGTAGGTCAGCGGCGCCCGCCCGACCAGGAACAAGGAGGCCGCCACCGCCGCCGCAGCCGCCGCGGCCAGACCGGCCAGCTCGACGGAGCCCAGCAGACGGGCCGCAACCAGCAGCCCACCGGCGGCCGCCAGCACGCCTCGTCCTCGCGGCGTCAATCGCGACGCCTCCGCCAGAGCTGCCGTCGGCCGCCCGGCCCCCGGCCTCGAGACGGGGCTGGCCCGGCTCATCCGTCCACCGCCGTGTAGCGAACGAGGAAGACGCTGGGGTTGGTGTTCTCGGCGTCGAGGGAGGTGCCGGCCACCACCAGGCCCCCGCCGGGATAGGGGCCGGCGGCGGTCCCGTCGTCGTGGCCGGGGGTCACGTCGGTGCCGACGGTGCCGCCGGCCCCGAAGCCGGTGTCGAGGGCGCCGTCAGGCCGGTAGCGGGTGATGGCCACCTGGCGCCAGTCCCCGGTCAGCTGCTCCCCGACCAGGATGAGGCGGCCGTCGGCCAGTTGGACGAGGTTGTGGGCCCCGCCGAGGTCGGGCCCGGCCTTGGACACGCCGTTCGTCCCGAAGGCGGGGTCGAGCTTCCCGTTGGCCAGATAGCGCAGGACGGCGAACGAGGAACCCGAGGCCCCGGCGACGATGACGGTGCGGTCCGGCCCGGGCGCCACCCCGGCCGCCCATTCACCCGTCGACCCGAGGTCGGTGGCCACGACACCCTGATCCCCGAACGACGGATCGAGGACGCCGTCGGGGGAATAGCGGGCTACCCCGAAGTCGAACGGACCCCCGGCCGTCCCGGCCTGACCGGCGACCAGCAGCCGCCCGTCGGAAACGACGGCGAGGCTGAGCGCGTTGAGGAGGCCATGTCCGGTCGTGACCGTGCCGGCCCGGCCGGGCCCGAAGGTGGGATCGAGGCTCCCGTCCGGCCGGTAGCGCGCCAGCCCGACGGCGTCGCCCGCCGCCCCGGCAGCCAGGATCCGCCCGTCGGGTAACAGGTTGAGCGCCGTCACGCTGTCGTTGGTGGCGGCGTCGAAGTCGGTCAGGGCGAGACCGTGGTCGCCGAACGACTCGTCGGGGAGGCCGTCCGGTTGGTAGCGCAGCACGGCGAAGGCCGTGGTCGCCCCGCTCTGGGTGGCGCCCCCCACGACCAGCTTGCCGTCGGGCTGGACGGCCACGGCCGTGGCCGTGGAGGACCCCAGCGCCACGTCGCCCACCACCGCGCCCCGCAGGGGCGTGGCCAGCGTGACGAGGTCGCTCCACACCCGGCCGCCCGTCCCGAACGACGGATCGAGCTTCCCGTCGGGCAGGAACCGCAGCAGCAGGAAGACGTAGCCGTTGCGGGCCGGGGCGGCGGTGCCGACCACGACGATCTTGCCGTCGGGCTGGATGGCGTGACCGCCGGGCCACTCGCCGGCGTCCACCGGCGGCTTGACCAGGACCTTCCCGGCCTGGCCGAACCCAGGGTCGAGGCCGCCCGCCCCGGCGATTCCGTCACGCGCCTCAGCCGGGCCTGGCAGCCCAAGGAGCGCCAGGCACACGGCGAGCGTCGCCGCCCGGAGGCCCACCGCCGGATGGTATCGCGCCCGAAGAAGTTGTCCGATTCCCCGAAAGAATGGCCCTGGTTTTCGAGGAAACCCAGCAAGTAGGGTCCCAGCTCATGACCATCGTCGACAGGGACCAGCCGGAGCTCTTTTTCGACCTCCTGGCCGGGCGCTCGACGCAGTCGTCGGCGGCCCTCCAGAACCTCCTGATCCAGGGTCGCCAGCGCGGCCACGACCTCGAACAGCCCCACTGGCCGCTGGTCTTCCGACCAGCCGGTGAGGCCGACGACGACCGAACGATCCACCGCCTCGAGCAGATCGTCGCTCTGGCCCTCCGGGAGACCCGCCCGGCCGGTTGCCCCCTCCCGATCGTCGGTGTCGACGGGGACACCGTCATCGTGTTCCTGCCCGATCATCTCCCCGACGGCCCGGGAGGCGTCGCCCGCCGGGTGCAAAGTTTGGCCGCCGGTCGGGGCGTGCCGGTCGTGGCCGGCTGGGGGCCGCTTTGCGACGACCTCGGCGCCTACGGCACTGGCGTGGCGCGGGCCCATTGGGTCGTCGACGTGCTGTCGGGCATGCCGGGCGAGCCGGCCCCCGCTGGCTACGACGACCTCGGGATCTATGCCCTGCTGTACGAGAAGGGCGACCGGGACCAGCTGGCCGACTTCGCCGATCGCTGGCTGGGGCCGTTGTTGAAGTACGGGGAACTCACCCACACCCTGCGGGTCCTGCTCGAGATTGGGAGTCCCTCGGCCGCCGCCACCGCCTTGTTCGTGCACATCTCGACGCTCAAGTACCGGCTCCGCAAGATCGAGTCGATCCTCGGCGTCGACCTCTCCGACCCCGAGGTGTGCTTCAACCTGCGGCTGGCCTTCAAGATCCGGGCCGTGCACGAGCGTCTGGGCGCCCGGGAGCCCGGGGGCGTCGCCCGGAGTGGGAGCGGGACGTGAACGACAGCGGCCTCCCGGGCGTCACGCTCGACGACCGGGATCACGTCTGCGTCTTCTACCGGGGGTCGCAGGAGCGCGACGAGGTCCTGTCGGCCTACTTCGGCGCCGGCTACGCCGAGGGCGACAAGTGCCTCTGCATCGCCGACGACCACGACGTGGAGGCGGTGGCCGACCGGCTCGACCCGGAGGGGCGCCGCCGCCCCGACCAGCTGACCGTCCTTCCGGCCACGGCCTATCTGACCGACGGCCGGTTCGTTCCCGACCGGGTCTACGAGCAGTGGGATTCGATGCTCGGCGGCTACGTCGCCGACGGCTACCGGCGTGTCCGGGGGTCGGGCGAGCTGAGCTGGTTCCTCCGTGATCGCCGGGCGGCGGCCGACGGGTGCGCCGGCCCGCTGCTCGAGTACGAGGAGCTGTGCAACCGGCTGGTGAAACGGCGCCCGGCCACGATCTTCTGCCTCTACGACCTCGACCTGCTCGACGCCGGCCTACTGCCCGGGGTGCTCCGCCGCCACCCGACGGCCCTGGCCCGGGGCGTGCTCTTCCGGTCGCCCTTGCGCAGCGCCGACGACGCCCTGTCGTTGGCCAACCTCCTGGTCTCCGGCGCCCGGAGCGAGGAAGAGATCCAAGGTCTCCTCGACGGCATCCGGGCGGCCGTCGTTGACGTCGAGGACGGCAGTGAGCTGACCCGGGCGCTGCTCGAAGGGGACCCGCTCGATGCGGCCGCCCGAGCCGAAGTCGGTTCACTCGGTCTCGACCTCGACGCCCCGTTCCGGGCCGTCGTTGCCCGGCGACGAAACGATCTGTGGTCACGAAACGGCGATATACGCCGTGTGGTGACCACAAAAGGCCAGCCGCCCATCAGCCTGGCCGAGCTCCGCGCCCTCGGCGTCCGTCTGGCGGCAGTCCGGGCCGGCGAAGTCGCGATTCTGGCCGGCGACGGCCCTGCCCTGGATTCGATCCTCGAGCTGCTCGGAGGACCGACCACCGCCGTCGGAGTGGGCCGCCCGTCCACCAACGCGGCCGGCGCCGCCCGGTCGTATGCCGAGGCTCGGAGTGCCGCCGACTTCGCCGCCACCCTCGGGCGGCCGGTCGTCAAGCACGAGGAGCTCGGCTTCTTTTCGCTCCTGGCCGACGGCGGCGACCCCGAGGCCATGATTGACTTCGCCGCCGAGTGGCTGGGGCCGCTCCTCGACCACGACGCTGGACGCCGACCGCGCCAGCACCTCCTGCCCACGCTGGCCGCCTATCTGGACCACGGCGCCGCCCAGCAGGCCACGGCCGACTCGCTCGGCATCCACGTGAGCAGCCTGAAGTACCGGCTGGGCCGCATCGGGGAGATCGCCGGGCGCGACCTGTCGCGCCCCGACCTCCGCTTCCAGCTCCAGGTGGCGCTGGCCGCTCACCGGACCCTCTCCGTTCTCCGCACCGACCCGCAGGGGGATTAATGGACGTCTACGGCAACCCGTTCGTTCCCAACATGCGGCAGTGGGCGAAGATCGTCGACGACCTCCTCGTCAACCCGGCCGGCGAACCGATCCGCAACGTGGCGCCGAAGTCGGTCGACGACCGGCCCTACGACGTGATCTTCGTCGGCGGCGGCGCCGCCGGCCGGTTCGGGGCCGCCTTCGCCCGGGCCCGGGGCGGCCGGCCGCTCATCATCGACAAGTGGCCGTTCCTGGGCGGGTCCTGCCCCCACGAGGCCTGCGTCCCCCACCATGTGTTCTCCGACTGCGCCCGCCAGCTCGACCTGCAGCGCTGGTTCTCGGGCCAGCTGTGGTTCCCCGAGTTCGACGCCAAGAAGGTGTCGATCCTCGAGATCATCGAGCTGTTCAAGAAGGGCCGGGCCGGGGCCCACGCCATCATGAACCTCCAGACCAAAGACCAGCTGGGCGTGGAGTACATCCTCAACGCCCCGGCCACCGTCGTCGACAACCACACCGTCGAGGTGGCCGGCGAGCGGTTCACCGCCCGGAATCTGGTCCTGGCCACCGGCGCCCGCACCCTCCTGCCCGACATCCCCGGCCTCGATCTGAAGGGCGTCTACGACTTCGCCAGCCTCATCGAGAAGCTCGACTACGAACCGAGCCGCTGCGTGATCATCGGTGGCTCCAAGGTGGCCATCGAGTACGGGTCGTTCTTTCAGGCGGCCGGGATCCAGACCACGATCCTCACCCGCAGCCCGCTCATGTGTACGAAGAGCCTGCACCACGTCGACGACGACCTCCGGGATTACGTCGTCGAGGGCATGCGGCTGCGGGGCACCGAGATCCTCGACGGGGTCGAGCCGCTCGAGGTCCTCGGCAACGGGAAGGTGAGCGGCGTCCGGTTCCGCAACGCCGACGGCGCGGAGGAGACCCGCCACTGCGACTTCGTTTTCATCGCCACCGGCGAACGGGCCCAGTCCCAGCCGTTCGTCGACGCGCTCGGCGTCGAGATCGACGACCGCATGAACATCAAGGTCGACTGGACGATGAAGACGTCGGTGCCCGACGTCTACGCCGTCGGCGACCTCATCGGCCCGCCGCTGGAGATGTTCAAGGCCCGCAAGACCGGCTGCGTCGCCGCCCGCAACATCATGGGCGAGCACTGGGAGTGGGACTACACCGAATATCCCGACTTCCTGCACTCCACCTACGAGGTCACCTGGTGCGGGCTGTCGGAGCGGGAGGCCCGGGAGCAGTACCGCAACGTCGTCAAGATCCAGATGCCCCCCGAGGGTCTCGACCACAAGGACGTCGGCATGCCCGTCGGCGACGCCAGCATGCTCTACGCCATGCGGCACCCCGAGCTGACCGGGTTCTGCAAGATGCTGATCGACGGCGACTCCCGGCGGATCATCGGGGCCCACTACGTCGGCTTCGGCGTGAAGAACGCCTTCCAGTACCTCGACGAGCTGATGCGCCGGGGCATCACCATCGACGAGATGGGCGACCTCAACGAACTGTTCCTCAACGACCTGTTCATCCAGCTCTGCCGCCTGCGGGCGGGACAGGCGCAGCTCCAGGACCTCTAGGCCTGACCAATTGCGGTGACCGGCCGGTAGCCTTGGAGGCATGGTGGCATTGCCCGGAGTCCCCCGGCGAGAGGCGGTGCGCAACGACGGGGAGCTGGCCCTGGCCGACTTCCTCGCCCTCCCGGAACGGACGGCCAAGCCCCGCTCCCGCGGCGTCACCCACGTCATCGACAAGGGCCTCCCGATCTCCACGCTGGAATCGCTGCTCGACCTGGCCGGCGCCCACATCGACTTCGTGAAGTTCGGATGGGGAACGGCCTACGTCAGCCGCCACATCCGGGCCAAGGTCGTCGCCTGCCACGAGGCCAAGGTCCGCACCTGCGTCGGCGGCACGCTCCTGGAGCTGGCCTGCGTGCAGGGGAAGATGCGGGAGTTCGTCCGCTGGGCCGACTCCATCGGCTTCGACGGCGTCGAGGTGTCGGAGGGAACGGTCGAGCTCGGCAGCGGGATCAAGTCCGGCCTCATCGAGGCCATGGCCCGCGACTTCATCGTCCTGGCCGAGGTCGGCTCGAAGGACACCGAGGCGCCCGTCCGCCCATCGGACTGGGCGGCGCAGATGGAGGCCGACCTCGCCTCCGGCGCCACCTTCGTGCTGGCCGAGGGCCGGGAGTCGGGCACGGTGGGCCTCTACCATCCCGACGGCCGCGTCCGGGAGCCGCTGGTCTCGACGCTGGTCTCGCGCGTCCCGGTCGACCGGATCATCTTCGAGGCGCCGACGGCGCCCCAGCAGAAATGGTTCGTCCGCCACCTCGGCATCGACGTCAATCTCGGCAACGTCGCCACCGACGAGGTGATCGCCCTCGAAACCCTGCGCCGGGGTCTGCGGGCCGACACCGCCGGCCTGGCCATGCGCCGCCAGGGCAGCCGGCGAGAGGGCTCCACTCCGTCGGGCACGTGCTGAGCCTGCCGGACGACCCGGGGGTTCGGGGGTGGCCCCCGGAGAATCTGATCTGCCGCCCGTACCGGGGTGTCAGCGTGCAGCACTGGGACGGCCCTCTCGAAGAGAGGGCGGTGAAGGACGTGCTCCTGGCCCGGGAGGCCTACCGGCGGACGGAGTACATCGTCCTGCGGGGCGCCGGGGACGCCACCGCCCTCGTCCGGATCGCCTGCTCCTCCCAGGACGCCCTGTTCAACCCGATCGTGTCGGTGGACTGGCTCGGCGGGCCCGACGACTGCGCCTACATCGTTGGCCACGACGTCGACTCGGCCAACGCCACCGCCCTGGCGGACATCGCCCTCGCCGATGGCGGCAACGCGCCGATCTGCGTCGTCGAGGGCCGCTATCGGCACGTGAACTTCATCGTCCGGGCGCGGCCGCTCGACATCCGGCTGATCGACGTTGTCCCTCCCGAACCGCCCCGACTGCTCGACCTGGCGCGGCAGGCGATCGCGATCGACGAGGACCTCCCCCCGGTCAGCCTCTTCACCGAACTGATCGATGTGCGGCTTCTCGCCGCCACCGAGCCCCCCGAGAGCCACTTCCTGCTCCCCTGCCAGGGCGCCGGTGTCGACCTCCCCGGCACGGTCGACTATCTCGACCAACGGCCCGCCCGAGCGGACTGGACGCTGGTGGGCTGCGAGCGTTCCCGGCAGTTCTACCGCTGGTTCTACGGCGAGGAGCCCGACCGCCGGGTGGAACTCTGTCCCGAGCGCCTGCTGATGGCTACCGAGGGCGCCGGCGACCCACCCACCCTCCTCCGCTGCTGCCTTCTCGAACGGGGAATCCGGGTGGACGGGAACCGGGCCGTCGTCCCCTGGGGCACCAACCTGGCTGAGGTCCAGGCGGCCCTGCGGGCGCTGACCGGCGTGTCGGAGGCGCCGGCTGCCACCCCCGCCCCGTCCGAGCACTAGCGGCATCACATTTGGCATCACTTTGACGTTGACTTGGCACCATAGTGATGCCATCATGCTGCCATGGATCTCCAACCGTACGTCGAGAACCTCCACCGCCAGCTGGCGGTGGCGGCCGAGACCGGTGGCCCCGACGCCCGGGCCCTGATCGAACGGATGGCCGCGCCGCTCGACGCCGCCATCCGGCTCACCCTGCAGGACGCCCTGGCCGCGGCCGCCGAGGAGATCACCTGCGACCTCGCCCCGGGCTCCGTGGAGCTGCGGCTGCGGGGCCGCGAGCCCGAGTTCGTGGTCACCCCCGCCCCCGCCGACCAGCCCGCCGAACCGACCCCCGTCGCTCCCCCGACCCCGCCGGAGGGAGACGACGGCGGAATCTGGCGCATCAACGTGCGGATGCCCGAGCACCTCAAGAGCCGCATCGAACAGGCCGCCGAGAGCCGGGCGCTCTCGGTCAATGCCTGGCTCGTCCGGGCCGCGGCCTCCGCCCTCGACCGACCCGACCCCGGCCCGGGCGGCGACCGCCGCCCCCGCCCCGGGGGCCAGCGCTACACGGGCTGGGCCCGTTGACCAAAGGACGAATCAATGCCGACGTTTGACACACCTCAACCCATCTCGGCCACCGTCGACATCGGCGTCGGCGACATTCGCATCGTCGCCGGCGACCGGGCCGACACGGTCGTCGAGGTGCGACCCTCCGACCCCGCCAAGAAAGGCGACGTGACCGCCGCCGAGCAGACGCGGGTCGACTACGCCGACGGCCGGCTGGTCGTTAAGGGGCCGAAGAAGCAGCAGTTCAGCCTGCGGGGCGTCCGCGAGTCGATCCAGGTCGAGATCGCCCTGCCGGCCGGCTCGCACGTACGGGCCGCCGGCGGCGTGGCCGACGTCCGCTGCACCGGATTGCTCGGGGAGTGCCGGGTCAAAACCGGCATCGGCGCCGTCGAGATCGACCGCGCCGGGCCCGTCCACTGCAAGGTCGGTGCCGGCGACATCACCGTGGGGCACTCCACCGGCCACACTGAGATCACCAGCGGTTCCGGCGACCTGCGCATCGACACGGTCGACGGCACGGCGGTGCTGCGGAACGCCAACGGCGACACCATCCTCGGCACGGTGACCGGCGATCTGCGGGTCCGGTCGGCCAACGGCCGCATCGAAGTCGAACGGGCGCAGGCTACGGCCGCGGCCAAGACCGCCAACGGCGCCATCCGCTTCGGCGAGGTCAGCCGGGGAACGATCGTGGCCGAGACCGCCCTCGGCGGGGTCGAGGTCGGCATCCGCCCCGAGGTCGCCGCCTGGCTCGACCTCGACACCCGGTTCGGCACGGTGCGCAACGACCTGGGCCCGACCGACCGTCCCGGTCCGGGCGAGGCCACCGTCGAGGTCCGCGCCCACAGCGCCTTCGGCGACGTCACGATCCGCCGCTCCCCCGCCGGCATCACCGCCGAGGGCAAAACCTGAGGAGCACCGCCCCAGCTCGTAGCGCACGCATCCGGCAATCCCGGACCCGGCGCGGCGCGCCGTTACGAACCGGCGTTCCTTTTCCGCTATATCCCGGTAACCGAACGCCAGTTGGCCGCCGGCGGCCGGCCGCACCGTTCCGGCGTTCGATTTCCGCCGTATCCTCGGTAAACGAACGCCAGTTGCGCTGGGCCGATCGTCCGTGCGACGTGCCCGCCGAGAAGTGATTCAGCTGAATCATCTATCTAGCCGGAGGAACTCCAGCAGCAGGGCGTTGAGCCGGTCGGGGGCGTCGAGTTGGAGCCAGTGGCCGCAGCCGTCGAAGCGCTCGTAGCGCCACGGGCCTTTCACGTGCTGGGCCGAGCCGATCATCACCTCCTCGGTGAGGGCGAGGTCGCCCGTCCCCCAGACGCCCAGCGTCGGGCAGGGGACGGGCGGCAGGCCGAGCGGCGGCGCCACGAGGGATTCGGCGGTCCAGTTGGCCCGGTACCACTCGAGGCTGGCGGTGAGGGCTCCGGGTCGGGACAGGGCGGCGATGGAGTCTTCGACGTCGGGGTAGCCGGCGGCGCCGCCGCAGAACGTCCGGAAGTTGGCCCAGTCGTCCATGGTGAGCCACCGCTCGGCCACGCCTTCGAACTGGAACAGCAAGACGTACCAGGAGAGCTGGCGCTGGCGGGGCCCGGCGGCCTGCAGCGCCTCCGGATGACCGGCCGACAGGACCGCCAGCCGCTCGACCCGGTCGGGGGCGAAGACCGACGCCAGCATCCAGGCCAGCGCCGCCCCCCAGTCGTGACCGACCACCGCCGCCCGTTGGATGCCGAGGGCGTCGAGGAGGCCGAGCACGTCGGCGCACAGCAGCCGGATCCGGTAGGCCGCCGTCCCCTCCGGCCGGTCGGAGTCGCCGAAGCCGCGGAGATCCGGGGCGATAACGCGGAACCCGGCCGCGGTGAGCGCCGGAACCTGGTGGCGCCAGACCCGCGACGAGTCGGGCCAGCCGTGCAGCAACACGACCGGCGACCCGTCCTCGGGCCCGTCCACCACCACTGAGAAGGAGAGCCCGCCGACCTCGATGCGCACGTTCTCTGTCTAGCTCCGAACCGGCTCCCCCGCCGGAGTCACGACCTGGACTTCCTCCCGGCGGTCCAACCAGGCGGCGACCTCGACGAGCGCCGCTTCCACCAGCCGTCGGGCGCCCACCAGCTCCGGCACATCCACCAGCTGGTCGCGGGCCCGGGACAGGAGTTCGGCCGCGTCCAGTCCATGGTCGAGATCGATGTCGACCTGGTGATGCCAGGTGGCGACGAGCTTGTTCATCGCCCCAGCATGCCGCTCGTCACCCCCGGGTGCAAGGGGTAAAGAGCGTTATGAACCTTACGCTTACGCTCCCCGCTTACCCTTCCTTCAGCTGTCCCCGGATCGCGCCCGTGGGGTAGGCGTCCGTGTGGAGGTTGACGTAGTGGCCGGCCGGGTCGGCGGCGATCTGCTTCAGGGCGCCCTCGTCGGCGGTCACGCAGTCCTTGGGCAGCGCTTTGAAGCTCACGGTGACCGGGCCGCTCAGCCCCTTCCCGCCCTTGTGGATGTGGCCGGCATTGGGCTCGCCGGTCTCCTTCGACCAGCTGACCTCGTAGCACAGCGTTTTGGCCGCCGCGTCGATGACGACCTTGGCGGTCCCGGTGGCGCCCTGCGGGCCGGGCGGCGTCTCCTCGGCCGCGGTCAGCGCCGCCGACAGGCTCTTGGCGTCGGCTCCCTGGGCGGGCGCAACGACTCCCAGCAGGCCGAGCAGGGCCAATGTCCCCCCGATGGCGAAAGCTCGCATCGTGTCTCCCCCTTGGTTGGTGCGACGAGTGATGTGACGTTGCGATGGGTTGTCGCGACCCTAATTCCGTTCCGTCGACAAAGGCACGCGGAGGCCGACGGCGAAGTAACTTCGCATGGTTCCCGGCACCGATCTTGGCTTCCATTCGGCACTGTGCGTGACCGACGACGAGGACGGCGTGGCCGCCGCACTCCGGGACGTGCTGGGCCTGCCCCTGGGCGCCCCCGAGCTCACCTGGGCGGCGGGCAGTCGGGCCCTCATCGGCACGCTGCTCGGCGCCGGCTCCGCCGGCACCATCGAAGTCGTCCGGCTGCCCGGCGAACTGGAGGGACGCCTCGTCCCCGGCACCACGTCGATCAGCTTCGCCGTCGACGACCTCGACGAGCGCGTCGCCGCCTGCCGGGCGGCGGGCCTCGACGTCACCGTGGCGCCCGACTCGCCCGTCAACGTCGGCGCGCTGCCCTACGCCATCGTCGCCGTGGCCGGCCTGGAGTTCGAGCTGGTCCAGTTCGGGTAGCGGATGGGCGAAACGCCCGGCTACTCCTGGAGCATGTTGTGGACGGGCATCACGGCCGGCTGGCCGGGGTCGATGCCCATCTCGTTGAGGATCGGCATGAGAGCCTGGCCGAACTTGTCGAACGACTCCTGTGAGTCCCACACGTCGTAGACCATCAGGTGGTCGGGAGCGCCGAAGGACGAGTGGTGCAGCCGCCCCGGCGGGTTGCCGGCTCCGGCGGCGTCGAGCCGCTTCATGATCTCGTCGTACTGCGCCGCGCTCATCTGCTCCGGGTGGAAATACATCGCAATGGGCATGCCGATCCTCCTCGCCACGACCGCCGGGGGCGGCCCATCGTAGGCTCGTGACCGTGACGCATGACCTGGTGATCAGGAACGGGCGCCTGGCCGACGGCACGGGCGCTCCGCTCCGGGAGGCCGACGTGGCCGTGGCCGCCGGGCGGGTGGCCGAGGTCGGTGCGGTCAGCGGCCGCGGCCGGGAGGAGATCGACGCCGGCGGGGCGCTGGTGGCGCCGGGCTGGGTCGACATCCACACCCACTACGACGGGCAGGCGACGTGGGACCCGCACCTGTTCCCGTCCTCGGCGCTCGGAGTCACCACCGTCGTCTTCGGCAACTGCGGCGTGGGGTTCGCCCCCGTCCGGCCGGCCGACCGGGACCGGCTCATCGCCCTCATGGAGGGCGTGGAGGACATCCCCGGCACCGCGCTCCACGAAGGCCTCGCCTGGGACTGGACGAGCTTCCCCGAGTTCCTCGACGCTCTCGAGCGCCGGCCCCACGACATCGACTGCGCCGCCTACGTGCCCCACGGTGCCCTGCGGGTCCACGCCATGGGCGAGCGGGCCGTGGCCACCGAACCGGCCAACGACGACGACATCGCCGCCATGGCCACCCTGGCCCGCGGCGCCGTGGCGGCCGGCGCCTTCGGCTTCTCGACCTCCCGCACGCTCAACCACCGCTCGAGCCGGGGGGAACCCACACCGAGCCTCAAAGCGTCGGCCGCCGAGTTGGCCGGCATCGCCGCCGGGGTGGCCGGCGCCGGCCGCGGGGTCCTCCAGGTCGTCTCCGACTTCCTCGACGTCGACGAGGAATGGGAAGTGCTGCGCCACATGGCGGAAAGCTCGGGGCGGCCACTGACCATCTCCGTGGCGCAACTGCCCGAGCGCCCGACCGATCACCGGGCCATCCTCGACCGGATCGCCACCGCCAACCGCGACGGCCTGGTCGTCACCGCCCAGGTTGCCCCCCGACCCATCGGGCTGCTGCTCGGCCTGGCGTGCACGCTCAACCCGTTCATGACCAATCCGGTTTACGCCGAGATCGCCGACCGGCCGCTCAGCGAGCAGGTCGCCGCGCTCCGCCACCCGGAGTTCCGCCGGCGCCTCCTCGACGCCCACACGGGTGAGCGCGACCGCACCAAGCTCGGCGGCTGGCTCATCGACCGCTTCGGCCAGATGTATCCGCTCAGCGACCCGCCCGACTACGAGCCCGACCCGTCCACCAGTCTGGCCAACCGGTCGGCGGCCACCGGCGTGCCCCCGGTGGAGCTGGCGCTCGATGCTCTGCTGGGCGACGACGGACACGATTTCCTATGGCTGGCCTTCGCCAACTACGTCGACGGCAACCTCGACGAGACGCGAGAGATGCTGCTCCACCCCAACGCCGTCCCGGGCCTGTCCGACGGCGGCGCCCACGTCGGCACGATCTGCGACGGCAGCTTCCCGACGTTCCTGTTGGCCCACTGGGGTGTCCGCCGGGCTGAGGGTCGACTGCCGGTCGAGTGGCTGGTCGAGCGCCAGACCCGGGCCACCGCCCGCACCGTCGGCCTGACCGACCGGGGCGTCCTGGCCCCGGGCTGGAAGGCCGACCTCAACGTGATCGACCTCGACCGCCTGGCCCTGCACCGGCCCCGCATCTCGCACGACCTCCCTGCCGGTGGCCGGCGCCTCCTCCAGGACGCCGACGGCTACCTTCACACGTTCGTGTCGGGCGTCGAGATCATGCGCGACGGCAAGCCGACCGGGAACCTCCCCGGCCGGCTCGTCCGCAGCGTCATGCAGAGTGGTATACGACGCGCATGACAGTGCAGATTGCGGTCCGTCTCCCCGAGGACCTGATCACGGCGCTCGACGCGCTGGTCCCCGATGCCCACGAGTCACGATCGCAGGCCATCCGCCGGGCCATCGAGGTGTACCTGTCGTGGCTCGCCAACGAGCGAGACGCCGCCATCTACGAGCGCCTTCCTCTGACCGATGACGAGTTGACGTTCGCCGACTCCCCCGACGCCTGGGCCGGTACCCCGGCGTGGTGAGGGGCGACATCTGGCGGGCCGCCGCTCCGGGCGGGGAGCGACCGGTGCTGGTCCTCACCCGCGATCTGGTGGCGGACCGCATCGGTGCCGTCGTGGTGGCGGCCTGCACCCGCACCGTGCGGGGCGTCAGCAGCGAGCTGCCCCTCGGTCCCGACGACGGCATGCCCGAGGCCTGTGTCGCCAGCTTCGACAACCTGCACACGCTGCGCCGCTCCCTGTTCCGGCGCCGCATCACCCGCCTCAACGCGGCCCGCATGCAAGACGCCTGCCGGACGCTGAACATCGCCGTTGCCTGTCGCTGAGGTGGGGCGGCTAGTAGCGGTAGCAGGCTCCCCGAACCAGACGTACTCCCGCCCGTCACCCGTCCTGGCCGCCGCACAGGGCTAGCTGAGCCCGGCGATGTCCTTCCGAACCTGGTCAGGCTCGGTCAGCGTGCCGAGGCCCTCGAAGATCTCCAGGGCCAGGGTGAGGTACCGGCGAGCCTCGCCCTGGTCGCCGCCGTCGCGGCAGAGCCGACCGTAGCCGGCGTAGGCCAGAGCGAGTTCGTTCTCCGCCCCGATCTCGGCGAGGACGGCGATGCTCTGCTGGAAGTGGGCAGCGGAGCGGCGCCGGCCGTTGTCGGAGGGATCGGCTTGCCGGGTGACCTCACCCAGGAGCCGATGGGCCGCGCCGAGATAGAAGCGCATCCCGGACTGCCCCGCCTGGTCCACCAGACCCTGGAGGGTCTCGTTAGCCTCCGCCAGCCGTCCGGCCCGCCAGTAGGACTCCCCGAGGTACGAGGCGTTCCACACCTGTCCCAACACGAGGTGGGCCTGCGAGAACAACGAGGACAGGGCGGTCAGCACCTCGATGCCCCGGTCCACCTGTCCGGTCCGGCACCAGGCCAGCCCCAGGTGCGACTGCGCCCAGGACTCCTCGGCCGGGGTCGGCGCCCGGGCCATGGCGATCTCCGCGTTCTCCAGGAATGCATCGTTGCTCCCCTGGTACAGGAAGGTGAGTGAGCGGAGTGTGTAGGCGAACGAGGCGAGGCCGTCGTCGCCGTACTCGCTGGCCAGCTCCAACGCCTCCCGGCATTCGTCGAGGGCCGCCTGCCATTGCCCCCGCTGGGCATGCGCCCAGGCCGCCCCGCAGCGGGCGAACACGCAGTAGTTGAGGTCCAGATCCTCTTCGTACGCCGCCAGCGCCTTCGCCTCCCAGACCAGCGCCTCGTCGAAATCGCCGAGCACCAGGTGGGTCCACTCGATCATGTTGCAGGCCATGCCGACGCCGGCGAAGTTGCCGGCGGCCTCGCACAGGGCGGCCGCTTGATGGGCCGTGCGGAGGCCGTCTTCCCATTGGCCGAAGAGCCATTGGCAATGGGCGATGTTCTTGTAGAACACGCCCAGCACCGGGCGATCGTCGACCTCGACAGCCATGGGCTCGTAGCGGCGGGCCATCTCGAGGTACTCGGCGTTCCGGTACAGCATGAAGTAGACGAGGAACTGGTCGGTCACGAGGGTGACCCGCCGGTGCCGGTTGGCGGGCGTGTCCGGCATCCGGTCGAGGAGCGCCGAGGCCTCGTCGAAGTAGGCCACCGCTTCGAGCAGAGCGTTGGCCCGGGCCGCCTTCCGGTTGGCCCGCTCCAGATATTCGAATGCCTTTTCGTCGTTGCCGCTACGGGTGTAGTGGTGGGCCAGGACCTCGACCCACTCGTCCAGCGGTTCTCCGTACAGTGCCTCGATGGCCTGTCCGACCTGCTCGTGATAGGCCTCCCGCCGGGAGCGGACCAGCGTCCGGTACACGGCCTCCTGGGCCAGGACGTGCTTGAAGGAATACTGGCGCTCCGGGGCGAGGGCGCTCTGGTAGACGAAGTCGAGGTCTTCGAGCTGCAGGAGGGCACGGTCGAGTCCGCCCTTGGGGTTGGCCAGGGCGCCGAGTAGCCGGTGACTGAACACGCGCCCCAGAACTGAGGCGATCTGGAGGAGACCCCGCAAATCCGGGTTGAGACGGTCGATCCGGGCCAGGAGCACCCCCTGGACCGTGGTCGGATGGGCCAGCGCCTCCGCCGGTTGCGTGAGGAGGTAGCCGTCGTCGTGACCGACCAGATGGCCGGACTCGACCAGGTCGCGGATGAGTTCCTCGATGAAGAGGGGGTTCCCGTCGGTGTGCGTCTCGACGAGCCGTTCGACTTCGGGGGGGACGGCGGCCGTCGCCAGCAACTGGCGGACCATGGACCGGCTGTCCTCCGCCGAGAGCGGCTCGAGCGAGACGTTCTTGGCGTACGACTTGCTCAGGATGGCGCGCACCATCGCCGCGCTGCTGGCGCCACCGAGGCGGTCGAGGCAGAGCTCGGCGTGGTAGGCCACCTCGCCCCAGGCGTGGAGATACTCCGGGCGGTAGACGAGCATCACCAACAGCGGCCTGTCCGCCATCGCCTCCACCACGACGGAGAGGACCTCCTCGGAGGCCTTGTCGATCCAGTGGACGTCCTCCACCACCAGTGCCATCGGATGGTCGGCGGCTCCAGTCAGGATCAGGTCGCGCAGGGCCTCGACGGTGCGTTGGCGGACCGTCGCCGGCGACTGGCGACCCAAGAGGTCGTCGCCCGGGTCGAGTCCGAGCAGGTGAAGCAGGTACGGGGCGCACCCTTCCAGGCCCGCGACGGCCAGCCGGGCGTGGAGCATGGAGCCGATGTCATCCGGCGGGGTGGTCGGATCGATCCCGAGCAGACCGCGCAGGATCTCCAGGAACGGCAGGTAGGAGATCGCTTCGCCGTACGTGAAGCAGGAGCCCTCGAACAGGGACGCTTCCCGCTTGGCCATCTCGGTCTTGAACTCGTGGACCAGCCGGCTCTTGCCCAGCCCGGCTTCCCCGACCACTGAGATGATCTGACCCTCGCCGGCCGCCGCCCGATGCCAGGCGGCCAGCAGCGCGTCGAGTTCGGCTCGGCGACCCACGAAGTTGGTCAGCCCTCGCTGGGCCAGCGCCTCGAAACGGCTCTGGCCCTCGCTGGCGGCGACCGGTTCCCAGGCGGCGACGGGTTCCGACCTGCCCTTGAGCTGGAGTGGCCCCACCGGCTGCCAGCGAAACGCCTCACCGGCCGCCCGGTGCGTCGACTCCCCGGCGAGGACCCCACCGGGGCGGGCGGCCGATTCGAGGCGGGCGGCCAGGTTGATGGTGTCGCCCAGGGCTGTGTACTCGACCGACTCGCCGTCCCCCATCGCGCCGGCCAGGACGAGGCCGGTGTTGACCCCGACCCGTATGCGGAACTCGACTCCGAAGCGGCGCTGCACCTCGTCGTCGTAGGCCGGCAGTGCCTCCTGGATCGCCAGAGCGGCGTGCAGCGCCCGGACGGCATGGTCCTCTTCGGCGAGCGGTGCGCCGAACAGGGCCATCACCCCGTCGCCGGTGAAGGCGTTGACCCTGCCGCCGTATCGGCCGACCTCCCGGGCGAGGAGGGCGAAGCATCCGTCCATGATCTCGTGGACGATCTCCGGGTCGAGCCGCTCCGAGAGCGATGTGAAGCCGACGACGTCGGCGAAGAGAACCGTGATCTGGCGTCGCTCGCCCTGACCCGGTTGCGGGGCAGCCCCGGCCTCGCTCGATTCGCCGAGCGGCCTGCCGCAGCCGCCGCAAAACCGCTCGGCGGCCTCGTTGGCGAAGCCGCAGGTCGTGCAGGCGACTGTCAGTGGCGCGCCGCACTCGCCGCAGAACCGCCGCCCGTCACGGTTCGACGCCCGGCAGCGAAGACATTCCATCGTGCCCGCCCTTGTAGGACCGCCCCGATTCCGTTCCGGTCCCGCCGCCGAAGCGTAGGCGAGCCGTGACCGGATGGCTTCGCCGGGCGGACGAGCTGGCCGCCGGGCTGGGCTCCTAGTAGCGGTAGTGGTCCGACTTGTAGGGGCCTTCGACGGGCACGCCGAGGTAGGAGGCCTGGTCGGGAGACAGCTCGGTCAGCTTTACGCCGAGGGCGTCGAGGTGGAGCCGGGCCACCTTCTCGTCGAGGTGCTTGGGCAGGACGTAGACGCCGACGGGGTAGGCCTCGGACCGGGTGAACAGCTCGACCTGGGCGATCACCTGGTTGGTGAACGAGTTCGACATGACGAAGCTGGGGTGGCCGGTGGCGTTGCCCAGGTTCAGGAGGCGGCCCTCGGAGAGGACGATCACGGCGTGGCCGTCGGGGAAGACCCACGCGTCGACCTGGGGCTTGATGTTGACCTTCTCGACGCCGGCGACGGCGGCCAGGCCGGCCATGTCGATCTCGTTGTCGAAGTGGCCGATGTTCCCGACGATGGCCTGGTGCTTCATCCGGGCCATGTGGTCGGCCCGGATCACGTTGGCGTTGCCGGTGGCGGTGACGAAGATGTCGGCCTGGCCGACGACGTCGTCGACGGTCGTGACCTGGTAGCCGTCCATGGCCGCCTGCAGGGCGCAGATGGGATCGATCTCGGTCACGATGACCCGGGCGCCCTGGCCCCGCAGCGACTCGGCGCAGCCCTTGCCGACGTCGCCGTAGCCGCAGACCACGGCCACCTTCCCGCCGACCAGCACGTCGGTGCCCCGGTTGATGCCGTCGACCAGCGAGTGGCGGCAGCCGTACTTGTTGTCGAACTTGGATTTGGTCACCGAGTCGTTGACGTTGATGGCCGGGAACAGCAGCGTGCCGGCCTTCTGCATCTCGTAGAGACGGTGCACGCCGGTGGTCGTCTCCTCGGTGACCCCCTTGATCCCGTTGGCCATGGTGGTCCACCGCTGCGGGTCGGCGGCCAGCGACCGGCCGAGGAGGGCCAGGACGATGGCCAGCTCCTCGTTGGGGGCGGTGGACGGGTCGGGCACCCGGCCGGCCTTCTCGTACTCGACACCCTTGTGGACCAGCAGGGTGGCGTCGCCGCCGTCGTCGAGGATCATGTTCGCGGCGCCGTCAGGCCAGGTCAGCGCCTGCTCGGTGCACCACCAGTACTCCTCGAGCGTCTCGCCCTTCCAGGCGAAGACGGGCACCCGGGGAGCCTCGGGGTCCCGTCGGGCCACGGCGATGGCGGCGGCGGCGTGGTCCTGGGTGGAGAAGATGTTGCAGCTGGCCCAGCGGACCTCGGCCCCCAGCGCCACCAGCGTCTCGATGAGCACCGCCGTCTGGATCGTCATGTGGAGCGACCCGGTGATCCGCGCCCCCGGAGCGGCTGGGTGGCCTCGTACTCGCGGCGCATGGCCATGAGACCCGGCATCTCGTGCTCGGCGAGGCCGATCTCCTTACGGCCGAAGGCGGCCAGCGACAGGTCGGCGACCTTGAAGTCGGGGGCGGCGGCGGTCATGGGCATCTCCTCCTTGGGGAGGCCCATTCTGCCCGCTCAGCCCGCCCGGACGTCGATCGTCACCTCGTCGGACCACGCCCCCCAGACTTTCAGGGCCTGTTCCGCCCGGCGCATGGCCGGCTCGTCGGCCCGGCCGGTCACGAACCGCTCCAGGCACCAGGCCAGCTCCGCGGCCAGGCCCGCGGGCGGCTCTCCGTCATGGTCGGTGGACACAGCCAACTGCGACGGCGACGTCTCGATCAGCACGGTCATCCCCCTCCGGCCTCATTGCCCGCTGGGTGGTTACCCGCTTTCTGACAGATTGATAACCGTAGTCTCGATTCAGCGTGGCGGTAGCCGGACAACGTTGATGTAGAAGTCGTCGACCTGTCGGACCACCTTCACGAAGGCTTCGAAATCAACGGGTTTCGTGACGTAGGCGTTGGCGTGGAGGTCGTAGCTGCGGACGATGTCCTCCTCGGCCTCCGAGGTGGTCAGCACCACGACCGGGATCCGGCGGAGCACCTCGTCGGCCTTGATGCGGGCCAGCACCTCCCGCCCGTCCACCCGGGGAAGGTTGAGGTCGAGGAGGATCAGGCCCGGCCGGGGCGCGTCGGCGTAGGGGCCTTCCTGGAAGACGAACTGCAGCGCCTCCTCACCGTTGCTCACGATGTGGAGCTCGTTGGCCATCTTGGCGTCAAACAGCGCCTCCTTGGTCATGAGGACGTCGCCGGGGTCGTCTTCGACCAGCAGGATCTCGATGGGGGCCGGCGCGGCGGCCAGGGGGTCTTCAGCCACTGGGCTCTCCTTGTTGGTGGGCGGGCAGCGTCCAGCAGACGACCGTGCCAGCCGGGGAGTACGTGTCGATCCAGATGCGGCCGCCGTGGAACTCCACGATCTTCTTGCACAGGGCGAGGCCGATCCCCGTTCCGGGATAGAGCTCCTTGGCGTGCAGGCGCTGGAAGATGACGAACACCCGCTCGGCGTAGGCCTCATCGATCCCGATGCCGTTGTCGGCCACTCGGAAAGACCATTCGCCGTCGACCTCCGCCGCGCTCGACCTCCACCTGGGGCGGGGCGTCGCTGCGGAACTTGAGGGCGTTTCCGATGAGGTTCTGGAACAGCACCGTCAGCAGCGACGGGTCGCCCTCGACCTTGGGGAACGTTCCGCGGCGCACGACCTCGGCGCCGGCCTCGTCGATGACGGCCTCGACGTTGTGCAGGGCCCGATCGAGGGCCTCCTCGCAGTCGACCTCGACGAAGGCCTCGGTGGTGCGGCCCACCCGGGAGAAGGCCAGCAGGTCGTTGATCAGGGCCTGCATGCGCTTGGCGCCGTCGACGGCGAACTCGATGTACTGGTCGGCGCGCTCGTCGAGCTGACCCGAATAGCGGCGCTGGAGCAGCTGGCAGAAGCTCGTCACCTTCCGGAGCGGCTCCTGGAGGTCGTGGGAGGCGACGTAGGCGAACTGCTCCAGGTCGGTGTTGGAGCGGACCAGCTCCTCGGCCTGGGCGGCCAGTTCCTCCGTCTTGGCCGCCAGGAGCTCCCGGGCCTCCTCCATGGCGGCCAGCTCGGACCGGATCCGTTTCCGCATGGCGTCGGTGTCGCCGGCCACTCTCATGATCTCCGGCGGCCCGACCGGTTCGATCGGCCGGTCGAACTCCCCGGCCGTGACCCGCCGGGTCTGGTCGCCGAGCGAGTCGAGCGGCCGCAGCACCCAGTGAGCCAGGGCCCGCCACAGGATGAGCCCGGCCACCCCGGCGGCCAGTACCCCGCCCGCCCCGACCGCCGCCAGCCGCCGGGTGGCCGAGTCGAGCCTCGACTCCGCCCGGGCCGCCTCGGTGCCCAGGGCCTGCTCCAGGGCCGCCGAGGCGAACCGGAAGGCGTCGAAGCGCGACTCCGACTCCTCCAGCAGGGCGGTGGTAGCCGCCTTCGGCCCGCTGGCCCGGACGGCAGCGATGATCGGCTCGGCCGACGTCCGGCGCCATTCGGCCGCCCGCTGCAGGGTGTCGGTGAGCGCGGCGGTCAGCCCCGGCTCGGGTCGGATCAGCTTCTGGAGCCGCTCCGACGCCGCCACCTCGTCGGCCCGGCCCCGGTTGTAGGGCTCGAGGAAGGGCTCCTCGGCAGCCAGGGCGAACCCGCGGACTCCCGACTCCTGGTTGAGGAGCGCGCCGCGGAGGTCCCGCCCAGCCAGGACGGCCGGGTCGAGCCGGTCGACCAGCCGGGCCCGGGCGTCGAGGAGACCGCCGAAGGTCAGGACGGTGAAGGCCAGGGCGACGACGCCGAGCGCCCCGACGGCCAGGAAGGCCACGCCGACCCGCCGCCGGAGGGACACACCCCCCGTCCGGAATCGCGCCGCCGGTTGGCTCACCCGCGCCTGGCGCTGGCCAACAGCATCAGTGCGACGTCGTCGGCCAGCGGACCGCCGTTCTGCTCTTCGACCCAGGCCACGGTGGTCTCGAGACCCGCCTCCCACTGGTTCGGCCGCAGCCCGTCGCCCTCCGAAAGGTGAGCGGTCAGGCCTTCGACCCCGAGCCGGTCCTCACCGTGCGTCTGCCGACCCTCGATGAGCCCGTCGGTGTAGAGGAGAACAGCCCAGGGACCGGTCAGGCCGGCCACCGCCGCCGGCCACGTCTGGCCGGGAACGACGCCGAGAGGAGGCCCGGGGAACGCGTCGGGCCACACGGTCGGGGTGGCCCCGACGAGCAGCGGAGGAGGATGACCGGCCAGGCGCACGGCGGCGCCGCCCCGGTCGGGCCGGATTGAGATATCGCAGACGGTGACGAACGTCTCCTCGTGCTGGCGTTCGGCCACCAGCAGGTCGTCGAGGGCGGGGAGGACGCGTTCGTGGGGGGTGCCGGCCACCACCAGGGTCCGCCAGGCGATCCGGAGGGCGACGCCGAGGGCCGCCTCGTCGGGGCCATGGCCGCAGACGTCGCCGATGACGGCTCGCACCGTCCCGTCCTCCAGCTCGACGGCGTCGTAGAAGTCGCCGCCGAGGACGTCGCCGCCGCCGCCCGGGCGGTAGACGGTGGCCACGTCCACGTCGTGGCTGCGGAGCAGCGGCCGGGGCAGCAGCCCACGCTGAATGCGGGCGTTGGCCTCCCGGCGGATGTTGGCCTCGAGGAGGCGGCGAGTGGCCACGTCGGCCCGGCGACGCTCGATGGCGTAGCGGACCGACCGCCCCAGCAGCGAAGGGTCGACCTCGGCCTTGATGAGGTAGTCCTGGGCGCCGCTGGCCACCGCCTGAGCCCCCCGGCTCCGGTCAGCGAGCCCGGTCAGAACAACGACCGCCACCCCGGGCTCGGCGGCCAGCACGGTCCGAAGGCCATCGAGGCCGAAGCTGTCGGGCAGGGCGAGGTCGAGCAGGACGCAGTCAGCCCCGGGGAGGAGGGGGAGGGCCTCGGCCACCGACATCGCCCGTTCAAGCTCCACGTTGAGGTCGGTGTCCGACAGCAGTTCCTCGACCAGGAGCGCGTCGCCGGGGTCGTCCTCCACCAGCAGAACGCGCACGGGGCCGTCGCTTGTGGCAACGCTGTGACTCGAGCCCGGCCTCGCAGCAAGGGCGGGGGGCTCGAGGATCTCAGAGCTTTCCAGCATCTTCGCGTCCCCGTCGTCCGCACCCGCCTGTTTCGGCGCGTAACGCCAACCTAGTCGGGGCGTTGTTTCGCCCGTCTGGCAATAGTTACCAGCGCTACTTCCCCGGTGCCACGGGCGCTAAACGCCCACAGGGTTAGGCTCGCCGGCCCATGGAGCTCGACCTGTACTGCACGGAGCCGCACCCGGCCCGGATCGGCGCGATCGCCCGGGAGGCCCAGGGCGCCGGGTTCGCCGGCCTGTGGGTCACCGAAGCGGCCCACAACCCGTTCATCGCCAGCGCCCTGGCCGCCGACGCCGCCGACCGGCTGGTGATCGGCACCGACGTGGCCATCGCCTTTCCCCGCAGCCCGATGGTCACCGCCCAGGCGGCGTGGGATCTGGCCGCGCTGTCCGGCGGTCGGTTCATCCTCGGGCTCGGCACCCAGGTCAAGGCCCACCTGGAGAAGCGGTTCTCGGTGCCCGGCGAGCGGCTGGCGCCCCGGATCCGGGAGTACATCCTCGCCCTGCGGGCGATCTTCGACGCCTTCGCCAAACGGGCGCCGCTGCGCTTCGAGGGCGAGTTCCACCGCTTCTCCCTGCTGACCGACTTCTTCGATCCCGGCCCCATCGAGGTGGCCGACCCGCCGATCTACCTGGCCGGCGTCAACGATCGGCTGGCCCGGGTGGCCGGCGAGGTGGCCGACGGCTTCTGCGCCCATCCGGTGAACTCACCGAAGTACCTGTCCGAGGTCGTGCACCCGTCCATCGAGGAGGGCGCCAAGCGAACGGGGCGCGACCCGGGGGCGGTGGCGGTGGTGTGCCCGGTGTTCACCATCGTCGGCGACCCCGGCCCCGAGCTCGACCGGCAGCGGGAGGCCGTGCGGCTCCAGATCGCCTTCTACGGCACGACGCCGTCCTACGGCCGGCTCTTCGAGGTCCACGGTCGCACCGACATGACTGCCCGCCTCGGCGCCGCCCTCCGCACCGGCGACCGGGCCAGGCTGGCGGCCGAGATCGACGACGAGCTCCTCGACGCCTTCTCGGTGACCGCCTCGTGGGACGGGCTGGGCGACGCCCTGCTCCGCCGCTTCTCCGGTCTGGCCGACCGCGTCTTCCCCTATGCCACGCCGGGTCTGTCCGACCCGTCGGTGGCCGAACGCTGGAGGGCCGTGGCCGGGGCGGTGTCGGCCGGGTCCTGACGCCGGGTCAGGGAAGGGCGTCGACCGCCTTGGTGGTGGTCACAGCCGGGCCCAGGTCTCGGCCACGGCCAGGAAGGCGCTGGAGTTGACCGGCGCCCCCTCTTTGACCCGGGGGACGCCGGGCACGACGGCCCCGCCGGCCTCGATGCGGGCCGAGCGGCAGGGCATGTAGACGCGCGACAGCGACCAGGGGACGTTGTCGAACCGGAACCCCGACTCCAGCGTCCGGCGGCGGTCGAGGACTCCGGTGATGCGGATGGTCAGGTCGCCGGCCGAGGCGTGCAGGCCGGCGGTGAGGTCGAGGTCGATCTTGACCGAAGCGGTCTCCACCGTCGGCCGGGCCGGAAGCTCGAACGCTTTGAGCTCCGAGGAGTAGTTGACGAACTGGTCGAAGAGCCAGCGGCCGAGCAGCGGCGTATCGCACAGCACGCGCAGCTCCCCGGGGCGGCAGAAGACGACGGCCCCGCCCGCCCCCTCCCGCGACCAGTCGACCTGCCACACCGAGACGAAGGCGGTGGCCTGGTCGCCGTCCCAGAGGACGGCGACCGGGTTGGCGCCGACCAGCGCGAGTTCGTGCCCCATGGAACGTGAAGCTAGTGCAACTAACTCGTCACCATCGGCCCGGAAGCGTCCATGCGCTCCCGCCACCAGGCCCAGGCCGAGGACCGCCACTGCTCGTGCAGGTGGTGGAACTGCTCCGCGGCCCGGTAGCCGCTCCAGTCCCGGGGTAGGAGTTCACCCGGCAGGTCCGGGTCGAGGAAGGGGAAACGTCGCCACTCGTGGACGAGGCGCACCTGATTGACGAAGGCGTCGTAGCCCGTGGTGGGGGTTGGGGCCGTTGCGAACCGCTCGAGGAAGGCGGCGTAGCCGGCGCCGATCTCGCCCAGCGGCCAGGTCGTGGTGACCATCTCACCGACGTCGCCGATCCCGCCCGGCAGGGCGATGAACGACCGGGCGGCGGCGGCCAGTCCGAGATCCTCGAGCACCTCGCGGGCCTCGGTCTCCCGTTCGATCCAGGGGCTCACCCAGGTGCCCGATCCGATGGAGGCGAACCCGGCCCACCCGAGGCGGGTGCGCATCCGGTGGCGCAGGTCGCGCTGCGACTCGGGGACCGAGACGTAGAGGAGGAGCCAGCGACCGTCCCAGGGACGGGGTTCCCGGTGCAGGGAATAGATGCGCCGGGCGCCCTCGGTCAGCAGTCGCCGGGCGGCGTCGGACAGCGCCCAGCGGGTGCGGCGGCCGACCCGTTCCGACTCCAGGAGGCCCCGCTCGGCCGACCGCCAGACCGCCTGGCGGGCGGTGCGCTCCTCCACGCCGAGGGCGCCGAGGGCGTCGAGCAGCGCCGCCGTCCACACCCGGCCGCCCACCGGCAGCACGAACTCGCCAAGGACGGTCAGGAGGTAGCCGCGGGTCGACGGCACCCCCAGCGCCTGGCTCCGCCGGGCCCACTGCTCGGTGGGAACCGCCTCGGTCACGCACCGAGAATGACACGAGATCTCATATTCTACAGTATCTTGACTCTACGTCGCAGTTCTGTAGAATGTTAATATGGCGAACGACGAGGGGGGTCACCAGGTGTCGAACGAGCGCAACGAGCAGCCGGTCACCTTCGACCGGCATCCTTCGACGTACCGGCACTGGCGGCTCGAGATCGAGCCCCCGTTGGCCCGGCTGTCGATGCAGGTCGACCCCGACGGAGGCCTCAACGAGGGCTACCAGCTGAAGATGAATTCCTACGACCTTGGTGTCGACATCGAACTCAACGACGCGGTTCAGCGGCTCCGCTTCGAGCACCCCGAGGTGCGGGCGGTGGTCGTGACCGGTGGGCTCGACAAGATGTTCTGCGCCGGGGCCAACATCCAGATGCTGGCCGGCTCCAGCCACCACCACAAGGTGAACTTCTGCAAGTTCACCAACGAGACGCGCAACTCCATCGAGGACGCCACCGACGGCTCCCAGCAGGTCTGGATGGCCGCCGTCAACGGCACGGCGGCCGGCGGAGGCTACGAGCTGGCCCTGGCCTGCGACGACATCCTGCTGGTCGATGACCGGTCCTCGGCCGTGTCGCTGCCGGAGGTGCCGCTCCTCGGCGTCCTGCCCGGCACCGGCGGGCTGACCCGGGTGGTCGACAAGCGCCACGTCCGGCGCGACCTGGCCGACGTGTTCGCCACTCGCACCGAGGGCATCCGGGGGACACAGGCGGTGGAGTGGGGCCTGGTCGACGCCGTCGCCCCCCGCACCAAGTTCGAGGAGGAGGCGAAGGCCCGGGCCCTGACCCGGGCGGAGGCCTCCGACCGGCCGGCCGACGCCGCGGGCATCGAGCTGACCCCGCTGGAGCGCACCGTCGACGGCGACGTGATCCGCTACCCCAACCTCGAGATCCGCCTCGACCGCGAAGCGGGCGCCGCCTGGTTCACGCTGTCGGGCCCGTCGACCGGCTCGCTCCCGGCCACGCCGGAGGCGATCGTCGAGGCCGGCGACGACTTCTGGGCCCTGGCCCTGGCCCGGGAACTCGACGACGCCATCCTCCACCTCCGCTTCAACGAACCGGAGATCGGCACCTGGGTCTTGCAGACGAAGGGTGACATCGCCGCCGTACTGGCCGCCGACGACCTGCTCCGCGAGCACGCCGGCCACTGGCTGGTCCGGGAGATCCGGCTCTTCTGGCGGCGGACGCTCAAGCGCCTCGACCTGTCGGCCCGCACGCTCATCACGCTGGTCACGCCCGGGAGCTGCTTCGCCGGGACGCTGGCCGAGCTGGCGTTGGCCGCCGACCGCTCGTTCATGCTCGACGGCACCTTCGAGGACTCCGACGACGACCAGCCGCCGGCCGAGCTGGTCCTGACCGACGCCAACGACGGCTGGTACACCATGTCGAACGGCCTCACCCGCTTGCAGAGCCGGTTCTGGGGCCGCGACGACGCCCTCGAGGCGGCCTGCGCCACCATGGGTAAGCACCTCCTGGCCGAGGAAGCGGCCGGCGTCGGCCTCGTCACCTTCACACCCGACGACATCGACTGGGAAGACGAGATCCGCCTCTGCCTCGAAGAGCGGGCCAGCTTCTCGCCCGACGCCCTGACGGGGCTGGAAGCCAACTACCGCTTCGTCGGACCCGAGACGCTCGAAACCAAGATCTTCGGCCGGCTGACCGCCTGGCAGAACTGGATCTTCCAGCGTCCCAACGCGTCTGGCTCCGACGGTGCGCTCCGCCGCTACGGCACCGGATCGCGCCCGTCCTACGACCGAAAGAGAGTCTGATCCCATGGGTAGCCCGGCAACGATCGACTATTCGGAGAAGATCCCGAACAACGTCGACCTGGCCAGTGACCGGCGACTGCAGCGGGCGCTCGAGTCGTGGCAGCCGAAGTTCCTCCAGTGGTGGCGGGACCTGGGGCCTGTCGCCTTCCAGGACAACGATGTCTACCTCCGCACCGCCATCTCCACCGACCAGGAGGGGTGGGCGAACTTCGGGTTCGTGAAGACACCGGACTACCGCTGGGGCGTCTTCCTCACCCCGCACGACGCCGACCGGAAAATCGCCTTCGGCGACCAGATGGGCGAGCCGGCCTGGCAGGACGTCCCCGGCGAGCATCGGGCCGACCTCCGCCGACTGATCGTGGTGCAGGGCGACACCGAGCCGGCGTCGGTCGAGCAGCAGCGCCACCTGTGCAACACGGCACCCAGCCTGTGGGACCTGCGCAACCTCTTCCAGGTCAACGTGGAGGAGGGCCGCCACCTGTGGGCCATGGTCTACCTGCTGCACCGCTTCTTCGGGCGCGACGGGCGCGACGAGGCCGAGGCGCTGCTGGAGCGCAACTCGGGCGACCTCGACAACCCCCGCATCCTCGGCGCCTTCAACGAGCAGACGCCCGACTGGCTGTCGTTCTTCTTCTTCACCTACTTCACCGACCGCGACGGCAAGTACCAGCTGGCGTCGCTGAAGGAGAGCGCTTTCGACCCGCTGTCGCGGACGTGCGAGTTCATGCTGAAGGAGGAGGCCCACCACATGTTCGTCGGCGCCTCCGGCATCGGCCGGGTGGTGCAGCGGACGGTCGAGCTCATGAAGGAGCACGACACCGACGACGTCCGGCAGTTCGGCGGCATCGACGTCGCCACCCTGCAGCGCTACCTGAACTTCCACTACAGCGTGTCGCTCGATCTGTTCGGGGCCGAGACATCGACCAACGCCGCCAACTACTACGCCGCCGGACTGAAGGGCCGCTACCACGAAGAGGAACGGTCCGACGACCACCAGCTGAAGAACGACTCCCGCATGATCTGCACCCTGGAGAAGACTGGATCATCTTCTGCTGGGATCACCGAACGGGAAGTGCCGTCGCTGACGGCCCTCAACGCCACGCTGCGCGACGACTACGTGGAGGACTGCGCCAAGGGCGTCGACCGTTGGAACCGGACGCTGGCCCAGGTCGGCTGCGAGCTGCGCCTGCCCCACGTGGGGTTCCACCGGGCCGTGGGTGAGTTCGGCGGTGCCTCCGTGGCGCCCGACGGGGGCGTCGTCTCAGCCTCCGAGTGGGAGGCCAAGCGGTCGACCTGGCTGCCGACCGACGACGACCAGGAGTTCGTCGAGTCGCTCATGCAGCCCGTCCGGGAGAAGGGGAAGATGGCCGGCTGGGTCGCCCCGCCGGCCAACGGCCTGCACGGCAAGCCGGTCGACTACGAGTACGTCAAGCTCGCATAGCTCGTAGCCTGTGCCGCCTATGCGCGGCTCAGCGGTGTACGCCCATCTGTGGACCACCCCGGAGGTGGAAGGGCTCCTCGGCGACGAGGGGCGCCTGGCCTCCTGGCTCGACATCCTGGCGGCCCTGGCCCGGGCTCAGGGCGAGCTCGGCCTGATCCCCGCCGAGGCGGCCGACGAGATCGCCCGGCGGGCCCTCCTCGAGAACCTCGACCTCGACTACGTGGCGGCCCAGACCCGGGTCACCGAGCACTCGACGCTGGGGCTGATCCGGGGGGTGCAGCGGGTCGTGTCGCCCGAGGCGGGCGAGTGGTTCTGCTACGGCGCCACCGTCCAGGACGTGTCCGACACGTGGGCGGCGCTGATCATGCGCGATCTGGGCCGCCTCGCCGAGCGGGACCTGGCCGCGGTGGAGGCGGCGCTGCGCCAGCTGGCCCGCCGGCACCGGGCCACACCGATCGCCGCCCGCACCCACGGCCAGCCCGGCCTGCCGGTCACGTTCGGCTACAAGCTGGCCGTGTGGGCGGCCGAGATCCGCCGCCACCGGGAGCGCCTCGGCGACGGGGGCACGCGGTGGCTGGTGGCCCAGCTCGGCGGCGCGGCCGGCACCGGGTCGCTGTGGGGTGCTGATCGGCGGGCGCTGCAGGACCGGTTCTGTGACCTGCTGGGGCTGGGCCGCCCGGAGGGGCCGTGGATCTCGGCCCGCGACCGGATGGCGGAGTTCGGTTCGGTGCTGGCCATGGTCTGCGCCACGCTCGGCAAGTTCGGCAACGAGGTGCTGCAACTGCAACGGCCCGAGATCGGCGAGGTCTTCGAGCCGTTCACTCCCGGAGCCGTGGGGAGCATCACCATGCCCCACAAACGGAACCCGGAGCGGTCGGAGCACCTCGTGACCCTGGCCCGCCTGGCCCGGGCCGACGCCGGGGTCCTGCTGGAGTCGATGGTGGTCGAGCACGAGCGGGACGGGCGGGCCTGGAAGGCCGAGTGGGCCGCCTTCCCCGAGCTGTGCCGGTTCACGGCCGCCTCGCTGGCGACCGGTCGCAGTCTCGTCGAGGGGCTCACCGTCAGCCCGGAGGCCATGGCCGCCAATGTGGTGCGGGGCGGCGGGTACGTCTTCTCGGAACGGGTCATGGCCGCCCTGGCCGCCAAGGTGGGCAAGCAGTCGGCCCACCTCCTGGTCTACGAGGCGTCGATGGCGGGGATCGAGGGGGGCCGGTCGTTCCGGGAGGCGCTGGAGGCCGTGCCGTCCATCACCAAGGTCCTCTCCGCCGCCGAGCTCGACGAGCTGCTCGACCTGACCGCCGCCGTCGGCGAGGTCCCCGAGATCGTCGACGAGATCCTGGCCTCGCTGGGCGATCGAGAACGGGGCGGTGGCCTGCCGCGGTGACCGGCGACGCGCCCCTCGCCCACCTCCCCCGCATCGCGCTGGCCACGCTGCCGACCCCCCTCCTGGCCGCGCCCCGCCTCTCTGAGGCGGTTGGCGTGGAGGTGTGGATCAAGCGGGACGACCTCACGGGGCTCCTGCTCGGCGGCAACAAGGCCCGCAAGCTGGAGTTCCTCTGTGGGGAGGCGCTGGCTCAGGGGGCCGACACACTGGTGACGGGGGGCGGGCCCGGTTCCAATCACGTGCAGCTGACGGCCGCCGCCGCGGCCCGCCTCGGTCTCGGTTGCGTGGTGGTGTGCTACGGCACTGAACCTTCTGGGGACACTCCGGGACCCCCGGGGCCTCCGGGGGCTACCCCCGTCGCGCCGGGGCCGGCCTCGGCGACGGCGGAGTCGCTGGGACTCCGGCTCACCCGCCGGCTCGGCGCCGAGCTGGTCTTCACCGGCTCCCCCGACCGTGCCTCGGTCGACGCCGGCCTGGACGAAGGGTCCGCCAAGCTCACCGCCGACGGCCACCACCCCTACGTGATCCCCCGGGGCGGCGCCAGCGCCGTGGGCGCCGTCGGCTACGCCGTTGCCGCCTGGGAACTGGCCGGCCAGCTCGCCGCCGCCGGGATCCCGTCCGCCACGGTTCTGCTGGCCACCGGCTCCTGCGGCACGCAAGCAGGCCTGGTCGCCGGGGCGGCGCTCGAGGTCGGCGGAAGGGCCGCGTTCCGTACCGTCGGCGTGCCCGTCAGCCGTCCGCCGGAGGAGTGCAGCGAACGGATCGTCCGGCTCGCCACCGGCTGCGCCGAACGGCTCGGTTCCGACCGGGCCTTCACCGCCGAGGACGTCCATCTCCTCGACGGCTATCTCGGTCCAGGCTACGGAAAGCCGTCGCCGCAAGGCGACGAGGCGGCGCGGCTCGCCGCCAGTACGGAAGGCCTGCTGCTCGACCCCGTCTTCACCGCCAAGGCCATGGCGGCGCTCGTCGCCGAGGCCCGTTCCGGCGACCTCACCGGTCCAGTCGTGTTCCTCCACACCGGCGGCGCCCCGGCGGCGCTGGCGGCGCTGCCGTGAGCGCTGACGGGCCGGAGTTTCTCGGGCTCGGGGGACGGCTGGAGGCCGCCGCCGGCGACGAGCTGGTGGCGGCGGGGTTCGTTACCGAGATGGCCGACGCCCACCTTCTCCACGACGGGTTCGGCCTGGCCGACCTGGCCCATGTCCTGGCCCTCGACGATCTCGGCGTTCTGCCCGACGGCGACGTCGCCGCTCTCCTCGAGGCGCTGCTGGCCATGGCCGGAACGCCGGCCGCCGACTTCCCCTACGACCCCGCCTACGGCGATCCCTGGAACTCCCGGGAGCGGTACCTCGAGGTCCTGGCCGGCACCCGGGCGGGGTGGCTGACCGTCGGGCGGCCTCGCCGGGAGGCGGCCCGTGTCGCCCTCCGCATCGGGCTCCGGCGGGCGGTGCTCGACGCCCACTCCGCCCTCATCGGTCTCGGCGACGCCTACCTGGCCCAGGCCCGCCGCCACCGGGGCACGCTGATGGCCGATTTCACCTACCTCCAGCCGGCCCAGCCGACGACCTTCGGCTACGTGCTGGCCGGTCATCTCCAGCCCGTCCTCCGCCAGCTGATGCGGCTGGAGAACGCCTACAACTGGGTCAACCGCAGCCCGGCCGGGGCCGGAGGCACGACCGGCAGTTCGCTGCCCCTCGACCGGGAGCGGCTCGCCGCCCGACTGGGCTTCTACGGGGTCATCCCCCACGCCCGGGACGCCATGTGGCAGACCGACGGCCTGGTCGAGCTGCTGGCCACCCTGGCCACCGTGGCCACCGACGCCGGCCAGGTGGCCGCCGACCTCGAGATCTGGGCCTCACCGGCCTACGGGTTCGTCAGCCTGGCCGACGAACACTGCCGGGCAAGCGCCCTCATGCCCCAGAAGAAGAACCCCTACGCCCTGGCCGTGATCCGCCATGCCGGTGGAAGCGCCCCCGGGGCGCTGGCCGGGCTGCTCGCCGTGCTGCGGACGGGCAGCGCCCGCACCGACCACTTTCTCTCCGTCGCCGGCGACGTCAACCGGACTCTGCACACGGTGAGCGGCGCCGTCCGCCTCCTGGCGGACGTGCTGTCATCGCTCCGGGTCGACAAAGCCGCCCTGGGCCGCAGTGCCGCCGACCCCGGGCTGGTGCTGGGCGACCTGGCCGACCAGGTCGTGGCCCGGGGGCTCGGCGACCGGCGGACCGTCCACCGGCTGCTGGGTCTCGCCGCACGGCAGGCGGCCGACCGTGGCCGGCCCGTCACCGCCAAGGACGTGCGCTCGGTGCTGGGCGACGGCGGCGTCGAGGTCCCCGCCGAGCTGCTGGCGGCGCTCGACGATCCGCGGGCGGTCCTGGCCAGCCGGGCGGTCACCGGGGGGTGGGCCCGCCTGCCGGAGCTGCTGGCCGCCTCGGGCCGGGAGTTGGGCCGCCGCCGCCGGGCCAACACCGCCCTCCGGTCGGCCGTCGACGGCGCCGAGGAGGCACTCCTGGCCGAGGCCCGGGGTCGGGGCGGGAGTGTGTAGAGAACTCGGTCGTGCACATTGCGTTTTGTGCTCGGATCTGATTGCATGAGACTTCCGGGCCACGGACAGAAAGGATGTCGCGTTGAAGCGACAGATCCTTGGAATCCTGGCCTCGGCAATCCTGGGCGTCGGTCTCCTCGGCATCGCGCCCACCTCGGCGGCCATGTCGGATTCCACGACCCGCGATGGTCACGCCGGCCCAACGACGACGACGACGGGTACAAGTACTCGCACCCGCATGGACACGGGCACGGCACCCGGTACCACAAGGGCCCGTTCCATGATGATGACGACGACGACGGCGACGGTCGTCGCCGGCGGTGCGCGGGACTCGTCGTTGTCTGCCTCGGGTAGCGGATTCCGTCTGACGCGTCGGGCCGCCGGCCGGGGATGCCGGCCGGCGGCTCGTCGCGGCCAACCAGGGGTGGCCCGCGCCCGGCGTCAGCCGTAGTAGCGGGTGCGGAACACCTGACCCCGCAACGCGCCCTCGGGGTACTCCGGCGTGTGCAGGTTCAGGTAGAAGGATTCGGGGTGGTCCCGCAGGTGGCGGAGGGCCGTGGGGTCGGCCCCCACGCAGCCTTCGTCGCCGTTCATCTCGGGGTGCAGGTCGATCACCGGCGGGCCGGCCTGGCCAGGACCGCCCCGGTGGACGTGGGCGGCGGCCGGCCGTGCGACGCCGTCGTAGCCCATCCGATAGCAGAGGAGCCCCCGGCCCAGGTCGATGAAGAAGTTGGCCGTGCCGAAGGCGTTCGGGGCCCCCGGGTCCCGGTGCGACCTGGTCGCCCGACATGTTCGAGCGCAGCGAGTCGCCCTCGGGGCCGTACTGCCAGTCGCAGGCGTCGGGGCTGTTGTAATACCCGCGGTCGTAACCGTCAGGGCCGTAGTAACCGCAGTCGTCGTACCAGCCGGGGCCGTGGTAGCCGTACCGGTAGTAGCGCCGGTGGGTGTCCCACCCGTGGTTGCCGTGGTACCCGTGCCGGCCGTGGTCGTAACGGCCGTGGGACCCGTCGTATCGCCGGCTGTAGTCGTCGTCATCCCGGTCGCGCCCGTCGGCGTCCTTCTTGCCGCCCTGCTTCTTCCCGGCCGCCTCCTCCCCGGGCTTGGCGTCCTTCTTCTCGTCGGCCTGCTCACCCGGCTTGGCCTTGTCCTTGTCACCGGCCTGCTCGCCGGCCTTCGGATCCTCGGCGCCGTCGCCGGCCTTCGGGTCCTTGGCGTCCTCGCCGGGCTTCGCGTCCTCGCCGGCGTTCGGATCGCCGGCCTTCGGATCGCCGGCCCTCGGGTCCTCCCCGGGCTTCTGGTCGGCGGCGCCGCCCTGCTTCTCTTCGGGCCGGGCCGAGCGGTCGCCCCGGCGCTCGTCCTCCTGGCCGGACGGCGGCTGGTCCGGCTGGCTGGGCGCAGCGAACGTGGACCCCGGTGTGGCGAACAACAGGAGCGCGGCCATAACCGGCGCCAGCAGCCCGCCGGGGAGCGCGCGATGCGTCCCTCTTCGGCCCTTCGTCAAGGATCCCACCTCGTTTCGATGGAAGCGGGCGACCCTGAGCCGGGTCGGACACCCAAGTCCGTCAATGCCCCCTTACCCAATGAACCTGACCAAAATGCACCTTTTTTCACAGTTTGTACCGTCAACGAGCCCTCAAAAATCGGCTCAAACGGTCGCTTACTGCACTTCTCGTGCGTAGAGTTAGCTTCGTGCGCGATAGCGGCCATCTCGTCATCTGTTCGGTTGCTTCCGCGTTCCCGCTGCCCGGGCGAAGGCGTCGGTCCCATGGGGCCGGGGTCAGCCGCTCCGGTACGGGTCCCCGCACTCACCTGACTCCGTAGCATCTCGGCACTCTTCCAAACGCAGTTCCTGGGGACCATTGGCCAACCCGCAGCGCCGGGCGACCGGCGGCTGAGGCGAATCCACCGAAGAGAGCAGTCGAGACAACGAAAAGGAGCCAGGTCCATGCGATATTCGCGGACTCGCGCAGGCCTTCTGCGCCCTGCTGGCCGTCACTCTCGTGGCAACCGCCGCCGGCGCCTCCAGAGACACCGACTTCGACAAGCAGTGGGGCCTCGCCAAGATCGGAGCCCCCGAGGCCTGGGCGAACAGCACCGGCCAGGGTGTGCGCGTCGGCATCGTCGACACCGGGGTCGACCTCAACCACGAAGATCTGGCCGGCCGGGTCGTCGAGAGCACCAGCTGTGTCGGAGCGGCCGGTGATCCGGCCAAGTGCAGCGGCTCGGCGCAGGACGACCAGGGGCACGGCACCCACGTGGCGGGAATCATCGCCGCCAACAAGGACAACGACCTCGGGATCGCCGGCGTGGCGCCCGACGCCGAACTGGTGGTGGCCAAGGCGCTCAGCGCCGCCGGGGCCGGCACCGAGGAAGACATCAACGCCGGCATCAAGTGGGTTGTCGACCACGGCGCCAAGGTCGTGAACCTGAGCCTCGGCGACCCGAACTTCGTGTTCACCAGCTTGATGGGCACCGGCATGCGCGAAGGCATCGAGTACGCCTGGTCGAAGGGCGCGGTGCCGGTCGTGGCGTCGGGCAACTCGAACCTGCTCGGCCTCGGCCTCGGCAGCTCGAACTACGGAAGCCTCAACGCCGTCATCGTCGGTGCCACCGGCCCCAACGACGAGGTCGCCGAGTACTCCAGCCCGATCGGCAGCGCCAAGTGGGGCATCCTCGCCCCGGGCGGCGCCGGTGACGGGAACCCCGCCAACGACATCTACTCGACCTTCTGGAAGGCCGGGAGCCCCAACGCCTACGAGGCGCTGGCCGGCACGTCCATGGCCGCCCCGCACGTGGCCGGCGCCGTGGCGCTGCTGCTGGCCGAGGGGCTCTCGCCTCAGCAGGCATCGAGCGCCTCATCAGCACGTCCGACCCGAAGGTCGCGTGCGACAACTGCAAGGGCCGCCTCGACCTGAAGCGGGCCAGCGCCAAGTCGGAGTAGTCCACTCGGCCGCCCGCCCGGTCCGTGCTCAGCGGCGGGCCGGGCGGCGCAAGCTGTCGGGCCGCATCGGGACCACCTCCCCCTCCCGGTGCGGCCCGACCGCGCGCCCGCCCCCGCCCGCCGCCCTCTCGCGAACCGGCGTTCGTTTACCGGGAATGCTGCGGAAATCGAACGCCAGTTGTGCGGACGCCGGGCCCCCAGCCGCAACTGGCGTTCTTTACCGGGATATAGCGGAAAAGGAACGCCGGTTCGGGATCAGCCGCCGCTGACGAGGATCTCGGCGCCGGCCGGTGGGGTGGGATCGTCGACCAGGCGCAGCCAGCCGTCGGGTAGACGGACGGGGCGGGGCCCGTCGGTGTGCCCTCGCCGCAAGCGCACGGCTTCGGGCGGCAGCGCCAGGTCGGGGTCGATGGTGTCGAGGAGGGCGTCCAGCTCAGCCAGGGACGAGACGGTGCCGAGGTTGCGGCGGGCGTCGGCGCCGATGGCGTAGCCCTGCGTGTACCAGGCGGCGTGGCGGCGGAAGGTGCACAGCGCCATTGCCTCGCCCTCGTCCTTCGTCAGCAGTTCGGCGTGGCGCAGCATGACGCCGGGCCACGACACCGAAGCGCGGGCGGGGGTGCGGCCGGCCGGCCGGCGAACACCTCGCCGAGATCGGCGAAGAGCCAGGGGCGGCCGAGGCAGCCCCGTCCGATGACGACGCCGTCGCAGCCGGTCTCGGCCATCATGCGGACGAGCGTCGCCGGCTTCCCAGATGTCGCCGTTGCCCAGCACCGGGATCGTCGTCACCGCCGCCTTGAGCTCGGCGATGGCCGCCCAGGAGGCGTCGCCGGCGTAGCGCTGCTCGGCGGTGCGGGCGTGGAGGGCGACGGCGGCCGCCCCTTCCGCTTCGGCGATCCGTCCCGTGGCGATGTCGGTGAGGAGCCCGTCGTCGATGCCGCGGCGGAACTTGACCGTGACCGGGACATCGTCGGGGATGGCCGCCTTCACCGCCGCGCCGATCACGTCGGCCAGCAGCCGCCGGCGGACGGGCAGCGCCGCACCGCCGCCCTTGGCGGTGACCTTGGGCGCCGGGCACCCGAAGTTGAGGTCGACGTGCTCGACGCCGAAGTCCCCGATGAGCCGGCGGGTGGCCTCCCCGACGGTGCCCGGTGCGACGCCGTAGAGCTGGGCGCTGCGGGGTCGCTCGTCGGCGTCGAAGCGGAGCATCCGGGCGGTGCGCTCGTTGCCCTCGACCAGCGCCCGGGCGGTGAGCATCTCGCTCACGTAGAGCCCGCCCGGCCCGAACTGCCGGCACAGCCGCCGGAACGCCCGGGTGGTGACCCCCGCCATCGGCGCCAGCACCACCGGCGGCTCGAGCTGGAGCGGCCCGATGCGGAGCCAACCGGCGCGCCCGTCCGCGACCGAGGGTCGCCGGATCACGTCCATAGGTCCATCACCGTAAGGCCGACCTCGCCCAGAAGGTCCCGGAACAGCGGCAGCGACAGGCCGATCACGTTTCCATGATCGCCGATGATGCGCTCGATGAACGGAGCCGACCGGCCGTCGAGGGTGAAGGCGCCGGCGACCTGGAGCGGTTCGCCGGTGGCCAGGTAGGCGTCGAGCTCGGCGTCGGTGAAGTTGCCGAAAAACACCTCGGTGGCCGCCGCCCCGCTCGCCCGGCGGCCGGTGGCGGTGTCGATGACGCAGTGACCCGTCCGCAGGATGGCCGAGCGGCCCCGGAGCCGCTGGAGCCGGGCCCGGGCTTCCGCTTCGTCGGCCGGCTTGCCGTGGGCCTCGCCGTCGACGTCGAGCAGCGAGTCGCAGGCCACGATCACCGCCCCCGCCACTTCCGGCCGGGCGGCCACGGCCTCGGCCTTGGCCTCGGCCAGCGCGGTCACCAGCGCCGGCAGGTCAGCGGCCTCGAAACCGTCCTCGTCGACTCCGGAGACGATGACTTCCGGTTCGAACCCTGCGCCGATGAGCAGCCGCAGCCGCGCCGGCGACGCCGATGCCAGCACGAGCCGCCGCTTCGGGGTGGAACCCATTGGCTCGGCAGTCTGACCCGCCGTCCTCGCCCGGTGCGAGCCGCCGATCTCGAACCGGCGTTCCTTTTCCGCCGTATCCCGGAAAAACGAACGCCGGTTGCGCCGGCCCGGCGGCCCCCACCAAACCGGCGTTCCTTTTCCGCCGCATCCCGGAAATCGAACGCCGGTTGCGCCGGCCCGGCCGCCCCCACCAAACCGGCGTTCCTTTTCCGCCGCATCCCGGAAAAACGAACGCCGGTTGCGCCGGCCCGGCGGCCCCCACCAAACCGGCGTTCCTTTTCCGCCGCATCCCGGAAAAACGAACGCCGGTTGCGCCGGCCCGGCCGCCCCCACCAAACCGGCGTTCCTTTTCCGCCGTATCCCGGTAAACGAACGCCGGAACGGTGGTGGTTGGCGGTGGTGTGTCACCCTCTCCGGCATGGACGGAGGGGCGAGCGAGGAGGTGACGGTCGCCGGCGTGGCGGCCGGCGGGGAGGGGGTCGGGCGCCTTTCGGACGGGCGGGCGGTGTTCGTGCGGGGCGCGTTGCCGGGCGAGCGGGTGCGGGTGACGGTCACCGAGGAGCGGAGACGGTTCGCCCGGGCGGAGCTGCTCGAAGTGGTGGAGGCGGCGCCGGAACGGGTGGCGCCGCCCTGCCCCCAGGTGGAGGCCGGGTGCGGCGGGTGCGACTGGCAGCACGTCGCCCCGGCGGCGCAGCGGGCCCTCAAGGCCCGGATCGTGACCGACGCCCTGCGGCGCATCGGCCGGATCCCCGAGCCGCCCGAGCCCGACCTCGGGCCGCAACTGCCGGTCGAGGGCTGGCGGACGACCGTGCGGGCGCTGATCGACGACAAGGGTCGGGCCGGGTTCCGGCGCCACCATGCCCACGATCCCCTGGCCGTCGGAGACGGCGGCTGCCTCGTCGCCCATCCCCTCGTCGACGAGATCCTCCGAGAGGGCGTGTTTCCGCCGCCGGTCCGGGAGGTGACCGTCCGGGCCGGGGCGGCCACCGGCGAGCGGCTGGTGGTGTGCACCCCGACCGTCGGCGACAGCCGGGTGCCCGGCACCCCGGGCGGGGGGTCACCACCGGCCGGTGGCCCGCCGGAGCACGGCACTGGCGGTACGGACGACGACCGGGGCCGGGGACTGCCGGAGCACGGCACCGGCGGTACGGACGACGCCCGGGCCGGCGTGACCGTTGTCGGGACCGACGAATTGACGGCGGGCCACCGGGCCTGGATCCACGAGGTGGTCGCCGGCCGGCGGTGGCGCATCTCGGCCGACAGCTTCTTTCAGGGCCGGCCCGACGGGGCCGAGGCGCTGGTCGACACCGTGGTGGGCGTCCTGGGCGACGCCGTGACACCGGGCGCTTCGGTGGTCGACCTCTACAGCGGGGTGGGTCTCTTCGCCGGTGTCCTGGGCCAACGGACGGGGGCCGTGTGGTGGCGGTGGAGTCCGGCCGCTCGGCGGTGGCCGATGCCCGCATCAACCTGGCCGACCTCGACGGCGCCCGGATCGTGCGGAGCGACGTGCGGCGCTGGCGCCCGTCCGCCGCCGACGTGGTGGTGGCCGACCCGTCCCGCCAGGGGCTCGGAGCCGAGGTCGTCTCCCGAATCGGAGCCACGGGGGCATCGGCGCTGGCGCTGGTCTCCTGCGACCCCGGGGCCCTGGGGCGCGACGCCGGCCTGCTGGCCGCCGGCGGCTGGCAACTGAGGTCCGTGCGCCTGGTGGACCTCTTCCCACACACCGGCCACGTCGAGGTGGTCAGCGGCTGGTTTCGTCCCAACTGATCCCACTCGGAGGTGGCGGTTCCTTCAGAGTCGGTTCGGCCGGGCCGATCAAGTCAGTATGGAGCACCCGCACCTCGAGAGGCTGAGCCGCGCCGAATGCCGGCAGCTGCTGCCTACCGCGCCCGTCGGGCGACTGGCGGTGCCCACGCCGAACTTCCCCACCCTCGAACCCGTCTCGTTTGCGGTGGTCGAGGGCGAGCTCGTGGTGGCCGTCCGGGCCGGCAGTGCCGCTGAGGCCCTGGCCCCCGGGACGGTGGTGTCGTTCGAGGCCGACGTCCTCGACCACGCCGCCCGGCAGGGCTGGAGCGTCGTGGTCACCGGGCCGGTCGAGGAGCTCGACCACGACGTCCTGCCCTTCGTCACTCCCCTGCTGTCGCCGTGGCCGGTGGCCGCCGGCGACCGCCTGCTGCTGATCCGTTCGGACCGGGTCGTCGGCCAGCGGGTCGTGGCCGGTCGGGCCGCGACGCCCCCCAAGGAGACCGCCCGGCCGATCGAGGCCGCTCCGGCACCCGCCGCCGAACACCCGGTGGTGGCCCGCCGGGAGGTCGCCGCCGAGGAGGCGCTGGCGCTCCTGGCCCGTGGCGGCCAGCACGTCGGCCGCCTCGTCGTCACCCTCAACGGTGCGCCGGCGATCTACCCGCTCAACTTCGCCGTCGACGGCGACGCCATCGTCTTCCGCACCCAGGTGGGAACGAAGCTGACCGCCATCACCCGCTCGATGGCCACCTTCGAAGTCGACGACATCGACGGCTCGGGCAACGGCTGGTCGGTAGCCTTCGAGGGCCTGGCCCAGGAAGTGCTCGACGCCGATCCCCTGGCCCTGCAGACCCGGATGGCGGCCCTCGTCATCGACGCCTGGCCCGGCGGCGACCGCCCCAACGTGGTGCGGATCACGCCCTACCGGGTGCACGGAATGGCGTGGACGGCCGCGGTGCCCAGCACCACGATGGCCGCTCCGGCCGCCTCATCAACCCACCAGGGGTAAGACCCCCGGGCGGTCATCGCACCGAGGGGTAACCCCCGGGCGGTTATCGCACCAAACGCCAAACGGGTGACCCCTGGGCGGTTATCGCACCAGGCGGAGCGTCGGCTTGGTGGACCCTTCGAGGCCCCGCCATGACGTGGTCAGGCTGCCGGGCTCGCCGACCATGACCTCGGCCTGGTGGACCCGGCGCAGCTCCAGGTGGAGTCGCAGGCGGCCGACGATCGACGCGGCGCTGCAGCCGGCCTGGATGGCCAGGATGGCGAAGCGGTCGTCGTCGACCCGGGCCAGGGTGTCGGTGTCGCGGATGGCGTCGGCCAGGATGTCGGCGACCTCCACGACGAGCCGGGGCCGCTCCTCATCCGGGCACTCGGAGAGCACCTTGCGGAGGTCGATCAGGACGAGGATCGGGATTCCGCCGTAGCGGGCGTGACGCCGCTCCTCCATCCGGAGGATCTCCGTGAACCCGCGCCGGTTGGCCAGACCCGTCAGCTCGTCGACGACCGATACCTCGTCATCGAGGCCGTCGCCGTCCATCGCCGACCCGTCCCGCGTCACGCCCTCACCACCCATTCCGTGATCCTCTCCGATGCGGCTTTGCCGAACAAGGCTGCCAGCGAGGCTTTGGGCCCTCCGGTATGTTTTGGGCGAATTCCCACCCGGTCCGCCTGACGCCGGTCAGACTGGGCCCCGTCTCATCCTGAAACAGAGGGAGATCCTGTGAACCGTCGTGAGTTGGTCACCGCTGTCGCCGCCCAAACCGGCACCGAATCCAAGGTGGTCGACGGGGTCCTGAAGGGCTTCACCGATGTGATCCTCGCCACCGTCTCCAAGGGCGACCCAGTGGTGCTGAGCGGGTTTGCCAAGTTCGCCAAGATCCAGACCAAGGCCCGGATGGGCCGCAACCCGGCCACGGGTGAGGCGATCAAGATCAAGGCGTCGAAGAAGGCGCGCATCACCCCCCTCAAGGGGTTCAAGGACGTGGTGCTCGGTGTCGCGCCCGCCCCCAAACTGACCAAACCCGCTCCGGTGAAGGCGACGGGCACCCGCACGGCCACGGCGGCCCGTCCGGCGACAGCCAAGGCGGGATCGACCAGGGCGCCGGCCCGGAAGACGCCGGCCAAGGCGGCACCGGCCCGGACCGCGGCCCGCAAGGCACCGGCGAAGGCCCCGGCCCGCAAGGCACCTTCGAAGGCGGCAACCCGGCGCTGAACCCGACGACGAGCTGGTCGGCGGCGGCCTGACTGGGACAAGCCGCCGCCGCATCGCTCCACCGTCGAGATGGGGTGCGATCTACCGAAATCGCGCCCGCCGGGGCTACCCGGAGGCTCTTCATCAATTGTGAGGATTCGCCGGCGGCCACCTGTATTTAGGGTGGATCCATGAGCGAACCTCTGTCGACGAACCCGCCTGCCGCCGAGTGGCTGGAACTGCTGCTCTCCTACCTCTGGGAGCGCCGCGGCACCGACCTGCACCTGACCGCCGGCTCCGCCCCTCTGGTGCGGGTCGACGGCGAGCTGCACGCCGTCCCCGACCAGCCGATGCTCAAGCCGGCCGACACCGAGGCCCTGGCGGCCACCCTTCTCGACGAGGCCGACCGGGCCACCTTCGCCCAACGGGGCGACGTCGACTTCGCCTTCGGTTTCGACCACCTCGCCCGCGTGCGGGGCAGCGCCTTCAACCAGCGGGGTTCGATCACCCTCGCCCTGCGGATGATCCCCACGCAGATCCCGCCGATGGACGAGCTCGGCCTGCCCGAGTCCGTGCAACAGATGGTGGCGTCGCCGTCGGGGCTCATCCTCCTCACGGGCCCGACCGGGTCGGGCAAGTCGACGACCATGGCGTCGATGATCGACCACGTCAGTACCACCCGGTTCTGCCACATCCTCACGATCGAGGATCCGATCGAGTACGTCTTCCGCCACGGCCTGGGCGCCGTGAACCAGCGGGAGGTGGGCCGCGACACCGAGTCCTTCGCCCGGGGCCTGCGCTCCTCCCTCCGGGAAGACCCCGACGTCCTCATGGTCGGCGAGATGCGCGACCTCGAGTCGATCGACACGGTCCTGACGCTGGCCGAGACCGGCCACCTCGTCATCGCCACGCTCCACACCAACGACACGACGCAGGCCGTCGACCGCCTCGTCGGCGTGTTCCCCGGCGACCAGCAGAACCAGGCCCGCCTCCAGCTGTCGGCCTGCCTCGTCGGCGTGGTCTACCAGCGGCTCATCCCCCGCCGGGACGGCGGCCTCGTGTCGGCCTTCGAAGTGCTGGCCGGCACCCACGCCGTCCGCAACCTGATCCGGGAGAACAACACCCGCCAGCTCCGCAACGCCATCACCATGGGCCAGAGCGAGGGGATGCAGACCTTCGAGATGCACCTCTCGAAACTGGTGGCCGACGGGATCGTGAGCCGCGAGGAGGCCGTCGCCCGCAGCATGTTCCCCAAGGAGATCGGCCGCCCGGTGCCGGTCCCGGCAGGCCGCTAGCCCGGCCGGGGTACCGCGATCATGTCGAACCAGCACAACCACAACGTCTCGAGCCAACTCCGCCGGGGGGCGTCGCTGCCCTACCGCCTGCTGGCCGGGGTGGAGCCCTGCCCCGGCGGCTGGCTCGTCGTATCCGGGAAGCTCCAGGGGGTCTCCCTGTTCCCCGAGCCGCCGCAGGTGATGAAGACGATCATCGACGTGCTCGACTCCCGGCCCGCCTACGAGATGATCGCCCTCCATTGCCCCATCGGTCTGCCGGCCGAGCGGGCCGCCGGCGGACGGGCCTGCGACCGGGAGGCCCGCAAGCTCCTCGGCCGGCGCCGGGGCGCGGCGATCGTGTCGCCGCCCACCCGTTCGGTGGTCTACGACGTTTCCGGAGACGGCCTCTCGGCCGTGGTGCGGGCCCAACTGGACCGCTTCCGGGAGGTGCAGCGGGACGTGGCGTCCTACCACCAGCGCACGGTCTTCGAGGTCCACCCCGAGCTCGGCTTCTATCAGCTCAACGAGGACGAGCCGCTCAAGTTCGCCAAGCGCACCCACCTCGGGATCGACGAGCGCCTCGGCCTCCTCCGGGCCCGGATGCCCGGCCTCGAGCGGGTGCTCGACAACATCCCCGACGGTGTCCGGCTCCCCACAATGCTCGACGCCTGCGTCGACCTGTGGACCGCCCGGCGCATCGCCGCCCGGGCCGTGTCCCGCCTGCCCGAGTTGCCGGAGTGGAACGAGGACGGGCTCCGCATGGAGATGGTCCGCTAACCGGGAGCCCGCAATGGCTGTCGCGGCTCAGTCCGCTCCTGTCATACCATCCCAGGTCGTGACCGCAGCGCTGGCCCGCGGAGCCGGACCCTCCGGCGCGGCCCGACCGGCGGCGCCGTTCCTCCTGCGCCTGGCGCTGTTCGGGGCCGCCTGCGGATCGGTGATCCCGCTGCTGGCCTGGGTCTACGACCTGGGATCGTTCGCCGGGTGGTCGGTACTGGTGGGCGGGCCGCTGGTGGCGCTGACCGTGGGCAGCGCCGCGTTCATGACCCGCACCGGTCGGTGGCCCGAGACCCGCCAGGCCATGACCGCCGGGGCCCTCGGCGGACTGGTGGGCACGGCGGGCTACGACCTGTTCCGAATTCCCTTCGTGTACGGGCTGGGGTTCGGCCTGTTGGCCCCCATCGACTCCTACGGCGTCCTGCTCCTCGACGCCGGCTCGTCGAGTGCCTGGACGGGCCTGGCCGGCTGGGCCTACCACACCGCCAACGGGGTCGGGTTCGGCGTGGCCTACGCCGTGCTGGCCCGGGGCCGGCACTGGGGTTACGGCGTGGCCTGGGCCATGGTGCTGGAGTCCGCCGTGGTGCTCAGCCCCTTCGCCGCCTCCTACGGCCTGCGGGGCGAGCACGGCGTGCAGTGGCTGTCCATCGCCATCGCCTACGCCGCCCACGTCCCCTACGGCCTGGCCATCGGCAGGGCGGCGCAGCACACCGAACGGGTCGTGGAGGCCACCTCCGTCGTCCGCCGCCCGGTGGCGGTGGTCCTGGTCGGCGTGGCCCTGGCACTGGTCGGCTGGCAGCAGCCCTTCGCCCCCGACGACCGGGTGCGCCGGGGCGAGGAGGTCGCCGCCGGCCCCAGCGCCGTGGTGGTCGACGGGCGCTTCTACCCGCAGTGGCTGCGGATCCCGGTGGAGGGCTGCGTCGTGCTGCGCAACACCGACCCGGTCGAACACCGGGTCGGAGCCTCCGCCCGCCCACTGCCGGCCAGCAGCACCGACCGCTGGTGCTTCCCCGACGCCGGGGTGCGCCGCCTCAAGGTGGACGGCCGCCCCTTCAGCGGCGGCTACGTGATCATCGACGACCAGGAGAGGCCATGACCCCGACCAACGAAGAGGTCGCCGAACTCCGCGCCGGCCTGGCCACCCTGACCCCCGACGACCGGGCCCGGATGGCGGCCCTGCTCACCGATACCGACCCCGACGCCTTCACCGCCCGGCAGAACTGGGCGGCGTTCCGCGGGCGGGCGGTGGCCTGGGCCCGATCACACCTCAAGATCCTCATCGGCGCCGGCGCGGCCGGCTTCGCCGCCGGATGGATCTTCAACATCTTCGTCATGGGTCGCAAGTACGACGGGTACCGCGTCCCGTCCGGGGCGCCGGCCAGCGGCTCGGGCAACTTGGTCCGGGGCACCCTGTTCTACTTCCTGGTCTCGATGATCGCCTCGGCGGTCGTGGCCTACCGCCTCTCCGTCGGCAAGGAGCGGTTCTGGGCCGACGTCCGCGACCTACCCCACAGCATCAAGCGGGCCATGACCGACGACGGCGACGACACCGCCGTGCACCTCCTGACCGGCTTCGCCGGGTCCATGGTGATCGTCATCGCCGTCGGGCAGTCCCTCTCGGCCGCCATGGCCGCCGGCGTGCTGCTCCTCTTCGGCCGGGCCCTGCGCCCGGCGGTGACGTCCGGCCTGATGTGGTTGTGGCGCAAGGTCGTGGCCCGGTTCGCCACCGCCCACGCCCGTCCGCCGGCGGCGGTGGGCATGCTCGTCGGTCTGGTCGGGTCGGCCGGGGCCTTCGCCCTCGGCTGGGTGATCCCCGACCGCGGCTTCCAGGTCCTCCTCGGAGCGGGCGCCGGGATCGCCGCCTTCGTGCTGACGCGGCGCCGGACGCCGGGGGCGGGGACGACGGCGGCCTGCATCCTGGCCGGAGGGATCCTGGTCGCCCTCGTCGGCGAGATCCACCCGGCCCTGGCCGACGACGGCGGGTTCCGGGAATGCGGCAACCCCGCCCTGTTCTCCTACATCAAGGACTGCGGCGGCTCGTTCGACGTGCTGTTCTTCGCCCTCTTCGGCGGGTTCGCCTCGGGGGCGGGCACCCTGGTCGGGGCCGGCCTGGGCGGCGGCGCCGACGACGGCGACCGGAAGCGGTGGAACGAGCTGACCGACCGGGAGAAGGCGGCGCGGGTGCTGTCGTACCTGCGGGACAAGTACCCCAACGCCGACGCCGCCGAGCTGCGCAGCTACTACGACCAGCTGGTGGGCGAGACCGACGGCCCCAGCTTCTTCGAGGCCCTCGACGAGGAGAACCGCCAGGACCTCGAGCGGGCCAAGAAGGTCAAGGACAAGCTCATCGAGAGCGTCACCAACGAGGTGTCCTTCCTGACGTCGAAGGAGTTCCGCGACGCCTTCGGCCAGGAGCTGTGGGACGACCTGGCGTCGGGGAAGATGCGGGACCGGATCGGCAAAACCCTCGTCGCCTCGGGCGTCGGGGTCTACAACGCCGCCGGCGAGCTGGTGTCGCTGCCCGGGACGCTGTGGGAGGCCGGCGGGCAGCTCTACGAGCATCGAGACGAGCTCCTGGCCGCCGGCATGGACTGGATGGCCCACGCCGACGCCAACGACATCGCCGCCTTGCTCGAGGCCAGCGGGCAGAAGGTCACCCGGGCCGCCATCGACGGGATCCAGAGCAAGCTGGCGGAGTTCGAGAAGGCGGCCCTGTCCGGCGACGACGACGCCATGGCCAAGCTGATCGGCGACATGGCCGGCTCGGCGGCCTTCGACGCCATGCTCGGCGCCGGCATCGGCAAGGCCATCGAGAAGAGCGGCCTGGCCGACGCGCTCAAGAAGACCGACGTCGACGCGCCCAAGAAGCCCGACGTCGACGGCCCCAGGAAGCCCGACACCGACGTGCCGACCCGCACCCCCCTCGACTTCGAACGGGCCTTCGACGACCGGCTCCACAAGCCGTACAGCAAGGCCGAGATCAACCAGCTGATGAAGGAGGTCGAGCCCGGCCAGAAGATCAAGCTGACCCCCGAAGAGGCGGAGAAGTGGTCGGCGATCGAGAAGGATCGGCTCTTCGACATGCAGGACAACTCGCTGCGCTACGGGCGGGGGACCGACGCGGCGGAGAAGCCGTGGGCCGAGCTGAAGAAGGGGAACCCCGACGCCCTCGAGCTGCGGCGCGACGGCTACACCGACAAGTACGGCGATCGCCAGGAGTACCAGCCCAAGCCGAACTTCATCGAGAACAAGTCGATGAAGGACTGGGAGTCGAAGTACGGCGCCCCGGAGGGCGCCAAGGCCGGTGAGGTCGTGGCCTACAAGCCCGACCCGATGCCGTCCAAGGGGACGGTCCCCGACGACGTCTACGAGCGCCTCGTCCAGCGCCAGAAGGAGTGGGAGCGGGTCGAGGGCGGCAAGAACCACACCAGCGGGGTGATGTACGACGCCCAGGGCCGGGCCGTCCAGGGCGAGGCTCGGGTCGGCGACGACGGCCGGTGGTACACCAAGAGCCAGGTCACCGACGCCAACGGCGTCCGCCCCGGCGATGCCGGCTACACCGACACGTGGAGCGACTGGAAGCGGACCGGCGGCGACACCGACACTTTCATGATGGGCGGGAAGGGGATGGTGACCGACATGGACGTCGACGCCCACCTGCGGCGGACGGGCATGAGCGAGGACCAGATCCGCCAGATGAGCTCCACGCAGCGGGCCCAGCTCCGCGACCAGCTCGACGACGCGGTGGGCGAGGCCATGGCCTACAAGGCCGGCGGGGGGACCATCCCCGGCGAGGGCCGCACGCCGGTGTGGGACACCAGCGACCCGACCTACGACCCCCTGAAGCACTTCACCACGCTCAAGAAGACCCAGGCCGAGGGCGTCCTCCTGGTCGACGCCGACGGGATGTACCTGGCCCGCCCGGGCGAGAAGTACGACCTCGGCCTGTCGGTGCTGGAGCAGAAGCTGCGGGCCACCAACCCCAGCGACTGGACGCCCGCCGAGCTGGCCCAGCTGAAGGAGTACGGGATCAACCCGATGGGCAGCGATGCCTGGGGCCCCGGCCTGGCCACCGGCGGAGCGGCCTACGGAGCGGCCAACCCGGCCACCGGGGACTAGGCGGCTCAGGGGATTTCAGCAGGCCATCACTTTCGCCATGGCGGCGCAGAACTCCGGCCAGCGCTCGGGGGCGATCGCACCGGCCCGGCGGAGGAGGAGGTCGACCGGGACCAGCTGCACGTTGTCGAGGCTGGCCACCGATCCGGGTTGCACCCCTTCGTCCTCGCTCACGGGCACTTCGGTGGCGATGCCCCGCACGACCGTGGTGACCGGGGCGACGAGCACGCGCGTCAGGCGGCCAGCGACGCGACGGCGGGTGAGGACCACCACAGGCCGGACCTTGTCGAGGTCGGCCCAGTACACGTCACCATGCCCGAGGCCGGTCACGCGCTCCGGCCCCTGCGCTGGCGGGCCAGTTTCCGCACTTCGGCGGGGACCGGCCCGTCGTAGGGCAGGTCGGGCCCCGGCGGCGCCGACCACGACAGGTCGGGATCGTCCTCATAGGGGTGGGCAGCCAGCGCCTCCAGCTCCCTCCGCCCCTCCAGCTGCTCGACCAAAGCGGCGAGGGCCCGGTCGACGAGCCGGCTGTCGGGACCCGGCACGAGCCGGCGGGCTTCCGCCAACAACCGGGCATCGACTGTGGTAGAAAGCCGCACTCGATTCATGGCATAAAGTATATGCGGTACCGGCGCGTCCCCGGCGGGCGCAGGACGGCCGGCGCTGAGGCCCCTACGGCCAGAGGGCGTTCAGCAAATGCAGGCTCAGAACAGCAGGGCGTTTGGCCGGACCCGGAAGGTAAACGGGTCGTCGACCTCCAGTTGTTCATCGCCCAGGGCGCTGGCCGTCTTCATCCAGCCCGAACGCCCTCTCCCGTACCACGCGATCGTCGCCTGGTGTTCGTCCTCGGAGATGCTCACCTCGACGTAGTGGCGGGCGCCGTGGCGGAAGTACAGCGCACGCTTCTCGTCGATGTCCGGCTTGCGGTTGCCCGGCGAGAGGACCTCGACGACGACCAGGGGAGCCTCGAGCAGGGCGACCTTCCCTCGAAGGGAGGCACCGGGCGCGAGCAGCACGTCGGGACGGCGGGCGTGGTAGAGGGCCTCCGGGTCGGCGGTGGGAAACCGCCATTCGGTGTCGAACACGGCGAGAAAGTCAGGCCCGCAGACGCGGACCTTCGTACCACACCCATGTGGTACATTGAGCGTCGTGGACGCTCTGGCCCGCATCGCGGAGCTGCTGGAACAGACGGGCGACGAGACCGTCAACACCTCAATGCGGCTCCCAGCTGCGCTGCGGGAGGCCGCCGCGCTGGCCGTCAGGGAGCTGGGCGTGTCGGCCTCGACGACGACGTTGACCGCCGATGCGCTCCGGGCCCGGCTCGAAGCGATCGTGACGGAGGCCGCCCTCGAGGCCCACTACCAGGCCCATCCCGAGGCGCGGCCATCGCTCGCCGAACTGGCCATCGCCGCCGCGGAGCTCGACGGGAATCCGCTCGCCCGCCAGCCGAAGCTGATCCGCCGGGCCGCCGCCGCCATCGTCAAGTCGCATCCCGAGGCCGACGCCGACGACGTCCTCCTCTGGGCCGAGGCGCTGGCCTCGACCGCGGCGTGACCGTCGTCCTCGACAACGAAGCCGTCCAGGCCCTCCGTATGCCCGGACACAAGAAGCACCGGCGGGCGCTGAGCCACATCCAGGTCGTTGCCGCCCGCAAGCGCAAGGGCTCCGGGGCGATCTCGCTGGTGGTGCCCACCGCGGTGCGGGTCGAGGCCGGCTGGGACCGCACCGAGCCCCGGTCGGCCTTCATCAACCTGCTCGGCATCCGCGACGCCGCCCTCGACGAGAAGGCCGCCGACCGGGCCGCCGCCCTCGCCCACGAGCACCGGGTCTCCGTCGCCGACGCTCACATCGGCGCCGTGATCCGCCACCTCCCGGCCCGGCCGGTGACCGTCATCACGAGCGACGCCAAGGACGTGCGCCTCGTCGCCGGGTCCGTACCGGTCAACATCGTCTCGCTCTAACAGCCGGCGTGCATCGTTACGTCGTAGTGCAGGGCAGCGGCATGCCGAGGGCAAGGTGCAGCGCCCGCTCGACCTCCGTCATGCGCGCCCGGTCGAGGGTGGTGATGCGCAACGCTCGCATAAGGCTTGACTCCCGCCCAGGTTGCATTGCAATGTGCTATGCTTTTTGCATGGCGCAACTGGTTACCCGGGTGGACGAGGAGCTCGCCGCAGCGGTTGACCAGCTCGTCGCCGCCGGTGTGGTGGCGAGCCGGTCGGAGGCGGTGCGCCTCGGGCTCCAGCGCTTGGTCGAGCGTCACCGGCGCACCCAGGTCGGGGCCCGCATCGCAGACGGCTACCAGCGGATTCCCCAGACCGAAGCAGAAGTGGGCTGGGCCGACGTGTCGTCCATCCACATGATCTCCGAAGAGCCCTGGTGACGCGCCTCCCGCTGCAGGGCGAGATCTGGTGGGCGGAGGCAGAGGACAAGCGCCGCCCGGTGCTCGTCGTCAGCCGCAACGAGGCGATCCCCGTCCTGACCTGGATCGTGGTGGCCCCCATCACGCGCACGGTGCGGAGTATCCCCACTGAGGTCGCCCTCGGCGAACCACACGGTCTCGGCGAGGCCTGCGTGGCGTCCTTCGACAATCTCCAGCCGATTCGCCGCAGCTTCCTCACCGCACGGGTCGGCACGCTCGCCGGTGAGGAACGCCGCGAGGTCTGCCGGGCGCTGCGAGCCCTGGCTGACTGCTGACGCCGCCGCGCCGGCCAGCGGCGGGATGCTCGCGGGGCTTGTGGCGTTGGGTCAAGAACTGCACCGGTCGTTCCATCGGCGCCGGGGTGGCCTCGAACCCTGGAACAACTCCGTTAGATGTCGGTGAAGCCCTCGGCGCAGGAGGAGCCCGTGGTCTTGCCCGTGTCGCAGACGAGGTAGGTCATCCTGCCCGACCCCCGCACGGTCTGGGTGAAGAGGCCGTCGTTGGTGGTCTTGTTGGCCACCTTGGAGCCGTTCCGGTAGATGTCGACCTGCACCGTAAAGCCGCTCCAGCGCACGGTGATCGGTGTCCCCGTCCAGGTCTTGTTGCCCTTGGTCACGGTGACCGAGCGGGGGTTGGGCGGCGGCGGGGGCGGAGGCGGGGGTGGCGGGACGGCGACGCCGCCGACGAGGGCACCGATGTCGAGCCGGCCGCCGGTGACGGTCACGCCGGCCAGGGCGGGAGTGGCCATGACCGAGCCCAGGAGGGCGCTGCGGATGCCGACCACGTTCGTGATCGGGTTCGACGCGGCGTAGAGGGCGATCGCCCCGGTCACGTGGGGGGTGGCCATCGACGTGCCGTCGTAGGCGGCGTAGGCGTTGGTGGGCACGGTCGACCAGATGCCCACGCCCGGGGGCGCCCAGGTCGACGCTGGTGGCGCCGTAGTTCGACCAGGAGGCCCGAGCGCCGTTCTTGTCGATGGCCGCCACGGAGATCACGTTGGGCAGGTTGTAGCCCGACGGGTAGACGGCGGTGACGTCGCTGTTGACGCCGCTGTTGCCGGCCGCGGCCACGAAGACGATGTTGGCGTCGTTGGCCCGGCCGATGGCGTCGGCCAGCGCCTGCGAGTAGCCCCCGCCGCTCCAGGAGTTGTTGGTGGCCACGATGTTCAGGCCGTGGCGGGTCTTCAGGTCGGTGATGTAGTCGATGGCCTTGACGGCGTTGGCGGTGGTGCCGCCATTGGCGCCGAGGAACTTGGCCGAGATGAACCGCACGTCCCAGTTGACGCCGGCCACGCCGACGCCGTTGTTGCCCTTGGCGCCGATGGTCCCGGCCACGTGGGTGCCGTGGTCGTCGACCGTGCCGTCGTAGACGGTCTTGTTGTTGCCGGCGAAGTCCCAGCCGTAGACGTCGTCCACGTAGCCGTTGCCGTCGTTGTCCTTGCCGTCGGTCGAGTTGACGGCGCCGGTCTCGCCCGGGTTGGTGCCGGCGTTGGCGGCCAGGTCGGGGTGGGTGTACTGGTAGCCCTCGTCGATGATCCCGACGTAGACGGTGCTGCTGCCGGTCTTCCCGGCCGCCCAGGCCTCGTCGGCCTGGCTCCCGAAGGGGTTCGGGGGCGCCGTCGTGTCACCGGTCATGCCCCACAACGAGCCGTCGAGGTACCTCGGGTCGTTGGACGGTGGCGTCGTGGGTGTAGATCCAGTTCGGCTCGGCGTAGACGACGTCGGGATCGGACCGGAGCCGGCGGGCGGCCTCGGCCCGGTCGATCCCGTTGGCCTTCACCAGTTCGACGCCGGGACGCCGGCCGCTCTCCTCCGCCACCCGCCGGATCCGCTGAGCCCGGGCCCGGCCCCGGATCTCCGAGCGGCGGGTCTCCGGCACGCCGGGCCGGTAGCCGACCACCAGCTCGCCGGGAACGGAGGCCGGCTCTCCCGCCGTCGACCCCGACGGGCTTCCGGACGGGTCCGCCTCGCTGACACCGGTCAGCAACGACGTGAAGCCGGCGACGAGCACGAGGGCACCAGCAGCGAGACGACGACGCACGACGGCCCTTCCCGGAACGGGGGTGGGCGGGCACAGAGACCCGTCCGAACCGTCTCACCATGCGCCGGTCCCCGCCGCCGATCCATGGCCCGATCGCGCTATTTCGCCGATGGGCAGCGCGGCCCGGTCACCGAACCTCGCCTCCCCGGAGCAGCTTACGGAGCGGCCAACCCGGCCACCGGCCAGAAGCGATCAGCCCTCCCTGGCCCTACGCTCGGGACATGTCTCGAGACGAGCCGGCCCCGGGCCGGGCCGACGGCGACGATCCCTCGGGGGCTACGCGCCGGACCCGGGCACTGCGGGCCATCGTCCGCCGGGGCGGGACCCCGGACGGCCGGCTGCCGATCGAGGTTGTGCTGACCCACGGCATCGACGCCGTCGGCGGCCGGGCGGGAGCCCTCTACTGTCTCGACGCCGAGCACGACGACCGCCTGCTCCTGGTCGGCACCAGCGAGCCCGACGACGACGCCGAATGGCCCGACCAGGTCGACGTCGGCCACGGCGTCGTGGGCCGGGTGGCCGCCGAGGGGAAGGGCGTGGTCGTCGCCGACGCCGAAGACCCCGCCCTGGCCGGGCTCGACCGGCTCGGCCGGTGGCGGTCGTGGCTGGCCGTGCCGATGCAGCGGGACGGGCGCCTCTTCGGCGTCCTCGTCGCCGGCGCGCCCGCCCCCGGCGCCTTCGACGACGACGCCGAGCTGGTGCTCGAGCTGATGGCCGATCGGGCCGCGGCCGCCCTGCGGATGGCGGAGCTGGAGGCCGCCGAACGCAGCTCCCGCCTCGGGGTGGACCATGCCCGGCGGCACCTGGCGCTCCTGGCCCAGGGCAGCCGGGCCCTGGTGGCAGGTCTCGACGACCAGGCCGCCGCCCTGGGCTCGCTGGCCGCCGTCATCGTCCCGAGCTTCGCCGACTGGTGCGCCGTGGACCTCGTCGAGGACGGCGAGATCCGCCGCCTGGCGGCGGCCCATGCCGATCCCCTGGCCGACCGCCTGCTCCCCGGGCTGCTGGCCGAACACCCCCGGTGGGCGGATCCCGTCCGGCGCGTCATGGCCACCGGGCAGTCCGAACTCGTCTGGGATGCCGTCACGGCGCCGACCCATCCGGAGGAGGGCGACCACCTGGCCCTGGTCCAGGCCCTGGGGCTGATCTCGGTCCTCATCGTGCCGCTCCGCATCCAGGGCCTCTCCGTCGGCGCCATCACCTGCGCCACCGGCCCCGACCGGCGTGGCTACCGGCCGTCGGACGTCACCGCCGTCGAGGAGCTGGCCGCCCGCACCGCCATGGCCATCGAGCGGATCTCGCTCTACCAGGAGAGTGAGCGGGCGGCGGCTGAGGCTACGGGCCGGGCGACCCAGCTCCGCCACCTCGTCACCGCCGCCCTCGCCCTCCAGCCCCAGCACGGCTCCCCCGACACGGCCGAGGTGGTGGCCCGCCAGGCCGGCCGGGTGCTGCGGGCCGGCCAGGCGGTGGTGGCCCTGGCCGGCGACGCCGGTCCGGTCCGGGTGTCGGTGGGCGACGGGCCCGAGCCGTGGCCCGACGAGCTGGAGGAGCTGCTGGAGCGGGCCAAACGGGGCGAGATCGGCGAGGCGACGACGCTGGTCGACCCGGCCACGGGGGCCGTCGGGGCCCTGGCCGTCCGGCTCAACGACCGCTCCGGATCGGCCATCGGCGCCCTGGCCGTCACCGCCCCGGCGTCGGCGGCCTTCACCGATGACGACGGGTCCCTGCTGGTGGCCCTGGCCCAGCTGGCCTCGGTGGCGCTGGCCAATGCCGAGCTCTACGAGTCGGTCAAGGCCGGCCAGGCCCACCTGCTGGCGCTGGTGGAGGCGTCGCCGCTGGCCATCCTGGAGGTGGAGGTCGACGGCCGGGTGCGGATGGCCAACACCGCCGCCGTCACGCTCCTGGGGGCGGGCGATCCCGGAACCGGCGGGGCCGGATCCGGCCCCGTGAGCCTGCACCCCGGGACGGCCGCCCTGCTGGCCCGGCTGGCCACCGACACGGTGGCCGGCCAGCCGCTGACCGACGTCGAGGTCGTCGTCCGGCGGGCCGACGGCAGTGACGTCCCGCTGTCCCTGGCCGGGGCCCCGCTGCGGGACGCCGCCGGTGGCGTGGACGGCGTGCTGATCCTGGCCGCCGACGTCACCGCCCGCCGGCTCCTGGAGGAGCAGCTGGTCCGGGCCCAGCGCATCGAGGCCGCCGGGCAGATGGCGGGCGGCGTGGCCCATGACTTCAACAACCTGCTGACGGTGATCCTCGGCCATGCCGCCCTGCTGGAGGCGAGCCTGCCCGAGGGCGGTGTCGAGCGAGCCGACGTCGAGGCCATCTCGATGGCCGCCGAACGGGCCGCCGGGATCACCTCCCAGCTCCTCACCATCAGCCGGGGGGACCTCGTCGCCACCGAGCTCTTCGATGTCCGGGACCGGCTGCGGCGCCTGGCCGAGACCGTCCGCAGCCTGTTGCCGGGCCCCATCGAGCTGGCCGTCGAGATCGAGCCGGGCGAGGGCCTGGTCCAGCTGTCGCCGGGCCAGTTCGACCAGGTCGTCCTCAACCTCGCCGTCAACGCCCGGGACGCCATCGAGGGGTCGGGGCGGCTCACGCTGGCCCTCCGGGAGGATGGCCGGTTCGTGATCATCGACGTGGTCGACACCGGGGTGGGCATGGACGCCGCCACCGCCGAGCAGTGCTTCGAGCCGTTCTTCTCCACCAAGGGCGGGGTGCGGGGGACGGGCCTGGGCCTGGCCACCGTCCACAGCATCATCACCGGCGTGGGGGGGCAGGTGTCCCTGGCGACGGCCCCGGGGGCGGGAACGACCTTCACCATCCGCCTGCCCCTGGTGGCCGGCCAGGTGACCGTGCCGTCACCGGCCCGGGTTCCGACCCGATCCGGTTCGGAGCGCATCCTGCTGGTCGAGGACCAGCCCGGGCTGCGCCGGTTGACCGTCGAGGTCCTGCGGGGGGCCGGTTACGTCGTGACCCCGGCCGTCGACGGCCAGGTGGCCCTCGACCTGCTGGCGGCCGGCGACGACCCGCCCGACCTGGTGGTGACCGACGTGGTCATGCCCCGGGTGGGCGGCGTGGAGCTGGCCCAGCGGCTGGCGGACGCCCACCCCGGCCTGCCCGTCCTGTTCATGACCGGCTACATCGACCAGACCAGCCGCGACGGGTTGGCGGGGGCCGACGTCCTGCTCAAACCGTTCGTGGTCGGCGAGCTGGTGGCCCGGGTGCGCGAGGCGCTCGACCGGGCCGCTCAGGGCTCGAAGCGGTAGCCCACCCCCCGGGCGGTGGTGACCCAGCGGGGCCGGTCGGGGTCGTCCTCGATCTTGCGCCGGAGCCGGCGGATGTGCTCGGTGACGGTGGCCTCGGACTGCCATTCCGACGACGAGCCCCACACGTGCTCCAGGAGCTGCTGGCGGGAGAACACCTGGCGGGGCGAAGCGGCCAGGAAGGCCAGCAGGTCGAACTCCTTGGCCGTGGTGTCGACCGCCCCGGACCCGGCCAGCGTCACCTCCCGGGTGTCGAGGTCGATCCGGAGGCCGTCGAAGGTGAGGCGCCGCCCCGGTCGGCCGGAGTCGCCCGAGGCCGGGGCCGGCGCCGGCTGGGCCCGGCGGAGCACCGACTCGATCCGGGCATGGAGCTCGGCGGCCGAGAACGGCTTCACCACGTAGTCGTCGGCCCCCATCTTGAGCCCGACCACCCGGTCGGCCTCCTCGCCCTTGGCGCTGACCAGGATCACGGGGATGTTGCTGGTGGTCCGCAGCTCGGTGAGGATGTCGAGCCCGTCGCGGGCCGGCAGCATCACGTCGAGGAGGATGAGGTCGGGCTGCTGCTTGGTGAGGATCTCGATGGCGGCCTGGCCGTCCTCGGCCTCGAGCACCTCGAAGCCCTCCATGGACAGGAGCCGGCTGAGGAGGTTGCGGATCATCGGCTCGTCGTCCACGACGAGGACCTGGCGGGGCTTCGATCCGGCGGCGGCCATCGTGCGACAAGCCTACCGGCGGCCTGCGAGTTGGTCTGATGTTGTGATTGCGTGGACGGCCCGGTGGGCGGGTCATCGCAAAATAGTTGTATGACCAGCCCAGGAGACCACGGTGATGGACGATCGGAGCCTGCCCGCCGGCGCCCCGTCCTGGTCGTGGGCACCGACAGCTGGGCCGTCGAGCAGGCGGCCGCCGTCCTCTCCGACGCGGGCCACGAGACCCTCACCTGCCATCCCCCCGGCCAGCCGGCCTTCCCCTGCAACGCCCTCGTCGAGGGACGGGTCTGCCCGCTCGACGTCGGCTTCGACATCGTCCTGAACGTCCGGGCCCGCCCGCTGGACCATCCCACCGTCGGCGAGATCGGCGTCATCTGCGGCCTCCGGGCCGGCGCGGCCCTCGTGACCGCCGGCATGGGCGGCCGCAACCCCTTCGCCGCCTGGGGCGCCGATCCCGGAGCGCGCCAAGTTCGGCGTGTTCAGGATGTGACGATGCGATCGCTCCTCTTCGCCGTTTTGCTCGCCGGCGCGGTCCCAGCCGGGGCGCAACCTGCAGGAGGGGGAGCCGAAATCTGCGGCTTTGCTTCGCAACTCTCAACGCGCTGTTCGCTGCGTTCGAGGCGGGGGACCCCGCGGCCATGTCGCGGCAGGTTCATCCGGACGGCCGCGTGACGGCCTCGGGGCTGCGGGCTGACGGCGCATCGAACCTCCGCCGCGAAGCTCAACCCAGTTCGCCGAGCGCGTTCGGCCCGGCGGTGGCTTTCAGGAGGCGGATTTCGGAGCCGACGATCCGAATAGATGGCGACATAGCGATGGTCTGGGCACCATTCGTCGTCCGTGTCGTCGGCCGGATCAGCAATTGCAGGCTCGATCATTTCGATCTGGTGCGCGGGAATGGCATCTGGAACGTGATGAACCTCACTCTTCCTCGCGGACGACAGGGTGTCCAGCGCAATGAGCGTGCGACTGTCTTCACTGGCGGGGGCGGCCCTTCTGTTGCTGTCGCTGGCCGCATATGGCGTCGGCGCCAAGGCGGCTCCGCCCGTGACCCGCTGCGCACCTGCACCTTCTCTCATTTTGGCGCCGGGCTTCGGCGATAGGCATGGCGCGTTTGCGCCGGGCACGCCTGCCTTTCGCCGCACCCAAGCCAATTTCGCCGCCGCCTATCTGCGGGCCTGCGCGCGCGGGTTGCTGCGGCGGCACCCGCTGATCGACCGCGGCGCCGGGCAGGGGGGATGTTGCGGCTCAGGAATGCGCCCGACGCGAATATCGCCTCCATATTTATCTCGACGGCGAGGAAGGTGCGGGGCGGAGCGCGCGTCATATGGTGCTTGAATATCCCTTCCTCACCGCGGACGGGGCTACGCATGTGCCGAGCACGAGCGAGTTTGGCGAGGCGATCTTCTGCACGGTCCATGGCGCGTCCCAGCAGGAAGAGGAGGCGAGCGGCCGATGCCTGCCGGACTGATCGCCTCCCTCCTCATCGCGAACCGTGGCGAGATCGCCTGCCGGATCATCCGCACGGCGCGGCGGATGGGGATCCGCACCGTGGCGGTCTATTCGGATGCGGACGCGAAGGCGCTGCATGTGCGACAGGCTGACGAGGCGGTCCACATCGGCCCAAGTCCGGCGGGGTAAATCCTATCTGGTCGGCGAGAAGATCATCGCGGCGGCCAAAGCGACGGACGCCGAGGCGATCCATGCGGGCTCGGCTTCCTCTCGGAAAATGCCGATTTCGCGCAGGCGGTGATCGATGCCGGGCTGATCTGGGTCGGGCCGAAGCCGGCCTCGATCCGCCCGATGGGCCTGAAGGACGCGGCCAAGAAATTGATGGACGAGGCGGGCGTGCCGACCACGCCCGGCTATGTCGGCGAGAGGATCGGGTGCCAGCGAGGCTCCAGGCCGAGGCCGACAAGATCGGCTATCCTGCCTTGATCAAGGCGGTTGCCGGCGGCGGCGGCAAGGGCATGTTCAGGGTCGAGGCTTCGGCCGACTTCGCTGAGATGTTGCTCTCCTGCAAGCGCGAGGCGGCCTCCTCGTTCGGCGACGATCGGGTGCTGATCGAGAAATACATCCTTCGCCCGCGCCATATCGAGGTGCAGGTGTTCGGCGATACTCACGGCAATGTCGTGCACCTGTTCGAGCGCCGACTGCTCGCTCCAGCGCCGGCACCAGAAGGTGATCGAGGAAGCACCGGCGCCCGGCATGGACGAGGCGACCCGCGAGGCGA